>CAXXCP010000001.1:0-265737 GCA_963666355.2 uncultured Methanoregula sp.
CCCAAGTACTCTGTCTTGATCGGGGATTTACTCAAAAGATGTGTTCTCATTTCTCCAGAAGGAAAAGATCCCGCACATTGTTCCGGTGAGAAAACACGGCGAAGAACTCAAGAAAAATACTCCGGGGAAATCATTCCCGGTATGCACAGTATACGATGATGGGAACTGGCGAACCTCTTTCTCTTACTCTGGCAATTGATGTCCAGTACCTTCTGGGAAGGAATAAGAAATACGGGAATGTGAACCTGGGTTACGTCGTGTATGGTATTAACTGGAAACCCCGTCGGATCTACCGGGTCTACAAGAACCGGTTTGCGATCGAGTCTTCGTACCGTATCCGGAATATCGTGAAAGCAAGGACATCCACAAGAAACGTTGTGATCCGGTACCTGCTGACGATAATCTCTTTCCTTCTCAAAAATATCTGGGTCTCTCTTCAATGGATGTTCTTCTCTAAGGTTCAACGAGGACCAAGAACCGTTGCTGAAGATTTGTTCCGTTTCGATTTCTTCCGGCTATTGGTCTGGGAAGGGATTCGGAAAAAACTCAAATTTGTCTCATTTGTTTCTGTTCTTCGACCGTTTGGTTGATCAGAGGTTGAGAGTATTGATGACTTGCCAAAATTCACGGAGGTAAATTTAGAGAAGTACTGGTGCTCAGCAAATTTCGACCATGGAAAAAAAATAGACCCGCCAAATTTCGTACACGCAAAATTACGAGCTCAGTAAATTCAGTCCATCAAAAATTTAGAACCCTCCGGATTTTCTGTAAAAAAGCGTACGCAAAAACGACCTTTCACGTCAGAGCAGTTATCCGGAAAATTATCGGTGCTCCAAATTTCACTCGCCAAAAATTATGAGCTCATCAAATGTAGACCATTGAAAATTACCGGCCCTCCAAATTCCACTCATGCAAAATTATGAGCTCAGCAAACTCAGACCATCGAAAATTACGGACCCGCCAAATTTCGTACACGCAAAATTACGAGCTCTGCAAATTCAGACCATGAAAAATTATGGACCCGCCAAATTCCGTTCCCCCAAAATTCCAAGCCCAGCAAATTTGGACCATCAAAAATTATGGACCCTCCAAATTCCGTTCACCAAAATTCCAAGCCGAGCAAATTCAGACCACCAAAAATTCCCGGGCCACCAGATGTTCTTCATTTCATTAAGCAGCAGAGCACAACCATTAACAATTGTGAATTCCCATACTAATCCGGTAATTCACCATGAGTGATCGTCTTTGTTGTAACACCGGCAAGTGAGAACGTACGGAAGATCGGGCACCTGCCGCCATCGGCAAAACTCGTGTACAAGGTCCTGGAAACGAGCGGGCAGCTGACCCAGAAGGATCTCATCCGCGAGACCTCCCTCCCGTCCCGGACGGTGCGGTACGCCATCCAGCGGCTCAGGGACGAACAGGTCCTCATCGAACGCCATTATTTCACGGACGCACGCCAGAGCCTGTACGGGTTGAACAAACCAGCCGGTAGGAGAGCCGGGTAATTTTTCACCTTTTTTTGTCATCGCATCGAAGGAAAATCAGTGCAGGAATATCTCCTGCCTCGTCACCGGAGGCAAACTGCTTGCCGTGGGCAGCCAGCCGGACAACAAAATTTTCCCGTCCCCGAACTAATATCCGGACCATGCAGACCGGCACGGGAAAAACAAAAGCAAAGAAGGATACAGGCTTGCCTGACCACCCCCTTAACAACTTCTTCGCCCGCCACCCGTCCATTGCCGACAGTTTCACCGAATCGGTGATCCGGGAGATGACCCGGCTCGCGCTGAAACACAACGCGATCAACCTCGCGCAGGGCTTCCCCGACTTCCCCTGCCCTGCCGAGCTCAAAGAGGCCGCATGCCGGGCGGTCAACGCCGACTACAACCAGTACGCCATCACCTGGGGAGCAAAGGATCTCCGGGAGGCGCTCACCCGCCGGGTGAAGCAGTTCAACGGCATGGACTTCAATCCCGAATCGGAGATCACCGTCACCTGTGGTTCTACCGAGGCGATGATGGCCTCGATGCTCGCCATCATCCGGCCGGGCGATGAGGTTATCGTCCCCGAACCCTTCTACGAAAACTACGGTCCCGACGCACAGATCTCCGGGGCCGCCCCCCGGTTCGTCTCGCTGGAAGATGACTTCTCCATCAATGAAGAGAAGTGGAAGGCCGC
The DNA here is from genome assembly GCA_963666355.2 of uncultured Methanoregula sp. Classification (GTDB taxonomy): domain Archaea; phylum Halobacteriota; class Methanomicrobia; order Methanomicrobiales; family Methanospirillaceae; genus Methanoregula. Next base: position 2,182 of record CAXXCP010000001.1, read on the forward strand.
GTTCAACAAAAAGACCCGGGCGGTCATCCTCAACACCCCTAACAACCCGACCGGGAAGGTCTTCTCAAAGGAAGAACTCCGGTTCATCGCGGACCTCTGCATCGAGCACAACACAATTGCGATCACCGACGAGATCTACGAGCACATCCTCTACGATGGCAAAAAGCACATCTCGATCGGAACCCTCGAAGGTATGGCCGACCGGACGATCACCCTCGGGAGTTTCTCAAAAACCTACAGCGTCACCGGGTGGCGGGTCGGGTACGCCCTTGCCGGTGCGGAGCTGACAGGAAGGATCCGGAAGATCCACGATTTCTTAACGGTGGGTGCGCCCGCACCGCTCCAGCAGGCATGTGCCGAGGGGCTCGCGCTGCCGGAATCCTACTATCGCGGGCTTGCAACCGAATACGACCGGAAGAGGAAGATCCTCTTCGACGGCCTCCGGAAGGCCGGGTTCTCCTGCTTGCTTCCCGAAGGAGCGTATTACATCTTCACGGACATTGGTGGCTTCGGGATGAAAGATACGGAGTTCGCACGGTATCTTGTTGAGAAGGTCGGTGTCGCTGCAGTCCCGGGAAGTTCGTTCTATCACAAGGGCGGGGAGACGAAGCTCCGGTTCACCTTCTCCAAGAAAGACGAAACGCTGGTCGAAGCGTGCAGCCGGCTCGAAACGATCGATCTCTGAAAAAAACCGGGAATCTCCTGGTTTTCCGGGATTTTTCCTTTCGCTTCTCGGTCTTTTCCCCGCAAACCCGGTTCTTTTCCTCTGCGCCCGGGAACACCAGGGTCTTAATCTTTAAACCCGATTCAGTCAAACCTAACAGAGAACTCCGGTATCCACCCGGCCCGGACCGGTTGCGGTCTAACGGGGGGAATTTCACCACGATACTACCGGAAACTCTGCTGGAACCCCAACCGGAAAGCCTGCTTTATTACCCAAAGACCCGACACCCATGGACTTCCCTGCCATCTTCTCCGCGATCCTCTTCCTCTTCCTGATCATCGGTATCGGGTATCTCCTGCGGAAGCACGGGTTCCTGAACGGCGAGCGGGTCCACGGGATCTCCCACATCCTTGTCAACATCGCGCTTCCGGCCCTCACGATCAGCACCATGCAGGTACCGCATACGGAGCAGACAATCGCGATCGTGGACAGCACCCTCATCCTCGCCTTCGGCTACTACTTTGCAGCCCTCGGGATAAGCCTCCTCATCTGTCATTTCATCCCCGCAAACCGGGCCGAGAAGGGGGTCTTCCAGTTCATGCTGGTCTTCCCGAACGTCGGGTTTATGGGAATCCCCGTCTCCGCAGCCATCCTCGGGCCGGGCTCACTCTTCTACGTGATCCTCTTCAACCTGCCCTTCAACCTCCTCACCTTCAGCATGGGGGTGTACCTCCTCGCCCATGGCAGGCCCGGGAAACTCAACCCCAGGCTACTCATCACCCCGGGCCTCATAGCATCGATCATCGGCCTTGCCCTCTTCCTCGTGGACTACAATATCCCCTTCCCGGTCGACACCGCCCTCGACTGGATCGGGCAGACAACCACACCGCTCGCGATGCTCGTCGTAGGCGCGATGCTTGCCACCCTGCCGATCTCCCGGCTCTCCGGGGACTGGAGGATTGCACTCATCTCCGGGCTCCGGCTCATCGGCCTGCCGGTCCTTGCCTTTGTCATCCTCTCGCCATTTGTCCACGACAAACTCCTGCTCGGTTGTGTTGTCCTTCTCATCGCGATGCCGGTTGCGGCAAATACGGTGCTGCTCTCTGAGGAGTATAAGGTCGACGCGACTCTTGCATCCCAGGGAGTCTTCCTCTCAACCGTTCTCAGCCTTGCAACCATTCCCGTAATTGCGCTCCTCCTGTTTTCATAAAAAACGAACAGGGTTTCACCGGGTTTTCCCCTCACGCTCCGGTGAGTCGCAGGAACGCATGCGGTCGTGCCGGGCGGGAGCCGGAAAGCCTGAAATCCTTTGATGGACATGGTATCCACAAACCAGGGAAAGAACCGGAGAAATGCATGCATGGCAGAAGAGCAGGAAGAAACCGGGGTACGGGTTTCCGAGAGGAAAGTCACCGTAGGTGAGAATGGCCCACTTCACGTCACCGGGTCCGTCCCTCTTGTGGAGCTGGAGATCACCCACGATGAGGCAGGATATGCCATCGGCTGGAAAGAGGTGCGGCGCTATCCCCGGAAAGAGGAGTATGCACTCTGCCGGTGCGGTCATTCCTCAACCAGGCCATTCTGCGACAGGACGCACGCGAAGATCCATTTTGACGGTGCCCTGACCGCGGTAAACGAGCAGTACCGGGAAGAGATCGAAGAGATTGTCGGGCCGAATCTCACCCTGACCGACAAGAAACCCCTCTGCGTCCACGCCCGGTTTTGTCAGCGGTCCGGGGGCATCTGGAACCTGGCCCGGCAGTCGGACAGCGATGAGGCACGGAAGATTGCGATCGAGGAGGCAGGAAACTGCCCTTCCGGCAGGCTCGTTGTGTGGGACGCGGAGACCGGGGATCCTATCGAGCCGGTCTTCGAACCCTCGATCGCTCTTATCGGGAACCCGCTGAAAGGGGAACGCGGGCCGGTCTGGGTCAGGGGCAGGATCCCGGTCGGGTGCCCGGACGGATCCACCCTTGAGACCCGGAACCGGGTGACCCTGTGCAGGTGCGGGCGGTCCTGCAACAAGCCGCTCTGCGACGGAAGCCATTTGGATCCGGAATAGCCCGACCAACGTTTTTATAGTACTCCTGCCATGGAACTCCCGATCGGATACAGGAGTTGAAATGGTAACTGTACAGGACGGAAAACTGGAGCTGCTCACCGATAAGAACAGCGTGCTCGTACTCGTGGACTACCAGCCCACCATGATCCGGAGCATTGGATCAGGGGACAAGACGTACATCAGGAAGGCCGCTTACTGCGCAGCAAAAGCGGCAGGCATCCTTAAGGTCCCGGTGGTCCTCTCGACCATCAACCCGCAATCGAACGGGGAATTCTTCCCGGAGATTACAAAAATCTTCCCCGGCCAGGAAGTGTTCGCCCGGAAACTCCCGAGCTTTGACGCATTCGAGGATGAGAAGACGTTTAATGCGGTGAAAAAGGCAGGGAGAAAGAAGATGGTTATCTCCGGGCTCTGGACAAGCATGTGCTTTGCCTATACCGCACTCCACGCCCTCCGGGAGGGATACGTGGTGTACGGTCTGATGGACGCAGCCGGAGATTCAACCCCGGATGCCCACACGTACGGGATCAGGCGGATGCTCCAGGCCGGGGTTACGCCCATTACGGTTGAGTGCCTTGTCTCCGAATGGATGCACGACTGGACCAACCCGAAAGCCGGGGAGCTCGTCAGCGAGGTCTATTCAAAATTCGGCGCGATGATCGGGCTGCACTAAGGAAAAACGGATGAGGGAGGGGGGGAAATTCCGCCCTGCTCCCGGGCTCCCCGGATCATGCGCCGCCCGGCAAAGCACGGTTCTGCATCCCTCTCTTTACCTCAGGAACATACGTCTTGAGCAGGAGCGAGAGGCTCACCACCGTTACCGAACTCAAGGCCATTGCAAGAGCGGCAAACTCCGGGCGGAACGTAATCCCAAGCGGGAGGTAGAGCCCCCCGGCAGCGACCGGGATCAGGGCGGCGTTATAGGCAAACGCCCAGAAGATATTGCCCCGGATCCGGCCCATGACCTTTCTGGAGAGCTGGATCGCTGCGACCGAATCGAGAAGGTCATCCCGTATCAGGACGATATCCCCACTCTCGATGGCAACATCCGTCCCGCCGCCGATCGCGATCCCGACATCGGACTGGGCAAGGGCCGGTGCATCGTTGATCCCATCGCCGACAAAGGCAACAATCTCTCTCTTCTCCTGGAGCTTTCTGACCTCCACCGCCTTGTCCTGCGGCAGGACCTCGGCAATGACCGTATCGATCCCGATCTGGCGTGCGATGGCATCCGCGGTGCGCCGGTTGTCCCCGGTGATCATGACAATCTTCTTCCCCATCGATTTCAGGGCTGCCACGGCGGCTTTCGAGGTATCCTTGAGGGGATCGGCGATTGCGAGAATTCCCGCCATCTGTCCGCCGGACGCAATGAGAACTGCGGTTTTCCCATTCTCCTCGAACCGGACCAGCGCCTCTTCTGCGTTTTTGGGGATAACTATCCCTTTTGCCGAAAGAAGCGAACGGTTCCCGATGAGAACTTCCCTGCCGGAGACCTGTGCTGCAACACCCATGCCTGCGGATGTATCGAACTGGTCGGCTGTGACGAGTTTCGTGCCCCGCTCCTCCGCCTTCCGGACAACCGCACGGGCAAGCGGGTGATCGGAGTTCTTCTCGACACTGAAGGCGAGGGAGAGTAAATCCTCCTCAGGTATCCCCAGTGCCATGATGTCGGTCACTTCCGGTTTTCCCCGGGTGAGCGTCCCGGTCTTATCGAAGACTACGACCGTCACCTTCTCCGAAACCTCGAGCGCTTCCCCGTTTTTGATCAGGACACCCAGCTCCGCCCCGCGCCCGACCCCGACCGTGACCGCAGTCGGTGCTGCAAGCCCAAGAGCACACGGGCAGGCAATGACCAGCACCGATATCAGCGCCGTGAGCGCAAAGAGGAGCGTCCCCCCGAGGACAAAATACCATGCAAGGAATGCAAGCGCTGCAATTCCAAGAACCGTGGAAATAAAGTACGTGACGGCAAGATCGGCAATCCGCTGGACCTGCGGTTTTGACCCCTGCGCATCCTCGACAAGCTGGATGATCTGGGCAAGCACCGTCTCCTTCCCGACCTTCTTTGCTTTTACGGAAAGAACGCCATTCTGGTTGATCGTACCCCCAACCACAGTGCTCCCGTGGCCCTTGCGGACCGGCACCGGTTCCCCGGTTATCATCGACTCGTCGACATAGCTCGCACCCGCGACCACCTCGCCGTCAACAGGTATCTTCCCGCCCGGCTTTACCATAACTACGTCGTCCACGATGACATCCTCGATCGGGAGCTCCAGTTCGTTGCCGTCCCGGACAACCGTTGCCGTTTTCGGCCTTAAACCGGCGAGCTTCTTTATCGCATCCGATGTCCTTCCCTTGGCCCGGGCCTCGAGATATCTCCCGAGCATGAGGAACGCTGCGAGCATGATCGCCGTGTCGTAGAACATGAACTCGGTCGTGAGGATTATTCCGAATGTGCCAAGGACGCTTGCCACAAACGATGTCCCGGTGCCCATTGCGTACATTACATCCATGTTGAGCGTCCGGTTGTGGAGTGCCATCCGGGCTGCACGGAATATCGGTGAGGCCACGTAGACAAACACCGGCGTGGCGATAATGAGCATGACGTACGAAAGGGTCTGCATCGATACGGGGAGAGGGACCCACATCGTCGCCATTAAGGGGATGCTGACGGCAAAACCCACCATGAACCGGAGGAATTTATCGTGGAGATCGCGGTCCCGCGCCCTCTTCTCCGCCGCCTCGCTCACCTCCCCGGCAATCCCGAGGTACTGGTAGCCCGCATCCTCGATCGCTTTCTTCATGTCGTCAATTGTTGTGAGGGACGGGTTATAGATGACAAAGGCCTTCTCTGTCGCAAGATTGACCGAGGCGGACACAACACCGTGAAGGTCCTTCAGGGACGTTTCGATGGTCTGGACACACGTGGCACAGACCATGCCCCCGACCTTGATCGTCACCTCGTGGTTGACGACTTCATAGCCCGCATCGCGAACGGCTTGTTCGAGGTCTGCCAGCTTCACCTTCCCGGGATCATACTCCACCCGGGCAGAATCGGTGCCAAAATTCACCTGCGCACCGGTTACATCTTTGACCTTCGATAAGGATTCCTCGATATTGACAGCGCAGGTGGCGCAGCCCATCCCGGAAATTTTCCGCTCGGCTTTCTTCTTCTCCGCTTCCGTCACGGGTGATCTCTCCAGCAGTCCTGTTGTCGTGACAGATATTTAGATTCTCGGAGGACATGCAAGAGCAGCAGGCCCGCAGTCGAGGGAACCTGACCGTGTCCTCCCGCGAGACTGCAACTGCCCCCAGGGCAGGCAGATCAACCTGACAGGTTAAATAGTAACAGGGATTTAGCGATACATGGAGGTAACAATGGCAATCGATCCAATCTGCAAGATGACGGTTGATGAGAAGACGGCAAAATTCACCAGCGAGTACAAGGGAAAGAAGTATTACTTCTGTGCCCCCGGCTGCAAGAAGAAGTTCGACGCAGATCCCGCAAAGTACGCCTGATTTTTAAAAACCGTAGTCCCGGGGGATTCCCCGGCCAGGATTATTTCGGGCACCCGCAACCGTGCGGGTGTTCACCCGGCACCCAGCGGTCGCCATCTCTCCGGAGCTCCTTCTTCCATATCGGGACACCGGCCTTGATCGTCTCGATGATGTAGCGCGATCCCTCATACGCCTCCTTCCGGTGACCGGCGCCAACGATGATGATGAGGATGTTCTCGCCAACCGAAAGCCTGCCGATCCGGTGGATGATGTCAACGGATAGGACGCCGAATTTTGCTTTCGCATCCGCCGCGATCTGCTCGAGTTCCTTTAACGCGACTTCTTCGTAGGACTCGAGCTCCATTTCGCGGATATCATCATCCCGGACAATACCGTCAAAGAGGACGATTGCCCCCATGCCGCGCTGTTTGGCATCGTTGATCAGCTTCCCGATATCAACATCTTCCTTCTGGATGGCGATCATGTCAGCACTCCCGGGCCCGCTCCCGCTCATCCCCCGGCAACCGGGGGGAATACTGCCACTTCATCGCCATCGGTGATGAGGATTTTTCCGGCATCGGCGGTGTCGACGCGTTTGGTGTTCCGCATCAGGATCACAAACTCGCGGAATGCCCCCTGCTCGTCAAAGATAGCATCGTACCCTTCCTGGTTCTTTCCCGCAACCTCTTTGACAAGACCTGCAAGGGTTGTTCCGGGTGCCGGGGTTGCTGTCACTTCGGTACCGAGAAGTTCCCGGAACCGTGCAAAAAAGCGGATCTTTACGCTCATCAGTGTTTCCTCATTGGTTTCATATCGTTTATCGGGTATTCGAAATTGTCTGTCGTGGTCGGACGTTCATCCAACTTGCTGGTCGGACCGCCGGTCCTGCCTGCTTTTTTAGTTTAACCGCATGCCCTCTTTACCTTTGTTTCCGGTACCACAGGCAGAGCAGCAGGCATTCGCTTCGACACAGATCTCTTCCGCCCGGGATTCCATCCCGTCCCAGATGAAGAGCCGGCCGGTGAGGAGGCTCCCCCGGCCAAGAAGGTACTTCAAAACCTCGTTTGCCTGGATCATCCCGATGAACCCGGGGGTGACCCCGACCACCGGGAATACCTCTTTTGGCGGCGCTTTTGGGAAGATGCAGGCAAGACACGGGGTCTTCCCGGGGAGGATGGTCGTTGCCTGGCCATAGAACCCGCGGATAGCGCCATGGAAGAGTGGGATCTTCTTCTTAAGTGCAATATCGTTCAGGAGGTACCGGGTGGGGAAGTTATCCATCGCATCGACAATGCCATCAGCGTTCCCGATCATCCGGTCAGCGTTCGTCTCATCGATCTTCTCATCTATCGCGGTGACAACAATATCCGGATTGATCTGCCGGAGTTTCTCCTCCGCGGAGGCTGTCTTCTTTCTCCCGACATCCCGCTCAAAATGGAGGATCTGCCGGTTAAGGTTGGACTGGTCGACTACGTCCATATCGACGATGGTTATGTGTCCCACCCCGGCGACCGCAAGAAAGATCGAGACAGGGGAACCAAGGCCACCGGCGCCTGCGATAAAGATATGCGCCTTTTTCAGTTTTTCCTGCCCTTCATCGCCAAAGAGCATCATCTGGCGCTTGTAGCGCTCCCGTTCCCGTTCCGTTATCATCGGTCACCGTCTTCTGGTATGATCTTCATGGATTCCGTCAGTGCTGGCACTCCACGTCATTGTCATGATCGTGGATGTGCGGGTTCTTCTCCTCCCAGAGAGGAAGGTTGTGCTTTCTCCGGTAGTCGTTGATCGCCTTGTGGATGCCCTCTTCGGCAAGGACCGAGCAGTGCATCTTGATCGGGGGCAGGCCTTCCAGCGCTTCGGCGACCGCATTGTTCGAGACCTCCCATGCCTCTTCAAGGGTTTTCCCCCGGACAAGCTCGGTAGCCATGCTGCTCGATGCAATCGCTGCCCCGCACCCAAAAGTCTTGAACTTTGCATCGACAACGATGTTGTTCTCGATCTTCAGGTAGATCTTCATGATGTCGCCGCAGACAGGATTCCCTACTTCGCCGATACCATCGGCTTCCTCTATCTCCCCGACATTCCGGGGGTTCTTGAAATGGTCCATTACTTTGTTGCTATACATCGCATTTCCGGTCCTTTTCGGTTTTCTGATACAGCGGAGACATCTCCCTCAACCTTGATACAACCTTCGGCAACACGTCCCGGATAACATCGACGTCGCCGGGCTTGTTCGCATCTCCAAGGGTAAGCCGGAGCGAGCCGTGGGAAATCTCGACCGGGAGGCCGGTAGCGAGGAGTACGTGGGAGGGTTCGAGCGATCCCGAGGTACAGGCGCTTCCCGTGGATGCGCAGATCCCCTCGTCATCGAGCCAGAGGAGCATCGACTCACCTTCGATAAACTCGAAGCTGATATTGATATTCCCCGGTAGTCGCTTCTCCGGGTGACCGTTGAGCCGGGCGTTTGGGATATCCTCGAGGATCTCTTTGACGAGACGGTCGCGCATTGCGGAGATCCGGGCACTATGCCCGGGGATGTCAGCGGTTGCGAGTTCGATCGCTTTTCCAAGGCCAACGATGCCGGGGATGTTCTCGGTTCCTGCCCGGCGCCTCTTTTCCTGCCCGCCACCGTGGAGCAGGTTCTCGATACGAACGCCTTTTTTGATATAGAGGGCCCCGATCCCCTTCGGGCCGTAGAACTTGTGGGCTGACAGGGAGAGAAGATCGATGTTCTGCGCTTTCACATCGATAGGGACGCTCCCGATGGCCTGGACGGCATCGGTATGGAAGTAAACATTATGCTTCCGTGCGATGGCGCCGAGCTCGGCGATGGGTTCGATAGTTCCTATCTCGTTGTTCGCGTACATGATCGTGACAAGGATGGTCTTATCGGTGATCGCCTTTTCCAGATCCTCCGGGCTGACCATCCCGTACCGGTCGACCGGGAGATAGGTTACCTCGAACCCCTCCTTTTCGAGGAACTGGCAGGTGTGGAGAACCGCATGGTGCTCGATCTTCGAGGTGATGATGTGGTTCCCCCGCTTGCGGTTTGCAAAGGCAATCCCTTTGATCGCCCAGTTGTCGGACTCCGTTCCCCCTGCGGTGAAATAGATCTCATCCGGCCCGGCCCCAAGTGCCTTTGCCACCTTGGCCCGGGAACGCTCGACCGCATCCCTGGTCTCCCGGGCGATGCTGTAGATCGATGAAGGGTTGCCAAAATGCTCGGTGAAATACGGGAGCATCACGGAGACCACGTCGGGACGGGTGTACGTGGTTGCTGCGTGATCCATGTAGATGATCTTCTTCTCTGTCATTCTCCACCTTCTACCTGAATATGTAAACGGAACTGTGAGTTATTCTTTCCCCTTTGACGGCCCCGGACTCGATAAAATGGTCACGAGGGTGAAAGGAGAATATTCACACCTGCTGAATTCCCCGGTCCGGGAAAGATTTTTCTCATATCCAATCCAATTCACAATTGTGAATGCAATATATTATGGTGCAACTGGGATAACTTAAAGGTTGTGATACGATGGAAGCACCCTGCCAGAAGATAGTTTGGGATGTCCTGCCCGCGATCCGTGCGGCAATTGCAGTGGAACTGGTAAAGGCCGGTGTTTCGCAGGTAGATGCATCGCGGATGCTCGAGATCGCTCCCTCTGCCGTCTCGCAATACCTCTCCGGGAAGAGAGGATACCGGATCGAGTTTGAGAACGATGTGAAAGCATCCATCGAGAAACTCGCCTGCGATCTCCGGGAAGGGCGGGATGTCAACCTCGTGAAACGCACCTGCGATATCTGCCGCCAGCTCCGTGAAGGCGACGAGAACCAGTGTGGTGGCCCTGATACCGGGCGATGCGGATCGTAAGGGATCCGCCACGTGAAATTTTGATCTGTTTCCAAGAATACCGAGAAGATTTCCATGAATACCGAGAAGAAAATTCAGGTTGTTAAAGAGAAGATCGCCGCCCGGGGATCAATGATAATCGCGTTCTCGGGGGGTGTCGACAGCGCACTCCTCGCCCTCCTTGCAAAGGAGAGCCTGGGCAAAAGGAGCCGGTGTGTCATGCTCGACAGCCCGGTGGTTCCGAGATCTGCTGTCCGCGAAGCCCGGGAACTTGCGGAGACATACCATCTCGATCTGGAGATCCTTCCGTTCTCTGTCATGAATGACGACCGGTTTCTCAGGAACCCGGCCGATCGCTGCTACTTCTGCAAAAAGAATTCCGCGCTCGTCCTCAAAAATAAAAAGGACGAATTCGGCTTTGCCTGTATCGCAGACGGTAACAACACCTCGGATATGGGGGAGCACCGGCCGGGGAGCACCGCAAGCACGGAAGAAGGCATCGCTCACCCGTTCATTGAGGCAGGGATCACAAAGGAGGATATCCGGGCGATCGCAAAAGAACGGGGATATTCATTCTGGGACAAGCCTTCGGCGGCCTGCCTCTCCTCGCGGGTGCCATACGGGGAAGTGATAACTTCCGAAAAACTCGGGATGATCGAGAAGGCCGAGGAGTACCTTGCAGGGCAGGGATTCTCCCAGTTCCGGGTCCGGATGCACGGCGATATTGCACGGGTCGAGATCACCGGTGACGAGATCCCAAAAATAATGAAGATGCGCGGGGAAGTAGTAACGAGATTAAAACCGCTTGGTTTCCGGTACGTTGTGCTCGATCTCGAAGGGTACCGGAGCGGGAGCATGGACGAGGTGCTCGACCGAAAAACCGACCGGTGATAGTTGAAGTATCGAACTATGGTGGATATGTATAAACTTTTGCCCTGCATCAGGATAGACGGTGAAAAATTCGAGACTGCAACCCACGAGGTCATCGAGGAGGTGCCGTTTGCCCTCTTTGTCAACGGGAGGCACGCGATGACCGCGATGCTCAGCCCGGTGGCACTCGAAGACTTCGTCACCGGGTATCTCTTCACCGAGCAGATCGTAAAGGGTGTTGACGAGATCGAATCAATACGAATCGAGAAGAACCGCCTCAGTGTCATCACGAAGAACCTCTTCAAGGTTCTCGGCCCAAAAAAGACCATCCTCTCCGGCTGCGGAGGGAGCGCCTCCTTTATCGATGCCGAGAAACTCCCGAAGATCAAGTCCGACTTTTCGATCAGTACCGGGGCAATCGGGAGTCTCACTAAATCCGTCCTGAACTCGGAACTCCACCGGACCACCGGCGGGATCCATATTGTCGCGCTCGCGGACAAAGAGAAGATCATCGCGGTTTCCGAGGATATCGGGAGGCACAATGCACTCGACCGGATTATAGGGAGCGGCCTCAGGAGCGGTGTCGACTTCTCGAAGACGTTTATCATCGTCTCCGGGAGGATATCATCCGAGATGGTCCGGAAATGCCTGATCGCAAACATCCCGGTCATCGTCTCCCGGGGCGCGACCACCACCCTTGCCGTCGAAATCGCCGAGAAAGCCGGGCTCACCGTGGTCGGATTCGTCAGGGCCGGACGGATGAACGTGTACTCCCACGTGTACCGGATAGAAGGAACAGAAAAGGTCTGAATAATCTGAAGTCCCGGTAACGTCAGCGTTTGAGGGTGGGCAGGAGCTGGCAGACCTGGCAGAGCTCTCCGGAGCAGGGGTCACCGCATTGTATACAGTGCCGGATCGGCCCGCCGAGTTCTGTTCTCCCCACATGCTCCCGGATCTTTTTTTGGCTGGTGACCAGGTTCTTCATGGTGCCGGGATACTGGTATTCGAGGTCTGACAGCATCGCCCGAACCTCTGCCCGGAGTGCGAACCGGGTATACGGGCATTCCGGGAGATCGTTCCAGTACCCCTTAACCATGAGATAGGCTGCGATCTCCTTTTCGGAGATATCCCGGAGAGGTTTTATCCGCGGGATGAAATTCCCGGTCTCCTCCCCGCTCTCCCGTATCAGCCGGGGGAGATCGCCCCGCAGCGTGTTCATCAGAACCGACTGGGCTTCATCATCGAGATTGTGGCCGGTCGCAAGTCTGGTCGCACCCGCCCGCCCGGCCGCAGTGGCAAGCGCTTTCTTCCGGAGGATACCGCAGACCGTGCAGGCCTGCTGCTCGCGAGCTTCGAGAAACGTGTCCAGCGTCCCGCCGAAAACATCGGTGAACGAGATCGTGTGGTGCTCAATCCCGAGTTCCCGGGTGAGCGTCTCCGCGGCCCCTATCGTATCCTCCCGGTAACCTGCAATCCCTTCGTCAACGGTAATCGCAACGATGCTGGTATTGGCCCATTCGGGAAGGAGCGAATGCAGGAGAAGGAGGAGCGCGGTGCTGTCCTTGCCCCCGCTCAGGCCGACTGCAATGCGATCACCGGTGCGGATCATCCCGTACTCCCGGATGGAGGAGAGAACACGGGCCCCGATGTCTTCCAGGAAGTGCCTGCTACACAGGTGCCGGTCCGGTTCCCGGAGGCAGATTACCGCGGGTTCCCCGCAGAGGGAACATCCGGGCCAGTCATCCCTGCTGCAAGCCATATGTTATCCCCCGTGCGAGATCCGGATGATCTTCAGTTCCACATCTCCTCCGATAACTGCGTCCTCCGGGAGCAGCTTCCCGTCACGGGTGACAAGAACCTCGTTTGGCCGGATCCCAAGACAGAGGAGGACCTCTCCGACAGTCTGATCTGGCCCCTCGACAGCCACACGGTGTTTATCCGGGAGAATGATACGCATAAAAACCTGAAGGATAGTCAGTGTGTGCAGTCTTAAATATCCTGTTTGGAGTAAACCCGGTTATCATCTCACCAGGCACTTATCGCTGATTTGCGAGGTGCGGGCCATAGGACTTTAAAAAACCCCAGCGACGGATTGATAAAACGGAATGGCGAACAGGATATGAGGAATGTGCAAAAATGCAGGATACGGCAGCTCTCAGGGAGGAGATTATCCGGCTGAAAGAAAAACGGCGCGCGATCATCCTTGTGCACAATTACCAGCTTCCCGAGGTGCAGGACATCGCCGACCTGACCGGGGACTCGCTCGAACTCTCTAGAGCCGCAGCCACGATGGAGGGCGAGACTATCGTCTTCTGCGGGGTCGACTTCATGGCCGAGACCGCTGCGATCCTCTCCCCGGATAAGACCGTCCTCCTCCCGGCAATCGATGCCTGCTGCCCGATGGCCGATATGATAACTGCGGAAGAACTCCGGCTCGTCAAGTCACGGAACCCCGGGGCCGCGGTTGTCTGTTATGTAAATACCACGGCCGAAGTGAAAGCCGAGAGCGATATCTGCTGCACGTCATCAAATGCAGTAAAAGTCGTGAACACTGTCAGCGAAGATTCGCTCATCTTTGTCCCCGACCGCAACCTTGCCGGGTACTGTCAACGGTTCACGAAGAAGAAGATCCTCCCCTGGGACGGGTTCTGTATTGTTCACGACCAGATAACCCCCGGGCACATCCGGGAAGCCCGGCTGGCCCATCCCGGAGCCGAACTCCTTGTCCACCCCGAATGCCGGCCGGACGTGATCGATCTCGCGGACCATGTCGCAAGCACCTCGGGTATCATCAAAAGGGTCGAGGAATCCCAAAAAACAGAGTTCATTATCGGGACTGAAGTCGGGATCCTGCACCGTCTGGCAAAAGAGTTCCCGGAGAAACGGTGTTACCCGCTCTCCTCATCAGCGGTCTGCAGGAATATGAAAAAGACCGATCTGGTGAAGGTCCGTGACGCACTCCTGACCATATCTCCCCGCATCACGGTTCCGGAAGATGTCGCTGCCCGTGCCCGGACAGCGATTGACCGGATGCTTGCACTCTGAAACGGTCAACGGACCCGTTAATGCTTCTTTTCCGGTGTCTTTTCTCCCTCGGTCTTCTGCATCGCCATCAGCTTGTTGTACGTCTCTTCCCCGACGCATTCCTTTGCGTACTTGCACCACTGCACGCAGGTGACGACATCATTAAAAACCTCGAACCCGCACCGGCTGCATTTCACGGAGATATCGTTTGAGAAGACCTCCACTTCTTCACCACACTGCGGACATTTCTTTATCGCGAGGGTAGGGGTCTTCAGGTTCATCGAACCGGGGCAGTGATCCAGCATAAAAAGAGTGTTCACCGTGATCCTTTATGGAAGTGCGGGCAGGCTACAAGGCAGGCACTGCACCGGGGAATCGACCGGGTCGCGATCCTGTTTGCCAGTGCGCTGGAGACTGGCTCGAATGTCTTTATCCGGATGAACCAGCGGAAGAAAGGAATAAGTGAGGAGAGCGCAGGGCCGGTCAGGTTGAGGCAGCGGAACATGTCAATCGTACCGGTGCCGAGTGCGCCGGTAGGGCATGCCTCAATACAGGCCCGGCATGAGCGGCAGCCAGCTCCCGGTTGATTATAAGCGGGGCCCGGCTCGATCTCCTTGTCGGTCAGGACTGCCCCGAGAGCGAGACGGTTCCCGAACCGTGGGGAGATCAGGAGGGTGTTGTCCCCGATCCACCCGAGACCGGCATCCTGCGCACAGTGCTTGAGAGAGAGGCTTCCCATCACCTTCCCGTCCCGGACGATGACTGAATTTACTGCGGCAGCATCCGAACCTCCACCCTGCAAACGCCGGACGAGATGATCGGAGACACGGGCAAGATCTCCTTTTAACTCGCGGATACGGGGGGCCGTATCGGGGTTAGGCCCGTAAAAAAGATCGTCTCCCATCACCCTGCCGAAGATAATCATCGAACGACACGAGGGAAGAACGTCATTCGGGTGACGGCCGGGCGGGGCGGCTACTGCGGTAACCGGGGCAATGACAAAGTCGTCGATATCATGTTCCCGGAAAAATATCTCCAGATACCGCCGGTATCCGGCTCCCGATGACCCGACGCTCATTGTCACTGAATAGGAGCCGGGGAGCATAAAACCACGGATCTGATCTTTATGTACCATCCCAATGGGAGCGACGGGGGTTGCGATACCGGGAAACGTGAACCCATAGATCGGCTCAGGGAAACCCGGATTTTTACCGGACCATACAAACATGTATTATCGCACGCCTCGTAAGTATCCGGCAGACATGGAAAGCAGGCTTTTTACCGCATTAAAAAAAATTTCCGCAAAGAAGGCGGTCTTCCGGCTCTCCGAACTACTCCCCCAAATCGATGATTCATATCTCGATCTCTCCATGGAGGAGGTTCTTGTTGACCTCACGCCGCACCTCGCATCCCTTGAGCTTAAGGCCTCCATCTCGGAGGATGATATTTTTTTCACCCACACCGGGCAGACACCGGACATCGTGACGGCAAGACACGAAGACACACGGCAGACTGCATTTTTTGACGCCCGCAGGATCCCGGCGGCAATCGAACGAAGCATCGAGGACTACATCACCAGAAAAGCGTCGAAGAACTGGAACGACACGGAGACCCTGGGACGACTCAAAAAGGCAATCGTCGCGCAGAAAGACGATTACTGGCGTCCGGCATTCCAGCGGCGGCTTAAGTACGCAAAAGGGTACAGTGTCCTTGGTTATCTCGCGTATCATTTCCCGGTCTATTTTATGCAGGCGGAGCACCTGCTCGCGATGATTGCCCGTGACGGGCTCCTGAAACCTTCAATGAACATCCTCGATGTCGGAACCGGCCCGGGCGTTGTCCCCCTCGCGATCGCCGATTTCTATTCCCGGCTTGAGGACCGGAAGGCAACCGTCCACTCGCTCGAACGATCCGAAGAGCATATCGAGGCGTTCATGTTCCTCCGGGAACGGTGCACGACAAAAGGCGCGAACGTGAGCGTCAAGGCACCCATCCTGATGGATATCATGAGCCCGGATCTCGGAAAAGTTCCCGGAAAGATCGATCTCATGATCTTCTCAAACGTCCTCAACGAACTTCCGGGCGATTCACCGAATACCGGGGCGGAGATCGTCGCAAAACTCGCAGAAAGGCTCTCTCCGGATGGCACAATCCTCATCACGGAGCCTGCCGACGAGGAAAATGCGACGCGAATGCGGTCACTCACCATTGCCCTCGTTCGAAGCGGATTCACAATTTACGGCCCCTGTTCGTTCCTGTGGGGAACGAGATGTGAAGCCCCGCGTTGCTGGAGTTTTGCGAGTGCCCGGCCAATACTGCCAACGCACATCATGGACGTCCTGCGACAGGACAAGGAAGGGTTCCGGTATGTCAATACCGACATCAAATACTCCTATGTGATCCTCCGAAAGGATGGCCGGACGAAACAGGATTGCCGGCTGCCCGCCGATGCGAAGTATTTACGGCTCTCCAAGATCAGCCAGCATGTCGGGAAGAGGATCAATGTGGCAGCAGCAAAGATGTCGGGCGAACTCGGGAATGCCAAGTCCCACGTGATTAAGGTGTGCGACGGGACGGCAAAGGCACCGGTGTACGCAGTTATGCCGGAATATCATCATACGGAGAAAAACGAGATGATCATAAAAGCACCGTATGGATCGATACTGGAACTTAAAGGCGTCCTTGTCCGGTTCAACAAGACTCATAATGCGTATAACCTGCTGGTGAGCAGGAACACGATTGTCGACGGGCTCGAGGCTGGGGAAAATAAATGAGAGAAATTCTCCGGGAATACTGGCCGGGGGAATAAAAAAAATCGGGGATTTCAAACGAACTGCAGGTTTTTTGTCGGACTCATAATGTCGTAGCAAACAGGGCTTATGCTCCTATCCAATCCCTGGGTCCTGGGCTGCGATGAAAAGTATACCCGGAAAAAGAAAAATCAGATTTCAGGGACGGATCGTGTTATTGGAGGCTGGTCCGCAGCTTCTTAACCAGAGCGAGCTGGTTCTTCGCTTCAATTTTCTTCTGTTTCTCAATCTTGCCCGTGATCTTCGTAATCGGGTTTGCGAGCCGGTAGATTTTCATCGGTCGCCCCTTGTTTGGCGAGCTGGTTTCGCGGGACGTGATCCACCCCTCATCCTGCAGGTATTTTGTTGCAACACTTACTTCCGGCTGGCTCATGTCGGTTCCCTGTTCGATTTTCCGGGATGTTGCCTCATTTATGCCGTTAAGATACACGAGGATCTTGGCAACATTTTTCTTCGTCCCGATCGTGATCAGAAGATTCAGTACTTCTCTAAATTTACCTCCGTGAATTTTGGCAAGTCATCAATACTCTCAACCTCTGATCAACCAAACGGTCGAAGAACAGAAACAAATGAGACAAATTTGAGTTTTTTCCGAATCCCTTCCCAGACCAATAGCCGGAAGAAATCGAAACGGAACAAATCTTCAGCAACGGTTCTTGGTCCTCGTTGAACCTTAGAGAAGAACATCCATTGAAGAGAGACCCAGATATTTTTGAGAAGGAAAGAGATTATCGTCAGCAGGTACCGGATCACAACGTTTCTTGTGGATGTCCTTGCTTTCACGATATTCCGGATACGGTACGAAGACTCGATCGCAAACCGGTTCTTGTAGACCCGGTAGATCCGACGGGGTTTCCAGTTAATACCATACACGACGTAACCCAGGTTCACATTCCCGTATTTCTTATTCCTTCCCAGAAGGTACTGGACATCAATTGCCAGAGTAAGAGAAAGAGGTTCGCCAGTTCCCATCATCGTATACTGTGCATACCGGGAATGATTTCCCCGGAGTATTTTCTTGAGTTCTTCGCCGTGTTTTCTCACCGGAACAATGTGCGGGATCTTTTCCTTCTGGAGAAATGAGAACACATCTTTTGAGTAAAATCCCCGATCAAGACAGAGTACTTGGGTGTTCACTTTTGCGTTGTGGATTATGGCCAAAAATTTCCGGATGTACTCGACCTTTGACACACCCTTCTTCACCGGGAAAACTGCAAGGGTCTGCCGTTGACCTTTTGTTGTGATGGAGAGCGAAACATACGAGTAAAATGTGGTTGTTGATTTCTTCATTTTACTCTTGAGGACGTAATCTTTGTTCGCTTCGATAATTTCGCCATAATAAGGATCGTCGGTGAAATCTATGGCAAAATGATACGATTTTCCGGGAACAAGGATCTGATCGTTTGAATAGGTGAGGATCTTTGATTGTATTTCGAAAAGCGATTCTAAATCCACCTTCGATAAATGGTATCTGACTGACGTTTCACACGGGACTTTTTCTCCGGCCTTATTGATGGAATGCACGGATAGTTTGGTTGCTGACATCCCAACAAGTGACTGGATAAGGGTCTTTTGTCTCAGTGTTCCGTTGATGGAAATGGTGAGATTCCGGTTGATTGCATCCACTGCTATTTCGGAACAATCTTCTGCTCGGATCTCATTCTTTATTCGGCGGGTGAATTGTCGTCTATTTGCCATATGCGGCGCCCGCTGCCTATTTAGATCTGCCGGTTTTGATTAGCCTCGGCTAAAAATTAGTGAAGTACTGAATCCCGATAATCCCGAGTGCAGTAGCAAAGATGGCAATGAGAATCAGCGCCCCCATAATCTCGGTGATTGCCCGTTCAGAATGTGCCGTTTTGTTCATGTAAATCCGGTTGGTTAAATCAGGGGATATCCAAAAAATTTCAATCCTGAAATCTCTACAGAAATAAAGATTGTTGGATTATCGGTTATTATTTATGTTTGGTTACCGGTTTTTTGGGCAGGCGGATTGTTTCTTTCGAGTGACCATCAAAATGGAGTATTTTGAACCAAACCCCAACGAGAGCCAAAGGAAATCAACCAATTCACGGAAAATGACGGGAACCAGAAAGGGGAAAAGGGGATAGCAGGCCTTAACAAGGAAAATTTTGTTACAGGCCAAGGCCTGACTGGAGAACTCCGTTGAAATAGATCCCTCCACCAGCCCATCCTATAAAATAGACGGAAGACTGACCGCTTGAAACAGATTCAACAAGATAAACATCGGTTGTGGTGGGAGTAAAATTAGCCAGCCGTACGGTTTTTGAGTCAAGGCCATTTATCACCAGAGTTTTATTGACAACAAGGCTTGTTTCTGTCTGCTGGGTATCCGATCCCTGGACGACAAGGGTTGACTGGAGATCTGAATAGGATTTGACCCACGTGTGACAGATAAGATCGCCATTGCCCGAGGGAGATGAATACGGTGTGTTTCCGTTTTTATAGATGATATTTACCCACGCAGAACCCGCCATCTCCCAGATCTGCGGTGCCATTCCATAGAGAATAAAAAACGCGGGGGTGTCTTTCTGGAACGTGATCGTCACGATATCACCGGAATGAAGTGGAATTTCCGTATCTGCCTGGCCGCAGTTGTTTCCGGTTTTGGAAATGACAATCTTGGACTCGGTATCGTCACTGACAACAACCCGCAGCGAAGGTGTATAGGAAAGTTGGTTTTTCCCAAGCAGTCCTCCCCCCGTCTGTTGCTTCATAAACGATATTCGTTCCGACTCAGTTCGTTCCTTATACTGGGTTTTAATAATCGCATCCGGGATCTGGCTGGCGCATGCTTCGTTCTGTACCGGAGAACAGTCCAGATAAGGCTGCTGGTTGGGGGCTATCGTTCCCGTTGTGACAACGTTTGAGGATGCCTGGCCAATCAGGACCCCACCCCCGGTGGTCGGACTGCTGGTCCCCTGAGGGAGGTAAACAACCTGGACAGTGTGGATTCCCGGAGTGACATTAGGAACAACCAGGTTTTTCCCAAGCGACCATTGGTTACTTCCATCAGAGACCGAGGCGGGTTTTGGGACACTGTCGACAAGGACACGGAATTGTCCGAGACTCAGGCTGTCTCCCCCATTATGGTAAAGATATAATGTTGTCTGGTTGGCATTCGACCCTACCATGAAGTTGAGGTTCGGGATTTCCTGCGGAGCCTGCTGTGAGAAGAGAATAACCGCGACAAGGGAGATGGCAGCCACAACAAGAGCAATGAGAAGAACGGTTCCTATGGCCTCTGACACACCGGAACAGGGATCGATCTTCCTCACTTCCGATTTTGATAAAACCTTTGTCAAGTCACTCATTTCAGGCAAGTCCTGATGCAATATTATTGAATGATACATAATAGTCTGCACGCTGGACGCGGAGGGTCACGTCATTCCATGATGGACTCGGGTTCGAGCCGGTTATGTTAAAAAATACCGTTGTCCTGCTATTCTGTGTTATAGTCGATACGGTGAAATCCGAGGTATCAAGCTGTTCCTGCACAGCTATGTCCGTAAAGAGAGAACTCCACATCGCTGCTGTTGCAGGGTCTGACGTAGTTACCGAGAGACTGACTCAGGTGTTCGGTTGGTAAGAACCCATTGAGATATTGTAAGGGGCAAGCGTACGGAAGCGGGTGTCGATCCGCACGGGACCGATTCCCCCGATTGTTCCGCCACCTGAGATCTTCACCGGAACAACCGTGACAATGACCGAGTTGTTTGCAGAACGCTGGAGAGAAATAAGCGGAGGAACACGATTTGTTACACCATCGGGCTGTGAGAGGAAAATACCCCCGAGCGCGTATGAGTACCGCTGTTGTATAAAGTAATTGTTCGCTGACGAATAGTCAAGGGAAGTTATATTCATCGGGAATTCACCCATATCTGCCGGGGAGCCATGATAACTGCTGCTGTCGATATCGAAGCTATCGCCCGTATCCCGGACCGAGAGCGTGGCGGGAGATGCCACCGGCCTGAGCAGGGAGAGGAAGAGCCCACTGCCCTCGACATCACCTCCGGCAGTACCGAGAATTATCGATGTGGACGTCATAACCGGGCTCAGGTTATTGATCGTCTGGGCAGAACGAATCTCATCGAGGCCGATTTTATATTCTGTAAACTGGTCCCGTATACTGTTCATCTGTGCGATTTCATTGTTTCTTCCATCAACCGGTACGACATAGATTATCCAGGTTGACATAATTGCGACAATAAGGGCGAGAGCGAGAACAAACCCAATCACTTCAGAAAGCCCGGCCTCAGGATTTCCGTAGCAGGCTCCCGTCGTCATTTCAATGGGAGGTTGACAATTATTCGTATAAAGGTATTGTCATCGGACATGACCATCTTAAAAAGAGCAAAAACCAGGATTTTCTCGGGACCCGGGAAAATTATTGGATTAAGTACCCCGCTGCACCACCGGTATAATAGACAGTGCTTGTGGATGCCTGCAGGTTCATGGACCCGGTGAGTCCGGTCAGGTATACCCGGGCAGTGCTCTGGCCATTGATGACGTTTGCCCCGTTCGCGGTAAACTGTGTCCATGCAGATGCTGATGGCATATTGAGGTTCAGGGTAGACTGCATCTGGTCGTACCCGCTGATATAAATGGTACCAAGCGATCCCCGGTTTTTGAGAACCCCGTTCTGGTATAATGAGACATCCCCAAAAGCGAACGTGTTGATCGAAGTGGACGACGTGTAGATTGTCCCATACTGGTTGCTCCCGAGGACCAGCTTGATTGTATCACCCTGGCTCACAGAGTATGTCACCCCATTCAGCGTTATGGAAGAATAGAGACCCGTTACATGGAACTGCAGGTATCCGCCGGATTCAACATACGCGGCTTTCGCTGAGTTCAGCATCACATTTCCGGATACCGGCACGGTCGTTGGTGTGACGGTCGGGGTTGGCGTAGCGGTTGTTGCTGAGGTTGTTGGGGTCGCGGATGTGACTGTTGTGGTTGTAGTAACAGTCGGGGATGCAGTGGGAGACGTTGTTGTAGTTCCGGTCGGTGTCGGCACCGGCGGGGGCACGGAAACAACATTGGAATTGAAAGCAACAGCAAACTCGGCACGCTGGACGTACAGGGATACTGCCTTCCAGTTAGGATCGGGATTCGATCCGGTTATATGCAACACTACCGAGGTCCGGCCGGTAGCAGGATTTTTCGTACTGGTAATCGTGAACGCAGCAGGGTCGAGTTGTTCGCGGGAAACAAGATCGGAAAAGACACTCTTCCAGATCCCGGCAGTCGCATCATCAGCGGACGTAACCGTTATGTTTACCCATGTGTTTGTAAGATACGGGTCCTGGGAGATATTGTATTTTGGTAACGTCCTCCACCGGGAGTCAACGCGTACCGGCCCGTTTCCATTGACACTACCCCCGCCAGCCATCCTTACCGGGACAACATTGACGACCACCGAATTGTTTGCTGCCCGTGCAACAGAGATTAAGGGGGAGATACGATTGGTTTTACCATCCGGCTGGGAGAGAAAGACACCCCCGAGCTGGTAGGAGTACTGCTGCTGGATATAGTAGTTATTATTCGAACGGTATTCCAGCGACGTAATATTAAACGGAAATTCCCCCAGGTCCCCTGCGGATCCGTGGTAGGAGCTGCTGTCAACAGCAAAGGTATCGCCGGAGTCTGTTACGGAAAGAGTCGCCGACGAATCGATTGGTCTTAGCAGGGAGAGGAAAATTCCGCCCCCCTGCGTATTCCCGCCACCGGTGCCGAGATTAAAAGATGTTGAGCTCGTGATAGGACTCAGGTTATCGATTGTCTGAGACGTGCGAAGGGAATCCAGCGTGAATTTATAGTCAGTAAACTGGTCCCTTACGTTATTCATCTGGGTGATCTCACCTTCCCGTCCATTGACCGGGATTACGTAAATCATCCAGATTGACATTGCAGAAACAACGAGCGCGAGCAGCAGGATGAATCCTATGACTTCCGATAATCCCCCTGTATTACTGTTCCGGGACTGCCTGCCTTCTGCCATATTGTCAAAGAAGTCGTTTATTCCTCGTTCTATATAAGGTGGCCGTTATAAGGGATATTGTCACGTCAGCCAACAGATAAAGAATTTTCACCGGACACTTTGGCGAAAAAGTCCATCAAATGAAGCGATATCTGAGTTTTATGAAGAAAAAACGGAATACTTTTAGAAGTCAGGCTATTGGAGAAGTGTTTTCTTCTCGGTTCACCAAATGATTGAGAAATAGAATTAACTCGGGGTCGGGTGTCCGGTTTGACTCTTTCAGAAGGCTGTGTTCTCTGCCACCAGGGCGCAAAAATGGTACTCTTTGTTACGGGACGCTGCCACCGTAGGTGCTGGTACTGCCCCTTATCTTCGGAACGGAAAGGCACCGATACGGTGTGGGCAAATGATCGCCCCGTGGATATCGATAAGCAGATCATCGAAGAGGCAGAAAATATGAGCGCGCTTGGCACAGGAATCACCGGGGGAGAGCCACTTCTCTGCCTCGATGCCGTAGCCAGGTACTGCCGGCTACTCAAAGATCATTTCGGCCCGGAACATCATATCCACCTCTATACTGCAAAGGCACCGTCAGAGACCGAACTTGCTGCACTGAAAGGTCGTGTTGATGAGATCCGGCTTCACCCTCCTCACGAGTGCTGGCCTTTGATTCTCGATTCTGAATTTATCCAGTCCGCGAAACGGGCAAAAGAGATGGGATTTGCGATCGGGATCGAGGTCCCGGCACTTCCCGGCATGGAAAATCTAATTCCGGCACTGCCGTATCTTGATTTCCTCAACATCAACGAGCTTGAATGGGGTGAGACGAACGCGTATGCCATGCGGGAGCGGGGCTACGAGCTGGCTGACGAGCTGCACAATGCAATCGATGGCGCCCGCGCCTGGGCGGACGAACTCTGCCGGGACGAGAAGGTTCACTGGTGCTCCTCAGGGTTCAAGGACTCGGTGCAGCTGCGGGAGCGGCTGAAGCGAATCGCGGAGAACACGGCCCGTCCCTTCGATGAGATTACTCCAGACGGGACGATTGTTTACGGGGTGCTTGAACCTCCGGAAGGGCAGATGGATGCGGCCGTTCAGTTCTGCGAACAGAAACTGGAGCCCGGAAGTTTTGAGAACTGCGGTGACCGGATCGAATTGGCATGGTGGCTCCTGACCAAATATGCCGATGAACTCCCCGGGACAAAAACGGTTGTCGAACGGTACCCCAATAAGGGTATGATCGTTGAGGTGACGCCGGTTTGAGTCTTCGCAATATTGTCGAGCCGCTGTACGAGCGCTATCTCCGGATGCAGGTCCGGCATGTCCCAAACCACATCGCGATCATCCAGGATGGGAACCGGCGCTATGCCCGGATGCTCGGGGTCGATACTGCGCAGGGCCACCGGGCCGGTGCGGACCGGACCGAGGAGATGCTCGACTGGGCTCATGATCTCGGGATCGGCCATATTACCCTGTACACGTTCTCAACGGAAAACTTCTCCCGGAAAAAAGATGAAGTCGACCATCTCTTTGCCCTTTTTAAGGAGAAGTTCCTTGCCATTCTGGAAGACGAACGGGTCAAACGGTACAAAATACGGGTGCAGATGGTCGGTGACCGGGCCCTTCTCCCGGACGATCTCAGGGCGGCGGTGGATAAAGCAGAGGAAGCAACAAAAAACAACACGGGCTTCCATCTCAATATTGCCCTCGCATACGGGGGAAGGAACGAGATTGTCCTTGCGGCCCGGGAGATTCTTGAAGCGGTGTCCCGGGGAGAAGTAAAACCGGGAGATATTGATATCGGGATGGTCGAAGAGCACCTTCATGGGGGGAAAGGCATCCCACCGGTTGATCTTATCATCAGGACCGGAAACGAGTGGAGAACCTCCAATTTTCTGCCATGGCTCGCAAACGGTCACGAATCCGCGGTCTACTTCTGTGCCCCGTACTGGCCGCTGTTCCGGAAAATCGACCTCCTTCGGGCTATCCGTACCTATGACCAGCGGATGACGTCAAAAAGCATTTGATCGATATGCGTCTGATTGCCCCTTTTTTAAAAGAACAGATCGTGTACTATATTTCCCTGCACGAGAAGAACATCAACTGATACCGGATGGTAAAAAAAGGAAACGAGAACGGGTGGCGGCAGGCCGCGGTTCTTCTCCGGGCCGATATTCTCGATGAAATCAAACGGCAGGGGAGAGATCTGAACGAGGAATGCAACCTTGCCCTTGCCGACCGGTACGGCATCGATTACCGGCAACAGAAGATCCCGGAGACGGCGCTTCCCAATCCTGTTATCATTGCACCGAATTCCGTGCCTCCGATTACCGGAAAGACTTCTGATAGATCATCAAAACCTGCCTCTTTTTCGGGAACCCCGGTCCTGAACGCCGAAGATCCGCGGATTGCAAAAGCCCTGAAATCCGGGGAGATCTCCCGGCAACCCCCCCCGAAAGCTCCTCGCACAGTCACGTCGCCACGGATCGAAAACGAGGCGGGCCCCTCAGATCCGGCAGAGCCCGCGATTCCAAAAACCGCAAAAACACCATCTGGCGGAGCCACACCATCCCGAAGAAAGAAAGAAGATCCCATAAAGATCTTTGTTTCATCCATGATAACCCGGGATGCAGCACCCGGTGCCCTCGTCACGAAAGATGCGATGTACTCCGCTTTCGAACGGTGGTGCCATGATAAGAAATTTGTCCCGGTACCTCCAAAACGATCGTTTGGAATCGCCTTGAAAAACCAGTATGCATTCACCGAGAAAAACTCTGACGGGGTACCTTCCTGGATAAACGTGAGCCTGAAATTACTGGCCGGATGAAAAACCCGTTCACTTTCCAAACCGCCGGATTCGTGACTGGTAATCCCGGAGGATGCGGAGAAAATCAACCTTACGCAGGTATTTCCAGTTGACATCCGAGAAAAAAAGCTCGGAATACACCGACTGCCAGATGAGGAAATCGGTGAGGTGATCTCCCCCGCTCTTGATCACGACATCGGGCGCGTACTTGAACGTCAGGTATGATTCAAGCAGTTTTTCATTGATCTCCGAAGGACAGACACCGTTTTCCGCCATCTTCCGGATGCATGCGGTGATCTCCTCCCTTCCGCTCTTCCCGACAGCAACGACAACATCCATTCCCTCACCGGAGATCTCCTTTTTGTCACCGATATGAAGAATAAGATGCGCGATGGAGCCGATTTTTTCGATCTCATTACGATACCGGGGGATCTCATCCGGCCGGGTTGTCCCTATATGGAAGGTCACGCCCTGGATCCCGGGAGAATTTACCGGCCGGGTCTTCCTGACCCGCTCAGAGATTTCGGCACACCACCTGACGATAAGAAAGAGATTTTCCGGTGCATCTGCCATGTCCTGCCCGCTGATCATAAAGCACACGTGCTCAGGCAGTTCGCCGATCTGCCGCATGACCAGGCGCTCGTAGAGCCAGTAAATCATCGCTTTTTATATAATGGCCCGTGAGGGTTAAAATTTCTTTTAGATCCCAGTACTTCTCTAAATTTACCTCCGTGAATTTTGGCAAGTCATCAATACTCTCAACCTCTGATCAACCAAACGGTCGAAGAACAGAAACAAATGAGACAAATTTGAGTTTTTTCCGAATCCCTTCCCAGACCAATAGCCGGAAGAAATCGAAACGGAACAAATCTTCAGCAACGGTTCTTGGTCCTCGTTGAACCTTAGAGAAGAACATCCATTGAAGAGAGACCCAGATATTTTTGAGAAGGAAAGAGATTATCGTCAGCAGGTACCGGATCACAACGTTTCTTGTGGATGTCCTTGCTTTCACGATATTCCGGATACGGTACGAAGACTCGATCGCAAACCGGTTCTTGTAGACCCGGTAGATCCGACGGGGTTTCCAGTTAATACCATACACGACGTAACCCAGGTTCACATTCCCGTATTTCTTATTCCTTCCCAGAAGGTACTGGACATCAATTGCCAGAGTAAGAGAAAGAGGTTCGCCAGTTCCCATCATCGTATACTGTGCATACCGGGAATGATTTCCCCGGAGTATTTTCTTGAGTTCTTCGCCGTGTTTTCTCACCGGAACAATGTGCGGGATCTTTTCCTTCTGGAGAAATGAGAACACATCTTTTGAGTAAAATCCCCGATCAAGACAGAGTACTTGGGTGTTCACTTTTGCGTTGTGGATTATGGCCAAAAATTTCCGGATGTACTCGACCTTTGACACACCCTTCTTCACCGGGAAAACTGCAAGGGTCTGCCGTTGACCTTTTGTTGTGATGGAGAGCGAAACATACGAGTAAAATGTGGTTGTTGATTTCTTCATTTTACTCTTGAGGACGTAATCTTTGTTCGCTTCGATAATTTCGCCATAATAAGGATCGTCGGTGAAATCTATGGCAAAATGATACGATTTTCCGGGAACAAGGATCTGATCGTTTGAATAGGTGAGGATCTTTGATTGTATTTCGAAAAGCGATTCTAAATCCACCTTCGATAAATGGTATCTGACTGACGTTTCACACGGGACTTTTTCTCCAGCCTTATTGATGGAATGCACGGATAGTTTGGTTGCTGACATCCCAACAAGTGACTGGATAAGCGTCTTTTGTCTCAGTGTTCCGTTGATGGAAATGGTGAGATTCCGGTTGATTGCATCCACTGCTATTTCGGAACAATCTTCTGCTCGGATCTCATTCTTTATTCGGCGGGTGAATTGTCGTCTATTTGCCATATGCGGCGCCCGCTGCCTATTTAGATCTGCCGGTTTTGATTAGCCTCGGCTAAAAATTAGTGAAGTACTGAGCCTGGCTTTCCGTGTTGTACAGTTGCTCTCAGAGGATCTTCGTTCCCCAGATGGCATTCTCGTACCGCTGGGCCTTCTCGGAACCCTTGAGGCAGAAAGATTTGTACTTCAGTCCGAGATCTGTTGTCACCGGGCAGGAAGGGCAATTGCATCCCTTATCAGCATCGATGCACATGAAGCTCTTTCCGGTTGCGCAGAAGAACCACTCCCCTGCATTCTTTGCATATTTCGTGAATGTCGGGCAGCTGCCGCAGATGCACTTCGCCTTCTCGGCTTCCACCGCTTTCATCATCTCTGCCGGGGGCATCTTTGCCATATCCTTCATCATCTGTTCGAATTTATCCATGGTTTTCAACTCAAACGCGCATAATAACTCCTCTTATATATTAATGATTGCCCGCACCGGGGCAGACCCTATGAATACGGGTGAATTCTCCGGAACAGCTTCACCTTGACGAGATCATTAACGAAGAAGAAGAAGAGGGCATACGCCCATACAAGAACTACAAGGTACAGACCGACCGGGGTCATGAAGATTCCCAGCACGGCCAGGAGCGTGCCGAATATAGCGGTGCATTCCGTAGCGGTGAAGAGAGTAATGGCGGGAAGCGGTCGTTCCCAGAAATGCTGCTTTCCTGTCCGGGCAAGGTAGATCGTCATGTGACCGGCAACGACGAGCTTGATGAAGATGAGGCTCTGGATGATGCCGGGACTGAGGTGATAGTATTCCCGGGCAATCCAGAGGAGAAGGAAACTTTCAAGCACGCCAAGTATCCCGAGGATGCTTGCGAGCGTGAGGATCCGGTTCATCTGCCAGCGGACGGGTTTTGCCGCTGCAACGGCGTTGTCGTACGCGATCATCATGATAGGAATATCGTTGATGATTGCAAGAACGACTATCATAATCGCTGTAACCGGGTAGAAATTGAGCAGCAGGATACAGAGTGCAAGGAAGATCAGGACCCGGACTGTCTCGGCAATCCGGTAGACCGCGTAGCTCTCCATCCTCCGGAAGATCTTCCTGCTCTCTTCGATCGCGTCGATGATGACCGAGAGACCGGGCCGGGTCAGGACGATATCGGCTGCGGATTTGGCTGCATCGGTTGCGCCGGCAACGGCGATACCGGAATCAGCGGCACGGAGAGCTGGGGCATCGTTGACCCCGTCACCCGTCATGCCGACGATATGGTCTCCCGCCTGCAGGGTCCTGACGATCCTGAACTTGTTCTCGGGGAGAACCTGGGCAAAGCCATCGGCCTTCTCGAACTGCTCCCGGGCAGTCGTCTCTTCGCTCCCGGAGAACGCGGAGGGGAGAATGATGTTCGTCCCGAGGCCCACCTTACTTGCGATCTCCTTTGCGATCGCCTGGTGGTCGCCGGTAACCATCTTCATTTCAATACCGAGATGTTTTGCATCAGCAATGGTCGCGGCCGAATCTTCCCGGGGCGGATCGAAGAGCCCGATGACCCCGAGGTACTCCCACGAGCCGTTCGGTCTTGTCCGCCCGACCCCGAGCGCCCGGTATCCCCGGTCCGCAAATTCACTGACCCATCTGTCCAGTTCGGCTGTCTCGGCAGCACCCGGTTTTGTGAGACCGGCGATTGCCTGGGGAGCGCCTTTTGCTGCTTCGAAGCTCGATCCGGCCTTGTCCCTGATCGTCGCCTTCGAATACTTCGAAGACGGGTCGAACGGGACAAAATCGGTAATCTCATCCCCGGCCGTTCCCGATCCCATGTTTTCGGAGACGGATGCTATGATCGCCCGGTCGATGGGATCGTTGCTTTCCGGCGCGGATGCAAGGGCGGCGATCGCGATCACCTCGTTTTCCAGAATCCCCTGTGGTATCCCGAATTGATTTTACACATATAACCATTTTTGCGCATAGTTCAGAATCCTCTCCGGGGGTAGACGGTACCAGAATGCGTTATAAGGCTCATCGTAATCGAGACTCATGTGAGGTTTGATGACATTGTGCCAGTGAACAATTTTATCGACAGAACCGAACTTCGCGATCCTTCGTTCGACTTCTCCGAAGAACCGTTCAATTTTGCCGTTCGTTTGAGGGTGTTTTATCCTGGTTGGGATGTGTTTGATGTTGTGATGAACAAGAAACTCTCCGAATTTATGATGGGCCTGTTCACGGTTCCGAGCTGAAACGAATTGTGTACCGTTGTCAGTAAGGATCTCGCGGGGCGTACCGTACATCTGGAATCCCTGATTCAGAACCGTGAGAGTGTTCTCGGTAGTTGGAGAATCGAATACCCCGTAGCAGGTGATGAGGCGGGATGAATCATCCATGAATGCGATCAGCCATTTCTTCGATCCATTAAGTTCGAACTCTTTCCAGTCTCCCTGCCACATCGACATGGAATGAGTACGTTCGTACCGAACATATTTCCGTTGTTGCCGTTTTTTCATGTTGATCTCCACCAGACCGTGGTTCAACAATACCCGATAGATTCGATTATGCGGGATATGGATCCCGAGTGTTTCCTCAATCTTTTTCTCCAGATGGATTGGACCAATGTTGTTGGATTGATAGGTTTCGAGGATCAACTCTTCTGCTCGATCATCGATGGCTTGGGGCTTTCTTCCAGATTGCCTGAGTACCGGATATTCTCCCGATTCTCTGAACTGGTTGATGAGCTGATACACTCGTTGACGGGTAATCTGGAAATACCGGGCAATCTCAACAACGGGTTTCTCATTTACCCATTGCTGAATGATCCTCTGGATATCCCGATTCGATAATTTGCTCACATCGATATTTACATGTGATGTCAAATGATTTCGGGATAGGACATTTTCCAGAATCCCCGGAAATGTTTTTACTCCAGCAACACGGATTGCGTTTTCCGTGATCGTCCCGGTCTTATCCGAACAGAGGATATCCATTCCCGCCATCTCCTCAATCGCTGAGAGCCTGCTGACAATCGCCTCTTTTCGTGCCAGGGCAATCGCGCCGACCGCAAGGGAGACCGTGAGGACCGCGGGAAGAGCGGTCGGGATGGCGGCGACGATCAGGATAAGCGCAAACTGGAGTGTCTCGGGAACCGGCGCGGACCGGGCAAGCGAGGCAATGATGACGACGCTGACAAGCGAGACTGCAAGGATGATAAGATAATTGCCGATCTTCACGATCGCCTGCTGGAAATGGCTGCGGGGTTGTTTCTGCTCAAGCAGCCGGGTGGTCTTCCCGAAATACGTGGCGAGCCCCGTGTTTTCTACGGATGCATCCATCTCGCCCTGGCGGACGATCGAGCCGGAGTATGCGGTATCCCCCTGCTTCTTCTCGACCGGAAGCGATTCACCGGTAAGGGCGGATTCATCGAGAAGGAGGTACTTCCCGTGGGTAAGGAGGACATCGGCAGGGACGATGTCGCCGAGCCGGATGTGAACGAGGTCCCCGGGAACCAGTTCCCGGGCAGGAATCTCCGACCACGCCCCGTCACGGAAGACCCGGGCGTTCGGGGCGAGCCGCTGTTTCAACAGCTCGATTGCATCCTCTGCCTTCCGTTCCTGGTAATACCTTACGCCCGCATTGATGAACAGCATCAGGAGGATGATCCCGAAGTCTTCCCAGTGCCGGATCACCGCTGACAGGATCGCGGCGACCTCGATCATCCACGGAATAGGGCCCCAGAAATAGCCGAGGAACCGGAGGATGGGATGTTTCTTCTCCTCGGGGATATCGTTGTACCCGTACTGCTGCCGGAGCGTGGTAACCTGCCCGGAGGTTAGACCTTTCACCTGCCTGCTGTTCTTGTCTTCACCCGGGCCAGCGGAAGACCCGGACGGTTCCCCGTTCAGGGACTCCATCCCCACACAATCATTCCTCCGGGCAGCTATCCCGCCCGATATTTCCGAAGCGCTTCTTACCGGCTCCCGGACATTAAAGATTTGGTCTGCGAACGCGGGTGACGAGAACTTTTCTCAAGGCTCACCATGGATCCCAATGGTGGGGGGTGCCTATTTCAAAGCGGAAGAGGGGGTACCCCTTCCGGTTTTTGTGTGGGGATGATGGGGTCGGGGAGTGCCTGTCTCTTTTTGGAGGGGGGGGAGGGGGGTTGTGAGAAAAATGAGAGGGGTACCCCCTCCCTGAGGAAGTGCCCGTTGTTTCTGTGTCCGCTGCCTTGTAAGAGATCCTGAAATGGATCTCCACCGGAAGGGAAGTTAGGGAGCGGGAAAAATATTGAGCAATCCATCATTGGCAGTCCCAGGGGCTCGGTGATCCTGGCTGACGGTAATCTGGAAGGGCACTTTCACAAAAAAGATCCCGCTGGCAAGCCAGTGGGCAGATTCTCCGATCGCGGGACGGATCGGGGTTGTATGATAAAAAAGGTTATTTATGAGTCTTTTTGATAAACCAAACGATATTCTCGGCCAGTTGTTTCATCGTATCGATACCTTCCTCATCCTCCTCGACATCGCCCGGCTGGAGTCCCTTTGCGTTGTTCCAGTACCGTGACCCCGCAGTGAACATGCCACTGATGCCGAAGTAATGGTTGATGGTATCGACGGCACAGACCGCACCGGACCTTCGCTCCGCAGCGATACCCGCACCGAGTTTCTGCCGGAAGAGATCACCGTTTGCTTTCCCGACAAAGAACGCCCGGTCCATGAAGGCCTTGATCTCCGGTGTAACCCCGGCGAAATACGTGGGTGTTCCGATGATGATTGCATCCGCGTCGATCATTTTCCTGATGCACTCGTTCACCCTGTCGTTTTTCACGGCGCATTCCCGGTCCAGCGTCTCAAAACATTTCCCGCAGGCCATGCACGGGTGAACCTTTGTTCCCCCTATCTGGATAAGTTCAGTTTTAATCCCCGCTTTCTCGATCTCATCCAGCGTGTGCCGGATCAGGTGGTAGGTATTTCCTTCCTTCCTGGGACTTCCGTTAAATGCAATAACTTTCATGCCGGTTCCTCTTTACTCCTCTTTACTTCAGATTGCTTTCTACATCAGCGTCCGGGCTATTAGAGTAGCCGGTTACCCGGATGCCTCCAGGTTAACGGAATGAAACGATGAATCCTGAAATGGAGGCAGTTAACGATGGCTACGCCGGGAAAATTTTCTCCCGGAGACGGTGTTCGCCAAGGGATTCGGGGAATCAGGGGATGCAAAGGAATTCAGATGCGACGGTAAAGCGCCGGGGAAGAGAAACGAACTGGAAAAGAGCCGCCGGGGGGAATTGAACCCCCGACCTGCTGATTACGAATCAGCCGCTATGCCGCTAAGCCACGGCGGCGCAATACCTCACAATATCAGCGCCTGTTGTTATAAAAGTAATGAACCGGGGTTTCCCGTTTTGCAAAGAACATTCGGAACAGATTAATAGTAACGGCAGGGAGTTGAGGTATATGAGTAACCGCTGGATTGCGGCAGTTCTTCTTCTCCTTGCCATTATCGCATGCGCAGGATGTGACGCGCCCTGCAAGATGCTCGGCGTGACCTGTGGGGATAATGTCCATACGATCTACGTCTCGCAGGATCCCCAAGCCTGTAAAAGTATAAAAGTGGATTGCTCCGGGTACGGGGACAAAGGGTTTTTCGACCGGGCCGACGGGGTAATGTACAACCCGTTCTCCGATGAGACCGGTTGTGGGTGCAGGGCGATCACCCAGGAAAATTGATTTTTTTTCAGGAATACCCGCTCAGGGTGGTGACGTTCTCTTTGCCCTGCTGCTCTTTCGGCGCCGAGACCTGCCCGAACTTCGCCTCGTAATCGCTCATGGTCCTGGTCAGCACTGCGAGCAGGTTCTTCGCATGGGTGGGGGTTATCGAGACGATCGCCTTTGCCCGCGCCTGGTTGACCTGAGGAAGCTGGTGCAGGAAGAGGAAGGTGAACTCATCTTCCTTGTACGCGATCTGGATCATATTACTGTATACGGGGTCGAGGGTCTGGGGGATATTCACGGCAATTTCCTGGTTGGTCATGCAGTGAAGATAGGCCTTTCTTGTATGAATATATTGGTCATTTATCAGGCCCGGTTTTCCCAACCCTTCGTAAGTATAATCCGATTGGTTCCCCAACCGGTAAGATGAGGAATTATCCTGTCGGCACAACGGGAGCATTATACTATCTCGGACCTAGGGCGGGTCCACGCATGCCCGGTCCGGTACTATCACGAGCGCAGCGATCCCATTAGCGAATCCGACCGGTACGCGGTCTGCAAACAGATCTCCTATCATCTCGGAAAACTGCTCGATCCGGACACCATCTGGAATGAGGTTCTTGCCGTACGACCGGAGATCGATCCTGCTCTCCGGGAGCTCCTCGAGATGAGTATCGCGGCCTGCAACAAAACCTCCTGGAGACCTGCAGTCCAATATGATGCCCGGGTTGTTTCCGATAAACACAGCATGGCAGGGATGATCGATCGTATCGACGCGGAAGGGGCCTTCTCGATTGTCCGGCCATCCGGTGCTATGCCATTTGGCGTCTATGCGGCCGACCGGCTCCGTATCGCCGCGATCTCGTTCTGCCTCGAAGAGATGACCGGTAAGGAGGTTACGGGAGGATATGTCGAATACATTCCCGACGGTGTATCCCGGTTCCACGAGGTCCCGCCCCGGGACCGGCGGCAGGTGATTGCCACTCTGCATAAGATCAAGTCCATCCATGAAGGTGAGATGCCCCAGCACCCCCTTAACGCTCCCTGTAATCGCTGCAAATATAAAGAGAAATGCGAGAGCTGTGGTGGCCACCGGCTCAGCGAGCTCCTGTAACTTCCCTTTTTTACTTTAAATCGTGACTGGCAATGGCGCCGGTCTTGGTATTCGAACTACCGAAAGAGCGTCGCCACGATTTTTCCGATATTGCAGCTGCCGGTAACAGAAGAATTCCGGAGAAGAATGTTCTGAAGAGTTTTTCCCCGGAAAACCGGGTCAATAAAAAGCAGGATGTTATTGTTCGAGCAGCGTTTTCGAGATAATATACTCGCCCCGGGCTTCCCGTGTCGTCCCGACAATAAGCCAGTGTTCATCGCCGTGTTGTTCGCAGATGCCGCAGGCTTCAATGGTCTCACCGTTGAATGCCTGGCCGCTGTAGGTATGCGTGAAAGAGAGGACCCGGCTTATCACCGGGTGTTCAACTTCGTAGACTGCAGGGTTGTCGAAGGCAAGGGAAGCGCTTGTTACGGCTGCCTCAATGGTCATCTTTCCGCTAACAATCCCTTTGCCAGAGGGAGCGGTTCGGAGTTCATCGTACGAACGCGTGTAGAGGATATCGAAATAGGTGCCCTCAATCTGACCCCGGTTCCATTTCCGCATCTCGTGCAGGACAAACTGATCGTACGGGATCTCCGGTTTCCGTTTGTCATAGACCTTGCGCCACATGTCCGGTGAAAGGCCCTCGATTCTCCCTCCAAGGATCCCATCCCTCACGTTACCCTGTGCCACAAACCAGTCCTTTCCGTATACGACCATATCGATGTCGGATGTCTCGTTATCGAGCTGGCAGAGAAGGGATCCGGTACACCCGACCGAACCGGCTGGAAGCCCGAAGAGATCGACCAGTTTCCGGACACGGGGGTGATCCCGGGTAATCCGGGAGAGTTCTCGATCGGGTTTCAGGATCCTTTTTGCATCCCGGTAGGGGATGCGGTGGAGGAGACCGGCGTACTGCGGTTTGTTGCGCGCGATGAAATCGTAAGCGTCATCAAAATCGTATTTTGTGTATCGTCTTCCCTCAGGGTTGACACGTTCGCCATCTTCCTCCGGCACATAGCGAAGGACGCATCCGATGGAATCTGTATTGTCATAGCTCGAAACAGCATACAACAACCCGTCTTCATCCTCGACAAAATCACGGAGACGTACCCGGTCCATCGTAAAAAACCTCACAGGTTTTTGAGATATGCATCAATGGCATCTGCCTGCGCCCCCCGGCGGATGATGCACTTTGCACCAAGATCTACTACGGTACTCGGGGTACCGGGGAGCCGGCCTCCGTCAATAAAATATTCGTACGGCACAGAAACTTCCTCACGGATCCTGGGGTCATTTCCTCCGTGAACGTTTGCACTCGTGGCAGTTATGGGGGCATCAAAGCACCCGATGATCTGCAGGGCGGTATCATTTGCCGGTATCCTGATACCGATGAGACCGGTGCCTCCGGTGAGAATTTCCGGCACGCATTTCCGTGCGGGAACAACAACGGTCACCGGGCCCGGGAGAAAGGTCTCAATGAAGCCGGTCATCCACGGCTCCAGTCTGCCGACCGCGCCGAGCATCTCGAAATCGGAGACCGCAATCGATACCGGCATGCCAGGCGGCCTCTTCTTTGCTTCGTAGACCATATATATCGCTTCCTCGGAAAGCGCGTCCGCCCCAAGGCCATAGATAGTATCCGTGGGGTATACGATGAGGCCGTCGTGGCTGAGTACGGAGACCGCCCGCTCGATACTATCCATTTCAGAACTCCCGTCCTTTCACCCGGTTAATATCGAAGACTGCTTTGCAGCTTACCTGCATAACGGCAAAGACTCCTGCCTGGATGGGATCGGTGACCACCAGATCGGCATGCTCAGGAACGGTTCCCGCCATTTTCAGGGCAATAACCGGGATGCCAGCTTCCCGGACCCGGTCCACCGCGCGGGAGATGTCGCCGCCCATGATCGATCCGGCAAGTACGAGTATGGAGGCCCGTGGCAGCCGGGCCACCGCATCGACGGCATGAGCGAGCGTCCGCTCTCCGACCAGAGGGATAGTATCGATAGAGATCCGTTCCCCCCGGATGTTGTGCCGGTCTGCTTCGTTTACCGCACCGAGGGCGACCTGGGCAACCTGTGCTCCTCCGCCGATGATGATAACCCGTTTTCCGAAGATATCCCCGAAAGGCTGGTGGGTAGTGACCCGTTTTACCGAGGGGATCTTTTCCATGTCCACGATAAGTGCATCACGGTCGTCGGTATCGTCGGTATCGTACTCAAAATAGAGTTCTGCCATTCCGCAGAATGGTCCGGAATCAAACACTTCCTGGTTGATCATCACGATGTTTGCCTCATGGTTGGCAACCACCGTTGCAATATCCCGCAGAACTCCGCGGCGGTTCTCCGCGATGATCCGCATTGCCGAACGTTCAGGTTCCGTATCCATAAATCCATGCGATAACCGGGGATCGAACCCGGGTTAGAAGCTTGGGAAGCTCCTGTCCTACCGCTAGACTATTATCGCGCACAATGCTTTTGCTCTTCTAGTATTGCGTTATTTTCAAGATAAATCTAGTGCCTGTGTATCATGCCGGGACACCCGTTTATCCCATTTTTTATCCGGATGCATCCCCGATGTACTATTCGATATTTATAAGACAGGCTGGACAGCATAAATTACTACGATACGTTTCCCCGACCTTCGTGTAGCACCGGATAAATAGGTATGGGCCCGGGTTTGTGGACGGGCTCACCTGTTTGGAGGGCACTGATGCTTATGGGGTAAACAATTACTGAGTTCACGGAGTAATCCTCATGCACACAAAAAAAATCCTGTTTGTTTTTCTTATCCTGGCGAGCTTCCTGTTCCTGGTCCAGCCAATTGCTGCCCAAACCGGGGATAAGACCGTAGTTTACCAGACATCCTTTGACAAGGATCCCCAGTGGACGACCAATAGTCCCTCAAATTACTACTGGGATCCCTCCCTTGCAGTCTACCACTTCTCCGTTGAGAAAAGTTCCGGGGCTTATGCCTACAAAGTGGTTGACTTCGACCGCGGTCCCTTTACTCTTGAGTACGATATTCTCTTCACCAGATTTGACGCAGATGCATATTTTGGCCTGGGGTTTTCGAATTACGAGATGGATGTGGGAAAAGGCCCCAATGTCGTGACACAGTTCACGAACGCAAAATACGGGCAGATCATGTGGCTCCATCTCGTTACCAATGGCAACAAAGCCATGGATATCAACAGCGTGCATCTCCCGACAGAACTGGGAATGGACGCTTATGCAGGGCCAACTGTCAGGTTTGAGGTGAACAAAACATATCATGTCGTTGTCAACTACGATGACAATGCAAAGACCCTCGGAATGCGGGTTCTTGAGAAGATGAGCGGGAAGGAGATCTGGAGCTATTACATGAACACCTGGGAGAATCTTCATGGTATAAACCGGCTTTACCTTGGGGCTGTAGGTGTCTATGGGCCGATGAACATCTATTCGCAGGGATACATCGACAATCTCCGGTTGTCGACGCCGTCAGTCTCGCCCACGGTAACAACCCCACCACCGGTTTCGACCGCACCCACCTATTCAATAAACCCTTCAAAAACTACAACGAAATTCACAATCACCGTACCAACATCATACCCCACGGAAACCCAAAAATCGCCGGTTTCAGTTATACCTATAATCGGAGCACTGGGGATTATCGGTGTAACGTGTCTTCTTAAAAGAAACCTGAAGTAACCGCATATCGTTTGAATCGTTACTGCGAGAAGGATAAGCGGAAACATCCAATTATCCTTTTTTTGGAGTTGAAAGGAAATATCCCATTGATTTCCCTTCCCCGATAGAAACTTTTCTCAACCCTTCGAAACAGTCAGGTATACTCCTCTGGCATTGCGGGCAGAACGTTTATTTGGAGCCTGTTGCCCTCCCGGGTTTTTCCCACTTTTTCCTCCTTCTTCAGAAAAAAAAAATTTTATGAGAATGGGTTTGTCAATGCATCTCTGGAGGAGACAAGTTACATTTTAGTCCGGTCCTGACCATTTGTGGAGATTTCCGGGAAACGCCCGCCCATTCTGTGGTTCCCCCCAATGTGTCCGGCAGTTCGTACCCGTTACTTTTGTAACAGGGAATGATGCGATCTATCGGTTATCGTGTTTGAGAGGCAAACATCAGGCTTGCCTGATTTTCGCTTATACTGCCGGAGATCCAGGAATTCTCACCGCCTCTGCTGGCATCGGGTGAAAGAAAGGTTCCTGGCGCAATCACCGTACTGGAAGATGTTGTTACAGCGTTCCCCCCGCGCTGGGCGATGAGCCCATATGCGCTTGTCGGGTTTACCATCAGTGCTGCAGAAAACATCACAAGCGCGATGCCGATCATAATCTTCCCGGTATCCATCACCACTCAATCCTCTTTTCAATACTTTTTTTTGATCGGCGACACCCCGGACTTTCGTGCATCGCCTTGAATCATTAGTGAATCCGGAGAATTGATAAATACCTAAAATTGACCGGGTTTAAGCATTGAACTCACCGGTTCAATCGGATAACCCGGGAGGTCTGGAATATGAGGAAGATTATAAACCGTGCTGTCAGTACCCTTAGTGTGCCGGTTAGCATAGGGTTATGGATCTCAAAAACCGGATAGATCTGGCGAGCGTCATGGATACTGAGGACAAGTCACCAACGATTGTTATTCATGAAGATTCCGATTCCCTGGAGGAACTTTCGGAATATCTTGATGTTCTTTCAAGCAGCGCACGGCTCAGGATTATGAAATTTCTCGAGAAGAGACCCCGCGATGCCCGGTCAATCTCCAACGAGATCGAGACGAGCTATGAAAATACGAAAAAGCATCTCGACAAGCTCCTGAGTATCGGGGTAATAAAGAAAGAGGCCGGGCTTGGCGCGCCCACCTCAAAGGGTATTCACCCCGTCTGGGAATACTCTCTTGTTCCCGGGAGTCTTGAAGCGATTATCCGGAACCTTGGCCTCTTTTCCAATACCCGCGTCCAGATGACTGGCGGTGACATATCAAACCGTCTTGATGATGTCAAGAAGACCCTTTCACGAGAGGTTCTCGGGAATATTCCGGCCGCAATCGTGCTTGGCGGACCCGAGGGCGGTAAAGTATTCCCCCTGAAAAACCCGATCGTGAATATCGGACGGAATGATCCGGAGAACCGGGATTCCTTTAACCCGGTTTCAGATATCGTTGTATCAGAGGGATATTCGGCGGTGACCCGGGTATCGAAACCCCATGGCCGGTTTATCCGTGAAAATGATGCATGGTATATCGAAGACTGCGATAGCACCGGGGGCACGCAGCTGAATAACAAGCGCCTCGCGAAAGATACAAAGAATCTCTTACATGATGGAGATCTTCTTGAGTTCTCGAAAGGTGTGTCGGGGTTGAAACTACTCATGATCATCCCGCATGGACACTGAAGTCTGACCATAGAGAGATCACGTAATTCAGATCGTTGAACTCACTCCGATATGAACAGAAATGACAAACCCGGTCCTCACAAGCTGATTACAACTTCCTGATCCGTATGCAAGCCCCACTCCGTATTGCCCTGCTGTTGATCCTTGCCCTGAGTGCAGTAGGCGTCTCCGCTGTTTCTGCCGCCGAACATAGTGTCGGCCAGAACGGAGCCGATTATACCGGTATCCAGGCTGCTATAGATGCATCCTTACCCGGAGACACGATCACGGTTGAGAGCGGCACGTACGCTGAAAATGTCCGGCTGGATAAAAAGATCTCGCTGATCGGTCTTGACAGCGGCGCCGGAGCACCGGTTATCGATCCCCCCACGGGGAACGCGATTGAGATCCTTGCCGACAATTGTGCGGTCCAGGGTTTTGTCATAAAAAACCGTGTCCTCCTCAGCGGGATCCGCGTTGTTTCAAGCGGCAATACCATCGGTGGCAATATCCTTACGGCGAATGCACAGGGTATCCTTCTCATCGGGGCTGGCAGGAATACAATTGCCGGAAATACGATTACCGAGAGTTCCCGGTTCGGGATCACGCTTGAAAACTCCCGCGATAACCTGGTCAATGACAACACCCTTTCGAAGAACTCCGTCGGGATTGCGATAGATGAGTTTTCATCGGCAAACCAGATTTTCCGGAATAATTTTGATAATACCCAGAACGTTATTTCAAAAAGCCAGACTACCGTCTGGGAATCACCTGCGGTTCTGACCTATACCTATCTCGGGAAGAAAGAACAGAACTGGATGGGTAATTACTGGGGTGATTACCGGGGGAAGGACAAGAACGGCGATGGTATCGGGGATACACCGTATTTGATCTCCCTGGGTGGGCGGAAAGGGCAGAACGATCCGAACCAGGTAATCACGGATTCATCCCCCCTCATGGATCCAAAAGAGTATTATTCCGCGATTACTCCTGCCACCGGAAAGACCACGAGCACCCCCAAACTCACCCCGTCACTCGTTACTACGGCAACTCCTGCTTCTCTACCGCCCACGACCCTTTTCCCTACGACAACAGCGCCGGTAGTAACGGTTTCCACCCCGGCTTCGCACCAACCCCCCATTACCCCGGGTAACGCTATCCCGTGGGGGACCATTGCTCTCGCAATCGCTCTCCTTGCCTTTGCTGGTGTAGCCGGGCATCTTGTCCGGCAGCGGTTTTCCGGCCAGAAGAAGACCCGGGCTGCGGTGATTCCTGCCGATACCATTCTCTCATCTCCCGGGCCAGGAGATTCCCTGCCGGGTGCCCACCAGGCACCTCCGGCCAGTCCGGCAACAGTCCCGAGACCAGATACGCTGCCTTCCTCTCCCGCAGCAGTAACAACCCTTCCCGATGCGGAAACAACCGGAGCATTCACATCCGCCTCGGAACAGAAGAACTACTTCCCAAGGGAGCTGGAAAACAAGTATACGGAAATTGCCTATGTAGGACGGGGCGGTATTGCCTGGGTCTTCTCCGCACTCCGAAAGACGGATGGTCAGAAGGTTGCTGTAAAAATTCCCATAAGTTTTGATGAGATGACCGGCCGGTCTTTCTTAAATGAGATCAAAGCATGGGAAACCCTCCGCCATCCCAACATTGTTGAAGTATCCGCGGTGAACATCCTCCCGGTACCCTATGTCGAAATGGAATTTGTTCCCGGGTCACTCGAAGCGCTGGAAAAACCCATTCCGGTCTGGAAAGCAGTACATATCATTAAAGGGATTACCGACGCCCTCAGTTATGCTCACGGTCATGGATTTATCCACCGGGATATCAAGCCGCATAATATCCTCCTGACCGAGGAGCTTGTTCCCAAAGTAACGGACTGGGGAATGAGCAAGGTTCTCGCTTCGGATGTGAAAAAATCGAGTATCGCCGGTTTTTCCTTATCGTATGCGGCCCCGGAGCAGGTATCTCCCTCAGACTACGGGAGGACCGACGAACGGACCGATGTTTACCAGATCGGCGTGGTCTTCTACGAGCTCGTCACCGGTTCGATCCCGTTCGGTGGCGAGAGCATAGTTGAAGTGGGAAATGCAATCCTTCGCGAGGAGCCGATTCCCCCCTCTGCATACAATCCCGATTCCGCAGCAGTGGAAAAGATCATCCTGAAGTGTCTTGAGAAAGACCCGGCAGAGCGATACCAGTCGGCATCCGAATTGCTGGATGCCCTTTCCCGGTATCTCGATGAGGATGATGAATGAAGGTACGAGCATGACAAACCCGGAAAAGACCTACGAGCCAGCGACCTGTTGCCATTGCGATGGTGAAGGATGCCTTTACTGTAATAAGACCGGAACTGTTCTTGTGACTGCACCAAAAACAAAGTGCCCCCAGTGCGAGGGAATCGGGTGCATCTATTGCGGGTTCACCGGTTGGGACAAACCGAAAGGAAAGTACGACTGACACAGAAACGTCAAACCGACGGGTTCACTTGTCCCTTCAAACCATTGCCCGTAACCGTTACAGTTTTTTAAATCAGCTAAAATTTCCTTTCGATCTTCCGGGGAATAACACATTCCTCGTACCGTTTGGCAAAATACCAGTCGGTCATTCCTGCGATAAAATCCCTGACAAGTTCTGCGGGTTTTGCCGTTTCAAGATAGTTCCGGCTTGTCCATCCGGTGTTGATAAAATCCGAATAAATTCTCGTTTTTGTGTCTCTCCTCTCAAGATCTTCAAGATACCGGGCGAAAAGCGTGGCAAACATCTGCCGGATTTTATCCTGTTCAGAGGTAAGTTTCCGGTTCTCGTAGATATGAATCCGTGAAAAGTTCCGCAGCTGGATCAGGGCTTTTTCTACCCTGTTGCTGTAGGAAAGGAATTGTTCATCTTCGGTATCGCTGTTTTCCAGCAGATCGTAGATCAGCGTATCGATAATTTTACTGTTGGTATCGCCAAGAACCTCGATGCACTCCCCGGGAAGCGGGGTTCCTGCATCAATCAGGCCAACCTCATGGGCATCCTGCAAATCCCTGCCGATAAACGCGATCGTATCTGCAAACTTGACCACGCATCCTTCAAGGGTCATCGGAGGCTGAATCCGTAACCCCTGGGAGTTATTCCCGACTTTCCGGTCG
Organism: uncultured Methanoregula sp.; assembly: GCA_963666355.2. Classification (GTDB taxonomy): domain Archaea; phylum Halobacteriota; class Methanomicrobia; order Methanomicrobiales; family Methanospirillaceae; genus Methanoregula. Next base: position 44,998 of record CAXXCP010000001.1, read on the forward strand.
AACTCTTCCCAGTTCCTGCAGGGTTCCGGCGAGATCCTGGTATCATCGGATTCACCGTTGTGGCAGAGAATCCCGTCAAGAACCTGCATCGTTAAGTCGCAATCCTCAATCCGATCGAGGAAACGAACGCTCTGGACATTATGACAGAATCTCCCGATGCCATACTTTATGCTGAGTTCTGAAATACATTTCTCGCCAAAATGCCCGTACGGAATATAACCAATGTCGTGGCCAAGGGCGATTGCCTCGATGAGATCCTCGTTAAGCCGGAGCGAGCGGCCGATCGTCCGTGCGATCTTCGAGACCAGCTGGACATGAATCACCCGGTGGGTAATGTGATCGTTTTCAACGAGATAGAAAACCTGTGTCTTGTCGATGTACCGGGTGTATGCGTGGGTATGAATGATGCGGTCCGCATCGCGGGAGAAGGGGGTACGGATATCATCCGGCTTCCGGTTGTACCTCCGCACAGCATCGGTACTCCGGGTAGCGTACGGCGAGAGAAGTGATTCGTGCTTCTCTATTGACTTCCGGATGGATGAGATAAGTTCCTTGTCCGGCAGATTTCCGGATGAAGATCCCTGCATGCTTTTTTAGTCAATTATGTGCTTGATCGTGATAATAGTGACGAATACCCGTCCGGGTCCATTGAGATAAAAAAAGAAGGTACCGGGCTATTTCACCGCCCATATGTTACATAAGTCTCGCCATATTGAACAACGTGGCCTTCCAGTGCTTTCACCAGCTGCTCCTTTGTGGACCCGGGGGCAAGAGAAAGTGTCGTGTCGACCCCGAACAGTTTGAAGAAATACCGGTGTGTCTGTCCTCTCGGTGGGCAGGGCCCGTTATACCCGATCTTCCCGAAACTGTTCTTTCCCTGCATGAGCCCGAGCGGAAACGTTACCCCGGGGGTCTTCTCGATCTTTTCCGGGATCATTTTGACGGGGTCGATATTCCATGCAATCCAGTGGACAAAACCACCTCCGCCTGGCGAATCAGGGTCGTTCATGATGAGTGCCAGAGTTTTTGTGATCGCCGTGTTGACCCCGTCAATTCCGATCCAGGGCGAGATATCGTCCCCGTCGCAGCTGTAATCGCTCGGGAGGATCCGGACCGAGAGTTTTACTTTGAGCGCTTCCATGTCTCATTTCACCTGTTTTGTCGTTGACCCCGGGTATCATAAATATGGCGATGGTCTTCCCCTATTTCCGCGAAGAAATCGCGACCGTCTCCCCGTACTGGATCATGTGCCCGTTCATTGCAGCGACGAGCTCGTGCTTGTCGGAGCCGGGGGCAAGTTCGAGCATGGTATCGAGGCCGTAGACCCGGAACTGGTACCGGATCATCTCACCCGGCGGGGGGCACGGGCCAGAATAGCCAATGGTTTTGTAATCGGTAATTCCCTGGATTGCCGTAATGGGGGAAGATACAATTCTTTCACGGGGAATTCCTGCGGGAATTACTTCTGACGGCGGGAGGTTCCAGATGATCCAGGTGGTAAACGAACAGCAGGACTTCTCAAACGGATTGAACACCATCACTGCTATCGATGTGGATTTCACTCCTTTGAGACTCAGGCGCGGGGAAAGGTTCCCGCCATCGCAGTTGTGTGCCCGGGGAAACTCCAGGAAATCCAGTGAGACGATGAGCGGTTTCATGCTCCCCCATAGGAATACAGGAGGATAATAATTCCTGTTGATACCGGAAGAGAATTCCGACCGAAAAAAAGGAGAGCAACTCCACATCTTTATGGCCTCTGGGGCATAACTGATTGAGAACAAGACCAGTACTTTGAGGTATCCCATGGTAAAGAAAAATACCCAGAAGCAGGCTCCGGAAGAGGAGTGCAAGAACGAGTGCTCGAGCTGCGCGACAGCGTCAACCTGCGCATCCGCAAAGACCGGGCAGGCAGGGCTTCCCCCGAAAGCAAATATCGATGTCAAACATGTCGTCATGGTCCTGAGCGGGAAAGGCGGGGTGGGCAAGTCCACGGTATCAGTCAACCTTGCATATGCCCTGTCAGCCCACGGTTTTAAAGTGGGCCTTCTTGACCTCGATATGCACGGGCCGAATGTCCCCAAGATGCTTGGGATCGAAGATCACAAGCTCGGGATGATGGGCAACAAGATCGAGCCGGTCCGGGTCACCGGATCGCTCTCTGTCATCTCGATGGCATTCCTGATTCCCGACACCAGCACACCCATCATCTGGCGTGGCCCCATGAAAATAGCGGCAATCCAGCAATTCCTCGCTGATGTAAACTGGGGACCGCTCGACTATCTCGTTGTTGACCTTCCCCCGGGCACCGGGGATGAGGCCTTAACGATCGCACAGATTGCGCCCAATGTCCGGGGGGCAGTCATAGTTACAACCCCGCAGGATGTCGCAACACTCGATGCACGTAAATCTGCAAAATTCATCGAGAAACTCGGTCTCCCGGTCATTGGTGTTGTCGAGAATATGAGCGGCCTCATCTGCCCACACTGCGGTGTTGAGATCGATCTCTTCGGCAAGGGTGGTGGAAAGAAGGTAGCTGAAGAACTCTCGGTGCCATTCCTTGGGGCGATCCCGCTCGATATCGAAATGCGCAAAGCGGGAGACGAAGGCCGTCCGTTTATCATCCGTCGTGGTGACAGCCCGACCTGGAAGAGCGTTGACCTTGTCATGCAAGAGTTAATCAAAGCAGTCGAGGGTTAAGATGGATTACCTGCGGATTCTCACCGGCAAGGAGAAGGAACTTCCGATCTACAAGGGAATTGTCGTCTGCCTGGAGAATCCGCTTTCCTTCCCGGACCTCGTTGAGCCTATCTACCGGGAAGCAATGAATCTCGATGAAGAGACACTCGATCATTTCCGGTTTTCGCTCATCCGGCTCGAATTGTGGGCGGATATCCACCGGAACGAGGATATCGAGAAAGCGATGCATATAAAATTCGTGGCACAGGTACTCGAAAGGGTGGTTTTCGGCTCGCTCGTCATGGAAGGCGAGGCCGAAGGAGCCGGGGAGTCCGCGGAGTAGGCAAAAGGGTGCGAAATTCGCTCCTGACCGAAAACCCTATCAGCTGGTTTGTGACACTGGTGATACCTATAAGTGTCCACCCGCACAATATTAGAATCAACCTGATTTCGGAATCCTGCGACGACAGACGACTACCCTTTTGGGAAATTATCCGGCACTTTTTAAGGAGAAACAATGACATCACGCATGCAATCCCCGCATACAACCTGCCCGGGATGCCAGGAAGAAGTGTTTCTCGATGAGCTCGTGGGTGGGAAATGCCCGCTGTGCGGTTGTTCGCTCGAAGATTTCGACGAATCATTCGGGGAGTACGAAGGTATCCTCGACCGTGCCGATCTATCGTGGCTCATCTTCAACTATTTCGTCTTCAAGAAGTTCGTAGACCTGGGTGTTCCCCCTCACCAGATCATGGAGTTTGTGGCAGTCTATGAACAGAACGCGGAGAAACCTCCCGAAGACTGGGTGAAGTCCGAGTTCGCGCTCGAAATCCCCATGAAACGGTGGGATACCATCCGACCAAAGTACTGTTCGAAGTGCAAAAAACTCTTCTTCCGGGGTGGGAGGAAGTTAATTCGCGGCGACATGCGGCGTACGGCGATCACGGTCGAGTATGTCTGTGACAGCTGCTGAATGGTAAAATTACCCTTTTGAAATTTTTATTCCGGTAATGTCCGGCTTCACCGCGGGTTGTTTCCGGGTTGCTCATGCCGGTAGACAAATGCAAGCATGGACCCGGACTGGGCATCTATCCAGGCAACCGCAGGGCCAGAGCCCGGTTGTTTCCGCATAAGTTCATCGTCAAAGACAACTTTCCATGCCAGAGGGATGCTCCCCGGCCGGGGCACGATGTTTGCCGGATGATCGTCTTTCCAGCGGAGATCCGCAGAGAGTACCTGTACCCCGGGAGATAAACCCGGGTAGGTATCCTGTGCTTTTTTGAGGACATCGTATGTCGCATCCCTCCGGAGTACAACCGGTTGCGGGGATGGAGAAAATGCATACTCCGGAGTATTCCACGTACGGGCGTACCGCGTTACCTCCCCGGTGATAGAATCAATGGCAAGGGATAAGCCGTCAATGTCACAGGGATATCCCTGCACAACCCTGTTGTACCGGAACATGTACTGTCCGGCTCGCGGCGAGTCGGGAGTCCCCAGCTGGATGTAATCTGCCATGCTCAGATTGACAGACACGGGGCCATTCTTTTCTGCGATATAAGAATCAGCAATTTTTTGTGCAGCAACGATATCAATCGCGGGTGCGTCTGGTCTCCCCGCAGGATCAAGATTACGGGAAAACGAGGTGATCTGTCCGGTCTCCGGATCAAGCGATCCTGAAAGTATAATGCTGTCTCCTGTGTATAATGAAAAATTCCATGCGGCCGGAGCTCCGGCACCGGCAATAAACCGGACACTTATTCGATCGGGATGTAAACCGGCGAACGTATCGCCGGCAATCTTTTTTGCACCCTGGGAGGAAACTTTTGCAGACTCCTGTGCCGGCGTGTAAATATCCCCGGTATTTGCATCCATCTGCACGGTGGTAGAAGGATCTCCGGATGCGCTTCCTGCCGGTTTGATGGAGAAGAGCCAGAGTTTGTGCCCGGATGTCGTATCCGTAACGTCAACAGAAACAAGCCGGTATGACGATGCCGGATAATCTTCACGGAGATATTTGGTCACCCTGTCGATCAACAGGACGCCCGGAGTCTGCTGGGCTTTCAGGGCCCCGGAGGAGATGACCGGTTCGTTCCGGGAAACCATGGTAGTTCCCGGTGCAACGATCGTCGGCGGGATTTGTGATGATGATTCCAGGTTCGTCGCGGGGACGGTGGGTTGGTTCACCGGCATTGTCGTTAAAGTGACCGTGACCGAGGGAGCCTGGGTAGAATCCGGAGGGCTCGCCGGTGTTCCTGGATGGTTTTCCGGTGCCCCGGTCAGCATCGGTCCGAGTACAAACGTAGCCGTACCTACAACTCCGATTACAAAAAAGGCAAAAACAAGTTTTCTGATGAGCCGGTGGCGTTCTTTTTCTCTGATCTGGACCCGGTATCGTTCGGGTATATAGGGAGTGTCGGTATCTTCCTGGCTCGGACTCACGGTTGGTTCCCCGTATGGATATACAGTATTTCCATCTGCCGGATAAAAAAGACCGGGTATCCGGGAGTCTTGTTTAGGGAGATTGAATCCGGGGCTTCCCGGATTTTGAAGCGCGGGTCAGCCATCCCCGTTACCCGGGGATCAGCCCCCGATCAACATCCTTGCAATTATGTTTCGTCGCGAATTTCCTGGTCTTACCCTGCGGAATTCATACGCAACTGCAATCATCCCGCAAACAAAGAGGGCATAGCTGATACCAAAACCTGGAAGGGAAAAGGAAAGATTCAGCGGCGCGATAAGCCACACGATGATGAGTGAGTGGATGATATATATCGCAAGGGAGCATTCGCCCATTGCCCGGATGGGATCAATAATCCTGCTTGCCAACGGAAGGCGATCTGCGAAGATAAACAGGCATAAAATCACCCCGATGATCGTGATAAGGAAGGCGGTGGTTGGCGGATAAAATAACTCGACAAACCCCAACCGGGTGAAGAGCCTGGCCGGAAATGCCATCCACAGGAAAAGACCAGCCATCAATAATCCCAGTGCAATATAGACGGTTTTTGGCGTTGCAAACGAATTGGCCCTGCCGGACTTCCACCGGATGACACCCAGCTGGGCTCCCAGGAGGGAAATCCCCAGCCAGGGAAAGAGAGGGAACCAGCCATCTATGAACCACGAGTGAAGTATGGCAAAGGGATCAAGCGGTAATCCGGCGACCGCGCCGGAAATCGGAATTTGGAGGGGAAGTCCGGCATATCCGAATATGAACTGGAGAACCGGCGTGATGCAGAATATCGCTGCGATGATAAGCCAGCGGGTCCGGGTCCTGAGTGAAAGAAAGAGATACGCGAGCGGGAGCGAGATCCCGATAAGGTAGAGAACATCGACATCCGTAAACGGAAGAAAGCGTGCAGACGCAAGTTCGAGCAGGGCTGCGATAAGAATTACCACCCCACCCCGTACCAGAAAATAACGGAGATCGTAGTTTTTCCGATCCTTCGACAGCGCAACCATCATCCCTGAGATAAAGATGAAGAGCGGGGCGGCAAGCGAGGCGCATGTCCTCAACCACAGCGGGGCCGGCGGGGTGAGAATATACGGCAGGACGTTTGCACCAATCATCAGGGCAATCGCGAAGCCACGGAGGATATCAACCGGGATGTCGCGGAACGGCCCCGGTGGGACGGATGTTTCCGTATTCATGTGTCATCAAAACTCCGGGCCGGTTCCCAAAAGGGCTTCTGTTAGCTGAAAAAAAATTTGCGGTAATGGACGGGGAGCATTTTTACGAGTGGTTCGCAGGATTTTTACCTCAACCGGACCTGGCGTGGCATTTGGTGAACCTTCAGAATCTACGGAAAATTTGAAGAGCATGGGAGAAATCCCTGATGGTCTCTGCCGTAACCGGTAAATAATGATCCAGCGACGCTCTCATCAACCGTAAGCCCGGATCCGTAAATAGCGTTGTGCTGCGTTCGGGATCATAAAAATATCAGAAATCCGTGACGCGCAGCGCTCTTTCGATTTAGTTCCCGGTGGATTATTACCCGGAAAAAATTTCTGACAAAAAAGAGGATCAGTATGCTCTACCCACAAGGGTTGCTTTCCCCTTCTTTCCGCAGGCGATGCAGATCCCTTCCGTATCGGTGATGTATTGCGAACGCACATCGGTCCCGAGAATGCTCGCGTTTGTTTTCTCTTCGATAGCATCACCACAACCGCGATCCTGGCACCAGTGAACAACCGCGACCTTCCCCTCATCAAGGGTTGCATTCAGCGCGTCCATGGTTGATACCGGTGAAAGGTGTGATTTTGTATGCTCCTCGGCCCGTGCCCGGATCCCTTCCGTTATCTCGCCCAGCACCGTTTTCACGCCATCGGTCGCGGTTGCGAGATCGATCTGCGATTTCTCGCCCGTTCTCTTTACAACCATGACCTTGCCGGCGTCGAGGTCTCTTGGGCCCAGTTCGAGCCGGAGGGGAACACCGCGAAGTTCCCACCAGTAATACTTTGCACCCGGCCGCATGTCCCGCGTATCAAGTTTCACCCGGAATCCTGCGGAAGTCAGGTCTTTTTCCAGTTTCTTTGCCGCGACCATCACGTCTTCATGACGCTTTCCGATGGTGATCGGGACGATAACTGCCTGGACCGGTGCCGCTGCCGGCGGCAGGATCAGGCCCTTGTCATCGCCGTGGAGACTGATAAGCGCAGCGATCGAGCGCTCAGAGATACCGTAACAGGTCTGGTTTGCAAACTGCTGCTCCCCGTTCTTATCCTCATAGGTAATGGAGAAGGTCTTCGAGAAGTGCGTACCGAGGTGGTGAACTGTTCCAATCTGGAGGGTCTTCCCGTTTGGCATAATCGCATCGACCGCGATGGTGTAGTCTGCGCCGGGGAACATGTCCCAGTCCGGGCGTTTTGAGATAATAATCGGAATACAGAACCCGTCGTAAAACTCCCGGGTGAGGGCAAGTTCGTACTCCACCTGTGACTCGGCCTCATCCCAGGTTGCATGAACCGTGTGGGACTCCATGAACGAGGTAATTTCCCGGAGCCGGATCAGGGGGCGGGTCTGCTTGGTCTCGTACCGGAACGTGTTCACGATCTGGTAGTACTTCATCGGGAGATCTGCATGGGACCTGACCCAGAGGGCATACATCGGGTAGATTGCGGTCTCGCTCGTGGGACGTAGAGCGAGTTTCACATCGAGAGGTGTGGTGCCTCCATGTGTCACCCAGTAGACTTCATCCTCAAAGCCCTTGATGTGCTCTGCCTCTTTCATGAACTCCTGCTCGGGGATGAGCAGGGGAAAGAGCGTCTCCTGGTGGTCCCGGTCGAGAAGATCCCGGAGCCGCTGGTATACAAACTTGCGGATCGCAAACCCGTACGGGTACCATACATAGAGTCCCTTCACGGGGTAGCGGACATCCATAATCTCCGCCCGCCACAAAAGATCGTTAAACCATGCAGAAAAATCTGATTTTGCCGGAAGGGTGCCCGTGTCGTCGTCCATGAATAATTTCCTCGGGTAATTAGGATACTAAATGTATGACGAGAGGCGTAATAAAAGCCTCCACATAAGCCGCAGTTATGACGAGCGGGATGACAAAAATGACAAAGGCAAGGCCGAGCTTCTTCCCGATATCGGCAGCATCTGTATTCCCGAGCCATTCCCCGAGAAGTGACTGGGCAAGGAGAAAGCCAAGCGCACAGGAGATAATGAACGCCGGGATCTCAAAAATTCCATGAGGTACGATGGCTGCGACAACATAGAGCGGCGAATGATCCTTTGCAACGATCTCGAGGATCGATCAGATAACAACGCCGTTGAGGCTCAGGATAAATATTGTCATGACCCCAAGCGAAGCCCCCCCGAGGAAGAGGAGGATGCAGGCTTCCAGGTTGTTAAAGAAGAGGTTTGTAAAAATTCCAAGCAGGTTGTTGCTGATAATCTGGCCCGCAACATTCTTTTCAAAGGCAGACATCAGCTGCTGGCCGAATTCCGGGTTCTGGGCGGTACCTATCCAGCCGATTGTAAGCGTGACGGCAAATATGATGACCGCTGCAGCGATAGCGCCGGCGAATGGCGAACGGGCAAAAGAGCCGGGGAGCGGTTTTACCGGGGTTGGAATTGAAGGGATTTGCGGGATGATCGGATCAGACATACAGGACCATCCTTACGAGATCCCGTACACCCGGTGCAAACCCGACCACAATCATTGCCAGCAGGATAAGGTGCCAGAAGACGGGATTTGCTTCCTTCCGGTACAACTGCATGATATAGATCGCCGGGAAGAGTACCACCAGCTTTAACGGAAACATCACGAATGCCGTACCGGTCATCTCGATCAGGCTGGAACCGACGACATGCTGTTCAATGTAATGGATGCCCGGGTGAAAGTCGATGCCGTAACTGGTTGCACTCGCATCAAGGAGTTGCCCGAAGAGGAGAGCAACATAGAGCGGATCACTGACGTACTGCCATTTCAGCACGTACCGCATGAACGCCCAGACCGCTGTGGTTGCGGTAAGTGCCATGAGCGGGATTACCGTGAGGACAAACAGGTCGATGCGGGTATGGTACAACCCCCAGGAAAGCAGGACGAGCGAGGCACAGAGGATCGCAAAAATCCCTGCTCCTGCATACACTTTTGCGTAGTCGTCGATGAACCCGGATTTCTGGAGATACCGGGAGAAAAGGAGCATCCCGAACGTGAAGAAAAAGATAACGAAATAGATGAATGGCGTTACGATGAGAAACTGTGCGTCGGACTGGATCATGTGGGTGTCCTGCACAACCCTGAGGACTCCCCCGAAAATTACATAGGGAAGGGTTGACAGCACGAACTTCCCGTCAAGTTCGAACCCTGAACACCTGAACCACCGGTAGATGAGATAAACAGCTGCAATGAGTATTAATGCATAGGTGATCGTTTCTACGGCATTATACGGTTGTTCGTATCGTATGGGATCGATGTAATATTTGTAGATGAAATCACTAATCATTCATGATCTCAAATGAGCGCAGATGCTATAAAATTACTCAAACCCAGGGTCTTTGATGCCTCAAAATGGATGCAGCTCCCCCGAGATGTGGTGATCGGGCACAATGTGTACAAAGAGCTGCCCATTGTCTGCAACGACCTGAAATTCGGGCATTCTGCGCTCCTGATCTCAGGGAAAGGAACGATGAACCTCGCCGGGGGGAAAGTCCGGCAGGTGCTCTCGGAAAATTTTGAGGTAACGCCGTTTTTTGCCGACGAGATCAGTATTCCCGTGATAAAGGAAGCAGAAGCCGTCGCATCAGATGTTGGCGCAGATTTCCTGATCGGGGTTGGGGGGGGCAGGGTCATCGACACCGCGAAGATCGTTGCATACACCCTTGACCGGCAGTTCATCAGTGTCCCCACTGCGGCGTCACACGACGGGATTGCCTCAGCCCGTGCATCGGTACCCACCGGGGAGGGTAACGCATCGCTCGAAGCCCAACCCCCCATAGGTATCGTCGCGGATACCGGCATTATTGCGGCAGCTCCTCACCGGCTTCTGGCTGCCGGATGTGCCGATGTCATTTCCAATTATACGGCTATCCTTGACTGGGAACTTGCCCACCGGGTGAAAGGCGAACCGATGAGCGAGTACGCAATCGCTTTATCGAAAATGACTGCCGAGATCCTCGTCCAGAACGCCCAGATCATCAAGCCGCACCAGGAACAGTCGGCACGTTTTGTCATCAAGGCCCTTGTGTCAAGCGGGGTTGCGATGAGTATCGCGGGTTCTTCCCGGCCGGCGAGCGGCGGAGAGCACAAGTTCTCACATGCTCTCGATCGCCTCGCACCCGGCAAAGCGCTCCATGGCGAGAGCTGTGGGATAGGAACAATAATCTCGATGTATCTTCACGGGGGAGACTGGAGAGGGATTCGTGAATCGCTGAGGCTCATCGGTGCGCCGACAACCCCGGCCGATCTCGGGATCGATGATTCGATCGCGGCAGAAGCCGTCCTCATGGCAAAAACTATTCGTCCGGAACGTTTCACGATATTTGACATGGGGATAACAAAAGAATCGGCAGAGCATCTGGTGCAGATGTTGTACAAGGAGTGAAGGCAAGTATGGCAGAATCAAAGACCAAGGTGACACTGGTGGGAACGGTGCTCGCTAAACAGGGAAATGAATTTGTTTACGAGGGGGAGGTAGCCGGCTGCGAATCCTGCAAGGTGAAAAAGGCCTGCAACAATCTCCAGAAAGGCAGGCGGTACCGGATCGTAACAGTACGGACGACGCATCATGATTGCGAGGTTCACCTGAATGGTGCAACTGCTGTCGAAGTCACAGAAGCGCCGATAACAGCCCTGATCAATGCGGATATGGCAATAGTCAACTCCAGGATCAAACTCGAATTCTCCTGCAACCGCACAGAATGCCGGAGCTATCCCCTCTGCAGGCCCGACGGGATAGTCGATGGCGAGAAGTATATCGTATCTGATGTTTTAGGCAACGCATCTGATATCTGCGACAAGGGACGCGCGCTCAAACTGGTCGAGATCCGGCCTGCGTAATTTTCCCTGCATAACCGTGGCTTACGGGATCTCCCGCTATCCATACCGGTCGTTTTTCATTTTCACCCTCCTTAACAGCGATTTATCTCCCGGCACTTCATGACCTGCTTATCAGGGACAACTATGGGAGTTTTCCGGTACGAGAACAAGTATGCAGCCCCGACAAGGGAGCAACGGGAGCGTTACTTCAAAGGAGAGTTTGAGGAATTCCATTTCGGGCCGGACGGACAGATCGTGCTGATCCTGTACCCGGAAGCAGCATACCTGAAAGACGATATCGGGAATGTCCGGATCCTCTTTACCGGAAATGTTGACAAGCAGAAGGTGCAGGACGAGATACGAATGATTGTTGATTATTACGAACAGAAGGAAAACGGGACGGATGCTTTTTCGACCGGAAACAAAGTCTGATGTCACTCAATCGTGAACCATCCGGAATTTGTTTTTTCCCAGACCGGGAGGACCCCCTCTCTCAAGACCGGGAGGGGTAACCCTCTCGTGTGCCAGACCGGTACCCCCGGGGGGAGAGGGACCTCCATTCACCTTTGCTTTGAAATTCCGGGCGGAAAAAATCTGGTTTTTTGGATGCGGTGCGGCTCTTACCTGTCCCGCTTTTCCCATAACCGTTCAGCCAGCAGCACCAGCTCATCATGTCCTTCCAGGGCACTGTACCAGCGGCACGGAATTGCATCAATCCCCCAATACGCCCCGGCCAGCGCCCCGGTGCATGCTCCTACGGTATCTGCATCACCGCCAAGATTGATCGCGGAAAGAATTGCATGCTCGAGGGTCTTTGCGTGCATGAAACAGGAAAGGGCAGCATGCGAACATTCGACTGCGTCAAGTCCGGGTATTACACAATAATGATCATAGTTTCCTAAAACTGTCCGAACTTCATTATTCGTACACAGCGAACGTGCGCGCCGGAAGGCACATGCCCGCTCCATCCCCCGGCACATATCACTTACCATCGTGTTTAAGAATGCGGAACAATGTCCGGCAACCGGATCGAAATGGGTAAGTCCCGAACAGCGGAGACTTGTCTCATAGACTTCCGGAGCCGGGTAGAAGATCCCAAGCGGGAATGCACGCATCACGCTCCCGTTGGAACGGGAGCTTCCGCGCCGGTTGTGCACCATGAGTGCGGCACGGTGCGGCGGGGTGCCCTGCTGCACCAGATCAAAGAATAATGAGGATGTCGGGCCGTACCATTCCGGCAGATCTATATACCCGGAAATTAACCGAGATATAAGGTCTTTTTGGTCGAAGCGCCCAGATGTCCTATCCCGAAATCATTTGACATCACATGTAAATATCGATGTGAGCAAATTATCGAATCGGGATATCCAGAGGATCATTCAGCAATGGGTAAATGAGAAACCCGTTGTTGAGATTGCCCGGTATTTCCAGATTACCCGTCAACGAGTGTATCAGCTCATCAACCAGTTCAGAGAATCGGGAGAATATCCGGTACTCAGGCAATCTGGAAGAAAGCCCCAAGCCATCGATGATCGAGCAGAAGAGTTGATCCTCGAAACCTATCAATCCAACAACATTGGTCCAATCCATCTGGAGAAAAAGATTGAGGAAACACTCGGGATCCATATCCCGCATAATCGAATCTATCGGGTATTGTTGAACCACGGTCTGGTGGAGATCAACATGAAAAAACGGCAACAACGGAAATATGTTCGGTACGAACGTACTCATTCCATGTCGATGTGGCAGGGAGACTGGAAAGAGTTCGAACTTAATGGATCGAAGAAATGGCTGATCGCATTCATGGATGATTCATCCCGCCTCATCACCTGCTACGGGGTATTCGATTCTCCAACTACCGAGAACACTCTCACGGTTCTGAACCAGGGATTCCAGATGTACGGTACGCCCCGCGAGATCCTTACTGACAACGGTACACAATTCGTTTCAGCTCGGAACCGTGAACAGGCCCATCATAAATTCGGAGAGTTTCTTGTTCATCACAACATCAAACACATCCCAACCAGGATAAAACACCCTCAAACGAACGGCAAAATTGAACGGTTCTTCGGAGAAGTCGAACGAAGGATCGCGAAGTTCGGTTCTGTCGATAAAATTGTTCACTGGCACAATGTCATCAAACCTCACATGAGTCTCGATTACGATGAGCCTTATAACGCATTCTGGTACCGTCTACCCCCGGAGAGGATTCTGAACTATGCGCAGAAATGGTTATATGTGTAAAATCAATTCGGGATACCACAGTCGAAGCGCCCAGATACAACGAGCGATTCCGCGACTGCCTTAGCCTGGAGAGTATCGTCCGTCACCTGCCCCTTTTTCCGGAAATGGCGCCCACCGGGAAGCATTTGGGTCACCCACGCTTCAGGTTGGGCAGATCCTTCCAAGGGCGCACCCAATGCGTCCCCAATTGCAAGCGCAACAAGGGATCCCACGTGCCGCAATCTTCCTGATATAAATTTCACCAAAAAGGTATATGTGTCCAACAAAAAAAAGGTAATTTGCTAGGGAGTAGGTGATAGTGTGCAAAAGGAAGAGTTGCTGCATTTACATATGCTGATGATCCACATCAAGAAGTACTACGAGAGCATCACCGCCGAAGAAATCGAGACTGTTGAGTACAATTCTCTCGATATTTCCCCGGTTCACATTCACAAGGATAAAAAAGCCCACAAAGATGCTCTCCTTACGCTCGGTGAAGAAATTGTAACCCATATCCATGGGCACAAGATGCCTGTGGTCAACTATTCTCAAGAGACTGCAACGCAGAAAGTTGCGGCAGAACATTAAACCTGTCATGGATGAGGAGCTGGCGTTCCGGGAAATGATCTCCCGCATCCTCACCCTTAAACCCGGGGAAGATGCGATTGTTGCAGTGAAGATCGATATCTGCCGGAAATACAAACTTCCCGCGGTTCCCAAGAACTCTGCAATTCTTGCGGCAGCCGGGCCGGAGGAACGGGAGAGCCTGCGGAAGATCCTGATGGTAAAACCAACGCGGACACTCTCGGGTGTCGCGCCGGTAGCTGTCATGACCTCGCCGTCCCCCTGCCCTCACGGCAAGTGCCTTCCCTGCCCGGGCGGCCCTGATCATCCGTTTAAATCCCCCCAGAGTTATACCGGTGAAGAGCCGGCAGCGCTCCGGGCCCGGGAGCACGAGTATGATCCCTTCCGGCAGGTCCACGCCCGGCTCGAACAGTTCGAGCTGCTCGGCCACCGTGTCAATAAGGTGGAATTAATTGTCATGGGAGGGACGATGACCGCGCGACCTGTCGAGTACCAGGAGCAGTTTGTCTCACGGTGTGTTGAAGCGATGAACACCTATCCGGGAGGCAGACCCGCCGCGGAATCCCGACCGATCGCCGTTGTCGAGACCGAGAACGAGACTGCTCCGATCCGGTGCGTTGCGATAACGTTCGAGACCCGGCCCGACTGGTGCCGGCGGGAGCACATCGACCGGATGCTTGAGCTGGGGGTAACGAAAGTTGAGCTGGGCGTCCAACATCTTGATGATACAATCCTTACCTTCAACCGCCGGGGCTGCACGGTCGAAGACACGGTTGCCGCAAACACCCTTCTCCGTGATGCCGGGCTCAAGGTCGGCTTCCACATGATGCCGAACCTCCCGCATTCGACCATCGGGTCCGACCGGGAGATGTTCGGGATGCTCTACGGAGATCCACGGTTCCGGCCGGATTTCCTCAAGATATATCCTACGCTCGTGACCCCCGGCTCCGAGATCGCGAGCCTCTGGGAACAAGGGGAATATGCACCGTATAATGAGGAGGAATTGATAGACCTCGTTGCATACGCGAAGTCGCTTATCCCTGAATACTCCCGGCTCCAGCGGATCCAGCGCGATATCCCGGCAAAACTGATCGTTGCCGGTTCCCGGCACTCCAATTTCCGGCAGCTTGCCCAGAACCGGCTCCGTGAGACCGGGAGACGGTGCAGGTGCATTCGATGCCGGGAGATCGGCCGGCTCCCTTCAGCCGCCGACACCACCATCCAGGTCATCATGTATAAGTCCTGCGGAGGGCGGGAGCACTTCATCTCCGCTGTCGCGGATGATTCCCTTGTCGGCTTCACCCGGCTGCGGTTCCCTTCGATGGTCTACCGTCCGGAGCTGGAAGGGTCGGCACTTATCCGCGAACTCCATGTCTACGGGAGTCTCGTACCGATTGGAAAGGATGCAGAATGCGAGGAGTGGCAGCACCGGAATTACGGGAAGATCCTCCTTGCACAAGCGGAGGAGATCGCCCGGGAAGCAGGATTTGCCCGGCTTGCAATTATGAGCGGCATTGGTGTCCGGCCGTATTACAAAAGACAGGGATATGAACGCAAGGGCCCCTATATGATCAAGGAGCTGTAAAGGAATCCTCTATGCACCCGGCAACAACAGAATTTCTCCGGCAGCGGTTCTCCGAGTATTACAAAAAAACGGTGATCGTTGCACCCTCTTCGCTCGAACAGCGTGAATGGGGGTTTGTCCTCTTCAACCCCGGGGCAACGGAGATGCGGATGCGCCGCCATATTGGTTTTGCGGGCCGGGAAGAACTTTCGGAGTATATTAAAAATCTCATCCCCCAGCACGCCTACTACTCTACCGCATATTATACAAAACCCGATGCGGGAACGATGGCGGATAAAGGCTGGTGCGGTGCAGACCTGATCTTCGATCTGGATGCTGATCATATCGTCCGGGGGGCGTACGACCAGATGCTTGCCCGGGTCAAAGAAGAGGCGGAGAAACTTCTCACCATGCTGACCGGTGAGATGGGGATGGACCAAAAAACGATCGAGATCGTCTTCTCCGGTGGCCGGGGATACCATATCCACATCAAGGATATCGCCTTTCGCGGGTGGGGAAGTGCCGAGCGCCGCGAACTGATCGATTATATCTGCGCGATCGGTATCGACCCTGCGGTCATGCTCTCGGGAAAAGCGCCGGCTTTTAACAGCTGGCCGTCGCGGTACCGGGCGGCACTGATCGAGTACCTCGCGTGGCTGGGCTCGCTTCCTGAAGACAACGCGATGGCGCACCTGACCGGAATGGATGGGATCGGGAAGGATTCAGCATCGACGTTCCTGAAAAACCGGGAGGAGCTTGTTGCGGCTATCGAACGCCACCCGACCGGGATGCTGGTTAAGAACCGGGTCCTTGGGATCATCCTTGGTCAGCAGGAAGGGGAGTTCCGGAAGCGTCTTCTTACGCGTGCTGCTCTTGCCGATGAGCCGGTAACGACTGATACCAAGCGTCTTATCCGGATGCCGACCTCGCTTCACGGGGGAAGCGGGATGCGTGTCCAGCCTCTTGAATTCCGTGAGCTTCACGAGTTCGACCCGCTGGTTGACGCTGTGATTTTTGGTGCCAGGGATGTGAAGGTAGACTCGAAAGTAGCGCTCAAAATGCCGATGCTCGGAAGCACTTATGAGCTGAAAAAGGGTATCACTACAGTACCGGAAGCAGTTGCGGTCTTCCTCTGCTGCAGGGGTATGGCTGAAATTGCCTGACTGATTACCGGAGATCGAAGTCCCAGACCACTCTACCAACCCTGCAAGCCCGCGTGTATGAACCATGAATCTTGATGACCTGCGCAGCATCCTGCTGTCCGAACGGGAGACCGGAAGACTTACTGTCGTAGCCCCGGATATATTCGAGAAGGCACATGCTGAGCTGGGATCCTTGATCAAGAGAGTCTACGCGTTCGATGACCCGTTTTCCGATGAAGCGCGATCCCTGATCGACGAAACGAACTCTATCAAGGAGACCATTCACGATATTTTTGCAATACGGTCCCGGAAGATCCTCGCCCTTACAATCATGCACGCGGAGGGTAACTATTACGATCGCGAAGAAGTCAAACGGATGATCCCTGCCGAAAAAGAGATGTTCGAGGGGATAACCAGCAGTATCGAACAATGCAAGGGGATTCTCCTGCTCAATGCCCCGGTAGCCCATGCACCCTCGCCCCAGAGAACCATCAGCGAAGAAGAGTACGAGACTGGCGAGCCGCCGGAGATGGGAGACGGAGAACCTGACGGGATTTCACCTGTTGCTCCAGCAGCCCTCAATGCCCCGCAGGCACCGGCAAACCCCCTCTCGCCTCCCTGTGTTCTCGTCCACGCGCTCGAAGATATGGAGTCGTTCATGGGAGTAGATGGGAGAGTTTATACCCTCTCGAAGGGAGATATAGTGACGCTTCCTGAACGGAATGCTGCGGTCCTGAGCGAGCGCAACATAGTCTTAAATATCAATCTTTGTAAATAATGTAGGTATTCTCTATCCAGGATTATCGGTGAAAATTTCATGAAAATGCCAGCAAAATTCACAACATATTGCCCTTTCTGCCGGAACCACCAGGTACATGAGGTCGAGAAGGTAAAGAAAGGCAAGACGACCGGCCTGCACTGGATTGACCGCCAGAAAGCACGCAGGGGCAGGGTAGGCAACATGGGCAAGTTCTCGAAGGTGCCCGGTGGCGACAAGCCGACCAAGAAGATCAATGTCCGGTACCGCTGTGTTACGTGTGGAAAAGCACACCTGCGCAAGGGATACCGTGTCGCAAAGTTCGAGCTTACGGAGTGAGAAAGATGGTACGTGTGATTCGGGAGAACCGGAGCAAATTTTTCAAGGTAAAGTGTCCTGACTGCGAGAACGAGCAGACCGTGTTCGAGAAAGCGAGCTCGGTTGTCAAGTGCGTTGTCTGTGGGCATGACCTTGCCCTGCCCACCGGTGGAAGAGCGAGCATCAAGGCCGAGATCGTAGCCGAGCTCAAGTGATATCGCCCATGCAGGACAGAGAGTGGCCACAGGAATCGGAACTGGTCGTCTGCACAGTGGAAAACGTCAAGGATTTCGTGGCGTTTGTCTCGCTCGATGAGTACGGTGGCCGCCAGGGGCTTATTCCCATCTCTGAGATTGCAACAGGATGGATCAAGTACATTCGCGATCACATCCGGGAAGGGCAGAAGATCGTATGCAAAGTCCTCAATGTTGATAAAACCAGGGGTCACATCGATCTCTCCTTAAAGGACGTCAACGAACACCAGCGGCGTGAGAAGATCCGCGAGTGGAAGAACGAATCTAAAGCCCGGAAGTGGATCGGTTTTGTTGCCGAAGCAACCGGGGAGACAGCCGCTGCACTCGAAGATGTTATCTATAATAAATACGGTGCCTTGTATCCCGTTTTTGAGGATATTGTCGTTGAACCTGAGACAACGTTAAAGAAACTCGGGCTTTCAAAGAAGGCTTCTGAGAATCTCCTCAAAGTGGCCCAGGAAAGCGTCAAGGTCCCCAGTGTCGAAGTAACCGGCCACCTCATCCTCACCTCCAACCAGCCGGATGGCATTACGGTCATCAAGAACGCCCTGAAAAAGGCAAACGAGTCCAAGAGTGCCGGTGCCGAGATCGAGATCCTCTATCTCGGTGCGCCGACATACCGGATCAAGGTGACCGCCCCCGATTACAAGAAAGCCGAGAAGGCAATCGAGAAGGCCGCAAACGCCGCCATCGCGGTCCTCGAAAAAACGGGCGACGAAGGCAAGCTGGTCAAGAAGCCCAAATCCGGGAAGAGTCAATGAGCGGACGTATCCGCCGCTGCCCGGAAGATCATACCTATACTCTTTCTGATACCTGCCCGGTCTGCGGCAAAGCTACTGCAATTGCGCATCCTGCCCGTTTTTCCGTTGAAGACCGTTACGGGAAATACCGGAGGATGGCAAAGCATGATTGAGGATATTGCAGTCAGTTACTTTGAAAATTTCAAGGATAAGCACCCGGTCGATCCCATCCTCATCGAAGGACTGCCCGGGATCGGGCAGGTAGGAAAACTTGTTGCCGAGTACATGATTCATGAGCTTGGTGCCGGGAAGATCGGTGAGATCCACTCGATTTATTTCCCTCCCCAGGTTATCCTTGATGAGAACGGTACGGCACGCCTCCCGCGCAATGACCTCTATTTTTATGAGTGTGGCGACCAGAATATCCTCTTCCTTGTCGGTGACTTCCAGAGCACGTCAAATGAAGGACATTACATTCTTGCCGACCAGTATGTCGAGATCGCTGCTGAGCTCGGGGTGAAACGGATCTACACGCTCGGCGGGTTCGGTGTCGGCCATCTTGTCGATACCCCCCGGGTTGTCGGGGCGGTAAACCG
The DNA here is from genome assembly GCA_963666355.2 of uncultured Methanoregula sp. GTDB lineage: Archaea > Halobacteriota > Methanomicrobia > Methanomicrobiales > Methanospirillaceae > Methanoregula. The sequence continues at coordinate 64,339 of CAXXCP010000001.1, forward strand.
GCCGGAGCTCCGCGAAGAGATTGAAGCAGCCGGGGTTATTTTCGAACGTGACCAGCAGGGCAGTGGGATTGTCGGGGCGGCAGGTCTCATGCTTGGATTTGCGGCCGCCCGGGGAATCGATGCAGCATGCCTGATGGGCGAGACAAGCGGTTACCTTGTCGACCCGATGAGCGCGACAAATGTGCTGGCTGTCCTGACCCAGCTTATCGGGGTTATGGTCGATCCGACCAAGCTCAATGCAAAAGCAATGGAGATGGAGAAAGCGATCGAAGGCCTTGTTGAGGGCGAACGGATGCAGCGGGAAGAAGAGCTGACGTATATCGGATAACGTTTCCGGGAAATAGTCCATTTGTTTTTTTATCCATCAGCTTGTCTGGCCTGATACTTTACGGTGACTCCCGGTCTCCGGCATGGCCATATCCCCTCGTTTTGGAGGCCCCAAAAAGCTCATCCCAAATACGCCCGTATCGGGCTCTTTTTGCCAATCGGACGATCCGGTTTCCGGTTCCAGTGGAAGTGGTGCCAACACGCGACAAAATTCCTTCTATAATCGATTATTTTCGGAAAATACCTGATTTAAACAAAATAAAACCGTGCTATTAAGAAGGCCTTTAACGCCCCCCTTTTTCCGGACAGGCTTTGGGACCGGAAAAAATTTCGGGGAAATTTCAGGCCCTGGCGGGGCTGTAAAGGGCATCCCGAATTCTTCGACGGAGGTGAGTCTGTTTGCGCCAGAGATGCGAAAGGACATTTGACTATCCCGCCTTGGTAAAATTCTCTTTCGCGCGAGAAAGAAACTCGTCCTGTTCACCATTTGCCGGTTTCAGTACTTCACTAATTTTTAGCCGAGGCTAATCAAAACCGGCAGATCTAAATAGGCAGCGGGCGCCGCATATGGCAAATAGACGACAATTCACCCGCCGAATAAAGAATGAGATCCGAGCAGAAGATTGTTCCGAAATAGCAGTGGATGCAATCAACCGGAATCTCACCATTTCCATCAACGGAACACTGAGACAAAAGACGCTTATCCAGTCACTTGTTGGGATGTCAGCAACCAAACTATCCGTGCATTCCATCAATAAGGCCGGAGAAAAAGTCCCGTGTGAAACGTCAGTCAGATACCATTTATCGAAGGTGGATTTAGAATCGCTTTTCGAAATACAATCAAAGATCCTCACCTATTCAAACGATCAGATCCTTGTTCCCGGAAAATCGTATCATTTTGCCATAGATTTCACCGACGATCCTTATTATGGCGAAATTATCGAAGCGAACAAAGATTACGTCCTCAAGAGTAAAATGAAGAAATCAACAACCACATTTTACTCGTATGTTTCGCTCTCCATAACAACAAAAGGTCAACGGCAGACCCTTGCAGTTTTCCCGGTGAAGAAGGGTGTGTCAAAGGTCGAGTACATCCGGAAATTTTTGGCCATAATCCACAACGCAAAAGTGAACACCCAAGTACTCTGTCTTGATCGGGGATTTTACTCAAAAGATGTGTTCTCATTTCTCCAGAAGGAAAAGATCCCGCACATTGTTCCGGTGAGAAAACACGGCGAAGAACTCAAGAAAATACTCCGGGGAAATCATTCCCGGTATGCACAGTATACGATGATGGGAACTGGCGAACCTCTTTCTCTTACTCTGGCAATTGATGTCCAGTACCTTCTGGGAAGGAATAAGAAATACGGGAATGTGAACCTGGGTTACGTCGTGTATGGTATTAACTGGAAACCCCGTCGGATCTACCGGGTCTACAAGAACCGGTTTGCGATCGAGTCTTCGTACCGTATCCGGAATATCGTGAAAGCAAGGACATCCACAAGAAACGTTGTGATCCGGTACCTGCTGACGATAATCTCTTTCCTTCTCAAAAATATCTGGGTCTCTCTTCAATGGATGTTCTTCTCTAAGGTTCAACGAGGACCAAGAACCGTTGCTGAAGATTTGTTCCGTTTCGATTTCTTCCGGCTATTGGTCTGGGAAGGGATTCGGAAAAAACTCAAATTTGTCTCATTTGTTTCTGTTCTTCGACCGTTTGGTTGATCAGAGGTTGAGAGTATTGATGACTTGCCAAAATTCACGGAGGTAAATTTAGAGAAGTACTGGGTCCGGATCAAACGGATGGACCACGTACGCTGCACAGCGCAAGATCTTGAACGCGAGGCAGCCTTAGAGATTGCAGGCCTGAAGATGTACCCGTCATCACGGGAGATCTCCTGCGAGCTCTGGATCTGCTCCCGGAAATATTTCATCCGGTTCTTCCGGGTCACGGACGCTGGCCTTGTGGAACTCGACCGGGACGGCAGGATCCTTGCGCCCGCATCCCTACGGCCCCCGCGGTCCGGCACGTGGCGGAGAACCCCGTCACGGGATCCGGTTCCACCAGCCGCTGGATCGCCCGAAGCGAGCCCCCTCACCGATACAACGGTCGTTGAACCCGATAAACCATGAACTCACCCCCCCTGCCGGGCACCCCGGAACAGGTTCTCCCGTCGGAGAATGATCCCCCGGAAGAGGGGGGATCCCGGCGGGAACATTGTCTTTACAAATTGAGTTCCGTTTGGCAAACGGGGCGTTTTAACGACGATTATAAAACCAGCCCTCGGCATTCCCTGGTCCGGAAAGGCACGAAACCCCTCAACCAGGGTGCATTAAGCATCCGGGAACGCCCGTAAAATCATCCGTTTTGCGATTTTACCCCGGTCACGAAAAGGGCCCTAATAGAACCGAATTACCTGGCCGATCTCAGGTTTTTTTGGACTGGCCCCCAGTCCCGGGGGGTCGGGTCGCCAATTTTGAAGGAAGGATTCTCACACCCCGTAGGAGCCGGATCCTTACGCACCCGGGAACCGGAACTCTCCTTTTGGGATAACGATCTCGAACCGTGCTCCCATCCCGGGCTCACCGGTCTCCCGGATCGTAATGCCGGTGATCGCAAGTATCTCGTGGGTCAGGAAGAGGCCAAAACCGGTATGTTTGCCAAACCCGCGCAGGAAGATCTTCGGCTTGTCTTCAGGGGTAACGCCGACCCCATTATCTTCAACAACCAGGATGCCATCATCCCTCTCCTGCCGGAACCGGATCCGGATCTCGGTCACCTGTTCGCCATGCCTGACCGCGTTATCGAAAAGATTGAAAAAAACTTTCTCGAGAAGCGGATCGGCAAAGATCTCGAGATCTCCGGTCTCGATGATAAACCGGATCTTCGAAAATCCCGCCATACGCGATACATTCTGTGCTATCAGCCCGACCCGGTGCCATACCGGGGCTTTGACACCGAGCCCCTGGTAGAATTTCGTAAACGAGATCTGGTCCTCGATCAGTTTCGCTGACTGGTATATCCGGTCTGCATATTTCCGGAGTTTTTCATCCCCGCTGATCTCCTGCCGGAATATCTCGATGTACCCGTCTATCACCATGAGCTGGTTGAGGATATCGTGCCGGGTGATGCTGTTTAAGAGGTTCAGCTTGTTGTTTGCCTCACGGAGTGCATCTTCGGACCGCTTCCTTCGTTTCTCTTCAGCATCGAGCCGGGCACTCAGGCCTTTGGAGACATGGCCGAACGCAAGGCTTGCTACAAGCGAGAAGACGATCGCCGTGAGCGAGAAGAGAAGCGGCCCCTGGATATTGAAATACGAGGAGATCACGATATCGAGGATGTTATCGAGTAAAAAAAAGACAAAGACCAGCGGTACGACTGTCCGCAGGAGCCGGGCCCGCACAGAATCCCCGGTGAAATACCGGAGCGGGATCGCAGATGGACCGGCTGCCGCAACAAAACCCGATCCCGTGCAGAACCCTGCAACTGCCGAAGCGATCGACCGGAATGAACGGGGTCCCGTACAGGAACGGCACACCATACAGGTAACCAAGAATAAAGAGAAGGCTGGTAATTGCAATTGCACTGCCGGTGAGCCCGAGTGCATCCCGTGTTCTTCTCCGGTGGGAGGAGGGATCACCGGATTTTACGAGGAGGAGAAGGGCGATCGCTGCGGCTATGATGAGAAACGGGGCGACCGGAAAACTCGACCCGGCCGTGTATTGGCCGATTTCCGTGCTGCCAGGGACAGATGCCGATCTGCCAGGGACTCGGGCGCCCATTACGTTCAGCGGGATCTCAAGCGCTTCTACAATAGCGATAATACCGATCCCGGCCATGATAACGAAACGTCCCTTTCCCGGCGATGGCCAGACTGAGAGAAAGACGAGTACCGCGCCAAAGAAGATCCATATGAGTGCAGTAGAGAACGCAATGGAAAAATACGAGAGGAAGAGGCTGCCGAACGGGACGATAGCGGATTGTTCCCCAAGAAGGCCGGTCGTTCCCACGATTGCGGTCAGTATCCCGAGGATGAGGATCAGCCGGGAATAAAACGGGTCGGCCGTACCATCCGTTGCTTCCCGGACGTTCCTTTCCGGGGTGCTGTCGTTTTCAGCCGCGGGAAGGTTGACCGTATCGGCCGGGGGGTGATACATATGCGGGAAATACCCGAGACTCCCAGATATAATTATCGGGCAGGTCGATCTCCGGTTTTTTTGGACTGGCCCCTAGTCCCGGGGGGTCGGGTCGAGAATTTCGGCAAAAAACAACACCCGGATTTTTTTAGCTGCAGTAAAATAATGGGATCCCGGATCCCTGCAAACGGGGGGGGACAACCGCGTTACCGGAATTTTGCTGCGGACCCATGATGCGTGCAGACCGGCTTGAACCAGAATGGGCAGTGAAGCATGCGATGAGGGGGCAGGCAACCAATCCGGTAAAATTTTTCAAGCGGGCGGTTGAGTGAAAAAAAATCTTCATTCATCCCCGTCTTTATGGGGAATTACAGCCGACCCTTTAACCTGATTGCACGAGGTCGGTTACTATTCACAACGGTTCTCCTATCCCCGGAAAAATCCTGGCCATTCTCTTCACGCTGTCCCTTCTCGTTTCTCCCGTCTTTGCATGCACAACGTTCATCGTAACAAAAGGCGCGTCCGCTGACGGTTCAACCTATGTCGGGCACACCAATGACGGATTTGGCCCGAGTGTTGTTGGTCATGAAGTCATGGAGGAATGTACCCGGCTGGTCTATGTGCCTCCTGCCGGATATCCCCCGGGATCGCTGCGCGCCATCCGCTATGATCTCAATGCCGGTGCCGATAATCCCTCCAACGGTTCCGGAACCGGACCGGCTACGGTTGCATACATTCCTGAAGTGAACCACACCTACGGCTACTACACTGCAGCCTATGCCATCATGAACGAACACCAGCTGCAGTTTGGCGAATGCACGGACCTGACCCGGGTCCAGCCAAACTTCGATCCTTCCCGCCGGATATTTTACAGTTCCGAACTCTCCAACATCGCAGCCGAACGGGCGACAACAGCCCGGGAGGCAGTTCTCATCATCGGCGATCTCATCGACCGGTACGGTTATTACGGGACCGGGGAGACCCTGCCGATTGCGGATCCCAACGAAGCCTGGGTGATCGAGATGGCCGGGGGAACACCCAATGGAACCGGGGGCCTCTGGGTTGCGCAGAAAGTTCCGGACGGGACTGTCTTTGTTGCTGCCAACACGTTCCGGATCCGGGACGTGGATCCGAATGACCCGGATATCCTGTATTCACCAAATCTCTTTGCAGCCGCCCGGGCAAACGGGTGGTGGGAGCCGTCATCGGGAAAACTTGACTGGCTCCGTGCCGTCAGCGGTGGCGAGTACTCCCACCCGTACTACTCGCTGGCCCGGGTCTGGAGCGTGTACAACCGGATCGCCCCGTCCCGGCAGTTCTGCCCGTTTGTCAGCGATACCTATTCCCGGGACTACCCGTTCTCCGTCCGGCCGGATCACCCGCTCAACACTTCAGAGGTCTTCGGTCTCTTCCGCGATCACTACGAAGGAACGGTCTTCGATCTTACGAAAGGCGAAGCTGCCGGGCCATTCGGGAACCCCTACCGCTGGAGAGGCGCGTTCGATGATCACGAGCGCATCGCTCCCGGGGAAGTAAAACCGGGGGCCTGGTCGCGCCCGGTCTCGGAAATGTTCACCGGGTACACGTATGTCACGCAATCGCGGGGCACGATGCCGGATCCGGTTGGCGGTGTGGTCTGGTTCGGTTTTGCACCACCGTCCGAAAGCGTGTACATGCCGTTCTATGCCGGAGGAAACCAGACGCCGGAATCGTTCCGGAATACCAACCGGTCGAACTTCAGCCACAGCTCGGCATGGTGGGCGTTCAATTTCGTAACAAGCTGGTCGACCCTCAATTATGAACGGATGAGCCATGAGATCCGGGCTGAACAGGAATCGATCGAACACCGCGAGCTGGATCTCCAGCCAGCCATCGAGGCAACAGCGCTCGATCTTCTCCGTACGAAAGGGGCAGATGCGTGCACGGATTATCTTACGGAATACAGCAGATCGACAAGCAATGAAACGGTCGGCACATGGTGGAACCTTTCGGACCGGCTGATCGTGAATTACAGCAACCAGCTTTTCTATGAACCGGCAAATGCCTCGTACACGTTTACCGGGTACCCGGGCTGGTGGCTGGACCGGGCAGGGTACCAGTACGGGCCGCGGGTGTACGTTTATGCCGGACTCCAGGACACTCCCGGGTTACATTATACCAATATAACACTCTCCGCACCCGCCGGGAAGGAACTGGCGGTTCTTGGAGGAAAACCGCCAAACCGGTAGGGGGAGACGGAATCGTGTTCAGAAAAATGTGCTCGGGGCGATTTGTACAACACAGCAGATTGCGAAAAAAACACATTCCATGAAGACAGAGATCTCCGGACAAACATGGTGAATGATGCCCGCCCAAGACCTATCCCTTCATACTTCTGTCGGCCCGCTCAAACTCGTAAACCCGTTCCTGCTGGCATCAGGCCCGCTGACAGCTTCCGGCAACCAGATCCGGCATGCGGTGATTGATGACCCCAGGTTCACCCGGTTGCGGGCTCTGTTCGCACCTGTGCCCGCAGGGTGTTATCGTGATGCAGCAACGGGTGCGGGGGGATTGAGATGCCGGTAGTCGAGGTAAACGAACGCCCTCCGCTTCCCATCCTTGCAACGCTCTCGGTGCAGCACCTCCTTGCGATGTTCGGGGCAACGGTGCTTCTCCCGGTGCTGCTGGGGGTTGACCCGGCCACGATCCTCCTCTTCAACGGGATAGGGACGCTGATCTTTCTTGTCATCTGCCAGGGAAAAGTCCCGGCCTACCTGGGGTCGAGCTTTGCGTACCTCCCCCCGGCGCTCATCATCATCCCGGCGTACGGATACAGCGAAGCCCTCGGGGGGTTCATTGCGTCGGGCATCATGTTCATTCTCCTTGGGATGCTGATCGAGAAGACGAGGATCGGGTGGGTCCCGGTTGTCTTTCCCGATGCTGCCATGGGTGCAATCGTGACGATCATCGGGCTCGAACTTGCGCCCATGGCAGCCACGATGGCGGGTCTCACGACAACCAGCCCGGATCCCGTCACGCTGGGCATTGTCATGGTGACCCTTGTCGTGATGATCGGGGGCATGACGGCATGCCGGGGATTCCTGCGGATCATCCCGGTCCTGCTCGGGATTGTTGCCGGCTGCGCAACCTCTGTCCTCCTGGGCCGTGCGGTCCTGGACCCGGTCCTTGCCGCCCCCTGGTTCTCGGTTCCCACGCTCTATACCCCGGCCTTCTCGCTTGCAGCAACTGTCATCGTCGTGCCGGCATCCATTGTCACGTTCGTGGAACTCATCGGTCACCTCAGGGTGACCGGGACCATCGTCGGCCGCGACCTGATGACAGATCCGGGGATCGCGCGGCCGCTCTACGGGAAAGGGATCTCCACGGTCCTCTCGGGCTTCTTTGGCTCCACTCCCAACACCACGTACGCGGAGAACATCGGGGTCATGGCCATTACCCGGGTGTACAGCGTGTATGTCCTGGGGGGTACCGCCCTCATCGCTATAGCGATCTCCTTCTGCGGCAAGATCCCGGCCCTCATCCGGGCCATACCGTCTTCCGTGATGGGCGCCGTCGCCCTCTTCCTCTTCGGCGTCATCGCAGCCTCGGGCCTGCGGATGCTTATCGATTCCCGGGCAGATTTATCGCAGTCCCGGAACCTTATCCTGGTTTCTCTGATTCTTGTGCTCGGGGTATCGGGGGCTGTAGTTAACATCGGAATTGCGGAACTAAAGGGGATGGCTCTTTCTGCGGTGGTGGCAATTGTGCTCGGAGTGTTTTTCTTTGTGGTTGACCGGATGGGATGGGGGAGGGGGGAGTGATCGCGTTTAAAAAAAAATTCTCAACGGCAAAACAGGAGCCGGGATCCGGATCCACGGGGAACGCTACGCGTAATCGCCGCACCGGTGCAGGATCTGTCCGGCCCCTCCGCAATGCGAACAGTACGCTGTGGAAAATTTTCCGGGTTTCACCCGTTTTCCGTGACAGTACGGGCATATGATATCTTTTTCGCATCCGGGGCAGATCCTCAGGGAATACTCGTCCGGTTCCGGAAAGAGGGGCACCGTTTACTACGCGGATCAACTGTTTTGAACGGTTTTGGTTTTCCGGATAACCTGCCGGTCCCTTCATGACAATCTTTCTATTCTCCCCCGCCCGATCAGAAACATAATGATTCCCGGGGAAATGTCGCGGACCGAGCGGGGCCTGCTGGTCATTGCGCTCGTCTTTATCATCATCATAGCTGCAAAGACGACAGCCTATATTGTCAGCCTTGCGCTGATGTCGATCATCTTAACCATGCTCACCCTTCCTGCAGTGAACTGGCTTAAGTCAAAGGGGCTCTCGAATCTTATGGCGATTATCGTTGTCGCGATTATCGCCTGTCTCCTTGTTGCGGCTTTCATCCTCCTTGCTGCGGTCTCGTTCAACACGCTCGTCTCGTACCTGCCGCAGTACCAGGATGACCTGAACCACCGGATGGCAGAGATTGAAGCCGTGCTTGCATCGTTTGGGATCACCGGCGCAACAACCATGCTGCCGAATTTCGACATCGCAAACATTGTGTCGATCGCAGCGTCGAGCGTCATGAGCCTTGCCGAAGGGCTGATGTTCCTCTTCTTTGTAGGAGTGACGACCTTCTTCCTGCTGCTCGAAGCCCCGTTCATGTTCTCCCGTGTCGAGAAGATGCTGGGAAAAGATCCGGAGCCTCTCCGCAAGCTCACGCAGATGGGGGGTTATGTCATCGACTTCATCGTTGTCCGGACCGAGACCAACTTTGTCCATGGGGTGTTATTCGGCGGTTTTCTCGGGATCATGGGCGTGCAGGGGGCAGTTATCTGGGGTACCCTGACCTTCCTGCTCGGGTAGATCCCGTACTTCGGGCTTATCATCGCTGCAATCCCGGCGATCTTCTTCGCGTGGCTCCAGTTCGGGGTGTGGGGCGCTGTCGCGGTCGTTGCAGCGGTCTGCATCCTCAACCTGATCGTTGAGAACCCGGTCTACTCCTATCTCGCGGCACGGAAGTTCGAGATGCCGGCGCTCGTTGTCATTATCTCGGTCATCTTCTGGGGATGGCTGCTCGGTCTCGTCGGCCTCTTCTTTGCAATACCGTTCACGCTGATCCTCCTCCTCATCTTCGAATCCTCGGATGAACTCCGCCGGATCAATGCACTGATGGGTGTCAGCCATCTCTTTGAAGGCGGAGAAAAGAAGGAGAATTGGCCGGTGTTTGCGCAGGCAGATGTGACGAAGTACTTGGGCAGATAGCTGGATGGCAGGACCGTTTCCGTTTTTGTCAAAAAAAAAATAAAAAAATTTCCTGCACCGGGAAATTTTATTTTTCAAAAATGCTGCCTGCTCTCAGGATGCTTCCTCTCCGGGCGAGCAAAAAAATGACGATTAATCCGCCCGGATGATCGTCCCCACGTTTTTCCCCGCAATCGCCTTCCCGATATTGCCCGGCACGTGGCAGTTGATGATCCGGACTTTGCGGATATTGTTTGCATTCCGGAGGAGTTCGATAACCATCCGTTCGATGACAAGGTCTTCGAGATCCAGTCTCAGTACTTCTCTAAATTTACCTCCGTGAATTTTGGCAAGTCATCAATACTCTCAACCTCTGATCAACCAAACGGTCGAAGAACAGAAACAAATGAGACAAATTTGAGTTTTTTCCGAATCCCTTCCCAGACCAATAGCCGGAAGAAATCGAAACGGAACAAATCTTCAGCAACGGTTCTTGGTCCTCGTTGAACCTTAGAGAAGAACATCCATTGAAGAGAGACCCAGATATTTTTGAGAAGGAAAGAGATTATCGTCAGCAGGTACCGGATCACAACGTTTCTTGTGGATGTCCTTGCTTTCACGATATTCCGGATACGGTACGAAGACTCGATCGCAAACCGGTTCTTGTAGACCCGGTAGATCCGACGGGGTTTCCAGTTAATACCATACACGACGTAACCCAGGTTCACATTCCCGTATTTCTTATTCCTTCCCAGAAGGTACTGGACATCAATTGCCAGAGTAAGAGAAAGAGGTTCGCCAGTTCCCATCATCGTATACTGTGCATACCGGGAATGATTTCCCCGGAGTATTTTCTTGAGTTCTTCGCCGTGTTTTCTCACCGGAACAATGTGCGGGATCTTTTCCTTCTGGAGAAATGAGAACACATCTTTTGAGTAAAATCCCCGATCAAGACAGAGTACTTGGGTGTTCACTTTTGCGTTGTGGATTATGGCCAAAAATTTCCGGATGTACTCGACCTTTGACACACCCTTCTTCACCGGGAAAACTGCAAGGGTCTGCCGTTGACCTTTTGTTGTTATGGAGAGCGAAACATACGAGTAAAATGTGGTTGTTGATTTCTTCATTTTACTCTTGAGGACGTAATCTTTGTTCGCTTCGATAATTTCGCCATAATAAGGATCGTCGGTGAAATCTATGGCAAAATGATACGATTTTCCGGGAACAAGGATCTGATCGTTTGAATAGGTGAGGATCTTTGATTGTATTTCGAAAAGCGATTCTAAATCCACCTTCGATAAATGGTATCTGACTGACGTTTCACACGGGACTTTTTCTCCGGCCTTATTGATGGAATGCACGGATAGTTTGGTTGCTGACATCCCAACAAGTGACTGGATAAGGGTCTTTTGTCTCAGTGTTCCGTTGATGGAAATGGTGAGATTCCGGTTGATTGCATCCACTGCTATTTCGGAACAATCTTCTGCTCGGATCTCATTCTTTATTCGGCGGGTGAATTGTCGTCTATTTGCCATATGCGGCGCCCGCTGCCTATTTAGATCTGCCGGTTTTGATTAGCCTCGGCTAAAAATTAGTGAAGTACTGACCCCCGGAGAGGATTCTGAACTATGCGCAGAAATGGTTATATGTGTAAAATCAATTCGGGATACCACACGCGGGCTTTTCCGGAATGGTTTTTAAAAACCAATTTTTACGAATTTGATCCCGACATAGACAGGTCCGCGGTAATTGTCGAAGGCAAGTGCCGGCTCGAACTTCCGGTGAATGCGTTCGTTAAACTCGGGAAGCCGGATCTTTTCCGGGAAATCGCGCTTCCCTTTTGTCCGCATGTGGAACCGGAGCCATTCGGTCCAGAGAAGCATGCACTGGACATCGCAATCTTTCCCGCCTTTCACGTGCCGGGCAATAAATTCCTCAAACGCAGAATCCTCATCCACAAGCAGCGTAATGATAGCGTACCGGTTCTTAATGGTTTTTACCGGCCGGGCACGCGTGGACCAAAGGAGGGTTGCCGGAACCGGGAACACACCCGGCAGATGCACGGGTGAGAAGGTTCAAGTACGGGAAAACAGAATGTATCTCCTGAAAATGACCAATTACGAATTCTGGATCAGTGTGGTCTTTGGGATCTCGTTCATCCTGAATTTTATTGCCGGGGTATCGATCATCGGCAGGCTGACGCGCCTGCCCGGATCGAACGTGAAGAAGACGGATTACAACTCGCCCCGGTTCATCGGCGGACTCCTTCTCGGTTTTTTCGGTGGGGTCATGGCTAACGTCTTTCTCACCCTGTTCTTCGAGTGGGCACTCTCCGGATCGGAGTCATCGTATGGCGGGGAGTCGTTTGCCATCATCGGTTTTGCCGGCTGCATCATTACGACCATCCTGTATTTTATGGTGAAGGTGGATATCGACCGGCAGACCCTCGCAGGTTGAGGGACAAAGCGTCTTCGTGTTGAAATTTTTCTTTTCTAAAAAATTTTTTACGTGCACAAAAATTTTACGCGTACAAAATTTTCAGCGGTACGTTTTGCCGATCGGTTGCATCACTGCCGGGATCGTTTATACCTGCAGCAGAAGCGACACCGGAAAAAATTTGTGGCGAGCGAAGGCGGCTCAAATCACCTGGTGCCAAAATCCGGCCGCCGGGTTCGTAACCGGTATTTCCGATAGATGCGTATGTCTCCCGGGTTCCGGGAAAAATTTGGAGTCATTCCAAAATGATCGTAATATTTTTCCTATCCCCCGGCCAAGGAGAATCACCCGATTATCGTACCGGGGAACACAACCGGAGAAAAAGATCGCTGTGGCCCACATTCACCTTGAAGATGGATCGTTCACCCTGTTCTGGGCGGCAGCATGGTGGGTAATCGCGCTGATCCTTATCGGGGTCGCCCTCTTCCTCGTACGCTCCCGGAAAACGGACAATAAAAAGATCATCATCGCTGCATTTGTAACCGCAGCGGCCTTTGCCGTCTTCCAGGTCCAGATCCCGGTTTTTGGCGGGGTGCACCTGAACTTAACACCCCTCATCGGGATCCTCACCGGCCCGGTCCTCGGGCCCCTGATCGTCCTCATTGTCAACATCCTCTCGGCTGCGATCGGCCACGGCGGCTGGGGACTTGTCGGGGCAAACGTGCTGATCAATTTTTCCGAGCTCGTGGTTGCCTGGGTCACGTTTCGCGGCATGAAGAAGATCACGCCCGATCTCTTCTCGCGGGCCGGTGTTGCGACGTTTGCCGGGCTTTTTGTCGGGAACGTGATGATGATCGCAATCATTCTCGTCTCCGGTATCCAGGGAGTCACCCAGACCCCGTCCCAGATCCTCGCGGGCTTATCGCTTGTCGCAGCGGTGAATATGGGCGTTGCGATCATCGAGGCTTTTGTCACCGGCTTTATCGTCGCATATATCGGAAAGATCCGCCCCGATATGCTGGACCGGTGATCGGGTATGAAACCTTCTTCCCGAAAATGGGGTCCGGCCCTCTTTTTCATCATCCTCATCATTGTCGCGGTTATTGCAGTTGTCGCGTTCAACCGTACGGGTTCAATGGGCATCGAGGACCGGTACCGTCAGGCTGTCGGTCTTCCGGCCGATACTCCGGAAGAGGCAGCTCCCGGGATTTCCATTGAAGGTAATCCCGTCCTGTACGGGATTGTCCTTTGTATCCTGCTCGCATGTTGTTTTGCTGCATACCGGTACCTCCCGGAGAAGGAACCGGAAGACGAGCCTGAGAATTTTAAAGGAAAAAACGGGAAGATGCCCGGCCATAAAAAATAACCGGCCCGATATTTTAAAAAAAATTCCGGGGAAATTTTCCGGGGGATCTCTACCGGCACCCGCAGGGGACGAGATCTTCCGGAAGATCGGCGGCAGCCCCTTCCCAGGTTTTTTCACCCCGGCAGATGACGCAGACCCGGTCGCCGACATCCCGGATATCCTTGTCCCGGTGGGTGACAACAATGCAGGGGATCTTCTTCTCCGCAACATATTCTTTCAGCAGGAGTTTTACGCGCCGGTCCGATTCGGCATCGAGAGCGGTGAACGGTTCGTCCAGCATGAGCAGCGATGGCTCGATCGCCAGGGCCCGGGCAAGGGCGACCCGTTGCTTCTGCCCACCGGATATTTTCCCGGCTTTTACCGGTGCAAGATCAACGATATCGAGGTGATTGAGCCAGTGATCGACCCGGGATGCGATTACCTGGCCCGGGAGCCGGCGTGCCTGGAGCCCGAATGCGATGTTCTCCCGGACAGAAAGGTGGGGGAAGACCGCCGAACTCTGGAATACGTACCCGATCTTCCGGTTCTCTGCCGGGGTATTGATACCCAGGCTCACATCAACGAGCGGGTCCCCGTGGATCGAGACCGTCCCGGAATCCGGGCGGACAAGGCCCGCAATGATATTGAGCGTCGTGGATTTCCCTGCGCCGTTTGTTCCCATCAGGATGACAATCTTCCCCGGCTCAGCCCGGAACGCGAGATCGAGCGGGAAATCCCGGAGCTTCTTTGCGATCTTCACGTCAAGCATGGAAGCCCCCCCTCCGTGCGATAAGACGGACGGCGATCATGATCGCAAATGAGATGATCACGAGAATGATCGAGATGGTGATCCCGATCTTGTAATCGCTCTCCATCCCAACGTACACGGCAAGGGGCATTGTCTGGGTTTCTCCGGGACGATTACCGGCAAACATGATCGTTGCCCCGAATTCTCCCAGCGCCCTGCCGAATGTCATCACAGCTCCTGACACGAGCCCGCTTGCCGTCATAGGAATGGTCACAAACGCAAATACCCGCAAGGGGGATGCACCGAGCGTGCGGGCGGTCTGCTCGTACGCCGGGTCGAGCTGCTCGAAGAGGGACTTTGCCTGCCGGAGATAAAACGGCGAGGCGACAAAGATCTGTGCCATGATGACTGCGATCATGGTAAATGCGATCGGGATTCCAAACGCATTGAAGTACCGGCCAAGGAATCCGACTCTTCCCCAGAGGACAAGGAGGGCAACCCCTGCAACAGCTGGTGGCAGGACGAGAGGAAGGTCGATAAACGTATCAACAATGATTTTCCCCGGATAGTCCATGCGGGAGTGGAAAAATGCAAACGGTGTACCAACAACAATGACGATAACGAGCGTGATCGTTGTTGTCAGGAGACTCAGGTAGAGTGCACTGATGACCTGGGGATCCTGAAGGGAAGTCAGGAAGAGCTCAGGAGTTGTCCGGAAGAAGAGGGCAACGACCGGCAGCGCGATGTAGAGCGTGACGGAAATAATGAGGATCGCGGCGGCCACGTATGTCGCGGTCCTCCAAAAATTCTGGTTCTTCATACGCGGGAATTGCATTGCGGTAAGGTTTCCAGCCGGGAGGTTCTGATTTCTGATTCCTGAACAGGATTATCTTCTCGAGGAAAAATAAAGGCAGGCTCAGAGTGACCTGAACCCATAGTCCCTGAGATCCTGCTGGCCGACAGATGAGAGCATGAAGTCCTCAAACATCTGTGCGGTAGCGGGGCTCGATGACTCTTTCAGTACGCCGATCGAGTAGGTCTGGAGATAGTTGTCCTTCTTTGCAATGGTGATTGATTTGTAGGTGTCCTTCGGTGCTGCAGTGAAGGTCGATTCATACACGAATCCCGCGTCGACTTCACCGAGAGCGACTTTCGTTGCAACACCGGGTTCTGAGGTGTCGTACGTTACCACGTTCTTCAAGATCGACGCGTTCCAGTCATTGTTATAGCTTGACTTTGCAAGGTTCGAGAGTGCAACAAGGGTTGCTGCCCCGGCCGGAACGCTCTTGTCTTCCATTGCGATCTTCACACCCGGCTTTGCAAGATCGGCAAGCGACTGGATATTGCCCGGGTTCGATGCCGGCAGGATGACAATGACATAGTTTGATGTGAGGGGCTTGACGGTCCCGGGGACGAAGTAGCCACCGTTTGTCAGGGCGGTTGAATAGACATTGCTTGCCGAGATGAATATATCGGCATATGCCCCGTTCTCGACCTGGCTTTTTAATGCCTGGGTCCCGTCAAGATTGAAGACAAGCTTGTTGCCGGGATACATTGCCGAGAAATCAGACGCAAGTTTTGGTGAGACACCCTTGAGCGATGCTGCGGTATATGCCACAACCGTTCCCTGGTTGTGCTTGTAGACCGGGGCAGGCGTACCTGGTGTCGTTGCTGCAACGGTTGTTGTAACCGGGGCTGCGGGGGTTGCAACAACGGTGGCAGGAGCTGTCGCGCCTGCGGTTGCCGGGGCGGTTGTCGCAGCCGGGGTGGACGCGGCAGGGGTTGCGGCCGGCGTTGCGGATGTTCCCGTGCATCCGGCAAAAAATGCGGATACGAGCAAAATTCCCGCAACGATACCGATAAGAATGACCGTATTTGTGTTCATCTTCTTCTGCATGCTGAATCGTTTTCCTTTCGTATATCTGGATCGATGGGCAATAAAATCATTGCGTTTTTATTTAACAAATAAAAAAGTTAAATGAAAAAGTTATGTATTTCGGGGCTCAGGAAGTACGTGCTGCGCGTGAATGAAACCCCGGTGGCACAACCATAGAAGAAGTGATAAGGAGGGAACTCCGGGAATTCCCGGGAAATTCCTTCTTTTCTCTTACCGGGATACCTTCATCTCAAGGTTATCTGTATTCAGTACTTCACTAATTTTTAGCCGAGGCTAATCAAAACCGGCAGATCTAAATAGGCAGCGGGCGCCGCATATGGCAAATAGACGGCAATTCACCCGCCGAATAAAGAATGAGATCCGAGCAGAAGATTGTTCCGAAATAGCAGTGGATGCAATCAACCGGAATCTCACCATTTCCATCAACGGAACACTGAGACAAAAGACGCTTATCCAGTCACTTGTTGGGATGTCAGCAACCAAACTATCCGTGCATTCCATCAATAAGGCCGGAGAAAAAGTCCCGTGTGAAACGTCAGTCAGATACCATTTATCGAAGGTGGATTTAGAATCGCTTTTCGAAATACAATCAAAGATCCTCACCTATTCAAACGATCAGATCCTTGTTCCCGGAAAATCGTATCATTTTGCCATAGATTTCACCGACGATCCTTATTATGGCGAAATTATCGAAGCGAACAAAGATTACGTCCTCAAGAGTAAAATGAAGAAATCAACAACCACATTTTACTCGTATGTTTCGCTCTCCATAACAACAAAAGGTCAACGGCAGACCCTTGCAGTTTTCCCGGTGAAGAAGGGTGTGTCAAAGGTCGAGTACATCCGGAAATTTTTGGCCATAATCCACAACGCAAAAGTGAACACCCAAGTACTCTGTCTTGATCGGGGATTTTACTCAAAAGATGTGTTCTCATTTCTCCAGAAGGAAAAGATCCCGCACATTGTTCCGGTGAGAAAACACGGCGAAGAACTCAAGAAAATACTCCGGGGAAATCATTCCCGGTATGCACAGTATACGATGATGGGAACTGGCGAACCTCTTTCTCTTACTCTGGCAATTGATGTCCAGTACCTTCTGGGAAGGAATAAGAAATACGGGAATGTGAACCTGGGTTACGTCGTGTATGGTATTAACTGGAAACCCCGTCGGATCTACCGGGTCTACAAGAACCGGTTTGCGATCGAGTCTTCGTACCGTATCCGGAATATCGTGAAAGCAAGGACATCCACAAGAAACGTTGTGATCCGGTACCTGCTGACGATAATCTCTTTCCTTCTCAAAAATATCTGGGTCTCTCTTCAATGGATGTTCTTCTCTAAGGTTCAACGAGGACCAAGAACCGTTGCTGAAGATTTGTTCCGTTTCGATTTCTTCCGGCTATTGGTCTGGGAAGGGATTCGGAAAAAACTCAAATTTGTCTCATTTGTTTCTGTTCTTCGACCGTTTGGTTGATCAGAGGTTGAGAGTATTGATGACTTGCCAAAATTCACGGAGGTAAATTTAGAGAAGTACTGGAATCAAACAATTCCCGGAATAAAACAAAATCAGCAACAGTGAGCGCTTAATAAAATCTCTCTACAACTACCCCCGAACCCCTTATAAACCCTGTGGTTAAATAGATTACACATCAACGACTTTGCATCGTTGAGGATCCGTGCATCCACGTCTTACATGCGTGTCTGCACCCGTGCCGGTATGCGCGCAGCATGTCCGGCCGAGAATAGCATAGGATACAACATCATACCATACGGAGGGAATCAGTTTTTATGAACATGGTACCAGATACAAGCGTTCTCATCGACGGACGCATCGCCTCAATGATAAAAACCGG
The DNA here is from genome assembly GCA_963666355.2 of uncultured Methanoregula sp. Classification (GTDB taxonomy): domain Archaea; phylum Halobacteriota; class Methanomicrobia; order Methanomicrobiales; family Methanospirillaceae; genus Methanoregula. The sequence goes on from CAXXCP010000001.1 coordinate 82,308, forward strand.
TGAATATAAGGATGTCATAATAATTATCCCCGAAGCGGTCGTGGCAGAACTCGAGGCCCAGGCAAATAACGGGCGGGAAATCGGGTTCTCCGGCCTTGCCGAGCTCCAGCAGCTTTCGCGGATGGCAGAAGAGAAGATAATCACCATCAAGTTCTCCGGTGTACGGCCGACCCTTGAACAGGTCAAGCTCGCAAGCGGCGGCGAGATCGACTCCATGATCCGCCAGATCGCAATCGAGAACCAGGCCCGGTTCGTGACCAGCGATATGGTGCAGGCAGAAGTCGCCCGGGCAAAAGGACTCGACGTAGTCTACCTCAAACCCCAGGTCACCGACTTCGTCCCGCTCGGCATCGACCAGTTCTTCGACGAACACACGCTCGCAGTCTACCTAAAGGAGCGTGTTGCCCCGGTCGCAAAGAAAGGCACCATCAGCGATATGAAACTCGTCAGGATCCGGGACCAGCCGGTCTCCGAGTACGAGCTCCGCAACCTTGCGCAGGAGATCCTCGAACGTGCCAAGCGTGACCCCGATGGATTCATCGAGATCGAGAAGCGGGGTATCACCGTTGTCCAGATAGGATCCATGCGCATCGCCATCGCCCGCAGGCCGTTCTCGGACGGCATGGAGATCACCGCGGTCCGGCCCATCGTGGATGTAACCTTAAAGGACTTCGCAAACTCCGATGTCATCCGGACCCGGCTCCTCGGGGACAAGCGGGGGATCATCATCGCCGGTGCCCCGGGCTCCGGCAAGACCACGCTCGCACAGGGGATAGCCACGTTCCTTTCGGACTCAAGCTTCATCGTCAAGACCATGGAGGCACCCCGCGAGCTCCAGGTCCCGGACAACATCACCCAGTACACGAACCTTGACGGGAGCATGGCAAACACTGCCGAGATCCTCCTTCTCGTCCGGCCAGACTTCGTCATCTTTGACGAACTCCGGAAACTCGAGGACTTCACGGTCTTTGGCGACATGCGGCTCGCCGGCATCGGCATGGTCGGAGTCATCCACGCAAACGGCGTGCGTGACGCGGTCCAGCGGTTCGCCGACCGGATCGACTTCTCGGTCCTCTCGCAGGTCATCAACACGATCGTCTTTGTCAAGGAAGGCGTCATCACCAGGGTGTACGACCTCGAATTCACGGTCAAGGTACCTGAAGGCATGGCCGGCGAGATGCACCTCAGGCCCGTGACCACCGTCACCGACAACGCAACCGGTGAGCTCGTCCTTGACATCTTCCGGTACGATGGCGAGACCATCGTCATGCCGGTCATCCCCGGCGCAGTCCCTGCCCCGGTCCCTGTCCCGGCAGCAAAATCCCCGGCAACGATTACGGTCCAGAACGTCGGCCAGCCGGTAACAGCATCGCAGCCGTTCCGCTCCCCGGTTGCAACCCAGGAAGCAACAGCCCCGAAAAAAGAGAGCGACGAGCGGCCCGGCTGGAAACTCATGGAGAAGGAGATCCAGCGCGAGATCGGGCGTTACTCCGAGGGGTTCATCGATGTCCAGATGATCAGCGATACAAAAGCGGTCGTATATATTGACGACAAGGATGTCCCGGCAGCGATCGGCAAGGGCGGCAAGAACATCTCTGCGATTGTCAACAAGATCGGGATCGGCATCGACATCAAACCGAGATCCGAGTTTGACCGGCAACAGGCCATCCCACGCCCCTCCGAAGAGGAGATCAACCTTGGCGGCGGCATCAGGATCCAGACCGACAAGAAGCAGCTCACCATCATCGCTCCCGACCAGAGTGGCAAGATCGTAGACGTCTTTGCCGGCAAGGAGTACCTCTTCACGGCAACCGTGAACGAGCAGGGCGAGATCTCCCTCTCGAAGAATTCGAGCATAGCGCAGGAGATGATGCGCCGTTACCAGAATAACGAGAACATCAAACTAAGGCCGGTGTAATTTATCGGGGTGAACAAGATTGGCAGAATTCGATCTGGCAAAATTTGAGGAAGAAGCGCACGAACAATGGAACCACGTGTTTGATTCCAACCCGTCTAACCTGGAGAAGTTCTATCTCACGGTTGCGTACCCGTACCCAAGCGGGGCCATGCACGTCGGCCACGGAAGGACCTACATCGTCCCGGATGTTGTCGCCCGGTTCTGGCGGATGCGGGGCAAACAGGTTCTTTTCCCGATGGCGTTCCACGTCACCGGAGCCCCGGTCGTCGGGATCTCGAAGAGAATCGCCCGCGATGACGAGAAGACCATCCGGCTCTACCGCGACCTCTACCGCGTACCCCAGAACGTACTCGACAGTTTCACCGATCCTTTGACCATCGTCCGGCACTTTGCGGCCGAGTACCAGCGGGTCATGACTTCCTGTGGTCTCTCGATCGACTGGCGCCGCCGGTTTATCACGGTCGACCCGACGTACAGCAAGTTCATCGAGTGGCAGTGGAAGCATCTCTACGAAGCAGGGCACGTGATCAAAGGAGCCCACCCGGTCCGGTACTGCACAGTGGATGAGAACCCGGTCGGAGACCACGACCTCCTCGAAGGCGACAAGGCCGAAGTGATCAAGTTCACGCTGGTCATGTTCCACTACGGCGACGCGTTCATCCCGACCGCGACCCTCCGGCCCGAGACCATCCACGGGGTAACAAACCTCTGGGCGAACCCGTGTGTCACGTACGTGAAAGCACTCGTTGACGGCAAGGCATGGATCGTGAGCCGCGAGGCTGCCGAGAAACTTGCACTCCAGGACCACACGGTCGAGATTCTGGAAGAGATCAACGGCTCGGATCTGATCGACAGGAAGGTCACCCACCCGCTCTGCGGAGAAGTCCCGATCCTCCCCGCAGACTTTGTGGACCCTGACATGGCAACCGGTGTCGTGATGAGCGTACCCGCCCACGCACCCTTCGACTACATCGCACTCCGCGACCTGCAGGAGCAGGGGAAATACTGCCAGATCAAGCCAATCCCCTTAATCAAAGTCGAAGGGTATGGGGAGATCCCGGCCAAGGAAGCAGTCGAGAAGGCTGGCATCAAGAGCCAGATGGACAGCCGTATGGATGCGCTGACGCAGGAGATCTACTCCGCCGAGTTCTCGAAAGGAAAACTCTTCGAGAAGTATGGCGGGAAACCGGTCAGGGTAGCCCGTGACGAAGTTGCGGCCACGATGATCGAGAAGTATGACTCGAAAGTCATGTACGAGTTCGACATCCGGCCGGTTGTCTGCCGGTGCGGCAACAGGGTCAAGGTCAAGATCCTCCATGACCAGTGGTTCCTGAAGTATTCCGATCCGGCATGGAAGAAGGAAGTCAGCGACCAGTTAAAGGACATGTCGCTTGTCCCGGCCGAGGTCAGGGCTGAGTTTGACCGGACCGTCGACTGGCTCAAGGACTGGGCATGCACCCGCCGGGTCGGGCTTGGCACCCGGTTCCCGTGGGACACGACCCAGCTCATCGAACCCCTCTCGGACTCGACCATCTACATGGCGTACTATACTATCGCCCACAAGATCCGGGAGATGGACCCAAAAGTCCTGACCCCCGAGGTCTTTGACTACATCTTCCTTGGGAAGAAGTCCGACAACCTCCCAGAGAAGAAGAAACTTGACGCCATGCGGGAAGAATACCTGTACTGGTACCCGTATAACTACCGGTTCTCGGCAAAGGACTTAATCTCGAACCACCTCACCTTCCAGATCTTCCACCATGTTACGATCTTCCCGAAGGAAAAACTCCCGCTCGGCATGGTCGTCTTCGGCATGGGGCTCCTGAACGGGGCAAAGATGTCCTCGTCCAAGGGGAACGTCTTCCTCCTCGAAGATGCGGTCGATGAGTTCGGGGCGGATACGGTCCGGATGTTCCTGATGGGAAGCGCCGAGCCGTGGCAGGACTTTGACTGGCGGAACGAGCTCGTCATCTCCACGAAGAAGCAGATCGAGCGGTTCTACAACACCGTCTTGGAGATCAAGGACGCGAGCGGCGAGCCTCACGATATCGATCGCTGGCTGATCAGCAGACTCCAGTCGCACATCGCCCGGACCACGGACGCCCTTGAGAATTTCCAGACCCGGCAGGCATTACAGGAGGCGTACTTCGGCATCGAGACCGATCTCAAGTGGTACCGCCGCCGGCTCCCGGAGAACAGTGACGGAAGCCGCGAGCTTCACACCCTCTGCTCGGTCTGGACCCGGCTCCTCTCCCCGTTCATCCCCTTCACGGGCGAGCAGCTCTGGAAAGAGCTTGCCGGGGAAGGCCTCGTCTCGTTCGCGCCCTGGCCGGTGGCTGATGAGAGACTCATCAACCCGAAGATCGAGCTTGCCGAAGAACTCCTCTCACGGACCGTTGAGGATATCGAGTCGATCCGGAAACTGATCCAGATCACACCGAAATCGATCACGATCTCCCTTGCTCCCGAGTGGAAGTGGGAAGTCTTCTCGCTCATCGCAAAGTCCGATGACCGGAACTCTGCAATCAAGGAGATCATGAAGCATGATTCGATGAAGAAGCGTGGCAAGGAAGCAACGGATGCGGCACGACAGTGCACAACGCTCATCCACCGGCTCCCGCCGCAGGTTGTCGAACCCCTCTCCCGCGAGCCGGTCAACGAGCGTGCAGTCTTTGAGAGTGCACAGGCATTCCTCGAACAGGAGTTTGGTGTACCAGTTCACATCACCAATGCAGAGTCAAGCTGTCACATGAAATCAGGAACTGCACTGCCGTTCAAGCCGGCAATTATTATTGAATAATTTTTTTCTTTTTTGCTCTGGAGAACTTGCTCATCCATCGCGCTACGTGGATTTGCGAGAGTGACCTCTCTCTTCCCCAGAGGGGGAAGCTGCCTAAGGGGCAAGTCCCCTTGACCCAGGCTTTCGATAAAAAAAAAATTGGGGAAAATTTTGCCATGCTTCATGGGGGGAACCCCGACACGGCGGTGAGCGCCCGTGGCCACAGGGTAATTTCTGATACGTGTTTACAGATTTTCTAAATGTAGCGTGCCAGAGTTTCTGTCCTAAAATATTGACATAATTTATGTCCACTTTCAAGAGCACCAATCAGGTGCTTGCGGGTGAAAGCGACAATGGAGAACAGGACCAAAGCAGTCGTATTCTATGAAGAGGGAATACGAAGTGCCAAAGAGATAGGAGAGAAGTACAACATCTCCGAAAGAACTGTGAGACGATGGGTAGGGAGATCCCATAAATGTGGGGTTTTCTCATGGTATCTTAAAAGAAAAGCCGCTTCGAAAGGAGGGAGAAACTGCCATGGTAACTGGCTGAATATGTCCGGAAGTACAACCACCGGAGTGATTCTGAGAGCATCAAGAGGCTGAGAACCGTATCGTTGTTTTGAGAAAATAGTTAGGGTCGGAGGGGTACTTTACCCAAGAGTTAATGTCGTCAAAGTTTCGGTGGTGTATTGTCGCAGTTGTTGATGCTGCCGGCCATCCCTTACCTGCATTTCCCTGATAAATTACTGTACTTTACCCAAGAGTTAATGTCGTCAACGTTGTTTCGGTGGTGTATTGTCGCAGTTGTTGATGCTGCCGGCCATCCCTTACCTGCATTTCCCTCATAAATTACTTTTACCGTATAGTCCCCTGATTTCCATTCACGTAAATCACGGTTCCAGATTCCTATTCCCGTGTATCCCGTAATAAAAATTGTAAGACGTTTAGCATTGAATAATTGCTTTCCTTCAGGATCGTATACCTCGAAACGTAAATTTCTCAGTGCTCTCCATTTACCATCAACATGTAATGCTGCATAAATCTCCAACACCTCGTCATGCGGGGTACTAGAAAATGAATTTACTTCATAAGCATTCGTGTCAAATATTTTTACTTCGCTTGTAGCTGCAGAAACAGGTTGCACCAGGAGAAAAGCACCAATAATAATTACTGCGAGCAGTATCGGTGTTATTTTTTTTCCAGTCATCTTCTATCACACACTAGAATGATTTTAATTTATTTGCTCTGTAGAAAACCTCTTCAAAATCGACGGCACCATGGACCGAAAGATCTAAGGTACATTGTCTCCATACTAGAGTGTGTGCTCAAAAAGTACAGAGACTAGTAAGAAATCGACGAGCCGGAATATCAGGTTTATCCGAGCAGCGATTTCGATCGTGAAAGCAATACGACTCAGTCCGTATTCCTGTAAATATTCGAAAAAGATCTACACCCGGTATCAACTTCTCGTCCTGATTCTCTTCAAAGACTATCGGAATCAGCATTATCGCGAATTTGTTGAAGATATCGGAGACATGGAGTCGATCCAAAAGGAGTTGGAACTATCAGTCGTCCCTCATTTCACGACTCTTCAGAAATTCTTCTGTCGGATAAAAACCCTGTACCTCCGCTACGCATTCAGGAAAACGACGAGTCTGTTCTATTCCAACGATGATCCAATTGCGATTACCGCTGTCGATTCGTCCGGGTTTACCAGCGGATATTCGAGTCACTATTACTCAGCCAGAACCGGCAAAATCCGAAAACATTTCCTGAAAACTTCGATCTCGGTTGACACCGACACACAAGCGATCACCGGATTCATCACTTCGAAAAGCCGAGTTCACGATACCCGGCATGCAGCCAGGTTACTCCCACAATGTCACAAGATACGACGGTCAGAGTGTTACGTTATGGATCGGGGATACGACTCCGAAGCGATTCATCGTCAGGTTCGGGAGGAACTGCTCGCTGACTCCATCATCCCGATCCGTTCCTGGAACAATCAGATTATCGGAGGAAAGTACCGAAACGAGATGGCTGGAGAATTCGATGATACCAGATACCGGAGAAGACAACTTGTCGAGAACAAGTTCTCTGTCCTGAAAAGAAAGTTCGGTGGCGATCTAAAGGCTCGAATATTCTCAATTCAGAGAAAGGAAATCGCAGGGAAAATGATTGTTTGTAACATCCACAAGTTCTTACAATTTCTCGTCATGGAGGTTTTCTACAGAGCAAATTTTTCACCATTTTCGTTCTATTCGAAGACAGTAGCCCCAAAATTTGATCGGGTTTTCGGAAGGGGGTCCCCCTCCCACCAATGGCCCAGGGACCCTCCTCACCCTGGAGGAAAAAGGGGGTGGTCTGGATCCCCCGCTAAAAGAGCATCGACAAACCGATAAAACTATGAATTTTTTTTAAGACCCTGAATTTTTACAGGCTTTTAACAAACGTCACGAACTATTCAGAACAGATCAGTTCAGGATCCGGATAATACCCGGAACCTCTCTCGCAATCCTTCACCAAATCAAGGCGTGCCAGCGCACGCTCGCAGTACTGCTGCGACACGTCAATTCCGATAAAACGCCGCCTGAGTTTCCGTGCAACAAGAGCGGTCGTCCCGGCACCATTGAAAGGATCGAGAACAATATCGTTCTGGTAGGAGAAGAGTTTCATTATCCGGCGGGGCAACTCCTCCGGGAACATTGCAGGATGATCGAAATCCTTCATCCGGATCTCCGGGGGAAACGACCATTTCCCGATAACCCACTCCTTAAATTCCTCAGCAGTGATATCAATATCCTCTCTCTTCCCGGCTTTCTTGTGGGTTCCCTTATCGAAAACCTCGATGAACTCCCATGTATATTTGATATACGGCATGGAGGGGGATTTCCAGCTTCCCCATGCGGTATACTTTGCATTGTAATTGTTCTTCTCCCAGAGAAATTCCGCTTTCCAGAGAAGACCAAGACGCATCAGCTGGTGGGAGATCAGATGGTGCGTGGGAATGTAGTCTGAGAACAGCGGCTGGACATTGACAGCCATCCTTCCGCCGGGTTTGAGTACACGCTCACACTCCTTCCAGGTCTTTAGTAACTTCTCGAAATATTCGTTCCACTCGTGGGTGTCGTGATGCTGGTCCTGGGCATAGGAATGCCCGAAATTGTAAGGCGGGGAGGTCACGATAAGATCGATACTCTGCGAAGGGATCCGTTCAAGAGTTTTCCGGGCGTCTCCACAGATGATCCGGTTGATGAAAGGAAGGATTTCTGCGGGTTCTTCGGTCATGATGCTCTCTTTTGCCGCTTTTGACCCTTTCCTGACTTTCGCCTTCCGATCCTTATCCTCTACTTTTTCCGTCCTTGTGCCCTTGCGCATCTGTGTGTACTATACCACAATCACGGTTAAGAACTACGTAGTATGGAATATCCAAAATGGGACGGCAAAAAATCTCTTCACCGGTTGGTAAAATGTTGAAAAGCGTTTAATGCCGCAATCGCCAAACACTTTACGATTATTCTATGCTGCATATCGAAGATCTGCGCGTCAAAGTCGGCGACAAAGAGGTGTTGCATGACATCAACCTCCATATCGGGGAGGGTGAGACCCATGTCCTCCTCGGTCCCAACGGGTCGGGTAAGACCACCCTGCTGATGACAATAATGGGTTTTTCCAACTATACCATCACGGAAGGAAAGATCCTCTTTAAAGGCGAAGATGTTACCAGGATGTGGGCCCACGAACGGGCACAGCGGGGGATCGGTATGCTCTTCCAGCGCCCCCCGACAATATCCGGGCTCAAGCTGGGGAAGCTGCTGACTGCTATATCCCGGAAAAAGAACGAGGATATCCCGGAACTTGCAAAGTCCGTTCACATGGACAAATTTATGGATCGCGATATCAACAAGGGATTTTCCGGTGGCGAGATCAAGCGGAGCGAAGTCCTTCAGCTGATGATCCAGAACCCGGATTTCATTATGCTTGACGAACCGGAGAGCGGTGTCGATCTCGAAAACATATCCCTCATGGGAACGGCAATAGGTTCGCTTCTCGAAAAAGAGAAACGCATAAATACGCGACAGAAGAGCGGACTCGTTATCACTCACACCGGTTATATTCTCGATTACATCGAGACCGACCGGGGACATGTAATGTGCGACGGGCGGATCCGTTGCCATGGTAACCCGAGAGAGATCCTGAAAGATATTAAACAGCGTGGATACAAGGAGTGCCTGGAATGCCGCCAAACGTAAACCTTCCCGAACTTTCGGCAGCCGACAAAGACCGGCTTGCCCAGTCAGGGATCGATCTGGCGATGACCAACCGGTGCGGAAGCTACCTGCAGATGGACCAAGATATCGTCCACTCCGAATGTTCCGCAGAAGGGATCGAAGTACTTCCTTATAAAAAAGCGTTTGAAAAATATTCCTGGATGAAAGAGTACGAGTGGAACGTTGTCTCAAAAGAAAAAGACGATATCACGAAATACGTTGCAGCACAGAAAGACCCGAAAGGGTACGTGATTATTGCCCACAAGGGATCGAGCAACATTGTTCCTATCCAGGCATGCCTCTACCTCGGAAAAGAGCAGATCCAGCACGTTCACAATATTATAATCGCCGAAGAGGGAGCAGAACTCCACATAATTTCCGGGTGCACGAGCGGTGCCCATGTTGGCAAAGGAGGCGCTCACTATGGAGTCTCCGAATTCTACGTGAAGAAAAATGCAAAGATCAGTTTCACGATGATCCACAACTGGTCGGAGAATATCGAGGTTTTCCCAAGAAGCGCGTCTGTCGTTGAAGAGAACGGGGTCTTCCTCTCCAATTACGTTTGCATGCAGCCGGTGAAGATGGTGCAGATGTACCCGACTGCAACCCTGAAGGGAGACAATTCTGTTGCACGGTTTTCGAGTATTGTCATTGCTACCGCTGAATCGAATATGGATCTCGGCTCGCGTGCGATTCTCGAAGGAAAAGGGGCGAGCGCAGAACTCATCACCCGGGCGATCACAAAAGGCGGCACGATCATCTCCCGGGGACATATCAACGGAAAGACAGCCGGGACCCGGGGACACCTCGAATGCAAAGGCCTGATCTTAAAGGATGGCCGGATCTATGCGATCCCCGAGATCGAAGGATCGGTTGTCGGCACTGAGCTCTCCCATGAAGCTGCGGTTGGCAAACTGGCGAAAGATGAGATCGAGTACCTGATGTCGAGAGGGCTCGATGAAGATGAAGCGACAGCCACAATCATCCGGGGATTCCTTGACGTAAAGATCAATGGACTTCCCGAGGCACTCCAGCAGCAGATCGATGCTTCCATTGATGTAGCGGAGAAATCCGGATTCTGATTGTATCCATGACCACTTTTCCCCTGGCCGAACAACGCCGGCAAATGGTAGAACGGCAGATAAAGGCACGGGGAGTAAGCGATCCACAAGTACTTGCAGCGATGGAAGCAGTTCCCCGCCATCTTTTTATCCCCCCACCCTACGACAGGAATGCGTACGGGGACAGCCCGCTTCCGATCGGAAACGGGCAGACGATCTCGCAGCCCTATATTGTGGCAGTTATGACCGAGCTGCTCCAGCTCAAACCTTCCGACAGGGTTCTTGAGATTGGGACAGGCAGCGGGTACCAGGCAGCGATCCTCTCGAGGATTGTCAGCCATGTTACCAGTGTCGAAAGAATTCCGGAGGTTGCAAACCTTGCCCGCAGCAATCTTTCTGCCCTGCATTATGATAATGTCGAAATAATTGTCGGGGACGGAACGCTCGGGTACCCGCGCAATGCACCGTACAATGGGATCATCGTAACCGCCGCTTCACCGGATATTCCAAAACCGCTGGTTGAACAGCTCGCTGATGACGGAAGACTGGTTGTTCCCTCCGGGGGAAGGGATGTACAGGAACTCATTGTACTGGAAAAACACGGCAGTTCAGTCACCCGATCCGAATACGGGGGCGTGCGGTTTGTGCCATTGATAGGGGAGTACGGCTGGAGCGGAGAGGGATCGTGATTTTTTTTGATATCACACGTTCCCTGTCGGGGGACACGCTTGTTTTTCCCGGAGATGCGGCTCCCTCTTTTGTCCAGGAAGATCGGGGAAATTATCTCATCAGCGAATTGCACCTGAGCACGCATTCCGGTACCCATATCGACGCGCCGGTTCACTATCTCAGGAAAGGCCAGACGATAGATGAAGTGCCCGTGAACAACCTGATCGGGCCATGCCGCGTTCTCGATGTTACGCGTGCCGGAAACAGGATAACCCGGGAAAATCTCAAGGGCCGGATCGGCAGCCCGGAGCGGCTCCTCCTCAAAACAACGTTCTCGGGCAGGGAAAAATTTGATGCGGATTATCCCTGTATCGACCAGACCGCTGCACAGATGATCGCGGAAAGAGGGATCAAATGTGTCGGGATCGATTCTCCTTCCATCGAATCGTATCACTGCGATGGGACCGTACACCGGACGCTTCTTGAGTCCGGTTGTGCCATCATCGAGCTTCTTGATCTTTCCTGCGTGGAAGAGGGAGATTACGATATGATCGCATTACCGCTTCGCCTGGCAGGACTCGATGGTTCGCCAGCACGTGTCGTGCTCAGCAAATCAGGAGGAGAATAGAGATGGATCTGATTATTGATTCAGTGAATAAAATTGAAACGATGTTAGCCCGCGGCGGCTGTGACGAGTGTGACGCGGTCCTTGATGTTAATCCCGATAATGTTAATTGCCAGTTCGAGCGGGGGGCCTGTGTTATCGCATCGTTTGGGGGGAAGACCGCCGACTTTGTAACCTTCGACCCCCCACGGGCACGGATAAAAGTCTCATTCATGTTCGGTGCGCCGCTCGATACGCCCGCAACCCGGGGGGCGGCATGCGCAGTTATCAACGTCGTGACGGGTTTTTTTTCACTGACCCGGATTCACCATTCGTGCCCGGCGTCGTCTCATCTGCCGTGCATGGAGCTCCTGAAAAAAGAGGTTGAGGGAAAACGGATAAAATGTGTTGGGGAAATGCCGGCCATTAAGTCCGGATTAAACCGGTATCTTGTTGACAACGTTTCAGATGCTGATGTTATCCTCATCAATGGTGAGGGGCTCATTGATGAAAAGGCCGGAGAGATTTTTGCCGCGGACCTTTCAAAGAAAAAAGTTATCTGCCTGGGACCTTCAACTGCCGGAGTGGCCCGGCTCCAGCAGGTCGAGCACTGGTGCCCCTATGGCCGCTCTTGATTTCTGGTTTCATCCACCTTATCACCCATTGCCGGAACGGGACAAACTCTTTTGAATTGCAATTCAATAATGTATCATGCTTTTTGGATCTTCGGGGATCAGGAGAACGTTTGATCAAACACTTGTCGACATCGCGCAAAAAGTCGGCTCGGCTCTTGCATCCGGATCCTCTGAAATCATCGTAGGGATGGACTCCCGTACGACGAGCCCATTGCTCTTAAACCAGGTAATGGCAGGGATACTCGGGAGCGGGGGGACTGTTTTCGATGCCGGGCTCGTTCCGACCCCCTCGGTTGCATACGGAACGCGAGATGTAAAAGCCGGTTGCATGGTTACCGCGTCGCATAACCCTGAGCATTATAACGGGCTGAAACTTTTCAACCCGGACGGTTCTTCATTCACACAATGTCAGCAGGAAGAGATGGAAAATCTCCTCAAAACATGGCACTGGACTGACTGGCAGCACCAGGGAAATGCGCGAGCCGTGGATGCGATAACGCCCCATAAAAATGCCATTCTCGATAAAACAACACCGGGAAAGGAGATCGTAACCGTAATCGATTGCGGAAATGGAGCCGGATGTACGATGACGCCGTCTCTTCTCTCAGAAGCCGGAGTAAAGACAATATGTCTCAACTGCGATCCTTCAGGCCATTTTGCACGACCGTCGGAGCCGCTCAGTGAACACCTGGGATACGTGGGGGAGATCGTCCGGAAAAAAGGTGCGGCCTGTGCTGTTGTTCACGACGGGGATGCAGACCGCATGATGGCATTCGATGACAAGGGAAGGTATATCGAAGGCGATTATCTTCTGATGCTCTTCGCCCGGTATCTTGACGCTCAGCACGTTGTGACAACATCAGATGCTTCCATGCTCATTGAAAATTTCGCCGAGGTCAGACGAACACCTGTCGGGGATTCGTACGTTTCGGAGGAACTCCTGAAGTGGGGGGACTTTGGCGGCGAACCATCAGGGGCATGGATATTCCCGGAAATTTCCCTGTGCCCGGATGGTCCCTTTGCGGCAGCGCTCTTCTGCGAGATTGCATCGGAGTGGGATGTTGCCAGGGAAATTGATTCCTCACCGGTATATTCGATCCTTCGCGAATCGGTGATCTGTGAGACTGCACGACAAACGGTAACAGCCCTGGGGGCAGGGAATCCTACGGATGGGATCCGGGTCGCAGATGAGGATGGATGGTATCTTATCCGTGCAAGTGGAACAGAGCCCAAGATACGGATCACGGCAGAAGGGAAAAACCGGGATACTGCTCAGATAAAGCTTGAAGAAGCACGTTCCCTGCTGAAAAAGGGGAAAACTGCTTAAAGGTTGTAGTACGAGTTTTACGCATGGAATGTGTCGTGCTCGCTGCGGGGGAGGGCAAGCGGATGCGTCCGCTGACTACAAAGCGTCCGAAAGTTATGCTTCCCCTTGCAAACCGACCGATGATTGAGCACCTTGTTCTTGCTGCAAAGGCGGCAGGAATCACTGATTTTATTTTTGTTGTCGGGTATGGCGAGAGGGAGATACGCCGTCATTTCGGGGATGGCTCTCATTATGGAATAACCATTTCCTACGTCCCGCAGCGCCAGCAGATGGGAACTGCAGACGCATTACGGTCAGCCCGGGATCTGGTATCGGGAAAATTCCTTGCCATGAACGGCGACATGATCGTAACAACAGACGACATCAGGCAGCTGATCCGACGCCCTTCCCCCTGCATGAGTATAAGTTCCACCGATCATCCTTCGGACTTTGGAGTTGTTGTGGTCAGGGAAGAAAAAGTCATCTCTCTTGAGGAAAAATCAAAGGAGCCGCGGTCGAATCTTATTAATGCGGGTGCGTATCTCTTCGATCCACATATATTCGAACTTGTCGACGACGTTAAATTGTCTTCACGGGGGGAACTCGAACTTACTGATGCATTGAATATTTACATCCAGGCAGGAAAACTGTCCGCATACCATCTTTCTGCGTGGATGGATGTCGGATATCCCTGGGATATGCTGGATGCAAATACTACGCTCATGGCAGACCTGGATTCCCGCAATCAGGGATCCATCGAAGAGGGAGTTTCCATATCGGGAGCAGTAACAATCGGGGAAGGATCAGTCATTAAATCCGGCACGTATATTGAGGGGCCATGCATTATTGGAAAAAATTGCAGGATCGGTCCCCATGCCTACATCAGGGGATCTACAAGCATCGGTGACGAATGTCACATCGGGCATTGTTCCGAACTTAAAAATTCCATTATTATGAGTGGTACAAAAATTCCCCACTTCAACTATGTAGGGGATTCAATTATTGGGAACCGGTGCAATTTCGGTGCCGGAACAAAAGTGGCAAACCTCAGGCACGATCATGCAACGGTGAAGGTCTGCGGTAAAGATACGAGAAAAAAGAAATTTGGTGCCATCATCGGGGATGATGTGCAGTTTGGGATCAACTGTTCGATTAATGTTGGCGCGATGATCGGAAGTAATTCGGGGTTTGCCCCGGGCTCGGTCATCGAGGGATGCATTGGAGAGAATTTCAGGATACGGTAGGTGAATGATGCAGGCAGTTATTCTTGCAGCCGGCGAAGGCAAGCGGGTCCGGCCGCTCACCCGGAGCAGGCCAAAAGCGATGATTCCGGTTGCAAACCGGCCCATTATCGCCTATGTTATCGAGGCTCTGGTAAAAAACGGGATTCGGGACATTGTTGTTGTTGTGGGTTACCGTAAGGAACACGTCACGCGCTACCTGAACCAGATGGAAATTCCCCTTGACGTCGTGGTCCAGGACAAACAGCTTGGCACTGCCCATGCCCTTAAGTGTGCAGAATCGCGGATCACCGGAGATTTCCTCGTCCTTCCCGGGGATAATTACATTGATCCGAACTCCATCGCCCGCATAATGGCAGAAAAAAATGCAATGCTGGTCAAGGAGCATCCGAACCCTTCTAATTTCGGAGTCGTTCTGCTTCGCGAGGGGTGCGTAGAACAAATTATTGAGAAACCCGAACACTCGCCAAGTTTTATCGTCAGCACCGGGATCTATTCTCTCACAAAAGATTTTTTCCAGTACATCCGGGAAAATGATATTACCGATGCGGTTTCGGCTATGCTTAAAGCCGGTAAAAAGATCCGTGCCGTTACCGCTGATGACTGGCAGGATGCAATCTACCCCTGGGATCTTCTCAGGATGAATTCGCGGATGCTGAAAGGGCTTATACCATCCCGCGAAGGAGAGTCGAGCCGGCAGGCAATTATTGAGGGTCCCGTAAAGATTGGAAAAGGAACAATAATTGGTGCAAATACCGTAATTAAAGGCCCGGTGGTTATTGGAAATGATTGCGAGATTGGTCCCAGCTGTTGTATTTTCCCTGACACAAGTCTCGGGTCCAGGGTTTCAATAGAGCCGTTTTCCTCCATTGGGAACTCGCTTGTGATGGATGATGTCCATATTGGTTCGCATTCCCGAATCATCTGCACGGTAATTGGGGAGAGATGTGATCTTGGAGATCACATGTCAACAACACATTCGGGACAACTGCTCGAGGTGGAGGGTGTTTGTGTGAAGCCGGAGTTTGGCGCCATTATCGGAGATCAGGTGACGAGTGGCCCCTTTACCGTTCATAAAAATTGTATTATCGGAAACAATACAAAAATAAGCTCCGTCAACCGGTTGATCTCGGGAATAATACCGGATGATTCCATGGTGATGTAACCGTGTGCGGAATTGTCGGTTATATCGGCAGGCGCGAAGCATCACCCATAATTGTGGAAGGATTGAAAAAACTTGAATACCGGGGTTATGATTCGTTCGGTGTCGCGATTATTGGAAGCAGCCTCAAGGTATCCAAGCACCAGGGACGCATCGCCGAAAACGCCAAAGTCGCGAGCAGTTTGCCGGGAAAACTGGGGATCGGTCATACACGATGGGCAACCCATGGAATTCCAAGCGAGATCAACTCTCATCCCCACACAGATTGTTCGGGAAAAATTGCAGTCGTTCACAACGGAATCATTGAGAACTATGCAGAGTTGAAACGAGAACTTGTAAAAAAAGGTCATGCATTTCGTTCAGATACCGACACCGAAGTAATAGTCCATATCATCGAGGATTATTATAAAGAAACCAATGATCTTCTTTCTGCCGTTCAGGCTGCTTTACCTTCCCTGAAAGGATCCTACGCGATCCTCGTTCTCATGTATGGGGAGGATCGATTTATTGCCGCCCGTCGTGCCAGCCCACTGGTGCTTGGCGTAGGGGATGGAGAATTTTTTGCGGCATCAGATATGACCCCGCTTATCGAGCATACAGAACGCGCCATTTTTCTCGAAGACGGAGACATCGCAAGTGTCTCGCGAACTTCGATTGCAATATTTCAGGGAGATAAACCGGTAAACCGCCCGATTGAACTTGTTGATCTGACGCTTGAAGATGTGAAGAAAGGAGGCTTTGCACATTACATGCTCAAAGAGATCTACGAGCAACCCCAGGCATTTTTTAACACCATACAATCGGTCAGGGATGTGGATCTTCCGCCAGAACTTTTGCAGCCGTCGCCAATAACTCTTGTAGCGTGCGGGTCATCGTTTAATGCCGGGCTTGTATTCAAATACCTGCTCGAGGAGGCATGCACGATCCCGGCCCGCATCGAGTTCGGATCCGAATTTAAGTATTTTCCGCCCCCGGTCGATGGGGTGGTAATCGGGATAACGCAATCCGGAGAAACTGCAGATACAATTTCCGCTATCCGCCAGGCAAAAGCCCAGAATTGCCGCACGGTAGCAATTACCAATGTGCTTGGGAGTTCGGTGAGCCGGATCGCAGATCGTACAATATTCATGAGAGCCGGCCCGGAGATCAGTGTCGCCGCGACAAAATCATTCGTAACCCAGCTTGCCGTCTTAATGCAGATGATAAACCGGTTATGCGAGAGAAAATACGATGACACTCTCGCTCACGGTCACCAGGTTATCGAAGAGATTCTCCTTATGGATTTTTCAGAGGTCGTCGATCTTTGCAGATCAGCACAAAGTATTTTTTATGTAGGGAGAGGGGCATTTTACCCGATTTCTCTTGAGGGGGCCCTTAAAATGAAGGAGATTTCCTATATTCATGCAGAAGGATACGCAGCCGGAGAACTGAAACATGGCCCATTCGCGCTGCTTTCACCAAAAACGCCCGTAATTGCCATCTGTATGCCGGGTAATACCTATGGAGTCATGATCTCCAATATTAAAGAGATGAAAGCAAGGGGCGCACCGGTCATTGCCCTGGGAAGCGCAGGGGACAAAGAACTCATCGATATCGTTGATCTCTTTATCCCGTTGCCCGGCAGCAATGTTTTTGCACAGGTGCTGGCAAGCCTTGTAGCGCTCCAGCTCATCGCTTATCATACAGCAGTTGCACTCGGAAAAGATGTCGATAAGCCCAGAAATCTTGCTAAGAGCGTGACGGTAGAATGATTGAATTCGGCACCAATATTATCGGGGAAAATCATCGCATTTTTGAACCCGTGACGCTGGGATTCCCATCCCGGGATAATTTCGAAAGGAAAGAATTCGTTGGAACAACGATCGGGAAGGATGCGGTTATCAGGTCCGGGACGATCATCTATTGCGATGTTACGATCGGTGATGCATTCCAGACGGGTCATAATGTTATGATTCGTGAAAAAACGAGAATTGGCAATGGTGTAAGAATTGGCACGGCAACAGTAATTGAAGGAAATTGTACGATCGGAAATGATGTAAACATCCAGAGCATGGTTTTTATTCCAACGGCTACCTGTATAGGGAACCGCGTTTTCATAGGTCCAAACACCGTGCTCACTAACGACATGTACCCGCCGACGGGAATTGGGGGTTTGAGAGGCCCGGTTCTTGGAGATGAGGCTGCTATCGGAGCAAATGTAACAATCCTTCCAGGGATTCATATTGGAGAAGGTGCGCTTGTTGCGGCAGGAACGGTCGTGACTCGTGATGTTCCGGATCACAAACTTGCAATCGGATCACCTTCTAAAATTAAAGATCTCCCCAAAAAGATGAAGCCGCAGAAATTGGTTGATCGGCCTGATAAGAAATTTCCGTGCTAAAAGATCCGTGCAATTATGAAGATTCTGCTTGTTTCCACCCAGGATTATATTCATCACCCGATTCCGTCCCGGCATCATTACATTTTCGAAGAACTGGCAAAAACACACGAGGTTCACGTTGCCCATTTTCATGTCAGCCGTGGAGAGACCAGATCGACACGTCTGACGGTTGATGAGGCAACACAGTTCCCTTTTAAAACCCCACTCCTGCATTATACCGTAAATGCCCCTTACCATTTCTATGTGTTTGACAAACTTCTCAGGAGGGGTAGGTTTGATATCGTCGTAGCAGCTCATGTCCTCGCAGGAACGGGCGTTATACACGCTGCAAAAAATCACGGAGTACCGGTTATGTTTGATCTTAAGGACTGGTTCCCGGATTCAGCGGCAGCGTACTTTAAGAATGGGATTCTGCAGCAGGCAGTCAGAAAGAGTGTCTGGATGATAACCCGGCACAACCTTAAAAAAAGCGATAAAATTACCACCGTTTCTCCTTCACTCGTCGAAAAACTCAGGAATCTGGGTTTCAATGCAGATCTTATCACCAATGGTGTCAATACAGATTTTTTCAAACCGGTTTCCGGGATTGAAACACGAAAGGAACTTGGGATTGGCAGCGAAGAGTTCGTGATCGGATTTTCCGGAAGTGTCGAACGGTGGTATGCGATAGATGAAATGATTCGGGCAATGCCGGATTTAATCCACCACAACAAGGATACACGACTCCTTATTGTCGGGGGGTCCTTATTCACGGATTATATCGGGGAATTAAAACAGCTAGCAAAGACTCTTGGTATTTCAGAGAGGGTTATTTTTACCGGAACAAAACCATACAACGAACTCCCCCGGTATATCGCTTGTATGGATGTTTGTACAATTCCTCTTTCTCCCCCGCAATGGGGAGATATCGCACTCCCCAACAAATTTTTTGAATATTCGGCATGTGGAAAGCCCATCGTTATGCGTCCGATTCCTGATGTGCAACGGATTGGTGGACCCAATCTTTTTGTTTACCGTACCCAGCGCGAATATATCGATACTATTGAGAAACTGATGAGAAACCAGACACAATACACCATAAATCTTGACAACTATAGCTGGAAGGAGAAAGCACGACAGTTCGAAACGGTTTTCAAAAGTCTTACCTGACCGGGCCGTCAATGTTTATTTATATGCTCATTGAATGTTATTAGCAGGATGAGTTGGTTTTATGACAGACTTCGATTATAAAAAAAAGAAAACAATCCTCATATTTGCCGCTGTTGGCATATTCACACTCTTCGCCCTCTGGCTGCGCATTCTTCCCATGTTTTCCGGGAATTCCGATATCCTGACCGCAGTCGGGAGTGATGATCCCTTATACAACCTTCGACAAGTAGAACAGATTCTTGCAAATTTCCCGAATTACGCATGGTTTGACCCGATGACCCTGTTCCCAACCGGGTCGACGATTTACTGGGGGCCCCTGTTCCCGACGATTATTGCGGTCTTCTGTATTATCACGGGTTCAGTTACCCGCCCGGAGATTATTGCTACTGCGTTGGTAATCCCACCGTTGATGGGTGCGGCGACTGTAGCGGTGATGTATTACGTAGGTAAAACCTGTGGAGACTGGAAAACCGGACTGCTCGCATCGGGATTGACTGCTGCAGTTACCGGGCAGTTTTTCTACCGTTCATTATATGGGTATATCGATCACCACATTGCGGAAGTTCTCTTTTCGACCATTTTCTGTCTTCTCTACATGTATGCTGTTTATTCAGAAAAAGACACGAAAATTGACTGGAAAAATATCACCACGTATAAAAAGACAATTTTGCTGGCACTTCTTGCAGGGATAGCGTACCTTTTTGGATTATT
This sequence comes from uncultured Methanoregula sp., assembly GCA_963666355.2. GTDB lineage: Archaea > Halobacteriota > Methanomicrobia > Methanomicrobiales > Methanospirillaceae > Methanoregula. Next base: position 102,196 of record CAXXCP010000001.1, read on the forward strand.
TACGATGCCAACGATGATTCTCTTTGCAATGATCGTGGGGATATTTACTATCATTCAGTTCATCATCGAAGTTTATCAGGGAAGAAGTTCTGAATATCTTCTTGTTATCAACAGCATCGTTTTTGGCGTGGCAATAATTGGACTGCTCGTTTTTGGATTTAAGAACCCCGGCATCGATCTCTCCACGTATTCGATTGGCCATGTCTACGCGTACGTACTATTAATCGCCGGAACACTGTTCCTTTTTGGTGTGGCTCATTATCTTAGGGGAAAAGACCGCTATTATTATCCATTGGTCCTCGCGGGTAGTGCGATCGCCGGTGCAATAATTTTGTTCTTTGCCAGTCCGTCGTTGTTTAACCTCCTTATTTCATCCTTGTTTGCCTTCTTCGGACAGCAGCCGATTACCAACACTGTCCAGGAAGCACGAGGCTGGTCTTTGGATTACGCATGGCTGACATTCAACTATGGCCTTATCCTTATGGTAGGGGGCGCTCTTGTCATGTTGTACAACAATATTCGCGACGAGCACCCCCATCAGATTTTTGCTCTGGTCTGGTCGCTCGTAATGTTGTTTTCAACATGGCAACATATTCGATACGAATACTTCCTGGCAGTCAATATCGCCCTTCTCTCAGCGGTTTGCGTGAGTTTCAGTTTCGACCATGGTTGGAAAAATGTTCGAAATCTGGTGAGATCGGCACACCCGGGGGATGAAAGATCCGAAACGAAAAAGCCCGATACAGAAGGGAAAAATCTGAGTAAGAGGCAAAAAAAGAATCTTAAAAAGAGCTCTCCGGAACACACATATTCCTTCATTTTCGGGGGTTTACTCATATTGGTGACAGTGCTGGCAGCATTATTTGTTTTCACTTCTGTTTCCTACAGCTATCCAAATGCATCTTCTGATGGGATCAGGATGAATCCGGACTGGAAAGAATCTCTCGAATGGATGGGAAATAATACCCCGGATACCGGAATAAATTATTTTACGATTTATAATCCAAAGGGTTTCCAATACCCCCCTGAAGCGTACGGAGTAATGTCCTGGTGGGATTATGGGCACATGATCACCTATATTGCAAAACGGATCCCGAATGCAAACCCCTTCCAGCAGGGAGTTGCCGGCCCTGACGGTTCTGCAGCATATTTCATGTCGATCTCAGAGGATTCAGCGAATACAGTTCTCGATCACGAGAGAACCAGGTACATTATTACTGATATCGAGATGGATACCGGAAAATTCTGGGCAATGGCGACCTGGTATAACGTAACGGCTGCAAACAATCCATACCAGACTACCCTCCTTACCGCTGGAAAGGATAATGCTTTACAGCCAGTCCTTCTTAACAACCAGCAATATTATCTCACAATGGTTTCGAGACTCCATAACTTCGATGGATCGATGGCACTGCCTTCGAGCGTCTACTATATCGAATATATGGATCCTTTAGTTAGCCGTGTTTCCTTGTCGGTAATTACTTCAGCAACAGCAACAAATGCAAGCGATGCAAAAGAGCGTGCTGCCCAATATAATTTGAAGGCTCAGATTGGATATCATGCGGCAGTCCTGAGCCCGGGAATAACGCTTCCGGTTGATACCGTGCCAGCACTCAGGCATTACCGTCTCGTGCATGAATCGCCTCAAAACGTATTCGGAAAGGAGACCCCGGATGTAAAATATGTGAAAGTGTTCGAGTATGTCAAGGGGGCTCATATTAAAGGTGACGGGGTCATATCTGTCCCGGTTATTTCCAACACCGGGAGACAGTTCAATTACACGCAGGCCAGCATAAATAGAGAATTTATTGTCCCTTACTCGACAACCGGAAATTCGTACGGCGTCAAAACGACCGGGAAATACCAGATTCTTGGAACCAATCAACAATTCGATGTCCCTGAATCGGCAGTTTTACAGGGAGCAACAATCCAATAAAAAATTTTCCCCATAATTATTAAGCCAATATTTAGATAAATCAAAATAGAATTGTACAGTAACGAAATGGTCCGCAGTACGGTGATATCCGGAGAAATATTTTCCCAACATCACCTTGAAACACACGATGAAAGCGCAGACCGGATACAGGTAGTCCGGGCAGGGATTCCGGAAGGGTGCCATATCCTCGGACCACGCCAGGCGAATGATGATGAAATTCTTAATGTTCACACACCGGAACATCTCCATACGATTCGTGAATTCTCCTCACATGAAGGGCAATATTTCGTCGACCAGAACACGTATATTACCGGAGAATCGTTCGAGGTAGCATCTTACGCAGCGGGTGCATCGATTGAAGCCCTTCACCGCTCGATTGATGGGGAACACTGTTTTGCCCTTGTCCGCCCACCCGGCCATCACGCAGAAGCCGATCGGGCAATGGGTTTTTGCATATTCAACAATGCGGCGATAGCTGTAGCTTCGGCACTTGAACGGGTAGAACGGGTAGCGGTTATTGATTGGGACGTTCACCACGGAAACGGTACACAAAAGATCTTCTATGAGAGCAACCGGTTGCTTTATTGTTCCATTCACCAGAGAGATATATTTCCGCATACAGGATGGGTTGATGAAGTAGGAGCCGGAATGGGCAAGGGATTTACCATCAATGCCCCGCTGCATTCTAAATCAACTATCGCCGATTACCGGTTGGTATTCGAAGAGGTTTTTATTCCTGCTGTTGAAAAGTTCAAACCGGATGCAATTTTGATATCAGCAGGCCAGGACGCTCTGTCCGATGATCCAAAGAGCGATATGTTGTTGTTCCCTCAAGATTTTAATACCTTAACCGGACTTATCAGAGACTCTTTCGGATTGCCGCTCGCTCTCGTTCTTGAAGGGGGTTACGGCCCTTCGCACGGTGGCGCAATTTCTGCAATCTTCTCATCCTTGATGGGCTCACCTGTTCCGGGAAAGAAGGGCGAACCAAAACTAACGACCTGTGACATGGTGGCCCTTCTAAAAAAGATTGCATTATAATCCGGGCAAACGTGGAAATATTTTTACGTGCAGATTGCCAGTACGATGTATGCTGGCAGAGGAGATAACGACAGGGATGCGTGTTCGATACCCTCGAACCGGAACAACAGGAAATATCCTGCGAATCGAGTCAACCGGCAAAACCGTCTTTGCCGAACTTGACAGCACTCACCTTCTCTATCGCGTTGATCAGCTTATTCCTGCACCGATAGCCGAGAAGACCTCTAAAGCAATTATTGAGGATGCGAAAACAGTTATCGCACGTGAGAGAGAGTTTGTTGCAGGCAGTGAATTGCAGGAGGCGATTAAGAATATAGACCAGAGCTGTGAAGGCGGGGGATAGTATTCTCATCCGTCGTTGTTTTTCTGGAATTTTTTGATCAGGTATCCACCTATTTTGACGGCAAAAATACACATTCTCCTTGGGAGAATTTTTGCATCTTTTCATTCCTGAACAATCTCTCAACACTGGGATTGAATTTATGTAGCAGGCGCACAATATGATATTCAGCTATGCGTTTTACTTGGTGAGATCTGGCTTTACCGGTATTTCATGAGACACGCATAAAGGATTTATTGCTATTGGCCAGCGGCCCAGATTGGATAACTTTGAGGAGGTTCGATTTCATTTGAATGATGCGACAGTTCCCAGCGCCAATATTGGTGTCGTAGGTCACGTTGATCACGGCAAGACGACGCTCGTCAATGCGCTCACCGGAACATGGACTGACAGGCACAGCGAAGAGGTGAAGCGGGGCATCTCGATCCGTCTTGGATATGCCGATGCGACATTTTACCGTTGCGACAAATGTGAAGGCCTGGATTCATATTCAACAAGCAAAGACTGTTCAGGATGCGGAGGGAAAGGAAAAGCGTTTCGCTCCGTTTCTTTTGTAGATGCACCCGGTCACGAGACCCTGATGGCGACCATGCTATCAGGATCCGCACTCATGGACGGTGCGATGCTGGTCATCGCAGCAAGTGAGAAGTGTCCACAGCCACAAACAAAGGAGCACCTGATGGCACTGGAGCTGGTCGGGATTAAAAACATCGTGATCGTCCAGAGTAAAGTTGACGTTGTCAGCCAGAAGGAAGCGATTGACAATTATCACGAGATAAAGGCATTTATCAAGGGAACCATTGCCGAGAATGCGCCCATTATCCCGGTATCTTCGCAGAAGGGGATCAACATGGGAGCTCTTGTGCAGGCACTCGATCAGGCAATCCCGGAACCGGTCCGGGACCCGGACGCCGAACCGATGATGCTTGTCGCACGTTCGTTCGATGTGAATAAACCCGGGGTCAACTGGAAGGAAGTCAAGGGCGGAGTTGTCGGGGGGTCTCTTATTCGGGGCATCCTCCACGATGGCGATGAGATCGAGATCCGCCCGGGAAGACAGACACAGGTTGAGAACCGGATCCGCTGGATCTCGATTACAACAAAGATTACTTCGATTAATGCCGGATCCAAAAAAGTCGCAGATGCGACACCTGGTGGACTTCTCGGGGTCGGTACGAGACTTGATCCGGCACTGACCAAAAGCGATGCACTTGCCGGGCAGGTTCTTGGTCATGCAGGAAAACTTCCACCGGTGTGGGACAAACTCCGGTGCAAGGTAACGCTCATGGAACGCGTTGTGGGTGCAACGAGCGAGCTTGTCATCGAGCCGCTTAAACACAGCGAACCCCTCATGCTTTCCGTCGGGACTGCCGTAACGGTCGGAGTTGTCACGAACACAAAAAAAGATATGGTCGACATACAGCTGAAGCGTCCGGTATGTGCTGAAGTGGGATCACGGATTGCTATCAGCCGGCAGGTGGGAGCACGCTGGCGGTTAATCGGGATGGGTGTACTGGGAGAGTAAGTGTCCTCCTGGACGCCAATGCACTGATGATGCCCGCACAGTTCCAGATCGACATCTTCGAAGAACTCCGGGAACTCCTCGGTTCGTTCGAACCACTTGTGATGTCGCGTGTCACGCAGGAACTGGCAGGACTCTCCCGGGCACGAAGCCGTGATGGAGCCGCTGCGCGGCTTGGGCTTGCCCTTTTGGAGAAATGCACAATAATCGATTGCAGGGGCCTGAAATCTGAGACTGTTGATGATCAGGTAATCGAGTATGCAACCCTTACCGGGTGCATGGTAGTAACCAACGACCGCCGTATCCGGGATACGTTGTATGCCAAGGGTATCGGGGTAATATCAATGAGAAAGCAGAAAAAACTGGAGATAATGCGGAGATGAGGAATGTATCACAAACTTATGCTTGAGGATAAAGTGCGGGTTCCCCCCCAGAGACTGGGGGAGAAGATCGAGAAAGTTATTCTCGATGTCCTGCAGGAGCAGCTCGAAGGAAGCATTGATAAGGAGATCGGGATCTTCATCTGTGTCACCAAAGTGATGGATGTCGGGGAAGGCGAACTCGTGCCCGGGGATGGCGGCGTCTATTATGATGTGAAGTTCGAGGCAATGGTTCTCCGGCTCGCGTTGCAGGAAGTAATCGAGGGGCTCGTGGTCGAAACGACAAGTTTCGGTGCTTTCGTCAGTCTTGGGCCGATCGACGCCATGCTGCACGTCAGCCAGATCTCTGACGAATACATCAACTACGATGAGAAAAATGCCCGCCTCATCTGCCAGGAATCCAAACGGTTTATCGGGGTTGGCGATGTGGTCCGGGTTCGTGTCGTAACGTTGAGCTTAAACGAGCGGGAACCCCGCGACAGCAAGATCAGTCTTACCATGAGGCAGGCAGGCCTTGGCACCGCACTCTGGCTTGAAGAAGATATGAACGCAGAGAAAGAGAAGGCTGCCGGCCAGACCGGAGCGGTTAAGGAGCGGCCAGCGGAAAAGAAGAGCAGGAGAAAGGAGAATGCCGCCGGCGAATAAGAAAAAACAGGGAAAAGTCTGCCGGGACTGTCACCGTGTCGTTGATGGAGAGTTCTGCGTCATCTGCGGAACCTCTAATTTGAGCGAAGACTGGTCAGGCTACCTTGTGATCATCGATCCCGAAAACTCCGAAGTTGCGAAACGGATGAATATCAAACTTCCCGGACGCTACGCACTGAAGGTTCGTTGATGTTCACCCTGCCTGAAGAGCACCGTAAGCTCTTCCAGGAGCCTTTTGGCGAATTACACCGGAATATTGAAGAGATTCTTCCGAGGTTCGGCAGAAATCCCCTGTACGCAGTCGGAGACGTCGTTACTGACAATCTCCATAAAAACAATATTATCCCTGAAATCGCGGTTGTCGATGGACTCACAATGCGTTCTCCATGCCACCGGATTCCTGTGGTCAAAGGCAAATGCATCCGGGTCAAAAACCCGGCAGGCACAATTTCCGAAGATCTGGTAAAAGCGCTCGAACACGCGGTCAGGCATCCACCGGTAACGATCATCGTTGATGGTGAAGAAGATCTTGCCGTGATACCACTTGTCATTGCTGCGCCAACAGGTGCAATCGTTCTTTATGGACAGCCAAATGAGGGGGTAGTGCTCCGCACCGTCGATTGTGAAGCGAAAGCAACGGCACGCCGGTTTCTTGATCATTTTATTCAATCAGATGAATAATCGGTTCACTCAATTTTCCCACTCGCGCTGATGGGGACCCGGGTTTATCCTGCAGAGTGATATTTTAAATAACCCGGTTTCCAATAATTACAGGATATTCGATGGACTTTGAGATCACGAACGATAAGAGAAATGAACTTTTATCAAGAAGAGAGGTTCAGTTTACCCTCAAATACGATGGTGCAACCCCCTCACGGATGCAGATCATTGGTAAACTCTGTGCCCTGCTCAACATAAAAGAGAACCAGGTTACACTTGATTCCTTAAACAGCAGTTTCGGGAAAACCGAGATTAACGGTGCAGCGCGCATATACGAGAGCGAAGAGATCAGGAACAAGACAGAACGCCCGCATCTTGCGGCCCGCGGAATGCCCAAGCCCAAGGATGAGGGAGCGGCATAACCATGGCAGCAGCAAAGAAGGCAGCTGTCGCCAAGGGACAGAAACGCGGAGACTACTACAAGGTTGAAGGTGCAAAAGTGACCACAACCAAAAAGTTTTGCCCGCGCTGCGGACCCGGTGTCATGATGGCCGATCACAAGGACCGGATTGCCTGCGGGAAATGCGGCTATACTGAATTCAAGAAATAAATTCCGATGCCTGTTTTTGGGCAGATACTGGGGCTCGAGGGGACTGCGTGGAACCTCAGTGCCGCTCTTTTTGATCGCGATCTTATCGCACTTGTATCAAAACCGTACAAACCAATGCAGGGGGGCATCCACCCGCGTGAGGCTGCCCAGCATCATGCATCGGTGATGAGAGATCTTATCGGTTCCCTTGTCAAAGAACCGGAGAAAATTACGGGAGTTGCATTTTCCCAGGGACCGGGCCTTGGGCCGTGTCTTCGCACGGTTGCAACCGCGGCCCGGTCTATTGCACTGGCTCTTAATGTCCCCCTTATTGGTGTCAACCATTGCGTTGCACACGTCGAGATTGGGCGCTTTGCGACAGGTTGTGTCGATCCGGTCGTCCTTTACGCAAGCGGGGCAAATACCCAGGTTATCGGGTACCTGAACGGAAGATACCGGATCTTTGGGGAGACCCTGGATATCGGGATTGGCAATGCACTCGACAAGTTCGCGCGGTCAAAAAATCTTCCCCACCCGGGGGGACCGCTGATCGAAACCACAGCAAAAGAGGGTCGCTATGTCGAGTTGCCCTATACCGTGAAAGGAATGGATCTCGCTTTTTCCGGCCTCATCTCTGCAGCAAAAGATGCACGGATCCCCCTCCCCGATGCCTGCTACAGTTTACAGGAGACTGCATTTGCCATGTGTGTCGAAGTGACAGAACGCGCACTGTCACTCGCCGGGAAATCCGAAGTACTCCTGGTAGGGGGGGTGGGAGCAAATACCCGCCTGCAGGAAATGCTCCGCATCATGTGTGAGGAGCGCGGTGCCCGGTTCTTTGTCCCCGAACAAAAATATCTCGGGGATAACGGTGCAATGATTGCTTACACCGGAAAACTTATGCTCGAAAGTGGAGCAACACTGCCTGTCGAATCCTCCCAGATCAATCCATCATTCCGTTCTGATGAAGTCGAAGTAACGTGGGAACATAAAACCACATCCCCGGAAAAAGCCCACCAGCACCGGGAAAGGAGAGATACGGATCATAAACAGGGTGCAGAAGCGATACTGACGTTCCGGGAAGATACAGCGAAAAAACATCGACTGTCCAAACAATACCGTGTACCGGAACTCGATTACAGACTTATTGCTGAAAGGACCCGTGCTGAAGCAAAACTCATTGCCCTTTCCCGTAAAGGTGGAGTTCCAACCCCGTTCATCATTGACATTACCGGGGATGCAATTGTTATGGAGCGGGTTAAGGGCCTTCTTCTTTCCGAAGAGCTAACGAAACCCAATCTCCAGGAAACCGGGCGTATGGTTGGAAACCTTCATACAGCAGGGATTATGCACGGGGATCTGACAACCAGCAACGTGATCATCCGGGAAGCTGACCACCGGGCCGTGCTGATAGATTTCGGTCTCGCCCAAGTGACGCAGGAGATTGAGCAGCGCGGGGTCGATATTCATGTGCTGTTCCAGACACTTGAGAGTACAGCCCCGGGCAGGGCTGAGGAACTCAGGACTTCATTTATTCAGGGCTACTGCGAAACGTTTTCCGATGCGATGGATGTGATTGGACGGGAACATGAGATCGAATTGCGGGGGAGATATCTGTGAAACTTACGATGGTAACCAGCAATGCCCACAAGGCACAGGAAGTCGCAGCATTTTTCAACGGGACGCTGGAAGTAGAGCACGTCGCGCTCGACATACCTGAACACCGGTCCGATGATGTCAGGGAGATTGCCCGGGGGAAGGCACAATTTGCATTCGAACAACTCAAAACACCGCTCATCGTTGACGATACCGGCTTTTCGATCACTGCATTGAATGGATTTCCGGGTCCCTATGCAGCCTATGTTCTCCATACGATTGGGAATGGGGGTATCCTGAAATTAATGGAACGGGTTGAGAACCGTGATGCACATTTCACCACTGCAATAGGATTTGCCAATCGTCAGGGTGTACGCGTGTTTCCTGGGACAATTCACGGTAAGATTTCCCTGAGCCCAAGAGGGGAGGGGGGATTCGGCTACGACCCCATCTTTGAATGGGAAGGCCGAACCCTTGCCGAACTCAAGTTCGAGGAAAAGAGCAGGATCTCCCACCGGGCAAAAGCCCTTTCGTATTTCCGCGACTGGTTCGTTAAGGAATATCGTGGTGAAAATACCCGGGACACAAACGGTTAAGAAGTCTCACAGCTTTGTTATAAGGGCAGACAGGAGTGTTAATCAATGGCAAAGTTTCCAGAAGCCGAAGCACGGTTACTCAATGTAAAAATATGTATGCACTGTAACGCCCGCAATGCGATCCGCGCCACCAGCTGCCGCAAGTGCGGTTACCAGAATCTCCGCCCGAAGAACAAGGAAAGGAAAGCGTAATCGTACGATATAACAATCTTTTTTTCAGGTTTTATCCGAGTAATTTTTGTTGTTTCCCAATGCTCCCCATGAGGTTGATGTTCTTCCGGGAAGTTCGAGGAGTAAATACAAGGTTCTGATTGATCCACCCCACATTCCGCAGATCTCCCGGTATACATAAGAGAATAACTATTATCCCTCGGTTATCATGCACTGCTTCGTCGAGGGACTGATAAGAAACAGGAGGTTACTAGCAATCCTCTTTAGTTTTAAAAAATCATCTGCGGAATGTGAGTTGTAACGGGCCCTACTTGCCGATCTTGACAAGCATCTCTTCGAGTGATGGGTACCGGGACTCTATCTTCTCAATCTTCCCGCCGGCTCCGGTGATGATTGTTGATGTCTCGTTGAGATCCATTATATCTTCTGCCTCAGCGACATTAAGCCCATCTTCCTGCCGGTAGGACTTTGCGTGCCCGAGAAGTTTTCCCGGGTCATCGATCGAGAAGAAGATCGAGTACGTGAGCGAGCCGAACTGCTCGCGGAGCTCGTGCATGCTCCCGAAGGCAACCACGCTGCCCCTCCGGAGGATCATCACCTTGTCGCAGATAGCTTCGACCTGGTACAGGTTGTGGGCTGAGAGGATGATCGTCTTGCCTTCTTTTTTCAGTGTCCGTAAGTAATCGGCGATGAACCGGGAGGTCATCGGGTCAAGGCCGCTTGTCGCTTCATCGTACACGAGGAATTTTGGTTCATGGATGAGGGACCGGGCTATCGCGGTCTTGCGTTTCATTCCTTTGGAGAATTCCCCGATCTTCTTCCCGCCGGTCTCGAGCGAGAGGGCCGCGAAGAGCTGGTTTGACCTGACCCTGATCTCCTGCGGTGAGAGCCCGTAGATCTCCCCGAAGAACGCGAGGTAGTTCTCGGCAGTCATGGTCTCGTACAGCCGGGACTCTTCCGGGAGGTAGCCGAGGTTCTCCTTGAGGGCGACCGGGTTCTTTATCACATCGACATCATTGATGGTGAGGTCGCCAGCGGTCGGGGCGATGAGGCCGGCGATGATCTTGAGAAGGGTTGTCTTCCCCGCTCCATTATGCCCGATGATCCCGAAGATCTCCCCGTCCTCAAACTCGAAACTCACGTCATCGAGTGCAACGAAGCCATCGAAGTTCTTGGAGATGTAGGAGGCTCGGATCATCGGGTATCGTTCCGGAGTTTTATCTGGCTAGATTGTTTCAGGGTTGTTCAAATATTTATGGATGGTGCAAAAAAACGGTACCGGGAAAAGCAGGCCTGATGAGGATCTCCGGATTTTCACGGGATCCGGGAAAAGGAAATAGACAAAGAGAAAAAAAACGCAGACCGGATATGCGAATTTCCGGGTAAATTTTATCAGCTTTTCAATCCAGTTAGCGATCCTATGGGAAAAATTATCGCGTTTACTATCGTCTCGGTGGACGGGTATTTTGCCGGGCCCGACGGTGGGATCGACTGGTTCAAAAATACACGTGACGCTGAAGACCGGGAATTTTCAAAAGCGGCGGCTGGAACCCGGGGAACCCTTGTCTTCGGGCGCACCACGTACGGGATGATGGCCGGGTACTGGCCGGGCCCGGATGCAATCCGGAACGATCCGGCGATGGCAGAAAGGATGAACACGTCACCAAAGATCGTCTTTTCAAAGACCATGGATCCGGTTAAAGACGGGCCCGTCTGGAAGAACGTCACAGTCTTCCGGGATATTGATCCGCATGCGATCGCTGACTTAAAGAAGTTCGGGGATCTTGCTATCCTTGGCAGCGGATCGATCGTCCGGCAGTTTGCGAATCTCGGCCTCATTGACGAATACCAGCTCATTGTCATCCCGGTCATCCTTGGCACCGGAAAGCCACTCTTCAAAAACGTCAACCGGATGAACCTGGAACTCATCAGCTCGAAGATTTTTGGAAACGGTAAGATCTTCCTCTCGTACCGCCCGGTGTAGCCGGTTTTTTAGGTTTTTTATTTTCGCGCAGATGCTGCCAGGTGCGCTCGTTGCCCTTCCCGGCATGGTACTATTTTATACTCGGAGATCCGATCGTGTCCATACCAGAAAACACGTGGGGAGGATCAGCTGCATGGGTGCGTTTCACGATATCCTGACCATCGCGCGGTGGGAGGTAAAGAGATCCTTTACCATGATGGGAAAAAATGTCCTGCCGCTCGCAGTGGTCCTCTTCCTCCTGCTCGTGCTCGTGACCGGGTTTACCGCAACATCCGGGTTGCACCTGCAGGACGGGATGTACACGATCGGGGTCGATGATCCGGAGATCGCCTCGCTCATTGCAAGCGACGCACGGTTCTCGGTGTACCAGTTCGATCCTTCCATTCTTCTTGCTAACCGGAACGGTTTCGACGCAATCGTTGTGAAAGGGACGGTAACCGGAACCGGCACCGATAAATCGAATGCCGCGACGAAGACCCTCTCCCGGGATTACGCAAAGTACGTGAACAGCGTGTACAACACCGAGACCGATCTCTTCGCCGCGTACCCGCTCTGGATCGATACGCAGGGGGTAAAGAGCCAGCTCGACTTCCTCTCGACCCAGAGCGGGCAGGTTGTCAGCGCAGCCCCGGTCCGGGGGCCGCCTCTACCGACCGGACCGATCCAGAATGTACCGACCCCGTCGCCAACACTCCCGGTTACCGCAGACCAGCTCCGGCAGCAGCTCGTCCAGTCGAATGCCCAGAACTCCCAGATCTCCCGGTACACCGAAGTGCTCATGACAAATACCGGGATGGGTAATTTCAAGACACCGTCCCAGCTCTCCCCGCCGCTGCCATTCGATTCCATCATTCTTGTCTTCGTCTTTATCTTCCCGCTCTACTTCACCTCGCAGTTCTTCATGATGAGCATCATGAACGAGCGGATCGAACGGAAAGGCGAGATCCTCCTCTCGACCCCGGTGAGGACGTCATCCATTATCCTTGGGAAGATGCTCCCGTATTTCCTCGGGATGCTTGCGATCTGTATCGGGCTGACCTTTTACATCAAAGCCTCGCCGGTTGTCATCCTCCCGCTCATCCCGGTTATCTTCTTCTTCCTTGCAAATGCGCTCCTGATCGGCATGCTCGCCCGGTCGTTCAAGGAACTCTCGTTTGTCTCGATCTTCTTCTCGACCGTTGCGACCTCCTACCTCTTCTTCCCAAGCATCTTTGCAAACGTCCACATCATCTCCTTCATCTCGCCCTTGACGCTCATTGTCCTCACGATCCAGGGAACCACCTGGACCGCAACCGATTACCTGTACTCGACCTCCCTCTTCTGGCTTACAAGTATCGTACTCTTTTATATTGCCGCGACAAATTTCAAGGAAGAGCGGCTCTTCTCCGAGAAACGACTCATCACCCGGGTCCGCGAGTTCCTCTCCGGGATCCTCCCGCCGAAGTACCCGTTCCTCTCGCTCTTCCTCCTCTCGGCACTCTCGATACCGTTTGTCTTCATGGTCCAGATGATGTGCCTTGTCCTCTTCTTCAATTTGCCCATGCCGTACTCGCTTGTTCTTCTCCTGCTCTTTGCGGCATTTGTCGAGGAGTTCGCAAAGGCAATCGGGATCTACACGATGTATGTCCGGGATCCCGGGTTCTTTTCCTGGAGGAATGTTATTCTTGCAAGCGCTGCAACTGCCATCGGTTTTCTCTTCGCGGAGAAACTTCTTCTTTTCATCACACTCTCCCAGATCTCGGACTCAATCTTCGGGAGCATCCTCTTCCTCTCGCTCGGTTCCCTCTGGCTGCCCCTGCTCCTCCACTTCACAGGGGTCCTCATTGTCGCCACCTGCCTGAAAAAAGGCGGGGCGAAATGGTTTGTCCCGGGACTTCTCATCGCGATGGTCGTGCACTGCCTGTATAACCTTTATTTCATCCTGGGGTACATCGGATGAAGCCAAAACACCTCTCGATAATTGCAAAAAAGGAGTTCCGCGGGCTCATGAACGAGCGGACGATCCTCCTTGCCGTGCTGCTCCAGCTCTTCATTGCCCTCTTCTCATCGTTCCTGATGGTGGGGTTAACCTCGATGTACGACCCCTCGTCGCTCTCGAAATATTCCCACTTCCGGTACAGCGTCGGCTATGCAGGCAACCAGTCGGAGATACTCGGGGAACTCCGTGTCAACCCGGACTTCCGGGTGTACCCGATGAACCTCTCGACTGCGGTCGCTGCCCTCCAGCAGCGCAAGCTCGCGGCGGTGATTTATGTCCCGGATACAAGCCCGGATGCCGTGGATCCGGTGAAGATTACGCTGTATACGCTTGAGAACGATATCCAGTCGGCGATCGTTGACGTGAAACTCAAGGACATCTTCCTCGCGTACGAAAAAGATCTCCGGACTATCCGGGAGGCACGGCTTGATGTCAAGCCGATCCCGCTCAATATCCCGAACACAACCGGCGGGGACTTCTACGAGTTCGTGTACGGCCTCCTTATCCCGCTCCTTGTTTTCATGCCGGCGATCATTGCCTCGGCGCTTGTCATCGACCTGATCACGGAAGAGTACCAGCATGAGACACTGGAGACGCTTATCTCCACCCCGGTCACGTTTGCCGAGATGGTCTGGGGCAAGGTCCTTACCTGCTGGGTCCTTGTTCCGGTCCAGGCCGGCGCATGGATCCTCCTTCTCTCGGTAAACGGTATCGCGATCCAGAACGCCGGTTTCATCCTTATCCATGTGGGGATAACATCGCTCATCCTGATCCTGCTTGGCACCCTGACAGCGCTCCACTACCGGGAGCGGACGTCTGCACAGTTCATCTTCTCGACCGGCCTCGTTGTCGTGATCCTTCTCGCCCTCGCGATCCCCTCAAACCCACTCAACCTGCTTGCCCGGCTCGCGGTCGGGACGGCGGGGGCTGAGCAGTGGCTCGTGCTTGCGGTAACCGGGGCAATCGTTATCGCACTCGGGTATGCCACGCATAAGTTCGCGGAGAGGGTTGGCAGGATCCGGACAACAGGATAGAACGGGAATCGCGTAAGAAAGAAAAAAATGCGGGCCGGAAGATCGGCTAACTTTTTTGTTCCGGCTGTCCTCCGGCCCGGGCACTTCACTTGCCGTGCAGGTTTAAAAAAACGGATTTTTTTTATTTACTGGAGGGAGATGATCGGCTGGTCGTACACCCGGTAAATCTTTCCGGCGCTTGTTACGTAGACCTCAACCCGGTCATTGCCCCGGGTCCCCTGGATCACGAGCTCATCGCCGCGCCGGGGTTTCCGGGCATTGTCATTTAAGTACTTCTCGATGACCTGCCCGTCGGACCTGGTTACCCGCATCATGATACCCTGCACGGTGATTTCACCGGGCCCCCCGTTATAGAGCAGGTGGATACTGGCATCGGGACGCTCTTTCATTATGGCGATATCGACGAACTGCTCGGCCGGCAGCGTAACGATTGCTTCCGGGGTCGGAAGCGTTGCGGTCCCGGATGGCGGGGTCAGGACTTCAGTCGGGGTCTGGGCCGGGGTCCCGAAGGGGCCAAACGTTGAATCGGTCGGGCTCGTGCATCCGGTTGCGAGGACGAGAGCGATGAGCAGCCCGCAGAAGGCGAGGAGGGGGATCGTTCGTTTCATAAAGAACCGGTTTCCTTTTGTTCATATTACTGATTTGTGCCTGCACGCTCAGGGATAATATGCAGGATTTTCCCGGGCCGTAGGGGGCAAATAAGCCCGCGGGGATACATCCGGGCACGCCGGAATCACAAAACCGCAGGAAAGAACAGTTAAATTAAAAAGGACACCGGAGTAACTCTACATATCAGGAGTATACAGGAATGTTCTGTCCAAAATGTGGGAAAGAGACCGATGCTTCCGGAAAATTCTGCCAGTGGTGCGGAGCCGATATCGAGTCGCTTCCGGCAAAGCCAGCGGTCGTCGCTGCCCCGGAAGAGGACGAGGTGCCTGATGTCGGCGTTTACGGTGGGCTCGGGCGGAGATTTGTCGCGTTTATCGTCGATATGATCCTCCTTGTGATCTTGGATATCGTTGCAGTCTCGGTCCTCGGCTTGATCCGGGGACTCCAGAACCTGTACTTCTACTATCAGGGCGAATCCGCAGAAACTCTCACGGTCGACGGGACAACCGCGGCCATCTTTGGCTCCATCATCGCGGCGTACGGCATTGCACTCATCATCGTTCCCTGGGTCTACTTCGCGGGCTTTGAGTCGTCACGCAGCCAGGCAACCCCCGGCAAGCTGCTGATGCGTATCGTTGTCACCGATCTCGAGGGCAACAAGCCAGCGTTTGCCCGGGTGACGCTTCGTCATTTCGCAAAACTCATCTCCCTCATCCCGGTCTTCACCGGGTTCATTGCAATCAGGTTCACCAAAAAGAAGCAGGGATTCCACGACATGATTGCCGGCTGCCTCGTGCTCCTGCAGCAGGACTAACGTTTTTTTAATATTTTTTTGGAATTGCCGGAGACGCCCGGCGTTTTTTCCCCGAAGTTTCCCTTTTTTTTAAAAACCAAAACCCCCGGTGGATCAATATCCCAGCTTTTTTCCCCTTTGCAAACAGACAGTTGTTTAATGGCCGCGTTCGACCCCTCGATCCCCGGCATTTTCGTGTTCGGCCTGCTTGCCGGTATCTGCCCGTGCAACAGCGTCCTCTGCCTCGGGTTGATTGGGTATCTCACGAGCGGGAACACGAACCTTTCGCCGGCAAACATCCTGAAACTGACACTGTCGTTCTGCATCGGGACTATCCTTGTCCTGCTGCCGCTCGGCCTGGTTGCAGGGTTCATCGGGAGATACCTGCTCTTCCTCAACGGCACAATCGCCTGGGGAATCGGCGGTGTCCTGATGATCCTTATGGGGCTCCAGCTCCTCCAGCTGTACAAGCCGCCAATAAAAAGCATCTTCAACTTTTTCCGGGGGTCAAAGTCCTACACGGTCACCGGCGCCTTCCTTCTCGGTCTCTCGTTTGGTGCAATCACGGTCGGGCGCGGTGCGCCCATGCTCCTCATCGTCCTGACCTACATTGCGTTGTACCAGACTGCGTTCCAGGGCCTCGTCTCCATTTTGATCTACGCAATCGGGCTTTCTATTCCTCTCCTCGTGATAAGTTCACTCGGGGGTGCGTTCGGACGAAAGGTCAAGGAGAAGGCCCGGGTGAGTGGCGAGATCTTTGACAAAATTATCGGCGTGCTGATTATAATTATCGGGATCTATTTCCTGTATCTTGCGTTTTTGTAAAACAGACATTTTTCCGGCCGGGGTATTCCTGATTGTGGTACTCCGCCGAAAAAGTGGGGGGAAAAACGATGGTATTCGCAAATTGATTAAACCCATTTTTGATTACATCACGCTTGTGAAAAATAGTCAATCAGATGATGCGACACATTTTTTCCTGCAACGGTGTTTAACACATCATCGAAGGAAATTTGGCATGAAAATCTCAAATCCGGAAGGAGGATAAGGTCAACAATCACCCCTTCCGGAATCTGATTCCTTCAACACAATAGCAGCCTCATTCAAAATCTTCAGGATTTCACCGAGAGTAGCGATAACGGGAATTCGGACTTTGACCGTTTTCGCTGAAGGATTTGAATCCCCATTGGCCTGATTAAAGAATTCATCTTGAGTGATCAAGTGCCATATGATGGTTACAATCTTCCTGGCCAAAGCGACAATCGTTTTACCGGTTCCAATAACCGGCTTTTTCCGGTCATAGAACTTTCGGAAAACCGTATTTCGGCTTCTCGAAGCAGCGTGAGCGATCTGAACGAGGATCCACCTTGCATGCTCTGAACCACGCTTCGTGATAGAACCGGTTCTCAGTTTGTCAGCAGACTGGTACACATTTGGAACTATCCCTAACCAGCTTGCAAGTTTGTCGCCAGTGGAGAAATCCGAGAAATTCCCGATTTCTGCAATCAAGGTTACAGCGGCGATATTGCCAATTCCGGGAACGGATTTGAGAATCTTGAGTTCATGTTCAAAAGTCTCATCGGCGAACTGAAAAATACAGTCAGTAAGATCGTCAATCTCATCAT
This sequence comes from uncultured Methanoregula sp., assembly GCA_963666355.2. Classification (GTDB taxonomy): domain Archaea; phylum Halobacteriota; class Methanomicrobia; order Methanomicrobiales; family Methanospirillaceae; genus Methanoregula. The sequence continues at coordinate 119,695 of CAXXCP010000001.1, forward strand.
TCAGACATTTCAGGAGATTCAGGCAGTGTTTAAGCCGGAAGATTGCTTCCGGTGAAATCGTTGTCTGAAGGATTTCGTCGAGTTGAGCCGACTTTTTACGAACATTAAGAGGAAGCGTTTTTATGATTTCGGTCATCGGCATTCCATCGACAATGCCCCGAAGGATTCGCAATCCGCTCTTTCCAAAAAGATCGGTCAGCACCGATGAGAGCCGGAATAATTCCGAATCCAGGATATGATGGATCTCATTTTTTATGTCGGTTCGTTTCTGGACCAATTTGTGTCGGAATCGCACAAGGGATCGAAATTCCCGATGGGTCTGGGCAAATATTCTCGAAGGCCGGATCATTCCCTTCAAGGCCTGTTGGGCGATAAGTTCTGAATCCACTTTGTCGGTTTTCTTGTGGGAAAACATCTTGATGTCACGGGCATTCCCGACAATTACGGGTGTATGCCCGTGCATCATGTCGTAGACCGGTACCCAGAAGTCACTCGTAGACTCACATGCGACCACGTCACATTTGTTCTTAATTGTCCATTCTTTGAGCGCGAACAGACCGGTTTCTGTACGTTCAAATCGCCGCTGTTCTTTGTGCCCATCATCGGTTAGTATCGTGGCTAAAATGAATTTCTTGTGAAGGTCCAGACCAGCAGATACATGAATTTGTTCAGTCATAGTTGATCTCGAATTATGGGCAGATCAATTGCCTTCCTGGCCAATTTGGCATTCGCGATCAAGTCGCAGTACGGCCTGCGATGGCAATTTAACGGTTAGTTTTTTTCCCAGGATCGCATCCTAAAAATTCGACAGCCTGCTCTGCCCGTAGTTCAAAATGAGTTCTTACCACTTGTTGATTTTCATGGGTAAGGCCTGTGACCTTCAGGTCTCATCGGTGTTTTTTTTAAAAATATTATATTGCCGATGCACCTTCCTTGATGTACCAGCGCACGTATTTGGTGATTCCCTTTTTGATATCTGTCTTTGGCGTGAATCCGAGCATCTTCTTTGCCAATGAGATATCTGCTGCAAACCGCATTACTTCACCCGGACGTTTCGGGAGGTGAATAGGTTTCATACCGGAAAGATCCCGACCGGTCTCCTGGCCAACCGTGTCGATGATGATCTGGGCGAGATCGTTGACACTCGTCTCCTTCCCGGTCCCGAAATTGATCGCAGTTCCGAACATGTCGAGCTCCCGCCATTTCTCAATGATGAGGGAGTACGCAGCAATAAGATCGTCAATGTAATGGAAGTCTTTGGTCTGTACGCCGTCTCCGTAGACTGTGGGAGGACAGCCGTTCACTACCTGCGAAACAAACTTGGGTATGACGGCAGAGTATCCTTTCATTCTCTGGTTTGGACCATAGGTATTGAACTGGCGGAGGATAATTATCGGGAGGTTGTAAACGTGGTGGTATGCCGAGCAGAGCCGGTCTGCCGCAGCCTTTCCCGCCGCGTAAGGCGACTGGGGGTTGAACGGGTGGTTCTCATCCATCGGCATGTATTGCCCGGTTCCGTATACTTCAGAGGAGGATGCATACAGCATCAGCTTGAGTGGATCCTTGCGGGCCATCCCCCTTCGAACGGCCTCAAGGACATTCTGGGTTCCCCGGGTATGGACCTCGAAACTGGGTACGGGATTGTCGATGGACTCTTCCCAGTGGACCTGTGCAGCGAGGTGAAAAACCATGTCAACATTGTTTACAAGCCGGTCGACAAGGTCGAAGTCCATGACCGAACCATTGACGAAGTAAAAGTTGGGTGAATGGTTGTAGGCTGCCCGGATATTGTCGGTACTGCTCCGGGAAAGGTCGTCGAGAACGATGACCCGGTGTCCGTTCTTGAGGAGGAACTCGGCCAGGTTGCTGCCGATGAATCCTGCCCCGCCGGTGATAAAGACGGTTTCCTTCTGCATGATGGGATCTGTTCCTTGACAGTTATATGCCGGTTCATCGTAAATAGAGGGGAGATAGAAATATAAATATTGTGAAAAAATGAAACCCCCCCAAAAATGGCCCGGTTTTAAAATCAGAATATTATTTTCAGAGTTTTGGGAGCCAGACAGAATGACTCACTGCCATTTCCGGTGCAGATACTTGGCCTTGAAAATCCTCCAGAGGATCCGGAGATTGTTCCTGATCTCTCTCTTAACATTAAGCTTGGATACGCCGAACTCGCGTGTATAGACCCGCACGCCGATCTCCCGGACAGTCTTTTTGTTGAGGATCAGTTTGGCAATAAGTTCGGCGCAGATCTCGAAATTGTTGCTCTCGAGGATGAGCCCGTCCAGCGCTTCCTTCCTGTAGAGCCGGAAGATCGCGCTGACACAGGTAAGGTCATCTTGCAGCATGACACGGTACAAGAAATTAACCGATTTGCTAATGAAGAGCCGGAATGGAGAAGCGATCTCTGTCGAGAGCTCCTTTTCCCGGTACGGCGATGCGGATATGCAGTCTGCCCCGGTCTCGCGGCATGTCCGGAGCAGTTTGGCAATGTCCTCCGGGCGGTACGTGAGATCGGCGTCCAGCATGACGATAAGATCTCCCCGGGCATTTGCGAGCCCGGTCCTCACCGCGACCCCGAGGCCCTTGTTCACACCGTGGGAAACAACCCGCACATTTTCGTGTAATTTGGCCAGATTGTGCAGCTCTTCGAGAGTCCGGTCCCGGCTGCCGTCATCGACCAGCACGTACTCGCATGTCTCGCCGTATTCAGCGACAATCCGGTCGGCTATGGGGAAGAGCCGCTCCGGGTACCGGCGGGCATTCCCCTCCTCGTTGAACAAGGGTATGATAATCGAGATCATGAGGCAACTCCGCCGTTGCACTGGTCCTCAGCGAACTTCGCGAAGACAAACCCGAGGATCAGAACAAAATACATGGAGATGAGCCGGTCCGTGAGCACGATGGCTATCGAATCCGTTGCAGCCACCCCGAGTGTCACGAGGAAGTAGCCCAGCGAAGCCTCCATCACTCCGACCCCGAGCGGGATCTGGGAGGCGAGCCCGGCAATGATCGAGAGACAGAAGAAGATGGTCAGGAGAATTGGGTTGAGGGTGTACCCGAAGGCGAGGGCGACCACCCAAAGCCGCACGAACTCCGATCCGAGGGAAAAGACCGTGATAATGAAGATCCCGAAGATCTGCCGGAACGGGAGTTTCTCGATTTGGAAATCAGCAGGGATCCGTCGCAGGAACGGGATCTTCGAGGAATACTTCTCCATGAGCGAGAGGAAGTAATCCGCGCGGTAGTAGAAGAAGAAGAGAAGCAGGAGGATGACTGCGGTTACTTCGAGGATGATGACCGTGACCCCCTTCAACTCTACAAAGACAATGGCACAAGCAGCAAGGAAGAGGATCATCAGCTCGAAGAACCGCTCGTAGAAGATCATCGAGATTCCGGTGAAAAACTTCATTGTGTACCGCCGCTGCATGTAGTAGGCCTTGTACAGGTCACCGACCTTGCCGGGTGTGATGTTGGCGTAGAACAGGCTGGCGATACTGACAATCGATGAATCCCGCCAGGTGATGGGTGCCTTGTAGCACTCGCTCAGGAACTTCCACCGGTAAACCCGTATTGCAATGGTACCGAGCGAGAGGAAGATCGCGACGATGAGGAGCGGAATGTTTATGGAGAGCAGCGTCCGGTAGTTCTGAATGATTCCCGAGCTGTAGACTACATAACCGAGGATCAGCATGCCGATGAGGAGGAGTATTGCTTGTAAATAACGCCGGTTGTTCTTTCTTGGTTCCATGCTATCTCCGGTCCGGTGAAGAACAGTGTTTTATTATGTACTTTGCGTTGTTATATCTGGATCGATATGAAAACCCGGTTTTGAGATAAACTCTCATAAGCTACCGGAGTACAAGAATACCGGTATGTCCAACTTCACCGTCGCCATCCTCGCCCCCCCGGATTATGCCAAGGATCTGGGAAAGAAGGGCACGACAAGCGACATAACCTTCTATAACCTCAAGAAAGGTGAAGCAACCGTCACGTTCATCGAACCAACACGGTACCCCGAGAAACTATCTTCGCTTTTCTACTCAGTATCGATGGCAGACCGGGCGATTCTTGTTGTCGGGGCAGTGGATGCAACCTTTGGCGAATGCGTACTGATGCTCCAGTGCGCAGGTATTTCGACCGGGTATCTCATCCTGAAGAATTATATCTCCATCGAGCAGATCGCACCGCTCATCAAGGGTACGGTCCTCGAACACTACGAAGTCCTCGAAGAAGATATGGTCGGCATCCGGGAGAAGATGCTCGAGATCTCGGTGAAACAGACCGCCCACCAGAAAGCCCATGAAGGTGCGGGAAAAGGAGTAGTCCCGGTCGATGCTCATTTCAATGTAAAAGGTGTCGGAGTTGTTGTCCTTGGCTCTGTAGCTCAGGGGAGTATCAAAAAGCACGATACCGTCCGGGTGCTCCCGACAACAAAGTCCGCCCAGATTCGCTCTATCCAGAAGCACGACGATGATGCCGATTCGGCAGTCCGGGGCGACCGGGTGGGACTCGCGCTGAAAAATATCGAATCCGAAGACCTTGACCGGGGTTTTGTCCTGACCACCGATCCAGCGATCCTGCATGCAACAACCATCACCGGGAAAGCCCAGCTGGTAAAGTACTGGCCGGCAGCACTTAAGGATGGAATGGTACTCTATGCCGGCCACTGGATGCAGTTTTTGCCTACCCGGCTCGAAAAGTCTGTAGTAGACGGGGACTGGCGGATGCCGGTCCTCACCCTCTCCATGGAAAAGGCGATTGTCTATGAGCCCGGTGCGCGAGTTGTTCTTCATTACCTTGAAGGTGGCAAGCTCCGGGTCGTAGGATCCATGACTATCCAGTAATCCGGCGAAAAAATTTCTCTTTTTTTATCTTCCGGGTTTTCAAGGATCCTGTCCTTCCAATTACCTTATTTCCTGAAGCGATCATGAGTACTCTTGAGAACAATGTCTGACATCATATTCTGGGTAGTACTGGGAGTAATCGTCCTCATTATCATCGGGCTGATCCTCTGGTACATCGGCATCTACAACCGGTTCTACCGGCTCAAAAACGCATCCGAAGCCACCCTCGGGCAGATCCGGGTAGCAATGAAGAAGCGACTGGACATGATCGAGCAGCTCCTCGGTGCGGTAAAGAGCTACGCGAAGTTCGAACAGGAGACCCTCACCAAGGTGACCGCGATGCGCGCCGCCGTTGCGACCGCCGGACCCGGCGACCTCAACAAGGTAGAAGCCGAGTCCCGGTCAATATTCGGAAGGCTCCTTGCGGTTGCCGAAAACTATCCCGATCTCAAGACCAACACCACGGTTAACAGCCTCATGGACTCGGTAAAGGGCCTCGAAGACGAGATCGCCCGGCAGCGGTACACGTACAATAACATCTCGCAGGAGTTCAACACCATGATGGATACTATCCCGTCGAGTTTCATCGGTAAGATGATGCACCTGGTTAAGCTTGAGTACCTGCAGTTCGAAGAGGCGATTGCAACCCCCCCGAAGATCGAGTTCTAAGATAAAAGGTAATTGACGTGGGAGAAACAAAGCAGCTGGCGATCCTTGTCATCGCCGGTTTTATCGTCGGAATCATCGGGCTCTTCCTTGTCACAGCGGTCCCCCCGCTTTTCGAGGGAAACCTTGTCGTGAGCTCGTACGAGGCAACCCTGTACGACAACGGAACGCTCACCGAACAGTACACCTACGATGTACGGGCTTCCGGGGAGTACAGGATGCTGTTCCGGAACTGGGAGGCGCCTCTGACCTTTACCACACCGACCCGGGCATCGGTTGTCATGGTCTCTGCGACCCCACCGGCAGGAACCGTAGCGTATGCAAAGGACGATTCGGGGAATGTCATGGTTTTCGGGGAATCCCCGGCCCCTTCATCGAAAGCGGCTATCAACAGTCTTGCCCAGTACGACGAAGTCGGGATCTATAATCCTGACTATTTCCGCGCCGGGCAGTATACTGTCGGCTATACCTATGTCGTACATCCGCCGATCGAATACAATCCAACGACAACCCACCTGAACCTGAAACTTGCGGGACAAAATCACATCCCGTACGAGAACCTCAGGATTACCGTTCCTGCACGGGATGTCCAACAGGTTTCCGCATCCCCTCCCGGCCTGAATACCGCAAAAACCGGGGACTCGTACGTCATCACCGGTACTGCCGTAGCGAACGAGAATGTAGCGGTTGAAATCCTTGCCGGGCCTGGGGGATTTTCCCCGATCCCTGGATTCAGGAGCGAAGTTACGGACCTCACGGGAAAAACGAGTTCCGGAAGTTTCTGGTATAACGCAGCCTATACCCTCGCGTACCTGATCAGCATCCTCGCCAGAGTGGCAGTTGTCCTTGTGCCTTTCCTGCTCATCATGATCTACTACCGGTATGGCCGGGAGAAGGACTTCACGGTTCCCGAGTATCTGAGCACCATCCCGGACCCTGCGCTCAAACCCTGGCAGGTCAACCTGCTTTTCAAGGGCGATGCAATGGACTTTGACGAATGCGGGTACTACGCGACGCTTCTTGACCTCCACCGGCGAAAGTCCATTGTCATATCCTCTCAGGGTGCGGGGAAGGAAAGAACCATTGAGATCCGGATCCTGAAGACAACATCTGATGACCCGTACGAGCAGCGGGTGCTCAACGTGCTGGGACAGATCGCTGAAAACGGACTTCTCGATACCCATCATATTGCGGCGCTTGCAAAAGAGGCGCAGTCAAGCAGCATCGCCGAGGAAAAAGCCCTCCGGTACCAGAAAATGCTTGCTGATGTCACCAAACGGGCGGACTCAACGCTCGTCAGCCGGTACATTGTTGACGGGAGGGATCACATGGTCCCGCTCCTCCTGGGATCGATTACTGCGTTTGCCGTTACGTTGATCTTTGCGTTGATCTCTCCGATGCAGTCATACATCCTCTTCCCTGCAGTCGTTCTCTGGGGTGTTGTGCTTGTTCAGACCGTAATTGCGATTGCTGCCCCCTCTACGCTCTTCGGTCACTGGAAAGGCGATACGTACAAGGAGAAACTGGAGTGGGATGCGTTCGCCCGTTTCCTCTCGGACCAGGCCATGATCCGGAAGTACGCACCTGAGGATCTCACCATGTGGGGCGAGTGGCTCGTGTACGGCACAGCCCTCGGCGTGGGCGACAAGGTCGAGAAGGCGATGGAGTCGCTCAATATCAGTATACCCGATACCGGGGTCCCGGTGGGAGTCATGGGGATAAATTACGCCTTCATGCCCCTGCTCTTCTACACTCCGCCAACCCATGGCGGCTCCGGGGGTTTTGGCGGCGGAGGATTCGGTGGCGGCGGCTTTGGGGGAGGCGGTGGGTTCGGTGGTGGCGGTGCCGGTGGCAGGTAAAGCACCCCCCCCTCTTCACCTTCCCGGCGATTTTAAAAAAAACCCTCTTTCGGATAAAAATTTCCCCGGGCATCTTTTCTCAAAATAACCCGGGAGATTCATATAAAATTTAAACAGACGCAAACCATATGAATACCAGAAAGGGAATCTGATACTATGCAATATACAGAGGGTCAGCTCGGCAGGATCTTTGTCGTGAGGATCGATGACGGGGAGGATATGCTCACCTCGCTTCACCGGTTTATCAGCGAGAAATTGATCCAGGCCGGTTCTATCCTCTTTCTCGGCGCCCTGATGAACGGCAGGATGGTGACCGGCCCCGAAGAACCCGTCATCCCCCCGACCCCCCATTTTGTCATGTTCGAAGGTGGCTGGGAGGTCTTTGGGGTTGGAACGATCTTCCCTGGTGAAGCTGGTCCCCATGTTCACTACCATGCTTCAGTCGGGCGGTCCGGCCATGCCCTTACCGGCTGCCTCCGCGAGAAAGCTACAACGTATCTCATTGTCGAAGTAGTGATCATGGAGTTCACCGGCCTCTCCGCACGCCGCGAGTTTGACCAGATCACCCAGGTTCATCTCCCGGTTCTTGGCGGGAATGCAGGAGAAACCGACCGGGACAGCATGCTACAACAGGATGAAGATGCTGCGGAAGCCGCCCCGTCTTATGAAAGGGAAAATCCGGAGAAGAAGGACGAAACTCAGCTTCCCGGAGGTCTCGCCGATATCATCAGGGATCTCACACGGCGCCCATCATAAAACCGCAAAACACGATAACGTCTTTTCTTTTTATGAAAACCATAAACCATCTTCTCAGGCCATGAAACAGCAGCCCCTGCTCCTCCCGATGACAACCCGGGAGAAGGAGAAGCTCGGGATAAAGCAGTTCGATATCATCCTTGTCAGCGGGGATGCATATGTTGATCACCCGTCGTTTGGTGTTCCCCTTCTCGGCCGTGTTCTCTGGGATGCCGGGTTTACCGTCGGGGTAATCGCACAGCCCGACTGGAAAACAAGCGCTGATTTTACCGCCCTTGGAAAACCGCGCCTCTTTTTTGGGATCTCATCCGGGAACGTCGACTCGATGGTGAACAACTACACCCCGAACCTCAAACGGCGGAGCGATGACGTCTACTCCCCGGGCGGGATCCCGAAACGGCCGGATCGTGCAACGATCGTCTACTCGAACCGGGTCCACGAACTCTTCCCGGGCACGCCGATCGTGATCGGGGGGATTGAGGCAAGTCTCCGCAGGTTCGCCCACTACGATTACTGGCAGGACAAAGTCCGGCAGGCGATTCTTGCGGACGCTCCCGCGGACCTTCTCGTCTTCGGGATGGGTGAACGGCAGATGGTGGAGATCGCACGGCGCCTCGATGCAGGGGAACCTGTTGGTTGCCTCAGGGATATCCGTGGCACATCGTATACCATTGACCTTGCGGAGTGGAGAACGAATCCCCCGGCAGGAGCAATCGAACTTCCGGGCTTTACCGGGATCGCAGCGGATAAGAAGGCATATGCCCGGGCCTTTGCGCTGCATTATTGCGAGCAGGACCCGGTCCGGGGAAAACCCGTTGTCCAGCCCCACCCGAAGACTGTTGTCGTCCAGAACCCGCCGGCCCTGCCCCTTGGCACACCCGAACTCGATCATATCTATGAGCTGCCCTTCACCCGCAGGGCCCCTCCTTCGTACCGGCGACCCGTCCCTGCCCTGGAGCCGGTCCGGTTCTCGGTTACCAGCCACCGGGGGTGTTTCGGCTCATGCTCCTTCTGCGCCCTGACCCATCACCAGGGAAGGATAGTCCAGAGCAGGAGCATCGCATCGATTGTGAGAGAGGTTACCCGGTTTGCCACCATGCCGGAGTTCAAAGGGATCGTCCAGGACGTGGGCGGGCCGACTGCAAATATGTACGATCTCTCGTGCAACCGGTGGGACCGGTTTGGTGCATGCCCCGACAAATCCTGCAGCCCGTCATGCAAAACCCTCCGGACGAGCCATGCCTCCCAGTGCGAGCTCCTGCAGAAGATCCGCGAAATTCCGGGCGTGAAGCGGGTGTTTATCGGCTCCGGCATCCGGTACGATCTTGCGCTTGCCGATGACTCGGACTATCTTGGCATGATCTGCCAGAACCACGTCTCCGGCCACCTCAAGATCGCTCCCGAACATGTAGCAGCGAACGTGACAAAGGCCATGAACAAGCCCGGCAGGGCAGTCTTCGACCGGTTCCGGGACCGGTTTGAATCTCTGCAACAGGGTAAGCAGAAACGCCAGTACATCCTCCCGTACTTCATGTCCGGTCACCCAGGCTGCACGATCGCCGATATGACAGAACTCGCGGAGTATATCCGGGATCACCGGCTCTACACCGAACAGGTCCAGGACTTCACCCCTACCCCGATGAGTCTCTCGACCTGCATGTACTCTACCGGTCTTGACCCGTTCACCCTGGAGCCGGTCCACATCCCCAAAGGGCAGGAGAAGAAGATCCAGCGGGCGCTCATGCAGTACCGGGATCCGAAGAACCGGGCCCTCGTCATTGAGGGGTTGAAGGCGGCCGGGCGGACCGATCTCATCGGGAATGGCGGGAAATGCCTGGTCAGCAATACCCGCGGAGGAGTGTTCGCCCCCGCGAAACGACAGGATGGGGCGAAGACCCGGCAACCGGATAAACCATAAATCCGGGTCTATTCCCGGCCGAAATCATCCTCGAACCGGACGATATCATCCTCTTCAAGGTACTCGCCGAGCTGGACCTCAATGACTTCGAGCGGGATGACACCGGGATTCTTCAGCCGGTGTTTCATGCCGGTCCGGACAAAGGTGCTTTCACCCTGCCGGAGGAGCCGGGTCTCCCCGTTCAACTCCACTTCCGCGGTTCCGCTGACGACTACCCAGTGTTCACTCCGGTGGTGGTGGAGCTGGAGGGAGAGCTTCTTCCCCGGCTTGACCGAGACCCGTTTGATCTTAAAATAATCCGAGTCCTCAAGCACCGTGTAGGAACCCCACGGGCGGTAGACCTGCCGGTGATACTTGGTGATCGGGTCGTTCTTCCGGTTGTACCTGCCAACGAGCTCTTTTACCTGCTCGGTGTGGTTGTTATCGCAGACAAGGAGCGCATCGGCAGTATCAACGACAACGAGATCATGGACCCCGATGAGCCCGACGTGCTTCCCAGGGGCCTGCACAAAATTGTTCTTCGATGTGATATATTCCGCCGGGCCAACGTTGCCGTCGGGGTCGTGCTTCTCGGCATCGTAAAGTGCCTTGAACGTGCCGAGATCGCTCCACGCGGTATCGAGGGGAACGACTGCCACCCGGCTGGATTTTTCAAGGAGACCATAATCGATGGAAATCGATTCAAGACTCTTGTAGTCCGGTACGGCGGAACCATTGAAAGCAGCGTACAGGTTTGGCCGGTACCGTTTGAGCTCATCGAAGAACCTGCCGGTGGAGAGGAGGAATATCCCGCTGTTCCAGAGGTAGCCTTTCTCAACATATTCCCGGGCGGTCTTTTCGTCAGGCTTCTCGCGGAACTCCTCGACAAGGCTGCCGGGCGGGAGCGACGTACCTCGTTTTATGTAGCCGTACCCCGTGTGGGGTGAGGTGGGGCGGACACCGAACGTGACAAGGTACTGGTCGGTCAGGGGTTCGGCTGCCCGGATCTGGTCAAGCGCAGAATCGCCAAGAAGGTGGTCGCTCGGGAAGACAACGGTGGTAGCCGATGATGAGATGGCCCGGACCCGCTGCATAGCCCACGTAATCGCGGGCAACGTGTTCCTTCCCTCGGGTTCTGCGAGAAGGTGATCCTCGGTGAGCGTGTACCCGAGTTCCTCCATCTGGTTTCTCGCGAGGTACTGGTGGATCTCGTTTGTCACGATAAAAATGTCATCGGGTCCCGAGAGCTTTGCCGCCCGCTCGCAGCTCCTCTGGAAGAGGGATTTGCCATTGAGCTGGATGAACTGCTTGGGATAAAACTCCCGGGAGAGTGGCCACAGCCGCGTCCCTGCACCGCCTGCGAGAATAATGGATTTCATGATGCTCCGGACCCGGACCGCCGGGACGTATTGTACCGGCTCCGTGTTATCATAATTCTATCCGGAGTCCGGCATATATAGAATTCGTTCTCACGGCAGGAGAAAATGCGATCCCGACCAGAACCGGATCCGGTGGAATTTCCCTGCAGGGTAAAAAAAAGTCGATAATTATTTCTTTTCTGTTCCCGAGAACCCGAATGAGTACCGGAGAAGCCAGACACCGATCGAGATGACAATTATGAAGTAAATCATGTTCACGAACGGAACGTACTGTTCGGAAACCCACATGCTGATTGCCGAGGGTATCGTGAAGTAGAGCTGGACGATAGGGAACAGGAGCGCTATCCCGATAATTATCCTGAGCATATGCAGCGTATCCTCGCCGAAATAGGTTTTTATCCGTGTGGTCTCCGCGCCGGTTCCTGTCTTGACTTCCATCTTTGGTTGTGTATCCTGGCTTTCAGTCATAATCTCCTCCTTACGATTCCTGCAGTTGCACCAATTCCGATAAGTGCAAGAATTGCGAACGCGCCTTCAAAGCCGGGAGATTTTGTGTAGGGTGACGGGGTCATCCGCGCCTCTTCCGCTACAAACTTCGAAGTATCGATCTTCGTGCTCAGCATCTGCGAACCATTGCTGACAAGGATCCCGGGCCTGAGCTGAACGATCCCTTCAGCCCGTTTCACGACAGTCCCATTCCTCCAGATCAGGGCCTGGACCTGGTAATTGTAGTGGTCCGGGACCGTGAGGGTTGTGGAACCTATGCCTATCTTTTCCGGTTCGAAATTCTCGATACGAGCCTCCTGCTTATCTGCCGTCAGGTGAGCGTCCATCTCCTTTGCCTTGATCTCGATTATCACCGGGCCGCTTGGGTCTCTCCCGCCGTTTGCAATGTAAATATCCGCCTGGATAACTGCCGAATCACCGGTAACTTTCCGGACAATGAAGTCCATATCCTCGATAACAAGACCCGACTGCTGGGTATCCGGTGTAAGCTGTTCAAGGTTTTTCACGGTAATCTCGCCCTGTCCGCTGAGTGTACTGCCCAGGTATACGGCCTCCACCAGCCGGTAGGAGCCTTTTCGGGGGAGGACAATGGTCTGTGAGATCAACCGGGAACCGCCCCACTCGATTCCGGGGACCCGGGTAATCTGTTCGGTTTCGAGGAATCCCGACTCGGTGTTGAACGCTCTGAGCCGGACGTCTAACGGGTCGCCCGCTGCCCCCCCGGTATTCCGGAGGCTGGAGCTGACATTAAGCGTGACTGCGGATGTAGTTACGCCGTCGGCCTGCACATTCATATCCTCTACGGCAAGCCGCCCCTGTTTGAGACAGCCTGCGGTCATTGCGAAGCCAGCGAGAACGAATAAAACGATCAATGTTCCGGTCAAAAAACGATAATGTGCCTTCATGTGTCACCAGGATCGGTTGAAAATGGATCTTTCAAATGAGTTCATATAATCCTGCCGAAATGTGTTTGCCGGCTTGCAGGTTGCGTGAATAAACGCGTTGTTGAAACCGGATAAAACGGATTTTCGAAAATTTTCGGGTTCAGGTTAGGCAAGGACCGCCCGCCCGTCGAAAAACTTCCTGAACCAGAGCTCGGTGCAGGCGATTCGCCAGATCTCCGGAGAATACTCCGATTTGCCGTCGAGAAATGCAAGATAGTTCTTTGCCACCGCGTCAGCATCCCAATGCGGCCGGGAAACAAATGAGGGGGAGCTCAGGATCTCAAGCATGAAGGGTCTCAGGACACCTTTCATCCAGACCTCTTCCGGAGTGACAAAACCCATCTTGTCGGTCCGGCACCGGACAGCCTCCGGGATGATTCCCCGTATAGCCCGACGGAGGGAAAATTTTGTCATCCCGCCCCGGATCTTCTGGTTGAGCGGGAGGGCTGCGATATATTCGACGAGACGTACATCGAGATACGGTACCCGCGATTCGATCGAGAAGGCCATCGAGTTCCGATCCTCGTAATGGAGCAGCGCCGGGAGGTTTGTGGATGTGAGCTCACGTGCAAGAACTTTGTCGAGCGAGCCGTCATACCGGTGCACAGTCCCGCCCCGGATCTTCAGGAGATTCCGCCTCTTCTTCCGCACCGCCAGCTGACCCAGTGCCGAACGGAAGAAACCGGCGTGATGCCGGAGGCTCCCGGTCACTTCCCTCAAAGCCGTGAGTAAGCGGTATTGCCGGAAGAGCCCCCGGATATAACTACCCTGGTACGCAAGATAGCCTCCGAGAAGCTCGTCCGCACCCTGCCCGTCAAGGACGACCTTCACGTTTTCTTTTGCAAGGCGCATCACGCAGTACTGGGCATAGATGGAGAGCGAGCCGAACGGTTCGTCCTGCATATACACGAGATTCCCGATATCGTCCCAGAGACGATCCGGTGATGGTTCGGTCCTGCAGGCATCGACCCCGGTTGCTCCAGCAACCAAATCAATGTACCTGCTCTCATCGAACCGCTTGTCTGCAAAAACAGCAGAGAAGGTCTTCTGCCGGGCGCCGACGCTTGCGGGAGCTTCTTCCCGGATAAGGGCATTGATGAGGGCCGTGAGTGCAGAGGAGTCAATTCCACCCGAGAGACAGGTACCGACAGCGACATCGCTCCGGAGGTGAATGCTGGTTGCGCTCCGGAGCCGGTCGAGAAGCCCTGCAGCAACGTTCTCATTGGGTTCGGGTCCGGTAACCTCCGGATTGACTTTCAGCTCCCAGTACCGGTACAGTGTTTCAGGGCCGGCTGTCGTCACCATCATCCAGTGGCCGGGGGGGATCTGGAAGATGCTGTCGAACATGGTTCTGCGGGAATGATCCTGAACACCCCACGCCAGATAGGTACCGAGCGTCTCTTCATCCGGTTTTTTCCCCACACCCGGGTGGGCGAGGAGAGCTTTTATCTCCGAGGCAAAAAGAAACGAGCCCTCAACCTGCGTGTAATAGAATGGTTTTATGCCAAACCGGTCCCGGGAGCAGAAAAGTCGCTGCTGTTTCTCGTCCCAGAGAGCAAATGCCCACATGCCGTTGAATTCCTGGACACACCCGACCCCCCACTCCTCGTACGCGTGGATAATCACCTCGGTATCGGAATGCGAGGCGAACCGGTGGCCTTTGGTTTCCAGCAGGGACCGGAGTTCAGGATAATTGTAGATCTCGCCATTGAAGACCAGCCATAGCGTCCCGTCCTCATTGGTCATCGGCTGGAGACCATCCCCGGAGAGATCGATGATGGCGAGTCTCCGGTGCACAAGACCCGCACTGCCGCAGATCCGGGTACCCTCGCCGTCCGGCCCGCGGTGGATGAGCCGGGAAGACATCCGGCCTAGGAGTTCTGGATCCGGGGATTTTCCGTCAAGACAGTACTGGCCTGCAATTCCGCACATTATCTACAGAATAGGCACCGGGCTATAAAAAGATCGTTTCGAAACGTTTCCGGAATCCCCGGGGCAAAATGGGAACGTATAACCCCAAACATGCTGCCTTTCGTGCAATGCGACCCGGAGCTTGAGTATTTTGCTGGCGAGAAATGTCCGGGTCCGACCCTTTTTTTGCCCGGGCTTTGGCACACCGGGATCATGGCGACGGTCGTTGTCTTCCCCATCCTTGTCACCCGGGCCGCGAACCCCGGCGGGACCGGTGCAGCGGCCTTCTTTGTCTCGATATCGAAGCCCGCAAACGGGATATGATGTCCTTTGGCAGCGACGATCTTCCCGCAATTAAACCCCCGGTACAAACGTCTCCTTTGTCAGGTCTCGTTATGTTATTAATGATCAGGGACATAACAGGTGACGATCCTTTCAGGAATCATGGCGCCCATCCCCCGTATCCTGGTTGTTGACGATGATCCGATTATCGCACGTCTCGTCTCCACTATGCTGCTGACCAAGGGATATGCGACCGCCGGGGTAGTGTCAACCGGTGAAGAGTCTGTTTTGAAAGCCGCAGAACTTGCGCCCGATCTGGTGATCATGGACGTCAACCTTGCCGGGGCAATTGACGGGATGGACGCCGCCCATTACATCTTCCAGCTCTTCCAGTACCCCATCATCTTTATCACCGGGGTAACGGAAGAGGAGCTGCTGGAACGGGCCAAGTATTCACGGCCCCACGGGATCGTCTTTAAACCGTTCACAGCGATTGCACTCTCAACAAATGTCGACCTGGCACTGTACAACCATGCCAACCGGACCTGCGAGAAAAACCGGTTTCCCGCGGGCGACCCGAAGATACTGATGGACCTCTTTGAGGCAGTCATCCTCACCGACAAGAAGGGCCGGATCATCATCTTCAATACCTACGCCGCGTGGTTTTTGGATCTCAAGCCGGAGCAGATCATGATGAAGTACTGGCGGGATGTCCTGATGATGATCAACGACCAGACCCGGGAAGAGCTCAAAGACCCTGTTGCCGACGCAGCGCGGAACATGACGGCAACCATGTATGATACCAATGCAGCAGTGGTGACGACGACCAGCAAGACCCGCAAGGCCCGGATTTCTGTCCGGGCGATCAAGGACGATCACGACCGGTTCCTTGCCGTGCTCATGTCCATAAAAGAGAAGGTGCCCGGACCGGGGGCTTAGTATCCAACGGAATTTTCCGGGTCTTCAGCTGGCTTGTTGTTCCCGGTAATCCGGAATTTTTAAGGTTGGTCTGAACATCTCCTGTCAGGATCCCCCCTCCCCCCTCCGGGGTTCGGGCTCATGTTTCTCTTTGAGATGATAAAGCCGCTCCTGTTTCCCGTAATATTATCCGGGAATCTCACGAGATAACTATTATTTTCACCAGTCGTGTTGCAGTAATCACGGTCTGTTATCACCTACGGAGGCCCATACCGAAAGCAGGAGGGCAAAAGATGCCCTTCTCCAGCAGAAAGAAGCAGAGGAACTCCTGCGAAGCTCGGAGGCGGAGTACCACGCGTTTGTCGAATCGGCAGAGGATTCGATCTATACTGTCGATCCAGAACTTCGTATCTCATGGTAAACGGGCGGTACCTTGACCGGCAGGATCTTCTATCCCACGATTACCAGGAAATCGGGGTCAAATCTCCCCTGTGGCAGAACGTAAATGATACGATCATGCAGGCACGGAAGCCGCTTAAGATATCGTCGATGGAATTTGATGTGAGCTGCTGCACCGGAGAGGTATTTGCCGGCCCCCTTCTTTGAGATAAGGATTCCGGCGGGCTCGTTCCGTATGGTGAAAACGAGCTAGAAAAAATCAAAGCCGCAGGTCACAGGTGTGAGGGTATGTGCCAGCCATTTCCTGTGCAAACCTTCTGCCGAATGCATATTCGTGGAATCTTTTAGCCGTGACCCATGCCAGCAGGGCCGCAGAATCATCAGGATGCATAGGTATTTTTTCTGCCGGGAGGTCACTTTCAGGGTCCTGTGCTGCTCCGGGTTGTACTGGGTGGTGCATTTCTCCCTCCTACTTCTCACTAAACCGTTCGAGCTCGCAGTGCCGTACCGCAAAGTAGCGATTACCACTTGCGTCATCGACAAAATCCATTGCCGGCGCATCGAGAATCATAGATTCGTGTTCTTCTGCAACTTTTTTGAGTGACGATAAAGAGGTAATCAGAGATCGGATGTTCCGGATGTTTTTCTCGCTGTATTCGTTGCCTTCGCAGAGTGAATCGATCGTATAAGAAAGAAGCCGGATCAGGCTCCTGCACTCATTTGTTAGGTCGTTCCTGCGGTCCCATCTCTTTCCGGATAATGCCCCCATCGACAATACTCTGGGTAAGGGTAGCGTCTGACTTTCCATTCGGCGAATTCCTGCAGCCAGGTGACATCCTTTTGTCCGCATGAGATCTCTCCGGCTACATATTTTATTAATAATGTATATACTTAATAAAATTTCTATAGTGTCTCAAATGGTAAATTTCTCCGGGAATTGCAGTCATGCCCGATGGTTTTATTGACCGGTAAACCCGCTGCACCCCAGACCTACGACGCATGGTCATCTCGCATGCTGTCATCAGTGCAAGAAGCAGGAAAAAAACAACCAGCAGGGTACGGGATAAACGGGAAACTCCGAAATGCACTTTCATGGCAAAAACCGGGTGGTCCTCATTTTTACCCGTTTATTTCTGTTCCCCCGGTTGACAATCGGGAAAGTACTCGCTCATCCAGATCCCGATGTCATCACGGAGTTTCCGGAACTCATCAAGGATCTCATCCTGGTTCCTGCTAAACTCTGAGGGGCTCAGTACTTCTCTAAATTTACCTCCGTGAATTTTGGCAAGTCCAGTACTTCTCTAAATTTACCTCCGTGAATTTTGGCAAGTCATCAATACTCTCAACCTCTGATCAACCAAACGGTCGAAGAACAGAAACAAATGAGACAAATTTGAGTTTTTTCCGAATCCCTTCCCAGACCAATAGCCGGAAGAAATCGAAACGGAACAAATCTTCAGCAACGGTTCTTGGTCCTCGTTGAACCTTAGAGAAGAAAATCCATTGAAGAGAGACCCAGATATTTTTGAGAAGGAAAGAGATTATCGTCAGCAGGTACCGGATCACAACGTTTCTTGTGGATGTCCTTGCTTTCACGATATTCCGGATACGGTACGAAGACTCGATCGCAAACCGGTTCTTGTAGACCCGGTAGATCCGACGGGGTTTCCAGTTAATACCATACACGACGTAACCCAGGTTCACATTCCCGTATTTCTTATTCCTTCCCAGAAGGTACTGGACATCAATTGCCAGAGTAAGAGAAAGAGGTTCGCCAGTTCCCATCATCGTATACTGTGCATACCGGGAATGATTTCCCCGGAGTATTTTCTTGAGTTCTTCGCCGTGTTTTCTCACCGGAACAATGTGCGGGATCTTTTCCTTCTGGAGAAATGAGAACACATCTTTTGAGTAAAATCCCCGATCAAGACAGAGTACTTGGGTGTTCACTTTTGCGTTGTGGATAATGGCCAAAAATTTCCGGATGTACTCGACCTTTGACACACCCTTCTTCACCGGGAAAACTGCAAGGGTCTGCCGTTGACCTTTTGTTGTGATGGAGAGCGAAACATACGAGTAAAATGTGGTTGTTGATTTCTTCATTTTACTCTTGAGGACGTAATCTTTGTTCGCTTCGATAATTTCGCCATAATAAGGATCGTCGGTGAAATCTATGGCAAAATGATACGATTTTCCGGGAACAAGGATCTGATCGTTTGAATAGGTGAGGATCTTTGATTGTATTTCGAAAAGCGATTCTAAATCCACCTTCGATAAATGGTATCTGACTGACGTTTCACACGGGACTTTTTCTCCGGCCTTATTGATGGAATGCACGGATAGTTTGGTTGCTGACATCCCAACAAGTGACTGGATAAGCGTCTTTTGTCTCAGTGTTCCGTTGATGGAAATGGTAAGATTCCGGTTGATTGCATCCACTGCTATTTCGGAACAATCTTCTGCTCGGATCTCATTCTTTATTCGGCGGGTGAATTGTCGTCTATTTGCCATATGCGGCGCCCGCTGCCTATTTAGATCTGCCGGTTTTGATTAGCCTCGGCTAAAAATTAGTGAAGTACTGGGGCTTGGGAAACCCTTATGGTGGGTGTGTCTTCCCTGAGGAAGAACCCCGGACGCAGCGAGCGGAACCCGGTCGCAGAGGGTGATTACGTGATCAAATTTCTTCCCGGAAAAACCGTTTAAGGATCTCGATTGCTGGTGTGAGATATCGATCCCGATCTCCTGCATCACCTGTACCGCATAGGGATTGATACCGGCAGTTGCGAGCCCGGCAGAGAAAACTTCGAAACGATCGCCGCACCGTGCCCGGAGCAGCCCTTCGGCTATCTGGGATCTGACGGAATTGAACGAGCAGATGAAAAGTACGGTCTTTTTTTCCATTCTCATCCCCGGTTCAATGAATTTCGATTCGTTCCCCGGTGTGCATATAGTGAACGTTCTCGGCAATCTTGCAGGCATGGTCTGCGCAGCGTTCGAGATAACGGGCCACCATGATGTAGTTGGTACAGGGTGAGATGTTCTTTGGGTCTTCCATCATGTAGGTGATTCCTTCCCGGAAAATCGAGTGGCGGAGTGCATCGATCGTGTCGTCCCGGGTGGAAAAGTCCCTGATGATGGTGATATTGTCCGTCTCGTAAGCCTTGATCGCATCGTCGACCATCTCGATGACGAGATCGGCCATGTGGGGTATACTCATAAGATTGGAAATATGGGGCTTGTCCGAGATGTCCTTGACAATATTCGCAATCGATTTGCCGTACCGGCCGATCCTCATCGATGCGGTTACCGTCTTTAAGGTGCATGCGATGATTCGCATATCTTTTGCCATCGGCTGGTTGAGGGCTATGAGCTGATAGCAGTGTTCCTCCATCCGGATCTCCATATCGCGGATCTCCTCTTTCTGCGCTACCACGAATGATGCCATCTCCCGGTCCTGCCGGATAAGCGCATTGACGGATGACTGGAGCATATCTCTCCCGAAATGCGCCATTGTCGTGGCTTCCCCTTTTAAGCTCTTAATTTCGGCGTGAAATTTTTCTGCCATTCTAACCTTCCTCCAGCCCTACCCGAACCGGCCAGTGATATAATTCTCCGTGAGTTCTTCTTTAGGGTTCTCGAAGATCTGGGGGGTTTTTCCGCACTCGATCAGTTTACCGAGATACATGAACCCAGTATAATCGCTTACCCGTGCGGCCTGCTGCATGTTGTGCGTTACAATGATGACGGTGTAGTCCTGCTTGAGCAGCTCGATGAGATTCTCTATCTTGGCTGTCGCGATCGGATCGAGCGCAGAACAGGGCTCATCCATGAGGATGACCTCCGGCTCCACTGCAAGGGTCCGGGCTATGCAGAGGCGCTGCTGCTGGCCCCCGGAAAGGCTGAGGGCGGAGTCGTTAAGACGGTCCCTGACCTCATCCCAGAGCGCTGCATGACGGAGGCTCTGTTCGACTATTTTATCCAGTTCTGCTTTCTCCCTCTTGCCGTGTACGTGTGGACCATAGGCAACATTCTCATAGATTGACTTTGGGAACGGGTTGGGTTTCTGGAAGACCATCCCGACTTTCTTCCGGAGGGTGACGACATCGGTGTCCGGGGCATGGATATTTTCCTCGTCGAGTGTGATCTCCCCGGTAATTTTCACGTGGTCGATAAGATCGTTCAGCCGGTTGAAACACCTGAGCAGGGTCGACTTGCCGCACCCGGAGGGGCCGATAAGCGCAGTAACCTTCTTCTTTGGGATCCTCATCGATACAGACTGGAGAGCGTGTTTCCCGCTGTACCAGAGGTTGAGGTTGTTTGTGGAAATGATCGTACTTTCTGACATGTTATCCCCGTGTCTTGCGGTGGAAATGATTTCTTATGACGATTGCGACCGAGTAGAACCCGATGACGAGTATCAGGAGAACGAGTGCGGTCCCGTACTTGTTGGTGGATGACCTCGGGACATTTGTTGCGAGAATGAAGAGATGGTAGGGCAGGGCCATGACGGGCTGAAAGACAGACATCGGGAGGAACCGCTGCGAGAAGACGACCGCAGTGAACATAATCGGCGCGGTCTCTCCGGCCGCTCGTCCGATGGAGAGAATGGCGCCTGTTACAATCCCGGGGACCGCGGGCGGGAGGACAACCCTTCTTATCGTCTGCCACTTGGTTGCCCCAAGAGCAAGACTTCCTTCCCGGAGCGACTGGGGAATATTTCTCAGCGCTTCTTCAGTCGTCCGGATGACCGTCGGGAGGACCATGAGAGCAAGCGTGATCTGACCCACGAGGACACAGACCCCGAAATTGAGATAGAGGACCAGGAACGCAAACCCGAAGAGACCGAAGACAATCGAAGGTGTACCGTTGAGGAGATCGACACCGGTCCGGATGAGTTTCGTGATCCTGCTCTCCCGGGTATATTCGATAAGGTAGATCGCGGCACCGACTCCCAGTGGGAGGGCGATGAGGATCGCACCGGCGACGAGGTACATGGTTCCCACGATCGCCGGGAAGATTCCCCCGGCCCGCCCGAGATCCTGGGGTGGCTGGGTCAGGAATTCCCACGATATTGCCGGAAACCCGTGGACGATGATGTCCTCGAGGATAATTACAAGAATAGCGACGACGATGAGCGTGGCTGCAACCACGAGGGCGAAAGCAATGGTCTGGATCTGGTGCTGCGTGAGCCGGTCTTTGGCGATATACCATATCCCTGCGAGGATAAAGATTGCTGCCGATAACCAGAGAGAGGCTGCAATAAGGATGAAGAGCGCGATGCAGAGGATCGCCCCGTTCCGGATAATACCTTTCAACGTCTCCATGGTTTTGCGGGAAATATGCAAATTTCCTGAAAGATCGAGCGGTCGTCTTTCACGGAGACGGGAGAGGATAGAGACAGCGGAGAGGTTTATAACGAGTGTAATTATGAGAAGAACAATCGCGATCCCGAAAAGTGCGCTGTAATGCGAACTGCCGACTGGTACTTCCCCCATCTCGATACCTATGGTTCCGGTCAGTGTCCTGATCGGGGAAAGGATATTCCAGATTGGGTCGGGTATAATGGCAGCATTACCCGCAACCATCAGGACAGCCATGGTCTCGCCAATGGCTCTTCCCGTTCCAAGGATTATCGCAGCCGCGATGCCGGTCATGGCAGACGGGACGATTACCTGCCGGATTGTCTGCCACCGGGTAGCCCCGATAGCAAGCGACCCCTCTTTATACTCACGGGGAACGGAACTGATGGCGTCCTCCGAGATGCTGATAATGGTCGGAAGCGCCATGATCCCAAGAAGGATGGAGGCAGCAAACCAGGTCTCCCCCGTTGGCAGGGAGAATGTCGTACGGATAAAACTGGTGAGAACGATAAGGCCAAAGAAACCGTAAACGACCGAGGGAATCCCTGCAAGGAGCTCGATTGCCGGTTTCAGAATGCTTTTCATGCGTGGCGACGCGATCTCGGAGACATAAATTGCACAGCCGATTGAAAGCGGGACGGCGAACACCATCGATCCGATGGTGACAAAAATTGTCCCTACGATAAGGGGAAAGATCCCGTACGAAGGAACCATCGCAGTGGGTGTCCAGTCCATCCCGAAGATGAAATTCGGGACCCCGACCTGCATGAAGATAGGAAAGCCATCCCGGAAAAGGAAGAGCAGGATGAATGATATGACAATAACGGCAAAGAACGCTGTGAAGAAGAATACAGTCCGGATCGATCGTTCCTTCAGCAGCGAAAAGGCGGCTGACCCACCAGGAGATCTGGTGAGATAATTCTGTAAACGGGTCATGGTTTCCACCTTTACGTGCCTTTTGTGTTTACAAAAATTTGGTTGGATTTTGGATTTTTGATTGGGAGAGTTTTTTGGGAGATTTTGTGCCAGGGGCCGGTTAGCTGAGCTTGACGTAACCCTGGGCTGCTACGATGTTCTGGCCATCTGGGCTGAGGATGTAATCGATGAAGTCCTTAGTGAGACCGGTCGGCTGGCCGTTAGTAATGACATACAGGTTACGCGACACCGGGTAGGTCCGGGTCTTCACGTTGTCAATAGTCGGGTTGATGATCTTGTCTGCATTGTACCAGATGGGGAGTGCTTTTACATCCGGTGACAGGAAACCGATCGATACATACCCGATCGAACCGGGGGTCTGGGCGATGGTCTGGGCAACTGCGCCGTTTGAGTTCTTCTCAAGCATCTTGTTGGTCGGGGTTATCTTTGAGAGAACCGTGTCATCGAAGTAGGTACGGGTACCTGATGCGCTGTCACGGCCGACGATAACGATCTGGTTGTTGGTCCCCGGGACACCTGCACCGTTGATCTCGGTCCACTTGGTGATCTTTCCCGTGTAGATGCTCTTGATCTGGTCGAGCGTGATGTACTTGATCGTGTTCACCGGGTTCACGATGACTGCGATCCCGTCCTGTGCGACCGGGGTGATTACGAAGCCGGGGTACATAGCCTTCTGTGCAGCGGTGACCTCTGCGGAGGACATACCGATGTCCACGGTCTTTGTACCGATTGCCTGGATCCCTACTCCTGATCCGCCACCCGCTACCTGGATGTCAGCATCCGGGTGGGTTGACATATACTTGTCAGCTGCAGCCTGGACAATGGGAAGGACTGTTGTAGAACCACTGATCTTGATGGTCGTTTTTACACCGGTTGATGCAGCTGCAGTGGTTGTCTGGGGGGCGGCTGCAGCCGTTGTCGAAACCTGTGCAGGTGCCTGGGTTGCTGCAGCAGTTGTCGGCTGGGCGGTCGGTGCAGCGGTCGTTGTTACACCGGCTGCCTGGTTGGTTGTACACCCTGCGACCATCGCAAGGATGAGCAGTGCGATGAGGCCGAGAGTGGCAATTACGAACGAACTCTTTCTGGTCATGTTGTTCTATCAGGAATTTTCATTCTGGTGATATACCCTTTTTCGACATAAACTATATGAGTATATATAATAAATAGAGAAAACAGGAGTGACATAGGGAAATCTTTCTCCTATTGTATTCCGGTGAGAACCCATGGAGATTCGAAGGGTACAGGTAACGGGAGGGTCGTCCTTTGTCGTGACCCTGCCAAAGGACTGGGCGGAGGAACAACGGATCAAAAAGAACGATCCGGTCGGCCTTATTGTCCAGCCGGACGGGACGCTTCTCGTAACAAAAAAAGTGACGGAAGAGCCGCTCCAGAAGATCAAGGAGATCGACAGCAGCACGATCGCGGATCCCGCATTCCTCTTTCGCATCCTGATTGGGGCGTATATTACCGGGGTTACGGTTATCAGGATCACCACAAAGCAACGGTTTCCCCCGTTTGTCCGGGCCGTTGTCCGGGACTTCACCCAGATGACCATCGGGCAGGAAGTCGTTGAAGAGACCGAGACTTTGATCTCGATAAAGGATCTCCTGAACCCGGCTGAGATGCCGTTTGAAAATACCATTAAGCGGATGTTTGTGATCGTCAAGAACATGCACGTCGACGCGATTGCAGCACTCGAGACGAAGAACCGGGGGCTTGCGGAGGATGTCGTTGCACGGGACATGGATGCTGACCGGCTGAACTGGCTTATCGCCCGGCAGACGAACATGATCATGCAGAACGCGAGTCTCTCCCGGAAGATGGGGATCTCGACAAGCCTTGCCATGCACTACTACATGCTCAGCCGGATCATCGAACGGGTCGGCGACCATGCAGTCCGGATCGCAGAGAATGTCCAGCCGATCGCCAACATAGATATCGATAAAAAAGTGCTCAGCGCGATCAAGAAGGCAAGCGCGATGTCCATGGAGATCTTCGACCGGAGTATCATCTCGTTTTTTAATACCGATATGAAGGAAGCGAACCGGAATATCGAGTCGATCCAGGCACTGGAGAGCATTTGCCAGGATATCAACAACCAGGTACTGGAGCAGGATACCCTGATTGCGATCCATACCGGGTACGTTGCGGAGAGTATCCGGAGAACGGGGGAATATGCCGGGGACATATCCGAGACAGTGATCAACCTGCTCGCCGATGAAAACCAACCCCTGCGAAAGACAAAATCGTCTAAGTGAGGGTCTTTCTCTCTTTTGCGGCCCAACGCCTCACTTTTTAATCCATCAATACAGTGGGGTTTAGTCTATACGTATCAATAGAATATGTTCAAAAACTATATTCATTCCTGCAGAGATCTTTTTATCATAACATTCCGGGATTTCCCATTCTTCAGGTTTTATGTGTAGATGACGATCCTGCTCTCCTTGAGATCTGCAAGATCTTTCTCGAAGCGCAGGGAACTATGATGGTCGATACTGCACGCTCTGCAAGTATCGAACCCGGAAGATCAGGGAGCGGAAGTACGATACCATAATCTCTGATTATGAGATGCCACCGATTAACGGCATACAGTTCTTAAAGTTGCTCCGGTCATCCGGGGATGTGCATCCGTTCATCGTCTTCACCAGGAAGGGGCGGGAAGAGATTGTTATCGAGACATTCAATTCCGGGGCTGACACCTATGTCCAGAAAGGCGGTTCGCCAAAGGCACAGTTCGCCGAGCTTGCGCATAAGATACAGCAAGGGATGGACCGCAGGAATGCGGAAAACGCTCTCGAACGATCGAACTCGGCCCTCCGTGCAACCCTCGATGTAACCCCGGATGGGATACTGGTTACCGGGATGATGAGCGGGCGATTTATAAGGAAAAAGACACATTTCCAAGAACGTGACAGGAAAGTTTCCTTAAACAGGAGTTGGCAGGGGATTTTCTCCCCCGCCGTTTATTTCTTCTCTCCCGTTCCTTCGCTTTCCATGTGATCGAGGACCCGGTCCCACATGACGAGGAGGCCGGGGATGACCACGTAGGCGAGCAGTCCTGTTCCCAGGAATGCTCCCATGATGATGATCTCGTTGTCCATGGTTCGCCTCAGGCAAGGGCCGGAACGCCGTCCGCCCAGGTTTCGACATTTGTCCGGATCGCGTCGCTCTCGTAGGACGAGATCGTTACCTGCTGCCGCGAGAGATTCACCATGTAGATCTCTCCCGTGGGGTCGTGGCACTTCAGGGTTGCCGAGAAGCTGTCCGACTGGTCGCTCCGTGCCGGGATGCCCCCGTGTGCTGTCGAGTTTGCCGCGTTTGCGAGTACCGCGTTGATACCGGCTTTGAACCCGGTGATCGTGCTGTAGCTCTCGGAGCCGGCCCCGACCTTCTTTGCATTGCTGTCTTCGTACACGAATTTTGCCGTGTACGTCTCGCGGGTCTTCTCTACGGGCGGGTGGTTGACACCACCGCTCATGTAGGAGACACACCCGAACGGGTTGCCCGTTATGATGTTCTGGACGATGGTGTTAAACGCATCGACGTCTGCTATGGGGTTCGCAAGCCTGCGAACCGCGCTCTTGATGTTGGTGTTCTGTTTGAAATCTGCCATGATAATCCCTCCTTTGGGTTTGTTTCTCCGGGGCAGGGAGAGGGCACCGGTGCCTGCCGGGTTCCGTGGTTCTGGTTGATTGTATCCTCAGACGATCCTCCGGATCAATCTGTTCATGGTACTCTGGTTCAGCCTTCCTGGTTCCCGGTGGCACCGGTCTCTCCTGCCTCGTCGGGATTTTTGTGGCTTTCCACGAAATCCCGGTTTGTTCGTCTCGCTGTGCTCACCGGATTCTTTAGGGGAGGCTCTTGTTCCGGCCTCCTGCCATTTCCGGTTTTTTGTGTTTTGTCTCGGGCGCCTTTCGACATTACCATATAGGATTTACCGGGATATATCCCAAAAAAGTGGAGATGAACCGGGCCTTGTTCGAGCCCGGTTGGCAAAACCCTGCAGCCGGAGTTTCGCGTTCGCAGATTCCTATGATTATTGGTCGTTTTTTGCCTGTTTGCCGCTCAATCGTGCGGCTTTTTTATCAGTTTCTGCATTGTCTGTTCGTTTCCAATACCCCAGTCATAGACCCGATAGCGAAGGAGTCCCTTCTTTCGGGAGAAGACCCAGAACTGGAGGTTGTCAGCGTCCGACGTGTAATATTTCTGGAGCCTGTGAACGTGGGCTTCGTACTGTGCTGTTACTTCACTCGCTCCTGAGACCGGCTCTTTGGGCCGGACAACACTGACGAGTAGGAGCGTTGCGCCTCCCTTCCATGCCATGAGGTTGAACGGCGATGATGGGTCCAGCACTTTCCCGACCGTGTACCCCTCAGCGGTCAGTATTGTCGCGGCCTCAAAGACTCCACCGCTTACGTGTTCCCCCGTGTGGCCCCGGGCAGGAACGCTCGTCATGGCTCCCACGCTCCTGCCATCATTCCGAGCACCTCCTGCATCTTCCGGGACTTCCTCACACAGTTCTTTTCCTGTATCCGGCCGGCGTGGTTCACGCCGACCGGGACATTGTCCTGTTCGATCTCCCCCTTGGTGGGTGCCGCCATCCCAGCCGGCACCTGCTTCCTGGTGCTCGTGTAGTTCTCCTGCGATTCCTGGTTCCTTCCTGTTACCGTTGCTGTCATGTTCCTGACCTTTTTGTTGATTCCTTTGTTTTCCGATGACAATTCATTCGAGAGCGCTGGGGCTCTTCTGTTCTCCTTTGATAACGCAGAATCTGGCTAAAGCCCGGGCTGTTCCTTCGTGATATGGTGTTTTCGCGAATCGGCAGGTGACCTGGAGGGTTACGACCGATGAGGAATGCCCGGGTGCCGGCGTACGGCGTTACTTACCGATTGGCAAAGAATGTGTAGAGCGAAAAGCAGGGGGAGTGGCCGCTCGTGTTCCTGTACCGCTTCCCGGTGTCCAGTACGTTACCATCTGAAGCTGCATTGAAGAGGTTTGCATCGGGAACGGCTGATGGCATAAAGAAGTGAAGTGCGGCTTCAGCCTTTACTTTGAGCGCTGCGGCAGCCTTCCTTGCCAGGTTTTTCAGTCGTTCGATGAGTTCGCTTTTCATTGTAGTGATCAGAGATTCTTCCATCAGCGGATAAACATGGTGGTCACTGCGGATTTTTTCGCAGTCATTATGGATTGCATACAAAAATCGGGGCTTGTATTGTGGCCGGATTAAGCTAACCTGCGGGTTCAGCCAAATGACGCGGCGCGGGGGTTCCGGGAAACGGTTTTACGGGGCCGGATTTGCCGGGAACCGGGCGTTTTGGGGAGGGTGCGGCAGGGTGGTGGTACCCATATTATATTGTGCGAAAAGCGAGCATGTGGTTGCTGGTAGATCAGTATACTGTATGCGGTGATAGTGCTGGATTTGCACTATAATCAGACGCTTTGCCAGATGCGTGCGATCTCTTTTGTCATACTTCTTTGCGAGCTTCCCCTGTATCGTACGAATTATTGGGAATAATACAAATCCAGTATACAGTTCAGACAGAATTGCCGGGCGGGTTTGAATATCTCTCCAATCGTTTTGAATTCTTCCACATTCCAGTCATGTTCTTTCGAAGCAATCAATCCCTCACAAACGCCGCCCATTGTTCCCATCAGACCGTTCTCTGCATAAACGGCAACATACTTCTCCGATTTATACCCGCATTCACTCATCGTGTGCAAACGTTCGATCTCCATGGATACCGATTGACTAAGGTTTGGCGGCTCATCATCGTGCTCGCGGGGAAGAACAAAAATATGGATATCGCTTTCTCTCAGGAGTTGTTCGCTGAATTTCCGATCGTACTCTGGATCTCTTTTCTTCCGGTCTTTTTCCGGGCGGGTATCAAGCTCTTCTGCAATTCTGGCATCATACCCGTTTTTGCAGAGATAGTCCTTTAAGGCAAGGAGGTCTGCTTTCCGGCCTTTATAAAAAGATCCGAAAATACCAATGTGCGTATCTTGTTTGAGACGCTCGAACTGCAATCTCCTCTCTGAATAATAATCGTCTGAGTCTTCAGAAAGGGACATTTATGATAGATTACCCGGCAGGGTGTTTATTTTGATTAATGCGGTGCGAAAGGGATAAGGCGAAAGATTATTAGTTACTAATTAGTAACTAGTTACGTGGTCGTAACTTATGGATGAGCAGGCAATACAGCAGTATCTCGGCCGGGTCCCGGTTGAGATTCGCGAGGCGGTTATGGAGCTGAATACTCCCCAGAAATGGACGATCTACATCGCGCTGACCGTGGATGGTGATAAATTTTTCAACCAGCTGAAGAAGGAGTTCGATGCGAATCCTAAGACAATGAATGATATTCTGAAATCACTCGTAGCAAGCGGTCTTGTCGCAAAAAGGGTTAAGCACCTCGTCGATGTCGGTGACACCAACAAGACCTACTATTCTGCAACGATTCTTGGCGAGAAGCTGCTGGAGAATTTGTACGAGCTTGTGCTGCCCCCTCTCGATGTTCCCCGGCCATCATCCGCACCTGTTACCCGTTCGCGCCGCCGGGCATCACATGCCGGAGAATCCTGAGGGATTTTTTTTAGGATTTCGTTTATGCTTTGAGCACCTGCTTCCCCACCGCCGCCCGCTCATCGAAGAGTTTCATTAAGGCATCGATTTTCGCGAATATTAATTCAAATTAAATCATCGGTTAAACCCACCTCTATTGAAACCCGCTGATCTTATTGTCCTAATATAATCATCTTTCCCAGGTAGATTAACAACAACTCGAAGGATTCTCCGTATTGTATCCCCCTTATTTGTAATTATCAGGGGAACATCCAAATCAAAAATTTTCTCTCCTGCTGCTGTTTTGTCAATTCTCTCAATAATTTTTTCAGCAATTCGATTAGGCAAGTTGAAACTTACAATTTCAAAGGGGCCATTTTCTTTATCGATATTTAAATGAAAAATTGTCCCATTTGTTTTATCTTCTCGACGTGTTTTTTCTGCAAAAATTGTATCTGAATTTTGAGGGACGCTTATACGCTTATGCCAATCCTTTTTTTCCACCAATATTACAGGGTAAACATTGTCAAGAATTCCAATCCCTAATGAGGGATTGACATTTTCAGAAGATAATTGACTTTTCCATGAATTGTATCGCACCAACAAATTTTCTTTTGTAACGGTTCCCATTTGTTCTTCAGGGATTTCAGAAATAAATGATCGAATTCGGGTGATTATTGATTGCATTTCTTCCATCTCCGAGAAAGAGACTAAAAAAATGTTATGCGCCCATGCATAGTCTTGCGAGGATTTTGTAAATGGTGTGGCGCTAAAAAAGCATCCAGTATCTAAATATCGGTTTGGTGTGTTTCGTTGTTCATTTTCTCCGACAATATAGTTTTCAGAGATATGTTTGATTACACCAACGAAACTTCGTATTTGGTGCAATTTTATCGATGATAAATAGCATTTTGCCTCCGCAATTAATCGGATTGGATAAGTAAAGGCGGTTGGAATTGCCAACGTTCCAAATGCATCAATCTGGTGACTTGCACCACGCCCGCGTAATTGCTCAGTTCTTACGTTAAAATAATTTGATTCCGCGAGCAAATTGAAAATTTCCCTCTCAAAAACATAGCCTGCAGCCTGCTCTGGTTTCATTGAACGCTCCCTGCAACCTCTTTTACGATACTCCCCGCAAACCGTCCCTGCACCGCAGCCCTCTCTTTCAACCGCGCCTCCAGCTCGTCGCAGAGTTTCATTAAGGCATCGACCTTCGCAACGATGCGGTGCTGCTCCGCGAGCGGGGGGAGGGGCAGATTAAATATTTTTATAGATTTTAAGACAAGATTCTGATTTCCCATTCCCTGTGTATAATATTCTGATTGTCTTTTTCCTAATGGTGAATTCAAAGCCAATTGAAGATATTTCGGGAATACCAAAGAATTTGAAAATTTTAATAGAGCCAGACTCACAAAAATACTGAATTCTTTTTCGGTATCTATCACTTTAGCAATGCCTGTTGTCCCGACTTTTGTTAAGATAAGATCATTCATTTCCGGTTTCAGTACTTCACTAATTTTTAGCCGAGGCTAATCAAAACCGGCAGATCTAAATAGGCAGCGGGCGCCGCATATGGCAAATAGACGACAATTCACCCGCCGAATAAAGAATGAGATCCGAGCAGAAGATTGTTCCGAAATAGCAGTGGATGCAATCAACCGGAATCTTACCATTTCCATCAACGGAACACTGAGACAAAAGACCCTTATCCAGTCACTTGTTGGGATGTCAGCAACCAAACTATCCGTGCATTCCATCAATAAGGCTGGAGAAAAAGTCCCGTGTGAAACGTCAGTCAGATACCATTTATCGAAGGTGGATTTAGAATCGCTTTTCGAAATACAATCAAAGATCCTCACCTATTCAAACGATCAGATCCTTGTTCCCGGAAAATCGTATCATTTTGCCATAGATTTCACCGACGATCCTTATTATGGCGAAATTATCGAAGCGAACAAAGATTACGTCCTCAAGAGTAAAATGAAGAAATCAACAACCACATTTTACTCGTATGTTTCGCTCTCCATAACAACAAAAGGTCAACGGCAGACCCTTGCAGTTTTCCCGGTGAAGAAGGGTGTGTCAAAGGTCGAGTACATCCGGAAATTTTTGGCCATAATCCACAACGCAAAAGTGAACACCCAAGTACTCTGTCTTGATCGGGGATTTTACTCAAAAGATGTGTTCTCATTTCTCCAGAAGGAAAAGATCCCGCACATTGTTCCGGTGAGAAAACACGGCGAAGAACTCAAGAAAATACTCCGGGGAAATCATTCCCGGTATGCACAGTATACGATGATGGGAACTGGCGAACCTCTTTCTCTTACTCTGGCAATTGATGTCCAGTACCTTCTGGGAAGGAATAAGAAATACGGGAATGTGAACCTGGGTTACGTCGTGTATGGTATTAACTGGAAACCCCGTCGGATCTACCGGGTCTACAAGAACCGGTTTGCGATCGAGTCTTCGTACCGTATCCGGAATATCGTGAAAGCAAGGACATCCACAAGAAACGTTGTGATCCGGTACCTGCTGACGATAATCTCTTTCCTTCTCAAAAATATCTGGGTCTCTCTTCAATGGATGTTCTTCTCTAAGGTTCAACGAGGACCAAGAACCGTTGCTGAAGATTTGTTCCGTTTCGATTTCTTCCGGCTATTGGTCTGGGAAGGGATTCGGAAAAAACTCAAATTTGTCTCATTTGTTTCTGTTCTTCGACCGTTTGGTTGATCAGAGGTTGAGAGTATTGATGACTTGCCAAAATTCACGGAGGTAAATTTAGAGAAGTACTGGGTTTGAGAATTTACAAGATCTTCATTCGCCCGGCGGAACCGGGCATTCACAAGGAACGTTCACACCAAAACCTGAAAATTAAAATCCGACACTCCTCATCAGGTTTTTTGTTAATTGACTACGGGGGATTGCCAGTAACCTCCTGTTTCCCCTCAGTCCCCCGACAGAGCATTGTCTGATAATTGAGAGATAAGAGTTATTCTCCACATGATGTCAGATACCAGAGACGTCAACGTGTCCGGAATTAAATTCTTCGTAGTAAAAAGGAAGTTTGGGCGGCGATCTGAAGCAAGAATTTTTCAGGATTTTAGATGAAGGAAATTGCTGACAAAATAATTGTCAATACCATTCACCGGTTCTTACAATTTTTCGTGCTTGAGTTTTTCCCATGAACATTGACGTCACTGCATTAACGAAAAACCCAGATACGTTTTCTCGGGATTTTAATTTTCATGGTTTGGGTGCGAACAATTTTTTCATGCACGTTTCTAAAGAGCAGTTTATCAAAATTTGCCGGGTCAGGAATTCCGGATGGTCCACATTTGCCGGGCATGTAATGAGCATGATGACAATTTCAGGAAGCCGGGAATTTCCGGTTGGCAAAAGGTTTCCCAAAAGAGCATTTCCACCGACAATTTACGGAATTGGAAACTGTTTCCTGAATTATGCCTCCCCATCTTCAGCTCTTTTTTCCGGTGAATTTTAAAAAACGCGGGTCACCACTCAACGTGGAACCTCCTGAATTCTCCTGTTGCTGCGCCCGGTGTAACCGCGATCTCTTCGACTCTGATGAGCGGTCCCGCCGGGGCCCGGGCCAGCCGGATAAAGTCCGCGAGGGAGGCCGGGGAACTCTCGGCAACCATCATCACGGTCCCGTCCGGCATATTTTTCACCCACCCGTGAACCCCGGTCGCGTGGGCGCAACCCTCAATGAAATGCCGGTACCCAACCCCCTGGACTTTACCTCGTGCTATCGCCGTTATCCGCTCCACAATAGGGATCGGGGAGTGACTGGGTTAAATCTTACGAAATGCAAACCGGAAAAACCGGTTCTGTTTCAGGTGGAATCGATCCTTCCCCTTATATCCCGTAACATCCAACCATTCCGATACTCATGCACGTCAACGCTGACCTTCACATCCATTCCCCATTTTCCATGGCAGTGTCCGGGGCCATGCAGCCGGATAGACTCCTGCAGGCATGTGTGACCAAAGGTCTCAACGTTCTCGGAACCGGGGATGCCCTCCAGCCGGACTGGCAGAAGGGATGGGAACCGTTCCTTGAGAATGAGGCAGGAATTGTCGTTGTCCCGACAACGGAAGTCGAAGATCAGAAACGGGTGCATCACCTCATTCTTGCAAAAGAACTTGCCCAATTCGACCAGCTCCGCGAGATTCTTGCCGGAACAACAAAGAGTTTTACCACAAGCGGCAGGCCTCACCTGTACCGGAGCGGTGAAGAGATAGCACAGGCAGTTCACGACGTCGGTGCTCTGATTGGTCCGGCCCATGCCTTCACACCATGGACGGCAATGTACGCGTACTTCGACAGTGTCACCGGGTGTTACGGGAGCGAGACCATAGATTTCCTTGAACTTGGTCTGTCCGCGGACAGCTCCTATGGTGCCTCCATCCCGGAGCTTGCGCAGATCCCGTTCCTTACCAATTCCGATGCACACAGTCCCCAACCGGAGAAGATCGGGAGGGAGTTTAACCGGCTCAATCTCACCGACCTTTCGGTAAAAAGTGTCCTTGCAGCAGTGAATAATGGTAACATTATCATGAATGCCGGGTTCTTCCCGGAGGAGGGGAAGTACAACCGTACTGCCTGCACGCGGTGTTTTGAACAATACTCATACGAAGATGCGGTGAAGTACTCGTGGCGGTGCCCCGAAGATGGGGGGATTATCAAGAAAGGCGTGACCGACCGGGCAAAAGAACTCTCTCTTGGAGGCAGCCCGACAATTCGGCCACCGTATGTTCACATTGTTTCCCTTGGCCAGATCATCCAGACCGTTGAAGGAGCTTCCTCCCCGCACACGAAAAAGTGCCAGGCAATCTACTCTTCGTTCATCAGCACCTTCGGAAACGAGATTGCGGTTCTTATCGATGTTCCGGTAACCGAGATTCGGGCAATCGATTCCCGGGTCGGGGCTGCGATAGATGCGCTCCGGAACAACCGGGTAGTCCTCCACCCGGGCGGCGGGGGGAAATACGGAACGTTCTCTCTTGAATAAGAGGACACTCTGTTTTTTTGCACGCTTCCGCGATGCCGCTCTTATTTTTGCATCGTAAATATTAATGAAACAGGACACCAACATTATCACTCAATGCTCAAAGTACATCGGGATATTTGTGGTTATTGCGGATGCTGTGTATCAGTCTGCCCCGAAGGCGCTCTTGAACTGATCGACGCATACCTCTCTGTCGAGGAGAAGTGCACGGATTGCGGGATCTGTGCGAAAGTCTGCCCAGTAGGCGCACTGGAGGCCGGGCATGGAAAGTAAGTACGATGTTCTGGTAATCGGTGGCGGTCCTGCCGGGGCAATTGCTGCAAAGACCGCGGCCGAGAAAGGACTTAAGACCTGTCTTGTCGAGAAGCGACCGGCTATCGGCGCCCCTGTGCGCTGTGCGGAGGGTATCGGGCGCGAAGCCTTAATGGAGTTCATCGAGCCGGACCCCTGCTGGATATCAGCGGAGATGACCGGGGCTGCAATCGTTGCCCCGGACGGGTTCCTGATGCAGCTCTCATCGGCACAGGCAGGGAGCAAGGTCGGGTTCGTCCTCGATCGCAAGTTCTTCGACCGTGAGCTGGTCTGGAGAGCAGCGGACGCCGGTGCTGATATCGCGGTCAAGAGCCGTGCTTCTGCACCGATCATGGAGAACGGGGCTGTTAAAGGTGCAAAGGTCGAGCACCTTGGCAAGGTAACAAGCATCACTGCGGATGTCACCATTGCAGCCGACGGCGTAGAGTCCAAGTTCTCAAAGTGGTGCGGTATCGACACGACGGTTCCGATCCGGGAGATCATGAGCGGTGCACAGTACGTCATGACCGATATCGATATCGATCCCCACTCAACGGTCTTTTATCTGGGCAACGATGTCGCACCCGAAGGATACCTCTGGGTATTTCCCAAGGGAGACCGGTCGGCAAACGTGGGTATCGGTATCTCCGGTAAAAAGAGCGGGAACGGCCACCGGGCGATAGATTATCTCAATAAATTCGTCAGGAAGACCTTTCCGAACGGGAAAACGATCGAGCATATCGTTGGCGGGGTCTCGGTCTGCCGGCCGCTTGACTGCACGGTTGCCGACGGGCTTATGATCACCGGCGATGCAGCCCGAGTTGTCGACCCGCTTACCGGCGGTGGAATCTATAATGGTATGTTCACCGGGAGACTGGCGGCAGAAGTGGCAGCTGAGTGCATTGCGAAAGGCGATCTCTCCAGGAAGGCCCTCATGCCCTACGACAAAGCCTGGCGTGCATCCAAGATGGGAAAAGCCATCGACCGCAACTACAATATCAAGGAATACCTGATAAAACAGCCCGACAATAAACTCAACGATATCATACACTCGGTCTCAAATCTGGACCTCAAGGAATTCTCCACCCTGATGCTGATAAAAGAGTTGATCCGGGTCAACCCGAAGCTCGTCATCGAGCTCGGTGCGCTCGCGGCATCACTCCGCTGATTTTTTCAGCTGTTTGTTGAGCAGCCGGAGGCAGTCGTCCTCCGCTTCCTTTTTTGTAAAAACCGTGAATGTGTCCCCGGCCTGGACCTTCACGCTCCCGCTCGGGATGATAAGTTCCCCACCAGCCCTGCGGATTGCGATAAAGACAAAGTCCTTGACCTTAAGTTCCCGGATCTCATGAGCAACAATAGGTGCTCCTGCCTCTGCTACGATCTCAAAGATGCTGCCCCCGGGAATTGAAGCGAGCTGCTGGAGTTGCGGGTTCTGGGTCCAGTAATAGAGCCGTGATGCAACAAGTTCGTCCGGGTTCTCACTGATCCTTACTCCAACTTCCTTAAAGAAATCCGAGTGCGATGGCTGGTTGACGATAGAGACAACGTTTGGGACCCGGAACCGTTTTGCCAGCCAGCAGGTCATAAGATTTACTGAATCGTCGCTGGTTGTAGCGATCAATGCATCGGCCCGGTCAATCCCTGCTTCTTCAAGGGTAGTCTTGTCGGTTGCGTTGCCGGTAACCGCGAGTACATCGTAGTGTTCAAGAACATGGGAACATCGCGACTCATCCTGATCGATAACGACGACGTTGTGTGAATGTTCGACTGCGAGTTTGGTGAGATTTCTCCCAATCCCGCCGAGCCCTACGATGATTATGTACATGCGTACCGGTTACCATCATCGCCATTGAAATAATTTGCGCATCAACAAATTCCAAATGATTTGCGGGGTGGACGAAGCGGGTAAAGGATCGGTCCTTGGCCCGATGGTGATAGCGGCGGTCAGCTGCACGTCCGAAGATGTCCTCTCCGGTCTCCCTGTTAAGGACTCAAAACTGCTTCCGCCAAAGGAACGTGAGCGCCTGTCTGCAATTATCAGGCAAACATGCAAAGTCGCAATAATAACAATCGACGCGCGTGAGATTGATGCAATTCGCCGGGAGATGACCCTGAATTCCTGTGTTGCACGGGCTCATGCTGAAGCTATCAACCAGCTCGCTCCATCAACCGCATACGTGGATGCATGCGATGTCAACCCTTTCCGGTATGCAGAGATGGTAAAGCGCCATCTCACTCACGAATGCGAGATTGTCTCCGAGCATCACGCGGACAGCAGTTTCCGGATCGTGTCTGCGGCAAGCATTATTGCAAAAGTAACCCGTGACCGGGAGATCCGGAAACTCGCGAAGATGTATGGTGAGATCGGGAGCGGGTACCCATCCGATCCGACAACGATCGGATACCTGTCCCGGTACATTGACGATCACCGTGAGCCCCCCGTTATAGCACGGAAGAGCTGGAAGACGGTGACCGCAATGATCGGAAAGAAGGAACAGAGCAGTCTCTCCACATTTTTTTAATTTATGATATTTGGCCGGGCGAGCCATTATTTATCTAGCCTGCAATGCCATCTGGTACAGAATGAACTGGATAATCCCGCTCATAGTCCTTCTCGTCATTGGCTATGCAATCATCGCGTATTATATTCACTCCCGGAAACTCTGGGTGAATCACATCACGTTCTATGGCCCGTTCATGGCCCTGAAAACAAACCGTGTCGGTTTTTTTGACAGGTTCATCTCGTTTTCCACGTTTTTCCGGATCTACGGCACACTGGGTGTCGTGATGGTGATCCTGGTCTCGGCCGGCATGGTCCTGATGCTCTTCTATTCGCTCTACTTTACGGTAGCGACCCATCCCCCCCCGACCGCGGTGAACGAGATCGGGAATGTTCTCGCGATTCCCGGGGTCAACCAGTTCATCCCATTTACGTTTGCGGTATGGCTTGCACTGATCGTCACCATGGTAGTCCACGAATTCGGCCACGCGATCCTCTGCCGGATTGAAGGGATCCGGGTGAGGTCGATGGGAATCCTGTTTGCGGTGATTCCGGTCGGGGCATTTGTGGAGCCTGACGAGGAGGACCAGGAGAAGTCCCGGGGGATCTCGAAGATGAGGATGCTGGGCGCGGGAATCACCAACAACATCTTGATCGGTCTTGCCTGTTTTGTTCTCCTCTTCCTCCTCTTAGGCATGGCGGTTCCCCTGCACGCCCCGCTTATCCATTCCGTATACGTTGATTACCCGGCTGCGCAGGCAGGCATCCAGCCGGACTCCCTGGTGCGAAGCATAAACGGGATCGATGTCACTGACCAGTATCAGGTGTCTGCGATTCTCAATTCCACGAAGCCCGGGGATCCGGTGACGGTTGTCACGGAGAATGACGGAGTACTCTCGCGGTACTCGCTCACACTCAGCAGCTGGCCTCCATCACAGTCTAACCGGACAAGTGGGTTCACGGGGGTTTTCTTCTACAATGCTGATGGCATGAAACGGGAATTCGAAAGCCTCGCGTCACCGTTCGGCATCTTTAAGCTCATGGCAATCCCGATCTACGTCATCCTCCAGCCGGAAGATTGGGGCATGTATCTGATCCTCGTGAATGACACGACAGACAGCCTCATGTGGAGCGTCCCCTTCCCCCACTTCTGGCTCGTCATTCAGATCCTCTTCTGGTGCGGATGGTTCAACCTTGCCGTCGGGACGTTCAATGCCCTGCCCCTCGTTCCCCTTGACGGTGGCTATATCCTGAAAGCCGGGGTGGACTGGCTCCTTGAGAATAAGGGGCCCATCAAATATTCAGGATACGTGGTAACGGCGGTAAGTTACGTCATGCTCTTTGTGATCATGGCGATCTTCCTCCTCCCGATCCTTTTTAATCTGGGTCCGACCTAGAATCGACCTTTTTTGAGCCCAAGGATTTTTTTTAAAACACGGGGGTTCCGGGAAAATCTTTTTTGCATTGATCATAAACCCTTCGTTTCATGAGTACACCGGCCGACCCTCACAACAACGGATATGAAAAATCCTTTACATTTACCTCGTAAAACCCCGCAAATCCGGCTCAGAAGCCGGATGGTCATGTGAGGGGTCGGGCGGTGTACTTTTACCTTTAATGGTTACAACCAACAGTTCCGCAGAAAAATTTCCGATAGTAGTTATCCGGATACCTCGGCTTTCGGGCAGGATATGTACACCGTCTGACCTCTCTCAGCGAATCTGCACAAAGCCCGGGAGCGTCTGACCCCTTACGTTTTTTTGTGAACGATGCCGTTTGAATTTCTTCGGACCGGTGGTCATGTACCCGTACACTGTCATCTGTTTACCTATTCATCCATTACCCGAAATTGCCGGTAAAACGTATGGGCTTTTAAAAAATGGTTAACCGGTTTGACCGATTTGCAGATGAATAAAAAAGGCAACTGAATGACAAAAAAAAGATTTTACTGTTCCGGCTGATCCGGCAGCTCTTTCTCTTTTGCAAGAGCTTCCATCGCTTTCCTCCGGGCCGGGTCTTTCAATTCCTCTTCGCTGACCCGGGGGATGGCTTCCTGCATCTCTTTTAAGATGGTCTCGACCTCTTCCCTCTTGGGGATATTTCCCAGGATCGTCTCATCCAGCACAATCTTTGAAGGTTCTTCAAGTGACTCATCCGTTGCCCCCAGGAACTTTGCACCCTGTTTGATCAGCTGGGAGATCTCGAACGGGAAGATTATCTTGGTTGCCTGCCCGTTTGCCATGGTCTTGAGCGCGTCGAGTGAGAGGACGGTGATTGCCCGCTTGTCCAGCGGTGCTGCACCTACCGAGAGGATGCGAAGGCCCTGAGCCTCACCCTGTGCCTGGAGAATTCTCGAGAGCCGCTCCCCCTCAGCGCGGAGCACCTTGCTCTGCCGTTCCCCTTCAGCTTCAAGGATCATGCTCTGCCGAAGGCCTTCTGCCTTGAGGATTGCCGACCGCTTCTCTCCATCAGCCCGGAGGATTGCTGCACGCCGTGCACGTTCTGCTGCGGTCTGTTCGGTCATGGCATTCTTGACTGCTTCGACCGGATCGACCTCCTTGATTTCAACACGTTCGACCTTGACACCCCACTGGTCCGTTTCGCGGTCCAGGATATCCCGGAGTTTTGTGTTAATCCGCTCCCGGTTATACAGGACCTCATCGAGTTCCATGTCCCCGATGATACCCCTGAGACTGGTCTGGGCGAGTGCCACGGTTGCCATCCGGTAATTTGCAACCTCGAAATATGCCTTCTCGGGATCGATCACCCGGATGTAGACGATCGCATCGACGTTCGTCGGTGAGTTGTCCTTGGTGATAACTTCCTGCGAGGGAATCTCCATGACTGTTGTCCGCAGGTCAAGCTTGATCGCACCACTCACGAATGGCACGATCCAGCGGAAACCCGGGTTCATCCGGCCTACATACTGGCCGAGACGAATTTGAAGTCCCTGTTCGTACGGCTGGATGATCACGACACCGTTTGCAAAAATAAAAACGATGACAAGGATCAGGATGATAACAATAAGCGTTCCGGTAAAATCCATACTATTCAACCTCTTCTACTACAATGTGAACTCCCTGGGAGTCAACAACCTCAGTACTTCTCTAAATTTACCTCCGTGAATTTTGGCAAGTCATCAATACTCTCAACCTCTGATCAACCAAACGGTCGAAGAACAGAAACAAATGAGACAAATTTGAGTTTTTTCCGAATCCCTTCCCAGACCAATAGCCGGAAGAAATCGAAACGGAACAAATCTTCAGCAACGGTTCTTGGTCCTCGTTGAACCTTAGAGAAGAACATCCATTGAAGAGAGACCCAGATATTTTTGAGAAGGAAAGAGATTATCGTCAGCAGGTACCGGATCACAACGTTTCTTGTGGATGTCCTTGCTTTCACGATATTCCGGATACGGTACGAAGACTCGATCGCAAACCGGTTCTTGTAGACCCGGTAGATCCGACGGGGTTTCCAGTTAATACCATACACGACGTAACCCAGGTTCACATTCCCGTATTTCTTATTCCTTCCCAGAAGGTACTGGACATCAATTGCCAGAGTAAGAGAAAGAGGTTCGCCAGTTCCCATCATCGTATACTGTGCATACCGGGAATGATTTCCCCGGAGTATTTTCTTGAGTTCTTCGCCGTGTTTTCTCACCGGAACAATGTGCGGGATCTTTTCCTTCTGGAGAAATGAGAACACATCTTTTGAGTAAAATCCCCGATCAAGACAGAGTACTTGGGTGTTCACTTTTGCGTTGTGGATTATGGCCAAAAATTTCCGGATGTACTCGACCTTTGACACACCCTTCTTCACCGGGAAAACTGCAAGGGTCTGCCGTTGACCTTTTGTTGTGATGGAGAGCGAAACATACGAGTAAAATGTGGTTGTTGATTTCTTCATTTTACTCTTGAGGACGTAATCTTTGTTCGCTTCGATAATTTCGCCATAATAAGGATCGTCGGTGAAATCTATGGCAAAATGATACGATTTTCCGGGAACAAGGATCTGATCGTTTGAATAGGTGAGGATCTTTGATTGTATTTCGAAAAGCGATTCTAAATCCACCTTCGATAAATGGTATCTGACTGACGTTTCACACGGGACTTTTTCTCCGGCCTTATTGATGGAATGCACGGATAGTTTGGTTGCTGACATCCCAACAAGTGACTGGATAAGCGTCTTTTGTCTCAGTGTTCCGTTGATGGAAATGGTGAGATTCCGGTTGATTGCATCCACTGCTATTTCGGAACAATCTTCTGCTCGGATCTCATTCTTTATTCGGCGGGTGAATTGCCGTCTATTTGCCATATGCGGCGCCCGCTGCCTATTTAGATCTGCCGGTTTTGATTAGCCTCGGCTAAAAATTAGTGAAGTACTGAACCTTCACTTTTTTCCCAGCGGGAATCAGATTCCCGGCAGAGCGGGCACTCCATTCTGTTGATCCAATCATGACTTTTCCGCCAAGCGAGTGCGAATCCACCTGGACCTTCACCCTTCCCATCATGCCGACAAGGGTATCCCGGCTGATCGTCGTTGGGTTCCGGTTGGGTGTGATTTTTCCGTACATCCAGACAGTAAAGCCTGCGGAACACAGGGCTATTACAACACCAATAACAATTCCCCACCCTGAACTGAAGATATCTATCCCAAGGAGGAGGAGTATCCCCAGGATGATCATAACTGTCCCCGGGACAGCGGCAAAAAATCCCGGGCTGTGGACTTCAAACAGGAGAAGCAGGGCTCCCGCCACGATGAGAATCCAACCGATCGAAATTCCCGGATCCAGTACCAGTACCATGATCAGAGATGATTGGTGCACGGTTAAAAGTGTATGGTGATTATCTGGTTTTTATCCAAAAAAATCACCAGGATCCGGGCCCGATAATGCGACTTCATCCTGGCGGGAAGACAAAGCGCAGCCGGATCGTTCCGGAGCCGGATTCGCGGTAACCCGGGTTTTGGCAAAACCGTTTTCTAAATTACTGGTATTTCAGCATCGCGACCTTCGATCCAACCGGGACCCCAATCTCATCTGCTACGGGCCGGCATTTTGCGGCAAGCAGGTATGCAACCGGAGGGATGTCGTGCATCTCGGAGAGGGATTCGTAATTTGCCATACCTTTTGCGATGATAATGGTGCATCGGGAAAGCGCTTCCCGCAGCTCATCGGGAATATGTTCCATTGAGATGCCGATCTCAGCTCCCCCTCCATTGGTTGTGAGGGTGTCAACCATCCGGTCGAGGCCGAGTTCGCGAGCCTCGTGAAGGGTGGCATCGTTGAGGGCCGGTTTACCTTTTACCGCGAGAGTCACGTGGGATCCGTGTTCCTTGAGGTACCTGATAAATAGTTTATCAAGGACGATCTCCCCGCAGTTATCGCTTAGGTAGACGACCCGGGAACATAAATGCGAAATCCTTTCGGTGTCATCGATGACGAGGCCTTTTTTGAACTCCCGCTCAAAAAACTCGTAAAAATTCTCCTCTACCGTATGGCCCTTGACACCATAATCGAAGGTATTCCCTATGATAGACGCAAGTGCATGATCATAAAATGAAAAAAGCCGGGGGCGCACCTTGCGGCAGACTTCGAGTGCCTGCAGGTTCCCCTTGATCTTGAGGCTTGCGAAGGGGTCGGAAGTTTCAAGGATCTCGTAGGCCTTCCGGTGGATCGCGCTTGCGATCTGCGGATGACTTAAGGGGTTCCTGCGGATCTTCTCGAGGAGCTCACCGCAGGCAGAGATCGCATCCCCGGTCCTTTTTTCATCAGCACCGCAAAGTGAACATTCTAGCCGGACCCGGGACAGCAGACAATCTGTGCAGGTTTCCGTGATCTTCATAAAAACAGCCTTAAAACAACGTGAATGGGGCCACTGAGATTTGAACTCAGGTCAGAAGACCCCCAGTCTCCTAGGATGGCCAGGCTACCCTATGGCCCCGCTCTCTTACTATTAGATCAGATCTCTTATTTATCTTGTCGTTCCGGGGAGCAGAATTTTTTATTTTTTCCTGGTATTATTGCGACGTTATTTCAGATATTGCTCTTTTTGAATTCTTCAACTCTCTGGATAAGATTTTCAAGTTCCGAGTCGATAATTTTTATCTTGTTGTCCACCGAGTTAATCTCCTTCAACAACTGCCGTATCCGGACGTACATGAGATAAATAATAAACTGCTGAACTACAATGACGCCACCGAACAGGATTAACAGATAACCTTCGTATGCCATGATCCCCCCATTTTTACCGGAAGACTGATCGTGCAAGCCTGTCCACGAATCCTTCCTGGTGCGGTTTTTGTGCAACTTCCTTGTATTCGATCCCGGAGATTTGTGCCGCCAGTCGCCGGAACGCGTACGACGCATCCGACTCCGG
Source organism: uncultured Methanoregula sp. (assembly GCA_963666355.2). GTDB lineage: Archaea > Halobacteriota > Methanomicrobia > Methanomicrobiales > Methanospirillaceae > Methanoregula. Next base: position 163,118 of record CAXXCP010000001.1, read on the forward strand.
GTATTTCAGGACACACGGGGTCTTGTAGGCTGCCGCTCTCCGGACGTTTGCATCCTCCGGCACAACATCGACGACCCTTACCCCGAGAACGTCTTCGACACTCTGGGACCGGAGTTCGGTGTGCTCCTGACCGGCCCGGTTCAGAATTGCACCGTATACGTGTCCTCCCATCACTTCGCAAAGGATCTTGGTTTTCAGTGCATCTGCCATGGATGCAAGTTCCGGGTTGACAACCAGTATAACCTCATCTGCGACCGAGAGTGGGACCACTCCTTCTTTTGAGATACCGCTCGGAGCATCGATAAGCAGGTACTCGCACCGGTCGACCAGGGTTCGCATGACGTCCCGTAAATTATCGGGATCGGCTTGCTGGAATCCCTGCAGGGATATCCCGCTCGGGACAACTTTGACTCCGCCCGGCCCCTCGTAAATGGCGTCTTCAATGCTGGCTTTTCCCGCAAGGACTTCATGAAGTGTTACCGGCACGTTGTCCATGCCGAGGATAAGGGCCATATTAGCCATACCGATATCAGCATCAAGGATATACGTTTCACGTTTGAGAAGAGCAAGCGAGATCCCGAGATTCACGGTGATCGTTGTTTTTCCCACGCCGCCTTTTCCCGATGTTATGGTGTATGCCCGGATCATTACATCCTTCTTTTAAAAGTGTTTGGGGCAATATGGTATATAATCATTCTCCCCCATGATCTGCTCTTAATCGTGGGGAATTGAAATTTCAACGATTTATTGCCGGTTCAAGGGGGAACAGGGAACACGAAGATTTTTCGTACTTGCAGGTCTTTTCAAACCGGGGACAGGTGTTTGCTGAATGACGGGTTTTCCGTTGATCTGCAGGTATTTTGGTTTTATCAGAATTGTTCCCCTTCACCGAAAAAAAACAATTGATAACAGATTGTTCTTCTTAAAAAATTTCTCTGCACTTTTCGGGGTAAACAGGTATAAAAGAGATATGTATATATCCCTATTCCGGCATTATGAAATAGGAGGGTGTGCAAGAGGGGCCAAAAAACATGTTGAAAGAGAAAATCTCCGCTTTTATTGACAGGGTCCGCTTGATCGAAGGAGTTACAGCTGTTGCCTTTGTCTCCCGTGACGGCATAATTGCCGGCAAATATTTCGATCGTGAGATCAACGAGCCCTGGTTCGGTGCTCTTTCCGCGACGATCCTTGCATCGGCAGAATCCATAGGGAATATTATTCGTTTGAATTCCCTGGATTCTGTTACCATCAGATCCCCGGAATCGTCGATTCTGGTCATGGGTGCCGGAGAAAATTTTCTTATCGCAGCGATCATAAAGGATAATGCGGATCCCGTAAGAGTGCATGATCAGATGCTTGCGGTTGCAAAAAATATCGGAGAGTCGATGTAATGTATACCATTTTAGTAGTCGATGACAGTCCGTTCATCGTTGATGTGTTTGTAACCATGCTTGAGAGGGGTGGTTACCGGACTGTTGCGGCATACGGGGGAGAAGAGTGCCTCGAGATCCTCAAAACAGTAACGCCGGATCTTATCCTCCTGGACATTATGATGGAGCCGGTCGACGGTTGGGAGACGCTTGAAAAGATCAAGGAAAACCCCCAGACCAAGGATATACCGGTCCTTATGCTTACTGCAAAACAACTGACTCCCGGGGAAGCGCAGGAATATGGGATCTATATCGAGGATTACGTTTTTAAAACCCATCACTCACCGCGAACTGTACGATGCAATCGAGCATGTTCTCATCCGCCGCCAATCTATCAAGTCAGATATGGACATGGCCCGACAATCGGGATTTGATACAGAAATCATCTCCGAATGCGCGCGCCTGAGTAAAAGCATTGATGTTAACCGGCGCCTGATGAAGATTCTTGAAACTACGTACAACTTTAATGATGCAAAGGTCAGGGTAAGCGACGAGATTGCACGGGCAATCAAGAGCATGGAGACAAATATCCGGTTCCAGGAGAACCGGCTCCAGCAGATCAAGGGAGAACTCGAAGGCAAGGTTCCCCAAAAATAAGTTTTGTTCCAAATCTCCAAAAATGCAATTAATATCCTGACGATTACTCTATGGGAAATGTTGATAATTCCGGACCTGGGAATTCAGGATTCAGTACTTCACTAATTTTTAGCCGAGGCTAATCAAAACCGGCAGATCTAAATAGGCAGCGGGCGCCGCATATGGCAAATAGACGGCAATTCACCCGCCGAATAAAGAATGAGATCCGAGCAGAAGATTGTTCCGAAATAGCAGTGGATGCAATCAACCGGAATCTCACCATTTCCATCAACGGAACACTGAGACAAAAGACGCTTATCCAGTCACTTGTTGGGATGTCAGCAACCAAACTATCCGTGCATTCCATCAATAAGGCCGGAGAAAAAAGTCCCGTGTGAAACGTCAGTCAGATACCATTTATCGAAGGTGGATTTAGAATCGCTTTTCGAAATACAATCAAAGATCCTCACCTATTCAAACGATCAGATCCTTGTTCCCGGAAAATCGTATCATTTTGCCATAGATTTCACCGACGATCCTTATTATGGCGAAATTATCGAAGCGAACAAAGATTACGTCCTCAAGAGTAAAATGAAGAAATCAACAACCACATTTTACTCGTATGTTTCGCTCTCCATCACAACAAAAGGTCAACGGCAGACCCTTGCAGTTTTCCCGGTGAAGAAGGGTGTGTCAAAGGTCGAGTACATCCGGAAATTTTTGGCCATAATCCACAACGCAAAAGTGAACACCCAAGTACTCTGTCTTGATCGGGGATTTTACTCAAAAGATGTGTTCTCATTTCTCCAGAAGGAAAAGATCCCGCACATTGTTCCGGTGAGAAAACACGGCGAAGAACTCAAGAAAATACTCCGGGGAAATCATTCCCGGTATGCACAGTATACGATGATGGGAACTGGCGAACCTCTTTCTCTTACTCTGGCAATTGATGTCCAGTACCTTCTGGGAAGGAATAAGAAATACGGGAATGTGAACCTGGGTTACGTCGTGTATGGTATTAACTGGAAACCCCGTCGGATCTACCGGGTCTACAAGAACCGGTTTGCGATCGAGTCTTCGTACCGTATCCGGAATATCGTGAAAGCAAGGACATCCACAAGAAACGTTGTGATCCGGTACCTGCTGACGATAATCTCTTTCCTTCTCAAAAATATCTGGGTCTCTCTTCAATGGATGTTCTTCTCTAAGGTTCAACGAGGACCAAGAACCGTTGCTGAAGATTTGTTCCGTTTCGATTTCTTCCGGCTATTGGTCTGGGAAGGGATTCGGAAAAAACTCAAATTTGTCTCATTTGTTTCTGTTCTTCGACCGTTTGGTTGATCAGAGGTTGAGAGTATTGATGACTTGCCAAAATTCACGGAGGTAAATTTAGAGAAGTACTGGGATTATTCATCTTGAGCAGATCAATCTAAAGGAGAGCGTTCCATGAATGATACAATTTTAATTGTCGATGACAGTCCCTTTATTGTCGATGGCCTGCTTGCTCTCCTCAAACGAAAAGGATTCAAACCGGTTGCGGCGAATGGTGGGGATGAAGCGATTGCGATCCTTGAGAAGACTACGCCGGACCTGATTTTGCTGGATATCATGATGGAACCGGTTGACGGGTGGGAGACGCTCGAACGAATCAAGGCAAACCCGTCGACCCGGGATATACCGGTCCTCATGTTCTCCGCAAAGAAGATCACAGCGGATGAGGCGCAGGATCATAAAATGAATATCGAGGATTTTGTATCGAAACCTGTCAATCCTGCGCTCCTTCTTGAATCCATCCAGCACATCTTCAAGCGCCGCACCGAGGTACAGAAGGGTGCAGATGTCGCAAAAGAGGCCGGGGTAGACCCGACAACCATTGATGAATACTCCTCGCTTAGAAAAGGAATTGAAGTTGATAAAAATCTTCTTGCTGTACTGAAGAATTCCTGTGGAATAAATTCACCCGGCTGTGAAGTATCCGTTGAGGATGCGGAAGCGATAAAATCCCTTGAAGAGAAGATCCGTCTCGAAGAAGACCGGCTTGCGGAAATTGCCGGAAAATTTGCCCGGGTACTCTGATAGCAGGAACCGGTCTTAGAGGAAAGTACAGAAGGAAGATTTAAATACGTTTTTCACATTGTTATAATGCTGTACAGTCCAGATATGTACACGGGGTTCGTAGCTCAGTTCGGTAGAGCGCCTGGCTTTTAACCAGGTGGTCGGGGGTTCAAATCCCTCCGGGCCCGTTGCCACGAGAAATCGTGGGTTTTTTGCGGTGATGCATCTGAGAGGAAATCTATTCATGTACAAGGGGGTTTTTCATTGAGCACCAAACTGAATGTGTTGGAGCACGTGATGGTGCCAGACCATAAAATCATGAGCGAAGAGGAGGTAACCGAGCTCCTCACCCGCTACAACATCTCAACGGATCAATTACCAAAAATTTATCACGACGATCCTGCAGTCAAAGCGATCGGTGCGAACGCCGATGATGTTATACGAATTATCCGGACGAGTCACACTGCAGGCAGGGCCGAGGCGTACCGTCTCGTGATCAAGAGACCGAAGAAATAAAATCGGGGTTGGTCAGTCTGATAGATAGAAGTATTTTATCGAGGGCATATTTTTCACGGGAGCATGTTGCGCGCCACCAGCTTGACTCCTTCAATTATTTCTTAAAGTACAATCTCCAGAAAGTGGTCAACGAACAGCGTGTTATCGAGACCGATATCGAAAACCGGGGGAAGAATAATGACCCGGTCTGGGTAGAACTTGGCAATATCGAGGTGAAAAGGCCGCTTGTCCGTGAAGCTGACGGATCGCAGGGTGAACTGTACCCCAGCGAAGCCCGGCTGCGCAACCTTACCTATGCCGCACCAATCCAGCTCGGCCTCACGCTGGTACATGGCGAAGACCGCCAGGAACCAATTGTCACGACCATCGGACAACTCCCGATCATGATCGGGTCGTCCGCGTGCAATCTTTATGGCATGGATGATGCCCAGAGAGTATCCCACGGTGAAGACGCCTTTGATGCCGGGGGTTATTTTATTGTCAACGGGACCGAGCGCGTGCTCATGACCCTTGAAGATCTTGCGTCAAACAAGATCATGACCGAGTTTACCGAGCGGTACAACGAGCGCATCTACGTAGCAAAGGTCTTTTCGCAGTTCCGCGGATACCGCGCACTTGTCGTTGTCGAGCGGAACAAGAAGAACCTGCTCGAAGTCTCGTTCCCGTCCGTTGCCGGGCACCTCAAGTTTGTCGACCTTATGCGTGCACTCGGCCTTACCAACGACCAGGAAGTCGTCAGCGCGGTCTCGACTGATGAAGACATCCTGACATTCATGATGCAGAATCTCGAAGAGAGCGAATGTGACTCGGTTGACGGCGGTGTCATGTATGTTGGTAAGAAGTTGGCCCCGAACCAGACGAAGGATTACCAGCGCAAGCGCGCAGAGTTTGTACTGGATAACTACCTCCTGCCCCACCTGAACTATGCAATGCCGCCGAATCTTAAGGAAGGCGACGAAGGGTACCTCGAAGCGGTTCTTTCTGTCAGGCTTGCAAAGGCACACTTCCTTGGCCGCATGGCAGAGTCCTGTTTCGATCTCGTCCTCAACAAGCGCAGGATCGATGACAAGGATCACTACTCCAATAAGCGGCTCAAACTCGCCGGGGACTTAATGGAAGACCTGTTCCGGATCTCCCTGAACCGGCTTACCCGGGATATCAAGTACCAGCTCGAGCGGGCAAGCATGCGTCACCGCGATCTCTCGATTGCGACTGCGGTTCGTGCCGATGTCCTGACCGAACGCCTCCTCCACCCGCTTGCAACCGGGAACTGGGTTGGCGGGAGGACCGGTGTGTCGCAGCTCCTCGACCGTGTCGACCACATGGCCGTCCTCTCTCACCTCCGCCGCGTGATCTCACCGCTCTCCCGTTCACAGCCCCACTTCGAGGCTCGTGACCTGCACCCGACCCAGTGGGGCCGGATCTGCCCGAGCGAAACACCAGAAGGGCCGAACTGCGGTCTCGTGAAGAACTTCGCCCAGATGGTAGAGATCTCCAAGGGTGTCACCGATGAACACGCGATCATGAAGATCCTGCACAATCTCGGTGTCGAAAATATCCGGGGTGAGTCCCAGTGAAGAAGTCCCGGGTTTTCGTTGACGGTGCGCTCGTCGGTCTTATCGACGATGCAAAGGCACTCGTTGCCCACCTCCGCGCAATGCGGCGCCAGGGCGAGATCTCGTACGAAGTGAACGTCTCCCACAAGGAGTATAACGGCGACGTAGTTATCCTCTCGGACAGGGGCCGTGCCCGCCGCCCGCTCATTCTCCTGAAGAATGGCGAACCGCTCGTGACAGAAGAGGATCTTGCCCGGCTCTCCCGGAAAGAGATCGACTTCCCGTATTTTGTCCAGCGGGGTATGATCGAGTTCATCGATGCAGAAGAGGAAGAAGATCTTCTTATCGCAATGAACTTCTCGAAAGTCACTCCTGAACACACTCACATGGAGATCGACCCCTCCCTTATCCTTGGTATCGGTGCTGCACATGTGCCGTTCCCCGAGCATAACGCAAGTCCGCGTGTAACGATGGGGGCAGGGATGGTCAAGCAGGCGCTGGGATTTGGCGCTGCAAACATGAAGCTCCGCCCGGATACGCGTGGCCACCTTCTCCACTACGTCCAGAAACCGCTCACCCACACCCAGACCTCGGAACTGATTGGATCTGACGACCGTCCTGCCGGCCAGAACTTCGTTGTTGCCATCCTCTCGTACGAAGGCTTCAATATCGAAGATGCGCTCATCTTCAACAAGTCAGCGATCGAGCGCGGTCTCGGTCGCTCCCACTTCTTCAGAACCTATGAAGGTGAGGAGAGGCGTTACCCCGGTGGGCAGATTGACCGGATCGAAGTCCCTGAAGAAGAAGTTGCCGGGGCCCATGGTGCAGAGTCCTATAAGAATCTCGACGAAGACGGTGTCATAAACCCCGAAACAGTCGTCGCCGAGAAAGATGTCCTCATCGGCAAGACCTCGCCGCCACGTTTCCTCGAAGAACCCTCCGGGGAACTGATTGCGGTAGAAAAGCGGCGCGACACCTCGGTCACGATGCGCAGCAACGAGCACGGCATCGTGGACACGGTTATTATCACCGAAGGAGAAAACAGCTCCCGCCTCGTCAAGGTCCGCACGCGTGACCTGCGTGTCCCGGAAGTTGGCGACAAGTTTGCATCCCGCCACGGGCAGAAGGGAGTAGTCGGGCTCATCACTCCCCAGGAGAATATGCCCTTCACCGAGGCCGGACTTATGCCCGACCTTGTTATCAACCCCCATGCAATCCCCTCCCGTATGACGGTCGGTCACATGCTCGAGATGATCGGCGGAAAAGTCGGGTCTCTCGAAGGCCGGAGGATAAACGCCACCGCATTTGGCGGCGAGAGCGAGGCCGACATCCGGGCCTCCCTCAAGGCGCTTGGCTTCTCCCACAATGGCCGGGAAGTCATGTATGACGGTATCACCGGGAAACAGTTCAAGGCCGATATCTATATCGGCGTGATCTACTACCAGAAACTGTACCACATGGTATCTTCGAAGATGCATGCCCGGTCGCGCGGTCCGGTCCAGGTTCTTACCCGGCAGCCGACAGAAGGCAGGGCCCGTGAAGGAGGTCTCCGGTTTGGTGAGATGGAGCGTGATGTCATGATCGGCCACGGTGCCGCCATGGCACTCAAGGAACGCCTGCTCGATGAGTCGGACAAGGTGCAGGAGTATGTCTGCGCAAACTGTGGCATGGTCGCCATGCTCGACCGGAAGCGCAACATGACCCGGTGCCTCGCCTGCGGGAACGAGACCGATATCTACTCGGTCGAGATGAGTTACGCGTTCAAGCTCCTGCTGGATGAGATGAAGAGTATGGGAATTGCATCCAGGCTGAAATTGCAGGACGTGGTGTAAGATGCCATCACCTAAACGAATCGGACAAATTGGATTTGGTTTACTCTCCCCCAAAGAGATCCGCGAGATGAGCGTCCGGAAGATCATCTGGGCGGATACCTACGATGACGACGGGTTTCCCTACCCCCAGGGGTTAATGGACCTAAACCTCGGTGTTATCGACCCCGGTCTACGGTGCAAGACCTGCGACCAGAAGGCTAGCGAGTGCCCCGGCCATTTCGGGCATATCGAGCTTGCAAAACCTGTCATCCACGTGGGATACACCCGGCTCATCCGGAAACTCCTCCGTGTCACCTGCCGGGCATGCGGGCGTGTCCTCTTAAGCCCCGAGGAGATTGAGAAAGTCGTCGGTACCGAAGATGACCAGACCGGTGATCTCCTCTCGGAAAAGGATGTCAAAAAGGAGCGGATCTGCCCCCACTGCGGCGAACAGCAACTCAAGATCAATTTCGAGAAGCCCACGACCTTCTCGGAAGTCGTTGTCGAGGATGGCAAGAAAGTCGAGCACAAGCTCACCCCTGCGGACATCCGGTCGCGCATCGAAAAGATCCCGAATGAGGACCTGATTCCTCTTGGCATCAACCCCAATGTAGCCCGCCCCGAATGGACGATCCTCACGGTCCTCCCGGTTCCCCCGATTACGATGCGCCCGTCCATTATCCTTGAAAACGGCCAGCGGTCTGAAGACGACCTTACCCACAAGCTCGTGGACATCATCCGTATCAACCAGCGGTTCAAGGAAAACCAGGATGCAGGTGCACCCCAGCTTATCATCGAGGACCTCTGGGAACTTCTCCAGTACCACGTCACGACCTACATGGACAACGAAGTCGCAGGCTGTCCTCCGGCCCGGCACCGCAGCGGCCGGCCGCTCAAGACCCTGTCCCAGCGCCTCAAGGGTAAGGACGGTCGGTTCCGTGGCTCGCTCTCCGGTAAGCGTGTCAATTTCTCCTCCCGTACGGTTATCTCACCCGACCCCAATCTCTCGGTGGCCCAGGTCGGTGTTCCCCGCGCTGTCGCAAACGAGATGACGATCCCGGTCCGCGTCACCGCAGCCAACCTCGAAGAGCTCAAGGGTATTGCCCGGATCGGCCCGAGCCGCCCGGATGTCAACGCGCCATGCGGTGCGAACTATGCAATCCGTCCCGATAACCGCAGGCTCCGGCTCGCGGAAGGGAACCTCGATACTGTCGCTGACATGATCGAGCCCGGCTGGACTGTCGAGCGGCAACTCCGCGACGGGGATGTTGTTCTCTTCAATCGTCAGCCCTCTCTTCACCGGATGAGTATTATGGCCCACCGGGTCAAGGTCATGGAAGGCCGGACCTTCCGGCTCAACCCGGCGGTCTGCCCGCCCTACAACGCCGACTTTGACGGGGATGAGATGAACATGCACGTCCCGCAGACCGAAGAGGCGCGGGCCGAGGCAACGATTCTCATTTCCGTGCAGGAGAACATCCTCTCACCCCGTTTCGGCGGCCCCATCATCGGCGGTATCCACGACCACGTCTCGGGAATGTTCATGCTCACGCACGATCTCCGGTGGTTTACGAAGGAAGACGCGCTCTATCTCCTCAAACACACTGATATCCAACGTCTTCCCCCGCCGGGTAAGGTTGAGGACGGTATCGAGTACTGGAGCAACAAGCAGGTCTTCTCCCAGATCCTGCCCGAGCAGCTGACAACCGTCTTCCACGCAAGCTCCTGCCAGAACTGTGATACCTGCAAGAAAGAACTCTGCGACCGTGATGCGTTTGTCCGGATTATTGACGGGAACCTCGAAATGGGGACCATCGATAAGAAAGCAATCGGTGCATTCGACGGCCAGATCGTCAACCGGATCATACGGCACTACGGCATGCGCCGTGCTGCAGAGTTTATCGATGACATGACCAAGCTCTCGATCCGCGGTATCATGCTCGACGGCTTCTCGTTTGGTATCGATGACGAAGACCTCTCCAAGACCGAGTACGGCCAGATCGACGATGTGCTGAAGAATGCAGCCCTCGATGTCGAGCGGCGGATCAAGATCTACGAGGACGGCCAGCTCGAACCGATGCCCGGCCGTACTGTCGAGGAAACCCTTGAGATGCAGATCATGCAGGTGCTCGGGAAAGCCCGTGACCTTACCGGTCAGATTGCAGGCCGTCACCTTGGTCTTGGGAACAGCGCGGTGCTGATGGCAGTCTCCGGGGCCCGTGGTTCGATGCTTAACCTGACCCAGATGGCAGGTTGTATCGGGCAGCAGTCCGTTCGTGGTGAGCGTATCATCCGTGGTTACGATGACCGTACCCTTCCCCATTTCAAGAAGGGTGACCGGGGCTCTGATGCCCACGGGTTCATCCAGCACAGCTACAAAGGAGGGCTTAACCCTACTGAATTCTTCTTCCACGCAATCGGTGGCCGTGAAGGTCTCGTGGACACTGCAGTCCGTACATCACAGAGCGGGTACCTCCAGCGCAGGATGATCAATGCGCTGCAGGACCTCAAGGTGGCGTATGACGGGACTGTCAGGTCCACCGGTGGAAAGATCATTCAGTTTGAGTATGGTGAGGATGGTACCGACCCGACCAAGAGCGCATTCGGCGACCCGGTCGATGTCAAAGGTATTGTCGAGAGTATCCTGAAGGAGGAGGTGTAAGATGCCGCTTGCAGAAAAGTACGATAAGAAGGTGGAAGCCTCAGATCTCCCCCAGAAGACGAAGGACCAGCTCCGGAAATTCCTTGATGAAAAGACGATCACGGACGCCCAGTTCAAGCAGATCCTCGACCGGGTGACAAAAGAGTACGCAAGCACGAGAATCGAAGCCTGCGAGGCAGTCGGTGTCATCGCCGCACAGTCGATCGGTGAACCCGGTACCCAGATGACGATGCGTACCTTCCACTACGCGGGTGTCGCCGAGATCAACGTTACCCTCGGTCTGCCCCGTCTCATCGAGATCATGGATGCACGCAAAGAGCCGAGCACGCCGACGATGACCGTGTACCTCGAACCCGATTTCGGCATTGACCGTGACCGGGCCCGGGAGGTCAGCTGGCAGATCGAAGCCGCCCCGCTCCACGAATTCGGTGATATCACTACCGACATGGAGAACATGCAGGTGCAGGTTCACCTGAACGTTAAGGTCTGCGAAAAACGCAAGATCGCTCCCATGGAGATCATGGAGAATGCCCCGAAGAAGATCAAGGACAAGAGGCATTACCGCGACTTCGAAAGCGATATCGATGAACCACGGGCGACCCTGATCTTCACACCCAAGGACAAGGAAAGCTACCAGAACCTCTTTCAGCTTGCCGAGCACGTACGGAATGTCATCGTCCAGGGTATCGATGACATCATCCGGGTCGTCGTCAGGAAGGAGGGTGGGGAGTATATACTTTATACTGAAGGATCCAACCTTAAAGACGTATTTGATGTCGCTGGCGTTGACACCACAAGAACCCGCACCAACAACATCAGTGAGATTGCCTCCGTGCTCGGTATCGAAGCCGCACGGAATGCGATCATCCACGAAGCGGTCTCCACGCTCAACGAGCAGGGTATCCTCGTGGACGTCCGCCACCTCATGCTCGTCTCCGATACGATGTGCATGGAAGGCGAAGTCAAGCAGATCGGCCGGCATGGGATTGCTGGCGAGAAGGAGAGCGTCCTCTCGCGGGCAGCCTTCGAAGTGACGGTCAACCACCTGCTCGATGCCGCGGTGGCAAATGAAGTCGACGAGCTTTCCGGTGTAACCGAGAACGTTATCGTCGGCCAGCCGATCCAGCTCGGTACCGGCGATGTAAAGCTTATCGCAGTCAGACAGCAAAACAATTAGAATTAATCCCAAAATTTCAGGAAAACTTACGAGGAATCATATATGGATTTTAATGCTTCACTCAGAAGAGCCATCAAGACAGGAAACGTAATTCTCGGCCAGAACAACACGGAAAAGACCATCGACGAGGGGAAAGCCCAGATGGTTATCGTTGCAGCAAACTGCCCCGCGGCGTTCAAGGCAAAACTCGACGGTAAGAAAGACCTCTTTATTCACACTTTTGAGGGGTCGAGCGTTGCGCTCGGCAAGGCATGCGGTAAGCCGTTCATGGTCAGCACCCTTGCAATCGTCACCCCGGGCGAGTCAGACATTCTCTCCCTGAAGAGGGCATGATATGGTAGAAGTCAAGCTGACTGAAGACTGCATGCGTCTCATCTCTCAGTTCGAAAGCCTCACCGGTGCAGGGAGCCGCGACTGTGTTATTGACGACCGGAACGAACGCCTCATCTTTGTCATCAATCCCGGTGACATGGGCCTTGCGATCGGCAAGAAGGGTGCCTCCATCAAGAAGGCCTCTGAAGTGATGGGCAAGAAGATTGAAGTTGTTGAATACAACAGTAACCCCGAACAGTTCATCAAGAACTGTTTCCTGCCTGCCCAGGTCACTTCGATCCTCTTCGAAGGCGGACCTGATGAGCAGACCGTCCAGGTCGAAGTCCGCGATGAAGACCGGGGTATTGCGATCGGGAAAGACGGGAAGAATATCTTCAAGGCAAAGAAACTCGCGCAGAGGCAGCACAATATCGTTGATGTGCAGATCCTCCAGAAGACTGCCGACGATCAGCCGTACGACGAGCAGTCCCGGTTATAATTTTCCTTTTTTTTTCAAGATTGTCAAATTGGTATCCCTTTACGCTCCCGCGTTTTTGAGAATTTACCAGAAAAGAAACGGGCCTGGGGGGATTCGAACCCCCGACATCCGGGTTAGAAGCCCGGCGCTATGTCCGAGCTAAGCCACAAGCCCAACTGACGCCATTAACATTCGCGTTCCGGGGTAATTAATCTGATTCATGGAAATGAAGGATTTGTGGGAATTTTGCCGGGTATCAATCGACTGCCCGGTGCCCTTTTCTGTGTCCACTTCCCATTTTCAAAGGAAGGTTTACCGGAATCTCGCAAACCCAATGTTCTGCCATGCCGCTTCAGAGCAGAATTATTTAAAAAAATATATCTTGTACCGGTTACCAGTTCTTCTTGTCTTTATAATCAACCGGGAAGTTATACGATGAGAAAAATAATTCTTGCCTGCCTTGTCCTTTTCCTTGCAATTATTCCCGTTGCATCGTCAGCGATCGGAAATATTTCAGTAAGTTCTACGCCAACGGGAGCATCGATTTTCCTCGATGGCGTCAATACCGGGTCTGTTACACCGGCAACTGTTGAAGCTGTCGCCAGCGGAGCGCATACCATCCTGCTTCGATATGATGGATACCAGGACTTCAGCCAAAGTGTAAATGTTGTCGATAATAGCACCAGTGTTATGTCCGGATCATTGTCAACGGTGATTTCCCTGCCTACAATTTCCGGCATCTCTCCCACTAGTGGCTACAATAACGGCTATATCACGGGTGTGACGATTTCCGGTACCAATTTTGCGCCCGGTGCGACGACCCGGCTGTACATGTCAGGGCAGACGAACATATCCGGAGTAAATACCGCTTATGTATCAGCAACGCAGCTTACGACCGACTATAACCTTAACAATGCCGCCCCCGGGACCTGGACGGTAATCGTTGTCAATAGCGATGGCGGAATCGCAACAGGCAGTGCATTTACCGTTACCAATTCCACCGCAGCCACCGTCTCATCAATATCGCCGACAAGCGGGACGGTCAACACGACGGTCACGGTTACTATTGTCGGAACCGGATTCTCAACTTCCGGTTCCACCATGCATCTTTACCGGTCCGGGTACAATGATATTGTTGGAAGTGTCTCATCGAGATCTGCAACCCAGTTGGTCGGCACGTTCAACCTCAACAGCCAGTCCCCCGGAACCTGGATAACCCGCGTGTACTATGATGGGACACATACGGTCGATGGTCCGGCCTTCACCATCAATGCCGCAGCACCGGTAAATGGCACCATCTCCTTCTCAACCAATCCCTCCGGTGCCGGGGCATACCTGAACTCCGTCTACCAGGGAAAGACACCGATTACGATCTCCAATGTTACCCCCGGCACTTCTTACAGGATCCTGTACCAGAAATCCGGATACAATGACTGGTCGAGCACTTTCACGGTTACCGCGGGGAGTACCACGGATGCTTACGCCCGGCTGACCGCAATCACTACCGAGGCTACGACAGCACCCACGACAATCCCCACAACGATCCGGCCGGTAGTTACAACCATGAAAAAACCGACAACAAAAACGGTAACCCCCTGGCTGTCCAGCACCCCCCCGACCCAGTCACCGGTGGATCTCGTGGTAATTCTTGGTGCCATTGGACTGGGACTCATCATGCTGCGGAAAAAATAATTTTTTTGGCTTTTATCGATTAAAAAAAGAATTTTTTTTATCCCGCGTGGAAGCACGAGGTCTTGACTACTTCCACAAATGTTGGGTGGGTCGGACCCTTGTTGAAAACTTCCTTGATGGCTGAGGATGCACAGTATTTCAGCTGAACCCGGGCTGACATCCGCTCGCGTTCTTCGAAGTACGTTCCGTGGGAGAACTCCACAATCCGTTTCATGGAAATGGAAGTCGAGAGGACAGAGGCACAGATCCCCGAATCGCCGGATCCAAGATCCGCGAGATCGACCGATGTTAGGAATATGTGGGCATCCGGGCCCGGTTCGAGTTCTGCAACCGTCACGATGTTATGGGCACTCTGGAGTTCGATGGTCCGTGGTCTCCCTCCTTTGATATCTTTGATCACATCCGGGGAAATACCGGTTAACGCTGGACACCTCATCATCATCACCCATACATGGGAAGGTCTTTCCTCGGCGTTGTCTCTGCCGATTGCTGGACTTCCTCTGCAATCTTGCCCATACTCTGCTCGATCTCTACTGCCTGCTCGATGAGCGGCTGGACATCCAGTTTAAGGTCGTACATTTTGTTAAGAACCTCGATGGTGGATGCTGCTGCACGCGGGTCCGGGGCGTTTACGGTTTCGCCAAGGAGCCCGAACGCGGGGATATTCCTGACCTTGCATTCCGTCAGGAGGCTTGACGCGATTCCCGAGATACTTCCTATCGGGAGGATCATGGTCTGGTCTGCGATACGGGTGAGTGCTTCGTTTGTTGTCGCGACACCAAAGACCCGTTTCTCGGCCTCATTTGTTATAATCCCGGCAATGGTCAGGATCTCTTTTGGGTGAGATGGTTCCAGCCAGTCGAGCATGCCATTGGATATTTCATAACAGATCATCGGGTGGATCGGGATATCGGCGACAACCGCGACAATTTTGTCTTTCTGGTAGATCCGGACCGGTTCGTTGATGACGCCCTTGTTCATCATCGCGAGGGGAGGGAAATATTTGGAGGTCATCGTTCCTATCAGTTCGAACTCCAGCTGGTCGACCATGTACTGGAGTGCTATAGTTCCCACAAGCCCGCTGCCGGGAAAGCCGGTAAGGACCGCGGTTCCATCGGTAGGTATCGGCTTTGAAACTATCTTGAGATCGTTTGGTGTCTCTGCCGTCATTAGCTTAACATACACGCACTACTAAAAAAGTATTATGCAGGAATATCCCATCAAACGCGGAATGACAAAAGACCTTGCCGAGAGGATTCCCCGGGAACTGAATACCTGTTTCGGGGTTGCACCCACGATGGCAGGGAAAACGTACCGGATCGCTTTTGGCGCAATCAAACGCCTCGATGTGACGATCAGTGCCGATGGCAAGAGTGTTATCATCGATACCGAATCTGTAGAAAACCTCTTCAAAATCGACGGCACCATGGACCGAAAGATCTAAGGTACATTGTCTCCATACTAGAGTGTGTGCTCAAAAAGTACAGAGACTAGTAAGAAATCGACGAGCCGGAATATCAGGTTTATCCGAGCAGCGATTTCGATCGTGAAAGCAATACGACTCAGTCCGTATTCCTGTAAATATTCGAAAAAGATCTACACCCGGTATCAACTTCTCGTCCTGATTCTCTTCAAAGACTATCGGAATCAGCATTATCGCGAATTTGTTGAAGATATCGGAGACATGGAGTCGATCCAAAAGGAGTTGGAACTATCAGTCGTCCCTCATTTCACGACTCTTCAGAAATTCTTCTGTCGGATAAAAACCCTGTACCTCCGCTACGCATTCAGGAAAACGACGAGTCTGTTCTATTCCAACGATGATCCAATTGCGATTACCGCTGTCGATTCGTCCGGGTTTACCAGCGGATATTCGAGTCACTATTACTCAGCCAGAACCGGCAAAATCCGAAAACATTTCCTGAAAACTTCGATCTCGGTTGACACCGACACACAAGCGATCACCGGATTCATCACTTCGAAAAGCCGAGTTCACGATACCCGGCATGCAGCCAGGTTACTCCCACAATGTCACAAGATACGACGGTCAGAGTGTTACGTTATGGATCGGGGATACGACTCCGAAGCGATTCATCGTCAGGTTCGGGAGGAACTGCTCGCTGACTCCATCATCCCGATCCGTTCCTGGAACAATCAGATTATCGGAGGAAAGTACCGAAACGAGATGGCTGGAGAATTCGATGATACCAGATACCGGAGAAGACAACTTGTCGAGAACAAGTTCTCTGTCCTGAAAAGAAAGTTCGGTGGCGATCTAAAGGCTCGAATATTCTCAATTCAGAGAAAGGAAATCGCAGGGAAAATGATTGTTTGTAACATCCACAAGTTCTTACAATTTCTCGTCATGGAGGTTTTCTACAGAGCACAAATTTAATATTTTTCCTTCGCTTGGTTCTTGGGTCTGCCTCAGATCAGAGTCGACCCAAGAGGGTCTTAATACCAATCTGTCATATCTTGGAGTTGAGCGCATGGAAGAGATACCAAACTTCAAGGAGATAATCGCCCGGTCCCCGATCGTTTTTACCATCGGTGTCGCTGGTGACAGCGGGTCGGGCAAGACCACCTTTACCCAGGCAATCCGGGAGATATTCGGCCCGGATCTCGTCACGACAATAACGCTTGACGATTATCACAAATACGACCGGGAAGAACGCAAACGTCTCGATATCACGCCCCTGCACCCGGATGCCAATAATCTCTCCCGGCTGGAGTCTGATATCGCGGAACTCAAATCCGGCCGATCGATCCAAAAACCGGTGTATAATCATACCTCAGGGCGGTTTGATCCCCCGGTCCCGTTCTCTCCCCGGAAGATCCTGATCCTCGAAGGTCTCCATACGCTTTTTACCCCCCGTCTTTGCGAATTAATGGATTTCTCCATCTTTGTTGACCCGGAAAACGAGGTCAAGTACGACTGGAAACGAAAGCGGGATATGGAACGGCGGGGGTACTCATCCCGTGAAGTAACCCGGGAAATTTCCCGGAGGGAAGCCGACTATGCATCCTTCATCGCGCCGCAACGGTGCCGTGCCGATGCAATAATCCGGATCCGGTATTCCAAGTACGGAAAGGAGCTGGGCCATACGCGGAATTTGTATGGTATATCGCTCCTCCAGAACCGGATGAATTACGCGATACAGGATATCGATCTCAACATTGACCTGCATTCGCTCCTGTCATTCCATGACCGTGATTTTCTTATTGAGTTTTCATCGCAACAGATCGAATGCAGCCTGATGCGGGCACTCACCTTTGATGGTGAGATGAACTATGAGACCATCCGGAAACTGGAGAAGAATATCGAGAACCAGACCGGAGTCAACCCGATCTCGATGTTCGAGAACCGGAAAACCGTTACCGCGACCGATATCGTTCAGCTTATCCTCTCGTGGCGGATTATTCACCGGCGGATTTTTGCACAGAATGCGTGAGTTTTTTATACATTTCACCCTGCCGGATCCCCGGATCTTTGTGAAACCTCGTTTGAGAACGTGTTTTACAATTTGTTTAAAAATTCCCTGCATCACGGGGAAAGGGTTTCTGCTATACGGTTAGCCTGTTGTGAATTCGAATCCGGTCTTATCATTGTATATGATGGCAACGGGGTCGGGATTCCGGATGATGCAAAAGAGAAAATTTTCCGGCGGGAATATTTCCACAATACCGGATTTGGGATGTACCTGATCCGCCGGATTCTTGCAATTACCAGCATTGGGACCAGAAAGACCGGTCCTTTTTTGAGGCAGGTGCCCGGTTCGAGATAATCATCCCGCCGGGAAAATGAAAAACGGATATCTTTTTTGCCCCCGCGCGTTCACTACTCGATGACATGTACGGCACGGAAGCGCAATTCTGGTACGTCGCGGGTGGGTCGGGCCCCAGGGGTACCGGACTCCGGGGGGAGGGGTAACACATGAACGGAAAACCTCGATCGCCGGCAGGAAAACCGCCGGCAGGAAAGAAACCGGTGAAGAAACCGGTAAAGAAGTCTGCAAAGAATCCGGCAAAGACAACAAAGGCGCCAATGGCTCTCGTTCCTGCTCCCGGGCCGGAGCTGGTGCCGGAGATCGCCCGGGATCCCAAAACCCCGAAGTTTGTTGTCGGTATCGGGGGATCGGCCGGGGCGCTGGAAGCCTTCGAACAGTTCTTCCATAACATACCGGACAACACCGGGCTCGCGTTCATCCTCGTACCCCACCTGGACCCAACCCACAAGGGATTATGCCCGAGCTCATCCAGCGGCTCACCACTATGAAGGTCTCGCAGGCAAAGGATGGGATGAGGGTGAAGCCGAACGAGGTGTACGTCATCCCGCCGAACCGGGACCTCGCTATTTTCCACGGCGTCCTTAAACTTCTCGAGCCTACGGCACCCCGGGGCCTCCGGCTCCCCATCGACTCGTTCCTTCGGCAGCTCGCGCTTGACCAGAAGGAACGGGCCGTCGGGATCATCCTCTCCGGCATGGGAACGGACGGGACGCTTGGCCTGCGGGCCATCAAGGAACAGATGGGCATGGTAATGGTGCAGGACCCCGTCACTTCCAAGTACGACGGCATGCCCCGGAGCGCGGTCGAGACCGGCCTTGCCGACTCCATTGCCCCGGCCGAAGAGCTCCCGGCAAAACTCCTCGGGTACGCGAACCATATCTCCGTGACCGATGGCGAACACATGCCTGCTGAGACAAAGGCCTCGTCCGCTCTCCAGAAGATACTCCTTCTCCTCCGGGCCAAAACCGGAAACGACTTCTCGCTGTACAAGCGCAACACCGTCCTCAGGAGGATCGACCGGCGCATGGGCGTCCACAAGATAAGGACGATGCAGGGCTATGCGAGTTACCTCCGGGAGAACCCAAACGAGATGGATCTCCTCTTCAAGGAGCTCTTAATCAACGTCACCAACTTCTTCCGGGACCCGGAGGCCTTTGACATCCTCCGCGAGAAGGCGATCAAGCCTCTCATCAGGTCCCATGCCGGGAACGGGACAATCCGGGTCTGGGTGGCAGGCTGCTCTACCGGGGAGGAGGCGTACAGCATCGCGATCCTCTTCCGGGAGTGCATAGAAGAAGACCCGGCCCTCAATGTCAAGGTCCAGATTTACGGGATCGACATTGACGCTGAGGCGATCAGCATGGCCCGGCAGGGGTTGTACCCCGCCAACATCGCTGCCGACGTCCTGCCCGAACGGCTCCAGAAATACTTCATCCGCGAGGAGAGCTACTACCGGGTCCGGAAGGAGATCCGGGAGATGATCGTCTTTGCGCCCCAGAACCTCATCGCCGACCCGCCGTTCACGAAGCTGGACCTCCTCTCCTGCCGGAACCTGATGATCTACCTGACATCCGATATCCAGAAGCGTCTTTTGCCCCTCTTCCATTACTCCCTCAATCACCAGGGTTTCCTCTTCCTCGGATCCTCCGAGACCGTCAGCGGCTTCAACGATCTTTTCACTCCTCTTGACCGGAAGTGGAAGATCTTCCGTCGTCATGAATCAGTCACCGCGCTGACCGCACTCCCCGAGTTCCCGGCCCACCCGGCAGTCCCGGAATCGGTGAGGCAGCGGGTTGAGAAGCCCGGCGCCTCCGGGGCAATCAGCTCGTTCCAGGATGCGATCCAGCGGTCCATCGTTGAACTTGTCACACCGCCCGTGATAATCATAAACCGGAAGGGTGACCTGATGTACTCGACCCGGAAGACCGGGAAGTTCTTAGAACCCTCGGTCGGTGCAGCGAGTCTCAATGTTTTCGACATGGCCCGGGAAGGGTTGAAAGTTGAGCTCACGATCGCTGTCCGGCAGGCTATAAAAAAGAACGAAGACGTCACCTTACGGGAGCTCTCCGTGAGGACGAACGGTGACTTCCAGCTCGTAAACGTCACCGTCAGGCCGATCTCCGGGTCGGAGACGCTCCGGGATCTCCTGATGATCGTCATTGAGGAGGTTCCAGAGGAGCACAAGATTCCGAAGCACCGGGGGCGCGAGGAGATAGACGTATCCAAGGACGCGACGATTGCCGAGCTTGAGAAAAGCCTCCAGTATACAAAGGAGAACCTCCAGACAACCATCGAGGAGATGGAGACCTCGCAGGAAGAGCTCAAGTCCATGAATGAGGAGCTCCAGTCGACAAACGAGGAACTGCAGTCCACGAACGAGGAGCTGACGACTTCGAAGGAGGAGCTCCAGTCCCTCAACGAGGAACTGATGACCGTGAATGCGGAGCTTCAGGCAAAGAACGAGGAGCTTGCACTCGCGAATAACGACATGCGCAACCTCCTCAACTCCACGCAGATCCCGACCCTTTTCCTCGACAACAATCTCCGGATCAAAAGATACACCACCGCGGCGACGGCACTCTTCACCCTTATCCCGGGGGATGTGGGCCGGCCCATCACCGACATCACGTCTCATATGAAGTACAGCGGCCTCACGGAGGACGTCCGGTCTGTCCTCGACACGCTCATCTTCAAGGAGATCAAGATCGAATCCGATGACGGGAAATGGTACGTCATGCGGGTAATGCCGTACCGGACGCTTGAGAACCTTATCGACGGTGCGGTCATCACCTTCTTCGATATCTCTGATCTGAAGCGCCTTGAACAGGTACTCGAAGAGCGCAAGCAGCTCTGCATCCTTGCCGAGTTCGTCCAGGAGTCGGAGGATGCGATCGTTGTCCACGACCCGGATGGCATCATCCAGGCATGGTCTAATGCAGCCGCGAAACTGTACGGCTGGACCGAGGCCGAAATCCTCGGACGGAACATCCACGATTTCATCCCGAAATCCGTGGTGAAGGAGTATACTGCGGTCGTCAGCCGGATCCGGTCCGGAGAAGTAGTTAAAAGTTTCCGGGCTGAGCGGCTGACAAAGGATGGCAGTGTCGTCGAGGTCTCCTGTACCCCGCGAACGCTTGGCGAGAACGGTAAGATCTCGTCCATCGCCCTCACCGAGCGGCCGGTGACCGCGGGCGCGAAGA
This sequence comes from uncultured Methanoregula sp., assembly GCA_963666355.2. Lineage (GTDB taxonomy): Archaea > Halobacteriota > Methanomicrobia > Methanomicrobiales > Methanospirillaceae > Methanoregula. The sequence continues at coordinate 184,371 of CAXXCP010000001.1, forward strand.
AGAAGAGCAGGTAAAGCCCGGGATCCCAGGTACTAGCCGTTTGGGAACCCGCCCGCCCTGCCTCCGCACCGTGATCCGGGCGAAACCCAGCCCGGTATCCGGGCCGGTGTTTTTTTTTATTTCAGAAGTTTTATTTAGGATCGGTGGAAACCTCCCCTAATAGTACAGCGGTTGCCATTTTTGCATCCTATCGGCAGGGGATGTTGAATGCGGGGTATCGATTTGTCTGATCGGAAGAAGACGTCCTCGGTTAAGCGGAGTGTTACGGGCAATGTTCATAGCCTCCGCCAAAGTGCCGAGGCGATCCTAACGGAGCAAGGCTCCCTTTTGGGAGAGGGAGCCAAAGATCCCGACGTCCTCCTTCACGAGCTCTCGGTCCACCAGATCGAGCTCGAGATCCAGAACGACGAGCTCCGGGCCTCAAAGGACGCCGCGGAGGCGAGCCAGGAGAAGTACTTCCAGATCTACGACCTCGCACCCATCGGGTACGCCGGCCTGGATCGGAACGGTTGTCTCAGTGACATCAACCTTGCCGGCGCCCGGATGCTCGGCCACGACCGGACATCCTGCCTCGGTCTGCGGCTCGCCAGGTTTGTCGTGGCAGAGAAGAATGGCGAGGGGATCGAAGCGTTCCTCCGGCAAGCATTCCTGACGGGCACTACTGTGGTCGCGGAGTTCCGGATCATTCGGGACAAGGAAGAGGATCGCATAGTCCGGATTGAAGGAGTGGTGCCCCCGGATCAGGAGGATGAGCCCCCGCTCTGCCGGGTGGTGCTCATCGATGTCACCGGCCAGCGGGCAGCCGAACGTGAGGCGAAAGAGGTCCGGCAGCATCTCGAAACCCTCCTCGACTCCGCGAACGGCCCGATCGTGGTATGGGACCGGAACCTCATCGTCACCCGTTTCAACCGGGCCTTCGAGCGGCTCACCGGCCGGCCAGCATCGACCGTCATCGGCAAGCCGGTCTCGATGCTCTTTCCCGACTCGTACCGGGAGAGCGCGATGGCGGTGATCGGCCACTCTTCCGGGCTCGACTTCACCGGGGTGGAGATACCGGTCTCGACCCTCGAAAACGGCATCCGGACCCTCTCGTGGAATGCCGCGACTCTTTCGGGGCCGGGAGGCCCGACGCACACGATCGCGCAGGGTGTCGACATCACGGACCGGAAAGCGGCCGATCGGGAACTTCGGCGTTGGGTCTCCGAACTTGCGACAGCCAACGAAGCCCTTGAAGCGCTTGGGGAGGAGCTCAGGAAGAATGAAACCGAGCTGAAGTCCTCCTTACAGGATAAGGAAGTTCTCCTCGCCGAGATCCACCACCGGGTCAAGAACAATCTCGCGGCGTTCATCTCACTGCTTGCCCTCGACGATCCGCGCGGTGACACGCCGATGGGTCGGCAGCTGAAACTTGATCTCCAGAACCGGGCCCGTTCCATAGTCCTCATCCATGAGACCCTGTTCCGGACCAAGGACTTCTCAAATGTGGACATGGATGTGTACCTCGCTAACCTTGCCGCACTGGTCATCAGTTCGTATGCCTCCCCGCGTACGATCCGGACCAGCATCGAGGCAAAGGGGATCCGGCTCGACATTGCCCGGGCAACGCCGGTGGGTCTCATCGTGAACGAGCTCCTGACGAACTCGCTTAAATACGCGTGGCCGGATGGTTTTGATCCCGTAAAAGCCCGTGGTGGGCCTCCAATAATCGGGATTCGTCTCGTTCTCAATGGTGAGCAGTACGTCCTCACCATCCGGGACAACGGCATCGGTCTCCCGAAGGACATCGATCCAGCCTCAACGACCTCCCTCGGCCTGCGCCTCGTCACGTTCCTCGCCCGTCACCAGCTCCGGGCCGGGATCTCCATCAACCGCGAGAACGGAACGGAGTTTGTATTACGGTTTCCGTCAGTGCCGGTATACCAGGAACCCGGAAAGATCAAGAAGAGAATGCAAAAAAGATCCTGAGAGAACAGAAGTGTCCAGAAGAGTTGTGGAGAAAGCGGCATATTGAAATCATCGATTCTGAACTGGTTTGTTCCTGCCTTTTAAAAAGCGGGTCGATACCTACTCCCCCGGAGGGGGAGGGGGGCCGGTAAAAAATTTTCGGATGGGGGGGAGGGGGGTCCCTTGCACCATAGTGGGTGGGGGGACCCCCCTCCAAAATCAGCATCGGTTTTTTGGGTCACCGTCGGAGAATGAAACGGAAAATATGAGAAAAAGCAACAGCAGGGGGGTGGGGGGGGAGGAGGGGGGCAGACCGGCCGGGCCGGCGCCTGAGGGGACTCCCCCGGGGATTCTGCATGTGGTATCCCGAATTGATTTTACACATATAACCATTTCTGCGCATAGTTCAGAATCCTCTCCGGGGGTAGACGGTACCAGAATGCGTTATAAGGCTCATCGTAATCGAGACTCATGTGAGGTTTGATGACATTGTGCCAGTGAACAATTTTATCGACAGAACCGAACTTCGCGATCCTTCGTTCGACTTCTCCGAAGAACCGTTCAATTTTGCCGTTCGTTTGAGGGTGTTTTATCCTGGGTGGGATGTGTTTGATGTTGTGATGAACAAGAAACTCTCCGAATTTATGATGGGCCTGTTCACGGTTCCGAGCTGAAACGAATTGTGTACCGTTGTCAGTAAGGATCTCGCGGGGCGTACCGTACATCTGGAATCCCTGATTCAGAACCGTGAGAGTGTTCTCGGTAGTTGGAGAATCGAATACCCCGTAGCAGGTGATGAGGCGGGATGAATCATCCATGAATGCGATCAGCCATTTCTTCGATCCATTAAGTTCGAACTCTTTCCAGTCTCCCTGCCACATCGACATGGAATGAGTACGTTCGTACCGAACATATTTCCGTTGTTGCCGTTTTTTCATGTTGATCTCCACCAGACCGTGGTTCAACAATACCCGATAGATTCGATTATGCGGGATATGGATCCCGAGTGTTTCCTCAATCTTTTTCTCCAGATGGATTGGACCAATGTTGTTAGATTGATAGGTTTTGAGGATCAACTCTTCTGCTCGATCATCGATGGTTTGAGGCTTTCTTCCAGATTGCCTGAGTACCGGATATTCTCCCGATTCTCTGAACTGGTTGATGAGCTGATACACTCGTTGACGGGTAATCTGGAAATACCGGGCAATCTCAACAACGGGTTTCTCATTTACCCATTGCTGAATGATCCTCTGGATATCCCGATTCGATAATTTGCTCACATCGATATTTACATGTGATGTCAAATGATTTCGGGATAGGACACCCGGGGATTCTGCAAGAAATAAATTTAAAGCCTACTCCACGATCGACCGGACTGCAAGAAACACCGGTCCGCGAAGATCGACTTTTTTCTTGGAATCGGTTATCGCACGCATGGCAAAGTCACCGATCTTCACGTTGATATCACTTGGGAGTTTTGCCATCTTGACCTGCACGTGCGTCTCCCTGCCGCACCGGGCAGCCTCCTCGATCCGGGCTGCCGCGAGTGCAGAAACTGCATCGAGATAGCTGATGCCGGTTGACACCCCTTCGGTGCGAACGGCCTTCCACTTTTCGGCATCGGGAACACCGAGAATCGAGCCCTGGTGCACGAAGATCTCGTTTGCGCACGCAGGTCCGAGGAGTTTTGCATTAAATTCTGTTTCTTCAACGACAACGCGAACCTGCGTTCCGCCGATGATCCCTTTCCACGCTTCGAATGAGCAGGGGCCCATAGCATCCGCGTGGGCGAGTCCGGTCGAACGGATCGCAGCGGCGAGCATCTTCCCTTCCGGAGTGACCGGTTCCTCGCGCAGGCCCACCCCCCGGACCATCTCTGCGTCCGTTACCGGGCGCGGGAAGAACTGGGGATGAACGAGTTGCCGGACATCCTCCGAGTTATAAGCGATCATCGCGAGCCGCTCGACACCGAGGCCGAGGTTCATTACCGGCACGCCGACCCCGTACTCAGCGAGTGCTGATGGCGAGTACATCCCGAAGGTTGCCACCTCAACCCACCCGTGGACCGGGTGGCGTGCGTACACCTCGGTCTGTGAATCGGGCATATAATACTTGGAACGTTTTTCGTCGGGCTGGAACCGGAAGTCAGAGTACCCGAAGGCGGAGAGGAGTGCCTGGCTGACAGCCTTGCCGTCATCGAGCGTGACATCCTCACCGGCTATGATACACGAGGCCGAGTGGTACGTCATGAGCCGGGTCGGCCCTTCTGCCTGTTCCCGCCGGAAACACCGGTCCACCGAGAACATCCGGATGGGCATCGGGGTCCGCTCCCAGATTGCCCCGAGCGTCATGAACCACCCGCTCGTCATATGGCTCCGGAGCGTGTTCCGCGACGATTCCGGGATGAGTGCCCGGAACTCGGGGAAGACCGCTTCGAGGATATGGACCACGAGCGCGTCATCGATACCAAGAACCTTCGAGAGCTCGAAGGTCAGTTCGTCGCCATCGATCTCCGACTTCTTGTACGCGTGGAGGGTCTCCCGGAGTTTCTCTTCGGTCTCCTTTGTCATAGGCTGGTATGGTCCGGGTGTGGCAGCGCCGGCTTCCTCCCCATGTCCTGCCCCGTGGACGACCGGGTTCCGGTGGCTCATGATGATCTCGTTGATCTCATCGAGCTGCTTGCGGGCGATTCCCACGTTCGGGCGGGGTAACCCGCCAACGTAGAAGACCCGGTCGAGAACCGCCATCGCTTCCGGGCCGAACTGCCGGTAGATATCTTTCTCGTCGATGATGACCGGGTTTTCCGCTTCGTCAAAGCCAAGGGCGAGATAGGTCTCCCGGAGTTTCTGGATGGTTGCAAAGATCGGGTGGGCAACTGCCCGCTTATAACTCAGGCGGGGATAGCGTTCAGACTGTCCCGCCGGGGTCAGGACCGATGGCCCTTTGTGCCATGCCCCTTCGAAATTTTCATGCGTCAGGCTCTTCCATTCATCGGGATTGAACTTCATTTCATACGCTCCAGACAGACAACCCTGCTGAGTCTGTTCTCATCCTTAATGCGATAATCGCTTGCATCCGCAATTTTTTCTGCAAAAGAACGCACCGCTTCATGCTCCGGCATGTTCTCACGTTTCAGACGGTTTCTACTGTACCCCAGAAACATATAGCCCTTTACTTCCACAAACCGGGCGCCCGAGTCCTGGAGGATTGCTGCGTATTTTTCCGGGGCAAAATCGTTCATGCCCCGGACGAGGGTTATCCTCACTGCCGATCTGCGCGTTCCCAGGATCGACAAGCTCTCCTGTACCCGCTCCCAGTAATCCCCAAGCGGCCTGCAGACCGCTTCGTAGGTCTCCCGGTCCGGCGCATCGAGCGAGACATACATCTGGTACGGACTACACCGCTCGAGCATTCCGGGATTCGTCCCATTGCTTACGAGAAAAGTCGTATACCCGGTTTTATTGAAGAGCCTGATGAGCTCGGGAAGTTTGCTGTACAACGTCGGTTCGCCGGAGAGGGAGATCGCAACGTGCTTCGGATCGAGCGCCTCTCCCCACATCTTGTCGGTCACGGTGTTATCAAGCACGGCGTTGTATCCTGCAAGCGCACGTTTCTGGAGTTTGTGGATCCCGGCAAGGATTGTCTCCGGGGGACACTCTTCCGCCTCCGCCATGTCGTGCTCGAAGGATCGCCAGCAGAAGAGACATCGCTGGTTGCAGGATAGGGTCGGGGTGAGCTGGACGCAGCGATGGCTGTCGATCCCGTAAAACTGGTGCTTGTAGCACATGTCGCCGCCCTGTAATGCGCGCTTGCACCACATGCAGGGCTTGAGCGCGGCAGACGTTGTCTTCGAAAAAAACTGGTAACCCTGTCTTCGCAGGGCGTCACATGGTACTGATTGCATCGATCCCGAGTGTTTCCAAAGCTTCCCTGAGCGTATTCTGTGCGGCTTTGACAAGTGTCAGCCGGCGGTTCCGGACATCCCCCTCACTCTTGAGCACCGGTTCGAAATGGTAGAACGAGTTGAAGGTATCCGCGAGTTCGCGGGCGTAGGTTGCAAGGATATGCGGCCTGAGCTCGGTGACAACCCGCTCGATGATGACCGGGAACTTCCCGATCTGCTTTGCGAGCGCGATCTCCTGCCCGGTCTCAAGCTCGTAGGATTCGGTGAACTCTCCGGCTTTTTCGAGGATACTGCACGCGCGGGCATGGGAGTACTGGATGTACGGCCCGCTCTGCCGCTCGAAGTTGAGTGCCTCCTTCCAGTCAAAGACCGTGCTCTTCTCGGGTGAGACCTTGGCGATGTCGTACCGGATGGCTGCAAGGCCGACCGACTTTGCGATCCCGCGCCGGGTCTCTTCGTCGAGCTCCGGTCTCCTTACCGTGACCTCGTCGAATGCCCGCTTACGGATCTCCGTGATGAGATCGTCGGCAGAGACGAACTTGCCGGCCCGGGTGCTCATCGAGCCCTCGGGAAGGGAGACGAACTCGAAGAATACGATCTCCGGTGCCTGCACACCGATCAGCTTCAGGGTGCACTGGAGCTGGGCGCCGATGAGCTTGTGGTCCGCGCCGAGGACGTCGATGACCCGGTCGAAGTTTGCTGCCTTCCACGTGTGGAATGCGAGGTCGCGGGCTGCGTAGACCGATGTCCCGTCGCTCCTCCGGATGACGTACTTGTTCTCGAAGCCGAACTCAGAGAGGTCGAAGGCGAGTGTCTCCTCCTCCCGGGCCTGCGGGAGGCGTTTTAACTTGTTGATGATACGCTCCGTGTTCCCGTTCCGGACAAAGTCGCTCTCCCAGACAAACCGGTCGTGCTTCACGTTGAGATCCTTAAGCGTTACTGCAAACCCGTCGAGGCAGCGTGCCACCTCTTTCCGGAATTTCTTCACGGTTGCAGGATCGCCGTTCTCCACGAGCTGCATGAGGGTATCGACCTCTTTTGTTATGCCTGCGTCCTTCTCAATCTCCCGGTTTGCCGCAATATAGATGCGGGCGATGTGGGCATCTTCCTTCTCGTTCTCTTGCCGGGTGCTGTCGAGATGGTCGAAACCCCAGACCACGATTGCGATCTGGCGGCCCATATCGTTGACATAGTACTGGACTTCGAGAGAGCTCCCGGCCTTCCGGAACGCGCGGGCGAGCGTGTCGCCAATGATGGAGTTCCGGATGTGCCCTACGTGGAGCGGGCCGTTCGGGTTTGCGCTTGTGTGTTCAAGCACGACCCTCCCGGTCTTCTTATCGAGGGTTCCGTACCCGGGCTTCACAGCGGCCTTCACTGTTTCCGTGACGTACTCCTTACCAAGAATAAAGTTGATGTACGGGCCGGTAGCCTCGACCCGGACTCCCATTGCTTTGAGTTTCGGGCTTTCAGCGAGCTGTGCCGCCAGATCTTTTGCGATCGGGACCGGGGCCTTCTTCTGCACTTTCGCGAGCGCAAAAGCGACCGTGGTCGCGAGGTCTGCATGTTCTCCACCGTCGACGATCTGGACGTCGTCGGTTCCGGTCGTCTCTTTCAGTACCTGTTCGATTGTCTTCCGGGCTTCGATCAACATTAGTATCCCGTCCTGTAGCGGAGGATCGCAGCGATCCCGCCAAATGCTGTATAGAGAATCGATCCCTCTTCGAAATCGTCGGAAATGAGCTCGACCTTCGCGCTGCTCTGGTCTGCAATCTTTGCAAGTTCATCGATTATATCGACTTCTTCTTCGAGCACGAGCGGCGCTGAGCACTTCGGGCAGTTCCCGAGCGGGATATCCCGGACCGTCTTCCCCGGGGGGATCGTCACGGTCTTCTCTTCCGTGTACCCGCAGCTCTGGCATTTTATCCGGAGCCGTGATTTGCGGAGGCTTGCTGAGAGGAGGAGGGTATCGACAGCCCCGATTTCAAGATTCTTCCGGATGCTGTCTTCGCCGTACGCAGCCACGCCGGCATCTTTGACCAGTTCTTTCAGGAACCGGTCCATGTACTCCTTCTCCTCGATGACGGTCATACCCTTGAGAGCGTCCTTAGCTGCATCGACGAGCTCCGCGAGCCCGTCCTCATTGGTATAGGCAACGTCAAAGAGCCCAATGATCCGCTTCTGAACCTCGTGGTGAAGGTAATTTCCTTTCTCAAACTCCTCTTTTGTCGGGCTTGGACCTCCGATAAGGACACCCTTGAACCGCTCGAAGAAGTCCTTCTCCGCAAGATAGATGGCGCTCGACCGTTCGCCGATCTTCGTGTAAAACTCGTCGATGGCAATCTCCCGGAGCCGGCCGAACCGGGCCGCAGACTGACCGCCTTTCCTCATCTTGCCGGGCACCGTTGAGTCCGCTCCGCCCATCGGCTCGATCCGGTTGCCGCGCAAAAAGCCCCAGTACGCTTCACGCTTGTCGAGGACGAGCAGGCCGTACACGTACTTCTCTTCGAGCATCTGTTTCAGGGGCTCAAGTTCGAACTTCGAACTGCACCGGTACATGTAGAGATTGAGCGGTTCGGGTGGTTCGATGATGGTGCACTGGAGATCGGTCCGGTCACCGTAGAGCTGCACGGTCCCGCAGAAGACTGCAATGCCGTTTGCCGGGGGCCTCTTATAGTATTTGAGGCGCGAGAGGATTGAGGAGATGGCACTCTGGACGTTTGTCCGCGTCTGCTTGCTCTTGATGTTTGCGCATTGCCCGAACTCGTCCTTGAGCTGGTTCGTCACATCGTAGATCTGCTTGTCGGGCGGAATATACAGCGTGATAAGCTCGGTTCCGCTCCCCTCGCCCGACTCCAGTTTCTCGAGGGTTTTCTTGAATTCGTAGCGCTTTCGCGCATCATCCATCTCGACTTCTTCTGTCATTACCGGCACTCAACCTCTCTTAGAGCTAGTACTATTCATTCCCGGGGGCCATAAATTTGCGCCCATTGACCAATGATTCTGGTATCCACATCCGAGTTGATCCCGTGGTCCCCGGAGAACTCAATAAATGTCTTTGGCTCTCCTGCGCGGCTGAAAAGTTCCTTTCCGGATTCGTACGGGATAACCGGGTCAGCCTTCGCGTGGAACATCCAGACCGGGCGGGGTGAGATTTTTCCTATGTACGTGCCGGGTTCAAGCGATGTCGTAAACCGGATCGGCTCGCCGGTATATCCCTGCTGAAGGGCTGAAGTAAGGATCCCCCAGTCGGAAGTGGAGATGCCGACGTAACCGGCAAATTCTTGTCAGTCCCTGCGGCAACCGCTGCGTACCTCCCCCCGTTACTTGATCCCATCGCGTAGACCGGGACATGGAGCCGGTCAGCGAGGATCATCCGGGCCTGGGAGAGATCGCATATCGTGTCGTAATACTCCGGCCATTTTCCGTTTTCGAAGGCATTGAAGTCAAGCTCAGGGTTAAGCGGGTACCCTGGCGTCTCGCCTCCATTGCCCCGGGTATCGACAAAGAGGAACGCATACCCGGCTGCGGTGAACCGGACCATCCGGTCCTCATGGCCGGCGATTTTTTCTCCTGCCCCGGGTGCATATACGATCGCAGCCTTTGGCTTTGGCGGCGTGGAGAGATATGTCACCACATCACCGGTCTCGGTGTGCATGACAAACTTTGACTTCGTGTAGGTCTCGTTTGAAAAGAGCACCTGTTCGCTGAACGTTGCAGGAGCAGCAATGATGGAGAGGATCCCGTTGTTGTCAACAGCAAACGACGACTTCGACGGTGTGCCGGGACTGGTGCAACCGGCAGAGAGGGCGGACATAACTACGAGACACCCCATGATTCCCGCAATAATCTCCTTGCGCATGTTATCCCTCCTGGCACCGGTGGATAAGGCAGATGGTCTTTGCATCCACGATTGTTCCGTCGCGGATCATCCCGTTCAGATCGCGTGCGGCGACATCGAACACTTCTATCATCTCGTCTTCATCTTTTAAAAATTCATCCGACACATAAAGATCCCGGGCTTCGAAAAGATAGATCTTCTCATCGGTAAATCCGGGTGTCGTTAAGATAAATCCCCGGGGGATCATGATGTGAGCACCAAATCCGGTCTCTTCGATGAGTTCCCGATGAGCGGTCTGGAGGGGCTCCTCGCCCTCTTCCATGGTCCCGGCCGGGGCCTCGACTATCTCCTTGTCGATAGCATACCGGTACTGCCTCAGCAGCTTGCACCGGTCCCCGTCCACCGGGAGTATCGCGACCGCGTTCCGGGGATGGACGATCACCTTCTCCCGCTCCCTGCCACTCGGCAGCCGGATGCTTTTTGTCTCGATAGTAAGGCGCCTGCCCCGGTAGATCTCCATGTTTTTATACAACCCCTTTTTCCGAAGTACGAGATGAGAACCCTTCCTCTACTTCTTCCCCTCGTATGCAATCGGGTCCCGGATCCCGACCGCATCGAACGCCTCCTGCCGGAAGTGGCACGAACCACAGGTCCCGCATGCCTCACCCTCGTTCCGGTAGCAGGACCACGTGTACTCGTACGGGACACCCAGTCCGATTCCTTTCCGGAGAATATCCGTCTTGGTCATCCGGATGAATGGAGTGAAGAGTTTGATGCTTGTTGAGTCCTTTGTTCCGAGATCGATCACCTTCTGGAATGCCTCGATGAACTGCGGGCGGCAATCCGGGTACCCGCTGTAATCGAGTGACTGTACGCCGATAAAGATCGCGCTTGCTTCCCGGGCCTCGGCAAAGCTCGTAGCGATCGAGAGGAGATTTGCGTTCCTGAAGGGGACATAGGTGTTCGGTACGTGCGCCCGGGCAGGATCGAACTCTTCAACCGAGATCGCACTGTCCGTAAGACTGCTCGCTCCGAACTTTGAGAAATAATCGAGATTGATCTCGATGAAATCCTTCGCATCCAGGAGTCCTGCGATCTTCTTTGCACAGGCGAGCTCCTTCCGCTCCGTTCTCTGCCCGTAATTAATATGGAGCGCAACGATGTCGTACCCCATATCGCTTGCCACATAGGCAAGGGTGGTCGAATCCATCCCGCCCGATAGTAAACATACCGCCTTCATCATTTCACCCCGATTATTTTATGCAGCTGGAGCTGGAACCGGACCGGAAGTCCGGTCGCAAGAATGTAATCTGCTATTGCCTGAGGGTCCGAGCCGTACACCGGTGTCATAAAGATCTCACCGGCAATCCGGTGCGACCCGATAATTTCTGTTGCGTACATGAGATCCGCCTTGTCGTTCACCACGAACTTCACGCTGTCTACCGGCCGGAGGAAATCGAGCAGGGCAAGATCGCTTGTCTCCTCGGATGAGGGACATTTCACATCCATGCAGATCGATGCAAAGGGTTGGAGCCTGCTGAAGTCAAGCGTCCCGTTTGTCTCGATATCGATTGCAATTCCTTTCCGGTGGAGCGAAGCGAGAAGCGGTTCGAGTTCCCCTGCCTGGAGGAGTGGCTCACCACCGGTGATACAGATCAGTTTCGGGTTCCTTCGCCAGACCTGTTCAAGGATAACATCCGGCGCAATATCCCTGCCATTTCCAAGCGCATACCCGGTATCGCACCAGCGGCAGTGCAGGTTGCAGCCGGCAAGCCGGATGAAGAGGCACGGCCTCCCCTGGTTCTTCCCCTCGCCCTGCAGGCTGAAAAAAATTTCCGCGAGTTTCATTCTGGAATCAAAAATCCCGGTCCATTAGTCTTCAAGCCGGAGTTCCGCATAGGAGTTTGGCGATTCCCAGACTTTGATCCGCGGAAATACTGCATCAATCCCCTGCTCCCTGCAGTAGGAGTTCAGGTCGTTTCTTATCAGCAGCGCAAGCAGCTCGCTCGTGGGATCGCCCGGGGTCGTTATAACGCGCTGGAACGTTCCGATGCAGGATGCCATGGGATCGTCCTTGTTTAAGATCGTCTGGTGATCAAATTTCCCGATTATCTCCTTGATGGCGTTGTAATCGATCAGGATGTTGGTCTTTGTGTCAGGTTCTCCCTCTGCCCATACCTCGATCTTCCACCGGTGCCCGTGCAGGCTGGCACACTTCCCGTTATAATGGAGGAGGCGGTGGCACGCATCGATCTGCACCTCTTTATAGATCCCGATTTTCATTGCTTCATATACGCGTGATCAGGATATAAGATTATTACGGGTGCGGGACAATAGTATAGGACAGGCTGGTGGGATGCCACAATTTATAAATCGATAACCCGCGTTTGTATATATCTCAGCGTGGATTATCGATAACCACAAAAACAACTAAAACGAGGCTATTTAATGGGACAGGGAAAATTTGCAGCCAGAAAACTGGTTCGGGACTCAAATAAGTTCCGGTGGGCGGACAAGAATTATGCACGCCGGGAACTCAACCTCGATGTGAAGTCGGACCCCCTTGAGGGTGCGCCACAGGCGAGAGGTATCGTTCTTGAGAAGATCGGTGTTGAAGCAAAACAGCCGAACTCTGCGATCCGCAAGTGCGTCCGCGTACAGCTGATCAAGAACGGACGCCAGGTCAGCGCATTTGCAGTCGGTGACGGTGCGATCAACTTCATTGACGAACACGATGAAGTCGAGATCGAAGGCATTGGCGGACGGCTCGGCCGTTCAATGGGAGATATCCCCGGTGTCCGGTACGTCGTTACCAAGGTGAACAATGTCTGCCTCCACGAAATGGTAATCGGCAGGAAAGAGAAACCGCGCAGGTAATTATTATGGCAGAAGAAGTATCGACAGCAGGACAGAAGCTCCTGTTCAACCGTTGGGATGCGAATGAAGTCAAGGTCACCGACCCCAGCCTCGTGCGCTACGTGAACCTCGCAGCCCTCATCATCCCCCACACCTGCGGAAAATTCTCCCGTCAGGAATTTGGAAAAAGCAATATGATGATCGTCGAGCGGCTGATCAACCGCCTGATGCAGACCGAGAATAATACCGGCAAGAAGCAGCTTGCAATCCGGATCGTGCGGGATGCATTCGCGATCATCTACCAGAAAACAAAACGCAACCCGTTGGAGGTCCTTGTCGAGGCAATCGGCAATGCTGGCCCCCGCGAAGAGACCGTCCGTCTGAAATACGGAGGTATCAACGTCCCGAAGTCGGTCGATACCGCCCCGATGCGCCGGGTCGACACGGCAATCGGGTTCCTTGCAGAGGCAACCCTCAAGGGTTCCAGCACCAGCAAGAAGAGTGCAAGCGCAGTCCTTGCCGATGAGATCATTGCCGCATCGAAAGGCGACATGAAGTGTTACTCGGTAGGGAAAAAGGAAGAACGCGAGCGAATTGCAAAGTCCGCCCGTTAAACATCTTTTTTGAGGTAATTTCATGTCCCGCGGCAAAAAAACGGTTGAGCGCGTAGTTGAGCTCATGAAGGATCCGAAGCACATTCGGAACATCGGTATTGTAGCGCATATCGACCACGGTAAGACCACCCTCTCCGACAACCTGCTCTCAGGTGCCGGTATCATCTCCGAGGAACTCGCCGGCAAGCAGCTCTTCATGGACTCAGATCCCGAAGAGCAGGCCCGTGGCATCACCATCGATGCATCCAACGTCTCGATGGTCCACGAGTACGAGGGCCAGGATTACCTCGTCAACATGATCGACACGCCCGGCCACGTTGACTTCGGTGGCGACGTCACCCGTGCGATGCGTGCAGTGGACGGCGCTGTCGTACTCGTTGATGCCGTTGAAGGCACCATGCCCCAGACCGAGACTGTGCTCCGGCAGGCGCTGAAAGAAGGTGTCCGCCCTGTTCTCTTCATCAACAAGGTCGACCGGCTCATCAACGAGCTGAAAGTCGATGACATGGAGATGCAGATCCGGCTCGGCAAGGTTATCGACAAGGTCAACAAGCTCATCAAGGGCATGAACGAGGAAGCCTACAACAACGGCTGGAAACTCGACGCCGGCGCCGGTACCGTTGCCTTCGGGTCCGCACTCTACAACTGGGCAGTCTCTGTCCCGTTCATGAAGAAGAGCGGAATCTCCTTTAAGATCGTGTACGACAAGTGCCGTGCAGGTGATATGAAGTACCTCGCGAAGAACAGCCCGCTCTCGGATGTTCTCCTGGACATGGTAGTCAACAAGCTGCCAAACCCGCTCGAGGCACAGCCCCGGCGTGTCAATGTCATCTGGCACGGTGACAAGGCAACGAAGGAAGGCAAGGCCATGCTCGAATGCGACGCGAAGGGCCCGGTAGCAATGATGGTTACCGATATCTCGTTCGACCCCCATGCAGGTGAAGTAGCCACCGGTCGCCTCTTCTCCGGCAGCCTCAAGAGAGGCGATGTCCTGTATGTTATGGGGACCGCGAAGAAAGAGAACCGTCTCCAGCAGGTTGGTATCTTCATGGGCCCGAAGAGGGTTGAAGTCGAAGAGATCGTTGCCGGTAACATCGCAGCGGTCACCGGTCTCAAGGATGCGATTGTCGGCTCGACCGTCAGCTCCCTGATGGAAGTCACGCCGTTTGAGTCCCTCAAGCACTATTCCGAACCTGTCATGACCGTTGCCGTCGAGGCAAAGAACATGAAGGACCTGCCAAAACTTGTCGAAGTTCTCCGGCAGGTTGCAAAGGAGGACCCGACGCTCAGTATCTCCATCAACGAGGAGACCGGTGAGCACCTTATCGCCGGTATGGGAGAACTCCACCTGGAGATCATCACCGGCCGTATCAAGCGCGACAAGGGTGTCGAGATCATCACCTCCCCGCCCATCGTGGTATACCGTGAGACCGTTACCGGTAAAGTTGAGAATGTCGAAGGAAAGTCCCCGAACCGCCACAACCGGTTCTACTTCACCCTCTCAACCCTGCCGGACGAGATCGTAGACCTCATCAAGGCCGGCGAGGTCTCGATGAACCAGATGGCACTCGAGCGCCGTGACATCCTCATCAAGGCCGGCATGGACAAGGACGAGGCAAAGAGCGTCAAGGATATCAAGGGCACGAACATGCTCATCGATGCGACCAAGGGTATCCAGTACCTCAACGAGACGATGGAACTGGTTATCGAGGGTATCCACGAGGCACTTGCCGGTGGCCCGCTCGCAGATGAGCCGGTCCAGAACCTCAAGATGGTCCTCACCGATGTCAAGCTCCACGAGGATGCGATTCACCGTGGGCCCGCACAGGTCATCCCCGCGGTCCGTGGCGCTATCAAGGGCGGCATGCTCCTTGCCGGTGACTCACTCCTCGAGCCGGTCCAGAAGATCCAGATCACCGTCCCGATGGACCAGATGGGTGCAGCAACCTCCCAGATCCAGGGCCGGCGCGGTCAGGTCTTCGATATGCAGAGCGAGGGAGACACCATCTCCGTCCACGGCAAGGCACCGGTTGCCGAGCTCTTCGGGTTTGCCGGTGACATACGGTCCGCAACCGAAGGCCGTGCGATGTGGAACACCGAGTTCGGCGGTTTTGAGCTTGTGCCCAACAACCTTGTCAAGGAAGTCGTGACCAGTATCCGTAAGCGCAAGGGCTTAAAGGAACAGATGCCCCAGCCGAACGATTACCTCGCGGTATAAGATTTCCCCATCGTCCTATTTTTCCCATCCCTTTTTCCCATAATTTTTGCATACTTTTTCGCGCGATAAAACCGAAACGATTAGTCTCTTTTACGATCATGGTACAGTAATGGCCGGCAGCTGCAGGTACAAGATCGTCGTCTTCGGTGCATTCGGAGCGGGAAAGACCACGCTTATCCGGACGCTCGATCCCGGGTCAAAGCATGTCGAAGCAGACTGTGCCGGTGGGACGACAACGGTTGCCCTGGACTTCGGCAAGTTCGAATCTTCCGGAAGGCAGGTCTATCTCTTCGGAACCCCGGGGCAGGAACGGTTCGAGTTCGCTAGGGAAATCGTGGCCCGGGGCATGGACGGGGCTCTCCTCCTCATCGATGCCTCGACACCGCTTGACGATTTCTCCCGGCACTTGTATGCAACCCTCTTAAGTTCCGGCATCCCTTTCATCATCCTCCTGAACAAGGGGGAGCGGACGCCCAGCTATGCCGATGAGATCCGGCAGGAATTTACCGGTGCCGCTATCCAGCCTGTTAACGCGATCGATCGTACGAGTTCTTCCGGAGCGATCGCCAGTTTCGTCGCTGGCCTTTACCCGAAAAAGGCAGAGTAATCACCGGGTAGCCGGATTTATTCCGGAGAGCCAGGTACATTTTTAAAAGAGCGGCACAACGGGAACGATCCATGCGGTATCCCGAAATACCGGCACAATAAAAACAGAAGAACAAAAAAAAATTTCAGACCATGACCGCGTGGAGAATGGTCACGTTCTGGAGGGGCTTGTCAGCATGGCCGGTCTTTACCTTGCCGATCTTGTCCACCACGTCCATGCCTTCGACAACTTTGCCAAAGACCGGATGTTTTCCGTCAAGGAAGTTGTTGTTAACAAGGTTGATGAAGAACTGCGAGCCCCCGGTGTTCGGGCCGGCGTTTGCCATCGAGATCGTCCCGCGGTCGTTCCGGTTGTTCTTCGTGAACTCGTCCTTGATCACATAGCCGGGACCGCCCATACCGGTGCCGGTCGGGTCACCTCCCTGGAGCATGAATCCCGCGATGATCCGGTGGAAGATTACGCCGTCATAGTAGCCCTTCTTCACGAGCGTCTCAAAGTTGCCGGCGGTAATTGGCATATCGGGATCGAGTGCGATGGTAATATTTCCCATGTTCGTCTCGAGCCTGACCAGTTTCTGTTCCGTCATGATATATCACCGGTCTAATGGTCTTTCATCACGTTTCACTTTTGTGTGTAATCATCCGGTTGTTCCGGTTTTTATCCGGGATCCGGACACAAAATCTCACCCCGGCACAAGACCCGGGGTCTCCGGAAATCCCACAAAAAAATGGGAAAAGAAAAGAGAAAAAGGGAAAAAAAAGGAAAAAAAGAAAGAAAACGAAAAAAAAAATTACACGACTTCCGCTTTTATGATCGTGACGTTCTGGATAGGCCGGTTTCCCGGCCCGGTGGCAACCTTACCGATCGCATCCACGACATCCATTCCCCCGACAACTTTCCCGAAGACCGGGTGTTTGGTATCCAGGTAGTTGTTGTTGACAAGGTTGATGAAGAACTGTGAACCCCCGGTGTTCGGGCCGGCATTTGCCATAGAGATGGTCCCGCGGTTATTTTTATTGTTCCTGGTAAACTCATCGGGAATCGTATAGCCCGGGCCCCCGCCACCGGTACCGGTCGGATCCCCGCCCTGGATCATGAAACCATCAATGACCCGGTGGAATATGACCCCGTTGTAATACCCGGAGTTGACCAGTTTCACGAAGTTACCCGTGGTTATCGGCATATCAGGATCGAGCGCGAGGGTGATATTACCCATACTGGTTTCGAGCCGGACCTGTTGCGGGGAACCGGCAGGTGTCGCAGATACCGGCTTTACCGTCGCAGCGGGGGAAGACGCAGTCATTATTGTTGCAGAAGATACTGCTGGTGTCGGAGCCTGTGTCCCGGCACCGTTTGTCGTACCCGCCGGGCTCTGCTGTGTACACCCGGCAGAGAAGATCAGCATGATCGCAATACAGGTAATGATGAGAAGATTTCTCACAGACATATCTACTGGAAAGTTCGTCAAAAAATAAAAACGTGTTGAATGGATCCGGTGAATTATTTACGCGGTTGACAAGCCTCTTCTGCTCTCCGGAGTTTGAGGCCGAGACCGATAATCGCACCCAGCGCGATGATGATCGAAACAATTCCGGTCAGGATGATGAGCAGGCCTTTCGATGTCGCGTCAACGTAATTCTTTGCCGATATATCAATCGCGAGGATCGCGTAGGTATTGCCGTTCGACCCGGCTGCCGAATCGTCGATCGGTGCGTAAGCGGTCATGAACGATCCGTACTTTGTCGTGTACGGCTGTTTTGATGTGGTCGGGCCAGAGAGAGCGCTGATGATGTCTGCCCGGTCCGGTGCAGTAGAAATTTCGCCGATCTTTGCGGACCCTTGCGGGTCCTCAGGGTACAGATCGTCCACCAGGAACGTAATTGTCCCGTCAGGGTTTACCTTCAGGATATATGCGTTGAGGATGATGTCATTCATGCTCCGCATCGTTTTGAGATGGTTTGCAACCGCCAGGTACCGGGGCGACATCTCGTCCCCGGGTTTGAGAGCTTCAATGTCGCTTGCGTTGAGCTCGGCAGCCATGACACCCGCGGTGGACTCAAGGCCAATCTCCGAGACGCTCCTGAGTGCCGCATCTTCACTGGAATAGGCAAATGCCGTGAGCGCGGAAATTATCACGACAGCCAGAAGACCGCATACAATAAGTTTTGTAAAAGAACATGTACCCGTCATTATTCACGCCTCCTTGCACAGACAACAATTCCTGCAATGATTGCAATCGCCCCGCAGTTGCCGCAATGGACAGCCCTGATTTTGGCGTAGGTGTGGGGGCAGGCATCATCGCGATCGAGAGTGGGGTTGTCTGCCCGGAATTCACGGTCGCTGTTCCTGTGTAGTCAACATATCCGGTATATTTCAGCAGGATCGTGTGCTGGCCCGGGGAGAGATCGCCAAGAACCATGGGCGTGTACCCGCGGAAGAGGTTGTCAACATACAACTCAGCGCCTGCCGGGGCTGAGACAACATTGATGCTTCCTGTTGGCGGCGCCTGCGTGGGGCTCGGGCCTACCGGTACGAGGGTCGCGGTGAATGAAGTCAGGGTGTTTGGCTGGACATAGATGCTGTTGAGCCAGTCGTTGTACCCTCTTGCGCTGACCTTGAAGAGACGATTTCCGTTTGCGACATTGTAAATGGTCATTGTTCCCGATGACGGGATCGTTCCCTGCGGGTCATTGTCCATCGAGACTGAGGCTCCTGGCATCGAAGTTACCGCCACGGTCCCGTAGACCGCCGGTGTCAGGATCGCGTTAAGCTGCTGGTTTGTACCGGCGTTGACGTACAGGGTCTGCGTGTAATCATTGTACCCGGAGAGTGAGAGCCGGAACGAATGGCTCCCGGTGTACTGAGTGGTAGTAAGCGGTGCTTTCCCCTGGTAATTCCCGTCAACATAGATGAATGCTGCGCCCGGTTGTGAGGTCACCGTGACCGTGCCGGTCTGGCGTGGGGGCGGGGGTGACGGCTGGAGGCTTGGGTAGTAGGGCGTAGTCGAACCCGCGTACACGTGCACAGTCTGGACGTCCGGCGTGTACCCGTTCAGCACCGCCTTGATCGAGTACGACCCGGGTGCGAGATCGGGGATCGTGAGGGACGCGTACCCTTTGAAGTTCCCGTTCAGGTAGATCGCTGCGCCGGCCGGTGAAGACTGGGCATAGATGGATCCGGTCTGGACCGGCGAGACGGTTGTCTGGGTCGGTATGGGGTTCAAGGTCGCATAGACCTGCACATGTTCGCCTTCTGCCGGCATACGGGAGAGGGGGCCCTGCCACGAATTGTAGCCGGACTTCGAGACAGTAATCTGCCGTACCGGTGTACCTGCAACCGCGACTGCTACCGAGAGGATGCCTCCCGCAGTGGTTCCTTCCGGTGTGCCGTCGAAGTACACCGTTGCGCCATCGACATTACTATACACATCGATCCATCCTTTTCCGCCACCGGGCGCTATCGTGACGAGCGTTATCGTGATGGTCGTCTCCGGAGTAATAAATGTCGGTTGAGTCGTGACAATCGTAGTCGGTGGGACCGTAGTCGTGTGTGTGGTTGTCGGCGGGACGGTCGTGGTCTCGGGCGGCGTCACGAAGGTCTCCGGGGGGGTGACGCCCCCGATGATCTGGCTCGCCCCGGCAGTGCCAAACACGCAGAGCGCGAGCACGAGCAGTACGATCAGGTATTTTCTCTGCATAGTATTCCTCTAAAAAATGAATTTGTTGAGCCTTCCTATATATGGCGCGGTTTTATGTCCGGGCAAACAACCGGATCACGCGGGAGAGCCGGTGCATCCCTTCTGTAATCTGTTCTTCAGATGGGGATGAGAAGTTCAGCCGGATCGAATCGTCTCCCCCGCCATCAACATAGAACGGGGTTCCGGGGAGCACGGCAACTTTTTGTTTTACACCTTCCCGGAAAACATCGGATGAAAGAATTCCGGGTGGAAGTGTTGCCATCATGAACATACCCCCTTCCGGCCGGGTGTGCGGGAGTTCCGGCAAAAGATCGTCGAAAAGATCCTGCATCAGCCGGCATTTCCTGCCGTAGACCTCAACAATTGAAGCAATGTGCCGGTCGAGATCGTGCGTGGTGAGATACCGGTGCATGATCTTCTGGCAGAGGAAATTCGAGTGGAGATCTGCTGCCTGTTTTGCAATGTTGAAGCGCGTGAGGATCTCTTTTGGCGCGAAGATCCACCCGATCCGCATCCCCGGCGCGATGATCTTGGAGAACGATCCCGATATCACCGCCTGATCCGGCAGGTACCGCTTGACCGGAAGCCGCCTCTTACGGTCAAAAAAGAGCTCACCAAACGCATCATCTTCGTAAAATACCGTGTCAGTCCCGGCCAGGATCTCCGCAATTGCCTTGCGTTTCTCCTGCGAATACGTCCGGCCCGAAGGGTTCTGCGCATTGGGAATGCCGTAGAAAAATTTCGGGGATTTTTCCTGCACGAACCTGCGGAAGGCATCAAGTTCCGGCCCATCTTCTTCAAGCGGTACGGATCCAATGACCGGCTCGTACAGGGAAAATGCCTCGACTGCCCCAAGGTATCCCGGGCGTTCGATCCCGACCCGGTCGCCCGGGTTGAGGAAGATCTTCCCGAAGAGATCGAGGCATTGCTGCGACCCGTTGACGATCTGGATCTCATCCGGGCTTACCGGAATTTTTAGTCGCGTCCGGTATCGGTCCGCGATATATTCCCGGAGGGGGAGGTAGCCATCGGTTGTCGAATACTGGAGGGCCGTTCGTCCCTCTTCGTCCATCACCGAGACGGTCGCGTCACGGATCCCTTCGAGATCGATCAGCGCTGATGATGGGAGACCCCCGGCAAACGAGATGATCGAGGGATCAGAAGAGACCCTGAAGAGTTCATCGAGGAATGATGGCGGGACAGAGTCGAGCCTTCGTGCAAACCGGAATGTCATGGCAGTTTCCCCGGGCCAGGTGCCCGGCTTATCTCGTACATCCTCATTCGCGGGCCGGATGCAAAAACCCTCTCGCAGTCCCGCAGCAAAATTTTGGCTCCCATTGTTCCGGGCCTGCTCAGGTTTTGCAGGGAAAACAAATCATAAACAAATCATGAACCGCACCTGCCCCCGACCAAAATTTTTTATAATCCGGCTGGAGAGGGAAGAAGAGTCTCACATAACCGGGTGATGAATTATGGAACCACAGGCACCTGACCGGGAAAAGGGCCGGAGAAACGTAGAACTCGTCTATGTGCTTATTGTGGCAGGCATTATCATCGCACTTACCAGTGTCGCGATAACCTACGGAGCGCGTTCCACCTGGATCGGACATGCCGTCACATCACTTGCAGGTCTTGTTCTGCTCGGCGTGGTAATTTTTACCGGTGCCATCCTGGGTGGGAGGATCACCCGGTTTAAGATCCCGGAACTTTTCAAAATCCACCGGGCTGCAAGCGTTGCCTTTGCGATCCTGATGGTCGGGGCATTCCTCCTTGGCATAGTATTAGTTCTCCGGAACGGCGATGATCCGGTGCTTGCGTCCAACCATGGGATCATCGGTCTTGCGATCGCTGCGCTCGCCCTCGTGCAGGTAACCCCGAGCCTTCTTGTCAGGAACCGGCTCGGGATCCGGAAGATTCACCTGTTCGCTGGATACGCGCTTGCCTTTCTCGTTACGATCCAGATCCTGTACGGGTTTGCCATGGTCTTCCATCTCATTCAGCATACCGACTAGGTTCACCCGGCCTTGCGAAAAACCGGTGCGGGTGCAGGTATCCGGCGGGCGGTAAAAAACATCAGCTGCATCCAAAGAAGATCATAAAAGCGAATCTGGGCATAGTACTGATCATGAAATATACGGCGCGACACATCCAGAGGTTCCTGGAGCAGGGGAAGATCGATCCCACGCTCTGGAAGAATCATTTCCCGTCGCTCCTCCCGACCCAGGTACCGAGCTGCGAGGATTGTGAGGATTTCAAGGACCAGAGATGTGTAGGAAAGAAGGATCCGGTCGAGTGCTTCCTTGCTGCAAAACCGGAGGAACCGGAACAGGAATCAGGCGACCGGAAGAAATGGAAGCCGCGTGATCCCATGCTCGGGCTCGGGCCCCAGGGAAAACATATTCCCGGCGGCGCGAACAAGACCCGCGACCAGTCGAAGATGTAAGGGGTGTCCCCCGGGACCGGGAACGTACAAGTCCCTTATCGATCAATAATTTTTTTTCTCCTCCCACACAAAAGCTGTGTAGTATGACCCTTACACGCGCAGACGATGCAGTCGCAGCATTCCGGGACGGTTTTTCCTGTTCACAGGCAGTCGTTTCTGCGTTTGCGGAAGATTTTGGGATCGACCGGGAGGAAGCGCTCAAAATATCCTGCGCTTTCGGTGGCGGGATGGCCCATACCGGCAACACGTGCGGGGCTGTGACCGGTGCGCTCATGGTCATTGGCATGAAATACGGCCGGACCCGGGCGGATGACATCGCGGCTAAGGAGAAAACCTACGCGGTCACAAAAGAATTCATGACCGAATTCCTGCGCCGCAACCATGCGCACAACTGTACAAACCTGATCGGTCATGACCTCTCGGACCCGATCGAATTTGCGGTTGCAAAAGAAAAAGATCTCTTCCGGAAAAAGTGCGACAAGTTCGTAAACGACGCAGCCGAAATCCTGGAAGAGATCCTCTAAAATTTTCCGGCCCTTTTGGTTTTTTATCGGTTTCAGTACTTCTCTAAATTTACCTCCGTGAATTTTGGCAAGTCATCAATACTCTCAACCTCTGATCAACCAAACGGTCGAAGAACAGAAACAAATGAGACAAATTTGAGTTTTTTCCGAATCCCTTCCCAGACCAATAGCCGGAAGAAATCGAAACGGAACAAATCTTCAGCAACGGTTCTTGGTCCTCGTTGAACCTTAGAGAAGAACATCCATTGAAGAGAGACCCAGATATTTTTGAGAAGGAAAGAGATTATCGTCAGCAGGTACCGGATCACAACGTTTCTTGTGGATGTCCTTGCTTTCACGATATTCCGGATACGGTACGAAGACTCGATCGCAAACCGGTTCTTGTAGACCCGGTAGATCCGACGGGGTTTCCAGTTAATACCATACACGACGTAACCCAGGTTCACATTCCCGTATTTCTTATTCCTTCCCAGAAGGTACTGGACATCAATTGCCAGAGTAAGAGAAAGAGGTTCGCCAGTTCCCATCATCGTATACTGTGCATACCGGGAATGATTTCCCCGGAGTATTTTCTTGAGTTCTTCGCCGTGTTTTCTCACCGGAACAATGTGCGGGATCTTTTCCTTCTGGAGAAATGAGAACACATCTTTTGAGTAAAATCCCCGATCAAGACAGAGTACTTGGGTGTTCACTTTTGCGTTGTGGATTATGGCCAAAAATTTCCGGATGTACTCGACCTTTGACACACCCTTCTTCACCGGGAAAACTGCAAGGGTCTGCCGTTGACCTTTTGTTGTGATGGAGAGCGAAACATACGAGTAAAATGTGGTTGTTGATTTCTTCATTTTACTCTTGAGGACGTAATCTTTGTTCGCTTCGATAATTTCGCCATAATAAGGATCGTCGGTGAAATCTATGGCAAAATGATACGATTTTCCGGGAACAAGGATCTGATCGTTTGAATAGGTGAGGATCTTTGATTGTATTTCGAAAAGCGATTCTAAATCCACCTTCGATAAATGGTATCTGACTGACGTTTCACACGGGACTTTTTCTACAGCCTTATTGATGGAATGCACGGATAGTTTGGTTGCTGACATCCCAACAAGTGACTGGATAAGGGTCTTTTGTCTCAGTGTTCCGTTGATGGAAATGGTGAGATTCCGGTTGATTGCATCCACTGCTATTTCGGAACAATCTTCTGCTCGGATCTCATTCTTTATTCGGCGGGTGAATTGTCGTCTATTTGCCATATGCGGCGCCCGCTGCCTATTTAGATCTGCCGGTTTTGATTAGCCTCGGCTAAAAATTAGTGAAGTACTGAGTCTCGATTACGATGAGCCTTATAACGCATTCTGGTACCGTCTACCCCCGGAGAGGATTCTGAACTATGCGCAGAAATGGTTATATGTGTAAAATCAATTCGGGATACCACAATTATGAAATCTGGCCCAAAACGTGAAGTATTAAGTTATTTTCACCGATTCGCTATCGGCTCCCTTGTAGTCAAAACGAAAACAATTGATTTGTACGGAAAGGGATCTTCACTATCGAATCCTTAAAAAATAATTGCCCGGGATCCGGGCATTATCTGCCTGATGTGCAGAATCCCGGTACCAGGGTTTGTTCCGATACTTATACAACGTACTTGCCGAGGAGGCGGATGGAGTTGGTCATATCGGGGCCAAGTGGCGATCCGAAGATGATCTGGGTGACGCCGGCCTTCGTCAGGTCTGCGCACTTCTGCTTGACCATCTCGGGGGTTCCGGCAATGGTGAATGCATCAATCTCTTTGTCGCCGACAAGCTCTCCAACGGTCTTGAAGTCGAACTTGCCGAGGGCTGCCTTGATCTTTGCAACATTGTTGAGGTCGAGGCCGTGGCGGGTGAGGAGGTCTGGCGGTGAGCCGGCAGCGATGAATGCCGCTACGATCTTGGCTGCATTGCGCGCCTTCTTCTCGCTCTGGTCGATCGACATTGCGGTGTATGCACCGACATCGAAGTTCTTCTTGCCGACCTTGTCGCAGGCTGCCTTGATGATCGGGATCGCAATAGCGAAGTCCTTGGGGTTGGATGCGTTGATGAGTGCACCGTCACCGATTCTTCCGGCGAGGTCGAGTACCTTGGGGCCCTGAGCGCCGATGTACATCGGGATACCCTTCTTTCCGGGGAGGGTAACACCAGTGAGCTTTGCACCGTCGTAGTCGAAAAAGTTCATTCCTGACTTCTTGACTTCCTCTCCGGCACAGAGCTTACGGATCTGCACAACTGCTTCCTCGAGGCGGCCGACCGGCTTTTCCGGGTTGATTGCGAGCTTCGGGAGTGTCGAGAGGTCGCCGGGTCCGATACCGAGAACCGCACGTCCGTCAGAGATCTCGTTGAGCGTGCAGGCAAAGGATGCCATTGCAGCGGGAGTGTCGGTGAAGGCGTTCATGATACCCGGGCCCATCTTAAGGGTCGTGGTTGCCTGCGCGATAGCGGCAAGGGTGGGGTAGCAGTGACGGTTGTTGTAGTGGTTGGTGATCCATGCAAAATCAATGTCTTTGGATTCAGCAAGTTTACAGAAGTTAACAACTTGCTTTACGTTGACATTTCCTGGTACAAATTCAATTCCATATGTCAAGGTATGTTCACCTCATTGAGTATTACCGTATACGCGTTTAAATAAATTATCATTTTATGCTGCCTTCTTTACAGAAATTTCAATTAAAACGACCGATTTATCGTTTATTGGGAAAAATCAATTACAATCCATGCAGAAACCGGGGCCAACGCAGGAAGGTTTTCTCGGAGCCGTAAGTCTGGTAAAAAGATGGTGTGTTCAGTACTTCACTAATTTTTAGCCGAGGCTAATCAAAACCGGCAGATCTAAATAGGCAGCGGGCGCCGCATATGGCAAATAGACGACAATTCACCCGCCGAATAAAGAATGAGATCCGAGCAGAAGATTGTTCCGAAATAGCAGTGGATGCAATCAACCGGAATCTCACCATTTCCATCAACGGAACACTGAGACAAAAGACCCTTATCCAGTCACTTGTTGGGATGTCAGCAACCAAACTATCCGTGCATTCCATCAATAAGGCTGTAGAAAAAGTCCCGTGTGAAACGTCAGTCAGATACCATTTATCGAAGGTGGATTTAGAATCGCCTTTTCGAAATACAATCAAAGATCCTCACCCATTCAAACGATCAGATCCTTGTTCCCGGAAAATCGTATCATTTTGCCATAGATTTCACCGACGATCCTTATTATGGCGAAATTATCGAAGCGAACAAAGATTACGTCCTCAAGAGTAAAATGAAGAAATCAACAACCACATTTTACTCGTATGTTTCGCTCTACATAACAACAAAAGGTCAACGGCAGACCCTTGCAGTTTTCCCGGTGAAGAAGGGTGTGTCAAAGGTCGAGTACATCCGGAAATTTTTTGGCCATAATCCACAACGCAAAAGTGAACACCCAAGTACTCTGTCTTGATCGGGGATTTTACTCAAAAGATGTGTTTCTCATTTCTCCAGAAGGAAAAGATCCCGCACATTGTTCCGGTGAGAAAACACGGCGAAGAACTCAAGAAAATACTCCGGGGAAATCATTCCCGGTATGCACAGTATACGATGATGGGAAACTGGCGAACCTCTTTCTCTTACTCTGGCAATTGATGTCCAGTACCTTCTGGGAAGGAATAAGAAATACGGGAATGTGAACCTGGGTTACGTCGTGTATGGTATTAACTGGAAACCCCGTCGGATCTACCGGGTCTACAAGAACCGGTTTGCGATCGAGTCTTCGTACCGTATCCGGAATATCGTGAAAGCAAGGACATCCACAAGAAACGTTGTGATCCGGTACCTGCTGACGATAATCTCTTTCCTTCTCAAAAATATCTGGGTCTCTCTTCAATGGATGTTCTTCTCTAAGGTTCAACGAGGACCAAGAACCGTTGCTGAAGATTTGTTCCGTTTCGATTTCTTCCGGCTATTGGTCTGGGAAGGGATTCGGAAAAAACTCAAATTTGTCTCATTTGTTTCTGTTCTTCGACCGTTTGGTTGATCAGAGGTTGAGAGTATTGATGACTTGCCAAAATTCACGGAGGTAAATTTAGAGAAGTACTGGTGTTGTTATCACTTACTTAATTGGCAGGTAGTTGTAACGTGCAAAATTTTTTTTCTCAATATGATGTTAATCCTATAAGATATTGAATACCGGGAGAGTAATAGTACTCTTTAAAGCCGGAAAGTTCGACATAATTTTTATAAGGATAGATTCATGCGGATTTTAGCAATTGGACTCGGAGGTGCAGGCTGCAAGATTGTCGATCGCTTGTACGCGACGGACCGGCGCAGCAGCAAAGTTGCATGTGTTCAAGCTCTTGCAGTTGATGTGGATGAAACAAGCTTGGCGCAATTGAAAGGACTCCCCGAGAAATCCAGGATCTCTTTTTCCTCGATAGAAACTGGAATGCCGGATAAGTTCGGCAATAACGAGCAGACTGCAACAATTGACATTGGGGAAATTGTCTCAAAGGTTCAGAATTTTGAATCTGGCGAGAATGATGCAATTTTTGTCTGTTGTGGTCTCGGGGGAAGTATGTCAGATGTTCTCCCCAACCTTATCACAGGACTTCGTTCAACAGTGGTAGAACCGATATTCGGCCTTGTTACTCTTCCCTGCCTTGCCGAAGGAGCAAGAAAATCCAGTAAAGCTGCAGACGATATCGATGCCTTACAGCCGCTTCTCGACGGGATTATTCTTTTCGATAACGAGACCTGGTACAAAAAGATCAAAGCGGAGAAGGCACATTTGCTGAAGAAGGAGGGAGGATTTGCCGAGAAGATAGGACTAAAAAAAGATGAGGAGCCGGTCTCACCGGTCCTTGCAACATATATCCTTCTGAATGATGCAATAGTACGAAGGATCAGTCTGATTTTACGAGCCGGAGAATTCAGAGCCGATGGGGGGATAGATCTCGCTGAAGTTGTTCTTGACTCCGGTGAAGTAATCAACACCATGAAAGGGATGGGATTTATTACCATCGGCTATGCGGTTGAACGTCTCACATCAGACCCATTGAGTTTCCTCTCCCGGTTCAAACCTGCCGGGATTTCAAGTGAAGAGCAGAAGAAGAAGGCTGCCCGTATTGTTGAACTTGCAAAGCAGGCAATCTATCATGAGGTCTCGATACCCTGTGACATGACAAGCGCCCATAAGGCTCTTGTGCTCGTTGCCGGTCCATCCCATGAGTTATCGATGAAGGGTTTCATGACCGTGCGGAAATGGATCGACAGGAGCATCGCAGGACTTGAAACACGATCCGGAGACTACCCGGTGATGAATACCAAGAATGTCGCCATCATCGTCATGCTCTCAGGGATGGAAAATATTCCCCGGATAACTGAACTGAAAGAGATTCAGGCCCAGTATAAATCTCGTCAGCAGGGCGGGTTATTGTCATCCGACAAGTTTGCCGAAGATCTCAGGCATGAAACCCAAATAGAGACCCGGACAATTAATTTCTCAACACCCCTTGTCAGGGAAACGGACAAAGATGAGATGATCATCATTTCGTCAAAGCCTCGTACTGAAGATACAACCCAAATCCGGAAAACCCGTATTCCCGACCAGGTAAGGCAGACACCAATTGTTTATGAAAATTCTCGTGAACCCATCGATTATGGCTCCTTTTCAGATGATGATGACAGTAAGACCCATGAGGTGGAAAGGGTTGCCGGTATCATGCATCCTGCCCTCAAACCGGAAACAACCGCAACCAAAAGTTTCCCCTATACAAGCATATACGACCGGCCGATCCTAAAAACGGAGAACGTTCATCCTGTACAGAGTCAGGAAATTTCTGTAAGCCGCAACCAGCCGGTTAAAAATCTTCAGGTTTCATTACCGGATGCACCATCGCAGACAAAAAGGATAGTCACGGCTCACGAGAATCACCGCCAGACGGAACCCAAAACACCAGGAACAGGACGTAAGCTTCCTCAGGCTGAGGTGAAAAGAACGAATGATATCGAACGCCAGAGAATTGAACGGGAATTACAGCGACAGAGAATGCTCGTAATATCAGGTAACAGACAGAAAATTTCCTCCACCATTGCGAGAAGCCGGGTTGAATCCCCGATCACACCTGACTCTCACCATAAAACACCAGCCATGCAGAAAACGAATGAAGATTCAGGGACTGTTCCAGAAAGATCTTCAACAGCCGAATCGGAAAAAAAGGTAGTGATCGTTGCCCGGAAGAAAAAAGATACCGAACATGCAGCCGAATTTCGGGAAATGAATGTTACGGATACCAGGGATTCTGATCGGAATACGAAAACTTTCGCACCTGACGCTTTACAGTCTGAAGACTCAGGGGCACATTCAGGAGATATTAGTATCAGGAAACCGATAAAAAAGGCAAATGATGACATTTTCGGAGGAAAAGGGGTTCGAATATCTGCTGTCCCTGACCCCCGGGACTCCTCAATTATTCTTACCCATCTCAAACCGAAAACCGGTACCGGAAAAAAACCTCAACACGAAATCTCCCCGGATGAAGACGCTATAAAGTTTAAAGGATCACAAAAGAAGTCGGAGAGAAAATTAACCAAACGTGATCAACCCGAAGATTGATCAGTTCGTTTCCATCAGTTTTGAAAAGGGAATGTTTCCCGCTCCGATCTCAGTCTTTATTTCTATACCATTTTCAACCGCACTCCCGATATAGTTCATGCCACTAAAAGCTACAATCGACAAGCGGAAGGGATTATTCTGAAGGTTAAACACCTGGTCCCCCATCGTTACAGGGAACACAAAACCACACGAATTCATCAGGCGAATCGTTTCTTTCACCTGTTCCTGAGCACTGGAAGGTACCTCGCGAATATTTGCCAGAACGATACCGGTCTTTGACCGGGTATAATTTGAGATCGAGGTCAGACCTGAAGAAATAAACAATTCAAGAGGATCGATTGTCGTTCCCCGGTAGCCAATAAGATCGCTGAATCGCCGCGGAGTTCCCTTGTCAATATCGAGTCTCCCGCCAAAAGCCATTTTAACCGGGATCCCATTTCTCTGGAATACACCATCCATCGATATACTGCATACGGTAATAAACCCAACCGACCCGGATGGAACACGGGAATCCTTGTCAACGATCCGGTATGAATTAAAAAAACCACATCCGGATTTTGCTACTTCATCATAAACGAATTTCGTTTTTTCGGCATATTTTTCAGGAACAATGGAAAGATTGTATGCGACATCGCCAGTGCTGGTTGTCGGATCAAATGTGCTGCGGTACGCCAGCCTTTCAAGCTTCGAAATGATGAATCCGATCCGGTCATCAACAAGAGCATTATCAGTCTCATCAAACCCAATAGGTGTCAGTACCCTCCCAAGATTGCCAATTTTTTCGGTAAATCCCATCGAATCAAGATAGCTCAGGTAATACTGGACTGCACGATCGCTTAAGACAAAACCCCGTTCTGCCATAAGCTCGGACAATCGTTTTGCACCCATCGGATCCTTGTGCTCCTTTAAAATCCGTAGCAATTCCACATATTTTCGTTCGGTCCGGATCATCGTGACTTAACCTCCACAGCTCCTTTACTATCCTGATAGCGGCCCGAATAACATTCCTTTCCATTCAATACTTCGTGAAGTATCATCTGGACAATGCGGTCGCCTTCTTTCACCGTAATATCCTCTTTCCCGGTATTCGTGAGGCAAAGGGTAAGATTCCCACGAAAACCCGGGTCCACAAATCCGGCACCGAGAAGTACACCCCTTCTTCCAAAAGAGGATCTACACATCAGGGTCCCGGCAATATCTGCAGGAAGTTCGACCCATTCAATGCTTGGGACAAGGGATACAACACCCCGCTGAAGGGTCATGGATTCTGCGGCCCGGAGATCATATGACGCAGGTTGCTGGCACCCGGATTCATAGGGGATAATAACAAGACCTCCTTTCTCCGGATTTTGATTAAGACGGCGTTTAATTTCGGGGGCAGAAAGAATCATTCAGTAGTTTATCAGTAGAAAATACTTAATAACTTTTGATGTAAACAAGTTGAGAAGGATCCATGGGGTAGAGGATATCCTCTTGGGCTTCGAACCCAAGGACGCGGGTTCGATTCCCGCTGGGTCCGTCCATTCTGGACTTTTAATTCATTATTAATCGATCAAAAAAGGTTGATCTAGATTTCATGCCGTCTTGTGACGTGGCGCTTCTTTTGGCCGCCAAACATTCGGATCACGGCAAACAATACCAATACCGCTATCGCACCGATTGCGATCATTCCAATAAATCCCCAATCCAGGTTTTTCTCCATCGTGAGGGTTACCGTGCCGGTTGAATTCCCCTGAATCACCTGGCTCTGTGCTGATGCTGACAGGTAATTCTCCTTTGTTGATGAGATATTATACACGGTATTCAATTTCACATTCGTCAGGAATTGTCCGTGATCATCCGTCACACCGGCATATTGTCCGTTTATGACAATTGTTGCATTCGAAATTATCTTTTGATCTTTGTCCTGAACAAAAATTGTCAGTGCCGCATTCTGAAGCGGCATCTGGAATACATAATCCTGACCCTGGGTCACTACAGAGATCGGACGGCTAACGGTTACATAACCATTCTTTCTGACTTCAATCGCGTACGTTCCCGAAACGAGGTTCTGAAAATTCAGTCTTCCGTACTCATTTGTATTGCCGGATAGTGTGCCGTTAACGTAAATATCTGCACCATTCAGGGGAGCCTTATTTTCATCGGTGACATAAATAAATGCCCCAACAGCAGCTTTGGAGATCGAAACGGAATAGAGTGCCTCACCTTGCAAAATCTGCCGGGTCTCGGTATAGGTCTTGTATCCATCCTTCTTTATCTCAATGGTGTAAATTTTACCCCGGGTTAGAGGAGTGATCAAAATTCCACGCTCATCCGTTTTTCCGAGAAGAACTGAATCAACCCTGACTTCGGCATTCGAAACTGGTATGCCCGTATCTTTATCCTTAATTATAACAGAGAACCGGCTTCCGGAGAGTAACCAGTACTGAATTTCCTGGTTTTCGGCCCCCATATCGATAGTTGTACTTCGGGGCTGATAGTTCGGTGCAGTGATGCTTGCAGAATAAAGGGTCTCTGCGATCACGCCGAATGTTGCCGATCCCGTTGCATCAGTCACCTTAGTCTGGGTAGTGTTATCAGCAGTAATTGTAATGTTAGCATTTGAAACCGGACTTAAGGTGTCTGAATCAAAAAGGTCAACTTTTAATGTAAGGCTTTTCCGGGTCAGATTAACAAGAACCGTGGTCGTATTTTTACTGACCATCTTCTCCCAGTCATCATACCCGGTATCGGTTACCCGGAGATCAATATCATTTAACCCGGAATGAGTAATGAAGAACTGTCCAAGATTGTTGGTACGGCCCTGGTTGGACCCATCAACAAATATTGTTGCATGAGAGACGGTTGAATTATCGAGACTGTCCTGCACCGTGATCTGCAGGTTCGTTGCCTGTGCAGCACTGCAGAGGAGTACCAGGGTGAGCAGGGCAAGAAGGAAACGAAATTTTTTCTCAAACATGATAAAATATCGCCACCTGCTCATATTTGAGCGCATCGGTTCAAATCTCTGTTATCCGATCCAGTAACATTCCTTCTACAACGACGGGCATAAGTCTTCTGCCTTCTTCAATTGCTTTCTGAAGACGCCAGCTTCTCTCGGCAAAGATCGTAAACAGCGGTTCGCCGGTCTTGACCAGTTTTCCTTTCTTCGCGTGGAGCAAAATACCCGCACCCCGGTCATGAGGTGCACCGGCTGTTCGGGCGAGCGAGATCAGAGACTTGTTGTTCATCTCGATTACATATCCGGAAGCAGGAGCATTTACTACGAACTGGTGTTCTCCGGGAACAATATCCGTCGATTTAACCTTTGGATCCCCACCCTGAATCTCGACAATCTGCAGGAATTTCTTCAGGGCTTTCCCACTTGTTAAGAGATCCTGTGCAATTGCAGCACCCGATCCGCGGGGGGCTTTACCGGACATTTCAAGAGCAATCCCTGCCAGTGCGACACTTTTCTGAATGAACGAGTTGGGTTCTGTTGCACCTTCGAGAACCCTGAGCGCTTCAATAACCTCAAGTTTTGGACCTATGCTGTGCCCAACCGGTATGTCACCGTAAGTTAAAGCACATTCAACTTTCATATCCAGCCTTTCGCCAAGTTCGATGAAGTCGCGGGCAAGTTTTCTCCCTTCCTGAAGGTTTGCAACTTTTGTATGCTGGCCGACGGGGATATCGATAACAACAAGATTTGCCCCAACGGCAAATTTTTTTGCCATAACGCTTGCAAGCATCTGCCCCCGGGCATCAATTTTGAACGGGTACTCCTGAATGATAATTTTGTCATCTGCGGGTGCAATGTTTGTCGCACCACCCCAGACAATTGCAGCGCCAACTTTATCGGTCATCTCCTGGACTTCATTTGCAGAGAATTCAACAAATGCAAGAACTTCCATTAAATCCGCAGTCCCTCCGGCTCCTGTAATTGCGCGGGAGCTTGTTTTTGGGATTTTTAAACCACTTGCGGCAATAATAGGGACAACAAGCAACGTGATTTTGTTTCCCGGGACCCCACCGATTGAATGTTTGTCAACAATCGGATGAGACGCGAATTTGATTTGTTCACCGGTTTGGACCATTGCCCGGGTCAGATGCTCAATCTCATCCATGTCAAGAGGATTTACGTACGAAGCCGTGATGAATGCAGTCAACTCAGCCGCGGATATGTCGTCACTTACAATATCTCTGACAATCGCTAACGTCTCATCCTTGGAGAGCTTGATGCCATCCATCTTCTTTTTAATAAAATCCAAAGATACAGGCCTCTCCGCTTCACGAACATCAACATCGGCTCCATCTTCGATATTGAGACGAGTGTTGGTGTTCTGGTAAATTCCAATCGTTCCCTGACGAGCAATCGTGGAAGTCGTATCAACAAATGCTGCAACTGCTGTCCGATTTTTCGGATTGATTATCTGGACTCGATCGCCATCAAGTACCCCGATACTTCGGGCATCAGCGCGGTTGAGAAGAACACCTCGTGATGCGATATCCAATAATTTTGCGGTGAATTTCAAGACGGTTTCGCCCTCCAGAATGGATGCATCCACCCGGATGTATATCAATGTATAGAGAGGACGATCGATAAATTATCTTTTCTTATTTTTCTGATAGAACAGAGAAGATCAGGAAAACAATCAGATTTCCTTTAAGGATTTGGTAATGTGCAGTATTGCAATAAAAAAAAAGATTTTTAGATTTTAGTTCAGTGCCTGCGCACGATGATGAATGCAACTGCACCAAGGCCGATCAACGCAATCAGTGCACCGTATCCGGGCGACTTGGTGGTCGTCGGGACAACGGTTGTTACAACTGTGGTTGGGACGGTGGTTACAACGGAGGTCACTACACCAGTTACTGGAGCGGTCGGGGTAACCGATTGTGTTACCACAGGCTCGAGAACATTGAACAGTGCGGTGCCGGTTGCAGTCTGGAGAACTGCGCTCTCGGTGACGAGGTACTCGTCAGGCTTGAATGTTGACGAGTCAACATCGAAGGAGATCGCGTTCAGTCCACTGGTTCCCTTCGTGACTTTTACGGTGCCGGTTGCGCCGCTGAACTCGCCGCTCTGGCTCTTGTCAGTCGGCTTGAATGATGATGAGTAGACAGTGACGAGGACGTCATCGTTAACCGCGAGGTTGGTCGTTGCAGTGATGGTGAACTTGTCGCCAACGTGCTTGTCTGCAATCGGGTCAACACGGATAACCGGGACTTCAACGAGGAACTGGAGCTTCGTGTAGGTATCGTCGACATTCGGGCTGTTGATTGCCTGAACGAGTGCTTCTGCTGCGTCAGATCCCTGGAGGCTGCCTGCACCTAACAATGCAAAGACCTTTGTACCGCCGGCAGTTGTGTTACCGAGCATGCGGTTGTAGACAAAGTTACCGTTCAGGTAGACATCAAACTGGTTGTTCTGCATCGGGTGCTGAACGACAACGAAGTACTGACCAGCTGCGAGGCCGGTTGTATCTGCCTTCTTAACCTCATACGAGAAGGATGCATCCGAATTCACAGACTGGGTGGCCCGGACTGCCTTGTTCTTACCAAGGATCCAGATCGCAACACCCTGTGAGGGCTGTCCTTCTGCGGTTCCGGTAATGAATACGTTGTCACCCTGTGCTACGGTGGACTGCGATGCGGTTGCTGATACGAACGGCTTCTTGATGATGATTGAAACTGTGCCGTATGCTACATTAGCAAGGTGTCCCGACTGGGCGTCACGTGGGCCGCTGACTGCATAGACCGTGTAGGTGCCTGCATCGAGTGCTACGTTCGAAGTTCCCCACTTCCAGGACCAGGTGTTGTCACCGAGGACACCTGCGGACTGGAAGGTGGATGCGGATCCGTCTGTTACCTGGTTGTTTCTTGGGTCCAGACTCTGGATCTGGGCACCGTACTGGTTGAGGTTCGGTCCGATGATGAAGAGGTACGTTGTCTGAGTTTCGGTGTTAGTTCCTGAGAACTTGACTTCCTCTCCAAGGTAGTAGCTCTGGTCGCCAGCTGCAACGACAGTGACTGCACCCTTCTGGATGTTGACATCGACTTCGTCGCTCTTGATCGAGCCGGAGAAGTTCTGCTCTACACGGATCGTGTACTTCTGTGCCTTGGTCCAGTTGGTGGTAATGAATCCAACAGTCCTGGTACCTGAAGCGCTGGTTGTAACATTCGCATAGAACGGGTTCAGGGCTGGTACAGGAACCATGGCTGAGGCATCACAGACATCAGCAGAAATCAGACCGCCGTTCTGGAATGAATAGACTCCGGTTACTGCATTGCCGATGCTGGTTCCTGCCTGGTTGGACTGGAACTGCGGGGGCTGGTCATCGTAGCCACCCTTCATGGTGCTGGTTCCCTTGACCCAGACATTGTAGTATGTGTTGGGTCTTCCGGTAATGGTTACCGAGAAAGGCTTGCTGCGGACAACAGTATCCTTGTTTGCTTCGATCTTTACCGTGTCGGAGACAAGGGTAATGGTGTAGGTCTGCGAGACGGTCTTTGTTGTGTAGTCTGCTCCACCATTCTGGTAGTTGTCCTTCATGCCGTTAAGCAGGGACTCGGTCCAGACAGTGTACGTACCTGCGGGGTAGGCGAGCTGACCGGTTCCATCAGTTGCGCTGGTTGCCCATCCATCATAGGCCTTGCCGGTGCCGACCGCTGCGGTACCGGGTGCTACGCCCCAGAAGTAGTTCGCAGCAGTTACGTTCAGTGCAGTAAGGCGATTTGTCTGCCCGACGGGTGCTGACTGGTTGTAGAGAGCGTTCAGGGCGTTTCCGGAGTCCGTCTTCACCTTGATATCAATGTACCCATCTGCAGATGCGTAGGTACCGGTGGTTAAGGATGTTCCAGATGCAGTCGTTGACTGGACGTTGCCGATCGCATTGTTGATGGGTGCACGCTTTCCGTTGAAGACGGAAACCATTGCAGTGTCAATGCGGAACCCGAGCTTTTCGCCCTGGGTGATCGACTTGCCGGTTACATCACTACCCTGGGTAAAGTCCCAGATCCTGACATCCATAGAGGGATCAGCGGCGGTGAAAATGCACGCTGCACCAAATCCGGACGTGTTGACCATATACCAGTTACCGGTATATCCAACAAAGTCGGAAGATGCTACAGTAAACGAGGTGGCCCGGCCGGTAAGGTCGAGTGTCTTCGACGGGGGTGTTGTGGTCACAACAGCTGCCGATGCCCACCAGCCAACGGTAGTAGCGGTTGCTGGTAATCCAGAAGCTGCTTGTGCTGCTGAGAGAGCAAAGGTCATGTTGAGGTTTTGCTCCCCAATAAACACGGTTGCGCCCCGGGATACGTTCTGCGCTACGGGGTAATAGTATGCCGATACTGGCATTACCGCAACAAGAACGAACAGAGCGAGTGCAACCAGTGCAATCGTTAATCGCTTAGTCATACTTTCATTTCCTCCAAAGTTTACATCATACAATTCAAGCCGGAAAACCGTTCGACAAATGCCGAATAACGATTCTACGAGCCCCATACTCCGATTAAACGGAATATGAAACAAATATTTGTAAAAGAGCTAATATATCCTTTGTGGTCAGTTTTACAGGGATTTTTGAGCGCAATATGACCCCAGATTTGATATTCGGGCGATAATTTCCGGTTTTGAATCAGTGATTCTGATCATGTTTGACA
This sequence comes from uncultured Methanoregula sp., assembly GCA_963666355.2. Taxonomy (GTDB): domain Archaea; phylum Halobacteriota; class Methanomicrobia; order Methanomicrobiales; family Methanospirillaceae; genus Methanoregula. The sequence goes on from CAXXCP010000001.1 coordinate 221,293, forward strand.
AACCGGTGAAACTATCAAACAACTTGATCAGTATAAGTGTCGCGCATAGATTCCACAAATGAATGTACGAAGATGCGCATTTAAAATCTTTTCGTGCTTAGGGTTGCGTTTATTCCCAAAATTTTGGTTATTAAAATCCAGGTTAAAACCTTCAGAGCATCAAATTTCCCATACGCTGAAATAAGAAGGGGATTTGAAAATTGCCCATACCATTTCAACAGATATACAATCTCATCCGGCAAAAATCAGTTTATGAGAATCATCCGGGCGCCAAGTATCGGACGTGCCCATGAACTGGTCATAAAAATGATCCTGGAGAAAGGGTGGGTCCTCCAGACTGAAGATGCCGAAGCCACGATTGAATTCGAAGAAATCACCCTGCAGATCGATACGCCCCTCGCTGAACCGCTCGTCAGCCCTGATTCACGATTTCAACAGAGATTCGTTGAACAGTATGCACGAGATCTCTTACAGGGCTCCCACGCATCCTTTGAGTATGATTACCATGGCAGGCTTTTTGACTGGGGAGAGCGGTTGGTTGCGGACGGAGAACCCGTACATGTCAATCAGATTGCCTATATTATAGACAAGTTGAGAGCCTCCCCAAATACCCGACGGGCTATTGCCATTACCTGGAATCCGGTTATCGATGAGAAACTCGATGATTGTCCGTGCCTTCAGTTCGTACAATGTGTGCTGCGCGAGGGAAAACTGTGTATGCGCGTGTTATTCCGTTCCAATGATATGCTGACCGCTGCGGGAGCAAATATGTATGCGCTTGTCCAGCTCCAGAAATCCATTGCAGATCAACTCGGTGTTCCCTGCGGAACGTACACGCACATCTCGCTGATACCCCACATATATTATTTCCGGGATGTCCATGACATCGAACCCTTTTGCAAAAAAGGCGAGCGAATCCAGCCGGTGAAAGAAGTGTGCAAAGTGTGCCAGAAATGTGATCGGGCAAAACGGATTTGACAGGATTCTCCGTCACCTTAATTAGGCAACAGCGGCAAAAAATATGAGGCACACAGCCCGGTAGTGTAGCGGTCAATCATGGGGGACTCTGGATCCCCCGACAGCAGTTCGAATCTGCTCCGGGCTATTTTCTTTTTACGTTGTTTTTGGTTTCTTTCCTCATTTATCACGAGACTCTCACTATCATGGGGAAATATCTGGCTCACACCCCATTGTTTCCAAAATTCCTCATGCAATCAGGGCAGGAAGAATACAGCAGATAAAAATCGAGCCAAACGTTCCCGCACCTCCGAGGCTCACAACAGGAACATCAAGGTCTTTTACCGTGAGAAGGTGAACCACATTCCCACCAAGAAGCGTTCCGACCACCCCGCTCACGAACGCAATTACCGCAGCTGATAGTCCAGTGCCTCCCGAAAGAAGGAGGCCGACAAGGATTGCAGCCAGCGCGGGAATAACAAGAGACACTTTTATTCCGGTTCCGGGCAACACGCGCGTTGTTACTGCAGATATTAGTACAACGGCCAGGATGCCTGGTCCAACCGGATATAATATAGATATCCCAACAACCAGAGTTGCCTGGTAGAGCAGATAGAGGGATATGCAGACAGGGAGGATGGCTCCTCCAAAATTCACCGATATAAGCGTCTCCCACACCTGACTTGGAAAAGACCCCTCTTGACAGAAGGCATCGTTGTGACTAACCCGGACGACATCGCGTTTAATCCGGTAGACGGGAATATTGACCATACTGCCAAGCAGCATCAGGAGGACAACGGCAAGTGCTGTAATCCACGAAAATCCCAGTTTGGTGAACGCCGCTCCCACCAATCCGAGGAACAGCAGAGGAACTATCAGAAAAGCAAGGCCGATAAGAACAATCAGAACCACAAGGGTGAGTGGCCCGGCGGTAAAGAAACGGATACCATTACTCAAACTATTTCACCTCACATTTCAGGTTTTTGAGCAAACAATCGCAGCGTGATCGTTATGATAGGGCACAAGCCATGTGCTTTCCTCGATGTGCATACCGGCCGCAGTGAGGACTGCAAGGGTATCACGGAATACCTCCCCGGGATCTCTTCGCACATCAACACTCCGCGTCTTGAGCATGAGAATCAGTCGACCGCCAGCTTTGAGAAATATACAGTTCCTGAGCGCAATTGCAGCCTGGTCCGGTTGGGCCACATCCTGGTAGATCAAATCCACCGATTCAACGAGCGGCGCATACCGTTCCGGGCGCGAGGCATCACCCATAATAGGCACGATATTTTTTCTCCTGCGGGATACTTCGAGGAGATCCTGCATAGGGCGCGGGGCAAACTCCACGGCATACACAACCTCGGTGTAATCAGCGACGTGTGAAACGGTTGTACCATTCGCCGCCCCAAGGTAAAGCACCCGCATTTTTGCGTTGAGATCGATTCCCGTACCAATGTAATAGAGGGCGGCAAGCTTACTCCGGTAGGGATCCCAGACACGCGTGCCGCCAAGCATCCGCTCGTTATAGACCCCCCCTTCTCCATTCGAGACAAGGACATCACCCTTCCAGATCATCCCTTCACCTCCGTCACTTTTCCTGCCGCATCGATCTGTTCCTGTGCCGATGCAATAAACTCCGGCGCCGCAATGCCCCGATACAGATCGATCTTCGCTGCAATGGCAATCTTCCCCGCGAGAACCCGTGCAACCCTGCCCCTTACCGATTTTGGTGCGTTATGGACCCTGCGGTGCTGGAAGATAATCCCGTGTTTAGGGGGTGGTGTATGCGATCTCAGGTGAGCAAACAGTGCCGTTCTTGCCCCGATTACCTGTATCGCACTTGCGGGAAGCCGCGAGAGCTGAATAAGTCCACCTGCCTGTGATAGGAGCCGGGCAGCGACAAGACCTCCGATCAATGCGCTGGTATTCGGCATGACCTGGTTCGCTCTTCCGGAAACCTCTTTTGCGAGATCGGTCCGTGTTGTCGAAAGGCTTTCGATCTGGTTCGCGACCCTGCCAAGAGCTCCCCGGCTTTTTTCACTCATATTCCGGATAAGGATGTGAGCAGGCATTTTGCGATATTTGCGCGAGAATGTCGGATGACGGATCTGGTGCCAGTCGGCGGCTCGTTCAGAAAGAAGATTGACAACCGTATCCATCTCATCAAGCATCCTCACCATCTGGAGCAGCTCAGCGTCCTTTCCTGCGTAGATGCCCCGTATTTCACGTTCGGCCGCAGCAAAGCAGACCTCGCGGAGTTTTGAAATGTACTCTGCTCGATCCCGACATAATCCGCATTCAATCGCACACTCCCATTGAAGGGGGACGAAAGTATCAGTACTGATCGCAATTGTGCTGATACGGTCAGCGACAGCCAAAGGATCTCCAAAAAACGGCGTACAGGAACCCGCGTCAAGATCTCCAAACCAGTACGACCGCATAGTAGAGAAATAAGGGGTGTTTGCCTGTATAAAACCATAGATCTTCAGTGCGCTTTCTTTGTGTGTTGCTGACACGATTGAACAGTTCATCAAACCAATGCGAGGCCAAACGAGTACAACATAACCGGAAGCATAATCGCACCCATGCAATACATCCGGGGAATATTCACGAGATAGGGTACAAGTCCGACTGCGGTTGCCAGAATGAGAATCAGAATACCGAACGGGCCGGTGAAAACAGCACACAAAGCCACGATAAACACAAGTACGGCACAATTCAGGAGTTTTCCATCAAGGCCACTCAGGTGATGAGCAGACTGTGAGAGCCACACGGTTACAATATATGCAGCGCAAGCTGCGAGAACACCAATTACGGTTAATTCACTCATGGAGGGCAGGGGCAATTCCGACAGCGCAGCCATAACTCCGTTTCGCATGCGGGAGAGCGCAAATAACGCGGCAAGACCGATGAATGCATTTGCTGTGTTTGCCGCATTGGTCGCAAGAATATAAGCTCGGCGATCTTTATCGTAACCGATTACGGATGCAAGGACACCATTTGCCGATGCCGTAGAGAGTCCCGGGAGCCACCCCACCGCAACCCCGGCAGCGGTACCGATCGCCGAACATTTGATTACCGTCGTATCCTCCATCCGGATACCCCGGTAGTTCTGTGCCGGTTACACACCCCGTGAAGCCGTGACAAGTACTGAAATACCAAAAAGTCCGGTAAGAAGAGGCATGAGAATCGCACTTTCTCCCTCAAGGAGATGCCAGCTGAAGTATCCATAATGAAGCGTGAACAGACCCAGAATGCCGGAAACAATGAAAACTGCCAGAGCCCAGCCGGGTGCCTCGCAGGTCACGATCATATAGCCGATTGATGCAAGGAGCAGGATACCTATCCACCAGTCAAAATATGGTTGTAGTGCCGGGAGAAGAAAAAAACAGAGTAGAGACAAGGGGACAGCGATTACCATCGCGCACGCGCTCCCCAGCGCCGCTATCCTTACTGCCTCTTCCCCGTTCCCCTCAAGGCAGAGCGCATGAGCGGGAAGAACAGCAAGTGAGGTGTCGGCATCGGGGATGCCAAGGAACGTGCTCGGGATTGCATCGACAAAGGTATGGGTGATGAGTGCAGCAAACATGGTTCCCGCGAGGGCAAGCGGTCCAAGATACACTAGAAGCACGGCCTGAAGACTCAGGAGAACCGCCGCGAGCGTGTTAGCGTGCACCCCGGGAATGATCCCGCTTACGGTGCCCAGGATAACACCAAGAACGACACCGAGCAGGATCTCTATCATTCAGAAGTGATGCTGGAGGAATGAACATAAATTAACCGAAATGTATACCAACATAGTACACGAGGTTTTGAATCGATAATGAAGATTGCAATCACCCGTCTCGCAGGAAAGGAGAAGAGCGATAGCGACCGATGTGCACAATTCGGATACACCTGCTTCAGCGTCCATCCTTTACGATCTGAACGGAACGATGACGCAGTCGATGCATTTGTTGCGGCCACCGATTGTGGGGAGTTTGACGGTATCTTCTTTACGAGTGCATTACCTGCCAAAATTATTGCACCTCGCCTTAAGAGATACCCGCGCGTGATCGCAATCGGACCCCAGACCGCACGGGAACTTCAGAACTATTCGATAGAGTGCGAGACACTCCCCGGTTTTTATTCGCGGGATTTTGTCCCATACCTTGGGACATGGATATCCGGAAAACGGATCGGAATTCCCCGGGCCGATGTACCAAATCCGTCACTGATCGATGGAATAACAGCAGCGGGGGGGATCCCCCGGGAATTCCGGTGCTATCGATTGATACCTACAGGAGAACACCTTGATCTCCGCGATGCGGATGCAATCCTTTTCACCAGCGCAATGTCGTACACAAAAGCGGTCTGGACGCCCAACCCGGATGTTCTGGTAATGGCGATCGGCGAAATTACCGCAGCTGCCATGAGGAAATGTGGCGTGAACCCGATGGTTGTTGGTGACGGATCCCTTGAAGGAACCTTGAAAGCTATGAACACTTATCTCAACCGGGTGGTTTGTGCGTAACATGACCGAAGGAGAAGAGAGTGCCGGACTGGTTCATCTGTGGAATGGCGCGGGAATCATTGTTCTGGACAAACCCCGGGACCCTTCGAGTCACCAGGTAGCTGCGTGGGTAGGGAAGATGCTCGGGTGCCGGATTGGGCATTCCGGTACGCTCGACCCCCAAGTCTCCGGGGTTCTCCTTATCATGCTCGGCAATGCGGTCCGGCTCGCCCCCCTGCTCCTCCAGCACGACAAGGAGTATGTGTGCCTGATGAGACTGCATGGCGATGTTGATCCAGAGAGAATCAGAAAGGTTTCTGCAGAATTCACGGGAAGACTCTATCAGCGACCCCCGAGAAGGAGCGCGGTAAAGCGGAATCTCCGGATTAGATCGATACAGGAACTGGAGATTCTTAGTATAGAAGGAAGGCTGGTCCTTTTCCGGGCGCAGTGTGATGCAGGTACATATGTCCGATCACTCTGCCATCACATGGGACTTGTCCTCGGTGTCGGGGCGCACATGATTGAATTGCGCCGTACACGATCAGGATCATTCGGTGAAGACTCGATGCACACCCTGCATGATGTGCAGGATGCATGCGTGGCAGCCGCCGCAGGCGATCGTTCCGCGCTCACCTCCATGATCCTCTCGGTCGATGGTGCAGTTCCCGAACTCCCGACCGTGATAATCCGGGACACGGCGATCGATGCTGTTTGCCGGGGTGCGAAGCTTGCCGGTGTCGGTATTGCCAGTGCTACCGAATTCCAGAAAGGGCAGCTCGTGACTGTCCTTTCCCAGAAAAAAGAGTTCGTCTGCCTGGGGAAGGCGCTTATCCCTTCATCCGGGTTCAAACCCGGTGTTCCGGGATTTGTGATTGCACCTGCAACAGTCTTTCTCCCGGCAGGCACCTATCCCCGGGGATGGAAAAAATCGTGCGGGCCGGAAAAACCGGATAAAAAACCCGGACAAAGAGATAGCATTAAAAAAATCCCCAACAAATAGATGGGATACACTTTTTGCTGAGGTAGTCTAGCGGTAGGGCGCAGGCCTGGAAAGCCTGTGGTGCGAAAGTGCCTCGGGGGTTCAATTCCCCCCCTCAGCGTTTCCTTCTGAGAAGATTTGTGACTTCAATTTTGTTCTCGGGAGTTTTCCCGTCATCACTTTTTTTCACTGCCATATTTTCTGTACAATACCTCAATCACGTGAAACCTACACAACGTTTCAGATCGTTTGCGAACAGAAAAAACTCCCGGATGCCACAATGTAATCGCAGGAATATTGGATGCGGGGTAAAATGCGATCAGCGGGATTCTGATTGAAGAGAAGTTTGTGCAAAAGAGAAATAATCAGGGACTATCTCAAACCCGAGGAAATGTCTGCCTTCATTCCGGGCGGTCACCGGTACCGTTCCTGAACCAAAAAACGGATCAAAGACCAGATCGCCGGGATTGCTGGAATAAAGAAGGATCTTCCGGACAATCTCGGAAGGAAGCTTTGTCGGTGTCTTCTTCTTTCCTTTCCAGTACTCCCGCTGGATAACCCAGACGTCCTCGGGATAATGGTCCATTTTATTGAACGTGTAGTGTTTTGGATCTTTTACAACGAACAGGATGTGATAGTGGCTCGTTACATATTTTTTCTTGGTATAGACCCCGAACTGGTACTTCCAGATCAGGTGATTGATGGTAGTAAGACCTGCATTGTCAATTCCTTCGAGGATATCACGAAGCCGGTTCCAGCCGGAAAAAATGTACATGCTACCGGCAGGTGCAAGTATCCGGGTCGCCTCTGTAATCCAGCGCGTGGTAAACTCCCGGTATTCAGTTTCGGGGATTTCCCGGTACCCATCGAGAACATTGCGGTCGGTCCTGTTATAATTCAACCGGTGAGCTTTGAAATTGATGGCAAATGGCGGATCCGTTACAATGAGATCTATCGATCCTTCAGGAATCTCCGGCATGAGGGTGAGGGCATCGCCATGATAAAGTGTATCCTGCCTGAGCGCACCCAGCCGCCGGTTCATCAGCACGTCCTTCCGAATTCCCTTCCCATCTCAAATGCCCTGGCATTAATTTCAACGGTCTTTTTCGGGACAAGACGCTTGATGGCCTCAAGGAGCGACTCCGGTTTGAGCGGCATGGATCGGGCCGCCGCACCCAGCATCACCACATTCTGGGAGAGCGCACTCCCCGCTTCGGTAGCAATCTTATCGGCATCGATTACGCAGAGATCAAACTTTTTCAGTGCAGCAATGATCTCGTCTTCCGAAGGAGCTGCGAGTTTCTGGGTAAACACGGAGGTAGGGAGTACCATCTGGCGATTGACCACCATGCGTCCCCCGGTTTTCAGATATTGTGAGTACCGGAGAGCTTCCAGAAGATCGAACGATATGAGGAGATCTGCATTCCCGGGTGCAATCAGTGGGCCATACAATCCGTCTATCCGTATATGACTTTCAACCGACCCACCGCGCTGGGCCATACCGTGCGTTTCGGCACCTTTTACATGCCTCTTTTCGATGAGACAGGCCTCGCCGAGAATGTTCGAAGCAAGGATCGTTCCCTGCCCACCAATACCGACCGTGAGGATATCGAAACTTCCGGTCATTTCTTTCCCTCCCGCCCGATAGCACCCACAGGACAGAGCTGTTCACAAACCCCACACCCGCTGCACAGTTCATTGATCTCCGCCAGTTCGTTCCTGAACTCGATGGCGGGACACCCGAATCTCACGCAGGTGCCGCAACCGGTACATACTTCGCTATCGATCGAATACCTGCCGCGTTTTACACCCATACGACGCGCGGTGATGACGCACATCTGTTTGGCGATGATAACCTTCACACCTTTCCGTTTCTTCGCATCCTGGAGAACGTTCAGCATACCGGTGAGATCGTACGGATCGACAGTCTCAACGAATGTTACACCACAGGCACGGCATAGCGCATCAAGTGAAAGTGGAGGTGTTTCAACACCGCATGCAGTAATCCCGGTATTCGGATTCGGCTGGTGGCCGGTCATAGCTGTAATCCGGTTATCCAGGATCACTACCGTCATGTTCGCACCATTGTAGACGGCGTTTATCAGGCCCTGAACACCGGTGTGAAGAAACGTCGAATCTCCAATTGTACAAACAACATCACGCGTCTCTCCGGAATGGGCGATCCCGCTCCCTACGGTTATTGAGGCACCCATACAGATCGTTGTATCGACAACGCCAAGCTGGAGACCAAGGGTGTAGCACCCGATATCACTCGGGTAGATCCCGTCTTTAAACACTTTTTTAATCGCGTAAAAAGCACCACGATGCAGGCACCCGGCGCAGAGAATGGGGGGGCGCGGCGGAAGATTGGGAACAGGCTCCCCGGGTGCGAAAGGATTTGCCGGTAAAAAACCAGCCTTTTGCATAATTGCTGCCACTGCAGGCGGTGACAACTCTCCTTCATATGCAGCGTAGCCATTTATCTTGCCAAAAACCGGGATACATCCTGCCACCTGCCTCACCCGCTCCTCGACTTTGGGCGCGAGCTCTTCTATGACGAGGATCTTCTCATGTTTCCCGATAAACTCCCCGAGCCATTCCTCATCAATCGGGTACGCCCCGATCTTCATGAATGACACATCGGAAGGCAGCAATTCCTGGACGTACGATGCACCGATACCGCTTGCAATGATTGCGGTCTTTCCGTGGATTTCATACCGGTTCAACCCGAGAGTCACGAGTCGCTTCTTGATGGCAGGTTGTTTCTCGTTCAGCATCTTATGCAGGATCCGGGTGTGGGCCGGGATGACGACATACTGCTTCGGATCCTTGTGGAACTCACCCTTTCTCGCGCTCGCTGCCGGCTCTCCGAGTTCAACATCGCCTTTTGAGTGGCAGATGCGGGTAGTCGGCCGGAAGATCACGGGTAATCCGAACTCCTCGGAAAGTTCGAACGCAGCCGGAATCATATCATGGGCTTCCTGCACGCTCGCGGGATCGAGACAGGGTACCCGCGCAAAGTGAGCATAGCACCGGGTATCCTGCTCGTTCTGGGAACTGTGGGCAAATGGATCATCCGCGCTCAGGATCACAAGACCACCAGTGACACCGGTATAAGCACTGGTCATGAGGGGATCAGCTGCGACATTGAGACCGACATGCTTCATCGTGCAGAGTGCGCGGATACCGCACCATGCGGCAGCGAGAGCATTCTCCAGCGCAACTTTCTCATTTACCGACCATTCGAGGTAATAGGATCGTTCCGGCTGAACACGCAGTGTGTCGATAACTTCAGAAGAGGGCGTTCCCGGATACCCGGAGATAAAATCCACACCTGATTCTACACACGCGTGGGCGATCGCTTCATTCCCGAGGAGATATCGTTGTTCCATAATGCCAGTCCTTACTTATATCGTGATTTTTCTGCACATATCCCTATCTGTACGATCTTTTCCGGCAAGGGGATTCACAACCTATAAAAACTCTGATGGAGTAGTTATTAGGGTAAATCCACGGCAAACTTTTGGGCCCGTAGCATAGCCCGGTGGTGCGCCCGGCTGATAACCGGGAGGTCATGTGTTCGAATCACATCGGGCCCATTTTTCTTATTTTTCTTTTGGCACATCGATGATTTCATAAAATTTACTTGGAGGGACTTGTACGGATTCTCCGAGTTCCCCAATGTGCCGGAATTATCCGGCAACCTGCGATGATTCCGGCAGGAATCGGGCATCCGAATCTTGCCCAAACAATAATCAGGTCCGGGTTCGCGAAAAATTTTGTAAAGTAATTTCCAGGATTATACAGTAATTACTTTACAATTTTTGCAATCTGTGACTGAAGAAAATTTATCCACGCCGTAGATTTATCCGGTTTTCCAGTGGCATTCACCCCCTCCCAAATTTCGATCATGGGGACCCCCTTTAAAAATTTTTACACTTTTGGAAGGGTCGCGGGTTTTTAAAAAGAAGACCGGGCGGGATGTGCAGATCTCGCGATCCCGCGATCCTGCCGGTCCATTCAGATGACGGACTAAAGGATTTCTCCCGCACCAAATGAAAAAAAATCAAACAGGACGCGCGAAGACGTAACCTATCACTTTTTCCAGGGATTCGACCAGCGCCTCCTCACCTTTCAGGTAGTCGTGCATCGCCTGGTAAAGCATGAACATGATGTCGTACCCGTATGAACCGATCGCTTTCTTCGGGTCGATCGGGTTGAGGTACGAATCGGTGAGAAAACCATCAAAGCTGTACATCAGTTCAAAAAAATCCCCATCTTCCGACAAAACGCAGAACAGATCGGTAATCGTTTTTGCCGGGTTGTCGGGCCGGAATGCAGCTGGTTCGGTCTTGCCAAGCACAATCATCTTTGCGGGGTAATAGGCAGGATCGTAAATCTCTCCTTTGGTATCCTGCTTTCCCATCTTCAGCATATTGAGACCGACCGATTTGACGATCGGTCTTGACGTTTCTGCCATCTTCCGCAGAAGTTTTGCATCATTATCCCTGATCTCCTGCGAGAGGGTCGCTTCCTTTTCCTGCAGATCTTTTATTTTCTGCATTATTTTCTCAAATCCTGCCTTGATCTCGTCCATTGTTTCCACCAATTCCCGCATTGCAGCAAGGATAAGAAATGTCGATACTCATGGCAATAAATCCGCGGTTTCCGGTTTGGACGGAAGGTTCACTAAAAAAACCGGAATACGAAAGTTATTGAACCTGTTCGCCAAGAAAAAAATATTTACGGTCTTTTTTCAGCACCGCCTCTCCACGAAATCCGAGGGGAAGATTTTCATTGAGCACGATTCCGATATACCCGGGTGACCGGGCCATGACAGAGCCCTCCCGGATCTTCTCGGTAACAATAAACGGCATAATAGTGCCGATGAGCGGTTTGTTTACGGTGCGATAGGTTTTCTCAGCGATCGCGTTCAATGCCCGGGAACGATCTTTTTTAACCGAGTCGGGAAAATCGTTATCGGAAAAAACATCAGTAAACGGCCTCTTCGAATACCTGGTCACGTTGACTTTATTCGGCCGGATCTTTTCGATAAGCTCGCGGGTTTGCGAGAAATCCTCGTCAGTCTCCCCGGGAAACCCGACAATAACGTCGGTTGCGAAAGTGAAACCCGGGTACCGTTTTCGAAACGCACCAACAATTCTCTCAAAATCTGCGGCCGCGTAGCCTCTCTTCATCCGGGCAAGGATTTCATCCGATCCGGACTGGACAGGGATGTGGGCGAATTTGAAGATGGTCTCACTTTTGAAGGAGTCGACAAGCTCATCGAGCATACCCAGGATCGTGGCCGGGTTCATCATCCCGACCCGGACCATCGACCCTCCGGCATTGTTGCCAATCGATCGCAACAGATCCGGGAACGATTCTTTTGTATCCCGCCCCCACGAACTCACATCCTGCGCCGTGAGCTGGATCTCCGGAACCCCCCCGCGTGCAGATGCACGCACCTGCCCAAGAATTTCCTCCGCACCAAAGCTCTTCAGACGTCCCCGGGCGGCCCGGGTAATACAGTACGTGCACCGTCCGGCACATCCTGTAGCGAGCTGGACAATCCCGGAACTACTGCAGCTCGCAGTCCCAAGACCCCGGTAGGCTTCACGGATCTCTTCCGCGGGAATAATCGTTGGGGTGCAAACGGAAAAAATCGCGGCGCGCTGGATCTCCGGCATGCAGCCGGTTACGTAGAGATCCCGGTCACAAAAAAATGAAAGCCGCCTGAGCATTCTTCGTTCTGTCGGGCCGACAACCGTGCATGTATTGATAATGACCGCGTCCGCTTCTTCGGGGGATTCAACAAGAGTACTTCCGGATGCTGTTAGCACTTCAACAAGTTTTGCGGTATCCCCAAAATTGAAACGGCATCCGTACGTTTCGATATATACACGCCGACAGGTAAGTTGCTCCTGCCAATTGTCAGCCGGGGTGTTTTCGTGACGGGCCGAAGGTTCAGGCATCGTAAACTAACATACCTGTTGTACCCGGATCGATATAATGCACGTTTTTGGAAGTTTTTCTTTTGCGAGCACAACACTTAACCTATGATACCTATAATCTGTTTAGCATGTTGAGAATCGGGCTGCTCGGCTGTGGTAATATCGGGCATATCATTGCACAGCACAAAGGCAGTTTTGCGATCTCAGCCGTTTATGACCAGGTCTTCGAGCGGGCAAAAGAGATCGCAACGGTCTCAAACGCGAGGGCCTACGAGAGGTTCGAGGATTTTATCGCTGCTGATATCGATATTGTTGTCGAAGCAGCCTCAATTAGTGCAGTAAAAAAATTTGCCGGTGATGTTCTCTCGAAAAGGAAAGATCTCGTAATTATGAGCGTCGGGGCGCTCGCTGACCAGGAATTCCGGGAAGAAACCCGGAAGATCGCAGTAAAACAGGGCAGAAAAATTTTCATTCCAAGTGGAGCGATCTTCGGGCTCGATAATCTGAAGATCGGAAGGATCTCCCCCATCGAAAAATTATTGCTCAGGACAACCAAGAGCCCGGAGTCCCTCGGTATCGAGGCAAAAGAACGAAAAATGATCTTCTGCGGGAAAGCAAATGAATGCATCAAGGCATTTCCGAAAAATGTCAACGTTTCCGTTGCGATGAGTCTCGCTGCCGGTAAAGACACAGATGTTGAACTGTGGGTGGATCCCGCAGTGGATCGGAACGTGCATGAGTTATTCATCGACGGGGATTTCGGGGAGACGTACATCCGGGTTACAAATGTTCCAAGCCCGGACAATCCGGCAACAAGTTATCTCGCGGCACTTTCCATACTCTCGCTGCTTGACGATCTTGACAATCCGATTGCAGTTGGAACATAATCGGACCATCTGGTGATACCATGAAACCATTGGACCTTCTGCTCTCCTATCTTGATGAGGATACGCCGTTTGGTGATGTAACTTCTGATGCAATTATTCCGGAGAGCACCTGCGAAGCGCACATACGATCTGAACAGGAAGGAGTTGTTGCCGGTCTCGTGGAGGCGGATTTACTTTTCTCTTACTTCGGGTGCAGTGTGACATTGTTCTGCCGGGATGGCGACACTGTTGCGAGCGGGGATATTCTTCTCTCAGTACGTGGCAGGGCCTCATCGGTCCTTCTTGTCGAAAGAACAGCTCTCAATATTATCGGGCGGATGAGCGGTATTGCTACACAAACTCGAAAATTATCCGGAATCGTAGCTGCGGTTAATCCACGTTGCAAGGTTACGGCGACGAGAAAAACCAGTCCCGGATTCCGGATTTTCGACAAAAAAGCGGTTGTTATCGGAGGCGGGGATCCCCACCGGTTCAGCCTGAGCGATGGAATCCTGATCAAGGACAACCACCTGGCGCTGGTTCCCTTGAAAGATGCAATCCGCGCGGCAAAAAAAGCGTCAGCATACAAAAAAATTGAAGTCGAGGTGGAGACACGTGAAGCCGCTCTTCAGGCAGCACGTGAGGGTGCAGATATTCTGATGTTTGACAATATGAACTTCAGACAAGTGACGGAAACACTTGACGCCTTAAAAACAGCAGGACTTCGCGAGGGTCTTGTTATAGAACTTTCCGGAGGAATCGATGAGAATACTATCAAATCGTATGCAGCATTCGATATTGACAGAATCAGTATCGGGGCCCTGACCCATACGGTAAAAAATTTTTCAATAACTCTCGAAATTTTACCTGGACCGGAATGATTCCGCCCACCCTTCAGAGGAATTTGCCCCGGATTTTTCCCGGTAAGCGTTAAGATATCTCTTTTCTGGCGAACTGTCTTTTCAGGGCTCAATTCCGGTTGTCCTATCCCGAAATCATTTGACATCACATGTAAATATCGATGTGAGCAAATTATCGAATCGGGATATCCAGAGGATCATTCAGCAATGGGTAAATGAGAAACCCGTTGTTGAGATTGCCCGGTATTTCCAGATTACCCGTCAACGAGTGTATCAGCTCATCAACCAGTTCAGAGAATCGGGAGAATATCCGGTACTCAGGCAATCTGGAAGAAAGCCCCAAGCCATCGATGATCGAGCAGAAGAGTTGATCCTCGAAACCTATCAATCCAACAACATTGGTCCAATCCATCTGGAGAAGAAGATTGAGGAAACACACGGGATCCATATCCCGCATAATCGAATCTATCGGGTATTGTTGAACCACGGTCTGGTGGAGATCAACATGAAAAAACGGCAACAACGGAAATATGTTCGGTACGAACGTACTCATTCCATGTCGATGTGGCAGGGAGACTGGAAAGAGTTCGAATTTAATGGATCGAAGAAATGGCTGATCGCATTCATGGATGATTCATCCCGCCTCATCACCTGCTACGGGGTATTCGATTCTCCAACTACCGAGAACACTCTCACGGTTCTGAATCAGGGATTCCAGATGTACGGTACGCCCCGCGAGATCCTTACTGACAACGGTACACAATTCGTTTCAGCTCGGAACCGTGAACAGGCCCATCATAAATTCGGAGAGTTTCTTGTTCATCACAACATCAAACACATCCCACCCAGGATAAAACACCCTCAAACGAACGGCAAAATTGAACGGTTCTTCGGAGAAGTCGAACGAAGGATCGCGAAGTTCGGTTCTGTCGATAAAATTGTTCACTGGCACAATGTCATCAAACCTCACATGAGTCTCGATTACGATGAGCCTTATAACGCATTCTGGTACCGTCTACCCCCGGAGAGGATTCTGAACTATGCGCAGAAATGGTTATATGTGTAAAATCAATTCGGGATACCACAATCGTATGAGCATAGCAAAACCGCCATATAGTTGTAGTAGTATACGAACGGTATTACAATAATTATCGGGATAAGTGAAAATATTTTTTCAGTTATATGTTTATGTAGGGGCTCTTAGTTGCGGTAAAATCAGTCATTTGGCCCGATCTTATAGGATTATTTGCTTTGTTCATTTCGCTCGATCTGTTTCTCTCTCACGGCACTTAGAAAGAATGGGGGTTATTAGTTATCCTCTGAAATGTTTCCAAAATGGGGAATGGAAATAATGGTTCATTCTTTTCTCGTTGGTTTGACGGAATCGCTAAAAATCAGAGTAAAGACCGCCCCGCCATCAGTTTTCGCTGTTATGTTCGCTCTGAGCTGATGTTTTGCTAGGAAATGGACTAGTTTAAGGCCAAGGGTCTTCGTATTCGGAAGATTAAATCCTTCGGGAAGACCGATTCCATTGTCCTTCACGGTGAGATGGTAATTATTTTCCTGGTGCTCCAGCGAAACAAAAATGGTCGGAGGCACATCATCTTGGTTAGCGGAATGAGGGAATGCGTACTTCAGGGAGTTCGTAACCAACTCGTTCACTATCAGACCAAGTGGCGTGGCTCGGGAAATATCAAGATTGATGTTATTAGCATTTACCTTCGTCGTCAGAGATCGTATAGATCCGTATGAATTAACGACCTGGTTCACAAGAGTAGAAAAATAGACATCCATTTCCACTTCTGAAAAATTCCGCGTTCGGTAGAGCGTTTCATGAATAAGAGCCATGGATCGTGCACGGTTTTGCAGATCGGTCTTGATTGCAATACCGGCCGGCGTAGTATCCTGCGCACCATCCAGGTCGAGCAGGGAAATGAATGCCGTCAAATTGTTCTTTACGCGGTGATGGATCTCCTGTAAAAGTGCCTCTTTATCCTCGAGGGCTTTGGAGAGCTCTTCTTTCCGGATTATAAGTTCTTCGTTATTTCGTCTGAGATCTTCTCCTTGAACCATAATCTTTTCATTTGCAGCCATGAGGATCTCATTCTTTTTTCTCAACTCGTCTTCAATCCGCTTCCGATCGGTGATATCGTGCATCATGCCGATAGATTTGATAATCCGGCCGCTTTCATCGCGTATATTATCACATTTCTCATGGACAATGTGGATCTCGCCGGTATTTTTTTGGACGATCCGGTGCTCGACCTCGTAATGATCCTTGTCTTCTCGCAGAGCTCCAGCGTATAAGGATTCGACCGCAGTACGGTCATCCGGATGCACGAACTGGAGAAACAATTCATAGGTCGCGGGGAACTCCTGAGGCATGACGCCAAAAATTCGGTATGTTTCATCAGACCAGATGTCCTTATTGTTGATAATATCGTACTCCCAGCTTCCCAGATGTGCGATTTCCTGTGACGTTGCCAGCAATCGTTCGCTTGCTGCCAGGGATGCATATGCTGACATAAGATTAGCAGTTCTCTCCTTGACCCGGTCTTCAAGTTCTTCTTTGGTTTTGACAAGTTCCAGTACTTCTCTAAATTTACCTCCGTGAATTTTGGCAAGTCATCAATACTCTCAACCTCTGATCAACCAAACGGTCGAAGAACAGAAACAAATGAGACAAATTTGAGTTTTTTCCGAATCCCTTCCCAGACCAATAGCCGGAAGAAATCGAAACGGAACAAATCTTCAGCAACGGTTCTTGGTCCTCGTTGAACCTTAGAGAAGAACATCCATTGAAGAGAGACCCAGATATTTTTGAGAAGGAAAGAGATTATCGTCAGCAGGTACCGGATCACAACGTTTCTTGTGGATGTCCTTGCTTTCACGATATTCCGGATACGGTACGAAGACTCGATCGCAAACCGGTTCTTGTAGACCCGGTAGATCCGACGGGGTTTCCAGTTAATACCATACACGACGTAACCCAGGTTCACATTCCCGTATTTCTTATTCCTTCCCAGAAGGTACTGGACATCAATTGCCAGAGTAAGAGAAAGAGGTTCGCCAGTTCCCATCATCGTATACTGTGCATACCGGGAATGATTTCCCCGGAGTATTTTCTTGAGTTCTTCGCCGTGTTTTCTCACCGGAACAATGTGCGGGATCTTTTCCTTCTGGAGAAATGAGAACACATCTTTTGAGTAAAATCCCCGATCAAGACAGAGTACTTGGGTGTTCACTTTTGCGTTGTGGATTATGGCCAAAAATTTCCGGATGTACTCGACCTTTGACACACCCTTCTTCACCGGGAAAACTGCAAGGGTCTGCCGTTGACCTTTTGTTGTGATGGAGAGCGAAACATACGAGTAAAATGTGGTTGTTGATTTCTTCATTTTACTCTTGAGGACGTAATCTTTGTTCGCTTCGATAATTTCGCCATAATAAGGATCGTCGGTGAAATCTCTGGCAAAATGATACGATTTTCCGGGAACAAGGATCTGATCGTTTGAATAGGTGAGGATCTTTGATTGTATTTCGAAAAGCGATTCTAAATCCACCTTCGATAAATGGTATCTGACTGACGTTTCACACGGGACTTTTTCTCCGGCCTTATTGATGGAATGCACGGATAGTTTGGTTGCTGACATCCCAACAAGTGACTGGATAAGGGTCTTTTGTCTCAGTGTTCCGTTGATGGAAATGGTGAGATTCCGGTTGATTGCATCCACTGCTATTTCGGAACAATCTTCTGCTCGGATCTCATTCTTTATTCGGCGGGTGAATTGTCGTCTATTTGCCATATGCGGCGCCCGCTGCCTATTTAGATCTGCCGGTTTTGATTAGCCTCGGCTAAAAATTAGTGAAGTACTGAAATCGTGCAAATGGATATCTGTCCCGAGCCAGAGAATATAATCTGAAGCGATATGTTTACCGTTATCGAACTGACTACTTCTGCTGGACTCTTGCAATATCGGGAAGAGTATCTTACCGGCCTCCGGTGCAGGATCAGTCCGGGTCGCCTAAACCGCCATCTTGATCAAGATCTCAGAGTGAGCAATGTCTCCGACGGATGCCCATTTTGCCCGGAGCAGGTTTTTTCCGTGACTCCTACCTTTGCCGATGGGAGCCGGATCGTACGGGGCGAGAGTGTCACATTCCCGAATCTTTTCCCATTTGGGGAAGGTCATGTGGTCACGGTGATAACCCGGGAGCATTTTGTTGAAATATTCCGCAGGGAACAGCTTACTGACGCGCTCAACGGGCAGATTGAAGCACTCCGTATGGTTGAAGGGTACGCCAGCATAAACTGGAATTTCCTCCCCTCTGCCGGAGCAAGTCTTGTCCATCCACATATGCAGGGACTTTCTGACGCCCGCCCGTCACAGATTGTCAGTAGGTATATTCATGCAGGCAACAAATACCGCCAGGTGCATGGCAAGGGATACTGGGATGCGGTGCGTGAAGAGGAGCGTGCATCGGACCGCTATCTTTTTGGTGATGAAATTATCTGGTCCGCTCATGCGGTACCGGTGGGTGAGCGCGAGATACGGGGAATTCTTCCTGTCTCATCTCTTGATGAAATTGAATCTTACGTAGAACTCCTTGCCGATGGAATCCTCGAGATCCTTTCCTTGTACCGGAAACTTGGTACGCATGCTTTTAACATGTCAATTTTTTTTGATAAGCCCGGAGCGAAGAACGGTTTCTGCAGTTTCTGCTCTCTTATCTCCCGGATCAACCCGAATCCCTCTTCAACGAGTGATTCGGCATTCATGGAGCGGCTCCACCTCGAACCGGTAATCCTGACATTGCCAGAAGATCTGGACATATGTTACAGAACTGAATGGTAAAAAAAGGATAAAAAAATTTACTCGAATTTTGCAACGAGTTTGTTCTTGGAGACGAGGGTGCCATCCTTCTTGTGGGGCTTCCTGAGGACGGTGTCGCCAGACTTCTCGATTTCGCGCGCTTCGTCACAGAGGATTGCTGCAACCTTCATCATTTCGTGAGCGCTTGCAACGATCGGGATGTATTTCTCCCATTCCTTGGTCATGAAGCAGCCCTTGACGTTCTGTCCTGCGACTGCCATGGCGATCTCATGGGCTGCACGTGCCTTCGCGAGTGCGTAGTTGTTGGTGAATTCACCATCGACCGCCTTGTCGGTGGTCATAACAATCTTCGGGAGTTCGAGATCTGCGCCCTTCTTTCCTGCCTTGACCTGGTCGATGACCTTGTCAACTGCGAGATGGAGTTTCCGGAATGCACCGGTGCCTGCAAGGACCTTTACGAGGTTCCCGTTGAAGTCTGCCATCTCGACGGGGTCGAGGAACTCGCGGCGTGCACCGATCATGGAGTCTGCCTTCATGATAATGTAGCCGAACTTGCTTGCCTTGACCTCTTCCCATTCCTTCTTGGTAGTTACATCGTCGGTTATGATGATGACCGGGATGCCTGCCTTTGCAAGTTCCTCACGGGCACCGGTTGGGCCGGGGAGAACGCCGTTTGGAGAAACAACGATACAGAAATCGGGTTTCCACGCCTTCATGTTGGATACAACGCGTTCAATGTCTTCCGGCTGGAGTTTTGTCCCGCTGGTCGCCATGAATGTCTGCATATCCTCACGGTCTGCTCTCTCATCAAGGAGGAGCTCGGCCATTACACCACTTGCAATGTTGCCTAATTTTGCAACGCCTACTTTAACAACCATCTAATTCACCTCGAAATTTTTTATGACACGTTATTATGACCCGGTATTCATATAAACATTTTGAAACGCATTTTCTCTCGGTAATTTACGAAAAATTCTCCAATTCGATCGCTGTTCCGATCCATAATTCATGGTATTTTTCCGGCACCGGGTCCTAAGAAAGTTAACGAAAAGTGTTTAAGTCAGCATAAAAAAAGTGTTAACTATGAAAGACGGGTTGCTCACTGATAGACAAATGGAGGTCCTCCGGTACCGTAAGCAGGGATTAACCCAGCAACAGATTGCGGATATCATCTCGACATCCAAAGCCAATGTCTGCACTATCGAAAAAAGTGCGATGGAGAATATCCGGCGGGCAAAAGAAACCCTCGAATTTCTTTATACGCTCGATGCGACCCAGCTGACGACCATTCCTTCTGGTACTGACCTATTCGAAGTTCCGGGGATTATTTTCAGCGAAGCTGAAAAGATCAATATCAAAGTAAAATATGATACAATCTCTCTGATCAACCGGTTGAGAGAATCCCGTCCGCAATGCTGTAAGGCACGGTGCATGTGCGAAGATGTTATTGTCTATATTACTGACCGTGGCGAACTCTATTTCGGATAAGTTGAATGACGGATGAATCCAATCGTTATGGGAACCCGGCAATTAAATGATTGTCAATGGTACCAGAAACTGTAATTCTTTTTTCAGGCATATGTTTATATCCTGTTTTATGCAATAATTAAGGAAGCCGATATGAGGATATCTGCTGCAGGATCCCCAAAAAT
Source organism: uncultured Methanoregula sp. (assembly GCA_963666355.2). Lineage (GTDB taxonomy): Archaea > Halobacteriota > Methanomicrobia > Methanomicrobiales > Methanospirillaceae > Methanoregula. The sequence goes on from CAXXCP010000001.1 coordinate 241,894, forward strand.
GGGAGAAATTTTCATTCTCCTGATCACTGCATACGGCGTAATTGTATCTCCAGACACAGGATTGACTGTTGTGCCGTGGGTAGACCTCGATTGGTGAACTTCCTTGGAATATGGGGAAGGATACCGAGAAGGAGTTGTGATTCGTCACAACGGGCTGACAGAGTGGGTCTGATCAGTACGCATGGGTCGACGTTCGTGCAACGAGCCCGTTTCATGGGTTATAATAATGTTTCATGGGTTATAATAATTCATGAAAGCGTCAGTATCAGGATCTTCTTTCGCGAGATAGGTAATGCCGGGCACACCGGCTTATTGGCGATGATCTGCATCGCGATCTCCTAAACGGGCACTATCACGAATATACTCCGGTTCGAACATCCGTTTCCACGGATTCTCGTTCCGCTTACGATTCGCGGTCTCTTGCCCTGTCGCGTGTTGGCTTCAGAATCAAGCGAAGTTATCACACAATCTCGGATTAATCTCACATTCGTGTCGCAATGAGAATAACCTACACGCAAATCAGGATTGATTAACACATGCCAAAAATAAACAGACCACGCCGTGGCTCTCTTGCATTCAGCCCCAGAAAGCGTGCAAAGAGTCCGATCCCGAAATATCAATCGTGGCCCTCATCTGAAGGAGCACCGGTTTTGCAGGGGTTTGCCGGATATAAGGTAGGTATGACGCACGTTATCATGGTGGATGACCACAAGGACAGCCCGACTGAGGGTAAAGAGATCATGGTCCCCGTTACCGTAATCGAGATCCCTTCCATGAAAGTTGCCGCCATTCGTGCCTATTCAAAAGATACCTACGGGAAACACGCATTCACCGAGATCTGGGCAGACCAGCTCGATGCAGTTCTCGGCCGCCGGATAACCCTCCCGAAGGACTACGACCGCGCAACTGCTGAGAAGAAGTTTTCCGATGCCCTGAAAGCAGGCCTTGTTGCTGAGATTCATGCGGTGACTTATACCCAGCCAGCTGCAATGTCCGGAATTCCGAAGAAGGTTCCCGACCTTATGGAGATCAAAGTTGGCGGTGCTGACATCGGTAAGCAGTACGAGTTTGCGCTCGGTCTCCTTGGAAAGGCGATTAGCCTGAATAATGTAATCCAGACCGGTGCGTATGCAGACATAACGGCAATCACTACTGGAAAGGGAACCCAGGGAGCAGTCAAGCGCTGGGGTATTGCACTCCGCAAGCGCAAACACTCAGTAGGTGGCAAGGAACGCCACATCGGCACCCTTGGACCATGGAACCCTCACCACATCCGGTGGCAGGTTCCCCAGATCGGTCAGCTCGGCTTCCAGCAGCGCACGGAATTCAACAAGCGTATCCTGAAGGTCAGTGAGAATGCTGGAGAGATCACACCCGCAGGTGGATTCCTCCATTACGGTGTTCTCAAGAGCCCGTATATGCTTGTCAAGGGTTCGATCCCGGGCCCCGTCAAGAGACTTATCCGTATCCGCCCCGCTATCCGCCAGGGAGAACATGTCGTAAGGATGCCAGCAATCCAGTTTGTCAGCGTCCAGAGCAAGCAGGGATGATCAGAGATGAAAGCACAGGTTAGAACACTTGAAGGCGGAATCGCAAAGGATATCGAACTTCCCGAGCTCTTCTCCGAGGAGTACCGCCCCGATCTGATCAAGAAGGCAGTCATGGCCCTGCAGAGCACACGCCGTCAGGTACACGGCTCTCATCCGTACGCCGGTATCAGGTCTTCTGCAGTAGGCTGGGGAAGCGGTCGCGGTTCTTCACACGTACCCCGTATCAGGAACGGTTCGCGCGCAGCAAAGGTCCCCCAGGCAAAGGGCGGTCGTGAAGCCCACCCCCCGAAAGTTGCCAAGGTATTGATCAAGGAGATCAACCAGAAAGAGAAGCAGAAGGCATTCCGGTCAGCAGTTGCCGCGAGTGTCAATGCGGAGCTCATCAAGGGACGCGGTCACAACTTCGATGGATCGGTCCCGGTCGTCCTTGAGGACAAGTTTGAGTCGATTGACAAGACAATTGACGTTATTTCCGCACTTACCGCAGCAGGTGTCTTCCACGATATCGGGCGGGCAAAGGACAGCAGAAAGGTCCGTGCAGGCCGTGGCAAAATGCGTGGCCGCCGGTTCAAGCAGCGAAAGAGCCTCCTGATTGTCACTTCCGACAGCCCGCTGCGCGCAGCAGGCAACCTTGCCGGTGTCGACGTGGTAACGGTCGACCAGCTGAATGTCGAACACCTTGCCCCGGGCATGCTCGCAGGACGCCTGACCGTCTGGACCGAGAGTGCAATCACCCGGCTGGAGGGAAGATAACATGACCCTGAAATATCCGTTTGTTACGGAAAAGGCAATGGTCCTCCTGGAAAACCAGAGCAAACTCCAGTTCCTCGTCAGCCGTGATGCTACGAAACACACGGTAAAGCGCGATATCGAGAAGACATTCGGACAGAATGTCAAGAGCGTTCGCACGATCATGAACATGCACGGTGAGAAGAAGGCCATCGTGAGCTTTGAGAACGACAAAGCCGCTGAGGAGATCCTGAGCCGGCTTGGCATTATGTAAGGTGTGAAAAATGGGACATCGAATCACAACACAAAGCCGCGGCAGGGGAGGCCCGACATACCGGGCACCGTCTCACCGGTACAAGGCTGCGCTCAAGCACATCGGGGATGACACCCAGACAATCACCGGCATCGTTATCGATATCGAACACGACCCGGCACGCAACGCCCCAATCGCACTCGTCCAATTGTCTGACGGCGCGAAGGTCTACATGCTCGTTACAGAAGGAGTAGGTATCGGGGAGCCTGTAATGTGGGGCTCTGTCGGGGAAGTAAAGAATGGTAACACGCTTACCCTCCAGAACATTCCGACCGGTACCTACATCTGTAATATCGAAGCCCGCCCGAACGATGGTGGAAAGTTTGTCCGGTCATCCGGCGTACAGGCTGTCGTCGTTGACAAGATCGAAGACCGGGTCGGAATCAGGATGCCGAGCGGCAAGACCAAGTGGTTCAACCACCGCTGTCGCGCAACCATCGGTATAGTTGCAGGTGGCGGCAGAGTCGAGAAACCCTTCGTAAAAGCAGGGAACAAGTACCACAAGATGGCGAACACAGCATCGAACTGGCCTCGCGTCCGTGGTGTCGCGATGAACGTTATCGACCACCCGTTTGGTGGCGGTGGACACCAGCACCCCGGTCGCCCGAAGACGATCGCCCGTGGTACTTCCCCGGGAAGGACCGTTGGACACGTAGCAGCGCGCAGGACAGGAAAGAGCAGGAAGTGAAGGTATGGCAGCACCTAAAAAGACTCAGAAGAGAATGCCAAGACGGCGTGAAGAGTTCACCTACCGTGGCTATAAAATCGACGAGCTGCAGGCAATGGGTATAAGTGAACTTCTCCCTCTCATGCCTGCCCGTGCCCGCCGTAAAATCGTACGCGGTTTCTCCCGCGGTGAAGAGACGTTACTTGCAAAGATTCGCGATGGTGACGAGAAGATCAGGACGCATCTCCGTGACATGATTGTCATGCCCGTGATGATTGGGAAATCAATCGAGATCTATACCGGCAAAGAGTTTGCAAAAGTTGAATTCCAGCCGGAGTCCGTCTTCCATTACGTCGGGGAATTTGCATTGACTCGAAAGAGGGTTTCTCATGGAAGCGCCGGTATCGGTGCAACAAGAGGCAGCAAATACGTTCCGCTGAAGTGATGAATAATGGCACGAGTTGAATATTCAAACAAAATTAAAGGCGACAACATTGCAAAGGGCAAGGCCAACGAGCTGAACATGTCGCCCAAGCATTCGATCGAGATTGCCACATTCATCCGCCACCAGCGCGTGAACGACGCAATTGCGTACCTGAATGATGTTGTTGCCCTCAAGAAGGCAATCCCCTTCCGCCGATTCAACCGCAATGTCGCGCACAAGCGCGGCCTGCCGGGCAACTGGGACGCAGGACGGTATCCCGTCAAGGCATCGAAAGCGTACATCAAGGTTCTTGAATCCGTCAAGAAAAATGCCGAATACATCGGTCTTGATGCAGAGAACCTTGAGATCATCCATGCAACGGCAAACCGTGGCCGGGCGCAGAAAGCATTCTTCCCCCGCGCAATGGGAAGAGCGACCCCCAAGCTCCGTGAATCCGTAAACCTCGAAATCATCGTTCGGGAAGTGGCATAATATGGCAGTCGAGAGGAAATTTATCTCTGAAGGTGTCCGCAAGGCACGCGTTGAGAAGTACCTCACAAAGGAACTCAAGCGCGCGGGCTACGGCGGTATGGATATCGCCCGGACGCCCCTTGGGACCCAGGTCACTATCTTTGCCGAAAAGCCCGGTATTGTGATTGGAAAAGGCGGTAAGCTGGTTCACCAGTTAACGATCGACCTTGCACAAAACTATGGTGTTGAGTCCCCCCAGATCGAAGTCCAGCAGGTTTCAAACCCCAGTTTCAATGCACAAATCATGGCAGAGCGGCTGGCAAACGCCCTTGAACGCGGCTGGTACTTCCGGAAGGCGGGATCGAGCATCCTTCGCCGTGTGATGGACTCCGGAGCACTCGGGTGCGAAGTTGTAATCGCCGGTAAGCTAACCGGTGCCCGCGCAAGGACCCAGAAGTTTACCGAAGGATACATCAAGCACTGCGGTGAACCCAGCAACACGATTGTCGAGAAGGGCTACGCTGTCGCAATCAAGAAGCTTGGTGTTATCGGGGTTCAGGTTAAGCTCGTTCCAGCGGGTGCAAAGCTGCCCGACCACTTCTCTGTTATCGAACAGGAGAAGAAGCGCCCTGCACCCAAAGCCTCCGTCACCAGCATTGGAGAAGCAGACTCCGACGAACCGGCTCTTCCTGATGATGTTCCCTACGTGGAGGAACAGTAATGGCAATATTCAGGGCTCACGATGTCCAGCAGCTCTCTGATGTAGAACTGCAGGAACAGATGGGAAAACTCCGGATGGAGCTTGTCCAGCACTATGGTAAAGTCAGTGCCGGTGGTGCGACAGAAAACCCGGGACACATCCGGGAGCTCAGGAGAACCATTGCCCGGATAATCACCGAGCAGAACCGCAGGAGAACTGCATGATCTCTTCCCAGAATGTCCTCCGGCACGAGCTTATCGGCCTGAACGTTCTGGTATCGGGAGCTGCAAACCCCCTTCAACGGGGCATCTCCGGTCGCATCATCGATGAAACAAAGAACCTGTTTGTAATTGAAACACAGGCAGGGGTAAAGCGCATCCCCAAGATGCACAGCCGGTTCCGGCTGCATCTTTCCGGAGGCGAACTTGTCGAGATCGATGGATCGGTAATGGTACTGGCTCCTGAAAAGAGAATCAACCTGCATGAGAAGAAGAGGATACCATAATGGCACTTAACATTGGATTAAACGTCCCCGCCCCTGAGAAGGAATGCAAAGACGTTAATTGTCCGTTTCACGGCACTTTACCGGTGCGCGGCCAGGTGATCACCGGCAAAGTCGTGAGCGACCGAATGATGGGAACGGCCGTGGTTGCACGCAATTACCTGCACTACGTCCGCAAATACAAGCGTTATGAAAAGCGCAGTTCGAAACTTCACGCCCACAACCCCCCCTGCATCCAGGCGAAGGTTGGCGATGTCGTCAAGATAGCCGAGTGCAGGCCGCTCTCGAAAAGCACGACGTTTGTAATCGTTGAGGTGCAGAAGCCATGAAGGCGAAGCAGTCAAAGACGCCGCGCTCACTCGCAACCGGAACAAGGCTTGCGTGCGCAGACAACACCGGTGCCAGGACCGCGCAGATCATCTCGGTCTTCGGCTACCACGGTGTCAGGCGCCGACAGCCCAAGCTGGGTCTTGGGGATATCGCTACGGTCAGTGTCCAGAAAGGCACTCCCGATATGCGCCGCAAGCTCGTGCGTGCGGTCGTTATCCGTGCGAAGAAAGAGATGCGCAGGCCAAACGGTGTACGTGTATCATTCGACGACAATGCAATCGTTATCGTTGATGAGAAGAACGAGCCAAAGGGCACCGAGATCAAAGGACCGGTCGCCCGTGAAGTGGCAGAGCGGTTCCCGAAACTCGGCTCCATGGCCACTATCATTGTGTGAGGTGTGAAGCATGGTAAGACTTGAAAGCTCACAGCCCAGAAAGCAGAGAAAGGCGCGCTATAACGCACCATCACACGTGGCGACAAAATACCTCAACGCACCCCTTTCAGATGCACTGAAAGAGAAATACAAGAAAAAGACCCTGCGTGTTGTCAAGGGCGACACCGTGAAGGTTGTGCGTGGCGATTTCGTCGGTGACGAAGGACTTGTCGATGGCGTGAACACCACGAAGTCAAAACTTATCGTTCACGGTGTAGCGTCGACAAAAGCCGATGGAACTGAAGTTCCGCGGCTGATTGATGCATCGAATGTCCAGATTACCAAGCTCAATCTGGAAGACAAGCGCCGGGAAGCAAAATTATCGGAGGCCGAATAATGTCAGACCACTTAAAGCGGCTGAACGCGCCGGATTCCTGGCACATTGCCCGGAAAACCACCAAGTTCATCACGAAGACCGCGCCGGGGCCGCACAATGCAAACGCAATGCCGATTGCAGTCTGGCTCCGTGACCACATGGGATTCGCGCTCAACTTAAAAGAAGTCAAACAGATTCTCGGCCAGAATGATGTTATCATCAATGGCAGGGCATGCAGGGATCCCAAGATGGGTATCGGAATCTTCGATATCATCGCCCTCCCCAAGATCGGGAAATACTTCCGCATTCTCCGGGACAAGAACGGTCGTCACGTATCGATCGAGATCGATGCAGAAGCGGCAAAGACCCGGCTCTGCAAAGTAAAGAACAAGACGATCATCACCGGCGGAAAGGTCCAGCTGAACATGCGGGACGGGGCAAACCTCCTCGCTGACAACACCTACAAAGCAGGAGACTCGATTGTTCTCTCCCTTGAACCGGAAACCCGGTTCAAGATCGTAGATCACTTCCCGTTTGCTGTCGGCAATATGGCCATGATCATCGGCGGCAAACACTCGGGCAATGTAGCCCGGATCGTGGACATCATCAAGATGCCCGGCAGCGTCCCTAACAAGATCATCCTCGAGGATGAAGCGACCGGGACAAAGTTCGACACGATCACGCCATACATCTACATGGTCGGGAAACCGACACCCGCAATTACCAAGTGGGGGATTGAACAGTGACGTCGATGCGTGATGTTTACATTGACAAGGTTGTCGTTCACATGGGTGTCGGTGAGAGCGGAGAGAAGCTCGTCAAAGCCGAGAACATCATGAAGAAGATCACCGGTCAATCGCCTATCCGGAGCATCGCAAAGAAAACCCAGCCTGCTTTCTCCGTCAGGAAGGGCATGCCTATCGGCTGCAAGGTAACACTTCGCGGAAAGCCGGCACGGGATTTCTTCGCAACTGCTGTTGCCATCCTCAACAAGACCGTTTTCGAGAGCCAGTTCGACAAGAGCGGGAACCTCTCGTTCGGTGTTGAGGAACACACGGATTTCCCCGGCATGTCCTACGATCCCCAGATCGGTATCTTTGGCATGGATGTAAACGTCGTCCTCGAACGCAAAGGTATCCGGATTACGCGCAGGCGCATGGAACAGAAAAAGCTCCCGGCCCGACAGCGCGTTAACAAGGAGGACGCCATTGCGTTCCTCAAAGAGAAGTACCTGGTGGAGGTGCGCTAATGGCAGGAGAGAGAAAGAAGATCTTTGGTCGCGGTGCAAACGAGTGCAAGATGTGCGGGCGCAAACAGGGCCTTGTACGCAGGTACCACATCATGTTCTGCCGGCAGTGCTTCCGCGAGTGGGCCCAGAAGATTGGCTTTAAGAAGATGAGCTAGAGGAGGGACCAGAAAATGACACGAACAAATACCATAGCAGACGGGATGTGCGCCTTAAAGAATGCCGGTGACACCGGCAAATCGGTATGCACAATTGAGCCCGCTAGCAAACTCCTCGGTTCAATGCTCCGCATTATGCAGGACGCCGGATATATCGGCGGCTTTGAATTTGTGGATGACGGACGGGGCGGACAGCTCAAGGTCCAGCTTACCGGAAAGATCAACCGCTGCGGTGCAATCACCCCGCGTTTCTCGGTGCAGCTTGACGAGATGGAATACTGGGAGAAGCAGTACCTGCCCGGAAAGAACTTCGGGCTTCTGATACTCTCGACCTCGCGCGGAGTAATCTCGCATGAGCAGGCGAGGAAAGACGGCATCGGCGGCGAACTGCTGGGGTACGTCTATTAGACAGGTGCGAAGATGTCGGCAGTCAGAAAAGTGAAGATTCCGGATGGCGTAAAGATCCATCTGGATGGAACGCAGCTCCGTGTGACCGGTCCAAAAGGCCAGCTCTCACGCAACATGCGGTTTCCTCAGGTGACGGTCACCTGTGATGACAAGGAAGTCACCATTTCAACCGAATCGAAACGCAAAGAGATCACCTCGATGGTAGGTACCCTCGAAGCACACACCAAGAACATGTGCCGTGGCGTAACCGAGGGATTTGAGTACCGCATGAAAGTGGTGTACAGTCACTTCCCGATCCAGCTCAAGCTCCAGGGCAGCAGGCTTGAAATCGCCAATTTCCTCGGCGAGAAGAAAGCGCGCTACGCACGGATAGAGCAGGGCGTCACCGCTAAGGTCGCAAACGATGAGGTTATCCTCAGCGGGATAGACCGCGAACTCGTGGGTACATCCGCAGCAAACATCGAGCACGCAACCCACATTCGCAACCGTGACCCGCGGGTCTTCCAGGATGGCGTTTACATGGTTCAGAGGGGCTGAAAAGAATGGCTACTGAAGTTAAACGCCTGATCAAGGTACGTGTTGAGAAGGGAGCATCCTTCAAACGTGATGGATACGGAAAGAAGAGGCAGCTCTCTGATTCGTGGAGAAAGCCCCGGGGACAGCACAACAAGCAGAGGGAGCAGAAGAAAGCAAAGGGAGCTCTCCCGAAACCGGGTTTTGGAAGCCCGGTAGCAGTTCGCGGGATGCACCCGAGCGGGTTCTTTGAGATGCTCGTCTCTTCAACAAAAGATCTTGAGGGACTTAACCCGGCGACCCATGCAGTCCGGATATCCGGAACCGTCGGGGATCGCAAGCGTGCAGACCTCCAGGAAAAGGCAATCGGTGCCGGTCTCAAAGTGCTGAACGCGAAGGCTGTCAAGGTTACGGCTGTGGCAGAGAAACGCGCTGAACCCAAGCAAGAAGCCAAGCCGAAGAAGGAAGAGAAAACCTCGGTAAAGGCAAAACTTTCGGCAGCGCTCTCTCCCAAGAAGGAGAAGACCGCAGCACCTGAAGAGAAAAAAGCACCGGTAAAGCCGGCGATGGCTGCTGAAAAAGCCCCCGCAAAGAAAGCGGCAGAGCCGAAAGCAGAGGCCAAGGAAGCAAAACCCAAGGCAGCAGCAAAGCCAAAAACCGCAAAAAAGAGCGATTCTGGGGTGAAGAAGAATGAGTGATGTAGCAAGCCAGAAACGCATCGTTGCCTCAATATTAAAATGCGGTGTCAATCGCGTCTGGTTTGACCCTGCGCGCTTATCGGATATCGAGAATGCAATCTCCCGCGAAGATCTCCGGGGACTCGTTGCCGACGGCGTCATCAAGGCACGCCAGAAGAAAGGTGTGAGCAGGGGCAGGGCACGCGCACGTATTGCCCAGCGCTCGTACGGTCACCGCAAGGGAGCCGGAAAACGGAAGGGTGCAGCAGGCGCCCGCAACCCGAGCAAGACAGCATGGGTCCAGAAGATCCGGGCAATCAGGAAAGTACTCGTTGAACTCCGCGATGCCGGGACAATCGACCGGCACATGTACCGCATCCTTTACCGGAGAGCGGCCGGCGGACAGTTCAGGAGCGTTGCGCACATGAAAGCGCAGATGGAGATCCTCGCAGGGAGGATGAAGTAACATGGCGACAGGACCACGGTATTTTGTTCCGTTCCGGAGACGGCGCGAGGGCAAAACCGATTACTACAAACGAACCCGGCTTGTCGTTGCAGATGCGCCAAGAATGGTTGTTCGCAGGACAAACCGTCATATCATCATCCAGCTCGTTACAGCAGAGATGGACGGCGACCGCACACTGGTTGCAGCAAACTCTGCAGAACTGGAGAGCTACGGGTACAAGGGATCGATGTCCAACACCCCGGCGGCATACCTCACCGGGATGCTCTTTGCGGTGAAAGCAAAGAAGGCACAATACGATTCTGCAGTCCTTGATATAGGTCTCAACCGTGCAACCCCCGGGGCACGGGTCTTTGCAGCCCTTAAGGGCACAGTCGAAGCAGGACTCGAAGTCCCGCACAGCGAAGAGATCCTCCCCTCAGACGAGCGGGCAAAAGGAGCTCATATCGCTGCATACAACAAAAATGCGGGCGATATCGTAAAGATTGTCGAACAGGTGGCAGACGCCATAAAGAAGGAGATGGTGTAAATGGCATATGAAAAGCAGGAGTGGCACCCGGTCACCGGTCTCGGCAAGCTCGTCGCCTCGGGAGAGATCAAGAGTATTGATCAGGTCCTTGAAAGCGGAAGACCGATCAAGGAGCCCGAGATTGTCGATATGTTCCTTCCCGATCTGGAAGATGAAGTACTCGACATTGCCATGATGCAGCGTATGACCGACTCGGGTCGCCGTGTCCAGTTCCGTGCGGTTGTCATTGTTGGCAACCGGAACGGTTACATCGGTTTCGGTCAGGGCAAGGACGTCCAGGTGGGCGATGCGATCAAGAAGGCAATTGTCAAGGCAAAGATGAACCTGGTCAAGGTCCAGCGTGGCTGCGGCAGCTGGGAATGCGGATGCGCATTGACGCACTCTATTCCCATGCAGGTTGAAGGAACCGCAGGCAGCGTCCGGGTGACGCTCAAGCCGGCTCCCCAGGGAATCGGTCTCGTTACCGGTGATATCAGCAAGAAAGTGCTCGAGCTCGCCGGTATCAAGGATACATGGACGTTCGCGCGCGGACAGACGAGGACAACGATTAACTTTGCCAAGGCAACGTTCAACGCCCTCAAGCAGACCAATATGATCCGGACCGGGAGGTCGCAGTAATGTACGCGGTTGTTCAGGTCCGCGGTGTCGTCAAGACCCGGCAGGATATCAAAGACACGTTAAAAATGCTGCGTCTTCACCACATCAACCACTGCGTGCTCGTTCCGGACACCCCGGAAAACCTCGGGATGATCCAGAAGGTCAAGGATTACGTTGCATTCGGTGAGGCCGATGCAGCGACCATCGAGACCCTGCTGCTCACCCGCGGCCGTGTCATCGGTGATGCACCCCTGACTGACGAGTATATTAAGTCAAACTCCACCTACGGCACGATTGCAGAATTTGCACAGGCTCTCGCCAGTGGCGAGACGAAGCTGCGTGAGATCCCGGGACTCAAACCCGTATTACGCCTTCACCCGCCCCGCAAAGGCTACAAGACCACCAAGCGGACCTACCCCCAGGGTGGAGCGCTTGGCTATTATGGCCAGGAGATCAATACTCTCCTTTACAGGATGCGGTGACAATAGATGCCAACCAACAAACGTTCAAAGTACCGTGGATCGCGGACATGCGGTGGCGGCACTCACAAGAACCGTCGCGGTGCAGGTAACCGTGGCGGCCGCGGACGCGCGGGAATCAACGCCCACCACTTCGTCAGGTGGTACAAAGAGATCGGCGGACGGGTCTTTGGAAGGATGGATTCTTCCACAACCCGGCAACCACGGTAACTACCATCGATATCGGGGCAATCGATCAGATTATCCCCTCCCTGCTTGCGCAGGGAATTGCGAAACAGGATGGGGATGCAGTATCACTCAACATCGCTGATATGGGCATCGAGAAGGTACTGGGCAGCGGAAGGGTAACAAAAAAGCTCAATATCTCCGCGCAGGCATTCTCAGAACAGGCAAAGGCAAAAATCGAAAAGATGGGTGGGAAGGCGCTAGTCGCCTGACCATCCAACACGTATTTCTGGTGAAACAATGGGAACCCTGCTGGACCGAATGGAACCCCTGCTCGCTGCGATGCCCGCAGTCAAGAGCCCCGAGGGACATGTCCATTTCAAGAATAAACTGATCTGGACTATTGGAATTCTGATTCTGTATTTTGCCCTGACGAACATACCGCTTTTCGGGATCGCGCCGAAATCCTTGGATTTATTCTCAGCATGGCGTGCGCTGCTTGCCGGTGCAAGCGGTTCGATCGTTCACCTGGGTATCGGCCCTATTGTCACGGCGTCCATCGTTCTCCAGCTCTTAAAAGGGGCAGACATCCTTCATATTGATACCAGCGAGACTCGCGGCCAGGTCATGTACATGGGCCTGCAGAAGATCCTCATTATCGTGATGATCATCATTGAAGCCGCACCGAACCTTGTCGGGGGCTTCATGCTGCCGGATCCGGTCATCGCCAACCAGTTCTTTGGCGGCAACCTTTTCGCGGTATCACTCATCATCTTCCTTCAGATCTGTATCGGAGGTATCCTTGTCTTCCTTATGGATGAGGTAGTAACAAAATGGGGTATCGGTTCCGGTGTAGGTCTCTTCATCATCGCGGGAATATCGCAGGCAATTGTCAACGGGTTTATCAACTGGGCGCCGGTTTCAGACCAGTACCCCGTCGGTTTCTTCCCCCGTCTTGTTGCGATCGGAATAGATGGTGGCAATTATATCTCCTATTTCGGTAAGGATATCCTCGCATTCGTCACAACCATCGCAATCTTCTTAATCATCGTTTATGTCGAGTCGACGCGCATAGAAATCCCGCTCGCCCATGCACAGGTACGTGGGGCGCGGGCACGGTTCCCCGTCAAGCTCATCTATGCCAGTGTCCTTCCGATGATTCTCGTCCGTGTATTACAGGCGAACATCCAGATGGTTGGCATGTTCCTCTCGAACGTTGGTGTTACCATTTTCGGGACCTTCGAAGGTGCACGACCGGTGAGTGGCCTGATGTGGTATCTCGCTCCGGTCAACGGCCCGAGCGACTGGATGTGGTGGACCACGGATCTTGGACATTATTCATGGCAGGTTCTTTTACGTCTCGGGGTAGATGTTACATTCATGGTAGTTGGCGGTGCGATCTTCGCCCTGTTCTGGATCAAGACAGCCGGCCTCGATTCGAAAGATGTGGCCCGGCAGATCCAGATGTCTGGGATGTCCATTCCCGGCTACCGCAGGAACCCGCAGGTACTGGAAAAGTACCTTGACCGGTATATTCCCCGTGTCACCGTTATCGGTGGTGTGTTTATTGGTGTGCTCAGTGTTATTGCAAACCTCTTTGGTGTCATCGGTGCAGTGAGTGGAACAGGTCTGCTCTTAACGGTTAGTATAACGTACCGTCTCTACGAAGAGATAGCAAGCCAGCAGATCATGGAAATGTACCCGTTCATGCGGACGTTCTTTGGCAAAGAATGACAGTGTAATGGGGTAGGATGATGGGAAAGAAGGTCATCATAACCGGTGTACCGGGTGTCGGCAAGACAACGGTCGTCAACGAGGCGTTAAAAAAACTCAAGGAACTCGGTGTCGAATACCAGTCGATTAATTTCGGCTCGTTCATGTTCGATGTTGCAAAAAGCGACAACATTGTCCAGGACCGCGACCAGATGCGGACGCTCGATCGTGCGGTCCAGAAACGGTTGCAGCAGCGCGCCGGGCAGGCTATCGCCCAGGTTACCGGCAATGTCCTGATCGATACGCATGCATCCGTAAAGACACCGAAAGGCTATCTTGCGGGGCTCCCCGAATGGGTGCTCCGCGAGATCATGCCGGATATTATTGTCCTTGTTGAAACCGACAATGACCAGATTCTCATGCGACGGCTGACCGATGAGACCCGGTCCCGTGATAAGGAAGGGTACAACTCGATTGCCGAGCACCAGCAGTTCAATCGCTCGATCGCTGCTGCTTACGCGATGATGACTGGCTGTACCATCAAAATCATAACCAATCCTGACTTTTTACTCGAACGATCATCAGCAGAATTAGTTGAAGTCCTTAGGTGACGAGATGGAATTTGGAAAAATCTGGGATAAATACGGTATATACATCGCGCTCGGTTTCATGATGCTGATGATGTTCTCATACAGCGTCGAATGGCTCCGTGTCGGTGTCGGAAAAGGTATCGATGTTGCATTCGCTCCGCTGGTGGACGAGTTTAAAATCCCGTTCTTTATCCTGATTGTTATCCTCTCGGCTCTCACGGGATTATATTCATCGATCATCCAGAAGTACACTATCGATTACGAACGGATGACCGATGCACAGGAGCGGATGAAAGAGTTCCAGAAAGAGTACCGTGAGGCGCAACTCTCCCAGGATGAGAAGAAGATAAAGAAACTCGATGCAAAGAAAGACCGGGTTATGCGGGAACAGCTCGAGATGTCCCAGCAGCAGTTCAAGCCGATGGCGTACATCCTCGTCCTGACAGTCCCGATCTTCTTCTGGCTGCTTTTCCGGCTCAATGAAGTCCATTCAACGATCACCCTGCCCTATGCAGGAACGCATGCCCTGAGCGATCCGGCACTCTGGGTTATCCCGGCATGGATGGTCTGGTACTTCATTTGTTCGATTACCTTAAGCCAGGTGATCCGGAAATCCCTCAATATCGGGGGTCTCTGATGCGCATCACCGTGAGCGGGTTGCCCGGAAGCGGGACAACCTCACTCTCACGGTATCTTGCAAAGCGCCACGACTTTTCCATGATCTCTGCGGGCGAAGTCTTTCGCCAGCTCGCAAAAGAGCATTCCATGGAGCTTGCCGACTTCGGCCGTCTCGCGGAGGAGGATCCCTCGTATGATAAGATGATCGATGCGCGCCAGAAGGAGATCGCAGAAGAGAGCGACAATATCATTGTAGAAGGCCGTCTGTCCGGGTGGATGGTCTCGAATGCCGATCTCAGGATCTGGCTCTTTGCACCCATCGACTGCAGGATAAAACGGATAGTCTTCCGGGACCAGATCGTTGATGAAAAATCTGCAGCGCAGGTAACGCTCGAACGTGAACTCTGCGAGGCCGGAAGGTACAAGTCCTACTACTCTATCGATATCAACGACCTTTCGATCTACCAGTTAATCCTGAACTCCGAGCACTGGACGGTCGAAGGATTGGGAGCGATTGTCGATACGGCAATTGCACAGATGAAACCGCCCGAAGGTTAGATCTGTCATTTTTCCGGGTTTCCGGAAACCTGTTTACTGTTCCGGACCACGAGCTGGTAAGAACTTTTATACGCTAATCACGGGAGTGAGTGTTTGTGGAAGATCTTGTCCTGATCCAACTGGTCCATTCATGGGACGAGGAGGAGATTGCCAGTCTCTATCGCGCCGGTGGATGGTGGAAGGAAGAGTATCGTGTTGAGGATCTGCGACACCTAATCCGGGGGAGTTTTGCTTTCGTTGTTGCAACCGAGAGCAGTACTGGAACAGCTGTTGGGATGGGGAGAGTTCTTTCAGATGGTGTCTCGGATGGATATATCCAGGACCTCGTGGTTCTTCCCGCGTTCAGGAAGAGGGGAATCGGATCACGGATCGTCGAAGCGCTTGTTAAAAGATGTAATGAGTGCGGGCTGACCTGGATAAGTCTTATTGCGCAACCGGATACTACTGAGTTTTATTCTCCGCTTGGCTTTGAAGTGATGAAAGGGCACATCCCCATGATTTACCGGGGAGGGCAGTAGATTGCTCGCGCAGGAAAATTTCCGGCCCGTGACCCTTGAGGATCGGGATCTTTTCGTTCGCCATTTTGAGAAATATCCCCAGACCCACAGCGACAACACCTTCACAAACATGGTGTGCTGGAACCATTATGCCCACTACCAGTACGCGTTTGTGAACGGGAACCTGATCCTTGCAAGCACGATTGATGGGATAACCCGGTTCCGTCCGCCTATTGGTCCCCGTGATCCCGCGCTGCTCAAGTCCCTTGTCCGGCTTGCTTTTAAGGTCAGTGACGATGAACCGATTGTTCTCATCGATCCCGCGACTGCAGAATGGATGAAAACTGTATGCCCGGACCTGATTATTGTCCCGGACCGGAATCATTTCGAGTACGTGTACCGGGCCTCGGATCTGGCTGACCTTCCGGGTAAAAATTATCTCACCATCCGTCACCAGGTTAACAAGTTCAGGAAAAACTGCAAGTATGCGGTCGAGACGGTTACTCATGACAACCGGGAGGAGGTGAAACGGTTTCTTATCGAGTGGTGCGAATGGAAGGGTTGCGAGGGTGACCCGGTTCTTGCTCACGAGAAGGAAGCGGCGTTCTTTGCCATCGATCATTTTGAAGACCTCGCGATGTCCGGCCTTGTTATCCGGGTTTATGGAAAGGTTGGCGCCATGTGCCTCTTTGAGCGGATTAATGCTGATACAGCGCTGGTCCACTTCGAGAAAGGGATGCCTGACTGTGACGGGATCTACAAGGAGATCAATATGGAGACCGCAAACCTTCTCCGGAAGGATTTCACGTTCATTAACCGGGAGAGCGATCTGGGTCTTGCCGGGCTCCGGGAAGCCAAAATGCGCTATCATCCCGATCACATGGTGGAAGTCTGCACGGTACAACGAACTGCGAAAACACCCGTCAGCAAAACACCTGCCAACTGGTAGAAAATCTCTTTCTCTCGTTTCTTCCTTTTCCGCATACCTTAATAGAAATCTTCCCGGTGTTGTACGGTGACCCGGCGCGCTCATTCCCGTTTCGGATTCGTCCCCCGGAGCATCTCCTGTGCTTCTTTTGAGCCGGGCTTGATGGGAATTTCCGGGAAGTCCCCCCAAAAAATTGAGAGGGAGGGGGTGGGGGGTCATGCGGGTACATTTTGCCGCGTAAGACCCATTTTCCGGCGTAAGAGATATGTGGTTGGGAGGGGGGGGTCGGATGGGTACAAATGTTTTGAACCAGGGGGGATACCCCGCGCCCGGACATGGGGGGAGATGGGGGGTACGTTCGGGATTTGTCCGGGAACCGGATTGTTTCAGCGTCTAATGTTCCCCGGGTTTTTTATGCAGAAGGTTCTCTTGGGAAACCTCTCGGAATAACCTTGTCTCGTCATCTTTACCCTGTACAATGATCGAGTCCGGGAAATGACCGCCAGAAAAATGAAGAATCAGTGTATGGCAAGGGCCATTACACCGGAAGCTATGATCTTTATTGCTATTGCTGCTACCAGCATCCCGAGAACCTTACCCATGATGTCGGTTACCACATCCCCGAGGATATGCTGGATGGTCTCTGCGAAATAGAGGATGAGCCATGTCGCGAGAAGGGCTGCGGAAATAGCGATAAAGGGAATGAAAATTCCATAACTGTTCGAGAGGAGCATGACCGTGGTAATCGCACCCGGCCCGCAGAGGAGGGGGGTGCCGATAACGACACCTGCGGCAGTTGCTGAATGATCTTTGCACTTGCCGATATCAATGCCGAGGGCTTCCTGGATACCGAGGATAAACAGCAGGATCCCACCGGCGATCTGGAAACTCGGCATATTGAGCCCGAGAATGTCGAAGATTGTCGTGTTAAAGAACAGGAACAGGTACATCAGCCCGCCGGCTACGGCGACGGCGATAAATGCCTGTTTATGGATTTCTTTCGATGGCTGGCCTTTGATCATCGCCGCAAAGATAGGGACCGAGAGAAGCGGATCAAGAATAATGAAGAGTGCGGCAAACGAGTAGAGAATTCCGGGAAGTATGTCCATGGTCTGGTTCATAATATGAGCGTTAATTGTGGATAAATTGGGCGGGTTCACCCCGGTAAAAACGGGTACTTCCCAAACCTCCATTTATATGACACATGAACGCTTCGGAGAATGTATGCATTGAAGGCCAGGGACAGGACGATACATCTTATGGATGCAATACGAGTACCAGAATCCGGGCGGTCGGGGAGCGGGGGTTACCCGAAATAGAATTCTGAGAGATCCCCGGTATTGGAATAGCCGCGTTGTTCCCAGTACCCGTGATAGTTGGCATCCGGTGAAAGTTCGATCCGCTCCACCCATTTTATCCATTTGTATCCCCATTTATCCTCGGCAACCAATTCGAACGGATACCCTCGTTCGGCAGGCATCGTGACATTGTTCATCTTGTAGGCCAGGATAATGTCCCCACCGGTGAAGTACTGCACCGGAAATGAGGTGGTATATCCATCATGGCCATGGAATATCACGGTTTTTGCATCGGGCGAGATCCCTGCTTCGTTCAGCAGATCGTGGACAAGGACGCCCTGCCAGAGAATCGTTGCATCCCACCCTTCGACGCAGTGAAGGGTTACAACTTTCGTGTACGACTGGTGATGGGAAATTACCTCATCGTACGTATAGGTCATTGTCCGGTTTGTCAGCCCATCAATAGTAAGACGATAATCTGCTATGTTTACGTGCTGCGGACCTTTAATTGAATTTTCATGAAAATCGTTAACTGACGAGAGTGGTTTCCCCTGGTAATCGCGAACTTCGACAGAGGAGAGCTGGATCGGCGCACCTGAACGAAATCCTCCGGTGTAAACTATCGCTGCCGCGAGGACAATTCCTGCGAGAATAATGATCACCACAATACGGATTGACGAGTTGTTCACCGTTACCTTTCCCCGCGGGGAATAGTCATTACGATTATATAAAGGATTTTGATTCCGGTGAGGATGCAGGAAAGCAATCCCGTATTCCACAAAATTAATGAACCGGGACTCTCTACTTCCTGTTTAACTGCCTTTCCGGAGGAACTCCGGGGGCAAGAGGAGAATCGTGACTGGTGTTATGGTAAAAACTACTACGACCCCTGGCAAAAAAAGTGCCGCTCCTGCAAAAAAGACTGGTGCAGAAAAAACGACCCAATCGACCAAGTCCCCGGCTGCTCCGGTGAGAAAGGCCGCAGGAAGTCTCGCCGTTGCTGGCAAAGGACCGGTAGCGTCGGTAAAAAAAGGTAAGGCCCCGGTAAAATCCGCGATAAAACCCGCAGCAAAAAAGGTGCCTAAGGCTTCAGCGAAAAAAGCTGTAACCGTGGCCCGGTACCGGTGCAAATTTTGCGGGTACATCTACTCGCCACTCAGGGGAGAGCCCCATAACAATATCCCTGCCGGGACGGGATTTGATGATCTTCCCGAAGACTACGTCTGCCCCGTATGCGGTTATGAGGGAAAGGGCCGAATAGGGAAGTGGGGATTCGAGGAATGGCACGCAACCCGGTATATCTGTTCGATATGCGGGTACGTGTACGACGAGAAACGCGGGGAACCCCACCGCGGTATAAAAGCCGGGACAAAATTTGAGGATCTTCCGGATGACTATGTTTGTCCGGTCTGCGCACTTGACCCGAAGATCCGGGTTCAGTTCGGGAAAGTCTACAAACAGGGTTTTGAAGCCCTCAATATTTCCTGATACTTTTTTGGACAGTAACACGAGCCTTCGCTCGCCTGGAGATTTCCATTGTGGCTCAGAGCACAAAAAATCCCCAATCTTATTATCTCATACATCTGATGTTTGATCGAAACGAGATCCGGAAGGATATTATAACCGGGGAGTGGCCGGATGCAGAGAACACTTGATATCGCGATGGAACAGAAGAGGGAGGCGCTGGCGCATTTTCTTTGTGTCGACCCTCTTTCTATCCGCGAATCGACCGGCTCCCTTTACACGTTCAAAGCATTTTTTCATGGTAACGATGAGGCGTTTCTTGTACTCACTGATTCAGAGGCTGACATTGCGGCGGAACGGGCGGTTGAGGAGAAACTCTGGCTCATCTCACTTGAGACACTTTTTGCCTATTTTGATATCGACTCGTATCCTGCCGACGTGCTTGGTAATCTTACCACAAAAGAGATCCGGCATGTGAATGATGAGATGAAGACGCTCATCAACAACACCTGCGGGATGGTGACCCTCAAAAAGAGGATGCTCGCATTTGGCAACCGAAAGAACATTCTTGCCGATTATGATCAGATCGAGCACTTCAAGGACGGGTTCTTTATCTTCCGGTTATACTGATTTTTTTCTCTGTATATCCAACAAAATTTCCAATGTTCCTCTCATTTTTCCCCGTAAAATTCTGTTCTCACACCGGTGTTCCCGCCTTCCCCCGATGTGGATACCTATAAACCTACCGGCAGTTTATTTTTATCTGTGTGACGTAAAATGATGTATTTTAGCAGCACTTCCCGGTTTGCGACCGGACTCTGTATTTTCGTTTTCTGTCTGTTATCGGGACTGGTGATTGACACTGCCTCGGCAGCAGACGCGTATTATGATGGTAATCTGGGGGATACCATCGATCTACACGGTGTCTCGTATACCGGCACCCAGGTCTATCTCTTCATGACCGGCCCGAACCTTCCGGCAAACGGCGTAACCCTTACCGATATCACCCAGCGGGCAGACCAGGGACATTTTACGACGATAGACCTCAATTCCAACCAGGAATGGTCGTTCAAATGGGACACCGCCCGGATCCAGCAGCTCATCGATCCCGGGACATACACGGTCTATATCACAACGGAGCCTGAAGATCTCTCCCATCTCGGGGGAACAAGCACATATAAAACCCTCAGTGTTTATCTCCAGGACGCGGGGATCCCCCAGGGATCGAGTGAGGCCTGGAACTTACACGTTAAACCCGGAAAAACACCGTTCAACCATATCTGCGGTTCCGTCGATGATCATTGCAACGCCAGCCCCCACGCCGAACCTGACAACCCTGGCGACGAGCGCAACAACCGTGATAACCGTACCTACGACTTCCCTCCCGTCATCACCCTCTCCGACAAAGGCTGAAATTCCATCGGTAATCTCAGTGATTGCTGTCATTTTCGTTGCCGGTTTGATAGTATTCCGGCGTTCCTTCTGAATTATCCAAAAAACGCCATTTTTCCGGGATAGTACGTATTATCAGGCCGTATGCGCATGGTAATATGAGTTGAATGAACGTTCCGGAACTGCTTGAAAAGGCTCATCATCTCATGAAAGTCGGGCGTCACGACGATGCCATAAAGGTGTATAACGAAATTCTCTCGGTCGATCCGAAGAATATCACGGCCATGGTAAATATCGGTAAGGCGTACTACTCTCTCGGACGGCACGAAGATGCAATTGTCTCGTATGATCGTGCCCTCGCAATCGAGCCTCAGGACATCTCTGCCTGGTACGAGAAGGGTTACACGCTCCGGAAGATCCACCGGTATGCAGAGGCTATTGTCTGTTTCGATCACGCTCTTGCTCTCGATCCCGATTTCAGTTTCGTGCTTGCCAACAAGGGCTATTCCTTAAACGAGCTCGGAAGATACGAGGAAGCTATCGCTTGTTTTTGACAAGATTATCGAGACAAGCCCGGGCAACCTGCGGGCTATGACCGCAAAAGGTATTGCACTACGGGAACTTGGAAAAAATGAAGAGGCGCTTGCCTACTTTGACAAAGCCCTTGAAGTCAACCCCATCAACGCGTTTGTCTGGTATAACAAAGCGATTAGCGTTGCGGAATCTCGGGAGGAACAAAGAGGCAGACGAAGTAATACGCATCATCAATGCGCCGGTTGGACCGGGCTACAACCGGGAATCGTGCGATTCAGTCAAATAATTAACTTTTTTGGATTTTTGATAGCACATGTCCTATCCCGAAATCATTTGACATCACATGTAAATATCGATGTGAGCAAATTATCGAATCGGGATATCCAGAGGATCATTCAGCAATGGGTAAATGAGAAACCCGTTGTTGAGATTGCCCGGTATTTCCAGATTACCCGTCAACGAGTGTATCAGCTCATCAACCAGTTCAGAGAATCGGGAGAATATCCGGTACTCAGGCAATCTGGAAGAAAGCCTCAAACCATCGATGATCGAGCAGAAGAGTTGATCCTCAAAACCTATCAATCTAACAACATTGGTCCAATCCATCTGGAGAAGAAGATTGAGGAAACACTCGGGATCCATATCCCGCATAATCGAATCTATCGGGTATTGTTGAACCACGGTCTGGTGGAGATCAACATGAAAAAACGGCAACAACGGAAATATATTCGGTACGAACGTACTCATTCCATGTCGATGTGGCAGGGAGACTGGAAAGAGTTCGAACTTAATGGATCGAAGAAATGGCTGATAGCATTCATGGATGATTCATCCCGCCTCATCACCTGCATACGGGGTATTCGATTCTCCAACTACCGAGAACACTCTCACGGTTCTGAATCAGGGATTCCAGATGTACGGTACACCCCGCGAGATCCTCACTGACAACGGTACACAATTCGTTTCAGCTCGAAACCGTGAACAGGCCCATCATAAATTCGGAGAGTTTCTTGTTCATCACAACAATCAAACACATCCCAACCAGGATAAAACACCCTCAAACGAACGGCAAAATTGAACGGTTCTTCGGAGAAGTCGAACGAAGGATCGCGAAGTTCGGTTCTGTCGATAAAATTGTTCACTGGCACAATGTCCATCAAACCTCACATGAGTCATCGAGTTACGATGAGCCTTATAACGCATTCTGAGTACCGTCTACCCCCGGAGAGGATTCTGAACTATGCGCAGAAATGGTATATGTGTAAAATCAATTCGGGATACCATAGATTTTGATAGCACATGAGAAGATACCAATTCTGTCCGGGACTTTAATCCTTACCACGAAAATTTTCCCTTTTTTCTTTAAAAACAAAAAATCAGATTAATTTAAAAGATTGGGTGGCTTCTGATTTGCACTCGACACCGAGCTGGCGGGTTGCCTCAAGGACGGTGATGTCCGTGTAGGTCTGTGCCGTGATCATTGCTTCTATGTTCTCGATTGGTCCGAACATAATGAAGTCTGCTCCGAGGGTGCCTGCAATCATGTAGCACCCGATATCGTGTGCCGGACCATGCTGCCGGCTGCTTTATGCCTTCCAAACCGCCGAGGTAGTGGTGGGTCATCTGTTCGAGCAGGACATCCTTGCCCTTGTATCCTTCTGCTAGTCCCGAAGGGGCCTTCTTGAACCCTTCCAGCGTTTGAGCCAGTCCAGGATGCAGTCATGTTGTGGTATGCACCCCCGGTCGGGTATCCGTGGATTGCCTTGCAGGCAAGGATCTCACGGTACGAGCCACCGGAGCCGAGACCGAGCGGGGTTGCTGCGGTGTCGATGATCGGGCGCTTGATCCCGCACGTCTTCCTGCGATAGCGAGCATACCTTTGCCTGACCAGCAACGCCACCTTCGACGAGAACCTTCTCGCGGCCTGCGACCGAGGGGTCGCCAGGGTTAAACGCGAGGACAATTGCCGAGTCGACATCGCTTGCCTTGAGGGCATCAATATTCTCCGGGGGATCGAACCGTTAATCGAGTTGTAGATCGCACGGTGGGCCGAGACCTACGTTGGTGACGTACCTGCATGCATGGGCAAGTACTGTGGGTATCGATGAGTCCATCAGGAATGCAGTCTTGTTGTCGATGGAGTCGAACCAGCTGAAGTAGCTCTCGAATGCTGCTCCATACTCCGCGATTATCTGGATGAAAAAGGGAATGCCGTGATATCGGAAAGGACTGACAGCGGTTCCAGAGAGCTTCTGCTTTGCCTTGTCGATCTTACCGATACGGCGATCGAGAACAACTTCGTGCTTGTGTAGAAGATTGGTGCACTCAGCACCGTCGGGTACTCCCAGGCTGTCCGCCAATCTTAGTGCCGTTGAAGGTCCCAGACACTCTGTTCCTTCTCGAACCTGAACATTCCGATTGCACTTCCCGATCATTGCCATTCATTTCTGGTACAGGAACCCGAGCGTAACAAAACGGTCGGTCCTTCGATGAGGCTGTAAAGAACACAGAATATGTGGTAATCCCGAATTGATTTTACACATATAACCATTTCTGCGCATAGTTCAGAATCCTCTCCGGGG
>CAXXCP010000002.1:0-237352 GCA_963666355.2 uncultured Methanoregula sp.
AAACCTGCGGCTGGTAGTCCAGCGAAACACCGGTAAGAAGCGCTGTCATGGCAGAGAAGAGGAATAGGGATCCGACAAGATCAAAGGAGGATCCGGATGGCTTCGCGGGGATGTCGGGAATATACTTCCTCCCGACTAAGAATGCTGCAATCCCTGAAAGGACCATCAGGAAAAAGAGCGCTCTCCACCCGAGAGTGCCGCAGATGATACCTCCAATACCGATACCGGCGACCGCCCCGAACATGGACGCTGCGCTGATCCAGGAGAGCCCGGTTCCCCTCTCCGAGAGCGGGAATCCGGCGGCGATGAGGGCTGTTCCTGTTGCGATGAACATGGCGGCGCCGGCTGCCTGGAGGAAGCGGGCCGCGATCAGGGTATAAATATCCCCGGCAAAGAAACAGAGGACGGATGCAGCCGAGAAGAGAAGGATCCCTTCAAGGAATGTCCGTTTCAGGCCGTGGCGGTCTGCGAGCCTCCCGATGATGATGCAGAACCCGGCAATGATCAGCAGGTACCCGCTGACGACCCAGGAGACCATGCTGAGCGTGGTCTTGAGATCTGCGGCGATCAGCGGTATGGCGATATTGACGCTTCCGAGGCCTGCAGTCCCGAGGAATCCTGCGATGGCGATGGCGGCGATAGCAAGCCGGTCTTTCTGGTCCATGGTTATCGGTGTGTGGGGCCCTTTTTCGGGTGTCGGCAGGATTCTGCATGAGAAGCACCCGGGCTTAACGAGCTGCATTCCATCCATTATCCCGAATTGCTGATGAAGATGTGGGCTCCGATCGCGCGGACAGATGCTGGATCCGGATGACCGGGCCGCCATGCGGGTGCCGGGTCACCGCATCGTTGACGACATCATGGACTATCTCGAGTAAGGAGCTGGTGGTTGACCCCACGCAATGTCCGCTTCATCTTCAATTCTTTTTCCACCAAATCTTCGCGAACGTGGAATCCCCGGAAATCACTACCTCATCACCAACGCGCTGGATCAGCGGGTCGAGGTACTTATCGAGAATTTTCTCCTGTTCCGAAGTCGTCACGTTGAACCGGTTCCGGAAGAACGCCGCCATCTCCTCCCGGCGTTTGAACCGGTAATCTTTCCCAAGCGGCATCATCTCAACATCCGCAAAGATACCCATCTGGTACAGCACGTTGAAAAGGCAGTCTGCCTTTGGACCCGGGTAGTACGGGACACCGTGCAGCGGTTCCCAGAGATCGTCATACATCTTCTCCCAGAACGGGGAGTTTACAAACCAGAAGAGGCAGACATACTTCCCGGACGCGGCATCCATCTTTGCAAGCGCAGCCCGGATGTCGTGCATGGTAAGGGAGAGCGAGGCAATGACGACATCGAACTTCTCTCCAAGATCCCGATCGATGTCCACATCCTCCCAGCGTTTTTTGATGCAGGAGATGTTTTTAATCCCGTTCCTCCGGATGTGGTCTTCAAGGACCCGGACCATCCCTTCCCCGGGTTCGACCACGGTAATTTCTTTCACGAGTGGTGAGAGGGGGATTGCAAGGGTTCCCGGGCCGGCACCAATGTCCAGGATCCGGGAACCCGGGGTAATGTCGAGGCTTCGGATGGTTCGTTGAATCCTCTCATCGTACCTGCTGCTGGAGTTCTTATCGTACCGGGCTGCATTCTCCGGCTTATCCCAATTGTGCGTGGGGTCATCGAAATGCTTTGAGGACTCGTGCCGTTCCTGCCTTGCCATCCAGATGGCATTCCAGTCCGGATCGGTGCAGCTGCATGCCGGCTCAGGATTCATACCAAGTCAGTGTACGCGAAACCGGTTATAGATTTCTGCATTATACCTGGTGAATTCGGATGCAGCGTGCAGAAACCGGAAAAAAAGGGGGATGAGGAATTATTCGTGCCGGAGCGCATCGATCGGGTTGAGGTGGGCCGCCCGCCAGGCCGGGTAAATCCCGCAGATAAGGCATACGATAATTCCAAACGTAACCCCGTACACGATGCTGATGAGGCTTGACGGTACGAACAGGTATTTGGTTGTCTGGAGCATCACGCTGCTGATGGCGTAACCCCCGGCAAGGCTCATCAGCCCCCCGATGAAGCTCCCCACAACACCGAGGATTAACGCCTCGTACAGGAACATCGCCATGACCTCCCGCCGCTGCGATCCGATGGATCGCATGATGCCGATCTCCTTGATCCGTTCGGTAACCGACATCATCATGATGTTGAGGATGGAGACACCTGCCACGATCATGGAGATGCCGCCGATGGCAGAGACGAAGGTGGTTATCTGGCCGAAAGTCTGGAAGATAGTCTCCATCGTCTTCCGGGTGTCCATTACGTCGACGATCTGGTCCCGCTTGTTCATCTGCTTCTCGATCGCGGTCTTCACGGTCGCGAGATCGTCGAGGTTTGCGACCTTCACAACTACCTTGTCGTAGTCGTCCCGGTTGTAGGAGTTGTCAAACCAGTCCCTGGTAACGACTACCGCGGAGTCGGTGCTGACGTCAAAGGCCATGCCCCGCTCTTCAATGATACCCGTTACCCGGAGCGTCCCGAGGCTCCCGTCCGGACCAATGGAGATCCGGGATCCCACCTTGATATTATTGTCCTCAGCAAACCTCGATCCCACGAGGCACCCGGAGTTCCCCCGGCTGTACCCCCCCTCCTTTAGCTTAAGGAGGTCGGGAACATCATCCGGGCAGATCCCGTAAACCATAGCAACGATGCCGTCTTTCCCGACCCCGAACTTCATCCGGTCCGATGTCTGGAGAACCGGTATCGCAATATTGGGTGCTGAGACCCGCTTGATCTGCTGAAACTGCTGCTCGCTGATCTTAAGGTTCGCCGCGCTCCCCCCGCCACCAAAGACGTTGCCATTGCCGACGTGGGGTGTAACGATGACGCTGTCCCCCACCGATCGCAGGCCGTCCCCGACAGCAAGGACCATGCTGTTCCCGAGGATGCCCATGGTCGAGATGGCAACCACGCCGATTACGATCCCGAGCATGGCAAGGAACGAACGGAGCATGTGGATCTTTACGTTGCGCTTTGCAATCTCCCAGAAGATCATTCCACGATCCTCCCATCGGCGATACGGATCGTCCGCTTCGAGTATTCAGCTATGTGTTGATCATGGGTCACCATGATGATTGTCGTGCCCTTCCTGTTGAGTTCGGTCATCAGGTCCATGATGCCGGACCCGGTCTTAGAATCGAGGTTTCCGGTCGGCTCATCGCAGAGGAGGATATCCGGATCGTTGATAAGCGCCCGGGCAATCGCCACCCGCTGCTGCTGGCCACCCGAAAGTTCCATTGGAGTGTGCGTGTCGAGTTTTTCTTCGAGCTGGACAGCCCGGAGCACCTCGCGTCCCCTCTCCGGGTTTACTGCTTTTTGGGATTTGAGCATCATGGGGAACGTCACATTCTCGATGACATTCAGGAGCGGGAAGAGGTTGAAGTACTGGAAGATAAAACCGATCCGGTCCCTCCGGAGATTGGTCAGCTCCGTATCCGACATGTCCCTGATCCGGCTCCCGGAAATGAAGATGTCGCCTTCGGTAGGTGTGTCGAGGCACCCCATAAGGTTGAGGAGCGTTGATTTTCCTGACCCCGACGGACCCATAACGGAGATGAACTCCCCCCGGTCGATCCGGAATGAGACACCGTCGAGAGCAGTTACGTCCCCGGCCGGGAGCGGGTAGACCTTCACCACATCCCGGAACAGCATTACCGGCTGGTCGTCCATGCAACCGCTCACTGTTTCCGTTTCAGGTAGAAGACCCACCCGCCGACAAACACTGCAACAATGAGCACCGCGACGATGGCGATCGGGAAAATGTTCGATCCGCTGCTCTTCTGAGCTGTCATCCCGGATGAGAGGAGCTGGACGTCCTGCACGGAATTGTAAACATTCCCGTCGGCATCCTTGAACGAGAGCTGGAGTGGCACGCTGGACGCGTTCGTCGCCGCGAAGGTCACCTCGAAGCTGCCGAAATCATCGGGCTTCAGTGCCCCCACCACGTAACGTTTGTAGGGATCCTGTGGAACCGCAGGATCGAGAACGGTGACCATAACGGTATTTGCGGTCTCAAGGCCTGCGTTGTTCACATCGCCGGTGACACGGTAGAACCCGGCATCCGGCTTGACTACAAGGTTGCTCACGACCGGGTACGCCCGTTTCTTGTCATCACCGAAGGTCAGCGGTATCTCGGTTTTTACCACGTGGATATTGTCTCCGTTTCCGTAGGTCAGGGTAAGGAGAGCGGTTGTCGGCTGGTCTGGAGCAACCGTGAAGTTGACCGGTATCTTTGCATTGGACGCCACATCCCCGACAAATATTCTCGACGGCGAAGGGTTCACTCCCGTTCCGGAAATGTCAACGATCACGTTGTTTGCGTTATTATCCCGGGGATTTGCAACCTGCATGTAGATGGCCTTCTTCTTTCCCTGTGCGTATGCATCCGGCTTGTCCACCACGGTGAAAACGACCGGGGAGTCATCAATCTTCACGGTAGCACGTTCAAAGAGACTGTCTGCATCCCGGAAACTTAAGGAGAACGTCGGATAATACGTCCCGACACTCCCGTCAGCAACAACAGAGAACGTGAAGGCCCGGGTCTGTCCGGGTCCAATGGAGGTGGACATATCGTAGGGCTTGCTTGTCACCCGGATGTCGCGATCATTAAATGATGCATGATTCACGACGATCCCGGAGTTATTGTTGCCATTTGTTACCTGAACGGTCACTGTCCCGGTATCGCCCGGGAAGAAGACCGCCGGATCGTACGTGACACTTGAGACGTAAACCTTTCCTGCCGCTGCGATCGAGTCCGGTGTGGAATAAGCACTTGCTGCGGTTGTCAGTACGACTGCAAAGAGGAAGATACCAAATATTGATGGAAGGAGTTTTTTCATGTTCACATCACTGAAAGGTTGTAGACCATGTAGAGGATGAACGCAATCACAGGAGCCATGACGCAGATAACAGCATTCTTCACAGACAATCCCCGTGCATGCTGTACGCCGAAGATCCAGATGTTTGCACTCCAGAGAAGGAAGACAATACTGATCAGGGTTGAGATCTGGGTGAATTCCAGCAGCGCGGGATCGTGCATGAGCGATTTTACCGCCTCCTGCATCAGCTGGGGATCCTGTATGGCTGCCTGAGAAATGTGGGGAATAACGACTTTCGGGAGGTATTCGAGAGCAACGATAAGCGAGATCACGGAGCCGAATAGCTGGGGGAAGAACCCGTACCCGACGAATTGAAGCGATCGCCTAAAGGTCCCTGCTCCTTTAAACACCATCAACATCAGGAAAATTACGCCCGTCCAGACTGCCCAGAAGACAAATATGCCAAGGAAAGCCCCGATAACCGAAGCTGCAAGGATTGTCGGCCCGATTCCTTCCATTCCGCTTGCCATCATGGCTGCGGTGAGGCCACCGTATACGTACCCGTATATCGCGGCAACGACCGCGGTTGCGAGCAGTATCACGAACGGAATTTTGAAATTCTCTTTTTCCTGCACTACTTCCTGGAAGAAAGTATTTGGGTTGACAAGAAGGTCAAGGATTTTAAGACTCATGCTATAATCACCATGGAAAGAGACATATTCCACGAACTTATGCTCGCGGGAAACGATTCACCACTATCTGTCAATATTTCGATGTTGACAGAAAAAAGGTTGTCGGTAAACAGGAAGTAATTCCTGATCATAAAATATGACCCGACGAATAGGAATTCATGAAATGCACCGGAATCTTTCGTGAAAAACGACTTGTTCTCTCAATGTTTTTGCTTCTTGTACAGAGAATACCGGTGGATAATAACTTTGTGGTACTACCGGTAGCCTTTAGGTTATAACACCCTGGCTTTTCCCCGATCCTGCCGGAAATTCTCCCGGCAATCTCCTCGTGCAACGAACGAATAAAAACAACTTATGACAATATTGTTCCACAATGTATATATTAGTACAAAGCAATCTTCTAGTATGCAGACAAAAATCCTCCTCGATGAGGAGCAGATGCCAAAAAAGTGGTATAATGTCCAGGCGGACCTGCCATCCCCGCTCGATCCGCCCCTCCATCCGCAGACGAAGAAGCCGATCGGCCCGGAGGATCTTTCCGCAATCTTTCCGATGGAACTCATCCGGCAGGAAGTGACCCGGGAACGGCATATCGATATCCCGGCAGAAGTGCAGGACGTCATGCGGCTGTACCGGCCCTCGCCATTATATCGTGCACACCGGCTGGAAAAATTCCTCAAGACACCGGCAAGGATCTACTACAAGTGGGAAGGTGTAAGCCCGGCGGGGAGTCATAAGACCAATACCTCGATCCCGCAGGCGTACTATAACATGAAGGCCGGAGTTGAGAGGATCGCGACAGAGACAGGTGCAGGTCAATGGGGATCTGCTATAGCCTTTGCAACAATGCTGTACGATCTCGAATGCACCATCTACATGGTCAGATCAAGCTATTCCCAGAAACCGTACCGGAAATCGATGATGCATGTCTGGGGTGCAGAATGCATCCCGAGCCCAAGCACGAAGACAAACTCCGGGCGGGCGATGCTTGCAAAAGATCCGGATACCCCGGGCAGTCTCGGTATGGCAATCTCTGAAGCCGTTGAAGATGCGGCGTCGAGCAAGAACACCAACTATGCTCTGGGTTCGGTGCTGAACCATGTCTGTCTTCACCAGACCGTAATCGGGCTCGAGTGCCGGGAGCAGATGGCGCTTGTCGACGACTATCCGGATGTCGTAATCGGATGCGTTGGTGGCGGGTCGAACTTTGCCGGGATATCTTTCCCGTTTGCGGGGGACAAGCTCACCGGGAAACACAAGGATGTCGACATCATCGGAGTCGAACCGGCATCGTGCCCGACGCTCACCAAGGGATTGTACACCTACGATCTTGCGGATGAGGCGGGATACACGCCGCTAATCAAGATGTTCACGCTCGGTCACGATTTCGTACCTCCGTCCATGCATGCGGGGGGGCTCCGGTACCACGGGGACTCACCGATTGTCTCCCGGCTCGTGCATGACGGCGTGATGCGGGCGGTTGCCTATCACCAGAGCGAGGTCTTTGAAGCTGCCCAGACATTCGCCCGGACAGAAGGGATCATCGTCGCCCCCGAGACCTCACACGCGGTAAAATTCGCAATCGACGAAGCGCTCAAGTGCCGGGCGACCGGGGAAGCCAAGAGCATTCTCTTCAACTGTTCGGGTCATAGCAATTTCGATATGTCCGCGTACGATGCGTTCTACGATGGAAAGCTTGTGGATTACGAGTACCCGGACGAGCTGATCAAAGAAGCGCTCGGTCGTATACCCCGGGTTCCCTAAAATTTTTTTTATGCGCCGCATCGGTTTCCTGATAAATCCCATTGCGGGTATGGGTGGGCCGGCGGGTTTCAAAGGAACTGATGGCCGTGTCGAGGAAGCACGCCGGTATGGTGCGGAACCCCTCGCCCGGGAGCGGGCAAAAATCACCCTCGGTCACCTGAAGAAATCCAAGGAAATCACTTTCCTGACTTGTTCCGGGGAGATGGGTGAAGATCTTCTTGCGGAGACTGGCTTGGACGCACAGGTTCTTTACGAGTACAGTGGTGAAAGTTCCGCGATCGATACAAAAAAAGCAGTGGAGCAGTTCATACAAAAAGGGGTGGAGCTGATCCTTTTCTGCGGCGGGGACGGGACGGCCCGCGACGTCTTTGATGCTGCAAAGGACGAGATCCCGATCCTCGGCATACCCGCGGGGGTGAAGATGTACTCTGCGGTCTTTGCGATCGATCCGGAAACAGCAGCCGAACTGGTATCCGGAAACGAAGGAATCGTACGCAGGGACTGCGAGGTAATGGATGTCGATGAGGATGCATACCGTGCCGGTATTCTTCACACACGGTTGTACGGGTACGCCCGGGTTCCCACCCGGCCAGGAAAAACGCAAGGATCAAAACAGGTGTTCGAGGAGACCGATGAAGAGCGGGCAAAAGATGAGATTGCCCGGTTTATCCACGAAGTGATGCTTCCGGATATCCTTTACATCCTCGGCGCCGGGACAACGACCGCGTCGATCGCACGAACGCTCGGGATCGAAAAAACCCTGCTCGGTGTCGATGTTATCAGGAATGGAAAACCAGTTGCCCGGGATGTCGACGAAAAGACCCTCAGTGCCCTTGTCGCCCCCGAGACCGATGTGCGAATCATTGTAAGCCCCATCGGGGCCCAGGGTTTTATTTTTGGCCGGGGGAACCAGCAGATCAGTAAACGGGTTATCAGGAAAGCAGGAATCCATCATGTCATTGCTGTTGCAACGCCCCACAAACTTCGTGAGACCCCCACACTTTATGTCGATACCGGGGATCCGGATCTCGATCGTGAGTTTGGCAGTTCAATCCAGGTGATCTCCGGGTACCGGATTGCCCAGAGGAAGAAAATCTTCCAGCACGGGCAAGGATGAAGATTATTGTCCAGGCAGTCTGCTGCCACCATAAGAGATTCACTCTTTTTAAAAAAAGGGTAAAATGAAAAAAGTTGGTTGGATCAGGAAACCGGCCAGAGGGGTACGATCATCTTTCCTTTGCCGTAGGATTCGTTGATAACCTGCGCAAGCCCTGTGTAGATCGCGGAGAACCCGCAGATTATCCCTTCCCATCCGGCAAGCTGGGTTATCGCCTGGATTCCGGTGATATCACCGAGTGCGAGCAGGAAGAAAAGGATCGCAAGGGATCCGAATACGAACTGCATCGCACGGTTGAACCTGAGCGTACCAATGAACATCACCGCGGTAAAGATCCCCCACATCGCAAGGTATGCTGCCATAGCCACCGGGGAAGTCTTTTCAGCAAGCCCCAGGGCCGGGAGGATTAACAGCGCCACGAGTGACAGCCAGAACAGGCCGTAGGACAGGAAGGCTGTTGTCGCAAAGGTGTTTCCTTTCTTCCACTCCATTGTCCCGGCAAAGAGCTGGGCGAGCCCCCCGTAAAAGATCCCCATCGCGAGGATCATGCTCCCGAGCGCAAAGAACCCCGCATTGTGCAGGTTCAAAAGGACGGTCGTCATGCCAAAGCCCATCAGCCCGAGGGGAGCCGGGTTACCGGTCAGGTCCCGGGTTGTTATCACATTTTCTTTTGTTTCCGAATTCATTTTTCACTCCGATTTATTGTTCTCCGTTTTTTTTGGTTCCCGCAAAAAGAGGGACCTTATTCCTCCAGCGTTGATACGTCGCCGGGATCCATTCCCATCTCTTTTGCTTTAAGAACCCGGCGCATAATCTTCCCGCTCCGGGTCTTGGGCAGTTTCTCAACAACCTCGATCTCATGCGGGACTGCGATCGGCCCGAGGGTCATTCGCACATGATACATCAGGTCCTGCACCAGTTTCTCGCTTGGCTGGTTCCCGAGTCTCAGGATTACAAATGCCTTGATCGAGTTTCCTTTCACCGGATCAGGTTTACCGATGACCGCCGCTTCCGCGACAGCATGGTGGGAAACGAGTGCGCTTTCGACCTCCGCTGTGCCGATGTTGTGGCCGGCGACGATAATGATGTCGTCAGACCTGCCAAGGATCATAATGTACCCGTCTTTGCCTTTTACGGCGAGATCCCCTACTGCATAGGTACCGTTTATGGTATACCAGTACTTGCGGTATCGTTCGTCGTCCTTGTAAACCCCTCGGAACATGGACGGCCACGGTGACCTGATCACAAGGAAGCCCCCGGTCCCCGGAGGTACGGACTTGCCGTCTTTGTCGACAACATCCGCTTCGATGCCGGGGATAGGTTTCCCGGCAAAACCCGGCCGCATAGGTTCACCGATCATGGTCGTGATCATGTGCATCCCTGTCTCGGTCTGCCACCAGGTGTCGAGGATCGGGCATCTGTCTTTCCCGATAACGTGATAGTACCACTCGAACGCCTCCGGGTTCAGGGGTTCGCCCACGGACCCGATTATCCGGAGGGAATCCAGGTTGTATTTTGCCGGCCAGCTCTCCCCCATCTTCATGAACATCCTGATTGCTGTTGGTGCCGTGTAGAAGATCGAGACCTTCTGCTCCTGGATAAGGCTCCAGTAACTGCCCGCATCCGGGTAGTCCGGCGTCAGCTCGGACATAAAGACCGTGGCACCGACCGCAAGCGGGCCGTATACGATATAGCTGTGCCCGGTGATCCAGCCGGGATCTGCTGTGCACCAGTAGATATCCCGCTCTTTTATGTCGAAGACATATTTTGTCGTGTAATAGGTTCCCACCATATAGCCGCCACAGGTGTGAACGACACCCTTCGGTTTTCCGGTTGAACCGCTGGTATAGAGGATGAAGAGCGGGTCTTCGGCATCCATGATTTCAGCAGGGCACTCCTCCTCAGCATCGGCTATCATCTCGTAGAAATCCAGCTCGAAACCCGGCCGCATCCCTATAGGTGGCTCCCTCCTCCTGCGATAGATGATAAGATGCTCGACGCTTGGGGCATTCAGGATCGCATCCTCGACCTGGGTGATCAGCGGGATCGCCCTACCCCTCCGGATCGAGATGTTCGCGGTTATGACGACTTTCGCATCGGCATCGTTTATCCGCATGTTCAGTGCAGTTGAGCCAAAACCGGCAAACACCACGTTGTGAACCGCACCGATTCGTGCACATGCGAGCATCGCGATGACCTGTTCCGGGACCATGGGCATGTAGATACAGACACAATCGCCTTTCTTCACCCCGATTTTTTTAAGCGCGTTTGCAAAACGCATAACCCGGGAGAGGAGTTTCTGGTAGGTGAATACCCGCTCTTCCCCGTCTTCCCCTCGCCAGATCAGCGCGGCCTTGTTGCGCCGGTCGCTGTTGACATGCCGGTCAAGGCAGTTTGCGGTAATGTTGAGCTTTGCATTGGTGAACCACTTTACATACGGATAATTCCACTCCCTTACCGTGTCCCATTTTCTGATCCATTCGAGTTCCTGGGCCATCCCGCTCCAGAACGTTTCCGGATCGGCAAGGAACTGATCATACGCTTTCTGGTAATCTCCCATCCATGCATCTCGTTTGTACTGTGGATCAGGTGTATAGTACCTGGCATCCTGAACGAGTTTAACATCAAAGTCTTCGGTCATCTGGCCACCAATTTAACACTATTAATCATGTTCAAATATCTATTTATAATTTGTCAGTTTGTGAGGACGGGTTCCTGCATTTCATAAGGTTCCGACGATGAAAAGGAGGGCTGAGAAATATATGGAGGATTCGATCGGTCATTCCCGGAGAAGACAATACCCCGCTGTCCGACGGGATAATGACAAGTGTTATCATCGGGCTTTTTCAATATAGAATCAATGCTCGGAAAATTCAAAGGGTGCCTGCTCGGTGCGGCGATAGGTGATGCGCTCGGTATGCCCAACGAGAGCACCGCACCCAACCTGAATAAGATGAAGTACGGCTACCGGCGCCCGTACAAAGGTCATCCCAACGATATTCTCAATGCCGGGCAGTACACGGATGATACCCAGCTGATGTTGCTTGTCGGAACTCTCCTTGCGGACGGAAGATATAACGAAGAACGGTACGCGACCGCACTTCGGGATTTATGTGCGCGGGGGGCCCTTCGTTTTCCGGATGGATCCGTTACTTCTGCCTGTGAGAGGACGGTAAAGGAGAATGTTCCCCAGAAGGGAGTCAAATCGACAACCTCCGGGTGTCTCCCAGTCTCAATCCCGTTCGCGCTTGCTTTCCCGGATATGAACGAGGGTTGCGAGCGGGCGGTCCGGGCCTGTAATGTCACCCACTCCCACCCGGCTGCCCATGCCGCCGTTTCAACCTTTGTAACCCTGTTGTATCACGCGCTCAATGAATCGCCCAATCCGATCGAACGTGCACTCGATAAGGCGCAGGCAGAAGATGAAGCTCTCGGGGCAAAACTCAGGAACGCGCTTATCCTCGAAAAAGATGGGATGGAGACCGAGACTGCCCTGTTAAAGATCGGTAACGATGTTTCCGTGTTCCAGACGCTCCCCATTGCATTCTTCCTGATCAACCGGTACCACCACCCACCGGATCTCCTGACCGTTGCGGCGAATACCGGGGGTAATACCGATACCATCTGTCTCCTCTGCGGTGCGTATATCGGCGCAGTAAAAGGGATCGGTGCGCTTCCCGCAGATCTCCTTGAAGGGCTTGAGGATCGCCAGCGAATCGAGCTCCTGGCCCAGCGGCTTCATACCGTTTATTCCCGGAAGACCGGTCAATAACCAGAACCAGAAAAACCAAAAACAAAATCCTGTTTACCCGCTTTTCCGGCAAATCCCGGCAACGGGGTAAATGCCGGGGAACCTTAAAAACCATTAAATTTTTACGGACCGGATATTCTTTTATGAAAGTCGCGATTATCGGTGCCTCCGGCTACGCCGGTGGTGAGCTTATCCGCCTCCTTGCTTACCACTCTGCAGCAAAAGTGGTCTGCGCCACGTCGCGCACGCTGGCAGGAACTCCTCTCGATCAGGTACATCCCCATCTCAAGGGATTCACGAATCTCAAATTCGAAAACCCGGCAGTTGATGCAATCGACGCCGATGTCGCGTTCCTCGCGGTTCCCCACACCGCTGCAATGATTTATGCGGGAAAGCTCCTTTCCCGGGGAATAAAAGTCGTGGATCTCAGTGCCGATTACCGGTTACCAAAGGAGATTTTCGAAAAGGTCTACGGCGTTCCCCATACCGATTACTTCTGCGCGCCGTATGGAATCCCGGAGATCCACCGGAAAGAGATTGTCGGGGCAAAATTTACCGCGAATCCCGGGTGCTTCCCCACTGGCGCAACTCTCGCTGCTGCCCCGCTTGCAAAGATGGCCCACACCATTATCTTTGATTCAAAGACCGGTGTAAGCGGTGCGGGAGACAACCCGTCTGCGACAACGCACTATCCCAATGTCGGGGATAACGTAGGCCCGTACAAGCTGACAACCCACCGCCACCTTGCCGAGATGAAACAGGAGATTGCTTGTCTCGGCTCAACGGCGAGCGTCTACTTCACGCCCCACCTCGTTCCCGTAAACCGGGGGATCCTGACAACCGCACATATCCTCCTAAAGGAACCGATGGGCCAGAAAGAAGTCAAAAAACTCTACCAGGATTACTTCAGAGGCGAATATTTCATCAGGTACCAGAAACCCATACTCGCAGCAGTCCGGGGAAGCAACTTCTGCGACATCATGGTTGAAAGCGAAGGCTTGCGTATCGTGGCAATCTCTGCCATCGACAACCTCGTAAAGGGAGCAAGCGGGCAGGCTATCCAGAACATGAACCTCATGTGCGGGTTTAAGGAACAAGACGGACTGACAGGTGCAGGCATACTGCCATAGAATACATCCACAGAAATACAGCCACAGGTGAAAAAATGCAAGTCAAAGATGCGATGACAAAGAACCCGGTCGTCTGTACGCCGGACATGCCTCTCCGGGAGGTAACAGCACTGCTCAGGGAGCACAATATCGGGGGTCTTCCGGTAATTGAAGGGAAGGAACTGGTCGGGATGGTCACGGAATCTGACCTCATATCCCTCCTGAAAAATGAGCGGATCTCTGACGACCTGTGGCTCCCTTCACCCTTAGAGATTATCGAGATCCCTGTCCGGGAGTTTTTTAACTGGGAGAAGACCAAGCATGCCCTCCGGAATATCGGGGACATGCCGGTGAAAAAGATCATGACACACCGGGTAGTGACCGCAAGCGAGGAGATGGAAGTTGAGGAAGCCGCGGCGATTATGCTCAAAGAAGGGATAGCCCGGCTTTCTGTGCTCTTGGAGAAAAAACTTGTCGGGATCATTACCCGGGAAGATATTATCCACGCGATTGGCTCTGCCTTTTCGGAAAGCACCGGGGCTGCCTGATGAGCTTCAAAAGTATCTGTTCGGTAAAAGGCGTTGATGCGTACGGCATGAAGGAAGGGAAGTTCGGGCTTACGGTAATCCGGGCAAGCGGAACCGCGGCCGGGGTTTTCACCGAAAACCTGGTGAAGGCAGCCCCTGTTGAAGTGATGCGCAATTATATAAAGGCCGGAAAACTCGAGGCGGTCATTGCAAACAGCGGGTGTTCAAATGCCTACACCGGGAAACGCGGCTATGCCGATGCGGTCTCGATGACAGAGATCGCCGGGACCGCACTTGGGGTTGATCCGAGACTTGTCGGGGTCGCAAGCACCGGTGTAATCGGGAGGTACCTCGACCTTCCGCTGATCGAACGCCAGTGTAAAATGGTAGTCCCGAAACTCGATCATACCCCGGAGGCCGAGGCTCTTGCCGCACAGGCCATCATGACCACCGATCTCTTCCCCAAACATGCACTCGTGAAGCGGGAGACATTCACGGTAGCCGGAATAACCAAGGGCAGCGGGATGATCGCCCCCAACATGGGGACCATGCTTGCTTTCATCTATACCGACGCGGAGATCGGGCAGGAGCCTCTTTCGCTGGCTCTTAGGGCAGCAACCCGGAGGACGTTCAATCTGGTTGTTGTCGATGGTGACACGAGCACGAACGACATCGCGCTCTGCACGGCAACCGGGGAATCCGGGAAAGTGGGTGCGCCTGAGTTCTCCGCTGCCCTTGAAGAGTGCTGCCGCCTCCTTGCCCGGCAGATCGCTGCTGATGGCGAAGGGGCAACAAAACTCCTTGAAGTGACGGTGAAGGGAGCAAAGAAGGAAGACGATGCTGCAAAAGTTGCGCGGACCGTGATCGAATCGCCCCTTGTCAAGACCGCCGTTTATGGTGAAGATCCGAACTGGGGCCGGGTAATCGCGGCAGCGGGCCGTGCCGGGGTGGATTTTGACCCGAATGCGGTCTCGCTCTGGATTAGCGATGGCGAGGGGAAGCACCCCCTGGTAAAGTCGGGCAAAATTATTGCCGATCTTAAGAAGGCAAAGGAAGCCATGCACGGCAAGACCGTGATCTTTATCCTCGATCTCGCTGCAGGATCAGAGGAAGCCACGGCATGGGGATGCGATCTCACCGAGCGTTACGTCGAGATCAACGGGAGGTACACAACATGACGAAACGCGAAGACGTTCTTATGGAGGCGCTCCCGTATATCCAGCAGTTCCACGGGAAGACCATTGTTATCAAGCTCGGCGGACACGCGATGGTGGATCCAGTGGTCCTTGAAAATGCAATACGGGACGTCGTACTGCTCCGGTACGTTGGTATCCGGGTGGTCCTCGTCCACGGTGGAGGCCCCGAGATCAGCGAGAAGATGAAGGCCCTCGGCAAAGAATCTGTCTTTGTGGGTGGCCTCCGGGTGACCGACCAGGAAACACTCGAGATAGCCCAGATGGTACTCGTCGGGAAGATCAACCGCGGGATCGTCTCGCTGATCGCAAAGTGCGGGGCCCGGGGTGTCGGGCTTTCGGGAAGCGACGGGAACCTGATCATCGCAAAGAAGATGGAGCTCCAGAAGATCGTGGTCGGCGGCGTGGAGAAGGAAGTGGATCTTGGTCACGTTGGCGAGATCGAGTGGATAGATCCCGAACTTCTTAACACCCTGCTTGACAAGGATTACATCCCGGTTGTTGCACCGATTGCCATCGACCGGTTCGGGGGCGGCCTGAACATCAATGCCGACATTGCTGCGGGTGATATTGCGATAGCCCTGAAAGCCTACAAGCTCATCAACATGACCGACGTCGATGGTGTCATGGACGCAGACCGGAAGCATGTATACCGGAAACTCACGATCGATGAAACCAAGGTCATGCAGAAGTCCGGGGCTATCAGTGAAGGAATGATCCCGAAAGTCGGGTCCGTAATCAAGAGTGTTGAGAACGGGGTCGCATTTGCCCATATCATTAACGGCAATATTGAGCACAACCTGATTCTCGAACTCTTCACCCATGACGGTGTAGGAACGATGCTTTCACTCAGGTAACCCAGCTTTTTCCTGCTGGAACGGGCATTTTTTAAACCGCCAATTTCCACTATATACAAGGAGACCGGCAATGGACAGGATAATTAAAATTGCATTAGCAGTATTTCTCGTTGTAGTAGTCGGCGGAATCGGGTTTCTTTTTACCGCGCCGACGGGCGCGACGGAAACCGGATCAATTGTCGTA
This sequence comes from uncultured Methanoregula sp., assembly GCA_963666355.2. Lineage (GTDB taxonomy): Archaea > Halobacteriota > Methanomicrobia > Methanomicrobiales > Methanospirillaceae > Methanoregula. Next base: position 16,073 of record CAXXCP010000002.1, read on the forward strand.
CCGGAGATCTTTGTACCCCCCGCGGATGGCAATGTAACTGTGTATTTCTTCTATGGTGAGGAGTGTCCGCACTGCAAAAATGTGGAGCCATTACTCGCGAACCTCTCGGAGAAATATCCGCAGGTGATGTTCCGGTCGTTTGAGACTTGGCACAACAAGACGAACGCAGAGGCATTTGCCGCGTTAAACAAACAACTTGGAGTAAAAGGCGTACCAGTTCCTGAAGTCGTCACCGGTAACACTGCCCTCGTTGGAGACCGGGAGATCCCGGCTAAGCTGGAAGCCGCGATTCTGGACCAATTAAAAAAAAAGGACTGAGTGAGACCCCCAACGGGTCACTGCCGGGAGCGGAGCCGCTACCTCATAGTTCAAAAACGATCTCCGCACTCTTCTTTTATGGTGCGGAGTGTCCGCACTGCAAAAATGTGGAGCCGTTCCTTGCCAATCTTCAGCTGAAGTACCCGGACCTTGCAATCGAGTCCCTGGAAATTACCCATAATGCAACGAACCAGCAAAAATTCTCCAAACTGACCAGCGAATACAATATCAGCGTCGTGGGGTTCCCGCTCGTTCTCATCGGTAACCATGCACTGGTGGGGGAGGTCAATATCCGTAATCAGCTTGAAGAGTACGTTGTTGAAGCCGGAAATACTCCAGGATCTTTGAAACCATCCCCCCCGCCGAATGTCTCCATCGTGGTGCTTTCCGCACTGGTCGATAGTATCAACCCCTGTGCATTCTCTGTCCTGATCTTCCTTCTTATCTCCATAAGGGCCTTAGAAAGCCGAAGGAGAATTCTTCTTGTCGGCGGAGTATACATTGCGGCGGTTTTCCTGTTTTACCTCCTGTCAGGGCTGAGCCTCTTCTCACTTATCAGTATATCCGGTCTCTCCTACTGGTTCTCCCTGGCTGGTGCAATAGTAGCTCTCGGGCTTGGAATAGTCAACGTAATAGATGCCCTCCGGAAAAAAGAGGGATTCCTTTTCGCGATACCCGAATCGAGAAAGGAGTCGTTCGGTCGATATATCAGGGAAGCATCCCTTCCCGCTGCGTTTGCCCTCGGGATCCTCGTCGCAATATTCGAACTGCCCTGCACCGGCGGGATCTACTTTTACATAGTTGGCCAAATCACGAATGGGAATCTCCCCCTCATCCAGGGCCTGGCCTTCCTTGTATTATATAATTTTGTCTTTGTCCTGCCCCCCATTGCCATCCTCTTTATTGTAGCGTTCGGTGTCCCCCCCGAGGAGGCAGACGCGTGGAGGATACGGCACCGGAGAACACTCCGGCTCGTTGTTGGTCTCGTCATGATTGCGCTTGGCGCATTCGTCCTCTACGGGCCACATTAACCGGTTAAAAGGGAAACCAGAAAATAAAAATAAAAAAATTTAAAAAAATCAATCTGTTTTAGTCCCTGCACGAACACCTTTCTGGCGTTCCTCGCTCATGGCAATAAGAATTGCAAAGATTTTCCGGACGGCAACGGGATCGATATTGTGCCCTTCTGCAAGCCCAACTGCGGATTCTATTACCTCCGCGGCCCTTTTTGCGTCGTGAACCGGTATCCCCTGGCTGCTCTTGATCTTCGCAATCTCACATGCAAGATCCTGGCGCTGTGCGATAAGCCGGACGATCTCGGTATCCACTCTCGTGATCTCGGCCCTTACGATCTCAAGGGACATACACATAACATCTCGTCATAATTCGTATAAACCTGATCGGTGCGGTCCGGAACGCCAGAAAGATAACAGAGGACTTCCTTATCTGATCCGGTGCTTTATGCTCGAACGTATCTCCCGTCGCGAAGAATTCGATCTCTTCATTGCATGGATCGCGATATCGCTTGCGTTTACGATAATTTTCATCTCCCCGGGGGGACTTTTTACCTCCGCGATGCGCGTCCAGCCGCTGACTGCCCTGATCTTCTTTGGCGTCTCGCTCGTAACGGTTGGAATCGGGTTCATCCTGCACGAGATGGCCCACAAATTCCTCGCTATGAAATACGGGTTCTGGGCGGAATTCCGGAAGGACAACGTGATGCTCCTTATCGCTGTCGTACTCGCAGCCCTTGTGGGTTTTGTCTTTGCCGCTCCGGGGGCAACGGTCATCTACTCGAATACGGCTGACGGTCGGGGGCTCAGCCGCGAGCAGAACGGAAAGATATCTGCGGCCGGCCCGCTTGTCAACCTCCTCCTCTGTATACCATTCGCACTCATCCTTTACCTTTCAGGCAGTGCCCACAACCCGGGTGGTATCCTCACCATCATTGGAATTGTCGGTCTCCAGGTCAACGCGATGGTCGCCGCGTTCAACATGCTGCCGGTCAGTATCCTCGACGGGAAGAAGATCCTTTCATGGAACGTGGGAGTGTTCCTTGTCATGATTGTTGCAGCGTTCGGTATTCTTATCGGATCGTTCTATCTGTGAGAAGGGAACTCCCATTCTTTTACTTCCCCATTTTTCCACACCCGGAAACAATTACACTCCGAACCTCTTGCCTAATCTTCCATTAACCCTGATGTTTCACCGGGTTCCTGCTCCGGGTTCCGGGCTGCCCCACCGGGAAACGTCAGTTGTCCGGGAGTTTAAATCACGGTTTGATTGATCCGGATCGATTTTTCAATTGAGATCGTGATCGCGGTTGCATTTTTGCTGCAGAAAACCCGTCGCCAAAGCAGGAAAAACCTTACTATCAGACCGGTGTGTCCATCCCCTTCAGAACTTCGACAACTTTTTTCCCCTTCTCGGAAGCTTCCTTAAGGGCGGTCGGGTGTTTCTTTACCCCGCCGAATGCGTCCATGTTGTTGGCGATGATATTATCGTAATATTCGAACCCGGTCCCGTTGAAAAATGCGGTAATCGCCGGAAAAGCCGCATCAAACACGTTGTCCCAGGAGAGGCCTGCAGTGGAGATAAAGAGACCCTTGTGCCGTTTGATGTGATCACTTGAGAAATACAGGTTTTTCAGGATAAATTTCCGGGCCCAGAGGTACTGTGCCCGGTCGATCAATCCTTTCAGCTCGGCAGTTATCCCCATGCTGTAAATAGGAGATGCGACTGCCACGCAGTCGGCAGCGAGGATCTTGTCAATAAAGGGAATGACATCGTCACGGACGATGCATTCACCGGTTTTGTGACAGACGTTACAACCCTTACAGGGAGTGTACGCAAGATCCTTCAGTACGACCTTCTTGACTTCAGCCCCGGCCTCCCGTGCCCCGTCAAGGAAACTGTCAAGCAGTGTCTCCGTGTTGCCGTGCCGGTGGGGACTTCCTGATATACCCAGTACTTTTACTGCCATCGTTTTGTTATCCTTCACACCCCAAGGCGCTTTTTCAACTCGGTTACGGTTGCCCGGCCGAGTTTCTCTGCATCCGGCTTTGCGGTCGGGTGAGCGAGAATCGCTCCTCTCTCATCGACGTTGTTTACCATCAGGTAACTGATATCAGCGTCCCGGATGTCAATGACGTGGTAAAAGCATTTCACCGAGGGCTTTGCGGCATCGAAGACATGGTCCCAGTTCTGGCCGGCAGTTGCGAGAAATATGCCAAGTCGTTTCCCTTTCCGTTCTTCGGGCACGACCGGGAGCTTCAGCACATATTTTCTCGACCTGAATACCTGTGCCCGGTCGATAAGTGACTTTGTCTGGGCATTAATCCCCATGCAGAAGATGGGCGCTGCAAGGATGATGCAGTCGGCTTCGATAAGTTTGTTGTTGAGGATATCCATCCCATCCCGCTGGACGCACGCGTTCAGCTTCTCGCAGGCATTGCACCCGCGGCAGGGGTTGACGTTTGCTTCGGTCAGGACGATCTTCTCTATGGATACGTCCTTGTCCTCACCCATGGATGCCAGGACCCAGTCGAGCAGCGTTTCCGAGTTGCCATGCCGGCGCGGGCTGCCCGCAAAGGCAAGGACCTTGATTGCCATAGCTTGTAATTAGGGTATTCACCGTGAAAAAAGATTGGATGCAGATTGGGATGAACAAGGATTGAATATCCAGGCCACTTTTTTGTGATCCCATCATCCGAAGGAGTTCTGTGGTGCTGACAGAGTCTCCGAATCTCAAGGATAACCATTCCGGAACGAGATCCCCCACTCCAAAGACGGCCCCCCCCTCCCCCACCCTACCAGAAAAATGACATCCCCCTGGCACCCCTCCCTCCAAAAATAGAGGAACCCTCCCCCCCCTCGTTTTGGATAAACGCATCCCCGGTTTCGCGTGGAACTCCGATGGAACGATAAGTTTTGCGTTCCGGAAAATTAAGGGGGGTGGGGGACCCTCACGTGCCCGGACAGGCCCCGACCCCTCCCCCCGCTCCCAAAAAAAGAATACCCCCCAGGGGGGTGGTCATCCGGAAAAATTTTTGAGAAGGGGGAGACCCCTTAAGGAAAAAGAGTCAGGATACGCTCGCTTTTGCCGGGAAAACCGGGCTGAACCCGGGTGACCGGCCGGTCCGGAAAAAAAATTACGGGTTGTTTACCGTTACTTCATCACTTCATCGAGCTGGGCTTTCCCGTATACGTAGGCAGGCATTCCTGAGAGAAGGAATGTCACCCGGAGAGCCTCTTCGATCTCTGCCTTGGTAACACCAAGATTCGCAGCGCCGGCGAGCTGGGCACGGACGGCGTGCTGGTCCCGGAGAGCGGCAGCAATCGCGATAGCGATAAGTTTCTTCGTCTTCTTCGATACAGCCCCATCGTCCCAGATGTGTTCCTCGAATTTCATCACGAGATCGAACATCTCCGGGTCTTTCACGGTCAGCTCCTTGAAGAACTTCGGAACCTTTCCTATCTGTTTTTCGAGATTATCGATTTTCTTGCCTTTTGCTTTGTCCATTTCATTCACTCTCCAGCTGCATCGGCTCGCCGCAGCAGACCAGTTCCCCGCCGCCAGCCTCCTTTACGACAACAACGTTGCCGCAGATTTCGCATTTATAGACCTCTCCGGCCTTTGACACGTTTACCATGATCTTCCTCTCCTCCCTGCCCCATGCAGGGTTATTCCGGGAGCTGGATGTAATTCACCGTTCCCTTTCAGCCATTTCCAGCCCGGAGCACAATGACGCTTTACTCGCGCGATCCTTTGGAAAAAATAAAAAATTACTGGAAGCTCTTGCCACGCTTCGGTGGGTTTTTTGCATCCTCCGGGGTTTTGACATCCGGCCGGATGTGGGTCATAGGAAAGCACTGGTACTCTTCGCATGAACAGGAGGGACACTTCCTGAGATCCTGTTCGCTCTTGTCAAGATTGTACTCGCGGCCGCAATCAAGGCAGACGTACTTTCCGGGGCCGACTTTCTGTCCTGCATTGTAGGTCTTTTGTTCGGTCAAATGACTCACCAGACTTTTCATCTATGCCTAACGTATATATCAGTTGTGTTTGTACCCATCCCGGCAAAGCCACAGATCTGGCGGGAATAACGATCTCTTTATACCTTGAAATGTATTGGATCTTCTCTGGCAGTGATGGCATGACGTGCAGGATAATCGGTCTTCTCGGTAGTCCTCTTACCGTGGGCAATACCGCTTGGCTTCTCGACCGGGCCATTGAGGGAGCGAGGGATGCGGGATGCGATGTCGAGAAAATTGTTGTTGCCGACCTTGACTTCGAAGCGTGCAAGGAGATGATGTTCTGCACGGAACACGAAACCTGCATTATGGATGACGATATGCAGGCAATGTACCGGAAATTCCGGGAGATGGACGGGATCATTATTGCGACCCCGGTCATGACGATGGGAATTCCCGGCAGGCTCAAGTCGTTCATGGACCGGTTCCAGGTCTTTTTCATGGCGAAATTTATGCGTCACAAATCCCTGGTGCCAAAAGAGAAGATTGCAAAGAGGAAAGGGCTCCTCATATCGATCTCCGGAATGAACATCCCCGGGGTATTTGACGGGTTGACCCTGAGCGTCAAAGCCTTTTTTGATATCATCGACTGCCAGTACGGGGATGAACTGCTTATTCGCGATATGGATACCATCCGGGACATCAACACCCGGCAGGATCTGCTCCAGGCAGCGTACGATAAAGGATTTGCGCTGGGAAAGGCACTCAATACCCCTAATGCCTGATTTTTTGGGTTTTCTCTTTTCCTGTCCCGGGAGGATGACAATGTCGAAGTTATTCCGGAGCAACTTGTGCTGGAATCCTTCGCATGGTGAAACCAAAAAGATCCCGGAATTTTCCCATTTACTCCAAATGAGAGGCAGGACTGGTTACAGCAGTCCCCGCTCACGCATGCTAAGGTGACCGGTTTTTGTAACGATAATGTGATCGATGAGCTGGATGCCGACAAGAGCACCGGCTTCCCTGAGCTGGGTTGTGATGGCGATATCCTGGCTGCTTGGCTCCAGTGAACCGGAGGGGTGATTGTGAACACAGATGATCGATGCGGCACGATCGGTGATTGCATCGGCAAAGACCTCTCGCGGGTGAACGAGACTATGGTTCAGGAGTCCTACGGTAATCGTTCTGTTCCCGAGCACCTCTCCTGCACCGTTCAAGGTGATACAGATGAAATGCTCCTGCCGCTTCTCCCGGAGATCGGCAACGAGGAAGAGCACGTCTTCCGGCTTTGTCACCTTATGGACTGATGCCTCACTTCGGAAATGCCGCCGCCCGAGTTCGAAACACGCCATGATCTGTGAGGCCTTTGAGGGGCCTACCCCTTCGATCTTAAGGAGATCCTCATAGCAGATCTCCTGTGGGGATCGCTCGACAAGTGATGCAATCTCCTTTGAAATCTTCCGGACATCGTTGCCCATCGTACCCCGGCCTATGATAACTTCTATGAGTTCATTGTCCGAGAGCGCGGAGACACCCTTCTTTGCGATCTTTTCGCGGGGCCTGTCCGGCAATGGCACATCACACATTTTTTTCATGGCAAAACAATCCCCGGAAACAAAAACCGTTTAACAGCTACGGTAGTTAACGGATTTATTTTCTGGATGGTCAAAAATCTTTCTTTTTTGCCCGAGATGGAATCCCCGCGAATCCCGGACTTTACCTGTATGACTAAAAAGACGGTTTGTGCGGGTTGCCCGGTGGGAAGTCTTTAAATGAATCGTTCTCAATAAACCTTCACATGGCAACCATTGAAAATGCAAAGGAAGCACTTGCCGGTGAATCGCAAGCGAACAGAAAGTACCAGGCCTTCTCTGACAAGGCAGCAGAAGAAGGGTATAAAAATGTCGCCACTCTCTTCAAAGCCGCATCCGAGGCAGAAGCGATCCATGCCAAAAAACTCCTCAAAGTCCTGAACTCGATCGAGAGCACAGCGAAGAATCTCGAAGCCAGCATCGCTGGAGAGACTCACGAATTCACTTCAATGTACCCGGAATTTGTCAAAGGAGCTGAGGCAGAGGGGAGGAGCGACGCGCTGCTTGCCTTTACTCACGCGATGAAAGCTGAGCAGGTTCATGCAAACCTGTACAAGAAGGCCCTCGATGCCATAAAAGCGGGAAGTGACATGAGCAGGGAGAAAATTTTCCTCTGCCCGATCTGTGGGAATATCGAGACCGGCAAGGCTCCGGATAAGTGCCCGATCTGCGGTGTTTTCGGAAAACAATTCCGGGAAATTACCCTCTAATACTTTTACCTCTCTTCGTTTCACACTCTTTAAACGGATTTCGCATAAGAATAAGGTGCTATTTTCTCATCCGCTTGCCTCTTATATGAAGCCAGACCATGACCAGGATAAGGGCAATAAGAGTAGCCCACGAAGCGGTGTAGATTACGATAATGGGATTGCTGGAGATAATTCCCTGCGGAGTACTGGCAAGTGGTTGTTCCAGACTATCAAACTGGACAGACACCGTTGCGGGGAAGTGCCCGGGGCCATCAAAATATCGTACAATAACGGTTGCATTCCTGCCATGGATCGTCCCTTCAACAGGTGCATTGTTGGTATTTGGGAACTGGACCCCGCGATCGACTTTGCCCTGGTAATCATCGATTTCAACATACCATGAATCCGGGAACTGTTTTGCGTAGTGATCTGACGCCTTGACCGAAAGCCTGGATCCCGGTGGCAGCGCAATGTTCCATGTTGCATTGTCGGAAGGACCGTTAAACGAGATGTCCCGGACCTCAGAACCCCCCGGGCCAAGGATAAGAGATCCCGAGAGTGGGTTGCAGACTGCCTGGTATACCACCGGTGGTACCTGAACCGATGATGTCCCCGGCTCCTGCGAACAGCTCAGCCGGTCATTGTTCACGTCGCCATATGTCAGGCCGGTATTGTAAATTTTCACCTCGTCAATGCCCCCGCGGAAATACCGGGGACATTGTGGATCCGGCGTCCCCGAGGTTCCGGCATTTGCTCCGATGATAACATAATTCGGGTACTGGTAATGGACCGGTCCGGAAGCGTTGACCTGGTTTCTGAGAACCCCGTCAACATAGATCTTCGAGTTCTTTCCATCATAGATTCCCGTGACGTGGTGCCACTGGCGCAGCGCAATATTTTCGTGCTGGACCGGGATCGATACATCCCCGGATCCTTCAAGGCTGACAGTCCACCAGAGGTCGCCACCATCATCGAATCCCAGCTTGTACCCTCCCTTGTTATACGTCGAAATCAGCACTTTTGGGTTGTAATCATCGACAAAGAACCAGAGCGATGTGGATACTGCACTCTCCGGGTGGTTATCGCGTGAATAGGGGATCTTGACATAGCTGTCGATCCCGTTAAAGACAAGCGAGCGCCCGCAACCGCTGCTTTCGATCCGGGAAACATCATGAAGTGTCCCGCTGCTGCCGGATCCGGAAGCATCGAGTGCAGTATCCCCGTTGCCCTCATTAAAATTGAGGTGGACTACCGGCTCTGCCGGCGAGGCCCCGGAGACTATCTGGACCGCGGCTACCAATGTGAGGAAGATGAGGACCCGGCAGAAAAAGGAGACAATTTTCTGGTACCCGGTACCCGGCTCGACGCTCATGGTATCTGTTCAGTGGTTTATTGGTGTTCGTCCGAAAAGAACGTTGCGATGGATAGAATTTCGCGATCCGGAACGTGTCAACATGTTTATATCGCTCCAGAACGTTTTCGGGAAGTATGAGGAAAGTTACCGTTTACTCTACCCAGAACTGCCCCTACTGCCGTATGGCCAAGGCGTTTCTCGAGAAGCACGGGGTAACGTACGAGAGTATTGATGTCGGGAACGATGCCGTTCAGGCCAAAAAGATGATCGAGCTCTCGGGGCAGCGGGGCGTACCGGTGATCACCGTTGACAGCGAGGTAATTGTCGGGTTCGACTCCCAGCGGCTGAACGAGCTCTTCGGCGAACCCCAGAAAAGCGATACCAGCGATGTCCTCATTATCGGCGCCGGTCCTGCCGGGCTGACCGCAGCGGTCTACTGTGCACGGAAGATGCTCAATACCGTGATGGTCAGCGAAAATATCGGTGGCCAGGCACTTGAATCCTGGGCCATCGAGAACTACATGGGATACCGGATGGTCTCGGGTGAGGATCTCATGAATAAGTTTGATGAGCAGGTCCGGAAAGAGGATATCCGGTTTGAGCTTGATCGGGTTATCGGGATCACGCAGGAGGACGGGTTCTTCGTTGCGGAGACGATCTCGGAAAATACCCTTAAAGCCCGGGCAGTAATCCTCGCCCAGGGAAACAAGCCCCGGAAGATTGGGGTCCCAAACGAGGACGATTATCTCGGCCGGGGCCTCTCGGTCTGCTCGACCTGCGACGGCCCGCTCTATCGCGGCAAGAAGATTGCAATCGTAGGGGGAGGAAATTCGGCTCTCCAGACTGCGGTCGAGATGAGCGGGATCGCAAAGTCTGTGGATCTTATCGTCAGGAGCGATATCCGGGCAGACCCGGTTTATGTGGACCGGATGAAAGAGAAGAGCAATCTCAATGTACACCTGCAGTCTCATATCACTGCACTTCACGGTGACAAGTTCCTTTCAGGAGTCACGATCAAAACCGAGAGCGGGGTGGAGCGCGACCTGGAGCTCGACGGGGTATTTATCGAGATCGGCTGGCTGCCCAATACCGGTTTCCTCGAAGGGTTCGTTGAACTCAACGAGCGTAAGGAGATCGTGATCGATATCAACTGCCACACGAGTGTTGAAGGCATCTTTGCTGCCGGGGATGTCACATCGATCAAGGGCAAACAGATCATTATCGCTGCCGGGGAGGGGGCCAAGGCGGCGCTCGAAGCCCACGAGTTCCTGATGAAGCAGTAACCGTCCAAAAAATTGCGGTCCAGTAATGGCCCCAAAAATTTTATCCGGATTAATCCGGTCACTCTTTTTTGCAGGAATTCTTCTTACGGTCCTTCTCCTCGTACCCTTCGAGAAGAGCGGTCGCGACATGTTTTACCGGCTTATCCGTGTGCCCGCTGATATGAAACTCGCAGAACGGGCAGGAGGTGATCACCACTTCGGCACCGGTTTTTGTGATCTCCTTACCCCTCCGGGCGCCGAGGGCGGCTGCCTCATCGGGAACCCCGGACCTGACGCCGCCGCCGGACCCGCAGCAGATCGAGGGCATCTCAACGAGATCGACCACCTGCCGGATAAGCTCCCGGGGCTGGTTGTGGATCCCCTGCCCCCGGAGAAGATGGCAGGGGTCGTGGTATGTCGCTTTTACCGGAAGCCGTGCTGGGGGCTCTATCCCGTATTTTGTGAGGATCTCGTTGATGTCCATTACCCGGAAAGGAGCCGTGTAGTCATTCTTGAGGGTCGACCCACAGCCGGCGCACATGGTCAGGACAGTATCGATCCCGCGGCTCTGGAATGTTTCAATGTTCCGCTGTTTCAGCGAGTCGATTATGGCGGGCTGCCCGGTCCGGATGAGCGGCGAACCGCAGCAGACCTGCTCCTTCGGGATGATGACCCGGATACCGTTGCGCCGGAGGACTTCCATTGCGTCGAGCGCGGACTGGACCTGGCGCATATTGTACATGCAGCCGACGAAGAAACCTACCGTTGCTTTGACCGGGCCGTACGGCTCGATGACCTCGCCAACCTGTTCGAGGAAAGTCGGGCCGGTGCGGGGGACGCTTCTTCCCGTCTCTTTGATGAGGGCCGCAACTTCCTGGTGCCGGGGCAGGGTGTATCCTTTTTTATTCGCCAGTGCCCGGAGTTTTTCGATGGCCTTTGCCGGCATCTCTATCTCTTTCGGGCAGATCTTCCAGCATGCCTGGCAGCTCGTGCAGGTGAAGAGCTTGTCTTTCACTGCTTCGGTCACCCGGTCTGCGCAGTCCCGTGGGTCAAGCGCGAGTCGCATCTCCTGCCGCATCATGGTTGGCCCGGGGAACTCGGTCACATCGACCGCCGGGCAGACCGTCACGCAGCAGAGGCATTCGATGCAGTCCTTTAAGGGCTTCATCGCATCGATCTCGGATTTCTTCGGCATTACCAGCTCGTCACAGGGAGCCAGCGATGCGATCTTCGCGAGCGTGGGGACGAGATCGGCAACGAGATCCTTGATGACCGCAAGTTTCAGGGGCTCGATGGTTATGTTGTCACGGGCCTCTTCCATGCAGGCAAGCGTCGGTTCGCCGTTCACCCGGACTGCGCAGCTCCCGCATTGCCCGGAGCCGCAGCAGTACCGGTACGCGAGGGTCGGGTCAATCCCGTCGTGAATCGCGTGCAGCACGTGGAGGACACGGGCTCCCTCATTCACCTGAACCGTGTACGTCTCCCAGTGTGGTTCGCAACCGGTTTCCAGATCGAACCGCAGGATCCTGACCGTAATTTTTTTCATGATCCTGCACTCCTCTTCTCGATTCCCTCTCTCCTCTCCGAGATAAACGTGTGGCCGAAGGGGGAGTTCTTTGCATTCCATGCCCGTGGCAGGATATCTTTGCGCACGTGAGCACCCCGTGACTCCGGACGAATCAATGCACTCCGGCAGATGAGTGATGCCGTCAGGCACATGTTCTCCACCATGCAGCACTCCGCAAGGTTCCGCGGGGTCTCCGCCCGGAGGGATACTTTGGAGAGGTGGGTAATGGTCCGGAGTGTCTTTTCGAGCCCAGATGCAGTCCTGAAGATTCCGGCGCCTTCCCACATCGCCTGCTGGAGTTCCTTCCTGACCGTTGCCGGGTTCGTGTTGCCTGAGAGAAACGCATCGAGCCTCTCCTGCCGGGACTTCACCTGCTTCTCATCGATTCGTTTGGCCCGGGATCCTGATTTACCGGCAAACTCTCCGGCACGTTTCCCAAAGACCTGGGTCTCTGCAAGGGCGTTCCCGCCGAGACGGTTAGCGCCGTGCACCCCGCCGGACACTTCGCCGCACGCAAAGAGCCCCGGAAGTGTTGTCCGGCACTCCGGGGTGATCCTGAGACCTCCCATGATATGGTGGGCGGTGGGAGCAACCTCCATCGGGGTTGTCCTGATATCGACGCCGAATTTCAGGAACTGTTCGAGCATCACGGGAAGACGGGCCTCGATCTGTTCCCGGGGGAGGTGGGTGACATCGAGGAAAACTCCCCCGTGCTCAGTACTTCGGCCTTCCAGGATTTCTGTCGCGATCGCGCGTGCAACGACATCCCGAGTGGAAAGTTCCATCCGTTCGGGATCGTACTTCTTCATGAAGCGTTCGCCAAGACTATTGAGCAGGAACCCCCCTTCACCGCGTACGGCTTCAGTCACAAGCCTGCCCCGTGCATCATACGGGAACACTGCTCCCGTGGGGTGGAACTGGATCATCTCCATATCGATGAGCTCGGCTCCCGCCCGGTACCCGAGGGCAAACCCGTCACCGGTCCCGCTCGACGAGTTGGTAGAGATATCGTAGACCTTTGTCGTACCTCCGGTCGCGAGGATCGTGCTGTCGGCCCGGATCAGGACGAGGTTCCCTTTCTCATCGAGTGCCATTGCGCCGATGACCGCATCGCTGTCTTTCAGGAGATCGATAACGGTGAACTCCTGCATGACGCTCGTGTCCGTGGAATCGAGGCGCTCCACGAGCGTTGTCATCATCTCGTGGCCGGTCCGATCCCCTGCGTAACAGGTCCTTGGGAACCGCTGGCCTCCGAACGGGCGCTGCGCAACCTCATCGTTCTCGGTAAAATCAAAGACCGCGCCCCAGCAGAGGAGATCCCGCATGCGACGGGGAGATTCGTTGACAAGGATTTTCACCAGCTGCGGATCGTTGAGGTACGCCCCGCCTTTGAGGGTATCATCCTCATGAATGCTGCAGGAGTCCTGTTCCCGGAGCACGGCGTTGTAGCCACCTTCGGCCATCGGGGTGCACCCTCCTTTGCCCGCTATGGTTTTTGTAACGAGCACCGTGTCGCCAGAGCACGATGCCTCGATGGCGGCCCTTACACCGGCACCGCCGCTCCCGATCACCAGCGTATGGCAATCCACCGTCTCATCTGCAAGCATCTTATTATTTTGTGGATCGTATAGTTACATAAAGAGTGACAAATGGCATTGCCAGAGTGAGAACGATATGAGATTTTTAATGAAATTTGGCGGGACTTCAGTCGCCGATGCACAGTGTATACGGCGGGTCGTGGATATTCTCGAAGAGCATCACCGGGCCGGTGACGAAGTTGCAGTCGTCGTGTCCGCACAGCGTGGCGTGACTGACCAGCTTATCGAGGTTGCATCTGCGCTTCCGACTGCAAAGGACGACAGCGCAATTATTCCGATGATCCAGAGCCTGAGTAAGCGCCACATGACCACGCTCGAAGGGGCTGCTCCTGATTATATTGCCGAGATCGGTGCGATCATTGATGAACAGTTGATAAGCCTCCAGAACATCCTCTTTGCGGTCTACAACCTGCGGGAACTCACTCCCCGCTCGAAGGACTACGTGATCTCCTTTGGCGAGCGCCTCCTCGCGCCGATTGTCGGGGCAGCGCTACGGCAGCGGGGAATCCCGTCAACCGTTCTCGACGGATGTGAGGCAGGGATCATCACCACGCCCCAGCACGGGGAGTCGACCGCCCTGCACGAGAGCGACAGCCGGATTAAGAGCCGGATCGGTCCGCTTCTCGGGAAAGAGATCCCGGTCATCATGGGATTCATGGGGTGCACAAAAGACGGCATCCTGACCACTCTCGGCCGGAGCGGATCGGACTATTCAGCATCGATTCTCGGGGCAGGCATCGATGCGGGCGAGATCTGGATCTGGACCGATGTTGACGGGATTATGACCTGCGACCCCCGGGTCATCAGCGATGCACGCGTTATGCACTCCCTCTCGTACCTTGAGGTCATGGAGCTCTCGTATTTCGGTGCAAAGGTCATGCACCCGCGTTCCATTGAGCCCGCGATGCGGAAGAACATCCTCGTCCGGGTCAAGAACACCTTCAACCCCACGCACCCCGGCACGGTTATCGTCCGGAACGGGCAGCGGGATCACCGGGTGGTCAAGGCCCTGACCTACATTGACAAGGTCGCGGCGATCAACATCAACGGCGCCCAGATGATAGGGAGGCCCGGCGTGGCAAAAGCGATCTTCACGATCCTTGCCGATCACGAAGTGAACGTGATGATGATCTCGCAGGGCTCCTCCGAGGCAAATATCTCGCTCATTGTTGACGAAGGCCACCTCGGTCCTGCGGTCGACGCTCTCAGCGATCTCATGAAACGCGGTGTCGTGCGGGAAGTCTCGCATGACCACAGGGTCTGCGCGGTTGCCGTTGTCGGGGCCGGTATGGCAGGAGCCCCAGGAACCGGCGGAAGAATATTTACGGCTCTTGGGAAGGCAGGGGTCAATGTCCGGATGATCTCGCAGGGCTCGTCCGAAGCGAATATCTCGTTTGTCGTAAGCCAGGATGACGGCCCGCGTGCAGTGAGGATCCTGCACGACGAGTTCCGGCTCTCGGAGGAGTGTGAATGAGTAAACCCGCGAACAGTGCCTATGCTGCGGCCGGAGTGGACATCGATCTTGAAGCGACAGCGATCAAATCCTTGATCAAAAACCTGAGTTTCCGAAGAAAGGGCCCGTGCAAAATGATGGGGGCAGTCGGTCACTTCGCAGGCCTCATCGACTTTGGGGAACTCGTCCTTGCGCTCACCACAGACGGGGTCGGCACCAAGATGCTCATCGCCGATCAGCAGAAGGACTGGTCCACGGTCGGTATCGACTGCATCGCCATGAACGTAAACGATCTCTACGTCATGAACATGGAGCCGATCGCGTTTGTGGATTACATTGCAACCGACAAGCTCTCCATTGAGAAGATGGCACAGATCGGGATTGGACTCAACGAGGGAGCAAAACAGTCCAATATCGATATTGTGGGTGGGGAGACCGCCTCGCTCCGGGGACTCGTCAACGGCCTTGATCTCGCCGGGGCGTGCCTCGGTATGCAGAAGAAAGACAAGATAATCACCGGTGAGAAGATCCGGCCCGGTAATAAAATTGTTGGTATCCCCTCCACCGGAGTTCACAGCAACGGGCTCTCGCTTGCCCGCAGTGTAGTGGAGAAATATGCCGGGTACGACAAGAAGTTCAAGGGGAGGAGAACGTTCGGCCAGGAGCTCCTTACGCCCACCCGCATCTACAGCGAGGTCTTAAAAGTCACAGCGAAGTGCACCGTGCACGGGATGTGCCACGTCACGGGAGGTGGTCTCCTGAACTTCAACCGGCTGAGTAAATACGGTTTCGTCTTCGACAACCCCATCGAGCCCCCGGAGATCTTCGGCTGGATGCAGAAGGCCGGAGACATCTCGGACGAGGAGATGTACCGGACCTTCAACATGGGTATGGGGTACGCGTACGTGGTGCCGGAGAAGAGCGTAGCGTGCATCACGAAGATGATTAAGGGTGCACAGGTTGTCGGCAGTGTCGTGAAGGAGCCGGGGGCGTTCCTGGGCGAGCTTGAGATAACGTAAGGTTTGGGTTTTCTCCCCTCTTTTTGTTTTTAGTCGCTCCCCGGTGTCGCATCTTCCGTCTAAAACGATCCCCGGAAAAAAAGTCGCTGCAGATCGACCGGGCTTTAAAAAAATCAGATAAAGGTGAGGCAAACTCACTCTTCCGGCGTATACGCACACTTATCAGCCTTATCGGACTCGATCCCGCTGTTCCCGGACGGATCTTCAAGGATCAGCGTGACCGGGAATGCTCCACACCGGATTCGGGCGAGATCCGCGAGGAGCTTTGTTGCGTTCTCTTTCTCCTCGTCCGTTCCCCACTGGAAGGCTCCCATGACCACCTGTTCGATCCGGTCAAGGACTCCCTCAACATTCGAAACAAATCCCTGGCACTGCGGCCCGGGACTGATATGGACGCCGATCTCAGGGATCTCGATGCTGGCGCTCATGCTCCGGACGATCCGGATATTCAGGTCTTCAACGGTCGTGATCGCAACGGTATGCCGTGCCGGCTCGCCATGCTTTAGCATCTGGGTATCGATAAATCTGTACCCGCAGGAGGGACAGGTGGCAGAAATGATAAGAATATCAGAAAAATAAGGAATATTTTCTGTTTTGTAAATATATTCTATTTCTGTATTGCAGCTCGGACACGGTCCCGGGACGACAGTTTCCAAATCTATGCCCCGCCAATCCGGTCGCGCGAGATCTTCACGGACATGGGGGTAAGGACGACATAGCGCTGGTCGCCAAGCCCGATAATGTCACCGTTGACATCCTTTGCAACTTCCTTGAGATCCTTGAGAACACGCTCGTACGAGATCTTGTCCATCTTGAGCCGGGAGATATCAACGATAACGATGTTGCCGGAGTAGACCTCGTCCTTGACCCGGGGGGTGTCCTTGAGGTCGGTTATCGTCGCAATCTTGACGAGCAGGGCGGGAGAACCGGCGCTGTGCTCCTCGTAAGAAGCGAGATCGAGTTCCATGTAATCTTCGTCCGAGCTTCCGGAACTCTTTCCAAGAAGGGTGTCTATGATCTTAACCATAAAAAAACTGTATGACGAAAGTTATTTAATTGTATCTATTTGGCGGGTCATGTTTCGCGATTTTTCGCGGGAAACCTGGCAAAATCGTCCGGTTCCCGCGTATGCGCTGCCCGGAAATCCCGGTCAGATTTCAAGGTTCCAGATCTCGTCACCGACGTGATGGAAATTCTTGCACATCTTCCCTGATGTGCTGGCAAGAATCCCCGGTCCGTCGTGCAGCGCGACGCCGATTGCAAGCGGCTTACCGTGACGCTCTTCAATTATCTGGACCGGGGAACCCGCTTTCACATCCGGTGTGACTGCAACGATACCCGGCCTCATGACATCTGCACCATTGACCACGTACGGGATTGCCCCGGCGTCAACGGTCACCCTTCGCTCAGGGAAGGGGATCTGCACAGCCCCCTTCATAGTCGGGAAGACCCAGGTACCGGAATCCATGAGCACCGGTTTTTTGTTGACAAGGAAAAGCGAGACCTCGGCATTCGTCTCGATGACTTCAATCATATCTGCTGTGAAGAGTTTTGCGGACTCACCGATCTCAAGGGTGAGCCTCACTATCAGATCCTGCGCCTGGCTCTTCCGGATCGAATGACGTTTTTTGACAATTATTTTTTTCATGCTTCCTGCACACTTATCTCCGCCCAAAGGAAATATGTGTTACCGAGATCGGGAGGCACCGATCAACGTGTGCAATCAGCCTGCCGCTCCATGCGGGAGCAGGACCAGCCCGATCTGGAGGAACTGGAGCTTTTGAGAAAAGTTATTGGCAGATGGCGATCTACGGTATGTTTAAGTGATCCGCTCGCACACATATATTACTCCAGAGCGATGGTATAACAGGGTATTATTATGACCAAACGGCCGTTGGATATTTTGGATCTGGTGCTGAACCGTCAGCCCGTTATTGTGTCTCTCAAAGGCGGGAGAGAAATCCGGGGAATTCTCCAGGGATATGACGTACACATGAACCTCGTGCTTGACAAAGCAGAGGACGTGGAGAACGGCAAGGTCCAGAAGGTCGGGACACTCATCGTCCGTGGCGACAACGTGATCTATATATCACCCTCATTGGAACAATAAAGGTGAAGTAACATGTCAAAAGGCACTCCATCAATGGGTAAGAGGAACAAGTTCACTCACATCGCCTGCCGGCGCTGCGGGAAGATCTCGTTCCACGCCCAGAAGAAAGTCTGCTCAGCCTGTGGATTTGGCAGGAGCACGAAGATCTCCGACTACAAGTGGCACAGCAAGCGGCCGAAAGTTCCAACCCACTAAGAGTCTATCATGTGCGGTATCGTTGGCATCGTGGATGCTGGCGGTGCATCCATCAAGCTCTATTATTCCCTGTACGCTCTCCAGCACCGCGGTCAGGAGAGCGCCGGGATATCTACTTTTGACGGTTCAAATCTCCACAAGTTCAAAGGTTCCGGCCTCGTTGCAGATGTTTTTTCCCCCCCGGTTCTCGCAGACCTGAAAGGTAACGCCGGGATCGGACATGTCCGGTATCCTACGACGGGGGCGAACCTCCCGGAGAATATCCAGCCCCTGAATTTTCAGTTCAAGGAGCATTTCATCTCTGTGGCGCATAACGGGAACCTGGTCAACACCACCGAGCTCCGGTCCGGTTTTGAGCAGGCTGGCCAGATCTTCACCACCACGACCGATACCGAGATCATCGCGAAGATCCTCATGGATGAGATCAGCACCTTCGGCTCTGTGGAAGATGCGGTAAAGGTCTGCATGCAGAAGATCCGGGGCTCCTATTCTGTTGTCATGATGATCGACGGAATCATCTATGCATTCCGTGACCCTCTCGGCATCAAGCCGTTCTGCATCGGCAAGACCGAGCAGGGTTACATGGTTGCCTCTGAAAGTGTGGCAATCGATGCCCTGAATGCGAAGTTCCTTCGGGACGTTTATCCCGGAGAGCTCATAAGGATCGATTCAGATGGCGTGAAGTGTTCCCGGATCGCCGTGCCGGGAAAACATGCGCACTGCATCTTTGAGTACATCTATTTTGCCCGGGCCGATTCGGTTATCGATGGTGTTCTCGTGTACGATGTCCGCCGGAAGATCGGGCAGGATCTGTTCAAAGAGGATCCGGTAAATGCAGATTCGGTCTGCTCCGTTCCGGATTCAGGTACTGCGTACGCAATAGGGTATGCCGAGGGTTCGAATATCCCGTTTGTCGAGTCCCTGATGAAAAACCGGTACATGGGACGGACCTTTATTATGCCCTCGCAGAAAGAGCGCGAGAAAGCGGTCAGGATCAAGCTCAATCCAATCCCCGCGCATCTCAAGGACAAATCGGTTGTTCTTGTCGATGACAGCATCGTGCGCGGCACTACATCAAAGCGGATCATTGAGTTGATGCGGGAGGCAGGCGCCCGTGAGATCCACATGCGCATTGGCTCACCGGCAATCAAGGCACCCTGTTACCTTGGTGTCGACATGCCCACCCGGGAAGAATTGATCGCGAGCAACCGGGAAGAAGACGAGGTCAGGCACAAGATCACCGCGACCACGCTCCATCACGTCTCGCTGGATTCCCTCGTGCAGGCCATCGGGATCGATCGCGAAGACCTCTGCACCGGTTGCCTTACGGGATGCTACCCGCTCGCGATAGAAGGGGAGCAGGCAAAGATGCGCCAGGTCGATTTTGTTGACGCTACGTACCAGGCAAAGCTTGGATCATTCGAGGCGTGAGTCCGGGGGACCGGACTCCCTTTTTCCATAAAAAAAGGGAACGGCTATCTCCAGCCCCGGCCATACTCCCCGGCACAGGGGATACAGACAAACTGCCCATCCTTCACCCGGGCCCGATGCTCGGCGACCATCTCGCAGCAGGAGGCACACTGCACCGAGAAGAATACCCGTGCCTTCTCAGGAATGTCGGGCTCGATCTCTTTTACAACGAACAATTCGTCGACCGGCATCGAGAGTATCGTTTTGATGACAGCGGCCAGCCGTGCGTGAAATTCTCTCTGCTCTTCCCTTGTAGCCGAACCGTCCATCACCTTCGGGCGGAGTGCTGCAGCCTGCGGATCGATCCGTTCGACCACAGGTTCCGGCCGCTGGACAAGCCGGATAGCCCGGTTATACTTCCGGTCAATGAACGTATAGGCATGCTTGCCGAAGTCCCGGGGGAGCAGGTTGCCCTTGCCGACCGAACAGCCGGCAACCACCTGGATCGCATCAACCCCGCAGGCATCGTTCTCAACAATGCAGACCAGTTCTTCATCATCGGACCTGCCGGCCCGAAGGGCATCCATCGCGTAATGTGCTGCCCGGTAGCCGAGGGCAAGACCGGGGCAGGCATGACCGTGGAAGGCAACGGCTTCTTCATAGGTTTTTATTGGTTGTGTCATCGGGATCACGTAATTGTATCACATTCGTTTTTCTGGATTAAATGTTTACAAAATCAAAAATTTGATCGGAAAATTCCCTGATGGGAATGGGGCATAGTGTCGATGAGAGAGAGGATGTGCAACTGAGGGTATTCCGGCTCACATACTTGTCACCCGCCGTGATGAAACCAAATCTTCATGCGATTCTTCTGTCTGTTCAGACAGCGGCACAACAACGTGCCGCCCGCACAGGCGCTCGATCGTGACCGGTATCCCGTACACTGTTTCGATCATTGCCGGCGTGATGATCTCCTCCCCTCCGGCACCATACACCCGGCCTTCTTTGACAAGAACGAATTTGTCGGCATAGTGCAGCGCAAGATTGAGGTCATGCATGGTCATGAGGGCCGTGAGGTGGTGGATACGGACGATGGAACGGATGAACTGCATGATCCCGTGCTGGTTCTTCAGATCGAGGCTGCTGGTCGGTTCATCGAGCAGGAGTACGCGGGGCTCCTGTACGAGGGCCCGGGCAATGGCAACCTTCTGGAGTTCGCCCCCGCTCATCGCATCCACATGTCGCATGGCGAGGTCCGTCAGACCGAGCTGGTCGATAATTGACTGCACCTTCAGGATATCGTCCTGTCGCACGTCCCAGCCGATCCAGGGACGTCGTCCGAGCAGGATGGCATCAAAAGCCGTGACACGTGAAGGTTCAATGTGCTGCGGGACATATGCCATCGATCGTGCAATGTCCCTTCGGGAGAGTGAGAGAACGTCCTGTTCATTGAGCATGACCGTTCCGGCCCGGGGCCGGAGCATTGCATTAAGGCATCGCAGGAGGGTTGTTTTGCCAGCCCCGTTCGGCCCGAGAATGGCAACGATCTCACCGGGTGCGGCAGAGCAGCTGACGTTTTGCAGCACCGGGTGGCTGTTGTACCGGAACGAGAGGTTTTCAACGTTGAGTATCATGAGTGATTCCCCCGTATGAGCAGGTACAGGAAGAGTGGGGCACCAAGGAACGCAGTCAGGACACCGACCGGAAGGACCGCGGGAGCGATGATGATCCGGGCTACCGAATCGGCAGCAAGGAGGATGATCCCTCCGACAACGCAGGAGACCGGAAAGAGAAACCGCTGGTCATCGCCGATAATGCGTCGTACCATGTGGGGGCTGACCAGGCCTATGAACCCGATGATGCCGAGGAATGAGACGGCCACTGCAGCGATCAGGGAGGAAAGAAACATCGCAACGGTCCGCACCCGTTCGACATGGATACCGAGGCTCTGTGCCGTCTCATCACCGCTGTCAAGGGCATTGTAGTCCCAGCGCCTGAGCATGAAATACAGGATACACGGCACGACCACCATGGCGATGATGGCGAGATCGTTCCATGTTGCCCGCCCGATGTCCCCGAAGGTCCAGAAGACGATGGCCGCGATCTGCTCGGCGCTGGAGAAATACTGGAGGAAGGTTGTTCCGGCAGTAAACAGCGCGGCAAGTGCTACCCCGACAAGGATCATGACTTCCGGGGATGTGGTCCGGTATTTTGCAACCAGGAGGATGACAACGGTTGCGGCTAGCGATGCGAGGAATGCGCAAACGGTCACGAGCCAGGGATTATTGACCACGATTGCGTCGGACAACATGCGCCCGAGCGTACCGGCCCCGAGACTCGTGATGGCAAATGCCGCCCCGAACGCTGCTGCCTGTGAAATGCCAAGGGTGTACGGGGACGAGAGCGGATTTCTCAGCACTGACTGCATCACGACACCCGCCGCTGCAAGGCCGGCCCCGCAGATGATGGCAGAGAGCACACGCGGGAGCCGAATATTCCAGACGATCATCTCAGCGTTGCCGGTCGAGTGGTACAGGAGTGTCTGCCAGACCTCGCCAACCGGAAGCATGACGCTGCCGACTCCTATCGAGACGAAAGCAAGCAGCACAAGGACAACGATGCAGCCGGCAAGGAACATAAGTTTCCTCCGCAGGTATGCTGTATAGGTGAAAGGTTCGGTTACATCGCTGATGTCAAGATGCATGAATTCCCCTCACGTTGTTCCCGATACTTTCCGGGCGATGGTCATGGCGGACTGTGCATCGACCGGAATAATTTTCTGCACAACAAGACCGTGATCTGCCAGCTTCCGGTTATACTCGGCAAGCGGTACGCTGTCTGCAAATACGTACCGTTTTGCCTGTTTCTGCACCCCCTCGAAAGCCCAGAGGTTCCATTCAAGACTGACCCATGGATCGGGAGTGTCATCGTCCGCTGCCTGTTTATTGATGTAGAGCCCTCCCGGGCTCAGGGCATCAGCGATCTTCGGGATAAGCGAAGGGATCTTTCCTCCGGGATTTGAGGATGAGAAGATAATATCGTATCCGCTGCCGATAGGATCGGTGAAGAAATCCCCGGGAAGTACCGCCACCCGATCGGCCCGGTATCTCGCGATGAAGTCCCGGGTTGCACCGGTTACCGGAGGCAGATCGAAGACGGTTGCTTCGAGTCCGGGATTTTTCTGGCAGAACGCGATGGCATAGAGCCCATGTCCTCCCCCGAGATCCAGCAGTCTCTTTGCAGCGTGAAACTCCGGAAGCCCGGCAACCTGCGAGGTCACCTGCTGGAGAAGCCCGCACCGGCAGCTGTCCGCCATTGATGGGATAATGACATCCCGGAACATCTGCGCCCGGTCATACGTGGCCGGGCCATTCTTCAGGATAGCAGGGAGATCCGCCCAGAGCCCGGCACGCCGGCGCTGGAAGGAGAGGGCATGGTGCTGGCTGAACGGCGCGTCGCGGATGAAATAAGTCTCTGCAAGATTGCTTGTTCGGAATTTTCCCCCCTCCTTTTCCAGGAGGTTCCCCGATGCAAGTCCTTCGCATAAAAGATCCATCAGGTTCTCCTTGCACCCGAGCACCCGGGCGCAGTCGCTGCTTGTCATCGGCTCGCGGAGAAGATCGAAGAGCCCGAGATCCAGGGCCGTTGTCACCGCATGGAACTGTCGCACACCCGTAAGTGCTGTATCGAAAAAGGCTAGGGGAGCAGTCCCGGTAATCTCCGGCACCGCAGCGAGATCAGGAACTCCTTCCGGGTTGTCGCGCATCATCGCACCATCATTTTACGATTGTTCCAAACGGGACGAACCCACCAAAGAGCGACTTCATTTCGGCATAAACCGGCTTCCCGTTGAGCGCAGAATAAATCTCGTTTGCCTTCTGTTCGGGATCCACATCGGCGAACTGCGCGGGATACAGCATCTTCCCAATGAAGTATGCGTCGGCAAGGACCGTATCGTAATTGTTGGCGTACCAGTTATACGGCATCACGCCGTAAACCCGGCCGTTCTTCACAGCAGAGAGCGACTGGTATACCGGGTCCTTGAGGTCCTCCTTCACGAGCGAGTAACTCGCCTCATCGACAAAGATGACGTCCGGATCCCATTCCAGCAGTTTCTCCTTGTCGATCATCATCTGGCCGTTCTGGCCGGCCGGTGTGGCGACATTGTTCCCGTTTACCATCGGGAGCGGTGAGTAGCCGGGATCGGTCGAGAGGAACCCGTGGGCCCCGTTAAAGGCGATTCCGCCAACAAACACTTTCGGGCGCTTGTCAGCGGGGATATCTTTTGTCCGGGCTTTCAGGTCCCCGATGGTACTGTCGATGTACGTGGTGATCGATTCTGCCCGGTCCTCTTTCTTCAGGATCTTTGCCATGAGACGCAGGGACTGGTAAAACGCGTCTTTATTCTTCCCGAGATCCCCGGTTACAAGGGTGATAACCGGCCGGCCGCTCTTCTCCTGAAGCGTCTGTGCATCCCTGCCGGTCGTGAACGTGTAGAAGATGACGTCGGGGTTCTGTGCGGCGATCAGCTCGGGATCGCCGGTCTTCCCGCCGATAAAGGGTTTTGTTGCGAGATCCGGGTTCGCGAGGTTGTAGGGCTTGTCGACCCCTGACGGCATGCCAAAGCCACTGGTATTGTACTTCACCTGCTCGCGGTCATCGACTCCGACAACCCGGTCGGCGGCATTGAGGTAGCAGATCATCCGGAGCGCTCCTGCCCCGACTCCGATGATCCGCTGCGGGTTCTGTTTCACATCGACGGTCCGGTTCGTCATGTCAGTAACGGCGATGGTTGGGGAAGCTGTCTCTGTCGAGGCCGGGACTGTTTTTTGTTCTGTACATCCGGCAAAGAGAAGCATACCCGTAAGGAGCATCAAGCCGACGATATGTATAACCAGTGTACTATTTTTCATAATAATTCCACCAAATATTGTTACGTCTTTGTAATATCGTAGCATTAAGTGAATAAAAAGTATTTCGATTTAATATTTATTTTTACTAATTTTTTTTATAAGACATTACTTTGAAGGAGGATTTAACCCCGCTGAAAACTTTCCCCGGAAAATTTTCCGAAGAAATGTGAAGAGAAAAACCGAAAAACAGCGAAAACCCGCCGACTTTTGTTTTGTTTGTGCAAGGACCGTTGAATCCCGACCTTACATACACATCATTGAAGGGTTTTATCGGGCAGGTTGTGCCTCCCCAGGTGGCTCGTGGCCCTGCAACTTATCGTCACGTAAATTCTTGAATTCCGGGCGATGATACAAAAAGACCTGGAATACCTGCTGCCCGAGGTTTTTACTCTCTGTGCCGCAAAGGACCGTCCAGGGTTTCGTCCCCGGCTTAATTTTCCGGTACTGGTTCGGGCAGAAAAATCGATCCCATCCCTGAACACTTGAAATACACTAAGAACCGCTGCTTTCCGGAAAAATTATTTCATCACCTCAACCGGATCGATGTTCGCGTCGATGAGGCAATCAAATTTGATAGTATTCATCCATCCGGCTTTCTCGAACATGTGCATGAAGCAGACGCCGATGACTGCTGCACCGGGATGCCTGGTGACAACTGCCTTGACCTGCTCTGCCGTAACCGGCACATTGGGCATCGAAAGCCCGCCCATGATGACGACGGCCCTGGGTTTGAAGGTTACCGGACCCGGGCAGGCCTGCATGCCAACATGATCGACATGACCGATCTTTGTTGCCCGGTCTTCATCCACCAAAGGAACGAAGACCTGTTCCGGTTCGAGCGACCTGATCGCGAACGCGAGGAGCTCGACGAACGGCGTGCAGGTTCCCGGGACCCCGTAATAGACGATCTGGTCGCCCTTTTTCAATCCCTTGTTCACGATAAATTCCTTGAACGGGCGCAGGATGCCCGGGACACCGTGGAAGATCTCCTTTTCAGTCATGATAGATCAACAGTCCCTTGTCCAGATTATTATACCATCGTTTTTTACCGGATCCGTCCCCGGATTGAGTTGAGCGCGGGTCTCCTGAATTACAGAGAGCCCCTCAAAAAAACCTGAATAAAAGATGTGAAGAAAGGACTCGTGATCATCAGATAGCTGGCCGGAAGAAGGAACGGTTTGTGCAGCTGTCCTGGAAAGGAATGCCATAGAATTTCTGGAAGAACCTGACCCCCTCTGCGGTGCACGTAATACCGGTTACTCCGCAGGAATGCGGGGGAGCCGTGAAGCCGGCGATGCGCTATAATATCCCGTGGGGCTTGGGATCAAGAAATGGTTTGACAGATAAGGGAATGACCGTTGCAATGGTGGAATGCACAGAGAAGAACCACGGGCGAAAATCCCTCCAGATCCCCAAAGACCAGCGACAAGTTCCGGATGAATTTCATTAATCCCCTGGACACCCCGTGCTCCGCTGGGTTGGATAGGAATACCGGTGATATCAGGAAACGGAGAATGAACGGTTCCAATCGGGAGATCGGTGAAAGCTTCGGGATTATCTTCAGACTCTGGCATAACCAACAGGCACCCCTGGTACTGAAAAACCCGGACTGCTGTAATAATGACGGCGTTGTCTGTGTTTCATCAGGTTTTGAGGATTTTGTGTATGATGTGACAGTTTAAATTATTTATGCGCATATGTGTAAAAATAAGTGGTTGATCATGAAAGTATGTTTTACCGCAAAAGGAACAACCCTTGACGCTCTCATGGAGGAGAGGTTCGGGCGTGCGCCGTATTTTATTGTTGTCGAGAGCGTGACTGGATCTTTTGAGGCAATAAAGAACCCGTTTGCAGATGGCGGTGGCGGTGTTGGCCCCAAGGCAGCTCAGCTTCTCATAGCGAATAATGTTAAAGCGCTGGTCAGCGGGCAGGTAGGCGGGAACGCACAGGAAGTTCTTGCAGCCGCAGGAATTGAAATGTACACGTACCGCGATGGTGGGTCGGTACAAGATGCACGCGACCAGTTCGCGAAAAATGCCCTTGCCCGATCCGGATAAACCGATGCAGCGAACAAGACGTAGTCGTGGGATTCTGAGAATGGGCGATTGGCTGGGCGTACCATGAAGATCGCAGTTGCCAGTGGAAAAGGCGGGACCGGCAAGAGCATGGTGGCAGCAAATCTCGCATATACGCTTGCATGGACCCGGCAGGTTACTGTTGTTGACTGCGACGTTGAGGAGCCCAACCTCCACCTTTTCTTTCCGGCACCAGCCTCGACACGGGATGTCACGATGCCGATACCGGTCATCGATGAAATGAAGTGCCAGCACTGCGGGAAGTGCGGGGAGTTCTGCCAGTATGGCGCCCTGACCGTTCTGCCAAACCGCATCCTCCTCTTCACCGAGCTCTGTCATTCCTGCGGCGGATGCGCGCTGGTCTGCCCGAACAATGCCATTCATGAAGAGCCAAAACGGATCGGCACCCTATCGGTATCGAACCCGCAACCCGGCCTGAAACTGATCTCAGGAACGCTCGACAAGGGAAGCCCGCACGCGGTGCCGGTTATCCGGGAGGCAAAGAAACAGGCAGCTCACGACTCTTGTGTTATCCTCGACACAGCGCCAGGCACATCCCGCCCGGTGGTCGAAGCACTTGACGGGTGCGATGCGTGTATCCTTGTCACAGAATCAACACAGTTCGGCCTGCACGATCTCCAGCTTGCTGTTGATGTTGCTGCCCGGCTTGGTATCCCCACCGGCATCGTTATCAACCGGAGCGACGGGAAGGATGAAGAGACCCTCCGGTTCTGTATCGATCACGACCTCGAAATCATGATGACGATCCCGTTCAGCCGTGAGATCGCCGCTATCCAGAACCGGGGCGATCTTCTCTGCCGGGCACGGCCGGAGTATCAGAAGGACTTCTGCGCTCTCTTCTTCAAATGCAGGGGGCTAACCGGAGTGGAGCGATGATCCGGCTTGCAGTCATCAGCGGAAAGGGCGGTACGGGAAAGACGATGATCACCGGTGCACTTGCCCACCTGTTGATAGGATCCATGGTTCTCGCGGACTGCGACGTGGATGCGGCAAACCTTGAGCTTCTTTTAAATCCGAAACTGAACTGCACGGAGCCGTTCATGGGGATGAAAACGGCTGTCATTGATACAACGCACTGTACCCGATGCGATACGTGCGTGGAACACTGCCGTTTTGGTGCGATTGAACGCGACGGGGAAAAATACCGGGTCAACCCGCTCCGCTGTGAGGGGTGTGCAGTGTGCGTTTATGTCTGTCCCGTTGCCATTACGATGCAGCCGCGACAGACGGGGGAGATCAAGTGCTCGGATACCTTGGGGAGGCGCCTCGTGCACGCCCGGCTTGTGCCAGGTGCAGGAAACTCCGGGCTCCTTGTCCACGCGGTGAAAAAAACCGCCATTGAACATAACCCGGACTGCAATCTGATCCTGATTGACGGACCCCCAGGAACCGGCTGCCCGCTCATCTCAACAATCACCGGTACGGATATCGTTCTGATTGTCACCGAACCGAGTATATCGGGGCTCCACGATCTCAAACGGGTTGTTGCGGTCTGCCGGCAGTTCCGGCCCCGAATCTTTGTTGCCATCAACCGGTTCGATCTCGAATTGTCGTTTACGGAAAACATCCGAAACTGGTGCGATGAAGAGAAGATTCCCGTGATCGGGAAGATCCCCCCTTCGATCCTGCGGTCATTGAATCGGTCAGGAGAGGTGTCCCGGTCACGGATTCCGGCGCAACGTCCGCAGCGCAAGCCATTCAAATACTGGCAACCCATCTGGAACAGGAGCTGAGGATCCTTGGAAAAAAGCGGTGAGGGCAAAGAATGCTGTCGGCCACGGGGACGGCCCCGCATGAACCGGGCACTCGCTGGTGGTCCGTCCGGAAGATGCTATGCGCCGCAGTGCAATTCGGGTGAACAGAATGAGGTAGTCCAACTCCTTCCTGAAGAGCTGACAGCGCTGGACCTGATTGATGTACGGGGTCTCGAACAGGAAGAGGCGGCGGTCATGCTTGGTGTTTCACGGAAGACGATCTGGCGGGATATTCATGAAGCACGCCACAAAATTGCGGATGCGATTCTCAATGGAAAAACGATCCAGATGGAAGGATGTGCGCGACGGCTCAAGGGGCATTGTCCGAAACGGGACGAGACCCTCTGCCCGAAAAGTGGGGGCGGCCGCTGTCCGAGAACGACCATGAAACAGGATGAAAGGACCGGTGAACCCGATGACAAACCTGCCCCCCATGACCATTCCTGAAGCTGCGGATGTGTTTGGCCTTACCAGCGGTGCAAGCCTGAACGGCATACATGCCCGGTTCCATGAACTCGTCAAAGAATGGCACCCGGATGTGTCGGAGCACGATCCGGATCTTTCCCATACCACGTTCATCCGCATAAAAGAGGCGTACGATGTTCTCATCGAATACGGCATGAACTATGAATTGTCGTTCCGGGCCGAAGATATCAGGAAAGGTACGGATTATGATTCCCGAAAATTCTGGATGGAACATTTCGGTGATGACCCTATCTGGGGCTGAATCCCTTGTTACGGCAGGGGACTGTCCGCACCAATTTTTACGCCATAATAATCGAACCGAACCCTTTTAAAAAAAAATTGCCTGAACAAGCTCTTTTAAGTATTTATGCGCATATGAGTAATTAAAGGTACCAAAAAGGTGCCGGGAGAATTCACCATGTCAGGATTGAATGGAACAGGACCTCATGCGAATGGTCCTATGAATGGCAGAGGCTTTGGCAGGTGCCGCACGATCGCTGCACCTGAGCAGGAGCCTGCTGTCGCAGTACAGCAAGCCGGTGAAGAGAGCGGGACTGCATTATCGCAGGAATCCGTACAGAAAAACCCGGCCTTCGGCCGCGGGCGCGGGGGCGTTCCCTGCGGGTGCGGACAGGGTTTCGGGTTCGGCGGCGGCAGACGCCTTCGGGGATAAGAATCCCATTTTTCGAGGTTATTATCATGAAAGTCGCAATTGCAAAAGAAGGAGACTTCGTCTCCGAGCATTTCGGACACTGTACCGAGTATGCAGTATTCACTATCGAAAATTCAAAAATTATCTCACGAGAGATTATCGAAAGTCCCGGACACGAGCCGGGAAAGCTGCCGGTATTCCTTGCCGGGTATAAAGTCACCCACGTTCTTGCGGGCGGTATGGGCCCCCGGGCAGTTGACTTATTCTGTCAGAATAATATCGAGGTATTCCTTGGAGTACGAGGTAAAATTGAAACCGTAGTCAGGGATTTCATGGCAGGAAAGATTGCTCAGGGCGAGAGCAGCTGCTCCCACGGGCCCGATCATGAGTGCAGCGGGCATTAATGCCTCTGTCTCCGTGCACGTTCCTGCAAGATAAGACAATACACATCCCGAAGAACGAGTCTGTTTAACCCGGGAAGCCGCCCGGGTATGGCCTCTTAACGCCTGGATCATACGATACTGATAATTATGACACCACACACTGAAGGAAACCCGGAAACGAAGGGTGAATCTCATGCCCCCAAAGGGCTGCCACCGAAAGCTAAGATCGATGTCAAACACGTAATTCTTGTCCTGAGTGGTAAGGGAGGCGTGGGCAAATCGACGGTCTCAACCAATCTCGCTTCGGCCCTTGCGGCCCACGGGAGGAATGTCGGACTGCTTGATCTCGACATTCACGGCCCCAACATCCCCAAGATGCTGGGCATCGAGGACCAGCGGCCAGCTGTTCTCGAAAAACACATGGAACCGGTTCACGTGACCGGGAACCTGTCGGTCATGTCGATGGCGTTCCTTCTTCCGGACACGAGTTCACCGGTCATCTGGCGCGGGCCGATGAAGATGGCGGTAATCGGGCAGTTCCTCTCGGACGTGAACTGGGGAGCACTTGATTACCTGATCGTTGATCTCCCCCCCGGGACAGGGGACGAAGCTCTCTCCATTGTCCAGCTGGCTCCGAATGTCCAGGGCGCCGTGATTGTCACCACGCCACAGGATGTAGCAGTTCTCGATTCAGTGAAGGCTGTGAAATTTATCGAAAAACTGCTCTGTAGAAAACCTCTTCAAAATCGACGGCACCATGGACCGAAAGATCTAAGGTACATTGTCTCCATACTAGAGTGTGTGCTCAAAAAGTACAGAGACTAGTAAGAAATCGACGAGCCGGAATATCAGGTTTATCCGAGCAGCGATTTCGATCGTGAAAGCAATACGACTCAGTCCGTATTCCTGTAAATATTCGAAAAAGATCTACACCCGGTATCAACTTCTCGTCCTGATTCTCTTCAAAGACTATCGGAATCAGCATTATCGCGAATTTGTTGAAGATATCGGAGACATGGAGTCGATCCAAAAGGAGTTGGAACTATCAGTCGTCCCTCATTTCACGACTCTTCAGAAATTCTTCTGTCGGATAAAAACCCTGTACCTCCGCTACGCATTCAGGAAAACGACGAGTCTGTTCTATTCCAACGATGATCCAATTGCGATTACCGCTGTCGATTCGTCCGGGTTTACCAGCGGATATTCGAGTCACTATTACTCAGCCAGAACCGGCAAAATCCGAAAACATTTCCTGAAAACTTCGATCTCGGTTGACACCGACACACAAGCGATCACCGGATTCATCACTTCGAAAAGCCGAGTTCACGATACCCGGCATGCAGCCAGGTTACTCCCACAATGTCACAAGATACGACGGTCAGAGTGTTACGTTATGGATCGGGGATACGACTCCGAAGCGATTCATCGTCAGGTTCGGGAGGAACTGCTCGCTGACTCCATCATCCCGATCCGTTCCTGGAACAATCAGATTATCGGAGGAAAGTACCGAAACGAGATGGCTGGAGAATTCGATGATACCAGATACCGGAGAAGACAACTTGTCGAGAACAAGTTCTCTGTCCTGAAAAGAAAGTTCGGTGGCGATCTAAAGGCTCGAATATTCTCAATTCAGAGAAAGGAAATCGCAGGGAAAATGATTGTTTGTAACATCCACAAGTTCTTACAATTTCTCGTCATGGAGGTTTTCTACAGAGCACGAAAAACTGGATCTGCCGGTCATCGGGATCATCGAAAACATGAGCGGGATGATCTGTCCGCACTGCAGTGGAACTATCGACCTGTTCGGCAAGGGTGGCGGGAAGAGGGCGGCCGGGGATCTCGGCGTACCCTATCTCGGATCCATTCCGCTCGATCCCGCAATGGTAAAAGCCGGGGATGAGGGACGCCCATATGTGCTTCGTCATGCTGATACGCCAACGTGGAAAGCGGTTGATGCCGTCATGGAGAACCTGGTGAAACGGGTTGAGTCCTGAAGGGACTAATGGAAAAAGGAACGTTTTGCATGCGGAAATATCCGGGTATCCCCGAACTGCTCGAAGCATTCATGCAGGAGCAGGGGTCTTCCAAACGGTGGGTTACTGTGCAGGAACTCCGTGACCGGTTCGGCCTGACCCGCTATCAGTGTAATACCGTCTCCGGATTCCTGCGGCGGCTGGAGTTCGGGCCGTTTGGGCAATTCCCGTTCATCGTCGCGAAGATAATACGGGAAGACGGCGAGAACCCCTCCGATCCAAAAAAATGCCGGTATCTGTTGCAACTGCGGGAACAATATGCTCTGCAACGGGAGCCCATTCATGGCACGCAATAGGGACATCCCGGACCTTCTTGAAAGGTTCATGGAAGAATCAGGCGAGACACAACGTTGGGTCACGGTCAATGAAATCCGGACTCATTTCAATCTGGATGAATTTTCCGCACCGCCCATCTCCGGTTTTTTACGCAGGATTTATCACGGAACTTTTTTTTCCTGCAAGTACAGGGTGGAACGGATTGAGAAAGTCATAATTCAGAACCCTCAGCACAGGATTATCAGAAGATATCTGGTTACAAAGAGACCCCCGGCACGTGAAAAAAAACCGGAGGAGGCCAGTACTCAATTTATTGGCACAGGTACACACGATGTTTTCACCGATTCGGCTGCAATCGAACATTTTGACCGTGTGTTACTGTGAAACAACGATGGAAGCGAAGATTCACGTGGCTAATAATTTCTGTTGTGATGTGATGATGGGACGTAAGAGAAATGTGCCTCTATTACTTGGTTCGGCTGCAATGTTCCGCTGTTTCGTTTGAGGAAGATCGATCCTGTTCTCCTATCAACCATACGCTCTCCCCTCTCCCGGCATGGTGGGGGGTAGGGGCGGGCGGTCCGGAAGACTGAAAACCACCTCCAGCGGGCGTGGATTGCTCCATGATTCTAACTTGTTGTCAGGAATCCGGTCGGGAGTGTACTGAGCAAAAATATGGGTAAATTTTATGTATTTCTTAAAAGCAGGTGAAATTTGGCCCCTTTTTTGTTTTGGTGACAATTTTAGCGTATCGAACTCAAATTGAGTGGAACCCCTCACCAAAAACCTGAAAAAAGACGTTAACGAAGGACTCGCGATCATCAGATAGCTGGCCGGAAGAAGGAACGGTTTGTGCAGCTGTCCTGGAAAGGAATGCCATAGAATTTCCGGTAGAACCCGTCCGCCTCTTTCCGGATATCAAATGCGCACCGGTCCGGATGAAGGATGTTTGCGAGAACCATCAGTCCGAGAATCCACCGGGGATTGCCAAAATCCCAGGAGGGATGCATGGCATGGACCTGGAGATTTCTCATTGCGGATACATCGATCTCATGGTCACGGCAGTAAGCACAGACATCTTCGACCGTTGTGGAAAACAGGCCCGAGATCATCATCACGTCCGGGTTCATGCGCCTGATATCGTCATCGCCGATCGTGATCCCGGGTTTTCCTTTGCGGGGAAGATTCCGGCTGGTGATCTCCCCGCCGGCGAGTTCGACCAGCCGCATCTCGAATCGTTCCTCGTTCAGGGCAAAACGCGGCAGGCCCATCATATAATAGACGCGGGGTTTTGCCGCACCATCAATCCGCTCCGCAACATCAGCGACCCGGGCCTTCATGTACCGGATCAATTCCTCCCCCCGGTTTTCGTGCCCGGTTAATTGTGCCAGTCGGGAGATGATCGCATAACTCCCTTCAACCGTCTGGATTTTTGTGTGCAGCTCGTTGATGTAATTCTGCTGCATAAAATCCACCCAGACACGGACACGGGCCTCTTTTTCGGTCACACCCAGGCAGACAAGGTATGCATCAATGGTCTCAAGCGCACGGGTCGGCCGGTATCCGCCCATCATTCCGGGTTCGGCAAACGGATGGGGCGCGATGGTTCCCGTAATCGGCAGGCGATACCCGCACCGGCAGGTTGCGTCCTGCCGGCTCTCGATCACGTGGGCGCCCATCGGGCCGAACATCTCCCGGGAGACAATACGGTCTCCGCATTCGGGACACCTGCTGTCGAGGTACCCGCTCCCCGGTGCATTGAACAGGTATACGAACGGGATTTTCTTCCGGAGGGCATCGCATACGTGTTCGGACTCACGGATTGACGGTTCCATCTCTAAATCCGCGAGTCCGAAGGCAATGAACCGCATAACCTGGATGGGGATATCCGGGGAAATTTCCGCGATCTTTTCTGCCGTCTCCATGATATCCTGCTCGTGCCCGCGCACGTGAACGAGGGATACTTCCAGATGTATATGGTGCCGGGCAAGCGTCCGGATGGTTGAGAAGACCGGCGCCGCGACAGGAACGCCGCACGAACGGTATGCTGCATCGGAACATCCTTTGACCCCTACCGCTACGCAATCGAGGAACGGCAGGAGTCCTGCCAGTGCGTCAGGAGTAAAGTAGCCATTCGTGGAACAGCCAGCCAGCAGACCGTGTTCGTGTGCAGCTTTTGCGAGTGCCTGAAATGTCGGGTAGGCGACGGCCGGTTCATTCAGGCAGAACATGATACCGATACACTGATCTGCGAGTGCGTGGGCAACCACCTCCCCGGGACTGCGCCGTCTCATGGCCGGCCCGAGTTCGTCAACCATGCCGGTCAGAATTTCGGAGACGCAACCGGGACAGGAAAAATTACAGCCGATCGTACTCACCTGGAGGAATTTTCCCTGCGGATAGAAGTGCAGGAGGGGCATGGTCTCGATGCTTATGGGGAATTCCACCAGGCAGGCTCCCGGGAACCGTTCAACAATCCCCCCTGAAGTATTGGTATAACAGTGGCACACACCAGTCGATCCTTCAGCGATGGTGCAGTTCAGTTCGCAATATGAGCATTTCATGATCATTTGGTACCTTTTCCCCGCGCGGATTGGGATTTGGATGGCCCCGGCAGTTTTGCGGATTGCAGGAGATAAATGTTTGACCGGTTTTTAATTTAACATTTTTGTTTAATTTTAACAAAATGTGAATATCAAATAATTAACTATATTACAATATATGTCTCATATGAGCGGTATGAAATGTATCAGACATCTGCTCATTTTGACCGTTCTGGTTATCTGTGGACTCCTCGCCGCCGGATGTACCTCTTCCGCCCCGGCAGGATCGCCCGGTTCTGCAACTCAGTCCGTCGCTCCCACTCCGGCGGGTGCGCAGGAGACCGTCCTTGTGTTCGCCGGTGCCGGCCTTAAGGCGCCGCTTGATGAGATCGGAGCTGCGTTCAGACAGAAGTATAGCATCGATGTCCAGTACAATTACGGCGGGGCGGGCACGCTTGTCTCTCAGATGAATCTCACGCACAAGGGTGATGTGTTCATCCCCGGTTCCACTGCCGAATGGAAGACCGCACAGTCGCAGGGTCTCGTGGACAGCTACCAGATCGTTGCCTATCATGTGCCCGCCATCGCTGTGCAGAAAGGCAATCCGAAGCAGATCGAGACCGTGAAGGATCTCGCCCGGCCCGGCCTCAGGGTAGCGCTCGGCGATGTAAACGCGACCGCAATCGGGAAAGCCGGTGCAAAGATCTTCCAGAAGTTCAACATCACCGCGAGTGTTGAGAAGAATGTCGTCACCCGGACACCGACCATCAATGAACTGGTCACCCTCATGAACGCCGGGCAGGCGGATGCCGCCATCATGACGCTGGACAGTATCAATACGGAAAAACTTGACCTCATCGCGATCCCGCTCGGCGACAACCAGATCCTGATGACGCCTGTCGGCGTAACAACCTATTCAAAGAATACGAATGCAGCGAACAAGTTCGCCGCCTATGTTGCATCGGACGAAGGGAAGGCATTTTTTGCAAAACACGGGTTCCCCACCTACCCGGACCCGATGTTTGCCAATGTCAGACCGTGAGCGCTCAGGGATAACAAAAGAGGTGTTCTCATGATCGAGTTTCAACCCATCGGGATCGCGCATTCACGGCTCTTAACCGCGGGTGCGCCACCATTCCAGAGCGTGTTCTCGCAGGAAGAGGGTGTGATCGAGCTCTTCCCGGCATTTCAGGAAGGGCTCAAAAGCATCGAAGGGTTCTCCCACCTCATCATCCTCTCCTGTTTCGACCGGGCCACACAGAAGGCGCTCATTGAAAAGCCGCTGACTGATGGCGTATCTTCGCACGGTATTTTTGCGTGCCGGCACTTCAACCGCCCGAACCCTATCGGGATCTCGTATATGACCCTGATCAGGGTGAACGACTGCAGGCTCACCGTGAAAGGGATGGACCTTCTTGACGGGACACCGGTTCTCGATATCAAACCTTATGTTCCGGCCTTTGACAGCATTCCCGATGCTGCCTCCGGATGGGTATCAGAAGAGCACATCGGACGGATACGCGAGACGAGTGCCCTCAAGCGGTCAGTATCATGAGGAAAAACACCGGCAGGGATAACGACAGGGATAATCACTGATGCGAAAAATCTCTCTTGCCATCACCCTCATTTTGTTTTTCGTCATCAGTGCAACCCTCCTTGGCCTGGTATTCTATTCTCCGCTCCCGGTTCTTGCCCGGAGTCTCACGAATCCCGAGATCCAGTTTGCGGTATTGCTCAGCCTTGTCACGAGCGTGATATCGACAATTCTCTGCATTGTTCTTGCCATTCCGGTTGCGTACGCCCTTGCAAGGTACGAATTTTTCGGAAAACGGGTCGCAACCCTTGTCCTGACACTCCCCCTCCCCCTCCCGCCGCTGGTTGCCGGCATTGCCCTTCTCCTGTTCTTTGGCACAACGCCATGGGGCAAAGCCCTGGAGAATGCCGGGTTCGGCGTCATCTTCACCCCACTCGGCATCGTTGTTGCCGAGCTCTTCGTGAACATCCCGTATATGATCCGGATCCTGCGTTCCGCATTCTCCTCGATCAACCCGCGGTTCGAGTACGTGGCAAAAACCCTCGGGTGCACGGACACCGGGGCCTTCTTCCAGGTCACCCTTCCGATGGCCCGCCACGGCCTCCTTGCCGGTGCGGTGATAACATGGTCGAAGGCTATGGGGGAGTTCGGGGCGGTGCTGATGGTTGCCGGGGCCACGACCATGAGGACCGAGACACTGCCGATTGCGCTGTATCTCAACATCTCGACCGGCGACCTGAACCTGGCGGTTGCAGCCGCGACCATCCTGATATTAATCTCGCTAATTACCCTCTGTGCGGTGGAATACTTCGACCGGGGGGTCCATGTTTTTTAGGGGGTGACGACCGTGCTGCGCATTGAATCCCTGTCCATCACCCTCGGCGAATTCTCAGTACGGGACGTGTCTCTCGAGATTCATGCTGGAGAGTACGTGATCATTCTCGGCCCGACCGGCGCGGGAAAGACCGTTCTCCTGGAAACGATTGCCGGCATCCATACACCGGACTCCGGAAGAATACTTCTTGGCGACAACGAGATAACCGCGACCGAACCGCGCCTGCGGAATATCGGCATGGTATACCAGGACTATATGCTCTTTCCTCACCTCACGGTCGGGGATAATATTGCATTCGGGTTGCACCAGAGGAAAATATCTCCGGATGAGCTGCACGCACTCGTGGGGAAGATGAGTTCGCTTCTGGAAATTTCTCATCTCCAGTACTTCTCTAAATTTACCTCCGTGAATTTTGGCAAGTCATCAATACTCTCAACCTCTGATCAACCAAACGGTCGAAGAACAGAAACAAATGAGACAAATTTGAGTTTTTTCCGAATCCCTTCCCAGACCAATAGCCGGAAGAAATCGAAACGGAACAAATCTTCAGCAACGGTTCTTGGTCCTCGTTGAACCTTAGAGAAGAACATCCATTGAAGAGAGACCCAGATATTTTTGAGAAGGAAAGAGATTATCGTCAGCAGGTACCGGATCACAACGTTTCTTGTGGATGTCCTTGCTTTCACGATATTCCGGATACGGTACGAAGACTCGATCGCAAACCGGTTCTTGTAGACCCGGTAGATCCGACGGGGTTTCCAGTTAATACCATACACGACGTAACCCAGGTTCACATTCCCGTATTTCTTATTCCTTCCCAGAAGGTACTGGACATCAATTGCCAGAGTAAGAGAAAGAGGTTCGCCAGTTCCCATCATCGTATACTGTGCATACCGGGAATGATTTCCCCGGAGTATTTTCTTGAGTTCTTCGCCGTGTTTTCTCACCGGAACAATGTGCGGGATCTTTTCCTTCTGGAGAAATGAGAACACATCTTTTGAGTAAAATCCCCGATCAAGACAGAGTACTTGGGTGTTCACTTTTGCGTTGTGGATTATGGCCAAAAATTTCCGGATGTACTCGACCTTTGACACACCCTTCTTCACCGGGAAAACTGCAAGGGTCTGCCGTTGACCTTTTGTTGTGATGGAGAGCGAAACATACGAGTAAAATGTGGTTGTTGATTTCTTCATTTTACTCTTGAGGACGTAATCTTTGTTCGCTTCGATAATTTCGCCATAATAAGGATCGTCGGTGAAATCTCTGGCAAAATGATACGATTTTCCGGGAACAAGGATCTGATCGTTTGAATAGGTGAGGATCTTTGATTGTATTTCGAAAAGCGATTCTAAATCCACCTTCGATAAATGGTATCTGACTGACGTTTCACACGGGACTTTTTCTCCGGCCTTATTGATGGAATGCACGGATAGTTTGGTTGCTGACATCCCAACAAGTGACTGGATAAGGGTCTTTTGTCTCAGTGTTCCGTTGATGGAAATGGTGAGATTCCGGTTGATTGCATCCACTGCTATTTCGGAACAATCTTCTGCTCGGATCTCATTCTTTATTCGGCGGGTGAATTGCCGTCTATTTGCCATATGCGGCGCCCGCTGCCTATTTAGATCTGCCGGTTTTGATTAGCCTCGGCTAAAAATTAGTGAAGTACTGGATCCGGAGAGTGAACCTGAACAGGACCTATACGCCATTAAAAGTCGGGGTTGCTGTCGGGTACATCCTGCTGGGGATGCTGTCAGCTTCGACATCCATGATAGGCATTCTCGTTGGCGCAGTTCTCCGGGCGGTAGGTTTGTAACCTTTTTTTTGGTTTTCGTTTTCAAGGAACACACGGACGAGCCCGGGCTCGAAAAACGCCGGGCTGTTAAAACCCATTTTCTCGAGCCGGAACAAAAAACGGCATAAAGTAGCCATATATTCACGACAACACGAACAGCGAGATGACGAACAGGAGTGACGCAGAAGTGACGTATCCTACCCTGTGTTATCGGCATTCCAAAAAAAGAGGCGGGGTAAATCTTCCGGAACCTGTGTTTATACGACATGCACAGAGCCCTGCATGCTGGGCTGGACCATGTCCGCATAATCGTAAACCCCGGGATTGTTGAAGACCTTGGTCCACGACTGGCCGGGCGACATAAGTTGTGAAGTGGTTCCATCGGCGAATTTGATCCGGTGCGTTGAATCATCCCCGTTAACCCACCGGGCGGAAGCCCCGGCTTTGATGATCATGACTTCGGGATCGATCGCGAGTTTCTTTAAGGTAATCGTGTTGTCATTAACAGAAACCGTCTGCTGGAGGGTGGGCTGTGCAATCAGGGTCGGTTGAGCCGTAGCGACCGTTTTTGTTACAACCGGCTTTGTTATTACCGGTGTCGGGCCGGGTGTCGCAGGGGCCGGTGAAGACTGGGTGCACCCGGCCGCAAGGATAGCAGCTGCCACAATAATGGTAAATACAATGATTTTCTTCATGATGATTCCCGGAATTGTTCTTATGTACAATTGTTGTAGGCCGGCAAAAATAAATGCGTGGCTTTGGGACAGATAAAGCGGGCACGGGTATTTACAACCAGTTCTCAGGTCTCGCCCGTTCCAGGCGGTTTTAGTACCGTTACATCAAGCGATGCAAGGACTGCCATGAAATCCTCAGCATGATAATAATCGGATATCATCATATCGTGGAGTAACGAGACCGGCAGTGCCGGTGCGAATTTCCAGCTCTCTGTCCGGGGAGGCGGCAGGACACGTGCGATCTCGTCATAGCCCATCACCCTGACCGATTCAATTGCATCCAGGATCTTTTCCCGTGCACGAACTTCTCCTTCTTTACCCGGGCATTGCACCCGGATGAGGAAGTCATTGTACCGGGCCGGAGCCTTGCTCACCAGATGATGGCCAATGAGAAGAGCAAGAAGCCGGTTGAAGCCGCGGCCGGAAAAAGAGAAAATAGTGACTTCAACACCGCCGTGCGTTCCTTTCTGTGACATCACGTACAGCCCGCTTTCACCCATACCTTCAGGAACCCGGTTGAGAGCCTCCCTGATCAGCATCTGCTCGGTTTCGCCGAGAGGAAGGGTCGAGCCACCCCGGGCCTGGATCTTCTGGAT
Organism: uncultured Methanoregula sp.; assembly: GCA_963666355.2. Lineage (GTDB taxonomy): Archaea > Halobacteriota > Methanomicrobia > Methanomicrobiales > Methanospirillaceae > Methanoregula. Next base: position 56,223 of record CAXXCP010000002.1, read on the forward strand.
CATCCGGCAGACAACCGGTGAGAAACCCACCTCTTCACTCCCGGTCCAGAAGATCCGGGAAGTACCCGAACCAGATGGCACGACAACCACGATGTTATGCCCATCATCCGTCTTGACCATCGACCAGTCCCTGCCCCCAAGGGAGATCGCGCCATCATTATTGCTGTTGACAAAACGCGCATCCAGTTTCCCCACGGCCTCTCCCTCAGGAGTGACTGCCCGGTACTCCTCACCACCTGTGATAACCGAATACAGATCCTTCCAGTTCGACCGCCCGAACTGGCGCTCCGCCCCGGGTCCCGGCATGATCATCTCACCGTCGGTTGTGATATAGCCGGTACTGGCGAGATGGCTGAGGATCGTATCGAAGACCTCGTGCTTAATTCCCCGGAAGGACGGGTGGCTGTGAAGCGCAGAAAAAAGCTGGCGGTGGGTCACCCGGGGATGCGTGTGAAGGTACAGGAAGATCTGCTGGAGCAGGACATTGTAGGGTTTTTTGGGTGGCGTAAGCCCTTCCACCTCTTTTTTGACAGCGCATTCGATGATTGCAACACTGCACAAAAGCTCGCAGGGGTTCCTGAGGATCCACGCGACAAACGCGTTCCTGTCACGACGGCCGGTCCGGCCCATTCTCTGCAGGAACGATGAGACCGTATCGGGGCTGCCAAGCTGGACAACAATATCAAGATTGCCGATGTCTATCCCGAGCTCAAGCGTGCTCGTGCAGATGATACACGCACCCTCAGGAGATGAGAACGCATCTTCAGCAGCTTTCCGTGTCGCGTACGCAAGGGAGGAATGATGGATGTGCAGATTCTGCACCCTGCCGGAGACTGCCTTTACCATCTTTTCCGCTTCGCTCCTGCTGTTGACAAAGACGAGCGCCTTCCTGCCCCTGACGATCCGGACGAGCGCATCAGTGCGATCCTCCTCCCCGGGTTCGACAATAAACCGGAACTGTTTTTCTTTCGGGGGTGCGGGAATTGCCACAAGCTCCATCCCGTGCCGGTTATCCGAGAGCCACGCGAGCACCTCTTCCGGGTTTCCGGTCGTTGCCGAGAGACCAATCCGCTGGATCTTTCGTTGTGCGAGCGTGTCCAGCCGGTCGAGCAGGACTTTCAGATGGACCCCCCGGTCAGATTCAACGAACGCGTGGAGTTCATCGATAATGATGGACCTGATGTTCCGGAGGTCAGGTGCATACTCCCTTCCCTGCAGGACAACTTCCAGCGATTCCGGCGTGATCATCAGGAAATGAGGCGGTTCGCCGATCTGCCATTTCCGGTCCCCTTTGGCCACATCCCCGTGCCACTTCATTACCGAGAGCGATGTGGGGACACAGAACGCCCGGAACCGTTCTTCCTGATCGTTGATCAGCGCCTTCAGCGGTGAGAGGTAGAGGCAGCTCACCCCCGGTCTCCCGTTTTTGAGGATGTCATCGATCACCGGGATAAGAGCCGCCTCGGACTTTCCCCCGGCGGTTGGTGCGATAATCAGAACATCCTTCCCGGTACCGACTGCGGAGTATGCCCGTTCCTGGACTTCGCGGATCTCCGTCCAGCCCAGTCGCCCGGACAAAACCTGCTGGAGGGATTCGTGCAACCCGGAAAAGATGTTCGACACGATATAAGAGCGTAGTCCGTGCCCCGTTATGGTCTTTGTGTGAGGGACACCCCACTAGTCGGATAATCCCAAATTTCCCGGTTATGTAAAAGCTGTCAAGGTATCGCTGGGGCCAGCAAACAGCGACTCGTAACGCATATATATATCCATTTCCAGATTAATATCCGGTAAACAATGATATCACCACAGGTTTCATCTATCGATTTTTCCTTAAGCCTGTGCTACGCATTCCTTTTTTGATAGGGAACCCAGCTTTTTCCCGGGTTCCCGTTTAATGTCGTGATGAAAGTGTTTACCCGAGGTTTCTATGCTTCTTGGAATTCCTGACCCGCAGATATTGATCGGCTATGGCCTTGCAATCGGCCTGACGCTCGCATGCATCGTGTACGGCTACCTGTACTGGAACGAGAAAGAGGAGACTCATGGCAGTTAATCCGCTTACGATGACGGCCCTTGTCCTCGTCTACCTTGCTGCAACCCTCGTGATCGGGTACCTTGGTTATAAGAAGACGAAAAGTTCCGAGGACTATCTTGTGGCCGGCCGATGTAGTCACCCGGTTATCATCGCCCTCTCGTACGGCGCAACTTTCATCTCCACGTCGGCCATCATTGGGTTCGGCGGCCAGGCTGCAAACCTTGGCATGGGCCTGATCTGGCTGACGGTACTGAACATCGGCGTCGGCATTCTTCTCGCATTCGTACTGTTTGGCAAGAAGACCCGGGAGATCGGGCAGCGACTTTCGGCGGTCACCTTCCCGGACCTTATGTGTAAGATCTACAAATCGCCCCTGCTCCAGTACATCAGTGGGTTCATCATTGTCGTATCGATGCCGCTCTATACTGCCGCTATCCTGATCGGAGGGGCACGGTTTATTGAACCAACTCTCAACATCTCATACTCGGGATCGCTCATCATCTTTGCTCTTATCACGGCAGTCTATGTCATATTCGGCGGGCTCATCGCGGTAATGTACACAGACGCCTTCCAGGGAACGATCATGTTCATCGGCATGACTGCCCTTCTTGTATTGACGTACGTGGCTGTCGGCGGGATCACCGCGGGAAACACCGCCCTGACAAACATGGCAAACCTTGTCCCGAAGGCGCTTGCGGACCAGGGTATGACCGGGTGGACAACGATGCCGTCACTCGGATCCCCCATCTGGTTCACGCTCGTGACAACGATCGTACTCGGTGTCGGTATCGGGGTCCTTGCCCAACCGCAGCTGGTCGTGCGGTTCATGACGGCAAAGGACAACAAGTCGCTGAACCGTGCGGTTCTCGTAGGCGGACCCTTCATCCTGATGATGACCGGTGTCGCATTTACGGTCGGTGCCTTGACAAACGTCTACTTCATGCAGACATCCGGAAAGATCGCGATCGATGCTGCGGGAGGAAATGTCGATGCGATTATGCCGCTCTTCATCAACCAGGCGATGCCGGACATCTTTATCGTCATCTTCCTGCTCACCCTGCTTGCCGCGGCGATGTCGACCCTGAGCGCTCTTTACCACGCGATGGGCACAGCCCTCACCTGCGATCTCTGGGGAAGGGGACGTGAGTGCTCGCTCACCCTGCGCCACCACCAGTACGGTATCATCATCATGATGATTGTCTCGACACTGCTTGCCTTCGCACTCCCGGTCAGCATCATCGCCCGGGCAACAGCGATGTTCATGGGTCTTTGTGCGGCTGCGTTCCTGCCGGCATTTGCTGTCGGCGTTTATGCAAAAGTACCTTCGACAAAGGCAGCCCTTTACAGCATGGTCTCGGGTGCCGCGATCTGGTTCCTCTGGACCGCGTTCATCCACGCGGCAGAAGCAAAACCACTCGGCCTCTGCCAGGCAATCTTTGGCAAGGCCTCGCTGCTGCCCCTTCCCTGGTCGGTTGTCGATCCGATCGTGATCGCCCTCCCGATCTCATTCATCGTGATGATCGGGATGCAGGTCCGGGCAGACAAAGCACAACCGGTTGCAGTCCCTGTTGCATAAAACAATAATCCCTGCCGCTCCGGGAAATTCCCCCGGAGCCGGCCGGTAAGAAACTTTTTTTCCTAACAAAACGGAAAAATAACCATGGATCTCGCAGAAAAAAAATGCACAACTTACCGGGCGGGATCGCCGCCCCTTACCCGAAAGGAAACAATCGAGCTCCTTGGCGAAGTTCCCGGCTGGTCGCTTGTGGAAGGGCACCTGAACCGGAACTACGAGCTGCCGGATGCGGGAAAGTGCATTGATTTTTTTAATGAGGTGATGAACCTCTCGATGCAGGAAGGCCACATTCCGGACTTTACCATGAAAGAATCGAAGTTCGTAACCATCTCGTATTATACCTATCCCGCCGGGGGATTAACCCAGAACGATTTTATCATGGCGGCAAAACTCAACGCAAAGGAACGCACGCCGCAATAAACAAAGAAAAAAGATTGCCGGATCTCCGGCTTTTTTTATTTGATATTGAATTTCCGGCTGATCTTCTCCCGGAACGCATCTTTTGGGTACGCACCAATAATTCTCTCGACCAGCTGCCCGTTTGAAAAGAGCATGACCGCCGGGATTGCTGAGATATTGAACTGCATCGAAAGGTTCCGGTTATCGTCCGTGTTGACCTTGCCAAACGCTACTTTCCCGGAGAATTCCATGGAGAGCTCTTCCATGATTGGTGCTATCCTGCGGCATGGTCCGCACCATTCCGCCCAGAAATCCACGACAGCGTACTGGTTGGTCTTGATAAATTCCTGGAAATGTATCTCGTCAACATGGGTAACGATGGCTTTTGGGGGTTCTCTCATTTTCTCTTTCATCTCCTGCATCCGCTTTTCCCGTATCCGGGCCAACTCATCATCCATATTCCTCAATGGAGAAAAAGGTAATTAAAATATCCGGGATCCCCCGGAAAAATGAGTTAACTATATCTGCGACTCATTCCTATACTAATACCCTGACCGTGAAGCGAGGTAGGGTAGTCAGGATATCCCGACGGGCTCATAACCCGTAGATCGATGGTTCAAATCCATCCCTCGCTACTTCTTTTATCGTTTCCCTGGCGAGCCTGCGCTTTTTCGTGCAATGATTGCATTTTCCGGATCCCATTTACCTTGTCGATCGGGATATGATACATACAATTTTTGATTTTATTTATCCAGTTCCTGTCAATTTGATCATCAGGACTGGACCGGAGGCAGGACAAGACCCACGCTTCGCACACCTTCGAGAGATGCTATGCTATCGAGCCGGTTCACATCCACCCACGCAACCAGAATGTGCGTGAGTTCATCACTGTCGATCACCTGCGTGACATACGGAACGATTGATCCGGCCGATGTGCCGGGCTGGAGCTGGATGGAGACGTACACCTGATCGCCGGTCGTTCCCGAACTCGCTTTGAGGTCAAACCTCTTTGCGGCTTCCGATGCCGGGACAAGAAGGTCTTGTCCAATCATACTGGCCCGGATCTCTTCCAGTGTGTTCCCGCTTTGCGGAACGCTGCCTGGATCGATCAACTGGAGGAGCCGGGTCTCAAGTTTCTGGCGGGCGAGCGGGAGATCGGTCAGCGTACCTTTGGAAGCCGTTATTCTTGCTGCGGGTGTCGCCGCCAGTGATGGAAGAATGCCGGGGGATTGGGCGAACGTGGGTCCGGCTGAGGGGGCGGAAGGCGTGATCGTTTCCTGGATGGAAGAGAGACAGCCTCCAGTCGAAGCGCCCAGCACTAGGACAAACGCAATTACCCAGAAAACCGTTTTGAACCGCACGCTCGTTGACCTGAAGCTGCCTTTACGCACCCAATGGGCAATAATACAATCGATTGGCAAATCAAATTTCCGGCCGGGCAGGATCACTTCAGAAAAATTTTTTCGTTCCCCCGCCGGATTTTTCCTGCAGAGAAGATCCGGATCATGCAGCACCGGATCAAATCCAACGGGAGACCGGAAAAATTTTCAGCGAATCAGGAAAAACCCGGAAAATTTTCCGGTAAGAGACGGTACTTTTTGCCTGCGACGATTCGATGTTTTTTGGAAAGAACGAGCATGTCCGGAAAATTTTACGGAACATGTTGTTGCAGGTGAAGAGCGGGTAATGGCCCGTGTGTTTGATCCAAAACGGCTCTCAAGATCGTGAGAATTATTCCCGGTATCGCGATTTTTAGAAAATATCAGGTTTTCTCTCTCGCAATCACGAAAAAATCCGACTGTGCCTTGAGAAGAAAAGGCTCATCACATTGCCTGAAGCATAATTTACCATGACGTCCCGGCTTACCCTCACGGTCCTCGTTGACAATACCACTCTTCCGGATCGCGATTTTATGAGTGAGCCCGGGCTCTCGTTTTTTGTCGAAACTGCCGGAAGGAAGATCCTGTTTGATACCGGGCTCTCGGGTCTCTTCATCGCAAATGCAAAGAACCTGGGGATCGATCTATCCGATTTTGATTTCCTTGTCCTGTCTCACGGCCACATCGACCATACCGGCGGGCTTCTCCCGCTCATCCACCATATTGAAGAGGCCACATTCGGGGTAAAGCCTGCCCGGGTGCCGGAACTTATCGCCCATCCCCGCTGCTTCTGGCCAAAAGAGAAAGAACAGAAGAGAAACGGTTCTGAAGTGAACGAGGAAGAAGCCCGGCGTAGGTTTCCGCTTTGCCTCTCGGAAAAACCAGTCTGGATCACCGATGATCTTGTCTTTCTTGGCGAGATCCCAAGGAGGTTTGCTTTCGAACATGTTGATCCCGGAACACGGAAGATCTTCTTTCCGGACGGTCAGGTGAAACCGGACGAACTTCCCGACGATTCAGCTCTCGCATTTCGATCTGATAAGGGGCTTGTGATAATCACCGGATGCTCGCATGCGGGAATCTGTAATATCACGGAATACGCAAGGGAGGTCTGCGGGGAACGAAAAGTTGCCGGCATTATAGGCGGGCTCCACCTGCTTTCACCTGAACCCGGACATCTTGCGAAAACGGGAAAATATCTGAACCGTCTTCACCTCAATGCCCTGCATGCCTGCCACTGCACATCGCTTCCGGCAAAACTCGCACTCGCAGAATATAGTCCCGTTCAGGAAACCGGTGTTGGGATGAGACTGGTTTGGTAGGGTAGAAGCATCGCCGGCTTCACGGTTCCCCGCATTCCTGCGGAGGAACCGGTATTACGTGTACCGCAGACGCTTTGAACGTTGCACAGACCCTGCATCCCGGTTCAAGATGCAGTTCACGACAGCTCTCGCGGGTGAGAAGGGCAGCTAGCGGGAACCCCGCATCAAGGAAAACACGGACCGTACTGCCGGCGGGGACAATGTCTGTTACCATAACGGAGAGACAGTTGCGGGCGCTGGATGCAAACGGGTCCTTTGAAAGGATAACATCCTCAGCGTGAAGTGTCGCGACGACTTCACCGGTGATCCCGGATGCGGCAAAGAACACGGTCCCGTTGCGGGTAACGATTCGGGTAATGTTCCCTGCTCTGGCGGACGTCCCCCGGATAATATTGCCGATGCCGAGAAATTCCGCAACAGAACTATCGGAGGGGTGCAGAAATACTTCCGAAGTTTCTCCGAACTGAACAATCCGCCCCTCCCGCATAATCGCGATCCGGTCGGCAAGGGCAAAGACATCTTCGAAATGGTGCGTGATCTGGATGATTGTGGTCCCCGTACGTTTACCAATGAGGGACAATTCCCTGCGCATCCTTTCCCGGGTCCGGCCGTCCAGCGCACTCAAGGGTTCGTCAAGCAACAGGATCTCCGGCTTGAGAACGAGGGCACGGGCGAGAGCAACGCGTTGCTGCTCACCCCCGCTCAGAGTTCCCGGATACCGGTCCCTGAGATCAGTACTTCACTAATTTTTAGCCGAGGCTAATCAAAACCGGCAGATCTAAATAGGCAGCGGGCGCCGCATATGGCAAATAGACGACAATTCACCCGCCGAATAAAGAATGAGATCCGAGCAGAAGATTGTTCCGAAATAGCAGTGGATGCAATCAACCGGAATCTCACCATTTCCATCAACGGAACACTGAGACAAAAGACGCTTATCCAGTCACTTGTTGGGATGTCAGCAACCAAACTATCCGTGCATTCCATCAATAAGGCTGTAGAAAAAGTCCCGTGTGAAACGTCAGTCAGATACCATTTATCGAAGGTGGATTTAGAATCGCTTTTCGAAATACAATCAAAGATCCTCACCTATTCAAACGATCAGATCCTTGTTCCCGGAAAATCGTATCATTTTGCCATAGATTTCACCGACGATCCTTATTATGGCGAAATTATCGAAGCGAACAAAGATTACGTCCTCAAGAGTAAAATGAAGAAATCAACAACCACATTTTACTCGTATGTTTCGCTCTCCATCACAACAAAAGGTCAACGGCAGACCCTTGCAGTTTTCCCGGTGAAGAAGGGTGTGTCAAAGGTCGAGTACATCCGGAAATTTTTGGCCATAATCCACAACGCAAAAGTGAACACCCAAGTACTCTGTCTTGATCGGGGATTTTACTCAAAAGATGTGTTCTCATTTCTCCAGAAGGAAAAGATCCCGCACATTGTTCCGGTGAGAAAACACGGCGAAGAACTCAAGAAAATACTCCGGGGAAATCATTCCCGGTATGCACAGTATACGATGATGGGAACTGGCGAACCTCTTTCTCTTACTCTGGCAATTGATGTCCAGTACCTTCTGGGAAGGAATAAGAAATACGGGAATGTGAACCTGGGTTACGTCGTGTATGGTATTAACTGGAAACCCCGTCGGATCTACCGGGTCTACAAGAACCGGTTTGCGATCGAGTCTTCGTACCGTATCCGGAATATCGTGAAAGCAAGGACATCCACAAGAAACGTTGTGATCCGGTACCTGCTGACGATAATCTCTTTCCTTCTCAAAAATATCTGGGTCTCTCTTCAATGGATGTTCTTCTCTAAGGTTCAACGAGGACCAAGAACCGTTGCTGAAGATTTGTTCCGTTTCGATTTCTTCCGGCTATTGGTCTGGGAAGGGATTCGGAAAAAACTCAAATTTGTCTCATTTGTTTCTGTTCTTCGACCGTTTGGTTGATCAGAGGTTGAGAGTATTGATGACTTGCCAAAATTCACGGAGGTAAATTTAGAGAAGTACTGGTGTTGGGATCGCTTTTGTTTCAGTTACTACAGGTGCAGCAGTATTCTGACCAGTCGGGCTGGATGCGATTGATGGTTTGATTTCCGCCGCTGGTGTTCCCAAACACCCGGCACATGTAAGCAGGGTAATGATGATCGCGATTGTGGAAAGAGTTGCGATCGGGGCAATGATATTTTTCATGGCACAATATATTGCAAGTACAATAAAAAATTGTATTGATTCAATCTTTCGCCATGAAAGCCAGGTTCATCTGATAACCAGCCCGAAATTGAGAATTTTCCTGATACCCGGACCTGTTAGAGCCACTGGCTGAACGCTTTGGAAAATTGTCAGTCCGGGGAAACCGGATCCATGATCAGCGGCAGGCTTTTCCGAGGGGTACTGGAGGCGTTCCTTTTCCGGGTAACTTGTTTCCCCGTCAAGGGGGCAGATCGCTGTCCGGACAGGGAAAGGGATCGGCTTAACGGCACACTGTATAGCGCCAATCCCGTCCCACGAACGATTCACCAGGAACCCGGCCTTCGAACCGGGGAGCATCAGGGGAGTCGAGGATATCGCGAATATGCTAAAAAATGGAAATAATGCCGGGGGGGTATCCAATCCCCGGGTCCATTCGGCAAATTTTTGCTGACGAGCAAAGACATGCACGATCCCTTCGGGAACGTTCTCGTCCGGGAACCGCGTACACCGTAAAACATGCGGGGATTTTTGAACCGGTCCCGTGTACCATAAAATTCTTGCAGGGAAAACGAGAGCGAGAAACTCCCCCGTGGGGAAAAAAATCTGTGGGCAGTCCGCCCGGCCGGAACCGGCCGGCTGACGGACTGCGTGCAAAAGGAAAATTTCAGATTATGCGTTCTTCATCTTGGCTTTTGCGACGAATCCGTCTTTGCCAATGTAGTACATGAAGCCCTTTTCCTTGGCGATCTTCTCAGTACCGACTTTCTTCTTCTTGCCGGTCTTGTTGTGTTTCATCGGGGCTGCCCATACGTAGCCGTCCTTACCGATGAAGTAGAGAAATCCCTTTTCGCGCGAAATCTTTTCTTTTCCGATTTTCGTTCCCATTTAAACACCTCAAAACCGATTTGGTTTTGATATTGAAGAGTTACCGCCTGATAATATAAAAGGTTTCCGTCGAAAACCCGTCGAAGTTCTCATTTTGGGGAAATTTTTGACGGTATTTTGGGTATTGTGACACACTAATCACGCCGTTTAAAAAACGTCTAATATTGCCCGGAATCGGATATCCGAGCTGCATTACGGGCAGAATACGCACCGGCGTGTTCTGGGAGACCGGAAGAGGAAGCGCACCCCGCGCTGGGGCGATTATGACGGTAAATTGCTGTGAGGCACGGTCGGTTTTGGGGACAATCGAGAAGTTCGAACGGTTCGTTGGGTTCGGGGATAGTACCAGCATCGGCCAACGGCCCGGGAAGCATATCGATTTTCCCGGCAATCGACCATCCCGGACAGATGAGCATCCTGCCAACCGCATGACAACGGTTCCCGTTGCCTCTCCTCATTCCGATCTTTACGTTTGATACGGGTTTTTTTAATCGGGATATTTTTCAATCATGGGCACCACCGGTTCGAACAGGGCCCCGGCAAACTGTGGTACCCCGAATTGATTTTACACATATAACCATTTCTGCGCATAGTTCAGAATCCTCTCCGGGGGTAGACGGTACCAGAATGCGTTATAAGGCTCATCGTAATCGAGACTCATGTGAGGTTTGATGACATTGTGCCAGTGAACAATTTTATCGACAGAACCGAACTTCGCGATCCTTCGTTCGACTTCTCCGAAGAACCGTTCAATTTTGCCGTTCGTTTGAGGGTGTTTTATCCTGGGTGGGATGTGTTTGATGTTGTGATGAACAAGAAACTCTCCGAATTTATGATGGGCCTGTTCACGGTTTCGAGCTGAAACGAATTGTGTACCGTTGTCAGTAAGGATCTCGCGGGGCGTACCGTACATCTGGAATCCCTGATTCAGAACCGTGAGAGTGTTCTCGGTAGTTGGAGAATCGAATACCCCGTAGCAGGTGATGAGGCGGGATGAATCATCCATGAATGCGATCAGCCATTTCTTCGATCCATTAAGTTCGAACTCTTTCCAGTCTCCCTGCCACATCGACATGGAATGAGTACGTTCGTACCGAACATATTTCCGTTGTTGCCGTTTTTTCATGTTGATCTCCACCAGACCGTGGTTCAACAATACCCGATAGATTCGATTATGCGGGATATGGATCCCGAGTGTTTCCTCAATCTTTTTCTCCAGATGGATTGGACCAATGTTGTTGGATTGATAGGTTTCGAGGATCAACTCTTCTGCTCGATCATCGATGGCTTGGGGCTTTCTTCCAGATTGCCTGAGTACCGGATATTCTCCCGATTCTCTGAACTGGTTGATGAGCTGATACACTCGTTGACGGGTAATCTGGAAATACCGGGCAATCTCAACAACGGGTTTCTCATTTACCCATTGCTGAATGATCCTCTGGATATCCCGATTCGATAATTTGCTCACATCGATATTTACATGTGATGTCAAATGATTTCGGGATAGGACAAAAAAAATGCGGGAATACGCTCTTTTTTAAGAAAACCCCATTTTCAAAAAAAACGCTTGCCCCTCTTCGTGTCCTCCCGCCCCAGGGAGAGTCTGGCGCTTGCGATTCCTCTCGCAATTAACCGAATCAGTTACGCGAGGTTCAAAAGAAGTTTTGCCGCTCCCTTTGCAATGGTGTCACGGGTGGTCGGGGCGGAGTCTTAAAAGCGTCCTCAGATTCATGATCTCTCCCGGGCAGTAATAAGAAGATGTATCCCCGGTCCACTCCCGCGGGAGAGTGAAGTATTATTGCTGCACAAGCCGGAGAGCGGAAGGATCCGGCAACACTCACCGGTTTTTCCGGGAGAGCAAACAACAAAGCCGGTTCACGAAACCTTTATTCCCCCCAAGCGGGCATCAGCCCCTGATGAAAGGGGTCATCGTTCTTACTGCCTGCTGCTGCCTTGCCGGCATGATCGCGATTGCGGGATACGCATCCGGCATTATTGTACAGACCGGCTCCACAGTCCCTCCCGAAGTTTTGCAGTATGCAAACGACTGGCCCCTGCCCAACCATGACTACGCGAGCACCCGGGCAACAGTAATCTCATCCATCAGCACGAAAAATGCCGGTACGCTCAGCCTCGCGTGGTCTGTCCCGGTCCACGTTGATGGCGGGGAGTCCGGTGCCCTTGCCGGGACAAACCCGCTTATCATGGATGGGATTGTTTACTACGAAGACACGCTCTCCCGGTTCACCGCAGTCGATCTCGCGACCGGGCATATCTTATGGACGTACGATCCCGGCATAACAGATCCAAGCCAGGGACCGCTCGGCCCGGCAATCGGCTGGGGCAAGGCGTTCATACCGGTCGATCTCTCGAATCTTGTGGCAGTCGACCTGGTTACCCACCAGAAGATCTGGGATGTTGATCTCACGTACGGCAAACCGGTGGGAATGCTCATCCAGCCGGTCGCATATGACGGAACGGTGTATGCCGCAACCCAGCCCGGGACTTCAACCCTTGGCGAATACCAGCCCGGGGGGACCGGGATCCTGTACGGGGTCGACCAGTCGACCGGTACCGTCCGGAGGAGGTTTGACACCGTCCGGTCTCCGGACCTGTGGGGCCACCCGGAGATAAATTCCGGGGGTGGTTCGTGGATGCCCCCGACAATCGATACCCACTCCGGCGCAATCTTCTGGGGGACCGGGAACCCTGCTCCCTTCCCCGGAACCCCGGAGTACCAGAACGGGGCGAGCCGGCCCGGGAATAATCTCTATACCAACTCAATCCTTGCACTCGATTCCCGGAACGGGACGCTCCGGTGGTACAACCAGGTCGATCCCCATGATCTCTTCGATCATGACTTCCAGATAAGCCCGGTTCTTGCCACGGTTGTAGTGGATGGCGTCTCGCGCGAGATCGTCATCGGTGCGGGAAAATGGGGGCGGGTGTACGGCTTTGACCGGAAGACCGGATCGATCCTCTGGGTCACCCCGGTTGGCGAGCACAACGGGAACGATGCTCTCGCCACAATCCCGAATGAGTCGACGCCGGTCATTCCCGGCGCTCTCGGCGGCGTTGAGACGCCGATGGCGTATGCCGGCGGGATGGTGTACGTGACAAACGATGATCTGCCCACGCTCTATTCCGCATCCGGGTATGTGGCATTTGTCGGGGGACCGGAGCAGGGAACCGGCGGGATCACCGCAATCCAGGCAGACACCGGGAAGATCGCGTGGAAGTCCAAGCTCCCCTCCCTCGTGACCGGGGCCGCGACCGTTGTCAACGATCTTGTCTTTGTCGGAACATATGACGGCACGATCCGGGCGTTCAACCGGACGAGCGGGAGCCCGGTCTTCTCGTACCAGGCCCCGGCCGGGATCAACGGGTGGCCCGCGGTCGCCGGCGATACCCTTGTGTGGCCCTGCGGCGCAGGCCAGAACTCTTCCGTGATCGCGCTCCGGCCCGGGATCGCAAAGGGTTGAACCCAGACCGCAACAGTCCCCGCCAGAAGTATCTCTCACTGCGAGAAAAACCGGGTGCATTCCCCGGACTGTGTCCTTTGGTCTTGCGTACATTTTTGCTCATCGAAAGCCAACTTTGTACCACAATTCCGGGATCTTTCCCTATGTCCCGGCTTACGGAGCATTTGATGACAGAAAACCGCTATGTCCACGGGTACTCCCTTCGCGAATCCGACCGGCTCTCCGACCAGGCCCGGACCCTGACGGATCTCCTCCACCACGACACCCGGTACCCGGATGGTGCTGAAGTCCTCGAAGCCGGCTGCGGGATCGGGGCACAGACCGCCATCCTTGCAAAGAACAGCCCGGGGGCACGCATAACCTCAGTCGACATCTCACCGGACTCCGTGAAACGTGCCGAAGAGCGTGCCAGGGCCGCAGGGATCACGAATGTCACGTTCCGGCAGGGAGACATTTTCCGGCTGCCGTTCCCCAAAGAGAGTTTCGATCATATCTTCGTCTGTTTCGTGCTCGAGCACCTCGCGGACCCGGCGCTTGCGCTTCAGAGCTTATACCCGCTGCTCCGCAAAGGCGGAACGATCACGGTGATCGAAGGCGATCACGGTTCAACCTTTTTTTACCCGGAGAGCGGGAAGGCTCACAAGGCGATCCGGTGTCTTGTCGATCTCCAGCGGTGGGCCGGCGGCAACGCACTCATCGGCCGGCAGCTGTACCCGCTCGTGGCCGGTGCCGGTTTTACCTCTGTCTCGGTCTCGCCCCGGATGGTCTATGTCGATGCCTCGCTGCCGGGACTTGTCGAAGGATTCACGAAGCAGACGTTCACCGCGATGGTTGAGGGTGTACAGGAGGAAGCGATCCGGGAGGGCCTGATGACACGGAAGGAATGGGGTGAGGCGATCCGGGACCTGGAGCGGACCTGCGAGCCGGACGGCGTCTTCTGTTACACGTTTTTCAAGGCGACCGGGATGAAAGAATAATCTGTTTACTCGCCTTGGCCCCCGGCTCCGGCCTTTTTTCCCCGACTCGGAAATCTCCAGCAAATCTTTTCTTTCCCGTGTGCAGACAGTACCTGTCAGGGAACAAATGGAGCAGCGAGCGATGGTTTTATTCCCGCCCATAGTGGTCATGTGGTCGCTCCAGAGGATATTTCAGGACATAAACCAACCGTTGAAATCATGAGAGAAAAAATGGAAGCCATGGGGATAATCTCCGGCCTCATCGTTTTTAGTATCATTCTGCTGAGCCTGTTCATCTTTCCCCTCTCTCACGATGCATCAGATCATGTGGCTCCCGACACGGCAAATGCCAACCCTGAACAATCCCTGGCAAATGATTCATTCTGGATTCATATGGATCCCATTGACAATGTGACCGTTGGGGATCACCTCTCCCTGTCCGGAACCACCAATCTACCCCAGGGAGGAAAATTACAGATACGTATTCACCCAACCTCCCCCGACGATCAAAACAACGAAAATAGTTTCCAATACCCCCCCGCTCAAATTATTGAGCTCGCTCAAAACCATGAGGATAGTAAAAACTGGTCGGCGGAAATTGATCCTCTTAATCTACAACCAAATGCTACCTCTCCTTATTGGGTGAGCGTTCGTGCGGTAAACTATCCTGCAGCGAGTGATGAACAACCGGTTTTCCTGATCGAAAGTCTGTCGATTATACCTGGTACGGTATACACATATACGGGCATCACGCCCTATCGAAATATCTCATCTGTGGAGATTTGGATTATAGGATCCTCCCTGATTGAAGTATCGACAGTACCGATCGATCAGCATGGACGCTTTACCTTTTCCCTTGACCGGAAAACCACTGATGATATGGGTCAGAAAAGCCAGATGTATTCGCTCATCTTTCATTACCCGGCATCCGATGATCAGTATGGTTTGACATATAATCGTTCTCTGGGAGAGCTTGTTGAAATTTCGGGAAAATCTCGTCTTAAAACCGCTCAAATTCGGGAAACGGGAACATCATCTGTATCGAAACACGTGATGGATATACTCACTCAGTACGGAGGAAATGATACCTGCCGGCAACGGGATCTTGTGGTCACGCCTGCCAGGATCTCCATCGATCCAATTGGGGAAATCACCAACTCCAGGAACATTACCATTACCGGTACGACCAATATCCCCCCCGGGGACTATATTGTCGTGGAAGTCTATGACAACAAATACCACTCTCGTGTATTCTGGTCTCTAAATGGGACGATCCCCGGAGACTTTTCCCAGGGAAAAACCGTACCGGTTGAGAAAGGACTGCGGGGAAATAATGTGTGGAATTTACCGGTCCCGATCAAGGGATGGAGGCCAGGAAAATATGTTGTCGATGCAATGGCCGTTTATGGAACAGCTCAGCGGGAAGCGACATTCAATGTGACCAGTGCGAAAGACGATTAATTTTTTGCCCGGGAGCAACCCCCAGTGAAGAGAAAATGGTAAGAACCGGACGATGGCACCGGCAATCGTTTTTACATATCCATGGTTTTGGCGTGAATACCTTGTTTATGCCCGTTTCTCCCGTGCAAAAAATGCTGCCCCCCATCACATCGTTTTTAATCCTTGAGCAGTAAACCTGAATATACAAAAAACGGCTCTGGTGAAAACCTTATCTGGAGAGAAAATCGGTTGAAATTTTCTGGGCTTCTCCCTTTGGCTGCCTCCCCTTTGGGGGGGGAGAGGGGCCCCCACTTACGATCTCCAAGAAGAATGATCAGGATTTTTGAAAAGGCAGGTTTTTTCCAGAGCAAAAGAACCAAACCGGAGGAGAAGAATGGATTTCATCGAAATTGTCGGCTACATTGCAGGGATCCTCACGACCATATCCTTTATTCCACAGGTGGCCCGGAGCTGGAGACTCAAGGAAACCCGGGACCTCTCGCTTGCCATGCTCCTCCTCTTTGCTCTCGGCGTCCTTCTCTGGGCGGTCTATGGCTTCTGGATCATGTCGCTGCCGGTCATTGTGGCAAACCTGACAACCTTCTGTCTCATTCTCTTCCTTCTCTGGATGAAATTCCGGTTCCATTAAAATTCATCGGTGAACGTATTGACCGATCAACTATCAAAAAATAGTCCTTCCTTTAACAACGCGAACTTTGCATCGGGTAATGTGGCGGAATACAAATAATAATATATTTTATTTAAATGCAACAAATCATGTAGTATGCGAAAGATTATTCCCATTTTTGTAGGATTATCGGTAATTTTTTTTGTATTTTTTACCGGTTGCTCGCTGGTTTCGCATGGAACGGCAAAACCCAAATCCTTAATAAATAATTAAAGTATCCATGACGTTATTGTAAACGCAGTGAATTCCAGTGAAAAAACGTGTGAAATCAATGTGCCGGCCGGATCCTCTGCGAGCAAATGCTATTTGAGCCCCCCTGTGAAAGAAAAATTAGTAACCGGGATTATTGCGTGGGTGGGTGCCCGGGAAGCACGATGTCTCCAGACTCTGCCAAAATCCAGGAATGCCAGTCTCTGCAAAGTCCCGACTGCAGATTTGGTTACCTTCAGTACTTCTCTAAATTTACCTCCGTGAATTTTGGCAAGTCATCAATACTCTCAACCTCTGATCAACCAAACGGTCGAAGAACAGAAACAAATGAGACAAATTTGAGTTTTTTCCGAATCCCTTCCCAGACCAATAGCCGGAAGAAATCGAAACGGAACAAATCTTCAGCAACGGTTCTTGGTCCTCGTTGAACCTTAGAGAAGAACATCCATTGAAGAGAGACCCAGATATTTTTGAGAAGGAAAGAGATTATCGTCAGCAGGTACCGGATCACAACGTTTCTTGTGGATGTCCTTGCTTTCACGATATTCCGGATACGGTACGAAGACTCGATCGCAAACCGGTTCTTGTAGACCCGGTAGATCCGACGGGGTTTCCAGTTAATACCATACACGACGTAACCCAGGTTCACATTCCCGTATTTCTTATTCCTTCCCAGAAGGTACTGGACATCAATTGCCAGAGTAAGAGAAAGAGGTTCGCCAGTTCCCATCATCGTATACTGTGCATACCGGGAATGATTTCCCCGGAGTATTTTCTTGAGTTCTTCGCCGTGTTTTCTCACCGGAACAATGTGCGGGATCTTTTCCTTCTGGAGAAATGAGAACACATCTTTTGAGTAAAATCCCCGATCAAGACAGAGTACTTGGGTGTTCACTTTTGCGTTGTGGATTATGGCCAAAAATTTCCGGATGTACTCGACCTTTGACACACCCTTCTTCACCGGGAAAACTGCAAGGGTCTGCCGTTGACCTTTTGTTGTGATGGAGAGCGAAACATACGAGTAAAATGTGGTTGTTGATTTCTTCATTTTACTCTTGAGGACGTAATCTTTGTTCGCTTCGATAATTTCGCCATAATAAGGATCGTCGGTGAAATCTATGGCAAAATGATACGATTTTCCGGGAACAAGGATCTGATCGTTTGAATAGGTGAGGATCTTTGATTGTATTTCGAAAAGCGATTCTAAATCCACCTTCGATAAATGGTATCTGACTGACGTTTCACACGGGACTTTTTCTACAGCCTTATTGATGGAATGCACGGATAGTTTGGTTGCTGACATCCCAACAAGTGACTGGATAAGGGTCTTTTGTCTCAGTGTTCCGTTGATGGAAATGGTGAGATTCCGGTTGATTGCATCCACTGCTATTTCGGAACAATCTTCTGCTCGGATCTCATTCTTTATTCGGCGGGTGAATTGTCGTCTATTTGCCATATGCGGCGCCCGCTGCCTATTTAGATCTGCCGGTTTTGATTAGCCTCGGCTAAAAATTAGTGAAGTACTGGAATTGGCAATATCGCCGCTGTAACCTTGATTGCAGAAATCGGGAATTTCTCGGATTTCTCCACTGGCGACAAACTTGCAAGCTGGTTAGGGATAGTTCCAAATGTGTACCAGTCTGCTGACAAACTGAGAACCGGTTCTATCACGAAGCGTGGTTCAGAGCATGCAAGGTGGATCCTCGTTCAGATCGCTCACGCTGCTTCGAGAAGCCGAAATACGGTTTTCCGAAAGTTCTATGACCGGAAAAAGCCGGTTATTGGAACCGGTAAAACGATTGTCGCTTTGGCCAGGAAGATTGTAACCATCATATGGCACTTGATCACTCAAGATGAATTCTTTAATCAGGCCAATGGGGATTCAAATCCTTCAGCGAAAACGGTCAAAGTCCGAATTCCCGTTATCGCTACTCTCGGTGAAATCCTGAAGATTTTGAATGAGGCTGCTATTGTGTTGAAGGAATCAGATTCCGGAAGGGGTGATTGTTGACCTTATCCTCCTTCCGGATTTGAGATTTTCATG
This sequence comes from uncultured Methanoregula sp., assembly GCA_963666355.2. GTDB lineage: Archaea > Halobacteriota > Methanomicrobia > Methanomicrobiales > Methanospirillaceae > Methanoregula. The sequence continues at coordinate 74,845 of CAXXCP010000002.1, forward strand.
CCAAAAATGGTGATAGTTTACCGGATTCTGCCGGGGCCTTACTTTCCAATAACCCGCTGGTTGCGTATTTTTATTGACGGAACGATCATCGATCCAATCGTTCGTGACTTTTTGCTCATCCCGACAATTTCCCTGTGCATGTCAAAGACATTCCCGGAGAGCATCGCGCTCCGGATGGGGATCTCGAACGATTCCCCGTTCGCACGGAATGAATTGGAGATCTCAACCGAGAATTCTCCGCTCAGGGGGTTTGCCGTATGTGCACCAACGACATTGTGAACATAGACAACAGGCTCGTCACGGATCGTATCGCGCTTTCCATCCATAATGAAATTATGATGGCCGATAGCAGGCAGACCACCAAATCCACCTCTCACGGCATTACCGGTGCTCTGTTTCCCGTACCGGTATGCGGTTTTCAGATCGTATGCAAAATTTTTGAGGATGCCGTTTTTGACAAAATCGACCCGGCGGGATTCGGTTCCTTCCGCATCCCAGCGGACGCTGCCGCTTGCACCTGGGAGAAGCGGGTCATCGTATATAACGATATCCCGGCCCATGATCTCTTTCTCAAGCGAATCCGCAAGCCGCGATCTTCCGGCATGGACACTCCTGCCATTGAGTGCAGGAACAAATACCCCGCCAAGGAGCTCGGCATAGGCAAGCGGTGAGAGGATAATATCGTAACTCCCGGTTGGGATATCGGTCCCGTCCGCCGATTCGTGGGCAAAAAACGTTGCACGTTCCCCAACGGTCTCCGGATCAACCTCATCCACGAAACAGGAATGATCGAACTCATAACCGGTGGACTGGTTGTGTATCGCCTCCAGCGAGATCGAGATACCGGAGTACTTATCGGTATATCGTATTCCCCTGCTGTTTGCGAGCGTTACCGTTGCGATCGAAAGCCCTGCCGATCCACCGGTGATGTCCGCTTCATGCTCCTGCGCCCCGGCAAGCATCCTTGAAAGAAACTCTTTTGCAATTGAAGGCTCGGTTTTCATCGAGGAGTCAAATGCGAGCGGCGTCCCGGAGAGGGGCCTTGGATCCGGGAGTCCTCCCCATGGCTGGGGGGTTGCAAGTTTCCCGCTGGCAATTGCGGCCTTCAGGCATGCCTTCCAACCGGCTGGATTGTTGGTGCTCGAAGAGCCGATTCTTCCCTTATGGATGGTCCTGATCCCAAGCCCGAGATCCTCCGATACCGTTGCGAGGTTGATCTTCTTCTGCTTAAGGTCGGCAGCGACCGATTTGCCTTCTACGTAATAGACCTCGACTTCATCCACGAATTTTTTTGCTTCTTCGATTATTTCGTCAATCGATGCCACTGCCACCCACCACCGCATCCAGCAGGAGCACGTGTGGTGCCCCGTCACTTACCGGCACACTCTGCCCGCCTTTACCGCAATAGCCCGGACTCATCTTACGGTCATTCCCGCAGAGCACGATGCCGTGAAGGATCGTCAGGATTTCACCTGACAGGGAGACATCCCGGACCATTGTCGTACATTCCCCGTTTTTTACGAGGTACCCGTACTCCGCATTGAACTGGAATACTCCCCGTCCCGGGTCAACCTGCCCGCCACGGGAACCTTTCAGGAATATCCCGTTCCCGCATTCCTCGAAAATTTCCTGCTCGGTCGAGTCACCGGCTTCGATGAACGTGTTGGACATCCGGACAAGCGGGGGCTCCCCGGGCATTGCCCGTGCGTGGCCTGCAACACCATCGCCGATTTTTGCAAGTGACTCCCTGTCATGCAGGAATTCATTGATAACGCCTTTTTTGACTATCTCGGTCCTGCGGACTGCGACCCCTTCCGCATCGACCGGATCGAATCCGAACTCGTGAAGACCCGGGTCATCCACGATGGTCAGGATCTCATTCCCGATCTTCTGCCCGATCCGGCCTTTGAGAACCGAGCTGCCTTCCGCGACAAGATCACCTTCGCTTGCATGCCCTACGGCTTCATGAGCAAAGACACCGGCAAGCTCAGGATCAAGAACCGCACGCATTTTTCCGCCTTCTGCGGGTTTTGCATCAAGGAGCGCAACCGCAACCCCTGCGGCCTGTCTCCCGAGATCTTCCTGGTGGCGAAGATTAAATCCATGTATGGAATGCTCACGCTCGTATCCCATCTGGACATTCCCGTTCCGTGACGCTACGGCAAGGACATTGAAGCCGGACCTGCACATCTCAAACGAGTGCTCGGTGCCGGAACTGTCGGAGAAGTGCACATTTTCGATCCTCTCGATGTAGTTTGCCCTCCGGTTGGTGACGACCGGATTTGCTGCTGCGGCTTCTATACCGGCGAGCAGCGACGATTTCACTTCGATATCGACGTCCCGTGGATCTTCTTTCATGGAAGGGATGGAAAGGACTCCCCGTGCTGCATCCCCAAGCGTAACCTGTTCCTCGGTAATATTCGCAAGCCGGGATGCTTCCCCGAGAAGATCGTCAAACCTTCTTTCTCCGGGGATGTAGTTATCGATCTGGAGAATCCCCCACCCGGAAGTGTTTAAGACTCTCAATACAGCTTTGTTGAAAAATGAGGTGCCGGCAGATTCCACGACGCCGTTGTCGATATCGATATGGGTGACCTGGCCGGTTACGTGCCGTACATCATAGTACTTGATTCCGGCCATGTTCAGGCTACAGGATTGCACACGGGCGTGTCGGCCGTCATCGTTGGGGATCTCATCGTCATCTTCTTGAGTTTTGCGAGGAATCCTTCTGCATTTTCCGGCACAAGCGCGTACTTGAGGACTTCATCGATCGTATCAACCGGGATAACCGTAACAAGCGATTTGTAGCGCTCTTCGATGAGGACATCATTGATATTTGTGTGGGGAATCAGGACGGTCTTGATTCCTGCTTTTGCTGCGGCTTCAATCTTGTACGTGACGCCGCCAACCGGGAGAACGTCTCCCCGGACCGAGAGCGAACCGGTCATGGCTACATCCTGGCGCACGGGTATCCCCTCGATTGCACTGATGACTGCGGTTGCAACGCTGACAGAGGCGGAGTCCCCTTCGACCCCGCCATAGGTGCCGATAAACTGGATATGGATATCCACGTTCTTCACGTCACGGCCGGTGAACTTCTTCAGGAGCGCACTGACATTCTTGATCGATTCCTGTGCTATTTCCTTGAGCATCCCGGTTGCGATGACCGTGCCGCTTGCACCCTGTGCAGGAGTGACCTCTGCCATAATCGGGAGAACTGAACCCGAGTCGCTACCCATGACTGCAAGACCATTGACACGACCGACACGTGTCCCTTCGATGACCGTGAGCTCGTATTCCCGGCTTCTCCGGATGTATTCATCCGAAACCTGATCTTCGATCGATCGTGCCGTTGCTTTTGCGGTTATGACATGCTCGGCAGTGGTTATCGCAGCTCCTTCCTGGCGGGCAATGTCGCCCGCTACACGGATCAGGCCGCCCATGTCACGAAGTTTCAGGGTGAGGTGCCCCTTCCTGTTCGAGCGGCGCCGGGCCTCCCGGAGGACTTCATCGATGGCACTCTGGTCGAAGTGCGGGATCTTCCCGTCGTTTTTCACTTCCTGCGCCACAAACCGGATGTATTTCTGCTGGTTCTCCGGGGTGTCCTCCATACTCTCCGCCATGTACACTTCGTACCCGTACCCGCGGATACGGGAGCGGAGGGCGGGGTGCATTCCCTGTATTGCATCGAGATTACCTGCCGCAATCATGACAAACTTACAGGGGACCGGCTCCGTCCGGACCATTGCACCGCTCGAACGCTCGCTCTGCCCGGTGATCGGGAATTCTCCTTCCTGCAATGCGGTGAGGAGGTTCTGCTGGGAGTGGGGGTCAAGCGTGTTGATCTCATCGATGAACAGAACTCCGCCGTTTGAACGGTGAATCGCCCCGGCTTCGACCCGGTCGTGTGCCGGGGTCTCAAGGCCCCCGCTCTGGAACGGATCGTGACGTACATCGCCAAGGAGTGCGCCCGCGTGGGATCCGGTTGCATCAATAAAGGGGGCGATATTCTTGTTGTCGCTTGAGACAAGCAGCTTTGGCACCATTGCCTCTTCACGCGGTGTCGTGTACCGGAGCGCCATAAAGACAAACGCCGCTGCAATAATTCCAAGGAGCCACTGGTAGGTGATAAACGCATAGGCGATGATACCGATAAGCAGGAGCATCAGGAGCGTGTTGCGGAACTGGATCTTCTTTTTTGCTTCGGCTTTATGCGCGGCAACGATCTGTTTACCCCGCCCGCCCGCTACGGTCCTGATAACCGGGTTATTGGAATCGTCCGAGTTCGGGTAGACCAGGATGTCCTGCAGTTCTTCCTTTGGCAGCAGTTCAGCCATACCCTTGGCCAGCATGGATTTACCCGTACCGGGACTTCCTATCATCATGACATGCCTTCGTTGTACCGCAGCTTTCCGGATTACTTCGACTGCATGGTCCTGGCCGATTACCTGGTCGATCAGTTTTGGAGGCACTTCAATCTGCGACGAGGCCGCGGGCGGACCTTCGGGAGTCACGGTATCGGGCGCTGGTGCCGCGGGTGATACCTCATGTGCTTCTCTATTCTGCGATAGCGCTTGATCTGCTGAATCCATTAAGGATTTACCTCTTTTTCCCTTGGAGTTTTTATATAATTTGTCTCACAATAGTTTAAGTACTTTCAGCTGATTGCCAGAAGTGGAGCCAGGGCCCGGGGACTGGTGAGGGGGTCGCAAATACTATTCTATCCGGAAAACAACATCTTGATGAAGAAAAACCGGCACAAAAAAATTCGGGATGCCCCCGCCATCCCGGAGGATTGTTACCATGAGAGTGATCTGTACCGAAAAATCCCAGATTCTTGCAACCCGGCTCGCAAGAAAACTCCGGCTCCCGTTAGTAGATGTCAAATACTCGCGATTCCCTGATGGAGAGCAGTATCTTGTTTCAGGAGAACTCGATGATGAGACAATTATTGTCGGCAGCGTGGTGGATAACGATGCTCTTGTCCAGCTCCTCCTCATGATCGATGCATGCGAGGGATCGAAAAATCACCTCGTTCTCCCGTACATGGCCTATGCCCGCCAGGACAAACGGTTCAAACAGGGCGAACCGATCAGTGCCCGGGCGGTTGCCCGGGTCCTTGGCCACGGTGTAGAGCGGGTGATCACGGTTAATATCCACGAACCGGAGGTGCTCAGGTATTTCCCGGCGCCTGCAACGAACATCTCGATTGCAAAAGGAATCGGAGAGTTCATCAAAACCCTGGAACTCGAAGACCCCCTCATCCTCTCTCCCGATGACGGGGCGCTTCACTTTGCCCGCGATGTTGCATCCGCAAACGGGTGGGACTACGATCATCTCGAAAAGACCCGGCTGAGCGGTCTTGAGGTAAAAATGGCGCCCAAACAGTTGTGCGCTGCTTCCCGGTCGGTCATCATCGTCGATGACATTATATCGACCGGGGGCACGATCGCAACCGCGGCAGGTATGCTGTACCAGCAGGGTGCAAAAGATGTGTATGCGGCCTGTGCACACGGCGTCTTTACAGGAGGGGCCTACGCACGGCTCATGGCAACCGGAATCCGGGATGTGATCTGCAGCGATACGATTGAGCGGGGATGCAGCCGGATCTCGGCAGTGGACCAGATCGCAGAAGCGGTCACCAATGCTGACTATTGATGGTTCATACGGGGAAGGGGGCGGGCAACTTGTCCGGAATGCCGTCGCACTCTCGGCAATTACCGGTGAGCCGGTAACAATAGATCGCATTCGGGCAGGCCGGGACAAGCCGGGGCTTGCAGCACAGCACCTTGCCGCGGTAAAAGCGGTCATGTGTGCATGCGATGCAGACGTCAATGGGATCTCCCCGGGTTCTTCTTCCCTGGTATTTGTCCCGGACAAACTGAAGTCCTGCAGCGTTATTGTTGATGTCGGGACCGCCGGGAGTATCCCGCTCGTCATCCAGTCGTGGCTGTCCGTTGCCCTCCGGGCAGGAGGGAGCCTTCGCGTGACCGGGGGTACTGAAGTGCGACAGAGCCCGACTATCGATTATCTCGAAAATGTTCTGGCAGAAGTACTTCGATCTGCGGGTGCGGAGATAACTATTGATATCCTGAAACGGGGATATTACCCGGAAGGGGGAGGTGACGTGCTAATTGACGTAAAGAAACGATCCCTGTCGCCCATTGAACCAGGATCTATGCAGGAGAGCGGGTGCGGTATCATCTCCTGTTCCTCAAACCTTCCACCCCACGTCGCTGACAGGCATGCATCTTCAGCTGCCGGATTCCTCAGGAAAGAAGGGATTTCATGTGGGATCTGGATGGATGAACGCATTGGGGCGAGTACGGGGAGTTCCTGCACGATCTGGAGAGGGGCAAAAGGAGGTACTGCACTCGGGAAACGAGGAGTTCCTGCCGAGAGAATCGGGGAGATTGCAGCAAAAACAGCAGTCAATGAATTTGCAAGCTCGGGGATTGTCGATACCCATCTTTCCGATCAGCTGCTGGTGCCGGTTGCACTCTTCGGGGGCACCTATACTGCTGCACACCTCACCTCGCACGCAGAGACCACCCTCTGGCTCCTGGAAAAATTCGGATTTGACGTGCAGTTCCACCAGGGTTCTGTCGCGGAGTTCTCGGCATGAAAGCGGTTCTTGATGCATCGTTCTTCTTTTACGAGATCGAGACAGAGGGAGATATCTACACGACCCCATCCGTCTGCGATGAATTGAAAGATATCCGGTCAAAAGGCCGGTTTGAAAAGTTCTGTGCAACGGGCCTCCGGGTGGTCTCTCCCGGTCGTGAATACCGGGAAAGAGTCTCCGAAGTGGCAAAAAAGACCGGAGACGCGGGGGTGATCTCGGAAACTGACCGCGACCTCCTCGCACTTGCCCTTGAACTTGGCGGGGTGCTCCATACAGATGATTTTGCCATCCAGAACGTTGCGGGAAAACTCGGCATAGAAATCACCCCGCTCCAGCAGCGCAGGGCCCGGCAGATTGCGTGGAAGTACCGGTGCCGGGGATGCGGCAAATACTTCGACCACGATGGCGAATGCCCCATCTGCGGATCGGAGATTAAAAGAAAACTTAAATAGATACCGGCAAATCTTTTTTCATGTCTTCCCTTGACGATCTGATCGGCAGAGCAAAGGTGCTCCTTGCCGAGGGGCACAGTCCGGGTCAGATTGCCGATGAGCTCTCCCTCTCTATGGAGACCGTCACCTGGCTCCTGACCCAGGCAAAGGGTTCCGCCGCACCAAAAGATGTGCACATCGACTGGACCCCGGTCAGCAGCAATGCGTCTCTTCTCGAAGAGACCGCGATGATGCTCCTGAACCGGTATTACCAGGACCAGTCCGGTGACTGTTCCTCCCCGGCCGCTGATGTTATTGTGGGAATATCCATCTCGGGGATTCCTCTTGCGACACTCATATCCGTGCAGGAAGCCGCCAGGCTTGCGATCTACCACCCGTCAAAACAGAGCCAGAGCGAGCGCCCGACCGGATCGATCAGCGGGAACTTCGCCACGATTGGCGGTGAGCGGTGCATTATTGTTGATGATGTCATTACCTCGGGTAACACTATGAGGGAGGTCGTGAAATATCTCAAGAAACACAACGCCGTCCCGGTCGCAATCTGGGTCATCTTTGATAAGCGCGGCATCAAGGATATTGATGGCGTGCCGGTCTATTCGCTCTTTAAAATTTCCCGTATTGACTGATCCGGTATCACTTCCGGATCCCGGCTCAATACATTTTATATAGAAGTTCAATTCCACCTTTTACAACATCGGAGGTTCGATTATGCTAGCTGGACAGCCAATTATCATTCTAAAAGAAAATGTCGAGCGAAATACGGGCAAGGAAGCCCAGCGCTCGAATATTGCGGCAGCAAAAGCTATAGCAGGCGCTGTCAGGACCACGCTCGGTCCGCGGGGTATGGACAAGATGCTCGTCAGCTCGACCGGGGACATTGTCATCACCAACGACGGTGCGACAATCCTCTCCGAGATCGCCGTTCAGCACCCGGGTGCGAAGATGGTGATCGAGGTCGCACGGGTACAGGATGACCAGGTTGGAGACGGTACAACGACCGCGGTCGTTCTTGTCGGCGCTCTTATGGAGAAGGCTGAAGCCATGCTCGAAGAGGGCATTCACCCGACCGTGATCGCGCAGGGATACCAGCTCGGTATGGAAAAGGCTCTTGAGATCGTAAACAGCCTCTCATTCAAGGTGGACGCGACTGACCGCAAGACGTTGATCAAGATTGCAGACACCGCAATCACCGGCAAATCGATTGAGCTCGTCAAAGGCAAACTCGATGGCATTATTGTTGATGCGGTCATGACCGTCGCCGAAAAAGACGGTAAGAAGATCTCCGTCGATGAAGACGATGTAATGATCAAGAAACAGAAGGGCCACTCGATGGACGATGCCCAGCTGATTCGCGGAATCGTCATCGACAAGGTACGCGTTCACGATGGCATGCCAAAGCAGATCACCAAGGCAAAGGTAGCCCTTATCGCCACACCTCTTGAGATCACAAAGACCCAGATGAAGGCCAAGATCAAGATCTCAAGCGCAGAGCAGATCAACGCTTTCAGCGAGCAGGAGCGCGAGGCACTCAAGAAGCTTGCAGATGCTGTTATCGATAGCGGTGCAAACGTTCTCCTCTGCCAGAAGGGAATCGCAGACGCGGTCCAGTTCTATCTTGCGAAGGCCGGAATCCTCGCTATCGAGGATGTTCCCGAGAAGGACATGAAGTATGCAGCCCGGGCATTGAGCGGCGTTATCGTTAACAAGCCCGAAGATCTGACCGCAAAAAGCCTCGGCGTTGCAGAGCGTGTCGAAGAAGACAACGACATCGACATCACCAGGATTTCCGGATGCAAGAACCCGAAGGCCATTACCATTCTCCTTCGCGGATCAAGTGATTATCTCCTCGACGAACTCGAACGTGCAGTTGTTGACGGAACCCGTGTTGTCATGGATGCGATGGAAGACGGAACCTACGTTGTAGGCGGCGGAGCAGTCGAGACCGAACTCCTCATGAAGATCCGCGACTACGCGTCAACCGTTGGCGGACGCGTCCAGCTTGCGATCGAAGCCTATGCTGCTGCATTCGAATCCATTCCCCGCACACTCGCAGAGAACTCAGGATTTAACCCGATCGACAAACTGGTTGAACTCAAAAACGCTCACGCGAAGGGCAAAAAGAATACCGGTCTTAATGTCTACGAGGGAAAAGTTGTCGACATGCTCCCAGATGGTGTTCTTGAGCCGCTCCGGTCAAAACGCCAGTCAATCCAGAGCGCATCCGAGACTGCGGTCATGCTCATCCGTGTCGATGACATGATGATCACCCAGTCCAAGGCCCGGTAACCTCCGGGTGGCAGCGGGAAAACCCCGCTCTTTTCAAAATTTTTCTCTTGAAAAATCAGATTTTTCTCAAGCATGGTCACCGATCAATCAGATAACTATTAGACCAATTGGTGAAAAAAATAAAAGAACCGGGTGCCGAGGTAGTCTAGCCCGGAAAGGCGGTAGCCTCGAAAGCTACTGGCGCTTTGCGCCTCGGGAGTTCAACTCTCCCCCTCGGCGTTCTTTTAATCGTTGTTATGGCCCGGAGATTACCGGTTTTGTGCGTATTTGCCACTTCTCGATGGAAGAGCGTGCGTTTTTTTATTTTCAGGGGGTCATGATACAATTTAAAAGGGAAAAAATACCTGAATTTCGCAAAAAATGGATACTCATCCTTAAGAGAACATATTAATACAAACACAATCAACTGACAGAATAACTATAACGGTTTCATGAGAAAATAGATCTCAGGAAAGGCATTCGGTGTTCCCCATGTTACGCATAAAAAGAAACAAACCATCGATCTCACCCGATGCAAAATCATTCCGTTCGATCCCAGTACTTCTCTAAATTTACCTCCGTGAATTTTGGCAAGTCATCAATACTCTCAACCTCTGATCAACCAAACGGTCGAAGAACAGAAACAAATGAGACAAATTTGAGTTTTTTCCGAATCCCTTCCCAGACCAATAGCCGGAAGAAATCGAAACGGAACAAATCTTCAGCAACGGTTCTTGGTCCTCGTTGAACCTTAGAGAAGAACATCCATTGAAGAGAGACCCAGATATTTTTGAGAAGGAAAGAGATTATCGTCAGCAGGTACCGGATCACAACGTTTCTTGTGGATGTCCTTGCTTTCACGATATTCCGGATACGGTACGAAGACTCGATCGCAAACCGGTTCTTGTAGACCCGGTAGATCCGACGGGGTTTCCAGTTAATACCATACACGACGTAACCCAGGTTCACATTCCCGTATTTCTTATTCCTTCCCAGAAGGTACTGGACATCAATTGCCAGAGTAAGAGAAAGAGGTTCGCCAGTTCCCATCATCGTATACTGTGCATACCGGGAATGATTTCCCCGGAGTATTTTCTTGAGTTCTTCGCCGTGTTTTCTCACCGGAACAATGTGCGGGATCTTTTCCTTCTGGAGAAATGAGAACACATCTTTTGAGTAAAATCCCCGATCAAGACAGAGTACTTGGGTGTTCACTTTTGCGTTGTGGATTATGGCCAAAAATTTCCGGATGTACTCGACCTTTGACACACCCTTCTTCACCGGGAAAACTGCAAGGGTCTGCCGTTGACCTTTTGTTGTGATGGAGAGCGAAACATACGAGTAAAATGTGGTTGTTGATTTCTTCATTTTACTCTTGAGGACGTAATCTTTGTTCGCTTCGATAATTTCGCCATAATAAGGATCGTCGGTGAAATCTATGGCAAAATGATACGATTTTCCGGGAACAAGGATCTGATCGTTTGAATAGGTGAGGATCTTTGATTGTATTTCGAAAAGCGATTCTAAATCCACCTTCGATAAATGGTATCTGACTGACGTTTCACACGGGACTTTTTCTACAGCCTTATTGATGGAATGCACGGATAGTTTGGTTGCTGACATCCCAACAAGTGACTGGATAAGCGTCTTTTGTCTCAGTGTTCCGTTGATGGAAATGGTGAGATTCCGGTTGATTGCATCCACTGCTATTTCGGAACAATCTTCTGCTCGGATCTCATTCTTTATTCGGCGGGTGAATTGTCGTCTATTTGCCATATGCGGCGCCCGCTGCCTATTTAGATCTGCCGGTTTTGATTAGCCTCGGCTAAAAATTAGTGAAGTACTGATGCTTGGATTCTTCTTTTTAAAAAAACCCTTCAGGACAAACAGGATCGTGGCGGAGAAGGTATTGCCGGAAAAAAGTTGATCCATCACGATTCGAAAAAAAAGAAAACTATTCGCCGCCCGGGCCGATCATGCAAAAGCTTGAGGGAGCGGCATTACCCTATGGCAGAACGGGAAATCGGGTAAACGTCTTACTTCGTCCCGTTCCTGACCTCTTCCTCCCTCTCCGATTTGTATAACAACCCGGCGACAACAAAGATCAGGATAGCACTCACATACATCAGGTATCTCCTGCATCCTCCTCCCAGCGCAAGATAATCGTTCATGATCGCAGCGATCAGGGATATTATACCGAACACAATCACAACCAGTACACGCACAGAAACCATATCATTACACCAACGGTTCTAGTCTCTCCTCCAATCTCATAAATCGAGCGACAAATGAAAATTTTTTTGCGGTTATCCCGTGCGGCTTTCCAGGAAAAGATCCGAATCTTTCCGCCGGCAGATTTTCCCGGGTCCTGATGCCGCCGTGAGCTATGTCGCGATAAAGGGCCGGTCAATGCCCCTTGTGGCAATCAGGAAACAGTCCCCGGACCCGGTACCGGTTTTTCCCGGTTTTTTGCAAGATTTACGCGTTCGAGTGCCTGCGCTGTCAGGTTCGCAAACGCGGTGAGGATGTAAGCCTGTTCCGGGGTAATTATTCCCACTCTCTCCTCCGGCTTTACTCCCATAATTCCTATTGCACCCTGCGAGCTCCGGAGCGGAATATACCGGAGTCGTGAACTGTGCAGGGTATCGGTATCATAGCCTGCCACGGCTTCGTGTTCGTATGCCCATGTTGCAACAGCGATCTCGTCCGCATCCAGCCGGAACCCCGGGCTCGAAGAATGCTCCACCAGTTTCTCCTCTTCAGGGAGGAGGAATGCGCTGTCCCACTGGAAGATCTCCCTGATGTGACGGGAAGCGGCAGAGATAATCGCATCTGCGTCAGCGGCTACCGTCAAATCCTGCGAGAGAGCGTAGAGCGATGCCGTCTCTCTCTCCCGTATCTGGACAGACTCCGCATGCTCCCGGGACCGGGTAACCAGCAGGCTGATGAGGGCCCCGATAATAATCATCCCCGCAAAGGTGATGAGATATTCCGTATCCGAGACCCGGAAGGTCAGGTAGGGCGGGATAAGGAAGAAATCAAAGGCAAGGACGCCCACAAACGCGGTGAAGATTGCGGGTTTTAAGCCGCGGCGGAACGCCATGACAACGACGCCGAGAAGGTAGAGCATGACAAGGTTTGCCGGGGAGATAAAGGGTTTGATGATCCACCCTACGATGGTGATGAGTGCCACAAGCGCAAGAGCTGCCACATAGTCCTGCGGAAGGGCTGTGGGAAGAAGCGGTTCGGGAGATTCCGGTTTTTTCTGGTCCTTCTCTTCACTGCTGATAACGTAAACATCGATATATCCGCTGTTATGGATCAGCTGGTCAACCACCGAACCAAAGACAAACTCCTGCCATTTTGGCCTGAGGGTTTTTCCAATGACGATCCTCGTGATATTATGTTTTCTCGCATAGTCGAGGGCCGTAAGTGCAACATTGATGCCAAATACCGTCGTCACCGAACCTCCCAGTTTTTCTGCGAGTTGCAGGGTCTTCCCGAGCCGCTCCTTCGCATCTTTCGGGAGCCGGTGGTGGGACGGGGTCTCTACATAGATCGCGGTCCACTGTGCGCCCATCCGGTCAGCCTGTCGCCGTGCTGTACGGATCAGGCGCTCGGAAAGCGGGCTCGGGCCGATGCAGACAAGGATATGCTCGCCGACAGCCCATGGGCCGGGAATCGCCCGGGTCTGCATGTAGGCAAGCATCTGCTCGTCAACGCGTTCCGCGGCTCTCCGGAGAGCAAGTTCCCGCAGGGCATAGAGGTTGCCTTCGTTGAAGAAGAGTTCGATTGCTTTTGCGGCCATCTCGGGAACATAGACATTCCCGTCCCGGAGCCGCTGGAGTAGTTCCGGTGGCGGGAGATCGACAAGCTCGATCTCGGATGCTTCGTCAATAACACTGTCCGGGACCGTCTCGCGGACAACGACCCGGGTGATCTGGGCAACAACGTCATTGAGGCTCTCGATATGCTGGACGTTGAGGGTCGTGTAAACGTCAATACCGGCGTTAAGGATCTCCTCCACATCCTGGTAGCGCTTTGCGTGCCGCGATCCGGTGACGTTGGTATGGGCAAGTTCGTCCACCAGAACAAGCTGGGGGCGCAGCCTGAGAACCGTATCGAGGTCAAGCTCGGGAAGGGTAACTCCCCGGTACTCCATCTGCCGGGGTGGGATGAGGGCAAGCCCCTCAAGAAGTGCGTCGGTTTCCGGCCGGCCGTGCGTCTCCACGTACCCGATCCGCACATCGATCCCCTGTTTCTGGCGGAGATGAGCTGCCTTGAGCATCTCGTACGTCTTTCCTACGCCGGCGATATATCCGAGGAAGATCTTGAGTTTCCCCCGGCACTGCTTCCGTTCCTCGCACTGGATGTGCGCAAGCAGCGTATCGGGGTCCGGGCGGAAATCGCGGGTGGCGGTCATCGTTACATTCCCATCAGCATCAGGAGGATATCAATGATCTTGATGCCGATGAACGGGGCAATGAGCCCCCCGACACCGTACAGGAGAATGTTGTTCCGCAGGGCGTCCTCGGCAGACATCGCCCGGTACTTCACGCCCCGGAGCGCGAGCGGGATTAAAAGAACGATGATGATCGCGTTGAAGATCACGGCGGAGAGAATGCCATTGTGGAGGCCGAGGATATTGAGCGAGCCGAGGACCGGGTAGGTCGATGCAAAAGCAATCGGGATGATGGCGAAGTACTTCGAGACATCGTTTGCGATGGAGAACGTTGTCAGGGCTCCTCTGGTCATAAGGAGTTGCTTGCCGATCTCCACGATCTCGATAAGTTTCGTGGGGTTCGAATCGAGATCGATCATGTTCGCGGCCTCCCGGGCCGGCTGGGTACCGGTATTCATGGCCACCGCGACATCAGCCTGGGCGAGCGCGGGGGCGTCATTTGTCCCGTCGCCGGTCATGGCGACGAGCCTTCCCCCGGTCTGGTACTCCCGGATCAGTTTCAGCTTGCTCTCCGGTGTCGCCTCGGCCAGGAAATCGTCCACCCCGGCTTCCGCGGCGATAGTCGCTGCCGTCAGTCGGTTATCGCCCGTTATCATCACGGTCTTGATCCCCATCTTCCGGAGCTGGGCGAACCGCTCCTTGATACCGCCTTTCACGATGTCCTTGAGGTAGATGACCCCGAGGGCCTGTTCGTTGCGCATGACAACAAGCGGTGTCCCGCCTGCCCGGGAGATGGCGTCGACTTCCGCTTTCAGGTTATCAGAAACGGTGTTGCCGGCCGCTTCGATGGCCCGGTAAGATACGTCAGCAGCCCCTTTGCGTATCCGGATCTCCCCGTGATCGACCCCGCTCATTCTTGTCTGGCTGGAGAACGGGATGAACTGCATCTCGCCGGCCGATTCCGTCGCCCCGACCGTTCTCCCCCGGAGATTGTACTTCTCCTTCGCGAGCACGACGATGCTCCTGCCTTCCGGTGTCTCATCCGCGAGCGATGCGAGCTGGGCGGTCTCGGCGAGAATGTTTATGTCCGTGCCATCAACCGGGATAAGCTCGACAGCCTGCCGGTTCCCGAGAGTGATCGTTCCGGTCTTGTCGAGCAGGAGGACATCCACGTCGCCAGCGGCTTCGATTGCCCGCCCGGAGGTCGTGATCACGTTCCGCTGGATGAGCCGGTCCATGCCCGCGATGCCGATCGCGGAGAGGAGCCCGCCGATGGTAGTTGGAGCAAGGCAGACGAAAAGCGCTACGAGAACGGTAATGGAAACGGTTGTACCGGAACCGGCGGCTTCCACGCTGTACTTCGAGAATGCCCATAGGGTCGCAGAGACGATGATGAAGACTGCGGTCAGGCCGAGGAGGAGAATATTAAGGGCGACCTCGTTGGGGGTTTTCTGCCGCTTTGCCCCTTCGATCAGTCCGATCATGTGGTCGAGGAATCCTTCACCGGGGTTCGCGCTGACCCGCACGACGAGCCAGTCCGAGAGGATGACCGTTCCTCCCGTCACCGCGCTCCGGTCTCCTCCCGATTCCCGGATGACCGGTGCGCTCTCCCCCGTGATCGCGCTCTCGTTGACCGATGCAACGCCATCGATAATCTCGCCGTCAACCGGGATCGTGTCCCCGGCTTTTACGTAAAAGATATCGTTCTTCCGGAGGCTGGAAGATGAGACCGTCTCGACATATTTCTCATCCGGTTCCCTGCCTTTGATCAGGGTACAGGTGGCTTTGAGTTTCTTCGCTGAGGTATCGCACCGCATCCTGCGAAGGGAGTCGGCCTGCGCTTTCCCCCTTCCCTCAGCGAGCGCCTCGGCAAAGTTTACGAAGAGGACGGTGAACCAGAGCCATGCAGAAATGGCCCCGATGAACCCGGCTGGGGCTTCGCCGTACCCGATGAGGGCCTCGAAGAACAGCAGGGTGGTTATGGCGCTGCCGATCTCAACACAGAGCATGACCGGGTTGCGGATGAGTGTCCGGGGATCGAGTTTCCCGAACGCATCGAGTACCGCTCTCCGGTAGAGTCCGGGGATCGCGTGAGGGGTCCGGGTCTTGTCGTGTTCAGACATGGATCAGCCCCCCGGCAACCATCTGCAGCTGTTCGACGACCGGGCCAAGCGAGAGTGCCGGAAGGAAACTCAGGGCTCCGATGATGATGATGACAAAGACCAGCCAGATGATGAAGAGCGGCCGGTGGTCCTGGAGTGTCCCTTCCCCCGGGGGTACGATCTTCTTTGCCGCAAACGATCCGGCAAGCGCGAGGGTCAGCACGGCAGGTCCGTATCTTCCGATAAACATCGCGATCGCGGTCGTTATGTTATAGAACACGGAGTTCGCCGACAACCCGGCGAAGGCGCTGCCATTGTTTCCCGCCGCGGAACTGAATGCGTACAGAACCTCGGAAAATCCGTGGGCACCGGGATTGAATACCCCGGCTCTCCCCGCACCGGTGAGAACGGCAATGGCAGTGAGGACCAGGATCAGGAAGATCGGGATGAGGATGATAATCGTTGAGATCTTCATCTCCTCCGGCTCGATCTTCTTACCGTACAGTTCAGGAGTCCGGCCAACCATGAGACCGGCGATGAACATGGCGATGATAACAAAGATCAGCATCCCGTACAACCCGGACCCGACTCCGCCGAAGATCACCTCGCCGAACTGGATGAGGAAGATCTGGACGAACCCCCCGAGCGGCATGTACGAGTCGTGCATCGAATTGACCGCCCCGCAGGACTCCATTGTCGTCACGACCGAGAAGAGTGCCGACGGGATGATTCCGAACCGGACTTCCTTGCCTTCCATGTTGCCACCGGGCTGGAGATACGAGCTGTTCTGGTCGATCCCAAGCGGCGTGAATGCCGGATTGCTGCTCATCTCCGACCAGATCATAAGCCCAAGGAACGGCAGGAAGATCAGGGTCATTGCAATAAGAATGGCGATGCCTTTCCGGGCCGATCCGATCATCCTCCCGAAGGTATAGCAGAGTGCGGCCGGGATGAGGATCATCGCGATGATCTCGATGAGATTTGCAAGCGGCGTCGGATTTTCGAACGGGTGTGCCGAGTTTGCGTTGAAGAACCCGCTACCGTTCGTACCGAGCATCTTGATCGCGACCTGCGAAGCGACCGGGCCAAGTGCTATCGTCTGGGTTGTAACGAGGTTGCCGGCACTGTCCCTGACGGGATCGATGAGCTGGGCGGTCACCGGCCCGCTGAAGGTCTGCACCGTTCCCTGCGAGACAAGAATGAGGGCGATGATGAGACTGATCGGCAGGAGGATCATGGTGCTCCGGATGAAGAGTGTCCAGAAGTTCCCTATCGTTGCCGATGACCGCCGGGTGAATGCAGAGATGAGGGCGACAAGGACCGCCATGGCCATTGCTGCCGAGAAGAAGTTCTGAACCGCGAGCGCGACCATCTGCGTCAGGTAACTGACGCCGGTCTCCCCCGCATACGCCTGCCAGTTGGTATTGGTGGCGAAACTGACCGCGGTGTTGAGCGAGAGGTCCCATGCTACAGGGCCGATACCGGCAGGGTTGAGCGGGAGGAACTGCTGCAGCTCCTGGATGAGGAAGACAACAGCGATTCCGACTATATTGAAGAGGAGAAGGGCGACTGCGAACTGTTTCCCGTCCATCTCGTCATGTCCATCGATCCCGGCAATATCTAGGAGCCGGCTTTCGAGTGGTGCGAAGATGGCCGAGACAACGTTCGGTTTACCGGTAAAGACCCGGGCCATGAGACCTCCGACCGGAACAATTAACAGGATGATTATTACGAGGAACGCGATGAGCTGGAGCCAGTCTGCTGCCTTCACGCCGAAGATACCGGATGACGGGTTTTCATGGAGCGGAAGGGAAGGTGTAGCTGCCGGATCAGAGATCCGGTTCGCGCTGATGTCGTCGAGTGCAAGGTTGAGGGTGAGGACATTGACCCGCGGTTCGCCGAGGATGCCGAACTGGCGGGGCTGGATGTTCTGGTTGATAAGCGCCCGGACTTCTGAATCGCTAACGTTTCGTTCCCGGGCCACCCGGGGAAGCTGGTACATCGCTGCTGCGATGCTGATGTCAGGGTCGAGGCCGCTTCCTGAGGAGGTGACAAGATCGACCGGGATCGGCCTGTCATTACCGGGATCCGCCGCGTGCAGCGCGGCGATCCGTCCGTTTACCTCATCGAGGAGGGCCGGGTTGGTCGGGCCGAGATTCGAACCTCCTGATGCGTCAGCATTGTAGGGTACGGGGGACGTCGCGGAGAGCCGGCCCCAGAAATACTTCGAAGAGGTGAACTGCTGCCCGATGAGAGCTGATCCCACCATTCTGCCATCATGCTGGATAAGGTTCCCGTTTGCCTGGGATGGGAAGATTCCCTGGGCAATACCCGTCACGACCAGCGGGTAGATGATACCCGTGACCAGCGTAAGGATGAAAAAAATAACCAGTGCCGGTTTTATCTGTCTCTTGATCATCACCATGACCGGCTCGGAAGCCATAGGAAAACCACCTTTTGTGCCCGGACTTTTTTCGGGCAGATGCTCACACAATCTTGATAGGTCATTATATTTAATGTCGGGGGGAATAATTTTTCCATGTTTATTTATAATTAAAGAAAACCACGTGGGAAGAGATCTCAATCTGAATCACCGAAAAACCTTGTAAAAAAGACCGCAGACCACATTGTTTGGCAAATACCATTCCCGGTGATTTCCTTATGAATCTTACCGATTCCGGTGGGAGTACCGGTGGGGGAGGGAGACCTTCATGTGCCCTCAGAGGTACCCTCGTCTCCCTCCTCCCCCAAAAAAGAGGACCCCTTGCACCCCCCTCTAAAAATAAATGAGAGACCCCCCCTCCCCGTCCTCTTCCGGGCAGGAGAGGCTCCTCCCCGCCTTCTTTTGGATGAACAAACGCACGGGTTCGCCATAAACCCCGACGGAAAACCGGAATCCGGGAACATGCGATCATGGGGGGGCGGGGATCCCTCATGTGCTTTGACAGGCCCCTGCTCCTCCCCCCGGTCCAAAACGTGAGAGACCCCTTCCGACCCCATGCGCCCGACAAAAAATCCGGATGGGTGGGGGACCCCCATTTTTTCTCCGCGGATCGAAGATTCGACTATCCACACCGGTTCCCCCCTGGACCTCCTGACCGCCCGTATGAATATTCCATCATGGGTGAATTACCGTGATTCGGAGCGAATCCGGTTTTTGTATGACTTCCCCCTGTGTCGGATTCCCGTAATTACCTGCAAATTCTCTTTCACTTATGGCGGGATTTATACCGTCTCAGGAAAAAATCTAATTCCTGTCATGTCTTCCGGCACCCCCGGATCGTATGCCCAAAAAACCGGTTTTCGGTTTATTCATGGTAATTGTCGACCGCAGAAGAAATTCTGCATGCACTGCGCCAACAACAAGCCCGGATCCCGTTTAAAAGACCCTGCATCATGTCATCCTTCACCCTTGAAACCGTAGCGGCCTTCGTCCTGTACCTTGCCCTCATGATGGGTATCGGGCTTTTCTACTGGCGAAAAACTGTCACCGTGAAAGAGTTTATCCTCGGAAACCGCGAACTGGGACGCTTCGTTGCGGCACTCAGCGCGGAAGCCTCGGACATGAGCGGCTGGCTGCTCATCGGCCTGCCCGGGCTCGCCTACCTCAGTGGCCTGTCAGCAGGCTGGGTCGCCGTTGGCCTCATCGCCGGCACGTGGCTGAACTGGAAGTTCATCGCGCCCCGGCTGCGCATCTACTCCCGTCTCGCCAGGGATTCCCTCACCCTCCCGGAATTTTTCCGGAACCGGTTCCACGACAAATCCGATCTCATCGGTATCGTCTGTGCATTCTTCATCCTCATCTTCTTTGTCATCTATACCTCCGCCCAGTTTGTTGCCGGCGGAAAACTCTTCGAGACGGTCTTTGGCATCGATTACCACACGGCTCTCCTCGTCGGGTCGGTGATTGTCATCGCGTATACCTTCACCGGCGGGTTCCGTGCAGTCTGCATTACCGATACGATACAGGGAATCCTGATGTTCTTTGCAATCCTCATTGTTCCCGTAACCGTCATGTTCCTTCTCGGGGGACCCGGTGCTACCGTATCGGCGATCATGCAGACAAGCGCCGGCATCCTTAACCCGTTCCTTGGCCCTGATGGAAATCCCCTCTCCCTCATTGCCATCCTTTCATTTCTCGCATGGGGGATCGGGTATTTCGGCCAGCCGCACATCCTCGTCCGGTTCATGGCAATCAAAAAACCGGAAGAAATCCGGGACGCCCGGGTGATCGCACTGGTCTGGGTAATTCTCTCACTGACCGCAGCAGTGGCAATCGGCCTCATCGGAAGGGTTGCGATAAGCGGGCAGCTTTCCGGTGCCGCATCAGAGACGGTTTTCATGGTTATGACCGTCGATACATTTTCGGTGTTCCTTGCCGGGATCGTCCTCTGCGGGATCCTTGCTGCCATCATGAGCACCGCATCCTCGATCCTGCTCGTAACCGCATCCGCGCTATCGCAGGATGTCTACTTTCCGCTTATCCGCCCCCAGGCAACCAATGGCGAACTCCTCTGGGTCAGCCGCTTCTCCGTGCTGCTCATTGCCGGCATTGCCCTCGTCCTTGGGCTGGATCCGGACAGTTTTGTCTTCTCCCTGGTTGCATACGCCTGGGCGGGTTTCGGCGCCGCTTTTGGCCCGGCCCTGCTTGCCACACTCTTCTGGCGGCGAACCACACGGAACGGTGTTCTTGCCGGGATCATCGTTGGCGGGCTGACCGTCATTATCTGGAAGCAGCTCAGCCTCTTTGGGATCTACGAGATCATACCGGGGTTCATCCTGTCGCTCCTCACAGTTATGGTAGTAAGCCTGCTGACACCGGCACCGGAGCCGGCCATCCTTGCGGAGTTTGACGAGGCGAAGGATATCTCGTCGCGATTGTAAATTCTGTAGCAGGAAATGAATTCAGGATTGGTTCAGAGATCCGATTCTTCTCCTGTTATCGCTTCGCCGGCGTTCCATTTCAGGTGAATAAAAACCGTCTCCGTTCCGGACAACTTTAAAAGCCTGACCCGGATTTAGTTTCCCGGCTCCGGGAACCGGATAACAATCCGGGTTCCTTCAATCCGGTCAATCTCTATCTTCCCCCGGAGCTGGTGCCGGGAAAGGAACGTGACCAGTTTTAAGCCAAGGGTCTTTGTTGAAGTGATATCGAGATCCCGGGAAATCCCTATGCCATTATCCTGAACATTGAGCGTATATGCATCCCCGTCTTTTGTAAGGCGTACGGTAATCGTGCAGGGAGCGCCCCGTTTTTTTCCGCATTCGAACGATTGAGGGAACGCGTACTTGAGCGAGTTGGTGACGAGCTCGTTGATGACAAGACCGCAGGGTGTAGCCCTGGCTATATCGAGAAGCGTGCCGTCAGCTTCAACAACGGTCTTTACTGATTTCGCTGAGGGGTACGAGACCGCGATCTGTTCGACAAGACTTGTAAGATAGACTCCCATATCCACATCGTCATAGGTATTTGTCTTATACAGGGTCTCGTGGATAAGCGCCATGCTCCGGGCCCGGTTCTGCAGATCCTTCCTCAGCGCAAGGCCGGCCGGTGACTCCTTGAACGATCCTTCGAGGCTGAGAAGCGATATAAAAGCGGTCAGGTTGTTCTTTACCCGGTGGTGGATCTCGGAGAGCAGGACATCTTTTTCTTTCAGCGCCCGGCCAGCTCGCGTTCATGCCGGTTCAGTTCTTCGATCGTGCTCTCCAGTTCTTCATGGGTTGCCGTGATCTCCTCATATGCCGCGTTGAGATCTTCGTTCTTCTTCAAAAGTGCCGTTTCCATCTGAACGCGTTTTGTAATATCCTGTCCCACGGCAAGATGTCCGGTGAGATTTCCCTGTGCATTCCGGATCCCCCGGTTTCTCCAGGATACCCAGGCCCGTTCCCCATTCTTTGTGATATTCTCGTTGACATTCAACTCATACTCGTCGGGAGCGCGGATAATTCCATCCAGCATATTCCGCATATCCTTTCCGCTGTGGGAATCCTGTGCGGGCATGAGGATCATGGCATTCTGCCCGAGAATTTCTTCAGGGGTATAGCCAAAGAATTTCTGGGCATATTCATTAAAGTACGTGATCGTTCCTTTACGGTCCATCTTGACGATGAAACTGTTGGCATTTTCGAGGAGTTCACGGTACCGTGCCTCGCTCGCAGCAAGGGCATCCTGCGCCCTTTTCATCTCCTCGATGTCGGTACAGGTACCGATCCATTTCGCAACTGAACCTTTTTCGTCAAAAACCGGCACCCCCTGTACGAGCCACCGGCGGTATTTCCCGTCCGCAGCCCTGAGGCGGGCTAAAAGAGAATAGGTCCCATTATTATTCACTGCGTTTTGCCATGCGTTCCAGGCAGGCTTCTTGTCATCGGGATGGAACGGAATGTTCCAGCCATGACCGTAACTCTCATCGAGCGTGAGCCCGGTATAATCCATCCAGTTCTGGTTAAAATAGATGTTCCAGCCATCCGGGCGGGTAGCCCATACGATATGGGGCATCGCCTCGGCAATCTCCCGGAACTCTCTCTCACTTGCCTTCAATGCTTCTTCGGCACGTTTCCGATCGGTAATGTCCTGGCCGAAGACCGCGATCCCGTCTTCCATGGGATAGGAGCGTAATTCAAAATCTTTACCGGCCGCTATTGCACTGCTATTGGTATAGGTAAGCATCTGCCGGGAGGCCATTGCCTTCCGGTAAAATGTTTCCAGCGGTGTCCCGGCAATTGCCGGAAATACATCCCAGAGCACCTTTCCCAGAACTTCCCCCGGGCTTTTGTTCCCGTAGCCCGCTGCTTTCTGGTTGATATACGAAATATGCCAGTCTTTATCAAAAGCGATGAAGCTGTCGCTGATGGATTCGAGTATCATTTCGGTCCTGCGGGATGCGGTACGGAGAGCATCTCCGGCACGTTTCTGCCCGGTGATGTCGCGACTGAAGGACACGACGCCCGTCACTGCGCCTGCCCGGTCAAAGACCGGGTAATAGGTATGATGAAAGACAATCCCGTCCCTCTCGTCCTCGAACTGGACTGAACTTCCCGATCGCACGACCTCAGAAAGCTTCTCCATGCGATTCTTTGCACGCTCACGGTTCAGGAGATCTTCAAAACGATGGCCTACAACCTCGTCTTTGTTCTTCCCGAGTACTTTGTATGCTGTTGGATTTCCCAGGCGGATGGTCCCGTGTGTATCAAACAGCCAGATCGATTCTGTGGATGCCGACAGGATTGCCTGGGTGGTTTGACCGTTACCGAAGAGATCGCTAATCTTGTCCGGTAGCGGGATGCCATATTTTGATGCACGCCGCTGCGCGTTGATGAAAGCCACAAGAGCAACGCATAAGCCGAGATACTGGGTGATCCTTCCTGCCCATCCAAGCAGGCTTCCTACTGATGGCTGGATAAAGATCGCGGAAAGGCCGGTTGCAATCAGCGCGAGGCCGAGCCCGAACCAGAAGAAAAATGTCTCCCTCTTCCGTGTATACACGTGAAAGAACAACACGGAGGTTAGTGCGTATAAAACGGTTGCATTGCTGAGGATGACCTGGCGCAGATCCGTCGGACCATACCCCGGAATAAAAAACGGCGGGGTAAGTCCCCTGACGGTGGCAATACTGAAAAGTGCTACAAAAACAACGATTCCGCTGTACAGGAAGATCGGCAGGAATGTATTCTCCCCTTTAATTTCCCGGTTCGGACCGGAGAGAACGAGAATTACCGCTGCAAGAGTGAAGATTGATCCAATGCATACCGCTGTATTGTGGAGTGTTGCGGTGATGTTAGGTCCGGCAGGAAGGCCGTTGAGCCAGCCGGCAGCGATCGAGCCGAGGCCGAAAATGAGCATGCCGGCCCCGAGTAAAAGTACGTTTGTCGATCTGCTGGTCCGGTAACTCCGGTATGCGGTATACGCGATAAAAAGGGGTATAATCCCAAGGAAGATGGTATTTAAGATTGCAAGAACAAACGGTGGCTCGAATACCGTATGCTTGTCGAGGAAGGTGAGAATTACAATAAGAATGATCGTGCATGGGATGACGAGCAGGCTTGCTGATTTGCGGTGCTCAGGATCCATTGCCCGGTCTCCAGTTAATCATCATCAGGGTTCTGACCACTTTATACCCGTCATGTATATAATAATAACACTGGTCTTGTTTCAGGATCGATTAACAACAGACAAGAGACCGTGACCCTTTTTCTTCACTGTTTTTCAGGGTTCACCAGTGTTGCCTCCGGCTGGGTCGCGACTTCAACCGCTGACTAAAAGAGGTTACCAGGCGGTGGATTTTCAATCCCTCTCATACCCGGCGATTTTCCCGGTATAATGCCGGTTTTTTTTCTGGTAATACCGGGGGTATCGGTAGTTCCCGAATCGGCCCGGACCCTTGATCCCCCAAGACCGGCGACCCCCCGGCCTCTTCCATGATGGGAAGCACCAGCGCCGGTCCCGGGTATCAACACGGGTTAACCAAAGAATCAATCAATAATCAGGCCAAGATACTACTAAAAGCAATATCATACTAAAAGAATTCCAGAAAACCCGGTGAACCATGGACCCCCAGTTCTCCCCTATTATCATTGCGTTTGCCCTGTCGGCATGCATCACGGGAGCCCTTGCCATTATCAGCTGGCGGGACTGGAAGACCGAGATCGCTCTCCCGTTCACCCTGCTGATGGCCGCGGCCTCTCTCTGGGCAGCAACAAGTGTCGGGGAGATCATCAGCGTGGATCTCCCGACCCACTACTTCTTCGTCTGTCTTGCCTACCCGGGCGTAGTGGTTGTTCCGGTCGCGTGGTTCCTCCTCGTTCTGCACTATACGGGGGGTTCACGCTTCATCACGAAGAGGACTATTCCGCTGTTCTTCGTCATACCTGTGCTTTCCGTTCTTTTTGTGCTGACCAATCCCCTGCATAATCTCTACTACTCCAGTGTCTACCCGGTGATGGAGAACGGGATGGTTGTATGGGTCCTCGCGCATGGTCCGCTCTTCTGGATCCAGACGGGATATTCATATGCACTTCTGCTGCTCGGTATCGCCCTGGTTGTCACCCGCCTGTACGCTGCCCGTGACATCTACCGCCGCCAGATCCTGATCCTTCTCCTCGCAAGCGCTATCCCGTTCGCGGCAAACCTCGCTTATGTCTTCCCCATCGGGAATGCCCCGGCCCTTGACCTGACGCCATTGACTTTTACCCTCACCGGCCTGATCATCGTGTTTGGCATAATCCGGTACCAGCTGTTCCGGCTTACGCCGATCGCCTATTTCCAGGTCTTCTTAACCATAACCGACGGGGTTGTCGTGATCGATAACCGGGGCCGTATTGTCGATGCGAATCCCGCAGCAGAAGCGATCTTCGCGACCCCTATCGACAAGCTGGTTGCACAGCCAGTTGACGATTTCCTGCCGCAGAAAACCCCGTTCTCTCTCATTGCCGGTGCAGAATCCGGCTCCCGCCATGTCGAGATTTCCTTCCCGGGGAACCGGGACAGCCTGAAAACCGGGGATGCCGTGGATGCCGTGCCGGAGTATTATGATGCCGCTTGTGTACCGCTCGACCAGGACACCAGCGGCCGGGGGGGCTGTCTTCTCCTCCTCCGGAATATCACCCGGAGGAAGCGGGATGAACGGGCACTCGAAGATGTTCACAAGAAACTCAACCTCATGGCAAGTATTACCCGGCATGACATTCTCAACCAGATCTCGGCACTGAACTGCTATCTTGCTCTGGATATCAAGGGAAGCACAAAGATAGAACGGGCGGAGTTCTACGAAAAAGAGAAGACGATTATTGGAAAAATCCAGGAGGAGATAGAGTTTACCCGGGAATACCAGAACATCGGTGCGGGGCTGCCGGTATGGCAGGATATCTCCCGTCTCCTCGCCCGGACGATTTCTGACCTGGATTCCGGAACCGTACAGATAACCGTCCGGATGCCCCCCTGTGAAGTGTATGCCGATGCCATGCTTGACAAGGTCTTCTTTAACCTCATCAGCAATGCGCTGCAGTATGGTGAGATCCTCAGCCGGATCACCATCACCGGTGAAGAACGTGACGGGTTTTTCATTATCACGGTTGAAGATGATGGTCTCGGGATCACTGAAGAGGACAAAGCAGATCTCTTTACGATGGGATTTGGCCGGAATACCGGTCTTGGTCTTTTCCTCTCCCGGGAGATCCTTACCATCACGGGCCTTACCATCACCGAGAACGGAGAACCCGGCAAAGGTGCCCGGTTTGTTATTGTGGTCCCTCCAGGTGCGTGGCGGGTTCCAGGCCCGGCTTCCGGACCAGGCACCCCACAATAATTGCCCGGGCCGGTTTCGTGAACCCGGCGACCAGGGCACGGAATACACGCCTGACTTTGAAAATGGTGGAGAAATGCTGTTTTTCCAAAAGGACCTGTGCTCCCGGGGAGGACGTTCTCCGCATCCGGACCGGTTTTTCCCTCAATTTCTGCAAGCCCGGAAAACACCGGTGAAATCCACCGGGCAGTAACCCCCGGCTCGTTATGGGTAAAGCCAACCGGTGGGCTATGAAAAAGATTGTGCCGGTACCCGTTTACCGGGAGGGAATCTGCGGAAGCCCGGGTTCCGGTCCGAGCCCGTGGCGGGCAAAGCAGGGGACGTATAATTTATCGGTACCCCTGATATGGTTCGTCCACCAGTCTATCAGAAAATACATGACGTCGTTCGTGAGACCGAACCGGTCGTGATCGTAATCCCGCTCAAAATCCGCTATCTGGTGTATGAAGGCGTCATGTTTTGCTTTATGATCCAAAAAACCGGGATAGTTAAACTTCTGCATGTACCATTCTTCCGCCTGGAAGTGATACACCGAATACGCAGCAAGGTCCCGGATGGTTTTCTTCACAGCCAGTTTCCCCATATGGGCAGCGATTGCATCATGCTGGTTATTGATAAGGCTGATGAGTTTCTTGTGGTGATCGTCGATCTCTTTTACCTGAACGCTGAGATCATCAGTCCAGACAAATAGCACCATAAAAGCCGCTGTCTTACGTTTCCGGGTATTTAAGACTTGGTGCCGGAAACGGTCTTTCTGTTCTTATGGAAAAAAAGGCTAAGACATTTTTTTTCTTCGGAAACCCGGTAAGGAGATCCAAACACCATAACTGCGTGCCGGAGTGAATCTCTCATGAGGGGTTTTGGCTGCATCCCATGCGAATCCTGCCTTCCCTTCCTCCAGAGCATTCTCTTCCGTGTTGATCATATCCTGACTTAGTGACGGAACCGCCGGATCCCGGCAATACCGGCAATCGCAAGGATTCCGAGCACCGCTTCAAATCCTGAAACCTTGGCAAATGTCGGGGCCATAAACGTAACCATTGATTCCTTGTCGGGTTGAACTGTCGTCACCTGTGTCTGGTGAACGTAGGTTTCCGGGATGACCGTTACTTCATAGGGTCCGGGCTGCAGACCGGAGATAACCACTTCCGTGCTGAGAAATACCCGATGATAGGCCGCGATGCTCGAATTCGCCATATAGACATCGTACTGGATGCTGGAAATTTTTCGTGGCCCGTCACTGAGGCCGAGACATCCGTCGCAGTATACATGTATCGAACCCGTCCGGGTGACCGGCGCGGTTGTCTGTGCGGCGACAAATGCCGCGGCTTTTTGTATGGCAGTCGTTGGCTCAATCGTGGTCGCGGTTACTGTGGGCGTTCCTTTTGCTCCCACCGGTACAAGGGCAATATCGAGTTTTACCAGTTTCTGGTCCTCCACCTGGATGTCGGTCGTGTTGTCGGTATATCCCTTGGTATGCACGGTTACGACATGCTTCCCGACAGGAATCGTGTACAGGGTTATGGGCGTCATGCCCTGCTCGCTCCCGTCAAGGAGAACAAGTGCCCCGGCCGGTGACGAGGTTACCGCAATGATCCCGCTCCGGGCCGATGTTGTCGTTGGAACCGGAGTTGTCGTTGGAACGGTGGTGGTTGGGATTGCCGTTGCCACGGTAGTCACCGTAGTCAACGGTATGGTTGTGTATACCATGCTCGTTGGTGCAATCGTTCCGGAATAGGGGCCCATGGGCTCCGGTGCAACGACGATATAGTCCGGGATAGTCTTCGTGTTGCTCAGTGCCCCGGAAAGATCATGGATGGTAAGGGAAACCGTGTACGTGCCCGGGTTCACATAGGTATGTTCGGGGCTGGAGAGCGTTGAGCTCTGCCCGTCACCGAAGTCCCACAACCATGACGCAGCCAGTGTCGATCGATCCTGAAAGGTGGTTGAGAAGAGTGCAATGCCGTGCGTAAATGAATCCTGTGCAATAAAATCTGCTGTGAGCTGGTCTGCTGCGGCGCAGGGTGCTGGAGCAACAACGAACACCATGATCAGCAGAAGGGAAGGGGCAATCAGTCGGGGCAACAAGATATGTTCCTCAGGTCAACAAATTTCTCCGGGGAATATAAAATGCAATCGATTCTGAAAATTCCGTCGTGGATTAGGGAGTCCGGGTCGGGAAATCCCGGAGGAAAAGGCATACCGGTGTCTGATCCCGTGATCGCCGTCGGTGGATTTATATTCCGCTCCGTCAAAAATTCAAATGCTACTTTACGTGGTGAATGTATATGGATTACGGCTCAATGCTTGACGATTCCTTTGCCTATGCGAAGGATGCAGTTGTTGGTAAGTGGAAACAATGGGTGCTCCTGATCATTGCGACGATACTTCTTTGTATCCCGCTTCTGGGGTACATGCTCAAGGTTCTTCGCGGGGAGAAGCCTGCACCGGAAGTAACCGGATGGGGAACGCTCATCATTGACGGTATCAAGTACGTCATTATCTCGTTTATCTACGCAATCCCGTCCATGATTGTCCTCTTCGCAACCATTGGCGCCGGTGTAATTGCCTATATCGCCAACCCGGCGCAGGTCCTCGCCATTGCGGGCAGCGTTCTCGTTGGTCTTATCATCTTTATCATCGTCGCGATCATCACCGGGCTCTTTGCAACGATCGGTATTATCCGGTTCGCCCGGACGGGCAGCATGGGTGAAGCCTTCAATTTCGGCGGTATCCTTGAGACGATAGGGAAGATCGGCTGGGTCTCCTATATCCTCGCGCTCATCGTCCTCTTTATCGTGCAGTTCATCATAGTCCTGATCATATCGCTCCTCAACACAGTCCCGTTCCTCGCTGTGATTGTCGAGATCATCTTCATCGCTCCGATAGCACTCTTCGAGACACGCTATCTCAGCCAGGTCTACGACAGCGCAGGCACGGCCTGATCCTCTCCTTTTTCTTTTATTGCATCAGCCCAATTTCCGGTGCGAATCTTTCTTATCGGCGGGACCGTAATGCCGCGTCAGGGATGGTATTCCTGGTTCAGAACGTTTCGCTCATGTCTTAGTTAATACCAACTCCCCGTAAAAAAAGGGCAAAAAAGCTAGTTTGTCTCCGCGGGATCATCGTCCCACGGGTGGAGCATCTTCCCGTTCTTCACGGTGATCTCCGGGGCCCGGGCATATAATCCCCATGAGGGTTCGTCAAGGCGCGGATCCGGCTCTGCGGCAAAGACAGAGACCGCTGAATCCGGCATCTCGTCCGTATGCAGGGGCGGCATCCCGATGGGCCGGGCGACCAGCCGGATCTCCTCCGGTGTCATACGCTCAAAGGAGAGCGCATACTCATCCGGCTCGGGTTCGATATCCAGCACCGTCGCGGGAGTATCCGGCATCTCGTACTTCCTCAAGGGGGTCATGCGAACCGGTCGTTCCCGGGTATTTCCAAGTGGCTTCACGTACCGGGAATGTTTGCATGAACGCGGATTAATAGTTCTGCTTCCCCGGAAAAGCAACGTGGTTTCCGGGAATTTTTCATAAATATCCTGAAGAAGCGGACCGACGAAGAGCTTGTACCTTTCACCGATCTGCTGGAGGAAGCGATCTTCTTTTTGTATGCCTGAACTCGTGGAGGCGCCGGAAGAGCGGGACGGATGTGGCCTTTTCTCTCCCCTGAAAGTCAGCAAGGGAAACCCTGCGGGGGATGCGTGCGCCGGCAACCATTGCCCCCCGGATACCCTTGTAGTCGGAACGCAACAAATACTCTGCTGGAGAATCGCGGTTCTTTCCTTGAAGAAATACCCATTGTGGCGTTTAAGCCGAAACAAAAAATGTGATGAATGGTGAATTCATGAACGGGGCCGGTCCCGCACAGAGATGCTTAACCTGCCTTGATTCATATAACTTTGGGGAGCTATAAAACAGTTTCTTTATACATTTCTTCCGGGACTTTTTCGTCGGCCGGTTTCACCTTGTACCGCGAGAGGATTCTTCCGGAGATCGCCTGAGAATCACGGTCTCTGGAGGAAAATGATCCAGCACCGGCCGGGAAATATCCTGCATTTTTCAATCGGGAAAAAAGGGAAAACAGGACCCGGCCGAGACTAAAAACAAAACCAGAACTGAATCGAAACCCAGAACTGAACCAGAACTAAACTAAGTTTGACCTCAAAAACCAAAGAAAAAGAGAAAGATGGTGTTTCTGGAGTGCGTTTTTCAGCACTCGTCGATCATCTTCTTGAGCAGCTTCATAGTCTCGATCTTGTGCTCAAGATGCTTGATCATCCCCTCTTTCATCATGATCTTCCCATCAAGCATCCGCTTCATAAGGATCTTCTTCTGGTCATCTGCAAGCCATTCCCACATCTTCATCATAGCCATTTCCTGTGGTGAAGGTGTCATGCCCATGCCGGGCCTCCCGTGTCCTTCCATCATGGTTTCATCTCAGTAAGGTGCTGTTCGGATGACCCGAACGGATGGCCCCTTTATCGTTCCGGATATTTATTGATATGCCTGAATATTCACCATTGCATGAAATAAAATCGGGCATTCGCAGAAAAATGTATTACGGATGATGGGGATTCCTGCAACCAGGGATACATGTGCATGTACGGGCCGAGTGGGACCGGCTGAAGACCGTCGTCCTCCACCGGCCGGGGATGGAGATGTTTTTTGGGCTGCTCGAGCCGTATGCTTCGCTCTATGATCGTGCCTTTTCCCGCGAAGCTGCCGAAGCCGAACACCGCCGGCTCGAAGAGATCCTCCGGCACGAGTTCAATGTCCGGGTGCTCCTTCTGCGCGACACGGTTACTTCCGTTGCCAATACGAGCCCGGTGTTCCGTGAACAGCTTGTGAAGAAGGCCCGGGAACTGATCGAATTTACCGGCAATAAAACGGAAAGGGAGTTTGCCGTCCTCGAATTCGAAAAAAACCTTGGTGCCCATGATCCGGGCTATTTTTTCGATATTCTCATGACAAATCCGGGCGTCTGCGTGGAGGCGGGTCCCGGCAGGAGAAACATCGGGCTTGCAATTACTGCACGACAGCCGCTATCGAACCTCTATTTCATGAGGGACCAGCAGGCAGTCTGCGGGGACCGGGTAATCCTCGGGAAGATGGCAAAGCCCCAGAGAGCGAGGGAGCCCGAAGTGGCACGTTTGTTCTGGGATGCTGCCGGTGTCCCGGTTGAAACAGATGTCGGTGTCAAAGGTACGTTTGAAGGCGGGGATTTCATGCCCATGAAGGATTTTGCCTTAATTGGCGTCGGCGACCGGACAAACCGGGAAGGCGCTATGCGGGTCCTTTCCTGCCAGTCAGGCGTGGATGAAATTGCCCTTGTCCACCAGCCGGTCCACCCCCTCCCGGGAAATCATGATGATCCTATGGTCGCGATGCATCTCGACACGTACTTCAACATAGCGTCATCCGGAACGGTCATCGGTTCCGAGCTGCTTATGCAGCAGGCCCGTGTCGAGCTGTATAACCGGGAAGGAGATGGTTATGGAAAAGTGGACGAAGATTTAGATCTTGCGGGTTATATCCGAAAAAAAGGCTTCGACATTATCGATATCACCGTGCTCGAACAGATGGCCTGCGCCCCAAATTTCCTGTGCATACGGGAAGGTGTGATCCTCGGGGTTGAGGTCGACCGGGTGGCAAAGAATGTCCTTACGACACTTGCCGCAAAAGCCGCGATGGCCCCGGGGGTGTACGGGGCCCTGTACGACCAGGCACGTGACGATTACCGTATGCTCAAAAACGAAGGGCAGTTCTTTCCGCACAAGAAGGAGATATACCAGCACGATATCGATGCATTCCCGGTCAGTCTCCGGAACCTTACCGGGGGATATGGGGCAGCGCACTGCATGACCTGCGTGGTGAACCGCCAGTGATACTACCTGCGCGTGCCGGAAAAAAGAAGATCCTCGTTGCGCTCGGGGGGAATGCGATCCTCCGTCATACAGGAAGCGGGACCGCGGAAGAGCAGTTCGGAAATATTGCCGGGACGGCCCGTCATCTTGCAGAACTGGTAAAGAACGGTCACCTGGTCGCGATCACCCACGGGAACGGTCCGCAGGTAGGGGATATTCTCCTCGCAAACGAATGCGCCAGATCCTTTCTTCCCCCGATGCCGCTCGATGTCTGCGGGGCGGAGAGCGCCGGGATGATAGGCTATATGCTCCAGCAGTCGATGAAGAACGAGCTTGTCCTGCAGGGACTTGATCGTCCCGTGGTTACGGTCCTGACCCAGTGCCTCGTCGATGGTGCCGACCCGGGGTTCAGCACGCCCTCAAAGCCCATCGGTCCGTTCTACACCGGGATGGAAGCCGCTCAAAACCGGAGGGACCGGGGCTGGACCGTGGAGAACGACAGTGGTCGCGGGTTTCGCCGGCTTGTTCCCTCGCCACAACCACGGGAGATTATTGAGGCCGGGACGTTACGGCATCTCTTTGATGCGGGGATCATCGTTATTGCCTGTGGCGGGGGAGGCATTCCGGTCATCCGCAATTCCGGAGGGTCAATTCGTGGGATAGAGGCGGTCATTGACAAAGACCATTCAGCAGCACTCCTTGCGTCTGCGATCTCCGCCGAAATCCTCCTCATTCTCACTGATGTTAAAAAGATCTCCCTGCATTACGGTGCGAAGAACCAGCAGGATCTCGATCGGGTGAGCGTCAGTGAGCTCACCGGGTACATGCGTGACGGCCATTTTGCGCCGGGGAGCATGAAACCGAAAGTCGAGGCAGCGTTAGCATTTCTCCGGTCCGGTGGTGAGCGGGTTATCGTCACCCGGCCGGATCTCGGGTTTGCTGGAGTTGAAGGGCGAGCCGGAACACAGATCGTGCCGGACCCGGAGTAACCGGAACAGAGATTACAAGAATCCCTTCTTTGCCAGAACCGTGCTGTACGGTAAAGACATTACCCGGGAAAACCCGGGAATACTCCGGTTCTTTGCGTTTCTTGTTAATGGCCCGGTTTTTTGTAGACTTTCTCCGGGTCGAAGACCTTCGAGCCGACAACTTCGCCATCAAGGGTCCGGTAGAAGCATGACACGTACCCGGTATGGCATGCAGCGCCGGTCTGTTCGACTTCGTAGATGAGACAATCCTCATCGCAATCGGTAAGGATCCGTAGCACTTTCTGGAAATGGCCGCTCTCCTCACCCTTCTTCCAGAGTTTCTTCCTGCTCCGGCTGTAATAGTGAGCAAAGCCGGTCCCTTTCGTAAGCCCTACTGCTTCCTCATTTGCATATGCCAACATGAGGACTTCGCGGGTCTTTGCATCCTGGACAATAACCGGGATTAAATTATCGACAAATTTCAGTTTCAGCATGTTATGCACCTCGGGTAAAGAGACTGGTGATCGCAAGGAGGAAATCCCCAAAGACGATCGCGGTGATCAGCCCGGCAGTAATTGGGACGATAAATGGGACTGCGTAGGAGATCCATACGGTTCCCGCCTTTTTATACATCGCCAGTTCGTGCGTATAGGACTCAGGATGTTCCCGGAGATCCTTTGTATATATTCTGCCAACCCCGGCAAACATTCTGCGGAGGGCATCCCCAAAACCGATAAATTTCCGGGTAATAGTGCCCTTGTTGTCCTCGAAATCCTCCATGACAAAACCCCACGAGTCCTGGATTTTATCTCCGCTCACCGGGAACCCGAAGAACATGTACATCAAGGGAGCACGGTTCCCCCTGACAATATTTATCATAAATATCGCAACCGGTGCAATGAGATTGAGGATCAGGGCATTGATCAGCACAGAGAACGCGAGGAACCCGAGTGGTGGCGTATTCAGGAGCGGCGTGATGGGAAACACCGGAACGCAGAACGAGAGGAAGATGAGGGCCCACGCGTCAGCACCGCCAAAGAGATGCAGCTTTCCAAAGATGTAGAAGACACCGCAGAATACTGATGAGAGAAGAACAACAAACGCCGCCGTTCCCCATCCTCCTGAAAAGAGCATCATCACCGATGTAATTGCGAAAATTATGATGATTAAGACAAAATACCATGTGCTGAGGGTATCAGCAACGGTTGCTTCCTGCTGTTTCCGCCGGGGTTTTATTTTGCCCTCCGGCTTTCTCGTGTACTCGATATAGGATACATACCCGAACAGGCCGGCAAACATGGCATACCAGGGCAGTATCGCGAGATTAAATTTCGGGAGGATTATCCACGCAAGAGCCGCAAGGATGAGGACAATGGCAAGCCAGGAGAACCGGAACGGTTCGGTTATTTCGCGGTTGTCGAGATAATTTACGTACAGAAAACTGGCTACAAGCGCAAGAAAGCCCGCGATCAGGCTGGGATTGGATGTCTTTTCGTAGAGGAGAAATATCGTTGCGGGAATTCCGATAACAAGCATGGGATACCAGGTCCGGAACGGGACCCTGCGGTCTTTGATATCGAGAAAGGATGCATAGATCAGGGTGGCAAGGACCGCTACCGCCGAGATCACCATCGGATATAAGATCTCCATAAATCCATTAGGTTTTTCTCCGATGCCCTTAAGTAAGTGGCGATGCTTTTGAAAAAAAAGATTCCACACATTTTTAATCTCCGGAAAGAATAAATTCAGTTAATGGGCAGTGGTGGAAAATAAGGCGCGCAAACGTCCCGGTCTCACTTCCCGGCTATTGAGATTTCCCGATGATTTTTTATGAGAATTCAGGACATGATAGAAAGGATCCTGAAAGGGTCCGAGTATCTGGGAACCTTTTCCCTTCATGATCTGCTTGAGTTTGCGGGGTCGCGATCGGAAAACGGAATAGCGCTTGCCAAAGAGGGCGGGAAGGAATATTATCTTGCCGTAATTGCCGGTGAACCTGAGGGTGCGATCTATAACGATGAACGGGGTACCCTGTTTGGCGAAAAGGCGGTGCTGATGATGACAGGGCGTGAGAAATTCGTTTTTTGTGCAGTGAGCCCTGATCTGGTCGATGCAGTGGTCATGGGATGCCGGATATTTGACAAGTCCAGTACTTCTCTAAATTTACCTCCGTGAATTTTGGCAAGTCATCAATACTCTCAACCTCTGATCAACCAAACGGTCGAAGAACAGAAACAAATGAGACAAATTTGAGTTTTTTCCGAATCCCTTCCCAGACCAATAGCCGGAAGAAATCGAAACGGAACAAATCTTCAGCAACGGTTCTTGGTCCTCGTTGAACCTTAGAGAAGAACATCCATTGAAGAGAGACCCAGATATTTTTGAGAAGGAAAGAGATTATCGTCAGCAGGTACCGGATCACAACGTTTCTTGTGGATGTCCTTGCTTTCACGATATTCCGGATACGGTACGAAGACTCGATCGCAAACCGGTTCTTGTAGACCCGGTAGATCCGACGGGGTTTCCAGTTAATACCATACACGACGTAACCCAGGTTCACATTCCCGTATTTCTTATTCCTTCCCAGAAGGTACTGGACATCAATTGCCAGAGTAAGAGAAAGAGGTTCGCCAGTTCCCATCATCGTATACTGTGCATACCGGGAATGATTTCCCCGGAGTATTTTCTTGAGTTCTTCGCCGTGTTTTCTCACCGGAACAATGTGCGGGATCTTTTCCTTCTGGAGAAATGAGAACACATCTTTTGAGTAAAATCCCCGATCAAGACAGAGTACTTGGGTGTTCACTTTTGCGTTGTGGATTATGGCCAAAAATTTCCGGATGTACTCGACCTTTGACACACCCTTCTTCACCGGGAAAACTGCAAGGGTCTGCCGTTGACCTTTTGTTGTTATGTAGAGCGAAACATACGAGTAAAATGTGGTTGTTGATTTCTTCATTTTACTCTTGAGGACGTAATCTTTGTTCGCTTCGATAATTTCGCCATAATAAGGATCGTCGGTGAAATCTATGGCAAAATGATACGATTTTCCGGGAACAAGGATCTGATCGTTTGAATAGGTGAGGATCTTTGATTGTATTTCGAAAAGCGATTCTAAATCCACCTTCGATAAATGGTATCTGACTGACGTTTCACACGGGACTTTTTCTCCGGCCTTATTGATGGAATGCACGGATAGTTTGGTTGCTGACATCCCAACAAGTGACTGGATAAGGGTCTTTTGTCTCAGTGTTCCGTTGATGGAAATGGTGAGATTCCGGTTGATTGCATCCACTGCTATTTCGGAACAATCTTCTGCTCGGATCTCATTCTTTATTCGGCGGGTGAATTGCCGTCTATTTGCCATATGCGGCGCCCGCTGCCTATTTAGATCTGCCGGTTTTGATTAGCCTCGGCTAAAAATTAGTGAAGTACTGTGGTTGAAGATCCACGGGCGGCGGATGTAGTAGTAGGGTTTTGTCCGTTCACTGCCCGCCCGGGCGATGATCCCCCGCCCGATGAGGATATCGAGCCGTTTCCTCAGGGCGGATTCGGAGATATTTTTCTGATCAGAGCCCTCCGCCGGCCCGGAACGACCCGGAGCATTGACGATACCGAGAATCTGCCGGAGCCGGAGCGGGCCGTCGTACAGGGCAAGAAGGGTCTCTTTTCCGGGGCCTGAGAGATTCGCCTCGCTTGCCACCATTCTCTGGAATGTCAGGCGGTCGGGATACATGGGATATAGTAATTGTCAGGAGGGATCTATATAAATCCAGACCGTTTGTTCCCGGGAACCGGGATCCTGGACAAATGGTGCACGCGAATACCGGAGAATGCCCGGAAACCCGGAAAAAACCGGAAAATCCCTCCAGGCTGGAAAAAATTTCGCGATTTTTCTCCAACTTCCCGCCCTTTTTATACCCCCGGAGTCAAGCATGTGATCAGACCCGGGGGAAACCCGGGCAGGAGAGAGCAATCATGACAAATCAAAAGCTCTGCAAGGGAACCGAAGCAGATGAGGAGTTTTACTGCGTCCGTTGCACACACCTTGACGGGGACAAGTCGCTGTTCTCGCTCTGGAAGCTGTTCAACTCCCCGGCCTTCTGGCGAACACTATTCTCAAAAGATGGTTCCCTTTGAACTCCTCCAGCACACCAGGATGAAACCATCATACAGTATCAAGACACCCTCCCAGATTCCAAAAAAAAAATGCCAGCACAAAATCCGGAAATCGGCGGGCAGGACCATCCCCTGCATGGACCAGAAATGCCCGCCCCCGGAACTACCGGCATCCCTTATTCTCAATCGTGATTAAAAATTATTTCTTCAAAAGGTTCAGCATCCGCACCGCGAGGTATGCCGCGTTCTCCCCGTTGTCGATCCCCACGCAGGCGACCGGGACACCTTTAGGCATCTGGACGATAGAGAGGAGCGAGTCGAGACCATTGAGGGTGCCGCTGACCGGGACACCGATGACCGGCTTCTCCGTCTTGGACGCGACGACGCCCGGGAGGGCTGCCGAGAGGCCGGCGATGGCGATATAGATCTCTGCCGGACTTCCCTTGATGTATGCGTCGAGCTTGTCGGGATCCCGGTGGGCGGAGATCACCTGGTAGTCGTAGGAGACCCGGAAATATTCGAGAATTGCTTTTGCCTTGTCTGCAATGGCGCTGTCCGATGCCGAACCACAGATAATCGCTACGTCTGCCATGTCTGCCATCCAAACTTATATTGTGTGTATATAAAAATACTATGAGCAGATCCACATGGAAAAAGAACTACTCCTGATGCTCCCGGGCCCCGTGCCGATGCCGGAACGGGTACGGCTCGCGATGTCGCGCCAGGCAATAAACCACCGCAGCGCCGAGTTCGGCGCAGTATACGCAGACTGTGTGCGGGTACTTAAAACCGCCTTTGGGACCACGAACGACCTCTTTATCATCAGCGGATCGGGGACTGCCGGCATGGAGGCCGCGGTCGCAAACTTCGGCCGGGACAAGGAGATCGCCTGTATCGTCAACGGGAAGTTCGGCGAGCGGCTCTTCAAGATAAGCCAGCGCTACGGGAAGGCCCACGAGATCGGATCCGCGTGGGGAACGCCTGTCGACCTTGCGGCCCTCGAGGCCCGGCTCGAACAGGGCGCTGAGATCGTAACCCTTGTCCACAACGAGACCTCGGCCGGTATCAAGAACCCGGCGAAAGAGATAGGGAGGCTCGCAAAGAAACACGACGCACTCTTCCTGATGGACGCTATCACCTCGGTCGGCGGGGACGTTGTCGAAGCTGATGCGTGGGGTGCGGACGTGGTCATCACCGGCTCGCAGAAGTGCCTTGCGGCCCCGGCAGGGCTCGCGGCGGTCTCGGTCAGCAACCGGGCATGGGAACGGCTCTGCAAGAACCCGCCGTACTACCTCGATCTCGCGGCGTACCGGAAGAGTGCGGCCGGAAAACCGATGGAGACCCCGTATACCCCGGCGGTCCCGCTCTTCCTCGCGCTCCGCGAGGCCTGCCTTATCCTCGAAGAGGAAGGGCTTGCGGCACGGATCGCCCGGCACCAGAAGATGGCAAAAGCGATGCACGCGGCGGCGGAGGCATGGGGATTACCCCTCTTCCCGAAGATCGATGCCCGGCACGAGTATTCGACCACCGTAACCGCGTTCGCCTACCCGGATGGGATCAAGGATGACGAGATGCGGGCAATCGTGAAGAAGAAGGGCATCGTCATCGCCGGCGGGCAGGATCATCTCAAAGGGAAGATCTTCCGGATAGGCAGCATGGGTGCGGTCAGCGCCCCGGAGATCCTCTCGACCCTCGCTGCTACGCAGCACGCCCTGAAGAAGCTCGGGTATAAGATGAAGGGTGACGGGGTCGGGGCGGCCTGCGAGGTGCTCGGATGAGGGTTGGTGTTGCAGACACCACCTTCGCGCGCATCAATATGGGAGCTATCGCTATCGATGAGCTCAGGAAACATGCCAGCGTCTCGATCGAGCGGGTGACGGTACCGGGGATGAAGGATCTCCCGGTCGCCTGCAAGAAGCTGATCGAGGAACGGAAGTGCGACATCGTGATGGCGCTTGGCATGCCCGGGGGAAAAGACAAGGATAAGATGTGCGCCCACGAGGCGTCGCAGGGGCTCATCATGTGCCAGTTGATGACAAACACCCACATCATTGAGGTCTTTGTCCACGAGGACGAGGCAAAGGACGACCGGGAGCTCGCCTGGCTCATGGAGCAGCGGACCCGGGAGCACGCGGTCAATGCGGTGAGACTCGTCCTCCACCCGAACGAGCTGGTGAAGGATGCGGGGACGGGCCAGCGGCAGGGATTTGAGGACGTCGGCCCCGCCCACCATTGACATCATAAAAATATATCAGGGATTCAGAAGAGATGATCAGATATGTGTGACACAAAACCGATAAAACTGGGATTTGTCGTTGCGGAGTTCAACCGCGACATTACCTATATGATGGAGATCGAAGGCAGGGAACACGCGGCGTTCCTCGGCGCAGAAGTGACCGACACCCTCTACGTGCCGGGCGCGTACGACATGCCCCTTGCGATCAAGAAGATGCTGAAAGACGGGAAGGTGGACGCGGTCGTCACGATCGGTTGCGTCATCGAGGGCTCGACCCAGCACGACGAGATCGTGGTGCAGCACGCGGCCCGGAAGATCATCGACCTGTCCTTAGAGTTCGGGAAGCCGGTAACGCTCGGCATCTCCGGGCCCGGCATGACCCGGCTCGAGGCGAACGAGCGGATCGACTACGCGAGGCGGGCCGTAGAATCCGCAATCAAGCTTGTCCAGCGATTGAAATGAAGCCGCTCTCGGCAAAGATCGCGGGCGTCACCGAATCGGCGACCATCGCCATCTCGAACAAGGCAAAGAAGATGCAGCGGGAGGGCATCGATGTTATCTCGCTCTCGATCGGTGAGCCGGACTTCGATACCCCGAAACACATCACCGATGCCTGCATCGATGCGCTGCGCCGGGGCGAGACGCACTATGCGCCGAGCAACGGGATCCCCGAGCTGACGAGCGCGATCGCCGAGAAGATAATGAAGGAGAACCACTTTCCCTGCACCCCGCAGCAGGTGATCGTCGCCCCTGGCGCCAAGCAGGCCATCTACGAGAGCTGCGAGGCGGTCTTAAACCCGGGCGACGAGACGATAATCCTCACCCCGGCCTGGGTCAGTTACGAGCCCTGCATCCAGATCGCCGGTGGGAAGCCCGTCTTCCACGAGATCAACTTAACGACCTTCCAGCTCGACGACTCCCTTCTGGAGAAGGTCACGAAAAAGACCAAGATGATCATCGTCAACTCCCCGTCGAACCCCACGGGTGCGATCTTCAATAAGAAGTCGATGCAGCTCATCGCCGATGTCTGCACCGACCGCGACCTCTATGCGATGTCGGACGAGATCTACGAGAAGATGATCTACGACAAGGAGCACATCTCGCTCGCGTCCATCGGCGATATGGCCCAGCGGACCATCACCATCAACGGCTTCTCGAAAGCCTACGCGATGACCGGCTGGCGCCTCGGGTACGCGGCGGGGCCGAAGGAGATAATCGCGGAGATGTCCAAGGTCCAGCAGCACTCCGTGAGCCAGGCCACCACCTTTGCGATGTGGGGCGCTGTCGCGGCGCTCAACGGCGACCAGCAGTGCGTGGAGGAGATGCGGCAGGAGTTCGACCGGCGCAGGAAGTACGTCATCGCCGAGCTGAAGGCGATGGGGTACGAGTCGGCCCCGGCCGAGGGTGCCTTTTATTCCTTCGTGAAGGTTGCCGGTGACGATATGGAAGTGGCCTCCCGGTGGCTGGAGAAGGGGCACGTTGCGGCAACACCCGGGAGTGCGTTCTATGCGCCGGGATGGATCCGGTTGTCTTACGCGGCTTCGATGGGGAAGCTGCAAGAGGCGATGGCGAGGATTAAGAGGGTTGGGTAATTCTCGCTCTTCGTCTGCCCACTTGATCCTGCCGGATACCTGATCACAAATTTGCCCCTGCCCGATCTCATCATCATTCCATTGTCACTGCTTTTCCGACGTGAGCTAGTGCGCAATACATCCTGCAACCAGAATTATCACGAGGGTTTCCTGCAACAAGAATGATAGTTGCGAACCCGTTGCCCTTATTCCCTTATCTTTGTCGTTCAACTCCGGACAAAAGAGCCTCCCGCTGTCCCAGCCCGGGCATGGTTCAGGTTCAGGACAGCCTTGTCCAGCGTTATGGATGAGATGGCGCCGGTCAGGACCGGTCCCGTGACCTCCTCAGGGTTTGCGGGAAGATCCGGGGATGCAGACAACGCATAGAGCGTGAATGTGTAGAGTTTTGCTCCCGGACCCTGAGAACAGGGCGGATCGTACTGAGCAACGGTCCCGTGGCTCCCCGTCCCGAGAGTCCCGATCTCTGAACCGTTCCGTACGATCCTCGTAGCAGTTGCGGGAATATGATACAACACCCAGTTCCACCGGATCGAACCGTCAACCGGGACGGTTGTCATCATAAGGGCGAACTCTTTTTTGCCGGCCGGGGCACCCGTCCAGAACAGTGCCGGTGAAGCCCCGGCCTCGTCACATGAGTATTCGTCCGGCAATGTTCCGCCATCAGCACCGGCATCGCTTGCAAGAACAAAGGGACTCGTACCAGCTGCTGATGTTGTCGGCGTGGTCGGGGTGGAACCAGGGTCTTGTGTCATCGTAAACGATATGGCGAGCTGCCGGGTAATCTTCGGTTCGGGTGCCTGGCCTTCGGAAACGGATTTGCCCGGGGCACAGGAAAGAACGCCGGGTTTTTCATCGCAGGTACCGGAGACCGTGACTTCGCGGTCTGTAAACTGGCAGACATCACCGGAAATCTTCCCGCTGCATGCCGCGACGGCTGCATCGGGTGGGAGATTTTGCCGGTTCTTCTCGTGTTCCTGTGCAGGATCCGCAGGGGTTCCGCCCGATGCAAATCCCTGCGTTGCACTCCCGGGTGAAGCCGGCGACATGCACGCTGCTGTCACCAGTGCAAGAATGCAGAGTGCCGCAGCATATCCTCCAGATTTTCCTGAGAGCGTCATACCGTATTTCCTTTTTTTTCTGGTTCGTTTTCGATGATACTGCTATTTTGGGAATCTGGTTTGAAATGGATCTTCATCATTCCAGGCTGATCCGGACCATGACTACCAGAGCAATCGTTGTGCAGAGATCCGGCAGGATCTGGAAGAACCCGATATCCCCGGTCCGGCCTCCGGCCAGACTGACAATGAGCGGACAGGACGAGATGGCATACATACCAAGCGCAAAGATGACTGCCATCAGGCCGAGGGTAAACGAGCTTTTCAGCCTCTGGTAAATTCCCGCATAGATCACAAATAGGGGAATAATAAGTCCGATGTTGATGAACGATATTGCAGTCTTGAGGTGCTTATCCTCCTCAGTACCCTGGGGTTGGCCCTGCTGGGCAGGCTGATCTGCTGTTTCTCCCGGCTGCGGTGGCTGTCGCTGCAGATTCTGTGGTGCGATCCCCACCGGAGCGGTTCTTACAAAGACCGGAATTGTGAGGCTTGCCAGGATAAGGAATATGACGAGGCCGAGGATGATCCATACAACGTCTTTTTTCTCCATCCGTCATTCTCCCAATGCATTCGGGACGGGAGCAAGTGTATACGAATAGGCAACAATCCCGTTTGTTCCTGCACCCCGGCTCACTCCCGGTACAACCGTTTTGATATAATCCACCCGGGCTGAATCCGGAGCAACGGTTACTCTGAGGTAGCCGGGGCTGGAGAGCAGGATCCCGCCGACATACCCGTATTCGGCTCCGGGATTTGGCGAGCCCATGGTAGCTGGCTGGGGAACTTCCTGATAGGTAATTCCGTCCAGTTCCTGTTTTGCATAGATATGGTCATGACCATGGAAGAAGGCCGTAACGTTATTTGTTACCAGCAACTGGTGGACCGGAATAGGCCAGCCGGGCCGGTGCTGGCTGAAACCCTCGCTGCCGTCGGCATTCTTCCCGCCCCATTCATACAAAGAAGCAAATTCCGTCCCGCCCCTTCCCTGCGAGTCTCCCCCGACAAGATGGTGGCAGAAGACAAACGTGTACGTTGCGTTCTTCCGGCCCAGGGTCTGCTCAAGCCAATCATACTGTGCCTTACCCAGTGTCCATGCCCAGCCATCGGTACTGCCCCCGGGTTTTGTGGTTGTGTACCAGTACGGATCAAGGACAATAAAGAGGGCGTCTCCCCACTGCCACGCGAAATAGTCCTGTTTCAAACCCAGGGAAGGGTCATTTTCTGTATTGCCGGTATAGAACCCATCCGGCTCGGGATTGGGAAAGTACATCTTCCGGGACGTAAGGGAAAACGGGGCGAGACTCTTGTCTTTGCCAGCACCTGAATAACCGGCCTCACCGTCGTGGTTCCCGAGAACAAGATAGAGCGGGACGGAGTTGCAGACGGTGTCGAAGTACGACCGCTGCAGGAGATACCGGTCGCGGATAGCTGACTCTGTCTTTGCAGGCAGTTTCTCGGTCATGGATGTATCTCCCAGATCGATCAGGAAGTCCGGCGAAGCGGCATCTTCATTGGCAAGGGTCTGGTTATACAACACCCCGTTCGCCTTCTCATCGAGATGGGAATCCGCCTGGACCGCGAAGACAAACGATGAACCGGGCTCTCTCTGCGTATGGAGCAGGTACTCCTGCGTGCACGTGTCAGCGGATTCTCCGGTCCGGCGCCAGCAAACCTGATACTGGTACGCGGTGTCCGGTGCGAGGCCGGAAATGACGATATTTTCCGGTACCCCTTCCTTCGCGGTTATCGTCGCGGTCTTCTGCAATGCAGGGTTTGTGATGTTCCGGTATTGCAGGAATATATCAAGGTTTTCCGACGGCAACACGTTGACGTTCACAGAATGGTCCGTGGGCCTGCCGAGCAACGGTGAGACCGGTTCCGGTGATGCAATCACCGGCAGGACAGCCGACCCTGATGTTGCCATCAGAGAACCACCTGCCCGTGACAGATCTGATGTTGCGACA
The DNA here is from genome assembly GCA_963666355.2 of uncultured Methanoregula sp. Classification (GTDB taxonomy): domain Archaea; phylum Halobacteriota; class Methanomicrobia; order Methanomicrobiales; family Methanospirillaceae; genus Methanoregula. The sequence goes on from CAXXCP010000002.1 coordinate 118,855, forward strand.
CTCGTTGTTTTCGGTGTATGGTTCGATCCCCGGTCAGGCCCAGAACTCTGGGTACCTGCACATCCGGCACTCAGAACGAGCACGAGGAGAAGAATGCTGCAAAAAATTTCGGGGTGCAGAATCTTCGTCATGCAGTTCCTCCGGCCGATTTCCCGCCGGAAATTGTATACGCATAGGCTACCATGCCGTTCTTCTCACTGGCGGTTTCCTTTCCCGGCAGGTACGTTTTCTCGTACTCGACGGTTGTGTTTTGTCGGGAAACTGTTACCCGGAGATAGCCGGTATTGGGAAGTTTTGTGCCGGACCGGTAGGCATCGGCATTAAACAAGCTGTATGTCGGATCGGCAGGCAGCGGGACTTCCTGGTATGTTACCCCGTCGAGTTCCTGCCGGACAAAGAGGTGGTCATGTCCCTGGAAGAAGATCGTGACGTTGTTCTTTGCCATCAGTTGCTGAATAGGAAGCTCCCAGCCGGGGCGCATTGTTGCAAACTCATCGATGCCTTTCTGGTTCCAGCCACCCCATTCATACAAGCCGGCCTCTTCAATGCCTCCGCGCCCGGTGCCCAATACGTGGTGGGTAAAGACAAATTTGTACTTCGCCACGTTGTTCGCTAGAATCTTTTCGAGCCAGTCGTACGGGGTATCTCCCAACGTGATATCCCAGGAATTTTTCTTCTGGTGGGAATTCTTGCCGGCACTATTGTCAACCGCGATTGATGAATGCCAGTATGGATCAATGACAACAAAGAGTGCATCACCCCAGGTCCAGGCATAATAATCGCCGGGCAATCCGAGATATTCAACCGGTTCGGGATCCCCGGTGTAGAAGGCATCCGGAACCGGTTGCGGGAAATACTGCATGCGTGCAGTACCTGCAAGGATTGCAGGACTTGTCGCAGTCCCGTCAAGCAGGTACCGGGCCGCCTGTTCGTGGTTCCCATTTACCAGGAATACCGGTGATGAGCTCCCGATGGTTTCCAGGTACGTCCGCTGGTTCAGATAGATGGCATTCACGCTCCCGGCAGAGATCTGATTCCGATCAATGAGCGGGTCGATGCTGAAGTCATCCCCAAGCGAGATATAGAAGTCCGGCCGGTCCGTTGCCACGTTCTGCATGGTCTGCCGGTACAGGTCACCGCTGAACATCGTTTTCTCACGTTCAGGATGTGAATCCGCTTGGACCCCGAACATGAATGTGCTGCCCTCATGTCGTTGTGTTTGGAAAGTATGCTCAGGACCGCAGACCAGATCGGAAGTTCCGGGTTTCGCGGAACAGGTGTGATAATAGTACAAGGTATCCGGGGAAAGGCCGGTAATGGCAATCGAAATGGGCGATCCGGCGCTGCCTGCAACTGCGGGTGTCTCGCAGGACCAGGATCCTGAAGAGCTGCCGTACTGAACGAGGATGTTTCCGGCATTTTTTGGAACAACGTTGACCGTGATCGAACGGTCCTCCGGTTTTGTGAGAAGTTCTGTTGCTGCAAAGAGCGCTGCATACCGGGGGCTCTCACTGAACCGGGATATTTCGGACACATTGCAGGAGGGGGAAGAACCGGCACCCGGGGACGCTGTGTCGGTTCCGTTTGTAGGAAATGGTGTTGCCGCCGGAAAGGCGGTGGCGGCTTTCTGAATGCATCCGTGACATACAAGTATAAGTATCCCGACAAGCAGCAACAAAGAAAAAATACTGATGTGATTTTTTGCCACACCAGTGCTCTGAGCTCTCTTTTCAATTCCCATGAGCATCGTTTCCTTATATCGGATTTTACTGCCCTTTCCAGAGAGACTCCCAGAAACCGGTCAGCCAGCTGAAGGAATCGGAGTTCCAGCCGCCCCCACGAGGCTGCTGCTCCCCGGTCTGGTTCCGATCTGGTCTGCCGCCCTGAGCACCATCCCCGCCACGCTGTGGCCGGTCAGAGGAGGTGCCTTCAATGGCCTCGACGACGCCCGGGTTGTTCTCCCTGAACTCTTTCATCCAGGCCTTCATGGCATCGCGGTCACCGGACCGCACCGCGGCCTGCACACCACTGATATCGTAACCCTTCTGTCCCAGCTGTGTTATGACTTCTTCAACCGGCATCCGGTTCTTTTGCCCGGGCCCGGCTCCCTGAGCCGATTGGTTGTTTCCCAGACTCTGGTTGCGGGAATCGTTCTGACGTCCCTGTTTCCCGCCGTTCTGGCCGGCTCCGATGCCGGAGGCAGTTGTGTTACCCAACCCCTTGCCCTGTGCGCCCGGACCCTGCCCGGTCAGGACAGTGGTCACCTTCTGGCTTGCCAGCCAGGAAGTCATGGCTGCCGGGTCATAGGTTCCGCTCCCGAAGAGGAAGGCAGAAGGGACATTTGCGGGGTAATCGATGGGCTGCGAGTAGAGGTATCCGCCTTGGCAGGTGTAGCCGGCAAGGTTACGCAGGGCTACAGCCTTTGCCTTCTGATCGCTGGTGAGGGTTTTTCCAACATCAGCGAAATGCGTTGCATACAGGTACGAGATCTCACCATCGAGCTCTCCATAGCGTTCGGAAAGCGAGCGCACTTTTGACTCGTCTATGGTCCCACCGTTCAGGGCAGTGCGGAGTTCCGTGGCGATTGCAGTCCGGGTGGTCACGATCTCATTGAGATCGGCCCGCTGGAGATCAACGAGACCGGTTATTTTTGCCCGTTGTTCTGCGGTCAGCATATTCAGGAAACCCTCACCGGAATCACCGGTCAGGCTTGTGCTGATGGAATAGCCGGCATTGCCCATGGCCGGGCGGTCCTTCATGTAGAATGAGCCGAAGTAGGTTGCCTCCCGCTCCGGGCAGAAGTAGGTATCCGCCCCGACCGAGCCGGCGTACCAGGCAAACATCTCGCTTGCATATGTCCGCATGGCCACCGAGTTACCTTGTCCGGCATTCTTCAGCGCAGACGAGGAATCAACCTCCGGCATCGTGGCCATGCCCTCGGATTTCATCGTGTCGAGATAAGCCCGCTGGGTTGCATTCAGCGACCGGATCACGCTGGCATAGGTCTTGGCCCTGGCGATGCTGATGCTCGCATCCACGTCATAGAGTTTTGCCGAGCAATCCATCACAGCGGCCTTGTTAAACCCGCTTGTGTCGGAAGGGTAACTACCGTCAAACTGGGCGCGGAAGGCTGCTTGGAGCGGATATCGCATGTACCCGAATTGTGTGGAGAGTGAGGCTTCAGACTGTGAAAGGGCGGCAAACTGTGAGAGTTGTTCATCATTCAGGATAAAAAGCACGTTATCTGAGATCCGGGTCACGAAGTCCGTGTTGTGGCCCATCTGCGTGGGATCATTGTCCCGCAGGTACTGGAACCCGGCATAGTCCGCGACCTTCCCGGGTGGCAGGAATGTATCGCTGCAGGCATCCCCCGTCATAAAGGCAAGGGCATCGAAAGCAATAGTTGCCTGCTGCCCGCGGTCGGACAGGGTCTGTTCCATGGTGTATTTTTCCTGTGCATTACCAGAGACACCCGGATTATTGGCACTCTGATCGGGTGTGATAGCAGCGCTGACGGCTCCGACGAGCAGCGCAATAATGCAGACTGCAGTGATTGCCAGGCTGAAGATACCTGAATCCTTAACATGTTTCATTTTCGGAATCCTCCGTTTTTCTGTATCCCATTATGGGTTGTCATGTAGGTTCTTTGCAGAACAAAATAAGGAAATTCCGGAATCAGGGCCAGATTACACCCAAATCTTTCCCAGATCCTGACAAAAAGGGAGATTATTCCAGGCTGATCCGGATGAGGATAAGGAGAGCGACGGTTGTACAGAGATCAGGGATTATCTGGAAGAGCCCGATGTCACCGATCCTGCCCCCGAGGGTTCCGATAACGAGCGGGTTTGAAGTGACAGCATACATTCCCAGGGCAAAGATGACTGCCATCAGCCCAAGCGTGAAGGTGCTCTTCATCTTCCGGTAAATCCCCGCATAGATAACGAACAGGGGAATGATCAGAGCAAGGTTGATGAACGAGATCACTGTTTTCAGCTGCTTTGCCTCCTCTTTTCCCGCAGGGGGAGGCTGCTGACCGGGCTGGATCGGTCCTGTGTGTCCGGACGCCGGCTGAGGTACCTTGGTAAAGACCGGTACAGTCATACTTGCAATAATGACGATTATCACCGAGACAAGAATGATGAAGACAAGGTTCTTATTCTCCATATCTTTAGTCCCCCTTCAGTTTTTCCGGTACATCGATCTGATTCCAGATCTCAAGGAAATCGGCGAAGTTTGTTTTCATTGATTCAGACAGAAAATACATGGTCCCGTAATCCTCCCCTGCAGCTGTTATTACGTGGTGTTTTCGTAAGACATCGAGATGGTGGCGGACTGTCTTGTAATCAAGACCGAACAACTGGGTCAGCTGGTTGGCATTGTAGGGCCGGGTATGGAGGGCAAGAATAATCCGGGCCCGGTTCATCCCCCCTTTGGATCCGGCAATCAGCCACCACAATATCTGTTTCACGCGGGCAACACCAGGGTTCTCTGATTTTTTACCTTTATGTAGCCGGTTTAAGTTTATTAATTCATGAGACTTCACGAGCGGATACTACCCGGCCCGTTATGGATGATGGAACAGATATCGGGAGCCCTTCCTGACTGATCTATTACTTCCGGTAAAAGACCCTCCTGGTCACGCCCGCAGATTTCCATTCAATCAGACCCAGTACTTCACTAATTTTTAGCCGAGGCTAATCAAAACCGGCAGATCTAAATAGGCAGCGGGCGCCGCATATGGCAAATAGACGACAATTCACCCGCCGAATAAAGAATGAGATCCGAGCAGAAGATTGTTCCGAAATAGCAGTGGATGCAATCAACCGGAATCTCACCATTTCCATCAACGGAACACTGAGACAAAAGACCCTTATCCAGTCACTTGTTGGGATGTCAGCAACCAAACTATCCGTGCATTCCATCAATAAGGCCGGAGAAAAAGTCCCGTGTGAAACGTCAGTCAGATACCATTTATCGAAGGTGGATTTAGAATCGCTTTTCGAAATACAATCAAAGATCCTCACCTATTCAAACGATCAGATCCTTGTTCCCGGAAAATCGTATCATTTTGCCATAGATTTCACCGACGATCCTTATTATGGCGAAATTATCGAAGCGAACAAAGATTACGTCCTCAAGAGTAAAATGAAGAAATCAACAACCACATTTTACTCGTATGTTTCGCTCTACATAACAACAAAAGGTCAACGGCAGACCCTTGCAGTTTTCCCGGTGAAGAAGGGTGTGTCAAAGGTCGAGTACATCCGGAAATTTTTGGCCATAATCCACAACGCAAAAGTGAACACCCAAGTACTCTGTCTTGATCGGGGATTTTACTCAAAAGATGTGTTCTCATTTCTCCAGAAGGAAAAGATCCCGCACATTGTTCCGGTGAGAAAACACGGCGAAGAACTCAAGAAAATACTCCGGGGAAATCATTCCCGGTATGCACAGTATACGATGATGGGAACTGGCGAACCTCTTTCTCTTACTCTGGCAATTGATGTCCAGTACCTTCTGGGAAGGAATAAGAAATACGGGAATGTGAACCTGGGTTACGTCGTGTATGGTATTAACTGGAAACCCCGTCGGATCTACCGGGTCTACAAGAACCGGTTTGCGATCGAGTCTTCGTACCGTATCCGGAATATCGTGAAAGCAAGGACATCCACAAGAAACGTTGTGATCCGGTACCTGCTGACGATAATCTCTTTCCTTCTCAAAAATATCTGGGTCTCTCTTCAATGGATGTTCTTCTCTAAGGTTCAACGAGGACCAAGAACCGTTGCTGAAGATTTGTTCCGTTTCGATTTCTTCCGGCTATTGGTCTGGGAAGGGATTCGGAAAAAACTCAAATTTGTCTCATTTGTTTCTGTTCTTCGACCGTTTGGTTGATCAGAGGTTGAGAGTATTGATGACTTGCCAAAATTCACGGAGGTAAATTTAGAGAAGTACTGAACCAGTACATCCTTGTCAAATGCCGGGAAGGGCCCTCGAAGGAATTCCACGATCTCACCATCCTTATCCACGAGCTCTCGCGCATGGCGGAAGAGACAAACGCTGCACTTCCCCACCCGAAATACATCGCAGCAGTCGGCGAACGCACCGAACGGAGCCACCAGATCGAGACTGCATATCACGCGTTCCGGAAACTGCTCGGCAACCGGAGCGCAATCGGGGATTACCTTGAAGGGATCTACGAGGACATCTACGACGGGAAAGTCCCCCCGGCGACATCGACGCCCTCATAGCCCGGGACTTCCTCCGGTTCGTTGCCACCGCACCGGACGAGGAACGGGAGGTCCGGTTCTACCTCTGGTACGCCGATTTCTTCGACATCCTCAACCGGTACCAGGATGCGTACGACTCCTTCAAGTTGGGCGTCGATCTTGCAGAAAAGGAGGGTATAGCATTCCCTGCGATCCTCGAAGAGGCACGCATCTCGAAAGGGGATCTCCTCCTCCGGCTCAACGACCCTGCCGGCGCAAAAGAAGCGTTCCTCGAGATCTACCGCGACCGTGAAGCGGGCCCCTTTGCGAAGGCAAAAGGGTTGTTCGGCGCGGGTGAGGTTGAACTTGCGTGGGGCGATATCGCCCCCCCGCAGGCTCCCGCACGGTTTGCGCAGGCGCTCGAGTTCTGCGGGAAGGCTGATCCTGATACCAGCGATCCTGATGTCCAGGAGCTCCGGGCCGATATCCTGCGGAGGACCGGAACAGTCCACCGGGTCAGCGGAAGGATCGATGAGGCCGAGACGTGTTACGCAGAGGCTGCAGCCATCTATGGCGACGAAATGATTCGCGGGCTCGTCTGGCTGCTGCCGGAACGGGCCGAGCTCCTGCGTGCCCGGGCTTTTATCGCCTCCGGCTCAGCCGGGTCCGCTGCCGCGGAGTACCTGGCCCGGGCTTCCACCCTGTACGAAGAGGGCAGGCTCATGTCCCAGCGGATACGGAACATAAACTGGTACGCCCACGGGCTTATCGGCGAGTGCGAGATCGCCCGGATTGCCTACCAGAAATGTGGCAGGCCGCTTCCCCCGGACCTCGGGACGAAGTACGCAAACGCGTTCGAGATCTACTGCCAGATCTCCTCGCACTGGGGCATAGCACAGACCTTCCTCTCGGAGGCACTTCTCTATCACGCAGCCCCGGATCTCTTCCCGGGCCGGTACGCCGCTACCGCGGACAAGCTCGGGCAGGCAGAACGGATAAGTAAGGAACTCGGGCTGAAACCCGAGCTTGCCCTTATCGGGAGGATCAAATCCTCCCGGGAGTCGGTCTGCGAGCTCCACCCCCTCACGTTCCTGTAATCCGGAAGCAGGCAAAAAAGGGGCGGGACAGTGAGGCTGGTTACTGGGAGGGCACGATCCGGCGGGAATTCTTTTTTCTCCCATGCGGGCAGACCCACAGGCACATACCGCAAACGTTGGGCTTCCCGGAATTCTCCATCTCCTTGTAGTACCGGTCGCAGGCGGCAGCATCGAACCGGGTCTCCCGGGGTTCGTCCTCCGCAAACATCCGGCCCGAAAACGCCCCGACGGGGCAGGCATCAACGCAGGCTGTACACTCACCACACCGTGGCGCAACCGGAGAGCCGGTGGGGTCAAGTGGCGCGTCGGTGAGAACAGCAACCCATCGCACCCGGGGACCGTGGTCCGGGGTTACGAGAAGACAGCTCTTCCCGATCCAGCCGAGGCCCGCGAGGCTGGCGGCAAGTTTCTGGGAGAATATCCCCACAAGCATCGCATCACTCGTCAGTTTCGAGGCCGGCACTGGGAAAGCAGAATACCCGTCCTTCTGGAGGGCGTTTGCGACCCGGAGCGCAATCTGGTCGATGGCGATATTAACCACATCGTAGCCTGCGTGCCGGTACAGGATCCTGCCGGCGTCGTCACCGTCAGCGAGAAGCTCGACGATGCTGTCCTGGAGGACCATGCCGACCGCGATCGCCCGCGGGTACCATGCGACCCGGTCCCCTCCCTGCGCCCGGATGAATGCACGCGCAGGGGTGAGGTCGGCGACCCCGTAATAATCGGCACCGAGGGGCCGGGCGAGATCCGCATACCGAGAACCGGGATTTTCCGCCATACCGGGTACCCGGTCGCGCAAGACGATATGCCTTGGGTTTCCCCCACAAACCTCCCGGCTTAACGCAGGTCACCCATTCTGCATGATGAAGAACGTGTACCCGTACCACCGCTTGTACTTCCGGTACATCTCTGCCTCGTCCTCCATGGCATCGAGAAGAGCTGCTTTGGCAGGATCCGATCCATGGGTCTTCCGGAGTTCCGCGGTCCGGGCAAGCAGGGGGATGAGGTAATTATCCCACCATCCTTCTTCGGGAAGCCGGAACGTGGTGACGGGCCGGAGCCCCGCACGTTGCACCCGCTCCTTCATCTCTTCTTCAGATACGGGGACATAGCCCGCGTTTCTCCAGAACTGCATCAGCTCCGCGGGGGGATTGGACTCAAACCAGTCCGCATCGGAGACCACCATGTACCCTCCCTTCTTCAGGAACGGTTTCCAGGTACGGAGCCCCTCCTCAAACCCGAGGATAAAGATCGCCCCCTCAGACCAGATCACATCGAAGGAACCCGGTTCGAAGGGAAGGGTGTCCATGGATGCACGGACTGTCCTGATCCGCCCGGAGAGACCCTCGCTGCCAGCCCATGCAGCGAGACTGTCGAGAAACGGCTGGTGGTTGTCCACCGCGGTGATCGTTCCCTTCGAGAGAGCCGCGAGCTCGCGGGTCTGCGTGCCGGTTCCGCACCCGATATCGAGGATCTTTGCATCGCCGGATAGCCGGGGAAGAAGGGACCACGCCTTCCGGGTCGCACCGCTGCACCCGGGCCCCTGCCGGGGGAGTGATTCGAATATCTCGTAAAAAAACGGAGGCAATTCCATAATATCCCATGGTTGGAGATGAGGATTAGAGTGCTTTGTGGTCGAAATGCGGCCCGCATCGCAGGCGTCGGGCAGGGCTCCTTTTGCGACCCGGCATCACGCTCATCTGGGATCAGGATCAACACATTTCCCCATGAACGAGCCGGCCCGGAAGCGGATCCTCCTGATTGTCTGCTCCCTCGCTTCCTTCCTCGTTCCCTATACCGTCTCGTCCCTCACCGTCGCGCTTCCCGCCATCAGCGGGTCGTTCTCCATCGATGCGGTCACGCTCGGCTGGGTCACCTCCGCCTACCTCATTACCGCCGCAATCTTCATCGTCCCTTTCGGGAAGCTCGCCGACACGCACGGCAGGAAACGGTTCTTTATACTCGGTAACGTTCTCTTCGCAGCAGGATCCCTCCTTGCAGCGGTCTCCTGGTCGGGATCCGTCATCATCGCTGCCCGAATTATCCAGGCGCTCGGGGGTGCGATGGTCTTCTCGACCTCGATTGCCATCGTGACCATCGTCTTCCCGCCGGGTGAGCGTGGCAGGGCGATCGGGATCATCACCGCAACCGTCTACGCCGGCCTCTCGCTCGGGCCGTTCATCGGTGGCGTCCTCACCCACAACATCGGCTGGTCGAGCATCTTCCTCGTCAATATCCCCCTCGCCCTTATCGTAATCATCTTAACGCAGCTCTTCATCCCCGGGGAATGGACCGCTGCCGGGGGACACGGGTTTGACCTTCTTGGGGCGGCCCTGTACGGGGTGATGCTCTTCGGCGGCATCTATGGTCTTACCCTCCTCCCGTCGGTCCCAGGTATCCTCTGGATGACGCTCGGTCTTGCGGGTCTTGCTGTTTTCGTGTGGCACGAACGCAGGGTGGAGGCCCCGATGGTTGATCTCTCGCTCTTCACCGAGAGCACGGTTTTTCTCTTCTCAAACATCGCTGCACTGATCAACTACGCCGTGGTCTTTGCCGTCGGGTTCCTGCTCAGCCTGTACCTCCAATACAACCGGGGGATCGACCCCCAGACAACCAAGTTGATCCTCATCGCCCAGCCGGTCGTGCAGATGGTCATCTCGCCCCTCGCCGGCCACTGGTCCGACCGGATCGACCCCCGGATACTCGCCACCGCGGGGATGGGGTGCACCACATTCGGACTTGGGATCCTGATACTGATCTCGCCATCGACCCCGGTCGCAGTCATTATCCTCGGCCTCCTCATCCTCGGGCTCGGCTACGGTCTCTTCTCCTCGCCGAACACGAACGCTATCATGAGCTCGGTGGATCACCGGCACCTCGGGATTGCGTCCGGTATGGTATCGACCATGCGGGCGATCGGCCAGATGCTCAGTCTCGCGATTGCGATGCTCGTCTTCTCGGCGATCATCGGGACGGTGCAGATCACGCCGGATGTCTTCCCGCAGCTCCAGCAGAGCGTGAACGTGGCGTTCGCGGTCTTTTTCGTGCTTGGGATTATTGGCATATTTGCGTCATACGCGAGAGGGAAAAGACATCCCGCACCGGCCTGATCAGCCGCATTACTCCTGTGTGCTCTCTTCTCTGTGTTCCCTGTCGGGTCGTTCCCGAGCTTTTTTAAAATCCCAGGACTATGATGGATCATGCTGACCCTGCAGGAGCCGGTGGTCTCCCTTGAGAAGGTAAAGATCCGGGCGATCCACCTGACATCCCTTGATCTCGAAGTGAGCCTGACGGTCAGGAACCCAAACCCCATCGATGCGGTCCTCCGGGAACTGCCATTCCGGGTCTTTTTCCAAACCCGGTCCGGGAAGAAGGAGATAGCGTCCGGCAATACCGGCCGGTTCGAGATCCCGGCAAACGGCAGCATCGTTATCCCGGTCGAGGTGACCTCTTCCGATCTTGCGATCGTGGAAGCACTAGCAGGTATTCTCGAAAAAGGCGACCTTCAGCTGGATATTGAGGGGAATGCCGTTATCGATCATATCATGGGCTGGACCCTGCCAATTACCGAGACCGTGGATGTGACGACCGGGGAGCGGCGCTGGAAGGCAGGGATTCACCCGGGAAGAGCTCCTGATCTGACCGACCCCCCCCATTTCCTGAGGGCGGGGGGAGCCCCTCCAGACTTTTTTCCGGTAACTACCCCCCAGAGGGGGTATCCTTACTTTTTGGAGAGGGGGGAGGGGTGGTACCCTGTCACGTGACATGAGGGGGTACCTCCCCACTTGATCCGGAATCGCTGAAATCATCTCTCACACCGGAGGTCCACGGGAAACGGTGCGCCGGGGCATCCGACCGGAGGGAGGGGGGACCCTGTCAAGTGCCGGGACGGGGGGGGTAGGGTGTGGTCCTGAGGTTTTTGTGAGGGGGGTGCCTGTAATATCCATGGGAGGGAGGGGCCTCTCCGGAAGGCGCGAGGGGTACCAACGTTTAGAGAGTGTATGGGAACTATCTGGAAATTCCAGAAAGTTGCCCGGATTCGGTACTTATCCATCCGGCTCCTCACTTCCTTTCAATAAACCAATCTTGCCGGCATGCTTCGCAATGTGCCTCTCCTCCGACTTCACCCGCCGGTCAAGTTTCTGGAGGTCTTCTTCCGGCGGCAATAATTCCGGCTGGATTCCCCGCTTAAGCAGAAGCTCGCGGACTTCCTTGTTGTTCTGGACGTGCTCATCAGTGATAGGATCCTCGCCTTGAAGATCCTGCTTCCCGACATTGAAATTCGTGATCTCGGTGGCGAGGTTCTTCGCAGTTATTGTCACAGTGGGAAGGAAATCCGCCAGGGGCCTGCTCTCCGGCACCTCCATCCTGTGTTTCATGTCCCGCGTAGTATAGCCTCCGAAGAGCGCCTTGTCCCCCTTACTGCGTATACGAGCGAACCCCACCTCATCGACGCCCCGCTCATAGATATTCCTGGAGAACTCTGTCTCCGAATCCTTCAACTGCTTCCGTGCACGCAGCCGTTCCCCCAGACGGATTCGTTCCTCAATGAGTTCTTGCTTCCGCGTCTGTACCGCAAAGTAACTCTGGGCGAAGGCGATCTCGTCCTTCCGGGGATCCCCGTTCTGGGCGATGAGGTAGCAGGCATACCGGGTGAGCATGACGTCATCAATCTCGCGTTCAGAGCCGGAACCGAGTGATACCTTTTTGTTGACGTCAACAAAATGGTCTGAAGCCGGATGATCTGAATTTCTGCAGGCTTCCCGGGCTTTCTCTATTACTTTGAGGAAGTTCCTCCACTCCGTATACCCGAGGAGCTCTTGTAAATCCCTTGCAAACCAGAATTCGACTCCGTCCTTTACGTGGACAAAGTCCTCGAAATTTTTATGGAGCCTCTGGATAATTGATGGTTTCATGATTCGGTTCCTGACTGAGCCTGCCAGGATCTCTATAGTAGATGCAGGTACTTTCCCGTTCTTATAGTATGCCTGCGGGGGGTGAAACTGATGGATTCAAAGTGACACCTTCCTCAGGGAACTGCCAATTTTTTAGAACAAGCAAGATAATTTAAAATTTTACCCTGGCTACAAAACGTGTCCTATCCCGAAATCATTTGACATCACGTGTAAATACCGATGTGAGCAAATTATCGAATCGGGATATCCAGAGGATCATTCAGCAATGGGTAAATGAGAAACCCGTTGTTGAGATTGCCCGGTATTTCCAGATTACCCGTCAACGAGTGTATCAGCTCATCAACCAGTTCAGAGAATCGGGAGAATATCCGGTACTCAGGCAATCTGGAAGAAAGCCTCAAACCATCGATGATCGAGCAGAAGAGTTGATCCTCAAAATCTATCAATCTAACAACATTGGTCCAATCCATCTGGAGAAGAAGATTGAGGAAACACTCGGGATCCATATCCCGCATAATCGAATCTATCGGGTATTGTTGAACCACGGTCTGGTGGAGATCAACATGAAAAAACGGCAACAACGGAAATATGTTCGGTACGAACGTACTCATTCCATGTCGATGTGGCAGGGAGACTGGAAAGAGTTCGAACTTAATGGATCGAAGAAATGGCTGATCGCATTCATGGATGATTCATCCCGCCTCATCACCTGCTACGGGGTATTCGATTCTCCAACTACCGAGAACACTCTCACGGTTCTGAATCAGGGATTCCAGATGTACGGTACGCCCCGCGAGATCCTTACTGACAACGGTACACAATTCGTTTCAGCTCGGAACCGTGAACAGGCCCATCATAAATTCGGAGAGTTTCTTGTTCATCACAACATCAAACACATCCCACCCAGGATAAAACACCCTCAAACGAACGGCAAAATTGAACGGTTCTTCGGAGAAGTCGAACGAAGGATCGCGAAGTTCGGTTCTGTCGATAAAATTGTTCACTGGCACAATGTCATCAAACCTCACATGAGTCTCGATTACGATGAGCCTTATAACGCATTCTGGTACCGTCTACCCCCGGAGAGGATTCTGAACTATGCGCAGAAATGGTTATATGTGTAAAATCAATTCGGGATACCACAGGCTCATATGGCTGACAAATTTCAATCATTTATGTTTTCCACATTTCCCCTTCTTCTTTCCGCCGGTCCCGAACAGCTCGTTCACCATCTTGACCGCACACAAGTCCCCACACATCGAGCAGGTCTCGGTCTTTCCGTCACGGTCATGGATCTTCCGGGCGTGGTCGCCGTAGAGTGCGTGCCGGAACTGCCCGTTCCAGTCGAGCCGGTGCCGGGCATCCGCCATCTGGACCTCCCGCTCCATCCGGAACCCGTCCGGGCGCCGGACCGCATCGCCGATATGGGCCGCGATCTTCGCGACCCGGGTTCCTTCGATGATGTCCTGCACATCGGGAAGGGCGAGGTGCTCGCTCGGCGAGACCATGCAGAGGAAGTCCGCCCCGTTCTGGCACGCGGTAGCCCCGCCGATCGCCGCGACCACGTGGTCGTAGCCGGGAGCGATATCGGTGACAAGAGGCCCGAGGAGGTAGAGGGGGGCGTGGTCGGTGATCTCCTTGATCATCCGGATATTATAGCCCACCTGGTCGAGGGGCATGTGGCCCGGGCCCTCGATCATCCGCTGGACACCGGCCTCCTGCGCCCGCTTTGCGAGGGCCCCGAGCGTGACGTACTCGACCGACTTTGCGAGCTTCCCCGCGTCCTGCAGGCAGCCGGGGCGCATTCCGTCGCCGAGGCTGATCGTGACATCGTACTCCGCGAGAATTTCGAGGAGGTAATCATACTCCGCGTAGAGCGGGTTCTCCTCCTCCCGCCGCATCATCATCGCGCAGTGGAACGACCCGCCCCTGCTGACCACTCCCATGAGCCGGGGGTCGAGCTTCAATGCGGTGAGGGCCTGCTGATTCACCCCGCAGTGGAGGGTGAGGAAGTCAACGCCCTGTTTGCAGTGCTCACGGATGACCTTAAAGAGGAGGTCGGCGTTCACGTCCCCGGCGTTCCCGGCCCGGCGGACCGCTTCGTAGATCGGGACCGTCCCGACCGTGGTATCGAGTTTCAGGATCTTCTTCCGGATCGCGACAAGGTCGCCACCCGTTGAGAGATCCATGAGTGCGTCCGCACCATTCTCAAGCGCTGCCCGGCCCTTCTCCTCTTCGAGCGCCGGGTCGCACCGGCTCCCGGAGGTTCCGATGTTCACGTTGACCTTGACCCTGCATCCTTCGCCGATCCCGCAGAGCGTGTGCTGCCGTACCGGATTTGCCGGTATGACAATCCTTCCCGCGACAATAGCCCGCGCCATCTGTTCGGGGTTTATACCCTCAGCGTTTGCAACCGTTTCCACGCTTTTTGGGATGCTCCACTCGCATGTTCGGATCAGCGAATCCATAAGAACCATCTGTTCCGGCTCCTTATTATTGTGCATGCAGGTCAGGTGGATACCGGGAGAGGGGCCGTATGCCAATTCGTACATCTTCGGAAAGGTCCTGGTGGACGCGGGGATCACGCCCATGGCGGTCGCCCCGTTTAAGGAATCAATCGAGACGATTGTCCTGACGCATTGTCATTACGACCATATCGCCCTGGTGAAGGAGATCGCGCACATGTGCACGGCAAAGGTCGCGATCCACACAAACGACGCACCGGGTCTCCTTGACGACACGAAGAGCCTCTCGATGCACTTTGGTGCCCGGTCCCCCGGGATTGTGCCTGATATAAAACTGAAAGATGGCGACATGATCGGCGATCTCCAGGTCATCCACACGCCCGGCCACACGCCGGGCTGCATCTGCCTCTACTCCGAAAAGGACAGGATACTCATCAGCGGCGACACGGTCTTTGCCGACGGGTACTTCGGACGATACGACTTCCCGCACGGGAGCCGGACCGATCTCGCCCGGTCGCTTGACCGGCTCGCCCCGCTGGATGTCGAAGGACTGTTCGCGGGGCACGGGAAACCCGCTGAAGAGGGCGGAAGCCGGTGCATCGCCGCAGCACGCCAGCTGATGCAGAGCGGGTATGGATAAAGGGATCTACTGCCTGGTGCTTGCGACCGCCGGCACCACGGTTAGGGCCGGTGCACTCGGTGAGATCTCCTTCCCGGAGGGCTGGTACGTGTACATCGGTTCAGCGCTCGGCACCGGGGGGTTAAAACGCCTCGATCGCCACGTCGCCCTCTCCCGGGAACGGAACAAAACCCCGAAGTGGCACATCGATCATCTTCTCCTTGCCCCCGGTTTTACCCTCAAATACACCGTCTCGGCAGCTACCGGCTACGATCTCGAATGCCTCCTTGCCCAGCGCCTCGGTGAGCCTGGCATCAGGGGGTTCGGGTGCAGCGACTGTTCCTGCACGACTCATCTTCTGTTCCGGGAGCAGGACCCGAAAAAAGAGATTGCGGCTGCTTTCAAGGCACTCTTCCTCAAACCGGCCATCCAAACAATCAATACCCGGGACGTATGAGGAGGGACTATGAAGGTTCTTGGGTTATCGGGAAGCGTGCGGAAGGATGGCAATACCGCTGATCTAATCAGGGTTATACTCAAGCGGACCGCTGATGCGGGAATTCCGTCCGAATTCGTCTCGCTTGGCGGGAAGAAGATCCTCCCCTGTACCGGCTGCGAGCTCTGCAAGGAGAAGAAGTGGTGCGCACAGGAGAAGGACGACTGGGGCGAGGTGATGCGCCGGGTTGTTGACAGCGACGTGCTCATCATCGGTTCCCCGACGTACTATTATGACGTCTGCGGTCATCTCAAGAACTTTATCGACCGGTCGTACTCCCTCTACCACGACCGGAATCTCGCGGGGCGTAAAGGGGTCGCTGTCGCGGTCCACGCCTCCAAGGGGGCGAACCGGACCATCCAGACCCTCGAAGGATTCCTCAACACCCACGAGTTTGCCTCGCTCGGTTCGATCACCGGTGTCGGGTACGAGAAAGGCGATGTGCTGAAGGATGAAAAGGCAATCGCGGATGCCCGTAAGGTCGGGGATAAGATCGTGCGGCTCCTGAAACCCAGCCACGATTGAGCGGGTCAGAGTACGGGTTTACCGGTGGGCACCGGCTCCCTCGCTCCCTCCCCCGCCGCCCTGGTCCTGATACCCGTTCTTCTTTCCGGTCATCTCTTCGATATCGATCCGGATTATACAGAGCCTTCCAAGTGCCGCTGCATTGATGGGCTGCGGCTTCGCCCCGTAGTGGCGAACAATACAGTCCAGTGCTGCCTGTTTTCCCGTATCGTCCTCAACGAAATGTGCGGTACCCTGGCAGACTACGCTCCTGTACCGCATCTCCCAGCTGCAGGGATCGTCGCTCGGGATCGGGCCCGGCGTAATATCGACTTCGACACAACAGCGCGGGTTCTTCCTGAGGATCCCGATCTTTTTCCCTTTCTTTGCCGAGTGGACAAAGACCGATCCGTTCTCGTACCCAAAACAGACCGGGATAACATAGGGATCTTCACCCACGGCAAGACCTATCCGGCAGACCAGGGCCTCGTTCAGGATCGCCTCCATCTCAGCTCGTTTTGTAATTTCACGATCTTTTCGTCGCATTTCCCGTTCACCTGCTCATTCCCTGTTCAGAGCAGTTCGTACAATGTCGTCCGGCGCCGGAGACGGCGCCCGAGATCTTCGACAACGCGCTCCATCTCTTTTGGGTCAAGATAATCGGTGTTGACCGCACCGGCGCCCTTGGATATGCTCTCCTCAAACATCGTGCCGCCAAGGTCGTTTCCGCCGGCGATGAGGCCCAGCTGCGCCAGTTTTATCCCCTCCTTAACCCACGAGACCTGGATGTTCCGGAAGTTATCGAGGAAGAGACGGGATACGGCGACCATCAGGAGATCTTCCCTGCCGGTTGCTCCCGCCCGGGCAAGCCCTTTGCGGAAAATCGGGGTATTCATGTGGATGAAGGAGAGGGGGACGAACTCGGAAAATCCCTTTGTATCGTCCTGGATGGTTCTCAGGACATCGAGGTGCTCCACCCGGTCAGAATCCGTCTCGCAATGTCCGTACATGATGGTTGCGGTTGTTTTTATCCCAAGACCATGTGCCTCCCGGATGATCCGGATCCATTCATCGGTCGGGATCTTCTGCGCACAGATCCTGTCCCGGACCGAATCAACGAGAATCTCCGCCGCCGTCCCGCACATGGAGCCAAGCCCCGCTTCCTTCATGGCGCAGAGGACTTCGCGCGTGCTCATCCCGCTCTTGCGTGCAGCATAGGCAACCTCCATCGGGTTGCTTGCATGGAGATGGACACCCGGCGCCGCTTCGCGGATCCAGCGGTAGACATCGATATAGGACTGCGCAGAAAACGCCGGGTGCAGCCCGCTGACCGTGCAGATCTCCGATACGTTCCGGGATTTCGCGAGCGCGGCCTTCTCCTGGATCACCGGTTTGTCGTGGAAGTACGTTCCCTCATCACCTTCCTTCTTCGAATACCCGCAGAACCCGCAGGTGTTGACGCAGATATTGGTGACATTGATGTTCTGGTTCAGGACATAGGTGACATCGTTTCCTGCCCGCTGCTCGCGGATCTCATCGGCTGCCGCTGCAACCTTCCAGACATCGCGATCATGGACGCAAAAGAGGAAACGCGCCTCCGCAGTCGTCAGCCGGTGACCTCCGACAACATTATCCAGCAGGGTCTTCAGATCCGGGTTCATGGTGCCTCGTTTTGTTCAAGAGACTATGGTACAGGGAAAAAGTAAAGCTATCCAAATCTCCGTATGATTATTATTCCCGTACGCCAACCATCAATGCAGGTTGCCATGCACACTACCGCTGTTCACCTGAGTCATAAAAACGCTGAAGGTTTTGTCATTCCTCTCGGACCCGCCAATCTTGTCGCGGTCAAGACCGACACCGGCCTCGTGGGTTGCGGGGCATTTGATGTGGCGGCACTCGATTCCTTCAGCTACCCGGCTGCAAAGGTCAGGCCGGTGATCGGGCCATCGATCGTCACCGTCGAGGACATTCTCACCGGTATCGTCAAGGAGGCGAACCGGTCGGCAATAGGCCGCGGTATCAGGACAGGAATGACCGGGCGACAGGCGCTCGAACTCCTCTTGGCATAATATTAGAATAGGAATGGAGATCCTGATGTATTCGCGGGTTAATTCCAAGGGAATGTCCCCAAAGAAATGCCAGGACAACAAGGTCGTTTGACTTGTTGTGATGTGCTGGATAAAACCGCAACAATTTTTTCACTCATCACCAGAGATAATACCCAACCCGCCGAATAATTTTCCACGAGGGACAGGAACGCGAAGCGATCCGGATAAATTCTTGCGGAAAGTTTGGTATTTTGAATTATGATTGCAGGTTGAATCGGTAGCGAAGGTGACAACCAGCATGGATCAAACGGAAATTACCTCGCATACTAAAAGTTACCCGGGGAAAAACATGAAGTCTTCCAAATTTTTCATTTTATTGGGATTTGTTTTTGTCTGCCTTTTTGTTTTTGGATTATGCCAGGTTACTGACGCATTCTATTATAATTTCTCCGATTCAAGATATAAATCAAATTTTCTGCTCTGTAGAAAACCTCCATGACGAGAAATTGTAAGAACTTGTGGATGTTACAAACAATCATTTTCCCTGCGATTTCCTTTCTCTGAATTGAGAATATTCGAGCCTTTAGATCGCCACCGAACTTTCTTTTCAGGACAGAGAACTTGTTCTCGACAAGTTGTCTTCTCCGGTATCTGGTATCATCGAATTCTCCAGCCATCTCGTTTCGGTACTTTCCTCCGATAATCTGATTGTTCCAGGAACGGATCGGGATGATGGAGTCAGCGAGCAGTTCCTCCCGAACCTGACGATGAATCGCTTCGGAGTCGTATCCCCGATCCATAACGTAACACTCTGACCGTCGTATCTTGTGACATTGTGGGAGTAACCTGGCTGCATGCCGGGTATCGTGAACTCGGCTTTTCGAAGTGATGAATCCGGTGATCGCTTGTGTGTCGGTGTCAACCGAGATCGAAGTTTTCAGGAAATGTTTTCGGATTTTGCCGGTTCTGGCTGAGTAATAGTGACTCGAATATCCGCTGGTAAACCCGGACGAATCGACAGCGGTAATCGCAATTGGATCATCGTTGGAATAGAACAGACTCGTCGTTTTCCTGAATGCGTAGCGGAGGTACAGGGTTTTTATCCGACAGAAGAATTTCTGAAGAGTCGTGAAATGAGGGACGACTGATAGTTCCAACTCCTTTTGGATCGACTCCATGTCTCCGATATCTTCAACAAATTCGCGATAATGCTGATTCCGATAGTCTTTGAAGAGAATCAGGACGAGAAGTTGATACCGGGTGTAGATCTTTTTCGAATATTTACAGGAATACGGACTGAGTCGTATTGCTTTCACGATCGAAATCGCTGCTCGGATAAACCTGATATTCCGGCTCGTCGATTTCTTACTAGTCTCTGTACTTTTTGAGCACACACTCTAGTATGGAGACAATGTACCTTAGATCTTTCGGTCCATGGTGCCGTCGATTTTGAAGAGGTTTTCTACAGAGCAAAATTTTCCGTTGTTTGTCTCATACGCCCCTGACTTTCGAGAGTTCGGATGCATTCTCAACCTAGAGGTAGAGCCGATCCACGATCATGGTGCAGGCGAAATTATTTTTATTAACGGTACTGCAGATCTGCTTCCCGATCAGACCGTTCTCGTCCGGGTTGCTGTGGGAAATACATCCTCAGAAAGAATAGACCCCAAAAAAGATCTTTACGTGTCAGGAATCGCCACTGTATTAGACAGATCGGGGAAAGCCTGCCCATGGTATATTCGCTTAAATACATCCGATGATAGGGTACTTTTTATTCCCAACGAAACGTAGTGTGTTGAAGTCACCCCGGTAAATTTACAGGGAGAGCCCCTTCCTTGTGGAGTGATGATCGTACACGAATTTAACCTCTCATATGTCCCTTCCCCGGCCCCCTCATCCCCGATCGAGCCGGTATTACCTCTGTCTGCAGCGATTTTGATCGTTATTTTGCGGATGATAAAAAAGACGGAAAAGTAAAAAACAAGGATCATTTCGTATGGACCTCCTTCCGAGGAATGAATCATTAATTGTATCAAGTGGAGTTTACGAGGAGGATTGTATTCCCTATGATGCTACCAAAGCGATGTTAATCGGGGATAGTGAATTTACTGATATGGTGTATAAATATCGTGACGGGACAACCGTTCCGATAACATTGCAACCGTATATCGACTTTGAGGCTCCTTCCAATATCAAGAATCACCTTGAGGTCAACATCTTAACCAATCCTTCGGCCGTTAAATTAAGAACACAAAAATAAATTTTTAGGTGTTGTGACATATGAAAAAATCGAACATGTATATTCTTGCCGGCATCGTTATTCTGTTGGCGATAACGGGTATTTTGGTTGTTGTGAGTCCGCCCGATTTTCTCTCATGGCCGCAACCTGCCAGCCCGAAAGAATTGATCGTCTGGATTGAACCGGAAAGCCGCAACCAACCTGCGCGATTTGCCGGGATTGATAATGCTGCAGTGTATACCCTACCTTTTGGCGGATTTGAGTTTTCTGCTATTGGTTTTTGCAGATACCCAGACCTCCCGTCTGTGAGCGATATGAACTACACTTTTTACCCAAGATCCTGGGGTCCGGGAAATGTGAGCTATAAAATCGATGTACCAGATAATTGCAGGGAAGTCCTGTCAAATGGGACATTGATAGTAAATGTTCAGCCGTCATCATTCATCGCAGAACCGTATCACCAGTACACCTCCCGGGTGCATGTAGAAATAAGCCCGCCGTTTGAAACAACGATCATTAAGTGTGGATATCAGGGACAGATGCGTATTCGCATGAACGTTACTCTTGAAGACCATAGTATCAATCTGGGCAATGATTCCTTGAATATCATCACACCCGAGGGGCAGGTGCCCGGCTATGCCTCTACACAGGGGAGTGATTTTTTTTCGATTGATGGAGGGAGTATTTTTTCGAACAATAAAATTGATCTAAAACCCGGTGAGACAGCCCGGTTGAATTGGACTTATTCACGGGGCGAGACAGGATTTGGTGAGCGATCGTTCCGGGTGTCCGCCACCCCCCTTAACGTAACTATTGAGCCTGCGCGAATTCTTACAAATATGGCTGTTCAAAGGTACCCCGGAGTAATAGAGATTCATGCGGATCGTGATCTGGAACCTGGAACATATCCATTTTATTTTAAGTTAGAAGGTGGTCACGGAGTAGGAATGGATATGGCTTTGCCCTCATTGTTTACCGTGAATGTCACTGCACCGGAGCCAGAGGTTCAACCGCCATGAAAAATTCATGACTCTCCATTCAAATTTTCCTGATACTAAAAATAACCGCCACCATTTTTTCACTCATCGCCAGTGCTAATACCCAACCCGCCGGACGATTATACCATGATAGTTTCCGGTGGCATCAGGCTTGTGGACTTTACAAACCCCAGTACTTCACTAATTTTTAGCCGAGGCTAATCAAAACCGGCAGATCTAAATAGGCAGCGGGCGCCGCATATGGCAAATAGACGACAATTCACCCGCCGAATAAAGAATGAGATCCGAGCAGAAGATTGTTCCGAAATAGCAGTGGATGCAATCAACCGGAATCTCACCATTTCCATCAACGGAACACTGAGACAAAAGACCCTTATCCAGTCACTTGTTGGGATGTCAGCAACCAAACTATCCGTGCATTCCATCAATAAGGCTGTAGAAAAAGTCCCGTGTGAAACGTCAGTCAGATACCATTTATCGAAGGTGGATTTAGAATCGCTTTTCGAAATACAATCAAAGATCCTCACCTATTCAAACGATCAGATCCTTGTTCCCGGAAAATCGTATCATTTTGCCATAGATTTCACCGACGATCCTTATTATGGCGAAATTATCGAAGCGAACAAAGATTACGTCCTCAAGAGTAAAATGAAGAAATCAACAACCACATTTTACTCGTATGTTTCGCTCTCCATCACAACAAAAGGTCAACGGCAGACCCTTGCAGTTTTCCCGGTGAAGAAGGGTGTGTCAAAGGTCGAGTACATCCGGAAATTTTTGGCCATAATCCACAACGCAAAAGTGAACACCCAAGTACTCTGTCTTGATCGGGGATTTTACTCAAAAGATGTGTTCTCATTTCTCCAGAAGGAAAAGATCCCGCACATTGTTCCGGTGAGAAAACACGGCGAAGAACTCAAGAAAATACTCCGGGGAAATCATTCCCGGTATGCACAGTATACGATGATGGGAACTGGCGAACCTCTTTCTCTTACTCTGGCAATTGATGTCCAGTACCTTCTGGGAAGGAATAAGAAATACGGGAATGTGAACCTGGGTTACGTCGTGTATGGTATTAACTGGAAACCCCGTCGGATCTACCGGGTCTACAAGAACCGGTTTGCGATCGAGTCTTCGTACCGTATCCGGAATATCGTGAAAGCAAGGACATCCACAAGAAACGTTGTGATCCGGTACCTGCTGACGATAATCTCTTTCCTTCTCAAAAATATCTGGGTCTCTCTTCAATGGATGTTCTTCTCTAAGGTTCAACGAGGACCAAGAACCGTTGCTGAAGATTTGTTCCGTTTCGATTTCTTCCGGCTATTGGTCTGGGAAGGGATTCGGAAAAAACTCAAATTTGTCTCATTTGTTTCTGTTCTTCGACCGTTTGGTTGATCAGAGGTTGAGAGTATTGATGACTTGCCAAAATTCACGGAGGTAAATTTAGAGAAGTACTGGGATTGCTCTTCATTCTCAGTGCCAACATCGGTTTATGTTATTACCCCCCGGGGCACGTTCCTTCTGATTCGGACAGGCAGATCCTTTTCATTCCTAGGGGTTTGCCCCCAGGGACTCTCCCCCCCTCCTTGAAATATATGCAGATCCAATAGAAGATCATTATTTTGGAGAAAATTTTTCCATCAACGGTACCGTGGATGTCTATGCAAATGAGACGATTTCCGTTAAAATATCCTCCAGCAACACAACATCTGGAAAAAATAATGACGGGGAATTTCTAGGAATAACGCAGAATGCAACTATTTTTAATAGAGAGAATGCCACAGCACAATGGTATGTCGTAATAAATACTTCAGACCCGTCTGTCAATTTTATCCCCGATGCATTCTACACAGTAAATATATATGGGACTGGGGGTGGTTTTGACCATGTACCTGAGATAGCAGAATATTGGTCTCCACCTCCGCAATTCTATCTTCACAACGGTTCCTATTCTGTAACGACCCGGACAACTCAGGCATCCCCTCAGACAACAACCACCCCCGCGGAACCAATAGTTCCTGTCATCGCAATTGGTCTGTTCATTGTTCTGACGGGAATAAAACTACGCAAAAAATAACCTTATAGTGATGATCCCATTCTTTTTTCACTCATTGCGCCAGCGATAAAACTCAACCTGCCGAACGATCATACCATGACAGTTCCCGGTGTGGCGTCCGGATTGAGGATGCTCACACCCCAGTCCCCCGGGCCCTGTGCGTCACCGGCGAAGGCTCTTGCGTGGGTAGCGACTGCGAAGTAAATATTTAGGGTAAAGTCCAACCCGGGCCTGAACGAATTATTCCAAAAAAAGAGTTTGTCATCACCCCGGAACACAAAGGAGAAATGACACGGTTGGGATGAACCGGGGGATGACGGTTCACCGGAAAACATCCCGGCCCGCGCCGGTTCACACCAGTTCGTAGAGCGTTGTCCTCTGCCGGAGCGTCCGCCCGAGATCTTTTACGATCCGGTCCATATCCTTCGGGTCAAGGTAGTCCGAACCGGAAGCACCGGCGTCACCGGTAACATCATCCGTGAACATTGTCCCGGCGAGATCGTTTGCGCCCGAGAGCAGGGCAAGCTGGGTCATCTTCAGGCCAACCTTGCCCCACGCAACCTGCACATTGTCGAAGTTGTCCAGGAAGAGGCGGGAGACCGCGATCATCAGCAGGTCTTCCCTCCCGGTTGGACCGGCCCGGGCGATTCCCTGCTGGAATATCGGGGTATTCGTATGGACATACGGGAGAGTGACCAGCTCGGTGAACCCCCGGGTCTCGTCCTGGATAGCTCGCAGGAGACCGAGATGCTCCGCCTGGTCGACCGGAGTCTCGTACGAGCCGTACATGATGGTCGCCGTTGATCGCAGGCCGAGATGGTGAGCCTCCTTAATGATCCTCACCCAGTCCGCCGTCGGCACCTTCCGGGGGCAGATAACTTCACGCACGGAATCAACCAGGATCTCGGCTGCCGTTCCCTGGATTGTTCCAAGTCCTTCCTCCCTGAGCCGGGTGATGACCTCGGTCGTCGGGATGTTACCCTTCTTTGCCGCATGGGCCACCTCGTCGGGGCTGAAAGCATGGACATGGACACCGGGGGCTGCCTCGTGCACCCAGTGGATAAGGTCGACAAAGGTATCGAGATTAAAGGCCGGGTGGACACCGGAGAGGAGGCAGATCTCGGTAACCTTCCGTTCATGGGCAAGTCGGGCCTGGGCCTGGATCCCCGCTTTATCATGGCAGTAGGCCCCTTCATCGGTCGATTTCCTGCCAAAACCGCAGAACCCGCAGAGGTTTTTGCAGATGTTTGTCACGTGGAGGTTCTGGTTCCTCACGTAGGTTACGGTATCGCCAACCTTACGCTCCCTCATCTCATCCGCTGCCGATACGACCCTCAGCACGTCACGGCCCCTGGTTTCGAGAAGCCGGGTTCCCTCCTGTTCGGTGAGCCGGTGCCCGCCCAAAACATCGGCAAGAAGCGTGGATAGAGACGTCATGCCTGGTTCCTCATCGTTGCTTCTCCCCGGCCTTCTTCTTATTTACGCTCCCGGTCTCCGGAGATTCATCCTCTTTTGAACGGAGGTAAAGTTCATGCAGGACCATTATGATGATGACAACGATGGCCACAGCCCAGATATTGAGCGGGAGATAACCGACAAGGGGAACGGCAAAGAGAGCTTTTCCCACGATCCGGTCTTCCTTAACGGGTTCGACGACCCCGATATTGGGATATGCCTGCCCCTGGTCGGGATACACGTTGTTGTCCCCCCACGTGATATAACCGGGATGGGGCGGGGTATAATTCCCGATGAGCTTGTGCCCCTTGATCTCGGTCACCGGTGAACCGTCAACGTATTGTATTGCCCGGTGGATGATGGGATGGACATTTGAGAGACCGTTTGGCCTGTAGATGATGACATCCCCGAACTCCTCGTATTTCATATACCCGGACTGCGTCCCGTCAAGCCAGGTCTGGAACGCCCCGTACCGGTCCTTCTGCACGACCACGACAAGATCCCCGACTTTCATGTGCGGGTCCATGCTCTTTGATTCTATGGTCACGACAGCCGGCCAGGTGCCGCAGATAAGGTACAGGGCAAGCGCAACACCACCAACCACGGCGACGAGCCAGAGTGCGTCCCGTGCAAGGGATACCGCCCAGTGCTCGCTTGTACGGAACTGCTCAATCAATGTACGGATATTCCGCTTTCCCTCTTTTTCAGCCATTATTTTCGTCCTGTATTCTATGTTTTTGTTATAGGGTTTAACCCTTCACAATCCTTCATGGGATTGACCACTCACAACCTTCTCACGAAAAGATGCGGGAGAGATAGTATACGCCAAAGATGATGAGCACGATCCCGCAGGCAGCAATAACGTTCCGGTAAACCGTGTCGGGGAGGATCGCTTTGCCCCGCGAGATACTTGCCGAGACGAGGGTAAACCACCCGGTATCGGCGCTCCAGTGGCCGATCATGAAGGCCCCAGCAAGCACGATACCGCCCTGCAGCCCGGTAATCACCATAGTACCCCCGATCGAGAGCCACCAGATCCAGAAGTACGGGTTTGCTGCACTGGTGACAATCCCCGCGACAACGGGGTTTGACGCGGAGGTGTCGCCCGTTACGGCCATCGTCACCGAGCTGCTCCCCCGGATCGTGAGAAGGCCGAAGGCAACCAGGGCGATCCCGCCGATCCCCGCAATTGCTTGTGTGTACGGAAGAGCGAAGCTCGCAAGTCCCATGACGATCAGGATAAAGATGACGGATTCGACAATGATGTGACCGAGGGAGATCTTGAGCCCGGTCGTCCAGTCACCGGAGAGAGAGGCTTTGATGGTCGCAACCAGCGTGGGGCCGGGGGCAAGGGCTCCGCTGAGTCCAATGACAAAACCAAGTGCCAGCATCGGGAGAAGATCGTACATGGGATTATCCAGAGACGTTTGCTGTACTATGTTTGTTGAACTATGTTTGCTGTACTATTGGTGCACGGGGAATAAAGGGAATCATGGTTGCACCAGGGTCTCAAACCTGCGACGTATTGCAACCCCACGGTGTCAGAACATCATGCTATATTTTCTCCGGGTGCGAACTACATTCCATGCTTGATGCGCGGGAGATCACCCACCGGTTCCTCGATACCCGGCTCCAGGTGCACCCCGATGTGGTGCGCTACATCCAGGAGCAGGACGAGCCCGGGCTGATCGAGCGCATCATCGCCGTTGTCCCCCCGGACGCGATCGTCGTCTCGGCAAAACACATCCCGGGCATGAACTCCACCCGGGACGGGACCAGGTTCCTCGCCGACCCTTCCGTTGAAGTCGTGAGCGGGCTTGCGGGGTCCGCGGGACCGGTTGCCGGCTCCGCCGATTATCTTCACTATTTCCGGGACCGGTTCAGCCGGCTCGGCAACATGATCCGGAACCGGACCAGCGTCATGCCAATGGAGGGGCTCACCCGGTCGGCCCGGTACCGGCTGGAAGACGCAACCGTTATCGGAATGGTTACCGAGGTCAAGACCACGACAAACGGCCACCGTATAGCCGATCTCGAGGACTCGACTGCCAACATCTCGGTCCTCTTCCGGAAGGACCGGCCGGTCTTTGCCGATGCCGAACGGCTTATCCCGGACGAGGTTATCGGGGTCAAAGGAAAACTCTCGAGCGACGGGAAACTCTTCTTTGCCGATACCCTCTACCGGCCGGATATCCGGATCGACAACAAGCCGTTCCTGAGCGACCGGCCCGGAAAAGCCGCTTTCATATCCGACGTTCACGTGGGCAGCGACACCTTCCTTGCCGACTGCTGGCACCGGTTCGCTGACTGGCTCCATGAATCGGATATTACCTACCTCCTGATAGCCGGTGACCTTGTCGATGGGATCGGTATTTATCCCGGGCAGGAGACCGAGCTGACGATTAAGAACATCTACGAGCAGTACGATGCCTTCGGTGAGATGATGGCTGATCTCCCGTCCCGGATTACCATCATCGTCTCACCCGGTAACCACGACGTCGTGAGGGGCGCAGAGCCGCAACCGGTCATCCCTGAGCAGTTTACGAAGAAGTTCCCGAAGAACTGCATGCAGGTTGAGAACCCCGCGCTTGTCAATCTCCAGGGAGTCCGGGTGCTGATGTATCACGGGAGGTCGATCGATGACATGATCGGGTTGATCCCGGGCGCCAGCTATGATAAAAGCGGGGAGATGATGCAGGAGATCCTCCAGCGCCGCCACCTCGCCCCTGCTTACGGCCGCAGGACACCCATTGCGGCTGGCAAGACCGACCGGCTCATTATCGACCCGCTGCCGGAGATCCTGCATACCGGGCATGTCCATATCCGGGGGATCACCCAGTACCGGGGCGTCCTCGGCATTAATGCCGGCACCTGGCAGTCCCAGACCAAGTTCCAGAAGCAGATGAACGTCAACCCGACACCTGCGCAGGCTGTTGTTGTCGATCTCCAGACACTTCAGCCGGAGACGTTCACGTTCCTGAATTAGTATCCAAATCCCGCGTCTCTCGTATCATCTTCAGCAGTGGCAGGCTTCGCGGATCCGGTTTGTGACGGGACAGGAATACGTTAAACCCGGGCTTCTCCCGCGGGAATACCGCCAAACCCTTTTTTGACCCCGGTCTGATGATTCCCTCTCCCCCCAGGGGGGAGGGGGGTCGGCAAAAATTTCCGGGAGGGGGTGGAGGGGGGGTGTTGTAAAAACCGGGCAGGGGGGGGTCCCATGGCCCGGGCCGGCCCGGGTTCCGAAACGTTGTGCCGGCTCTTCCTTAAGCAAGCACCAAGAGAGAGCCGTTTGCCATCAGCTCATGGCATCTCAATTTCGAAAATTTACGATCGCTCTTTCAGATCTTTCAGCGTGAAAAAATTATTCTTTTGCCGGTTCGGCGGGTGCCCCACCTGCCGGGACTCCGGGAGCTGCAGGAGCTGCTGGTGCCGTGGCTGCGGGAGCCTTCTTCTTCGGGCCCGCGACCGGCGTCTTGTAAATGCCTGCACGGGTAGTCATGGGAGGAGTATACTGTGTATCCATGGTGAGACATTTTGTCGGGCAGACTTCGACGCACGCATTGCAGACCACGCACCGGAGCCGGTCGATCTGCCAGCTCTTCTCCTTGACCTCGACACAGATCGCACCGGTCGGGCACTTGCGCTGGCAGGACCGGCAGAGGATGCAGTTTTCCGGGTCGATGGTCACATGGCCGCGGCTTAAGGATGTCTTCTTCCCCGGCCGGACCGGGTACATCAAGGTCGAAGGTTTTTTCAGCAGGCTCCGGAGAACGGTTCCGGTCATCTCAAAGAACGTCATAGATCACCTCACCTCTCCGCGCAGCCGATACAGGGATCGATGGTCAGCACGACAACCGGGACATCAGCGAGCTGGACACCCTTGAGGAGCCTGACCAGCGGGGGGATGTTCGTAAACGTCGGGGTGCGCACCCGGTGCCGGACAAGATGCTTCGTCCCGTTACCCTTGATGTAGTGGATGACCTCCCCCCGGGGCTGCTCGGCACGGGCGAAAAATTCACCATTCGGGGCCCCGGTAACCTTCATATCGACCGGCCCGTCGGGGATCTTCTTCACGCACTGCTCGATGATATCGATCGAGGTGAACATCTCCTTTGCCCGGACAATGCACCGGGCATAGCTGTCGCCTTCCATCTCGACAACCGGCCGGAAATTGATCTTGTCGTATACATTGTACCCGGTCTGCCGGAGGTCTATTGCAACCCCGCTCCCCCGGGCGGTAGGACCTACCGCGCCAAGATAGTACGCGTCCTCTTTGCTGAGTACGCCCACACCTTTCAGCCGGCTCGCGATGGACTTGTCGTACAGGAAGACGTTGGTGAGGCGCTGGAGATCCTTCTCCATCTCTTTTAAGCCCTTTACCATCTCGTCCAGTTTCTCCGGGCTGATATCACGCCGGACGCCACCGACCTTGTTGACGCCCTGGATGACCCGGCCCCCGGTGGTTGCTTCGAGCTCGTCGAGAACATGCTCCCGGAGTTTCCAGGCGTTCATGAAGACGCTCTCAAACCCGAGACCGTCGGCGAAAAGTCCGAGCCAGAGGAGGTGGGAGTGAAGCCTCGATAACTCCGACCAGATGGTCCGGAGGTACTGTGCCCGCTCGGGGACTTCGAGGCCCATGATCTGTTCAACGCCGCTGACATAGGTGTTGCTGTGGATGTAGCTGCAGATGCCGCAGATCCGTTCAGCGACAAAGACGTACTCGGTATACTCGCGCTTCTCGACGAGTTTCTCAAGACCCCGGTGCACGTAGCCAATTGACGGGAGAACATCGACAACGGTCTCGTCTTCAAGCACGAGATCGAGGTGGAGGGGCTCCGGGAGGACCGGGTGCTGGGGACCAAAGGGAATTATCACTTGTTTAGGCATGGGTTGTCCTCCTTAACCGCGACTGAACTGAAGGGATATTTGATCGTAGTCCGGTAGAATGTTCCCTTGAAATCAACGTTCATGCCGGTGACAGTGATGCCATACAGGTCATGGATCTCGTTCTCGTATACAAACGAGCCCCAGTAGATCCCGCTGATGCTCGGAAGCTCCGTGGCCTGGGAGATGGTTATCCTGATCGTCTGGAATACGAAGTCCTTGTCGAACGAGTAGTTGATCTCGTAGAGATCACCGACTTTCGTGCACCCGATCTGAACGAGGCGGTTCCCGTCTTTCTTGTACCGTTCGGTCTTCGCCAGCAGCTCGCCGATCTCTATTTGTATGAGGGTCTCTTTTTCAAAGCTCATTGTGCACCTCCGGCAGGAGCGGTATCAATCCCGGGCCTTTCCGGCAGCGCCAGGTCAGCGGCTGGCTTCATGGTCTTTCGTTTCTCCTCAAGGATGCCCCACGCGGTGACAATCCCGTCGATGATCGACTCGGGCCGGGCTGCACAGCCGGGAACGTAGACATCGACCGGGAGGATCGTGTCGATGCCGCCCATAACGTTGTAGCATTCCCGGAAGACTCCGGCAGAGGTCGCGCAGATACCGACGGCTACTACGGCCTTCGGGCCCGGCATCTGGTTATAGATGTTGAGAATGACATCCCGGTTCTGTTCGTTGACACTTCCCGTGACAACGAAGATATCGGCGTGTTTCGGGTTTCCCGTGTTGATGATGCCGAACCGCTCGACATCGTACATCGGTGTTAAGCAGGCCAGTATCTCGATATCGCACCCGTTACAGCTCGATGCGTCGTAATGAATGATCCATGGTGATTTTTTCAGGTAAGCCATCGCTCACACCCCCATGAGGAAATATAGTGCTCCAAGGTTTACCACCCCGACTATTGCGGCAATCGCCCACGAGCTCTTCATGGCAAGCTGCCACTTCACCCTCGCATTGGTGTTGTCGATGAGAATCTCAAGCAGGTAGATAATGGCGACCGCGATAACCGCGATGAGCGGGTTCCACCCGAAGAACAGGTAGACAAAACCGAGGAGGAAGACCGTCTCGTACCAGTGGGTAATCTCGATCAGCCCGAGTGAGGGGCCGGAGAATTCGGTAGTTACTCCCTTGACGATCTCCTGGTGGGCATGGGGCGAGGTCGAGATATCGAACGGTGACTTGCGGAGCTTGATGGTCAAGACGTAGAGGAACCCGAGGAAGATGCCCGGGATGAAGAGGACAACCGGTAGAGAAGACGCCGCGATGTCGCTCACGTTGAAGCTCCGCGTCACCATGTACATCCCGACCGCCGCGAGGATCACCATCGGTTCGTATGCCATGATCTGGATGAGTTCCCGCTCTGCCCCCACGTGGCTGAACGGGGAATAGGTTGCATAGGCCCCGAGCACGAGGAAGATCTGGGCGAGCGTGAGTGCGAAGATCGTCAGCAGGAGGTCAGACCCGGAGAAGAAGAGCGCCCCGGTAAAGACCATGAAGACGAAGTAGCAGATGACATAGAAGATCTGCGTCTCGTTCACGACGATGTGCTCCTTCTCGAAGAGCTTGCCTACATCGTAGAACGGCTGGAGGATCGGCGGCCCGTACCTGCCCTGCATCCGTGCGGTTATCTTCCGGTCGATACCGGCGATAAGACCTCCTGCAACCGGTGCCAGGAGAATGAAGACGATTGCCCAGACGAGAGATATCATGAGATCACCCTCCCTGCGATGACGGCGATGAACATGATGGCGATGATTAATGTGCAGATGGAGATGCCGAGCGTTTTCAATTTCTTCTCGCCAAAGATGCTCTCAAGATAGTAGTTGGAGAGTTCGACCTGCCGCTTTATGCCAAGGGAGCCGGTGAATTGGAGGTTCGCGTCGGTTGTCACCCCGCCCATGTAGACTGATGCATGCCGGTGTTTCCGGTGCGGGAGGAGGACACTTAAGGGGAGGACCACAATCAGGACGAGCATCATGATCATGATCGTGATGTTATACTGCGAAAGCTGCGTTGAAGCGCCGTACTTCGCGATGAGGAACGGTTCGACAAGGAACGCAGAGATGAGCGGGAAGATAAAGGTGGTTACGATCGAGCCACCGGCCACCAGGACGAGCGCTATCCACTCGCTCCTGTCCACCGTCCCTTCGATATTCTCGCTGTCGGGGGTTACCGATATAATCTTGCCCATCCATTTCGCCCAGAAGAAGACGGTGATGGCGCTCCCGAATGCGAGGATGATGACGAAGATGAACCCGAACGGTGCATCGATGAATGCCCGGATCGCGACCCACTTGGAGATCAGCATACCGAACGGTGCGAGGAACATACCGGCGATGCCGATCACCATCATCGCGGCGACCCGGGGCATCCGGTTGATAAGGCCGTGCATGTTCTCGATGTCCCGGCTGGATATATGGTGCTCCGCGGTTCCCACGCTCATGAAGAGGAGCGACTTGGAGATCGCGTGGAAGATGATCAGCAGGATTGCTGCCCAGATCGCCTCATACGTACCTATACCAGCGCAGGCAACGATCAAGCCGAGGTTAGCGATGGTCGAGTAGGCGAGCACCCGCTTCGCGTTTGTCTGGGAAACGGCAATCCCCGAAGCGAGCAGGAAGGTCGTCGCCCCGACAAGTGCCAGGGCATACCCGGTCACCGATGACTGGAAGATGGGGGCGAGCCGGACGATGATATAGACCCCGGCCTTCACCATGGTGCTCGAGTGAAGGAGCGCGGAGACCGGCGTCGGGGCAACCATCGCACCGACAAGCCATGACGAGAACGGGAGCTGGGCTGCTTTCGTGAGACCCGCAAACCCGATGAGCGCTGCGGGGATCAGGGCGATCGCCTTCCCGGACGCAAGCAGCTGGTCGAGCCCCAGGACCCCTCCCCCGAGTGTCGCAAGGTAGAGGATCGCGACGGAGAACGCGACTCCGCCGAGCAGGTTCATCCACAGCGCAGTGAACGCGTTCTTCGTAGCCTCCTCAGTCTTCGTGTACCCGATGAGCAGGAACGAACAGAGGGTTGTTATCTCCCAGAAGAAGTACACCCAGATGATATTGTTCGAGAAGACCAGCCCGAACATCGCTGCGATAAAGACAAACAGGATGAAAAAAAACCGGTTCTGTTTGTCCGGGATATTGGAATGGTGCTCGTGGAAATGCCTCATGTACCCGATTGCATACACGCAGATGAGGCTCCCGATGATCCCGATGATGAGCGCCATGATGATCGAGAACTGGTCGACGAAGAGGTTGGAGATGACCTCCACTTTTCCCGCGAACAGGGTCTCGAAGGCTACCATGATCAGGGTCTGCAGGATGATCAGGCCAACAACAAGGTAATTTTTGTACCTGACACCCATGTACAGGATGAAGGCCGCGACCGCAAGTTCGATCGCAAACATCAGCAAGCCGATCGGTCCCCCACCGATATCAAAAAACAGGGTTCCCTTATCGAATCCCGTAATTAACAGATATACAAGGACCGCACCGGTAACCAGCGCGGATAGTTTGACAATCCATCTGCGTTCCGCATCTTTCCCGACAAGAAGCATGAAAACTGCCGTGACAAGCGGGAAGAGGATGAGGAACAGTATGAGCTGTACGATTTGCACTCGCTGTCCTCCTTCATTGAATATGCGAATTTATTAGTATTAATCATAGTGAATTGAGTGTCAGGCTGATGGTCCGGCCGGCCAAACCGCGGAGCGGAAAATCGACGGTCCGTCGTTGTAATGCTATTCCGAGCCGGATATGCAGGTATTTTTCCCCTTCCTGCGAATGATAAGTGTTTAATGTCCCGGAATTGAACTCATTACTGACTTAGGAAGGGTTGGTTAGCGGAAGGTTTCTGGCAAGAGTCACGGACCTGCCATGCCCTTTCTATGGGTCATCCGTGCAGGCCTCTCTGCCACCGGAATATATCATACCTTGATTGCGTCGCTCCGAAACTGAATCCGGCCCGGGTCAAAAAAAGATGATGATGGGCTTTGTGGTCGCTGATTCAGGAATGGCGGCGTATCGGGGAGGTTAAGGAATGATCGATATTGTATTACTCATCGTGATTGCGATCTGTATCATCGCACTCGGCCTTGCAGCAATCCTGACGCGTAATCTCCTCTCGCAGGATGAGGGTACGCCAAAGATGCGTGAGGTCGCTGATGCGATCCGGGTGGGTGCGGAAGCATTCATCAAACGTCAGTATTCGACTATCGCCATTCTCGCCATTGTGGGCGCAGTGGCGATCTTTGCTGTCTACTATTTCACGGGCCAAAAGGAAATTGCGCTCGCAACCGCAGGTGCATTCGTTATCGGTGCTGCCTGCAGCGCGGTTGCCGGTGTCGTCGCAATGTGGATTGCGGTGCGGACAAACATCCGCACGGCATCCGCGGCCCAGACCAGCGACGGTAAGGCACTCGACTTCTCGTTCCGTGGCGGGGCCATCTCCGGTCTTATCATCACCTCGATGTCGCTCCTCGGCGTCTCGCTGACGTACATCGCCCTCGGTGCAGACCCGACCCACACCCCGTTTGTTATCATCGGCTTCGCCTTCGGTGCCTCGTTCGTGGCACTCTTCGCCCAGCTCGGTGGCGGTATCTACACGAAAGCCGCGGATGTCGGTGCAGACATTGTCGGCAAGGTCGAAGCCGGTATCCCTGAGGACGATGTCCGGAACCCGGCCACCATCGCAGACCTTGTCGGTGACAACGTCGGTGACTGTGCAGGACGTGGCGCAGATCTCTTCGAGTCCACTGCTGCCGAGAACATCGGTGCAATGATCCTCGGTGTTGCGCTCTTCCCGATCTTCGGGGTTAACGGTATCCTCTTCCCGATCGTCATGTGTTCGCTCGGTCTCCTTGCGAGCATGATCGGTATCCTCTCCGTCAAGGGAAAAGATGGGGCCGACCCGATGGACGCCATGAACCGCGGATACTACATCACCGCGATCATCTCGGCGATCTTCCTTGCCGGCGGGGTCTATTACCTCCTCGGTGCCACACCCGGCTGGATCTACTTCGTCATTGCTGGTCTTGTGGGTATTGCCCTTTCTGTCGCTTTCCTCAGGGTCACGCTCTACTACACCGACCACCACTACCGGCCGGTGCAGGACATTGCCAATTCCTCTGAGACCGGCGCAGGGACCAACATCATCATGGGATTCTCGGTAGGTCTTGAGACCACCTTTGTCCCGGCAATTCTCATCGGCGTCTCGCTCCTGATCTCATACTGGTGCGGAACCATGACCGGTGTACCGCAGGGTGGCCTCTATGGTACTGCCGTTGCAACCATTGGTATGCTGATGGTCTGTGCGTACGTCCTCACGATGGACACCTTCGGCCCCATCGCCGACAATGCCGGCGGTATCGTCGAGATGAGCCAGGCCCCTGACGAAGTCAGGCACCGCATGGACAAACTCGATGCGGCCGGTAACACAACAAAGGCTCTCACCAAGGGATATGCCATTGGCAGCGCCTC
Organism: uncultured Methanoregula sp.; assembly: GCA_963666355.2. Lineage (GTDB taxonomy): Archaea > Halobacteriota > Methanomicrobia > Methanomicrobiales > Methanospirillaceae > Methanoregula. The sequence continues at coordinate 154,338 of CAXXCP010000002.1, forward strand.
GCTCGCGGTATTCCTCCTCTTCAACGCCTACATGGCCGATATTGCCAAGCTCACCAACAAGGCATTTGACATCGTCAACCTCGCAAACATCAGTGTCTTTGTCGGGGCGCTCATCGGCGCGATGCTCGTCTTCCTCTTTGCAAGCCTCGCCATCCGCGCAGTCTCCAAGACTGCACAATATGTTATCGAAGAGGTCCGTGTCCAGTTCAGGGACCCGGCAATCATGGCAGGCACCAAGAAGCCTGACTATGCCCGCGTCATCGATATCACGACCCAGGGCGCGCTGAAGAACATGGTCCTTCCGGGCGCACTCGTGATCCTCTTCCCGATCATCATCGGTATCACCATGAAGCACGAGGCCCTTGCCGGCTTCCTCATGGTAGCAACCATCACCGGCATCCTCCTCGCACTCATCCTCAACAACAGCGGTGGTGCATGGGACAATGCCAAGAAATACATCGAGACCGGTGTACACGGCGGCAAGAAGAGCGAGGCCCACAAGGCAGCAGTCATCGGCGATACCGTTGGCGACCCGTTCAAGGATACTGCCGGCCCATCGCTCCACGTGCTCATCAAGCTCCTCGCTACGCTGACGCTCGTGCTTGCGCTGCTCTTCATCTGAACTCTTTTTTTTTGGACCATTCAGGCGGCCACAGGCCGGGATAAAAAAATCTGCCCGATTCCGGTGGTCAGATTATTGCAGGGCTGAACCTGAAGCGGGCAGAACATTTTCGGGCATTACCGGAAGAAAAAGCCGGGTGAATTACTATCCGGAAAAGAGAAATTCTTCCCGATTCTCTCTCAGAGAAGAGTGAAAAGAGAGATTTTAGAAGATTAAAAAAGATTCTTACGACATGTGGTTCAGGTCCACACTGATCTCATGTGCGATACGGGAGTACCGTTTCGGGTTCTCTTCGAACTGCTTCCTGCAGTAATCGCAGCAGAACGCGTATTCCGTGTCCCGGTACGTGCTCCTGAACTTCACCTTGTCATCGTCAATAATCGCTAAACACACGGGATCGGTTGCCATATGCCTGTTTTCTCCCGGTTAGCATGGTTGCGTCCTTCTTGAAATTCCCTTCCATATGATACCAGAAACTCGACCAGAGCCCGGGAGTATCGGATATCCCGGAACTGCGAGCCGGAGATAATGACAGTGATTGGTTTGTTTCGGATGCACCACGCCAGAGTTCGTAAAAATTTCCGTTCCGGCGTGGATTGCGAATATTCCGGTATCGCAGAACAATGCCGTTATTTTTCGCACAGGGCCAGACTGTCTTTCTCTATCCATTCCTCCAGCTTCCTGATGTCTTCATCGATCTCCCCGATCCGGCGTTCGGTTTGAACAACCCGCCGGATGGCATCCGCCCGCCATTCTTCCGTCCAGGCGGTTGCAATCCTTTGTTTCAGATCGTCAACAATCCCCTGGAAATGATCCCGCGCTTCTGCAGCTTTCCGGTACCGCTCGTAATTTTTTTCCAGGTTCTTCCGCTGCGCCAGAACTTTTCCGGGATACTGCCGGTTCTTTTCCGGAATAAGCGAGTTCCAGATTTCATCAAGGGCTTTGCGATGCTGCTGGATACTCCCAAAACACTGCTTCTTGTGCCGGGCAATCATCTCATGTTTATACCGTCCCAACAGTTCTGCTGCCAATTGGAGAGAGTGTCCATGAGCCAGTATTGTTTCCAGATCGGCACACTGCGCACCGGAACCCGCGGGCGCGGCTTTGAGAAGCGTCATGATCTCATCGCAATGGCCCTTTGACAGGGATTCAAGCTCGTGGTACTCGGATTGTTGGCCTGCCTTGGCCTCTTCGCAGAAAGCCGAGAATTTTTTCCAGAGACGGTCCCGGTCTTCCGGGGACAAAGGTTTCAGGTTCCTGAAGGCATTGGATATCTGCTTTGCCTGGTTCCAGAAATCCTGGTATTTTGTAATAATGGGATGTTTCTCCCGTATCGGGACGAGAAGCCCTTCGAGGCTGCTTATCTCCCGCTCGAGCAGCTCCCCATTGGCGCATGCCCTCTTTTGCCATGAGTCGTCGTTTGTTTTCATAAAATTTTTGCTCTGTAGAAAACCTCCATGACGAGAAATTGTAAGAACTTGTGGATGTTACAAACAATCATTTTCCCTGCGATTTCCTTTCTCTGAATTGAGAATATTCGAGCCTTTAGATCGCCACCGAACTTTCTTTTCAGGACAGAGAACTTGTTCTCGACAAGTTGTCTTCTCCGGTATCTGGTATCATCGAATTCTCCAGCCATCTCGTTTCGGTACTTTCCTCCGATAATCTGATTGTTCCAGGAACGGATCGGGATGATGGAGTCAGCGAGCAGTTCCTCCCGAACCTGACGATGAATCGCTTCGGAGTCGTATCCCCGATCCATAACGTAACACTCTGACCGTCGTATCTTGTGACATTGTGGGAGTAACCTGGCTGCATGCCGGGTATCGTGAACTCGGCTTTTCGAAGTGATGAATCCGGTGATCGCTTGTGTGTCGGTGTCAACCGAGATCGAAGTTTTCAGGAAATGTTTTCGGATTTTGCCGGTTCTGGCTGAGTAATAGTGACTCGAATATCCGCTGGTAAACCCGGACGAATCGACAGCGGTAATCGCAATTGGATCATCGTTGGAATAGAACAGACTCGTCGTTTTCCTGAATGCGTAGCGGAGGTACAGGGTTTTTATCCGACAGAAGAATTTCTGAAGAGTCGTGAAATGAGGGACGACTGATAGTTCCAACTCCTTTTGGATCGACTCCATGTCTCCGATATCTTCAACAAATTCGCGATAATGCTGATTCCGATAGTCTTTGAAGAGAATCAGGACGAGAAGTTGATACCGGGTGTAGATCTTTTTCGAATATTTACAGGAATACGGACTGAGTCGTATTGCTTTCACGATCGAAATCGCTGCTCGGATAAACCTGATATTCCGGCTCGTCGATTTCTTACTAGTCTCTGTACTTTTTGAGCACACACTCTAGTATGGAGACAATGTACCTTAGATCTTTCGGTCCATGGTGCCGTCGATTTTGAAGAGGTTTTCTACAGAGCATAAATATTGGTAAACCGGGTAGATCCGGTCTCTCGCCCCGGCTACCGGGACTTGAGTTCCTTGATTGCCGCGCCGCGCTCTTTGAAGAGGATCCGGTGTCCACAGTAGGGGCACCGTACGTTGACATCGATCTCAACTTTCTGTTTGCACCGTGCGCACTTGTATGAACTTGCCATTCTGGATCCTTTGCCTTACTTGCGGCTTTCTGCGATGGTCCGGTCGATTGCCCGCTGGACGATCTTCATTGCAGGGGTCTGTGGCTGGTAGGTACCACCGGCAAACTTGTACCCGCATTTCCGGCATCCCCAGATACCGGTGCCCATTCGTGAAACCGATTCCATGTCGCACTTGGGGCAGCGGTGGAGCTTCCCTGAAATAGCCTCGATCTCGGCTACTCGCTTGCGCACGAATCTTCCGTACCTGCAGCCGAAACGACCGGCACTGCCGGTGACTTTTCCCTTTGCCTTGTGAGTTGACGATTTTGCCATGTTAAAATCCTCTCGCGATCTGTCTTCTTTAATTTGTTCTCTCGGCTAATATACTTGATTGAGGATCTTGACCTGTCCTTCCCCTTTTGAGAGCTTGTTGATGAGATCGTAGATCTCGACCTGGATCCCGGCCGGGATTCGTACTACACAGACCCATGAGCCGTCTTTTAACCATTCGTCCTTTTCCATGGTCGAACCGGCTGCAATATCCCCGTAAGCTTTTGCCGCAAAGTCAGGCGGGATCTTTATCGCGAGCCGGAGTTCTTCGAACCGGATGGGTAGGATCGGGCGCAAAGCCTTGACAACCTCTTTGACCTGTTCGTCAAGATGCTTGAACGGATCGATATTGACCCGGGCTTCTTCCATCGCCATTTCGATGCGCTGGGGGGGATGGGGGTGCCCGGTCTGGGGGTTAACCGCGTTCCGCGAGATAAAAGTAATAACCTGCCGGCGCTTCTCCTCGACCATATGCTTCCGCTGTTCCGCCGTGAGGTGGATCTCGCCTTTCTCGATGATCTTCCGTGCCACCGTGTCAAAATCGGTGGTATGGAAGACTTTCATCAGCGCCTCATCAGATGCCCGGGTCGCTTTCGAGGCATTCCCAAAGACATTGAGCGCGGCAACGACATCCTCGATCTCAACCGGCTGTCCCTGCCGCACGAGCGCTGCCTGGTTGGGATCGACAAGGATCTCGAACCGTTCGCCGAAACTTTCGAGCCGTGCTACCACTGCGTTATCGAGCGGTATCATTCTGGATCACTGCTTGAATTGTCCGACGTAGGTTGCGACTTCCTCGCGGCTCATCTTGCGGAAGACCGGGTTGTCCTTTGCAATGACACCGATCTCGACCGTGTCCACGTCGAACTTGCCTTCAGTTGCAGAGTGGAGTGCCTTGAGACCGAGGAGGATTGCATCCTTCATGAGCGTCTCGGGATTATACTCCTCTTCAAAGACCTTCATTGCAGCAGGGCGCCCGATACCGATACCGGTCGCCTTGTACTCAAGAAGCGTCCCGGAAGGATCGGTCTCGAAAAGGCGGCATTCACCATCGCTGACACCGGCAATAAGAAGTGCCGTACCATAGGGGCGGATACCACCGTACTGGGTGAGGGTCTGCATGTGATCGCAGAGTTTCTTTGCCAGTGCCTCAACCTCGATCTTCTCATCGTACGAGACCCGGTTGATCTGGCATTCGACCCGTGCCCGGTCGACTAGTGCCCGTGCGTCGCCAACAAGCCCCGACGATGCCACACCGATGTGGTCGTCAATCTTAAAAATCTTCTCTATTGACGAGGCTTCGAGGAGCTTAGAGCTGACACGCTTATCGACGATAAGAACAATCCCGTCTTTTGCCTTGATACCGACTGCGGTCGTCCCGCGCTTTACGGCTTCCCGGGCATATTCCACCTGGTACAGCCTTCCGTCGGGCGAAAAAACGGTAATCGCCCGGTCATATCCCATCTGATATTGTGGTTGCATTATGATTCCTCCAAATCTTCGCTTGTCAAGAACAATCGGTTTGTATTTTTAAATCCCTTTTCAATTAAATTAACTTTCTTCCCCTCGCAGTGCATTGGCATAAATTTTTTGCCTGCAAAGGAAATTTCCGGATCTTCCCGTACTTCCCTGCTTTCAACGGGACCCGGTTTCCCGGAACTTTTCGCCCCGGGATCACTCTTCGTAGTCCCGTCATGGATCCGTTGCCGGAGACTGGCCATTGTTCCGGACAACGCAACGGGTCGCAGGGCAATCCGGAGATCCCTGCATGAATTAACGGTTGACAGGGCGAGCGCCAGTTTCCATTCTGCCCCTCGCCGGCACCGGATAATCACATGCCCCTTTTCGGCCGCAACAACAGCCTGTGCCACAACTGCCGCCTCGATGTCCCCCCAGATTGAGGTGATGGCATCCGATATAGCATAATAAAGATCTTTCTGCTCGGGAACCGCATCAGCCGGCTCGATCCGGGCAAGAAGGTACCGCTTCTTCTCGCGCATTGTCGGGGGACGGGTACTCACCGGATCACCTTCACGGCCATATTCCGCGGTTCTGTTACCTTTCCAGTACCGTCAAACGCCTGCTCCACATCCGGTTCATCCATCCCAATGAGGGAGCAAAGGCCCGTGATCTCTCGTACCGACCGCATCTCAAGGATGGAACGGGCATGAGTTGACAGGGTGACCGGGAACCCGAACCGGCCGGCAAACATCAGGATTTCCCGGTACCGGTGCATCGCCCGCTGGCGTCCAATCCCACGCCCGGATATAATGGGTGAGAGATCGAGATCAAGCGCGACACCATTGTCCGCTGCCATCTTTGCGGTCACGTGATCAAATGCTTTCTTGTCAGCGGTGTGAATTCCTGTCAGGCAATGAACACCGTTGACCCCGATAACTGCACGGTTGAACGCATTATCCCCGGCGATGACAGATATGACCCTTCCCGAGCCCCGTGACCGCTTGACCTTATTGATGACTTCCCGGGCCAAGCGGTCCCGGATAAGGGTGCCCCCGATAATCTCTACGCCGGCGTACTCCCCGGGCACGGCATCAATCGCAACGATACTATCAAAGCCAAGTTCACCGGCTTCAAGCGCCAACCGCCGCACCGATGAGTCGCCAAGCGGATACGGGCATACACAGCCATCGGTGATCTTCATGAGCTAACGTTTGCGTAAAAAGAGAATAAGATTATTTGCCCTGGTTCGCGTGAGAGCGAATGCTCGGGCGGGTCTTCTCGGTACCTTTGCCGCGGTACATCATACCCCTGCCTTTCATACCGGCAGAGGTCTTACCGCGCTCAGCACGACCGCGGTGTACCGGGTCTGCCATCCATGCAAGGTTCTTGTCTGCACGGATCGAGGGGTGGTGACCGTCAACGAGGATAACTTCGTAATATTTCAGCTTCCCGTCCTGTCCGACCCAGTAGGAGTTGAGCACTTCCATGTTCGGGAATTTCTTCGAGGCGCGCTCTTCTGCGATCCTCTGGATGCTCTTTCCTGCGGTGAGCTTGTTCTTACCCATCCGGGCTGAACGGCGTGCGCGGACGTACCGGGATGCCCGGCGGCCACCGCGGCGTACCTGGACGCGTGCAACGGCGATGCCCTGTTTTGCCTTGTAGCCGAGCGAGCGTGCGCGGTCGATACGGGTCGGGCGCTCGATGCGCACGACACTGCCTTCACGGCGCCATTCCTGCATGCGGTTCCAGAGGAGCTCCTTGACCCCGCTGTCTGCCGGTACTTTCCATGCCTCCCTGACGAAGGCGTACATTGACTTTACCATGATTTTCTCCTAAGGTTCGGCCCAAAGAGGGCTACATTCCTTTTCACACGGGACAAAATCCCGCATTCCCATATACTACGACCGGGAGGGTATTAAAAGTACGCCGGGTTTTTTCAGGCTGAAGAGACCCGAAAAATGAGCCAGTTCGTAATTTTTCATAAGTTAGATATCCGGTAAGACGGGCTAAACGTTCAGGATCCTTTCTTTTTCTCCAGCACCCGGATATCCGTGATAGCTGTCACCGGGTACTGCCCATCTCTATCCTTTTCAGCTGACTTGACCATGTCCCATATCGTCAGCAGGGCAACAGACACACCGGTAAGCGCCTCCATTTCTACTCCGGTCTTCCCGGTCATCTTCACCCGGACCGTTGCTTCGATGAATTCCCTGCATTCAGAAAAATCCACCGAGACCGAACTGATGGGGATAGGATGGCACATGGGGATCAGGTTCGATGTATTCTTGACCGCCATGGTAGCAGCGACCCGGGCCGTAGCAAGGACATTTCCCTTCACAACGGTTCCCTCGCGGATAGCGGTAAGGGTCTCTTCCCGCAGGTAAATCTTCCCGGCGGCAGTCGCTTCACGGGTGACGTCCCCCTTTCCGCTGATATCCACCATCTGAGCCTTATCATCCTGTATGTGTGAAAATTCCGCCATTATTTACCTCTGTCAAACAAAATTCCAGGAATTTTGTCTACAAGATCGGACGCAAGCATCCCCCCACCATGGTTTGCCGCTACCATCTCGCCAGCTTTTCCGTTCGCATATGCAGCGATACATGCCGCTTCAAAGGCGGGCAGCTGGCAGAGAAGAGCCCCGCACATACCGGCGAGGACATCCCCGGTTCCCCCGACCGTCATTGCCGGGTGACCTGTCCGGTTGAACCGGACCCGGTCCCCGTCCGTGATTACATCGATGTGACCCTTTAAAAGAAGCGTGCCTTTGATGCCGGCACCCCGGGCGGCCCGGGCCCGGCCGGCAGTATCATCAGGCAGGTGAATGCCACTGATCCGTGCAAATTCCCCGGCGTGGGGGGTGTAGATCGTCTCTTCACGTGCGGCAGGCAAAGGGAGACGGAGGGCATCTGCATCGATAACCGCCCTCCGGGAATGCGGGGTAATTTCCCGGACAACTTCATGGCTCCCGGTCCCGAGCCCGTTCCCGCAGACCACGACATCCGCACGTTCGGCAAGCGCGATGAGACGTTCGCGATGCTCCATCCCGATCTGCTTCCCGTCGAGTCGCTCGTAGATCAGGTCGGGGACCGGTTCGAAAACGGGAGATGCAATCCGGACGATATCCGCACCTGCCCGCAACGCACCAAGGCCGGCGAGATAGGGCGCTCCCTGGTACGGCCCGCCACCGATGACAAGGACCTCGCCGCCAACGCCCTTGTGAGCCTTCCGGTTTCGCAGGGGGAGGAGCGTTAACTCCCCGGGACCGGTGAAACACTCTGCTTCTGCCGGGATGCCGATATCAATTACCGTCGTAGTTCCCGGATCTGTTCCGGTTTTCACCCGGTGGAAAGCAGCTATCCGGTCGGCCCGCAGGCCCGGTGTAGGAACATCGGCGGCAAGGATCTTCGCGCCGGATGCATTCGCCATCGCCACACAGGTTTTGAGCGGTTCGGCGAGCTCGCCTGATGCACCAATCCCGATGAGGGCGTCGATGATGAGATCCGCTTTTTCAAAGACGGGGCGAAGCGCTTCAAGATCGTCACGACACGCGAACGGGTGGAGCGAGACCCGGCAGTGCCTGAGCGCGGCGAGCTGGTGCTCGCACGAAGGTGTTCTTCTGACGGTGTCAAGATAACAGAGATCGATCTGTGCAACGTGCTGGAGGTGACGGGCGGCGACCATCCCGTCCCCCCCGTTGTTCCCTTTCCCGCAGAGGACGAAGACCCGGCCCGGATTTGTGGATACCGCACAATCGGCAAGGGCTCGCCCGGCACTCTCCATCAGCTGGAACTCCGTTACCCCAAGGGCAATTGCGTTTGCGTCAACAACCCGCATCCGGGCTGCTGATATTACTCCCGTTTCCAGGAACCCGTCGGTCTGGTCAGCTCGCATAGGTGGGCACATTTCATCTGTATGAACATTCCTAAATAATAGGCAATGGGTTTTTCCGATGATGTCGATGCTGCCGCGGAGCAGATCGGGGCGGCTGAAGAGATAACCATCATCTCCCACATCGATGCAGATGGCATTTCCTGCGAGGCCATCCTTTCGCAGGCAATATCCCGGCAGGAGATCAAGGTCAAATCTGTTTTTGTCCGGCAGCTTGAACCCCTCACAATGCCACAGGTACCGTCCGACTCTTCCCTCAAGGTCTTCATGGATCTCGGGGCCGGGCAGCAGAATCTTTTCCTTGAACGTGGCCTCACCGAGAACGAGGTACTTATCATCGATCACCACGTCGGGCAACCGGTGGAACGCAAGTATCACCAGGTCAACTGCCTCCCGTACGGCATAGACCGGATGAGCGCGGCCGGAGTAGCCTACCTTGTTGCAAAAAAGCTGGACAGCACGAATACCGACCTCGCGAAGCTCGCGATCATCGGGAACGTTGGCGACATGATGGCCCGGGAAAAATGCGGGCTCGTGGGCATGGTCCGCGAGACGATTGTCGAAGACGGGGTCGCGCACGGGAATGTTGAGGTCCGGCGGCGCGACCTGAACTGTTACGGCACCGCAACCCGCCCACTCCACCTTTCACTTGCGTATAACGATGACCCGTTCGTCAAAGGAATCAGCAACAATCCTGAAGGAGCACGCCAGTTCTTAAAACGGCTCGGGATCCGGCAGCAGACCGAGACCGGGCGCTGGTACGTCTGGGAAGAGATCGCCATGGCGGAGAAGCGGGCAATCATCTCCGCGCTCGCCGAACAGCTCATAGCAAACGGGGAGAAGACCGACCGGCTCTTTGCCGAGACCTACGGGTTCCCTGACGAGCAGCCCCACACGCCGCTCCGGAACGCACAGGAATACGCGACCATGCTCAACGCGTGCGGCCGGTGGTCGAAGCCCCAGATTGGCGGGGCGATCCTCCGGGGAGACCGCGGGCCGGCGTACCGGGACGCCGAGCACATGCTCAACAACCACCGGGCCATTATCCGGGAACTCCTCCAGTTCATACTCGACAGGGGAGTAAAAGAGCTCGAGAACCTCCAGTGGCTCCACGTCGGGGGACGCTACCCGGACACGATCGTCGGTATCGGGGCGGGTATGGCTCTCTCGAAACTGAACAGCAAAAAGCCCATCCTGATCATGTGCGAGGTCCCGGAGGATCCCAGCCTCACCAAGGTATCGATGCGGACTACCGAGCGGGTCGTGGAGCGGGGCATAGACCTCCAGAAAGCCCTTGCAGAAGCCTCGGCCGAGTATGGCGGCGGCGGTGGCGGACATAAGATCGCGGCGGGCGCGTACGTCCCGAAAACAGCAGAACAGGAGTTTGTGATTCGTGTCAACAGGATACTCGGAGAACAGTTCGGTACGGCGGGTCCAGGTAATCGCTGATTACCAGTTCGGCGGATCCGTCGGGACCGGCCTCTTTCCGGAAGAGTGCGGGTTCATCTACTCGACCACCGGACGCATACGGCAGGTACTGCTCGGAGGGGTCCGGCTCGCGACGGTCCGGGCTTCGGATGGCAGGCTGACGCTCGGCATCGAAGGAGCAAAGCGCCTCCAGGCGCTCCTTCCGACCCCGGGATACCGGGTTATCATCCGTGACGATGTTGCCCCGTTCGTAGCGCAGGGGAAGAACGCGTTTGCAAAACACGTTGTTGGTGCAGATCCCGCGATCCGCGCGGGGGATGACGTGCTGGTCGTTGCCGGGGGAGATCGGCTGATTGCCTGCGGCGCTGCGGTCGTTTCCGGCGCGGAGATGCTGACATTTAATTATGGAGTAGCGGTAAGAGTACGGCAGGGTAGTGAGAAAGATGCTTCCGGGAAATATCAATCCGCGCCAGATGAAGGCGATGATGAAGAAACTCGGCATGAATGTCGAGCAGATTGACGACGTCCAGAGTATTGTCATAAAGACACCAAAAGGCACCTGGATCTTTGATTCCGCCGAGGTATCAGCGATGACCATGCAGGGTGCAACAACCTACCAGATAGTCGGAACCCCGCGCTTTGAGCCGGCCGCAGCTGAGATCCCAAAGGAAGACGTGACCATGGTTGCAGCACAGGCAAACGTCTCCGAAGAGAAAGCAAAGGCTGCCCTCATCGCAACGAACGGCGACATTGCTGAAGCGATCATGAAACTCGCCCAATGATCGAACCGGGCGACCGTCTCCTCCTTGTCGGTGAGGGGCGGGAATTTTTTGTAAAAGCCGGCCCGGGGAAGCTCTCAACCGATAAGGGCCAGCTCGAACTTGAATCCTTAGTCGGGCTTTCCGGAGGAGATATTGTCGAAACGCACAATGGTTCGAAGTTTACGATCCGTGTACCCCGGCCAACCGATTTCTTCACCTACGGTAAGCGCTCGGGTGCACCGATGCTGCCAAAGGACATCGGCCTTGTGATAGCCTATACCGGCATGAACCACAGCGACGAGGTGCTTGATGCAGGAACCGGCAGTGGCATTGCCGCTATCTACTTCGGTGGGGTTGCAAAATCGGTGAAGACGTACGAAGTGCGCCCGGAATTCTCAACACTCGCAAAGAAGAATATCGCTGACGCAAAACTCACAAATGTCGAGGCTGTTGCCGCAGATTTTCTCACAGCGGGGGGAGCTTACGATGTCGTCCACCTCGACCTCCAGATCCAGCCGGAGCACGTGAGGCATGCATATTCGCTCCTTCGATCGGGCGGGTATCTCGCGGTTTACACACCATTCCTCGAACAAATGGCGATTGTCTTTGACGCGGCTGAAGGACTCTTCCCCGAGATCCATACCCACGAACTGATCGAGCGGGAGATGACCCGGTCCAAGCGGGGGACCCGACCATCGACGAGCGTATGTCATTCGGGATATGTGACGATTGCACGGAAATAAAGCCTGAAACATTTTCCCATTATTTTCTCCCAGGCAAGCATTTCTTTTTAAGAGTGTTCAAGATCCGGGTTCCCTTCGACAAATTGTGACACATAGCGGAACGCGTCGATCTTCCATCCCCCATCGGTGTGAACCAGGTGGATCTCGTACATGCCCACAAAAGTCCGTATGTTCCGGTTCAAACGGTTGGGAAGGTAATGGTAGGCAATACCGTAACAGGTGACATCGGCAAGATTGCCAAAGATGCCTACCTGGAAATTCCCCAGCTGGTGATGGATTGCCTTGAGGGGCTGGAGATTTTTCGTCCAGCTACTTACGATACTGTCAGCCGCGGTCTCCGCAGGTGCGCCTCCCCCAAGGGAGCTCATGTCAAACAGGACCGGGTCGGTAAAACAGTCCCGGACTGCCACCCAGTCGCGTTTATCGGTCGAGACGAACAACGCAGTTACCGCCTCGATGATCCGCTCCCGCTCGCTCATGAGGATATGATTCGCGACCATAATGGATCTCCCGTAGGCTTCCGATTTGATAAATCTTCCCGGGAAAACACCGGGTGATACGCGGAGGTTGTCGGCAAAATCAATATCATATACGGCGTCGATTCTTCATTTGTGGGATCAACGCTGCGGGGTCAGACCAAATTCCGGCTGATCGAGTACAAGAAGTACTGGAAATCCCAGGTAAAGGAGATTGAAGGTAAGGAGCTTATCAAAAAAGAGGCGGATGCTTTCCGGTTCAGGTTCGAGGAATCCGTTGAACTGTTCTCCAAAAACAACGAGACAACCCGTTTTGAAGAAGTAGAGATCCGGGATGAGATGGAGATTATCCGAAACGAGGTCATGCATACCGTGGCAAAAGGAGAGGCCCGTTTCCGCACGAACGAGACCGAACGGACGAAGAAGAAGTACGGGGTTTTTGCACCGGTTGCTTTCTTTTTTCAGCGAAAAACCAACCTGACTTCATAATTTTGCCAGGATTGATCCTTGCACCAGGTCAGAGAGCATAATTAAAAAATGTTCAGGAGGATCTTCCCGTCAAGTCTCCGGTATTGGAGGGGATGGTATCCCGTGAACTTTTTTTCCCTTAACAAAGAAAATTTTTTGGGGCAGTCGCTAATTAATTATCCGGGCCCCACCCGGGTAAATTTACAAAGAGGCAAAGAGGCATCAAAAGGCGAATTTCCTGGTCCGGGTAATGAACGATTGTTTGTGTACGGTTCTCGTGCACGAAAATGGAGAAATTACGTTTCTGTAATACTATGATCGTTCTTGTCCCCGCGCCCTATTCCTTTGTACACGAATCCCCGCGCGATAAACGAGTCCGGGTCTACCATGTTCCTGCCATCGATAATGATCGGGTGTCTTCTGCCGGATAATTTCCGGATACGGTCAGGATCAAGCTTCCGGTACTGCTGGTGGCCGGCAAAGATAATGATCGCATCGGCATCTTTCACGGAGGTTTCGATATCCGGGCTGATCGGGACACCCGGGTAATCACAGACATATGCATCATGCACAGCGACATGGCACCCTTCCGCAAACAACAGGTCCCGGAACGGTTCCGACGGTGTGTTCCGCGTATCATCAGAGTTCGAGAGAAACGCCCATCCGAGGATGGCGGTCTTCGCGCCGCGGGGGGAGAGTCCAATCCGTTTCATCGCGTCCATGGTCAGCCGGAACATATGCTTTGGCATGAAATCATTGATGTGCCGGGCAAGAACATAGAGCGAGGGTTCGTTTGCCGGGTAATCGAGTTTCTCCTTCCCGAGAACCTGCACACCGCGTTCCAGATGATAGGTATCCTTTGTAAGGCAGTGCCCGCCGACACCGGCACCCGGCCAGAGCATGGCCCGGGTGATCCCCTCGCCTTTGAGGCTGTCGATACCGGTCCGTACATCGTAGACATTTATCCCCATCGCCTCACAGTAAAGGGCAAGCTCGTTAATCGCCGCGATCTGGAGGTCGCGGAACGTGTTCTCCGCGGTCTTGGTTACTTCCGCGGCTGTTGCCGACATGGGAATGACGTTCCCGAGAGTCAGGACCGGGGAATAGAGCTCGGTTGCACGCTTCGTGCTCGGGTCGTTGATTCCTCCCACGATCCGGTCGTGCTCCCGTATGTTCCGGAGCAGCCGGCCAACCATGACCCGCTCGGGCGCATGAGCAAGGGCAAAATCGATCCCCGCTTTCAGGCCGGAATCTGCTTCAAGAATTTCCCGCGCCATGCCAATTGTTGTACCAGGGGTGATGGTCGATTCGAGCACCACGAGTGTCCCGGGTTTTATGTATTTCCCAACCTGGTGGAGTCCCTCCTGCAAAGCCGAGAAATCCGGAAGGAGATCTTCTTTTGAGAGAAACGGAGTCTGGATAGAAAGGGTAACTGCATCGGTATCCGCAATTTTCGAAAAATCCGGTGTGCATTCGAATTTTTTTGCAGCGACAACTTTTTTCAGCAGCTCTTCAAGACCCGGCTCTTCTCCTTTAAGAGGACTTTCACCACGGTTCAGCATCGCGATCTTGTAACCCGAGGATGCGGAATTTCGCTGGAACCCGAATACGTGATCGAAAACCGGGGAATCTGCAAATAATGCGGCAGCTGGAATACCAACGTATCCCATGCCGATGACGCCGATCTTTTTTATCGGTCCGCGCTGCGCGATACGCTGTTCGAGGGTCACAGGTGCACTGCTCATGGGAGCCCTGCCATGATCTCTTCGCAGATACGCAGGTTGTGAATTGCCTGTTCCGGTGTAATCGGGAACGGGCGTTTGTTTGCAACGCAATCGATGAAGGTACTCAGCTCGCGCTTCAGCGGTTCGAGCTTGTTCACCATCACCTTCTCAATGATATTCTCCTGAACGTACCGCTCATCCTCAACCTGGTATCGCCCGGGCTTCCGGTAGATCGTCACTTCCTGGGTCATAAAGTCCCCTTCGATGGTAAAGTCCTCTTCTTCGACATAAACGAGACGGATCTTCTTGGACGATTTCCTGCTTGCGGAGAGGGCGATCGGCACGTTCCCGCTGCGCATCAGGACACTGCAGATATCAGCTGTGCCCGAGATCCGGATATCCTGCGGGGTATCAAAGAAAGTTGTCAGCAGGATGTCGACGTCGTGGATCATCAGGTCCTCGACAACCGTGCTTCCGGTTACCCGGGATGAGGCCGGGTTGTGGCGCTTCATCTCGACATAGAGAGGCTTGTTGACGATTTTTTTAAGTTCTTCCACGATCGGGTTGAACCGCTCGATATGCCCTACACCGACCGTGATCCCTTTTGGGGCGCTCTTCATCAGCTGGATCGCTTCTTTTGACGTGGCACAGATTGGCTTCTCGATGAGAACCGAGGTTCCGCTTGCAAATACTTCGCCAACAACCTTCGCATGAAACGGTGTCGGGACACAGACACTGACTGCATCGGAATTTTCTAAAAGTTCATCGATCGAAGCGTATGCCCTTGCCCCGTGGCGTTTTGCGATGTCCTGCGCAGCGGCGGAATTAACGTCAAATATGCCAAGGGAATCTACGTTCTTCAACTCAGAATAGACCCGGACATGGTTCTTTCCCATTGCCCCGATACCGATGACTCCCGCTCTCATCATTTCACCTTGTTAATGGTGTCACAGATGTACGTCAATTCTTTGCTGTCGAGGAGGGGATGGACTGGCAGGCTAAGCACCGAGGATGCAAGGACCGTTGAGTTCGGGCAGGGATCGGGATCGTTTGCGAGCGCATATACCGGCTGGCGCTGGATTGGGATGGGGTAGTGGATCGCAGATCCGATGCCTTTTGCTTTCAGGTATTCGATAAAGTCCGCACGGGAAAGGGGGAACTCATCGGTCAGACGGATGACATACTGGTGGTATACGTGACCGCCCCCGTCGGCAACCTTCGGGATTTCAAGGCCCCTGACTTTCAGGTTAGCATCGTAGTATGCGGCATTTTTCCGACGGCGCAGGTTAAACTTCTCCAGTTTCTTTAACTGGACGATCCCAATCGCTGCTGCAATATCGGTCATCCGGTAATTGTACCCAATCCGGGTGTGAAGGTACTTCTCGCTCTGGCCGTGGTTGATGATAAGCCGGAGGCGTTCGTTGTACGCCTTCTCGCTCGTCGTCACCATCCCGCCTTCTCCGGTGATCATATTCTTGGTCGCGTAAAAGGAGAAGCAACCAAAGTGGCCGAATCCCCCGACCCGCTGGCCCTTGTACTGGGCACCATGCGCCTGGGCCGCATCCTCGATAAGCTTCAGGTTGTGGGCTTCGCACACCTTCTGGAGAGCCTCGACATCAAACGGTTGGCCGAAGAGGTGTACCCCGATTACCGCTTTTGTCTTCGGAGTAACCCGTTCTTCAGCCTGGGAGGGAAGAATGTTGTACGTTGCAGGGTCGACATCGACAAAAACCGGGCGGGCACCGCACATGGACACCGCCGACGCTGTGGCAATAAACGAGAACGCAGGAACGAGGACTTCGTCGCCATACCCTATATCTGCCGCAAGAAGCGCCGCGTGCAGTGCGGCAGTGCCATTATTGATGGCAACTGCGTGCGTGGTTCCGCAGTAATCGGCAAATTTCCTTTCAAAATCCAGGACTTTCTCACCGGAAGCGAGCATACCGGATTCAAGAACCCCGGTTACTGCCGATATCTCATCCTGGCCAAGCGCAGATCGCGCAACGGGAATATGATCCACTCGTTCCTCCCCCCATTCTATAAAGCCTGATAAATACTGGTAAAACGTTCGTAACCAATCCGATAATATCATTCCTGTGCTGGTTCCTGTCGCTGATTTAAGAGGAGATTCAGGAGGAGATTTCGGGAGCGGATTTTTAAAGGCGTAATAAGCGGGATCTGCCGGATGCCGGAAAAACTTCTGAAAGATAGGTACTTAGTCAAGTACGTCCAATGGATAGTAACACCGGGAGGGGTGGGAATGCAGCATATCATATCCATCGGGGATTTTGACCGGAGCGAGATCGATCGCCTGCTGGACCATGCACGTCAGATCGACGCGAAAAACTACGATAAAAATGTCTTATACGGCAAAATTCTTGCCGTCCTCTTTTTCGAACCCAGTACCAGGACGCGGATGTCCTTTGAATCTGCTATCGCGCGGCTCGGGGGAACATCGGTTTCAGTAGGGAGTGTCGAGGCCTGTTCCATGGCAAAAGGCGAGACCCTTGCCGATACCGTCCGGGTCGTAAGCGGGTACGCAGACGCAATCGTCATCCGGCACCCTCGCGAAGGTGCTGCCCGGCTCGCGGCTGAGTTTGCAACCGTGCCGGTCATCAATGCCGGTGATGGTGCCGGGCAACACCCGTCCCAGACCCTCCTTGACCTGTACACCATCAGCCAGTCCATGCCCATTGATGGCATCGATATCGCGCTGGTTGGTGACCTCCGGTACGGGAGGACCGCCCACTCCCTTGCCTCTGCACTCTCGCTCTATAATGCCCGGCTCCACACGATCTCTCCCCCCGGGCTCGAACTGCCATCTGCGCTGTCAGCAGATCTCAAGGACAAGGGGATGGAAATTATCGAGCACGACACAATCGACGATGTGATAAGCGCAGTCGACGTCCTCTACGTCACCCGGATCCAGCGGGAACGATTCCCCGACTCCGCCTCCTACTTCAACGTTGCATCGAGCTACCGGATTACTCCCGAACTTCTTGCTGATGCAAAGAAGAACCTCATCGTTCTCCATCCCCTCCCCCGAGTCGATGAGATTGACCCCCGGGTGGATGAATCCCCGCACGCGCGCTACTTCGAACAATCAAAGAACGGGGTTCCCGTGCGAATGGCCATGCTCATGAAGGTGATGCAGTGAACCGGCAGGAAGACGCGGAGAACGAGGGCCTGCTCGTCCGCAGGATCCGGAACGGGACCGTGATCGATCACATCGATTGCGGAGAAGCCCTGAATGTCGTGAAGATCCTCGGAATTACCGGGACTACGCAGGAAGCTCTCTCCATTGCGACCAATGTCCAGAGCAGGGATATAGGACGCAAGGATATCGTGAAGCTGACGAACCGGGAGCTTTCCAAAGAGGAAGTCGACCGTATCGCCCTCATCTCGCCCCGCGCGACTATCAATATCGTCCGGAATTTCAAAGTCTGCGAAAAAAAAGGCGTGGAGATCCCAAGAGAGATCGTCGGCATCGTGAAGTGTCCGAACCCCGGATGCATCTCGAACACGAACGAACCGATCGACAGCAAGTTCGAAGTCCTGCCAAAAGGACTCCGGTGCCATTACTGCGACTGGATGATCACCCGGGACATCACGAGTCACATTCTCTGACCGGGGATTTTTCACGACAGGGTGGCCGGTCCCGGCCAAATTCGTTTTATTTCATCAGGTGTCCGTGGATATCGATCTCGCCCCGGTAGATACGGGTGCTGGAGATCCACCGCCCGTCTTCGGCAAGCACGCAGCTGATCTGGTGGATGTCCACCTTCTTCCTGCCATTTTCCCGGCGGAGCTTGTTGATCTCGACAGCTACCGGAAGCGTCTCCTCCGAGACAATAATGGCATCAAAATCGGCATCGATGGCCGAACCGTACCGGTTGCTGAGCGGTTCCACGAGCCAAGGGGTGGAATAGTTTTTGTCCGCAATATATCGTTCAAGATCCGCCCGGCGCTCGGCGAACGGGCGGATGGGATGGATCTTGCGGCTTGCAAATGAGTCGGTCGTGAGACCGATGACGACATGGCCGTCCGATCCGGCGATCTCGAACGACCGGCCCAGCAGCCTTTTGTGCCCGTCGTGAAGGGGATCGAAGGTGCCCCCTACCATAACCTTCATGCCTTTTGGTTCTTAATTTCCTATGTTATTATGCGTATGGATGCTTCCGTCACCGGCCGGCCGCTGTTTCAGGCCGGCAATGCGACCGTTATCGGCGATGTCACGATCGGGAAAGAGGTGGGGATCTGGTTCGGAGCCGTGGTTCGCGCCGATAAGGACAGGATCATCATTGGGGACCGGTCGAACATCCAGGACAACTGCGTGGTGCACACGAGCAGGGGCTTTCCTGTTACGCTTGGTACCGATGTTTCTGTCGGTCACGGGGCAATCCTTCACGGCTGCGCGATCGCTGACCGGGTCCTTGTCGGGATGGGGGCTATTTTGTTAAACGGGGCAAAGGTGGGCTCCGGAACGGTTATCGGGGCCGGGGCTGTTGTCACCGAAGGGGCCGACATTCCTGCAAACTCGGTAATCGTCGGCATTCCGGGAAAGATCATCAAGCAGTCCACCGAAGCGCAGCAACAGTATATCCAAAAGAACGCAGCATCGTACGTGGAGCTTGCAAAGGAGTATGCCTCCCATGAGTAATGTTGTCGTTATTGGTGCAGGAATAACGGGTATCCAGACGGCGCTCGACATAGCCGGTCACGGGATTCACGTGGATCTTATCGAACGGGAACCAAGCATTGGCGGCCATATGGCCCAGCTCGATAAAACATTTCCGACAAACGACTGTTCGATGTGCATCCTCTCCCCAAAGATGATGGATGTGGCGCGTCATCCTGAAATCACTATCCATACCTGTGCCGAGGTCGAGTCGATTACCGGGGATGTCGGCCATTTCCAGGTCAGGGTGAAACAATATCCCCGCTATATCGATGAATTGACCTGTACCGGGTGCGGCGACTGTATCCAGATCTGCCCGGTCGAGGTCTATAACCGGTTCGATGCGGGAATCGGTGTCCGTAAGGCAATCTACAAGCCGCACGCACAGGCAGTTCCTGATGTCGTTGTCAAGGATAACGATCATTGCATTGAATGCGGCCTCTGTTACGATTCCTGTGGCCCGGGAGCGATAAAACGTGAAGACGAAGCACGGGTGCTGACTCTTGACGCAGCAAGCATTGTCATTACTACCGGCTACACGGTATTCGATACCCGCGGGAAGCCCCAGCTGGGCCACCTCATCTACCCGGATGTGGTAACGAGCCTCGAACTGGAGCGGATGATCAACGCAAGCGGTCCCACCGGGGGCAAGATTAAGCGCCTGAGTGACGGCAACGTGCCAAAGAGTATCGTCTTTATCCAGTGCGTCGGGTCCCGTGACATGAGCATCAACCGGCCCTACTGTTCGTGCGTCTGCTGCATGCAGGCGATCAAGAACGCGATGCTGATCAAGGAGAAGTCTCCGGAAACGGAGATATATATCTTCTACATGGATGTCCGGGCTTACGGGAAAGGGTACGAGGAATATTACGAGCGTGCGGTCGGGAAAGGGATCAAATTCCTCCGGGGGATGCCTTCCGATGTCATTGCCGACCGGAAAGGCATGACCATCCAGGTAGAGAACACCGAAAACAGGGAAGTCCTGATGCTCCACCCGGAACTTGTTGTGCTTTCGGTGGGTCTTGGCCCGGCAGAGGGAACGCCAGCCCTTGCCGGAAAACTCGGGGTCGGCCTGGAAGATACCGGGTTTGTAAAACCGGTTAATGATGCGGTTGACACGGTCGCTACGATACGCCCGGGGATATACCTTGCCGGGACGGTCACTGCACCGCGCGATATCCCCGATTGTGTTGCCTCCGGGGGATCTGCTGCCATGCGGGCATATATCGATGCAATACGGGTGCGATCGGCGTGAAGGACAATGCCACCCTCTGGTGGGATGCTGCCCGTAACAGCATCCGGTATATCGACCAGACTCTGCTTCCAAACGAGTACAGGATAGTCGAATGCCGGGACATTGAACAGTGGGCAACCGCGATCCGGAGGCTCGAAGTCCGGGGAGCACCTGCACTTGGTGTTGCCGGTGGATACGGCGTAGCCCTCGCTTCGGTGCTCTCACGGGAGGAGGACTTCCCCCGGTTTATTGAATCCGTCCGGAACGATGCGGAATATCTCCGGTCAACACGCCCGACAGCAATTAACCTTGGATGGGGAATAGACCGTCTCCTCACCCGGATAGCGGGAGAGAAGAGTGTCGCCGCGGCACGAACGGCAGCTATTGCTGAAGCAGGCGAGATCGCACGTGAGGATACTGAATGCTGTCACTCAATCGGCGATCACGGGGCAGCGCTGCTACCCGATACGTGCACGGTAATGACGCATTGTAATGCCGGGGCGCTTGCGTGTTCGTCGTGGGGAACGGCCCTCGGGGTGATCCGGTCTGCGGTGAAGTTGGGAAAAGAGGTAAAGGTGGTTGCCTGCGAGACCCGGCCGCTCCTCCAGGGAGCCCGGCTGACCGCGTGGGAACTGGACCGGGATGGAATCGATGTCACGATCATTACGGATTCCATGGCTGCCCACGTCATGCGCACCCGGAAGATCGATGCAGTTATTGTTGGCGCTGACCGGATCACCCGGGATGCGGTCTTCAACAAGATCGGGACCTACGGGCATGCCCTTTCCGCAAAACATCACGGGATTCCGTTCTATGTCGCGGCACCACGGTCCACATTCGATCCCGTCAACGAGGAACGGGATGTTGTCATCGAAGAGCGCAACCGGGACGAGGTGACAACAATCGGGAACAGAGTCTTTGTCCCGGCAGGGGCCGGCGTCCTGAACTTCGGGTTCGACGCGACACCACTTGAACTGGTGACCGCGGTTGTTACGGAATGTGGTGTATTCCGCCCCCCAGTTGACATTAAGGCACTTTTATCACGGCCGACCGTTAAATGATAACTCCGGTATGACCTGAATGGAGATCGATTACGCCACACTCAGCTCGCTGATCTTCCTGATAGGCGAGGCCACGATAATTATCATAGCGAGTGCGGTAGTCGTCGCATTCATCCTTGTCATTATCTCCCTCTATTCA
This sequence comes from uncultured Methanoregula sp., assembly GCA_963666355.2. Classification (GTDB taxonomy): domain Archaea; phylum Halobacteriota; class Methanomicrobia; order Methanomicrobiales; family Methanospirillaceae; genus Methanoregula. The sequence continues at coordinate 175,943 of CAXXCP010000002.1, forward strand.
ATCCGGACGGGAAGACTGTACTTCCCCCAGACGCTCAGGGCCGGGCTGATACTCCTTGAAGGCCTCATGAAAGCGATGTTCCGGCTTTTCGGTCTCGAGGACCGGGAGATGCTTACGTTTTTTATCAAGCTCCACAATACCATGAACAAAACTGCATTCGAGAAGATACCGGTTGGCGAACGCGCGATCTTTATGCCCCAGTGCCTCCGGTCATCACAATGCCCCGCCCACCTCACCCCGGAAGGGTTGAAATGCGTTACATGCGGCCGGTGTTCGGTCGGTGAGGCTCAGGAAATGCTCCAAAGGATGGGTTACCGGATCTTTATCGTGCCCGGTTCATCATTCATTAAAAGGATGGTCAAAAAATACCGGCCCAAAGCCCTGATCGGCGTCGGGTGCCTCAGCGAAGTGATCGAAGGTATCGATATGGCAGACAAGATGGGACTTGTCGTTATGGGTGTCGTGACATTGCGGGAGGGGTGTGTTGAGACTATTGTTGAATGGTCTGATGTATATGATGTGGCTGCCCTCGGTCTTGATCCTGCCTCAATTCCCGAGGACCTTCATATTCTTGCCAACTAGTTTTCCGCTTTTTATTTTGCCGTGAACAACAATCGTGTCATCGCTTGTCACATCGCCCACCGAAACGCCCGTGCGCAGGATCACTTTTCCCCCGGCCTGAATGGAATGGACGACTGCATGATCGAGAATGGTGACATCCCCATGGGCTACGATCGGGCCCTTGATCTTCGAAGCGCTCCCGATGATCGCATTCCAGCAGTTGACATCAAGGGCAACGCTTGAACGCGGACCCAGTTCAAGGGTTCCGGTAACGACCAGTTTTCCCCAGAAATGCGTATGAGCGGGAATGACAAAGTTCCCGTCAATTTTGACGTTCCCTTCAAAATACGATCCCTTTTGTGCAAAAAACGTGTCGCCCTTCTGGATTACGGTTGGCGTCGGCATGGATCCCTCAGGAAAGATGAGGGACGATCAGGGGATAAACTTGTTGCTCGCAGTTCCTGTTTGGATTTTGGTTGGGAAAACAGACATGGGAGATAAGGAATGATTATAAAGAGAGAGCGGATACGGTGAAGATCAGCAGTGAGGCAAAAAATCCGATTTTAAGAAGTGTTGCAGCCCCGGATTTTTTTATGCATTCCGGAGTAGTGCAGGCACTTCCACGAAATGCAGCGATGATAATAATTGCATCAACAACGGAAATTCCGATGAGGTAAAACGGCCCCCACCAGACAAAAGGGATGATGCTTGAGGCAACCGCAAAAGCTGCGCAGATATAGGCAATTTTCGCAGTGACCGTAATCCCAACCCGGATCGGGAAGGTGTCTGCCCCCCCCTCACGGTCGCCATCGACATCTTCTGCTGCCTTGAAGAGTTCCCGGGCGAGCATGGCAAAGAAGGTAATCGCCGCTATCGGGATGACGTGAAAAAGACTGCCGGGACCGTCCAGTGCACCCCCGAAAATGAACATGCTTCCTGAGAGGTACGAGACCGCTAGATTACCGATGAGAGGCAGGCGTTTGAGCCGTGCAGCGTAGGAATAGAGCAGGATTGAGTTGAAGATCGCGATCGCGATGCAGAGCGTGGTTGTGAAAAAACACAGGACTATTCCCGCGAGGAACAGGACAGCTGCAAAAGTCCGTGCCGCGTCCCTGCTTATAGCACCGGAGGGGATCGGGCGATCCGGCCGGTTGACTGCATCGATCTCCGCGTCGAAATAGTCGTTGATAACATTGCCCGCTGCAGTGATCAGCGCAACAATGGCAAAAAGAATCCCGGTTTCCGGTACCAGGGTGCCCGTTGCAATGAGGTAGCCGATAACCGCGGCTATGCCTGCGAAGACTGAATTTGCCGGGCGGGTGATCCGGAAGAAAGCGGTGGGATTCATTCTTTGAGATCTCATCTGCCATCCTGAATAATAAACTGCACGAAAACGGGATGGGGGGTTTACGGGCGAGGGGGGATTTGAACCCCCGGCGTTCAGCTTAGGAGGCTGACGCTATGTCCGGGCTAAGCCACTCGCCCTGCTTATATGAGTTGATGACGAAACTGGATAAGTATTTGGTTTTCCGGCTACCCCGCACAACTCCCGGAACGGGAGATTCCCGATGCACGTTTTTTGACGTACCGGAGAAGGTATAAGTCTGCAAACAGCCATTTTTTCAACGGAAATTATGGATTTGACCGAGATAACGGAAGGCAGGACGACGTTTTTTGTCCCTGCGCAGGATACTGCCGCACAGTTTCCCCCCGGATCAGCCCCGATTTTTTTTAACCGTCGGATGGAACTGAACCGCGATGCAACGGTCCTTCTCCTCTCGGTCCTCAAGCCATCGGAATACCTTGACGCAATGGGCGCCACCGGGGTCCGTGGCCTGCGCATCGCAAATGAATGCGGGATCCCTGCCACGATCAATGATCGCGAACCGGAGGCAATCGAGCTTATCCGGACCAATGTCGCCCGGACCGGGCTGCCGGTCGAGATCGTGCAGGGAGATGCGAGCGCACTCATGTCCGAGCGGGCATTCGATGCAGTCGACCTCGATCCGTTTGGAACACCTGCGCCATTTATTGATGCCGGGGTCAGGGGGTGCCGCAGGTTCCTCTCCGTTACGGCAACCGATACTGCACCTCTCTGTGGGGCGCACCTCAGGGCGGGAAAACGACGGTATTTTGCACTACCCATGAACACCGAGTATCACAGCGAAGTCGGCCTCCGTATTCTGCTCGGGTTTGTTGTTCGGGAGACCGTGAAATATGATCGGGGAATCGAACCGCTCTTCTGTTTTGCACGGGAGCATTTCGACCGGCTTCACCTGAGGCTTCTCCGGGGTGCTGAAGCAGCTGATAAGACGATAGAGCGGATTGGTTTCATCCACCAGTGCAGGAAATGCCCGTACCGGACCGAAGAGAAAGGAATGATACCGACAGATCATTCCTGCCCGGATTGCGGTGAGCCGCTCCAGGCTGCAGGACCCCTCTGGCTGGGGAAAATCCAGAACATTGAAACCCTCGACAAAATGCTTGAGCAGCTTGAACAGATGGATCTGGGAACAGGAAAACAGCTCGAAAAACTCATTCCCCTGTGCCGGGATGAACTGCCAACATCCAGTCATTATGACTATCACTGTCTTGCAAAGTCTTTCAGCTGTTCGCCACCGGAGATCATGACACTCCTGGACCGGATCCATGATGCGGGCTATCCGGCCACCCGGACCCATTTTTCCGGGTACGGTATAAAGACGGAAGCCCCGGTTGATGTGCTCCGGGATGCGATTGTTCAGAGATAATCCGGTGAACTTGTTCTCCGGTTTGTCCCGGGTTAAAGCCGGGTAACATAAAATTACCGGGTCCCGGCTCAAAAGCGTTTTTTTTTACAAAGGAGAGGTTCCTGACAGACGGAACGATCCACGAGGGATAAGAATCTCAAACCGTACCCCTTTCCCCGGTTCTCCCCTCTCTTCGATCGAAAAATTGTGGGTGGAGAGGATCTCCCGGATAAGGAAGAGGCCATACCCGGAGTTTTTCCCTTTCCCGCGCTGGAAGAGGTGGGGCCGGTATGCCCCTGCAATACCCACACCGTTATCTTCGTAGGTGATTACCAGGTTCTCATTCTCCTGCCGACAGGAAAACCGGATCGCGGTTGTTTTCTCACCATGACGGATCGTATTATCGATAAGATTGTAAAAGACCTTGACAAGAACAGGGTCTGTAAAGATCGAAATATCCTCGCACGCCGGATCCACACTCATCTTCAAGCCCCCTGTGACAATGATTGAGCGGGCCTCGTTTATCATACTCCCCAGGTTCTGCCACGACAGGGACTGGACTCCAATCTCCTGGAATTCTTTTGAAAAACGGATAATCCTCTGGATTTTGTTATTTGCTCCCTGGAGGATCTTTACAACTTCTGCAGCGGGAACCGGACATCGCGTGTCCTCCATAAGGGCCAGGTAACCGGTAAATACGGTCAGCTGGTTGTTGATATCGTGACGGGTAATGCTGTTGAGGAGGCTCAGCTTTTTATTGGCAGCTAGAAGTGCGTCTTCCCGGGTTTTTCGTTCGGTAACATCCCGCAGGATGCCACCCCGTAGCGTTTCATTCCCGTCAGGAAACGAGAGAAAAGAACATTCAAAAACGGAGGGTGTCCCATCGGGATGAACAACGGATATCTCTGGTTTTCCATCCATATCTCCAAATCCTTCCTCCAGCAATGACCAGAGGCCCGGCCCGGATATATCCTTCTCACCGGGGGCCGGTTCGTTCCGGAAAAGGAGGCGGGCAGCATCGGTCCGGGTTTTTCCGATGGCGGATAAAGGTGCAATTCCGGTTGCACGTGCAAGTGCAGGGTTCCACGCAACGACTACGCCGGATTCATTGACAAGAACGATCGGATCCGTACACCCGTTGATGACGTCATTGTTCAAAGCAGACACCATAGTTTGATCCTTTCTTTGCCAGGTAGAGTACCGGAAATCTGATGACGCATCGTTTCATTTCGCTTTTTTCGTATCCGGTTCACCCGGAAATTTTCCCGAATCCACGCACCCCCGGATTATCAGGATTGTCCATTTTCTCACAAGATTCGTAAAAATTCCTGTGTTTCATGGGATTATCACAACACCACTACACGTGTTCAGTCCTGCTATTCCGGTACTTTCGGTGACTCGGAACGGTATGCATTGTCTTGACCGGGGCAGAACCTGGTTGTTCACGAAACCGGTGTTCAAACTATGCACCTGGATACACCAGAAATGAATGATTGACTGAATAATATATTTTTCTTTTTACCCGGTTCATGAGGCAATTTCGGCCTCTTCAAAAATGTACAGCTCTCTAGTGCTCAACGATGATGGTCAACAGATCGCTGTCTACGATTTTGTGGGTCAGACCGACACGTTGACCGGGATGCTTGACTGACTTTCCCCAAACACGCGCGTACCGGAATTTCTGGACAAATTCCCGGTGTAACCGGTTGCATACATCTTCCACGGTACTTCCTTTCCGTATGATCAGCGGTTCTTCGAGATCCGCTTCTCCCCCGGCGGGTTTGAGATAAAGCCGGATGAAGCCGAGGCAGTCGTAGAGTGCATCCTTGAGCTCCTCAAGATGGTAGTTGGCCGCAGCCGAGATCATGAGCGGGGGATTCCCAAACCGCTGTGCAATATCGTGCTCGATCTCAAGATAGCGTTCCTTGTCCACGAGATCGACTTTATTGACAGCAATGAAAGCGGGGATATAGACCCGGTTCCCCTGCACCGCATCGATGAGATCGTCCTGGGTCGCATTCCCGCGGATGAGAATATCTGCGTTCATCATCTTGCTTTCTGCCAGGATCGAGCGCACTTCTTCAATATCGAGATCGAGCGTCCCGACGGCATTCAGCCGGACACCACCCATCGATGATTTCTTTATCGTGATATCGGGCTTTGGGACATTGACCCGGATCCCGGCATCGTAGAGCTCTTTTAACAGGACATCAAAATGGCGCTCGTTGAAGACGTCCACGAGTATGATGATGATGTCAGCGCCACGGACGACCGCAATGACTTCCTTGCCCCGGCCTTTCCCCATGGCTGCCCCGGCGATGAGACCCGGAATATCAAGAAGCTGGATCTTTGCCCCCTTGTATTCAAGCGCACCGGGAACAACCGTGAGCGTGGTAAATGCATATGCTTCGACAGCGCTTTCCGTGCCGGTCAGCTTGTTGAGAAGGGTACTCTTACCGGTAGAAGGAAAGCCTACGAGGACAGCAGTCGCATCCCCGGATTTCTTGACCGAGTAACCTTCACCGCCTCCCCCGGCCTTCATCGCCCGGGTAACTGATTCGTCGCGGAGCCGGGCAATCTTTGCTTTTACCCTGCCAATATGCTTTGAAGTAGCCTTGTTATACGGGGTTTTGACGAGCTCGTCTTCGAGCTCTTTGATCTGTTCCTCAAGACTACTCATTCCTATATTAATCGCCGCATGACCGAGATATAGTTATTTACCCTGTCGGCCGGTTACGGAAGAAAGGCAAGGGAATTTTATCACGTAGGCTGTTGTAAAATTTGTGCTCCTTTGAGAAGACCTCAAACACGAAAAATGGTAAGAACCGGTAAATGTTACCAAACAATTTTTTTGTTTGCGATTTCCTTTCATCTGAATCCTGAAAATTCCTCTGCTTGTCAGCTCTTGAAATTACCAGGACCCTCGCCTCTTCCGGATTCAAACATGTCAGGCAGTCAGTCATATCCATCTTTTCAATGCCGAAACTCGCAGGCTTGTAACGGTACCAAATCACCCGGAGATCGCAACCGGTACGCTCTTGTCAATTCTTCAACCGGCAAATGGTGAACGGAATGAGTTTCTTTCTCGCGTGAAAGAGAATGTTACCAAGACGGGATAGTCGAATGCCCTTTCGTATCTTCTGGCGCAACCATACTCACCACTGTCGAAGAATTCGCGATGCCCGTTACAGCCCCGCCAGGGCCTGAAATTTCCCCGCAATTTTTTCCTGTCCCAAAGCCTGTCCGGAAAAAGGGGGGCGTTAAAGGCCTTCTTAATAGCACGGTTCTATTTTGTTTAAATCAGGTATTTTCCGAAAATAATCGATTATAGAAGGAATTTTGTCGCGTGTTGGCACCATTTCCACTGGAGCCGGAAACGGAGTCGTCCGATTGGCAAAAGGAGCCCGATACGGACGTATTTGGGATGAGCTTTTTTTGGGCCACTGAACCTGACTCCGACCGCCAACCCGGACAGTTCCGTGAACTTATACTCATCAGTTTTCACGTATCCCATCCGTCGAAGAATTCGCTATGCCCGTTACAGCCCCGCCAGGGCCTGAAATTTCCCCGTAATTTTTCCCGGTCCCAAAGCCTGTCCGGAAAAAGGGGGGGCGTTAAAGGCCTTCTTAATAGCACGGTTTTATTTTGTTTAAATCAGGTGTTTTCCGAAAATAATCGATTATAGAAGGAATTTTGTCGCGTGTTGGCACCATTTCCACTGGAGCCGGAAACGGGGTCGTCCGATTGGCAAATGGAGCCCGATACGGGCGTATTTGGGATGAGCTTTTTTTAGGCCTCTGAACCTGACTCCGACCGCCAACCCGGACAGTTCCGTGAACTTATACTCATCAGTTTTCACGTATCCCATCCGTCGAAGAATTTGCGATGCCCTTTACAGCCCCGCCAGGGCCTGAAATTTCCCCGTAATTTTTCCCGGTCCCAAAGCCTGTCCGGAAAAAGGGGGGCGTTAAAGGCCTTCTTAATAGCACGGTTTTATTTTGTTTAAATCAGATATTTTCCGAAAATAATCGATTATAGAAGGAATTTTGTCGCGTGTTGGCACCATTTCCACTGAAGCCGGAAACGGGATCGTCCGATTGGCAAATGGAGCCCGATACGGGCGTATTTGGGATGAGCTTTTTTGGGCCTCTCAACTCGCCTCCGACCGTCAACCTGGACGGTTCCGTGGACTTCTCCCTCCAGGCCACGCAGCCAGCGGAACCTTCATCGATCCCTGGGATCCTTGACGGATCAGTCTGGCAGCCACCGGCCATCAATCAGGTAGGAGGATGAGAGAGGGGGGGGATGTCCCCCTTACAAAATTTTCTCTCAGGGCGTCCGGTCAGTTGGACAAAGTGTGCCCCGTAAAAAACTATAAGTAACCTCATCGCCCATTTCATTAGGCAACTCTTGCTGCTATAGTGTAGTCCGGCCAATCATGCGAGCCTCTCACGCTCGCGACTGGGGTTCGAATCCCCATAGCAGCATCGGGGAGAAGAATTCCCCCCGCACCCTCTTTCTTTCTGATTCGGACGATAACCGAATTATTGTATCGAATTCTTAGATGACAATGATTCTTACCATAATGCAAGACTTTTGGTAAATTTGCTATTGGTTAAGCCGGAGAGAGGGTTTATGATAAAATGGTTGATTTAATTCGGCTTCCCTCCCTTCTTGCCGGTACAGTGTTCGCTTGGGCATAAACTTCGCGAGGAACGCGAGATCCGTGGTCCCTCCAATGGTACATCATCCGGGGTGAGACACCTAGTAGAATCTCACCGCCAATCTCCTGATATATTAACGTCGTATCGAACGTATCGGCGGAATTTTCTTTGAAATTACACAATATGCATCAGTTTCAGGATGAGCTGGATGGCAAAGATCAACATGATCGCCCCGAACCCGGCCTTGATGTAGCCACTTGAAATCTTCACCATGCTCCGTGCGCCGATTGTCGCCCCAATCACAACGGCGATCGCAGTGCCAACGATGAGCAGTATGTCAAACCCGCCGCTCGTCAGGTGCCCGAACACCCCGAACAGCGACGAGAAGATCACGATGAAACTGACCACGCCGGCAGAATTTTTCGTAGGATACCGGCAGAGAAAGATTAGGAACGGCACGATAAGGATCCCACCACCGACACCCAAAAGCCCGGAGATGATCCCGACGAAGAAACTGAAGACCACGATCAAGGCATACATCCCGGTTGAGAACCAAACCGGGCACGCTCCTTCGGGAACGGGCTTCTCCCAGTACGTATAGATCATCCGGCCCCCCGCGAAGAGCAGGAAGACGACGAACAGCCACATCAGGATGGCCGGATTGATCGCGCCAGCGGCAATCCCTCCCAGGAATGCACCGATACAGATGCCTGGGATAAACCAGAGGCCGAACCGGACATCGATGAGCTTCGACCGGTAATAGACGATGGAAGCGGTCAGCGCAGTGATTAGGTTCAGCACGAGAGACGTTGAGATCGAAGTCAGCGTTGCGTACCCGAGGAGGAAGAGGATCGGGGTATAGAGCGATCCGCCCCCCTGCCCGAACATAGAGAAGATGATAGATACAATGAAGACCGCTGCGATGGCGATGAGGAGGGTGCCGTCCATGGCTCATCGGATTACTGGGTTCCGTTCAGCACGTTCACCCATGTCTGGTCATATCCCGAACACGGAATGCATTCCGGTTTTCCATCCACCATCCGCACATAGCGCTCGAAGACGTATTCGCCACACCTGCTGCATTTCGTCTTCGCGAACGATCCTTTCGGCCGGCTGAAGGTGAAGTCCGGTAGTTTCGTAACCGTGAACATCTCGGATTCCGGTGCGGACAGGACAACATCCACGACCTTCTTCACTATATCCGCGGGAACCTGCGACGGCTCGATCCCTTTCTTCCGGTACACGAAGAATTCCTGTTTGCCGAGCGTGTCCTGGAATTCTGATTTCAGGTATATCCGAACCGCACCTTTTCCCGGGACAACGAGAAGACAAGCAATCTTCCCGTAATTGAGGCGCTCCATCATGAGTTTCCCGTACGTGCAGCCCGTGACGGCCATGAACCCGTCAATCATGCAGGTCTGGGGATGGCCAACGCCCATCTCAGAGAGACCGAACGCTCCGTGATCTCCGATATGCGAGACACCAAGCTCCCGCATAGCCACCTGTCCCATCCGGTACCCGATTGGCATAAACGGACAGACATGCCCGTGGAAGTCCCAGACTCCCTGCGGAATTTCAACGTTTCCTGAATCTGGCATGGGTGTTACTCGCCCATGTCTCATAAGTAGTTTTGGGGAGGTCGTATTTTTTTAAGAAATATTGAACCCAGGGCTATCGAGAACACCGAAGGATCGAAAAATTCGTTAACGTTTCTATTTTCCCGCATTTTCCATGCATTGTAACAACCTGCGCCCGCGTTCAGTTATTGAATAGATGATCCAGTTCCCGTTGTTCTCACCTTCTATCAGGCAACTTTCCTTCAGGATATTCAGGTGATAGGAGAGTTTCGAATTGGAGAGACGCATGAAACGGTTGATAACACAGACACAGAGCGGTTGATCCCGGATGATATAGAGTATGGAGAGACGCAATGGATCTGATAGGGCCTGGTATACCCTTCCTCTCTCCTCAAGAATCTTTGTTGAAGGGATACGTTTTTTCAACGCCGGTAGTCCTCCCATAGCATCGAGTTCCTTCTGGATCGGTTCCGGGATCTCCTTTGCCGGATCCCCTTTCTCTATCGGTGTCCCGCAGCAGGTTTCGGTCTTCCGGGTCATTTCAAATTAATCTGAAATGAAAAGATATATAACCTTGCCCAGTGCATGCTATTTCAACAAAATTTGAAATGGCGCACATCAGATTTTGGAGTTTGAAAGAAGTAAAACGATGACAAAAGTGCCGCGATACACTGATGCACTCATGAAAAATGATCGGGGTTCGTCTAAAAATTGGTGAGGAGATTTTGGAGGCATTATGATCAGGATTGAAGTGCTCGGGACCGGATGTGCCAAGTGCAAACGGCTCTTTGCCAATGCAGAACAGGCAGTAAAAGAACTGAAGATTCAGGCTGAAGTCGTCAAGGTGGAGGACATAGCGGAGATCGTGAGCCGGTGCGTCATGCTCCCCCCGGCGCTCTTCATTAACGGTGAGGTGCGGGCGGAAGGCCGAATCCCCGATGTGACCGAGATCAAGAAAATGCTGACGGAGTGAAAATATGGCAGAGAAATCAACATGCTCCTGCGGAGCAAATGAGCCGAAACGGATCATCTTTCCCTGTGCGGGACAGGTAAATGTCGGACAACTGACCAACCTTGCAGCGCTGCAGCTGACCGAAGAGGGCTATGGCAGCATCGCCTGTGTCGCCCTGCTCGGGATTGGTGCCGAGAACCTGATCGCGAATGCGAGGGGCGCTGACGAAGTCGTTGCTCTCGACGGCTGCCCGATGCTCTGTGCAACGAAAATTGCCGGAGCACAGGGAGTAGCTGTGGGTCAGCACCTGGTCCTGACAGAGATGGGAATCACAAAGGGCCCCTCGAAGAATTATACCGATGCAGATATCGAGAAGGTTGTTGCAGCGTGCTGGAAAGGTGAGGGCCGTGTAAAGACGGATGCACCATCCGATAAGAAGTCCGCCGGGAAAGACGGCGGGTGCGGGTACGGTGGGACCTGCTAATAAAACGGGAATTACTATGGCTTACGCACTTGTCACGTGTTCGGGAATCTCGAATACCGGCAAACTTACTACCCAGGCAGGGATGCTCCTTATGCAGAGAAAGCCCGGCATGTTCCAGTGCATGAACTGCAAGCAGTCCGCCGAATCCTTGCGAATCGATACAGCCGGTGCTGATCGCCTTATCGTCCTCGACGGGTGCACGGATTGCTGCGCCACAAAAAAACTCGCCACGGCGGGCCTTGCCCCGGATATCCACATTATCGCAACCGGTCTGGGGATCGAGAAGAACGGCATGGCAGATGTGCGGTACCATGAGATCGAGGCCGTTGTCGCCGCGGTCTGCAGCAGTGTGAACGGAGGATAGAATGCAGGATTATTTACAACTCTTCGCTGACTGGCTGACGTATTCGGTCATGGGGCTCCTCCAGGGAACCCCGCTTGCATCGTCCGTGAACTTCTTCATTTACGATACGATCAAGGTCACGATTCTGCTCGCAGTGATCGTCTTCGCAGTCGCAATAGTCCGTACGTTCATCACCCCACAGAGGGTCAAGAAGTGGGTGGCGGGCAGGACCGAAGGCGTGGGCAACGTTTTTGCCGCCCTCCTTGGGATCCCTACCCCATTCTGCTCCTGCTCGGCAGTACCGCTCTTCATCGGGTTCGTGGAGTCCGGTGTGCCACTCGGGATCACCTTCTCGTTCCTGATTGCATCTCCACTCATCAATGAGGTGGCGGCTGCTATGCTGCTCGCCATGTTCGGCTGGCAGATCATGGTCATCTACATTGTCTCCGGCCTGATCATCGCCATCGTTGCCGGCATTGTTATCGGGCGCATGCACCTTGAAGGCGAAGTCGAGGAGTTCGTGTACAAGTGCAAGATGCACGACAATCCTGACAAGCCGATGACCTGGGAGGACCGGACGACCTTTGCAAAGAGCGAGACAAAGGAGATTGTCAAAAAAGTAATCCCGTACATCCTGCTCGGTATCGGTATCGGTGCGATCATTCACGGGTACGCCCCTGCGGATTTTCTCGTGAATATTGCCGGGCCGGATAATCCGCTTGCCGTTCCGATCGCAGTGCTCATCGGCATCCCGCTCTACTCGAATGCCGCAGGTATGATCCCCATCATGGAGGTGCTGACAGCAAAGGGCATGGCAATGGGAACAGCTCTTGCGTTCATGATGGCAGTTATCGGGCTCTCGCTGCCGGAGATGATCATCCTCCGCAAGGTCATTAAGCTCAGGCTGCTCCTGATCTTTGCAGGGATCATGTTTGCTGCGATAACGATGACAGGGTACCTGTTTAATGCGATACTCGGATAATGTAACCCCAGGACGTGCAGTATGGAAACTCAGAACCACCTCTCATTTCTTGACCGGTACCTGACGCTCTGGATCTTCCTCGCGATGGCGGCCGGTATCGCCATCGGGTACTTCTCACCCGCGATACCGGCGATGATCACCGGGCTCTCGGTCGGGACCACTTCGATCCCGATTGCCGTCGGGCATTGAGTCTGCGGGCTCGCAGAATGAGACTCTCACGCTCGCGACTGGGGTTCGAATCCCCATAGCAGCATTTTATCTCCAATGGTTTGATTCTCTGATCTTTTGTGAAGAGTGGAACTCGAATATTTAGAATTTAAATTTTGGTGGTTTGTAAGGTTTCATTATTGGGGGGCCAAATGGATTACTGCCTGTATCCCCATTCGGCTTCTCGCGTTCACGTAGAATCACACGAAAGCGGTCCTGGTCGTTTCAGATCTCTTGGGGAAATTTTGGATTTTAACGTCGTTTTCGTGATGTGACCAGCGTGCGTTATTCCGTCTAAACGTGCAGTTCCCTGTTCATGCAGATCTGATTACTTTTCATAACCACACCCCACTTTTAAAATTTTGAGCAGACTCGGGTTTTTTTCAGGCAGGATTTGATGGTAAAATTTTCAGCGATCATGATCGCGTTTTAAAATTCGATCCGGAACAATCAGACTCTGATTTCTATTTTTCCAGCAAATACGTTTGAAAGATTTTCAGCAATATCAGGATCACATTTACGAATTCAGTCGGGATCGATCGAATGTTACCAGGCCGGATCTGCTGACACGAAAGTCGTCCCTACACTGCCAGAAACCCTTCCGGTGCCAGGCTTGTTGCCAGCATGACCATATTTATTTCCCGGTGATCCATCCAGGTTCCTGCCTCCTGGTTTTTCGGACTTAGCCAAAAATCTTCCAGGGTATCGGCAACCGGGATAAATTCTGATAGGTTTTTTATCCGGGGATACCGCAAACCATACAGATCCAGTTTTTCCGGGTTTGCCGCGATCAATCCTGCGAGCGGAACCATTGCTCTGAGGCCGATTGCAAGACCAAGCTCACGGAAGGCTAGCCGGTAATCAGGGGGCAGGATCATTGTATTGTCATTCTTAAACTTCCTGACACCGGGGCCGGTTGCATTCAACAAGGAGTCGAGTAATCTTCCGTAACCTCTGCTATCAGGCATCATGAGTTGTGCGAGCCGGAAGGAATCGGAGAGCAGGCCCCCAAGACCAAGAGGATCATCGGTTGCAAAATGAGTGTTCCGGCAGATCTGTGCCAGTCCTTTGATCTCATTTTCAAGAGACAGCTCAGAGGAATAACCAAAAACATTGGACGATGTCAATTGAAGCTCACAGAAGGTAATAAAGCCATCAGGAGGATCGTGCTGGCCCATCGAAGATACAAGCGGCCTTGTCAGATCGATGGACATCTTCCAGTACATCCGCCTTCCGCCACCGGGAAGCGGATACGTGAACCCCCGGTATGCTGCCCGGGCGAGTTCGACCGCCCAAACCGGATATTTCTTCTCCCCGGAAACCCGGCCAACCCGGTTGAGTGCGTGCATCCACTTGGAAAGATAATGGAAATACTGTCCATCCCGGTCCCATTCCAGTCGCTCATCAAAGGGTTCCCCGGGTTTCCTTTCATTCAATGGCTTCCCGATCCTGAGACCACTCATAATCGGGTGCAGTCTGCCTTCTTTCTCCGGAAGGCCACTAATCCAACCATTTCGTGAATCGTCTTTACGATGCCGACCCAGCGTATCGTGCACCTGATCGACAAGCCGGAATGCGAGAGCCAGCCATTTTTCTTCACGGGTCACTTCATACAGCCCCAGAAAATTGCAGACCGCAAAAGCATCGGTCCAGAGATACCTTTTCGGAGCGGTATCAACCGAATCGAGACCGGTGATCCGTGCAAATTCAAGCATGATCTCTCCGGCTCTGGTAGTCCGGTTCATGGGATCCATAATCGATCCTTCCCCTATCACCGGTAGTATAAAATAGTTGGTGACTTTACAAGCGTAAAACCCGTCATGGGCCGGATACATATTCTAGTCCTTGAGAAAAAGAATTGTTTACCGGGGGCGGAGAGCGCCACCAACCGCACCGCCAATGAATGAGAGAATGGGGAAGTAGAAGAGGGCAAGCACCAGGAACAGGACACCGGTGAATGGGGGAATCGTGGGAACGGCCCCGGAGAGAAGGTCGGTACTCAGCTCGTAATCGAATCCTACAACAACGGCCCCGATAAGCCCTGCGGCGATACCGGCTTTCGCCCCTTCGATGGGCCCTCTCCCTGCGATCAGGCCCGCCACGAGTCCGCCAATGACCGGGCTTATGAAAGGAATAAGTTTCAGGATATTTACCGTAACGAGTGATATGAGAAGCATCACCACAACGCCGCCGATAATGGCAGTCCAGAAGCGCATATCGTCCTTATCCATAGAAGCACATCGGCCGGGAGAAATAAAAAGGTTAGCGGTTTGTATCCCGGTCAGTTGTTCGTTTCCGAGGTAAAGACACCGGCATGCACAATAATGGAAAGTTTCAGTACTTCTTGCTCTGTAGAAAACCTCCATGACGAGAAATTGTAAGAACTTGTGGATGTTACAAACAATCATTTTCCCTGCGATTTCCTTTCTCTGAATTGAGAATATTCGAGCCTTTAGATCGCCACCGAACTTTCTTTTCAGGACAGAGAACTTGTTCTCGACAAGTTGTCTTCTCCGGTATCTGGTATCATCGAATTCTCCAGCCATCTCGTTTCGGTACTTTCCTCCGATAATCTGATTGTTCCAGGAACGGATCGGGATGATGGAGTCAGCGAGCAGTTCCTCCCGAACCTGACGATGAATCGCTTCGGAGTCGTATCCCCGATCCATAACGTAACACTCTGACCGTCGTATCTTGTGACATTGTGGGAGTAACCTGGCTGCATGCCGGGTATCGTGAACTCGGCTTTTCGAAGTGATGAATCCGGTGATCGCTTGTGTGTCGGTGTCAACCGAGATCGAAGTTTTCAGGAAATGTTTTCGGATTTTGCCGGTTCTGGCTGAGTAATAGTGACTCGAATATCCGCTGGTAAACCCGGACGAATCGACAGCGGTAATCGCAATTGGATCATCGTTGGAATAGAACAGACTCGTCGTTTTCCTGAATGCGTAGCGGAGGTACAGGGTTTTTATCCGACAGAAGAATTTCTGAAGAGTCGTGAAATGAGGGACGACTGATAGTTCCAACTCCTTTTGGATCGACTCCATGTCTCCGATATCTTCAACAAATTCGCGATAATGCTGATTCCGATAGTCTTTGAAGAGAATCAGGACGAGAAGTTGATACCGGGTGTAGATCTTTTTCGAATATTTACAGGAATACGGACTGAGTCGTATTGCTTTCACGATCGAAATCGCTGCTCGGATAAACCTGATATTCCGGCTCGTCGATTTCTTACTAGTCTCTGTACTTTTTGAGCACACACTCTAGTATGGAGACAATGTACCTTAGATCTTTCGGTCCATGGTGCCGTCGATTTTGAAGAGGTTTTCTACAGAGCATTCGCTTCGATAATTTCGCCATAATAAGGATCGTCGGTGAAATCTATGGCAAAATGATACGATTTTCCGGGAACAAGGATCTGATCGTTTGAATAGGTGAGGATCTTTGATTGTATTTCGAAAAGCGATTCTAAATCCACCTTCGATAAATGGTATCTGACTGACGTTTCACACGGGACTTTTTCTACAGCCTTATTGATGGAATGCACGGATAGTTTGGTTGCTGACATCCCAACAAGTGACTGGATAAGCGTCTTTTGTCTCAGTGTTCCGTTGATGGAAATGGTGAGATTCCGGTTGATTGCATCCACTGCTATTTCGGAACAATCTTCTGCTCGGATCTCATTCTTTATTCGGTGGGTGAATTGTCGTCTATTTGCCATATGCGGCGCCCGCTGCCTATTTAGATCTGCCGGTTTTGATTAGCCTCGGCTAAAAATTAGTGAAGTACTGAGTTCCAGCTGAGTCGTGAGACACACTTCAGGTTGTAAGTCCCGGAATACCAACTGTCGGAAATTACGAAATACGGTTGAAACCTGCGTCCGGATGCTGTCTTTTGAGCATATCCCGGAAATTGATCGTTCTTCGACAACTTATCGCCGTCTTTGTCATAACCGGGATCGGAAAAAAGATTGAGGGCGGTTAAGTCTCGCTGACTATTTATTCCCTGAATACTACTTCCGGGCGCAACTTCTCCTATAGGTTTAACATAGCGATATTCTGGAGGATCATGACTGTGGGAATTATTACTATTGGCCACAGGGTTATCTCGAAATCAGCAAAGAACCCATACGTGGAAAGTTTACATGAGCCTTTATTTTTAAAGGCTGACAGGATATAGGTAACATCATAAAGAGCAAACAGAGTGAACAGGAGTGCTGCTGCAGGAAGAACTCCGGTTGACACCCCGTACACCAATGGAAACAGGCCAATCCCGCTCAGGCAACACAATACGGCAATTGTTTTTTCATATCCGATCATAACCGGCAGCGTCTTTAACCCCCTCTCCCGGTCTGTATCGATATCCTTGAGGTCACAGAAGATTGTATTTGTCATGTATTTCAGGAATATATACAGGAACATCAGCAGGGTAAACGCCGAGATCGCACTCTTGTAATAAATCTCGAAGAGAAATGTTCCGGCCAATGCCCACATAAGAGAGACATAGATGTTTTTATAAACAGGGACATATTTTGTGAAGTATTTTGATGTGGAGGCATAGAGCAATCCTCCCCCGACAAGTATCATGATGAAAATTGCGACAAGCCCGTCGGGTTCATCGCCAATGACGATTAAAGCAAATAATATCACCAGATATGCAAGTATTACATACTTGTAATAGCGCTCTTTTGTCTCCAGGTAACTCGCCCTGTCAGGATTGCATCTCATGTCCTGCCTGAGATCCCGGTAATGGTCATAACTGTACACGATCACTGGTGTGAAGTAGGCCATTACCAGCAGGGGATAGTCTATCTGAAAAGAGGTGTTAGTCTGGATCGCCTTGAGAAAACCAAACGTAAATATAATTCCGAGAAGTGCTGTACCTGCAATATGCCCTCCATATACGTACTCTTCAAAGACAGCCCTGAGACCTCTGTGAAGACCATTCCACGCTAAGCCGGTTGGCCTTGCGATCGTTACATTTCCTGACATACATCAAAATTTCTCCATCCCTCAATCATTTTCGTCGTGCAAAACTTCAATTTAATTAACCTACGATTATTTTAATCACTTATTCTATTTCAACGTTCCGTTTTTTTTGGGGGGGGAATGATAACCCGGTATCCATTCCTGAGAGAAACTCTGGAAATGATTCCCCCTGACCATGATGCCATCCGGATGTACCTGTGTAAAGGTGCCGTACGGTCCTAAAAACGGGGGAATCGGGGGCTTATTCGGGCCCGGGTCAGGGCCACGTACAGCAACCGCTTCAGCTCGGCCCGCTCCTTCTGCCGCTGCATCTCGCGAAAAACTGCGAGAACCGGCGTATCGGACAGGGCATAATCCTCCGCCGGGTCCGGGACCCGGACACCGACCAGCCGCTCGTCTTTGCCCAATGGGAATCATTGTGCCCGGGCAAAACACAAAAGATATCCCGGTTCATCCAAAGCGTGTAAGGCTATAACCCATCACAAAATGCCAAACGGTCGGGTTGTAATCCTGCTGAGTGCCGGACATTTTTTGCTGATAAACAATTTATCCTAAAAAAATATAAATTTTCAACTATATATTTCCTCTTTATTTTGTTGAGAACCTGGACACGAAAAAATTAAACTCAAAAAAGTTGGGCGGAATAAGAAGTTCCCGGCATCAATGGATGAATATCGCATCATCCATTCCCCGTAAATGCTGGTCACCGGTCACGACAGAATGGCCCCCGGATCGGAAGGTAGTAAGGATGATGGTATCAGCGATCCCACCTTTGAATCCCTCGTTCCGGTATTCACCGGCAAGAATAGCAATGGATTCGGTAACCGGGAGAACAAGGCGCCGGGCATTGACGGGGGTGGTACCCGAACAACACAATGATTTATGGAACCGGCAACAATTATGATACAGGAGGCTTCGGAATGTCCGGCGAAGTCGTATCCCTCAACACGATTCTTGAAGAAGTGGATAAACTCGATATTGAAGACCAGCAGTATCTTCAGGAGATCATCCATCACCGGCTTATCGATGCAAAACGTTCAGCGCTCAGCCACCGGGCCAGACAGGCAAAAGGAAATGTCCGGAAAAACCAGTGCAGAAGCGGAACCGCAAAAGACCTGCTGGCTGATCTGAATGGTTGAGCTCATCTGGGACGAGCGGTTTAAAAAGAATTCCCGGAAATGGATCCGCCAGCATCCGGATTTGAAAACCCAATTCGCCAAAAAATTGTTCAATTTGAAGAGGATCCTTTTCATCCAAGCCTGAAGACCCATTCATTGAGTGGAGTTCTGAAGGGGCTCTGGTCATAAACGGTTATCTGATCCGGGATCTTCTCGGATAGCCGCGGAATTTCATGAACGTTATCCGGTCATTGGCCTGCCGTATTCGTTCCGGAACGGATAGGTTATTCATTAACTGGAGAGCCAGCAACCTGACCATCACCATGACCCAACGGTTCGTACGATCTCCCTGTGCGGCCTGGTTATGATAGAGATCTCCCCCCGCATGACAGAAATTCTCCTTTCGATTAAAGTCGAAAACCCGTCCAGTCTGTCGCCGAGTCGTCTGATACTCCTGTAACCCACCTCGACGGCAAAATTGACAAGGGTCTCCCTACTCGTCGTTGATCGTACTAAGATAAAGTACTAACTATTACAGGGGTTTTTTTCAGAAATCTCCTCAATCTATAACGCCAAATGGGAGATTGTCAAATCCAGTACTTCTCTAAATTTACCTCTGTGAATTTTGGCAAGTCATCAATACTCTCAACCTCTGATCAACCAAACGGTCGAAGAACAGAAACAAATGAGACAAATTTGAGTTTTTTCCGAATCCCTTCCCAGACCAATAGCCGGAAGAAATCGAAACGGAACAAATCTTCAGCAACGGTTCTTGGTCCTCGTTGAACCTTAGAGAAGAACATCCATTGAAGAGAGACCCAGATATTTTTGAGAAGGAAAGAGATTATCGTCAGCAGGTACCGGATCACAACGTTTCTTGTGGATGTCCTTGCTTTCACGATATTCCGGATACGGTACGAAGACTCGATCGCAAACCGGTTCGTGTAGACCCGGTAGATCCGACGGGGTTTCCAGTTAATACCATACACGACGTAACCCAGGTTCACATTCCCGTATTTCTTATTCCTTCCCAGAAGGTACTGGACATCAATTGCCAGAGTAAGAGAAAGAGGTTCGCCAGTTCCCATCATCGTATACTGTGCATACCGGGAATGATTTCCCCGGAGTATTTTCTTGAGTTCTTCGCCGTGTTTTCTCACCGGAACAATGTGCGGGATCTTTTCCTTCTGGAGAAATGAGAACACATCTTTTGAGTAAAATCCCCGATCAAGACAGAGTACTTGGGTGTTCACTTTTGCGTTGTGGATTATGGCCAAAAATTTCCGGATGTACTCGACCTTTGACACACCCTTCTTCACCGGGAAAACTGCAAGGGTCTGCCGTTGACCTTTTGTTGTGATGGAGAGCGAAACATACGAGTAAAATGTGGTTGTTGATTTCTTCATTTTACTCTTGAGGACGTAATCTTTGTTCGCTTCGATAATTTCGCCATAATAAGGATCGTCGGTGAAATCTATGGCAAAATGATACGATTTTCCGGGAACAAGGATCTGATCGTTTGAATAGGTGAGGATCTTTGATTGTATTTCGAAAAGCGATTCTAAATCCACCTTCGATAAATGGTATCTGACTGACGTTTCACACGGGACTTTTTCTACAGCCTTATTGATGGAATGCACGGATAGTTTGGTTGCTGACATCCCAACAAGTGACTGGATAAGCGTCTTTTGTCTCAGTGTTCCGTTGATGGAAATGGTGAGATTCCGGTTGATTGCATCCACTGCTATTTCGGAACAATCTTCTGCTCGGATCTCATTCTTTATTCGGCGGGTGAATTGTCGTCTATTTGCCATATGCGGCGCCCGCTGCCTATTTAGATCTGCCGGTTTTGATTAGCCTCGGCTAAAAATTAGTGAAGTACTGAGCCCGAGAGTTTTCGTGGTCCTGATGTCGAAACCCGGGGGAAGACCGATCCCGTTATCCTTTACCGTCAGGAAATATTCGCCGTTATTTTTTATCATCGAGATAGTAATTGTGCATGGGATCCCGGGAGATGGCTCCCCCGCGGGAAACGCGTACTTGAGGGAGTTCGTCACCAGCTCGTTAACGATCAGGCCTGCCGGTGTGGCACGGCCGAGATCGAGAGTAATTCCCTCTGCATGCACGGAGGTTCTCACCGGGCTCGCTACATTTATTGATCCGACCACCTGGCTTACGAGAGTTGTTAAATAAACGCTCATGTCCACTTTCGAAAATTTTCGCGTCTTATACAGCGTCTCGTGGATGAGCGCCATCGACCGAGCCCGGTTCTGGAGATCATTCTTCATGGCAATACCGGCCGGTGTGTTGTCGTATGAGCCCTCGAGGCTTAAGAGAGAGATGAATGCCGAGAGGTTATTCTTGACCCGGTGATGGATCTCCGCGAGCAAAACTTCTTTCTCGGCCAGCGCTTCGCGAATCTCCCGTTCGTTCCGGGCAAGCTCGTCGTTGTTCCTCCTGAGTACTTCTTCAGCAGCAGCAAGTTCTTCGTTTCTCCGGGCGAGTTCAGCGGTGCGTTCACGGACGCGTGATTCAAGAAGTTCGTGGGATTTTCTCAGCTCATCCTGTGCCTTCTTCTGATCGGTAATATCCCGCGCAGCAGCGAATACTCCGGCAACAGCCCCCTTCTCGTCATGAAACACCGTGGCGTTGTACAGGACAGGAGTTACCCTTCCGTCACGGTGCCGGATTTCCAGGGCATAGTCTGTGACCGATCCGTCCTGAAATACGCCCTGGTAACCTGCCTGCGCCTTTGCAGGATCGGTGAAATACCGGGAAAAATTGGTTCCGATGAGTTCTTCACGCGAATATCCGGTGATCCTGGCCGTTGCCTCATTCACGTCTCCTATCTTCCCGTCGGATCGAATCGTAACAAGCGGGTCGAGGCTCGTCTCAATAAGGTTCCGGTTGTAAACCGAGATTTCCCGGATTCTTTTCTCCATCCGTCGCTGTTCCGTGATATCGATATCCATTTCGAGGATCATCAAATTTCCATCGGAATCCGTGAATGGAAAATCATGAGCGGAGATGACTGTCCCGTCCGGATCTTTTATTTCATAGTAATGGGGTTTTTCGGTTTTCAGGACTTCGAATGATTCACAGAATTCGCATGGAGCAGTCTTGCCAAAACACTGCTCGAAGCAGTGCCTTCCCCCGGCCTCGCCGAACTTCTCCCGGAAACTCCGGTTCGACCACGCGACCCGGTAATCCGGCGTGAGCAGGCAGACCATGGCCGGAATGGATTCCATCACATCGAACAACCGCTGGCGCTCCTTGCCGACAGTGTCGAGAGCGGTCTTCAGCTCAAGCGTCCGTTCCTTTACCCTTGCTTCCAGCTGGTCGCGTGACCTCTGGACTTCATCCTTTGCCCGGTGCCATTCGGTGACATCCAGGCTCATGCTCACGAGCGACACAGTCTTCCCATCGATGATAATTGGTGCCAGGTACCAGTTGAACCACCGCTCGTTCGGGGGATCGCTCCGGTACGGGAAGTCGAGGAACTGTTTCGGTTTCTGTGTACTGACGACTTCATCAAAGATTTCGATTATACCGGAAGCTTCAACTGTTGGTGCATAATCAAACACGTTCAGCCCGGCCATTCCTTCTGTTCGGAAGGGATCGTGGAAGAGTTCCTGGTACGAGCGGTTGTGCACGAGCACGGTATACGGGGGTGCAGCGTCGAAAAGGACGAGGGCTGCCGGGGTGTTATCGAAGAGTCCCTGGATCTCGGCCTGCTTCTGCCGTAACGCCCCCTCCGCCTCCTTCCGCTCGGTTATGTCCTGGACGGCAAGGATGGCTCCTCTTGGTCGACCCTGCTCACCAAGCAGCTGCCTGCCATTACCGATAACGTGCCGGACAACCCCGTCATCGAAGACAATATCGAACTCATAATCTTCGACAGGCAGGCCGAGTGCCGCACGCTGGGCGGGTAGCTCGTCTCCTGCCAGCTCGTACCCGTCCCTGACACATTGGTAGTTGCGGGGCCGCTGCACCTCCGGTGCGGTCAGGGACATCTCGCCCCCATGCGCTATGCGAAGCAGCCGATCCGCTGCGGGGTTGCCCGTGATATGCTGGCCGGCTGTATCATGTGCGATGAAAATGGGGGTTGGGGCTGTTGACAGGATTGCATCCAGCTCTCCGGCTCGTTCGCGTTCTTTCTGCTCGCTCACCCGCAGTGCCTCCTCGGCTTGTACGCGGGCAGTGACATCGATCCCGATTCCCCCCACATACCGGCGATCCTGCGCATCGACAAACGGGAACTTGTAGTTGAGCCAGACATGCCGCACATCGCGGGTGTCGGTTGACTCCTCTAAAAACTGGCGGGTGGTTCCGGAAGCAAGCACAGTGCGATCGTTCTCGCGGAAGAGTGTCGCGCTCTCTTTAGGCCAGAAATCGAAGTCCGTCTTTCCCTGCCAGTCCTCACTGTGGACAAACAGCTGCTCATAGGTCTTGTTGAGGTACACGTACCTGCCATCCTCATCCTTGAGAAAGACCAGGCAGGGATTGTGATCCAAGAGCGCCTGAAGACGTACCATTTCCTCCTCAGCCCGCTTGCGCTTGGTGATATCGGAAAACACGGTTGCGAATTTTCCTTTCCCCTGTGAGAAGACCGAGATTGCAAAATGTTTGTCCATTGGCGGGAAATATGTCTCGAACTGGAGTGGTATATCCCCCGCGGCAACCTTTGCGTACGCACTGAGGTAAGGAGGCTCCCCCATTCCGTACAGTTCTGAAGCCCGTTTCCCGACAACGTTTTCCCGGGCAAAACCCGTGATGGTTTCGTACGCGGGGTTCACGTCGGTAATGACATAATCGACTGCCTTTTCTCCTTCGTTCACGATTTCGTGGGTCGCGAGTCCCTCGCTCATTGTGGCGTACAGAATCCGGAACCGCTCCTCGCTCTCACGAATCGCCTCCTCAGCCTTTTTCTGCAGAGTAATATCAGTCGAGATGCCGAGGAATGATGCGACCGATCCATCCGGGGCGAATTCAGGAACAATTTTCAGCAGGTAGGTTTCAGTGCCAGCCGGGCCGGGGAAATCGAAAACAAGACTCCGGGGTTCTTTCATAGTTTCGACTTGGGAGAAGAGGTCGTTCCACCGTGCGCAGAGATCCTCAGGCATCCCCATCTCTTCGTTGGTCTTTCCAAGGAACTTCTCTGCCGCAATTCCTGTTGTTTTTTCGGCCTGAGGACTGAGGTAGATGACACGCCGGTTCCGGTCAAACCGCTGGATTACACCAGGAACATTCTCGGTGAGGGTGCGGAATTTTCTCTCGCTTTGCTGGACGCCCAGATCTGCCCGCTTCTGGTCAGTGATGTCAAAGTTGACGCCAAGAAACCGCAGGGGTACACCGGGAGTTTCCCCGTTCACCCGGTCATCCTGTTCCGCGAACAGGAACCGGCCTTTTCCGGCCAGCCACCGCTCCTGTCCGTCAGCCCGGATGATGCGAAACTCGGCATCGAGTATACCTGTCCGGGCTGCTTCCTCCCATTGTGATCTCAATACCGGAAGATCTTCGGGATGCACGTACCGGAAGAACATCTCCGGTCCGGCCACTGCATCGCCCGGTTTGAGCCCCAGCAGCTCGAACTCGACAGCGTTCCATTCTCCTGTTCCGGTGACAAAATCGATCTCAAATGTGCCGACCAAACTTACCCCAAGTGTCAGATCCAGCCGCTCCCTGCTTGTGTGCAGTGCCGCTTCGTTCCGCTTGCGTTCGGAGATGTCGCGAAGAGTTGCAAGGACAGCGGCAGTTCCCTCATACTTGACAGGTGTAACCCTGGCGGAAATATCAAGTCCGGTCCCATCGGGTCTCAGGATCCTGATCTCCCCTGACGGGAACGTGTGCATGTCGCCTATTTGTTCCATCTTTGCCCTGACCCTGCCACGGTCACGGGGATCGACAAGATCGAGGACACCGATCTTATTTAGTTCTGTAAGGTTTTTCGTCCCGAACATCCAATGGGCAACATCATTGTCATAGAGGAACTGGTTGTCGTTGATTACAACGATTGCATCAGGAGCGTTTTCGACAAGCATCCGGTACCCTTCAAGGGATTCTCCGAAAAACCGGGAAAGTGCATCACTGATCGGGATCTTTTCCTGGCGAGCTTCTTTGCTGAGAGCAACAATTGCGACAAAAAGGAACAAGCACCCGAAATATTGGGAGATCCGGGCGGTCCAGCTGAGCGGGTCGCCAGCAGCGACGTTTGTAAGTGCCGACAGGAGACCCGTTGCTAGGAGCCCGAGCCCGATCGTGTACCAGAACAGGAAGTCCCCGCCCCTTTTCCGGTACGTGAGTGCGAACAGCCCAGCTGCGATCCCGAAGAACGCGATTGCCCCGGTAACAACGACTTCCCTGATGACGGTATATCCTGTATCCGGGAGGAAATATGCGGGTGTTAGGCCCGAAAATGTGGCATCTATGAAGAGAGCGAGGACGAACGCTGCGATCCCGTACGCAAGTCCGATCTCCCCGTACCTCCCCTTTGGCTTCTGCGGGGCGATGCCGGAGAGCAGGACAGCGCCCCCGGCAAGCTGGCAGAGGGCACCGGCAAGTGCAACCGTGTTATGGATCGTAATGCTCATGTTCCTGCCACCGGGCAGGCCCGCGGCAAGCGGAGCTGCGATGGAACCAATCCCGAAGATAAGCATGCCGATCCCGATAAGGAGAACCCCCCGGGACATGTTCCGCTGGCATGACCGGAACGCGATCGCGGCGATAACCAGCGGGATAATGCCGGCAAAGTGGGTATTGAGAACTAAAAAGAGGTACGGGGGCTCGAAGATTATCTTGAGATTCAGGATGGAGAGAACCGCAATGAGGAGAACAAAGGCCGGTATGCTCCGGAGGGAGAGTGAGCGAATGAAGGAACCAAATTGGTTTCTCTTATCGGAGTTTGCAGGGGTTCCGGGTTTTGCCGGGGAAGTGTTGGGATATGGCATGGGTAGCCTCAGACAGCAGAAGGATCTGGTTGATGTGTGAAATTAACGGTCAATATAAATAAAAGCATTCACTATAAAATTAAACCTGAAAAAAAGCGCGCCGGAAAGCAGGAATATTGCCGGGTCATACGGATTTGTGGAGAATTTCCCCGGAGCGAGAAAATAAACCCTTCTGGTATTTTATTGCCCTTTATTTATGAGTAAAACCAATACTAGGTGGTGATCTTTTTTGGAACGGCAGCCAGTTAAGTCCTGTAACCTTAAATCGGTAGGATATGATGACACTTTTAAAAACCTTGAGATCGAGTTCCATTCCGGGATAATCTACCAGTACCAGTGTGTGCCGTCAAAGATTTTTACGGATCTTATGGCATCCCAATCGGTCGGGAGCTTCTTCACCAGTAAGATACAAAACCGGTTCCGGTCCAAGCGCCTCGATAAGGCAAGCGTATCCTGAACTCCCTTCTTTTTCAGCTGGTTTCTTCCGGTAATGTGTTCTGCATAACCGCTGACACAACCGCCAGACCCGGGATCTGGTGAAACGCTGGAAATCCCGTTTTAAAAAACAGAAAGAAACGGTTAAAATTGATTTATTCGAAGAGCCGGTAGTTCGGCGCTTCATCAGTGATGAGGATGTTGTGCGGGTGGCTTTCAGCCATCCCTGCCCCGGTTATCCGCACAAACTTTGCCTTTGCATGCATGTCCGGGACGGTCTTTGAACCTGTGTATCCCATTGCCGATTTCAGTCCGCCAACAAGCTGGTACATGACCTCTCCCACGTGGCCAACGTACGGGGTAACTCCTTCGACTCCTTCCGGCACAAACTTCGTGCTCCCGATATCCTTCTTCTGGAAATACCGGTCGCTCGACTGGCCACCGCTCATGACACCGATAGATCCCATGCCGCGGTACTGCTTGTAGCGCCTGCCCTTGATGGTGATGACCTTACCCGGCGCCTCGTCCGTGCCGGCAAACATGCTTCCCATCATGACTGTGTCAGCGCCAGCCGCGATAGCTTTTGCAACATCGCCGCTGAACCGGACACCACCATCCGCGATAACAGGGATGCCAGCCGCTGATGCAATCTCGGCGACCTGTGCGATTGCACTGATCTGGGGCACACCGACGCCGGCAACAATCCGGGTCGTGCAGATGGAACCCGGCCCGATACCCACCTTTACCCCGTCAACGTTTGCATCGACAAGGGCCTCAGCGGCCTTTTCGGTCGCGATGTTCCCGGCGATGACATCAGCCTTGACGCTCTCCTTGATGTCCTTTACGGCAGCAACCACTTTTAAGTTGTGGCCGTGGGCGCAGTCGACAACCAGCGCATCGACACCGGTCTGGTCGAGGAGTTCTGCCCGGGCAAAGTCGAACGGTCCGACCGCAGCTGCGACCCGGAGGTTTCCTTTGGCATCCCGGGTAGCAAGAGGATACTGCCGCTTTTCGAGTATATCCTGCATGGTGATGAGGCCAACAAGGGTTCCCTTGTTATTGACAACCGGGAGGCGCTCGACCTTGTTCGTGTACATCATTTCGAGGGCTTTCTCTGCAGTAATATCCTCGTTTGCCACGATGAGGTTCCTCGTCATGATTTTTGTGATCTTCTCATCCCCACGCGGAGAGCCGATGGCCCGGATGTCCCGCCTGCTGACGATGCCGACAATCTTTCCTTTGCCGACCACGGGAACACCACCAATATTGTACTGGTGCATGATACGCTCGACATCCGCAGCTGTCGAATCTTCTTCGACATAGAGAACATCGCGGACGATGAGCTCCTCGGCACGCTTGACGTACTGGACTTCCTGGAGCTCGCGTTCGGGCGTCATGTTCCGGTGAATAACACCAAT
The DNA here is from genome assembly GCA_963666355.2 of uncultured Methanoregula sp. Taxonomy (GTDB): domain Archaea; phylum Halobacteriota; class Methanomicrobia; order Methanomicrobiales; family Methanospirillaceae; genus Methanoregula. Next base: position 203,351 of record CAXXCP010000002.1, read on the forward strand.
TCCGCCTTCCCGTGCGAGCGCAATTGCCATGGTGGACTCGGTAACCGTATCCATTGCTGCTGAAACGAGGGGGATCTTTACCGGGATATTTTTCGAAAATTTCGAATTTACTTCGGTTTCCGAAGGCTCAACCCACGATGCCAGAGGTTCGAGGAGGACATCGTCAAAGGTGAGCGAGAGGGGGACATCCAGTTTTTCGACAAACATGATTTCACCGTATCATGGCGAGCGCCGTTTTTACGAGATCTTCCCGGACCGTTGCGGTCCGGTCACCACCGCAGACCATGCCCCGGACGCCAATGATGTCCGGGCCGATCCGCTTGAGTGCGTCGATATCTTCAAACTTCAGAGCCCCGGCAAGGGCTGTGCCAAGGCCGAGTTTCCCGTTACCTTCCGTAAACCTGCGGAGCTCATCCTCGTTCATGAAGGCAAAGGTGCTCTGCCGGTCCTTGATGCCGGTATCGACCATGGCAAAGTCTGCCCCGCATTCCGCTGCAAGAGGGGCCATATCGAAAGGCGAGATGGTTCCCATGCGCTCGTAATCCGAGTAAGCTGCGATAACGACAGATTTCTTCGGGAAATCGTCTTTCACGGCCCGGACTACGGCAGCGATGACATCGCGTGCTTTCTCCTTCCCCTCGAATGCAAGGCCGATCTTGATGTAGTCAGCCCCGGCGCATGCAGCACCATAGGCCGCAAGCGATGCACCGCCCGGCTTGTAATCGAAGTCACCGATGGCCGCACTCACGGGTTTGTCCGACAGGGATTTGATCTCGCGGATTACCCAGGGGAAATTCGCACCGAGGGAGCCTTCCGATGGCTTCTTTACATCGATAATGTCAGCGGCGATGGAGCGTCTCGCTTCATCGATGGAGCTGGGGCTGACCAACAATTGCATAGAGTTTAATGATCTTTTGTCCTAATAGTGATTGCGTTCGCCTATGGATCTGGTTCTTGCAATGGATTTCCGGCATAATCTGGTCGTACATGGCAAAATGGGGAATCGTGCGGGTTACAAACCGCTGGACTGGGGCTGTTCGCCGACGGCAGAACCCGTTGGTTTTGTCCGGGCTGTTGCCCCGAAATACATCTATATCGCTGATCTTGACCGGATTGAAGGGACCGGCTCCCATGACGCGATCACCCGGCAGTGCGCTGAAATGGTAGACTGCTGTTACGTGGACCGGGGATGCCGTTCCCCGGATGATTTCCTTGCCGGTGATCGGATCAGGAACATTGTTGGCACCGAGACCGGGGGAGAAGATCTCGGCGAATATCACGACGGGTTCCTGAGCATCGACATGAAAGCCGGTAAGGTCATCCCTTCCGGGAGAGACCCGGCTGCTCTCCTTACCGAAGCCGGGCAATGGGATTTCGAGGGTTGTATCCTCCTTGATATTACCGGTGTCGGAACTGAGAAAGGTCCTGACCCGTTTTTCCTCGCACGGATGCGGAGGGCTTACGAGGGAAAATTGTTTCTTGGCGGCGGGGTCGGGACGGTTGCCGATCTCGATGCCCTCTGCTCCGCAGGGTTTGACGGTGCGATCATCGCAACAGCCCTCCACAAGGGCACCGTACCGCTCGAATGGATCCGGAGGGGTTCGGTTTGTTAGTCACGCTTGAGGGTATTGACGGGAGCGGGAAGAGCACGCTCCATGCGTCGTTGAAGGAACTGCTCGCGGATCTCGACCCGGTCATCACCCGGGAGCCGGGTGCAACGTGGGTCGGGGAATCCGTGCGCCGGGCAATCGCCGAACAGATCGATCCCATCACGGAGGCAACCCTCTTTGTCGCCGACCATGCCGCCCATCTCGCCCGGGTGGTCCGGCCCGCCCTTGAGGAAGGCAGGCTCGTCATATCGGACCGGTACAGCGACAGCCGGTATGCCTACCAGTCGGTCACACTCGAAGGTGTCATACCCGCGCCCGAGGCATGGCTGCGCTCGATGCACAACGGCTGGACGATCATTCCCGACAAGACGTTCCTTCTTGCCCTGCCTCTCGACACCGCTCTCTCCCGGCTGAAACCCGACAGCCAGCGGGAGCATTTCGAGAAACGCGAGACATTAGAGAAAGTGCAGAACAATTATCTTACGTACGCCCGGAATGAACCCTCGCGGTTTGTGGTCGTTGATGCGATGCTTCCGCAGGAGACTGTCGGGAGGTTCGTTGCGGATGCTATCCGGTCCGAGTGGGAAACCGGGAAGAAGCGGAAGGGCCGGAAGAAGTAATCCGGTGAATAACAGGCCTTCGGTTATTGGGAGATACATCCAGGTTTCTCACTCATGATGGACCTGGACGGTGCGACACCTTCTGATTTTTTCCGGTGGTGAAAACCGAAAAATTGGAAAAAATCGGAATAGGATCCTTTCAATTCTTGGCAATCGTCACAATAACATCGCCGATAGTCAGCACATCCACCTTCGCCCCTTCCTCCATGTAGGAGTATTTTGGCGTAAAGACACACTCCGGCAGGGCAACATCGGTCCCATTCAGGCAGATCGTTTTTGGCGGGTTCGCAAGCTGCTCCGGTGAGAGCGCCCGGACTGCGTCCATGAAGGCCTGTGCGTCCTTCCGGAAGGTCTTGCCAACAATCGAACGGTCAAAGTCGATATCGGTGATGACCCGGTCGAGGTGCGCGGCGTCAGTCCGCCAGTGGACGTCGGCGTTCAGCGTGCGACCGGTGTCGCCTTCATCGTTGACCGTGTGCGGGGCATAGATGGTTACCTTCCCGAGCGGGGCATTGAGGGCCATGTTGTTGTCGTGCTTGTACTTCCGCACTTCGGCGACAAGCTGGACGAGCAGGTTGCCTTCCGTCCGAGCCTTCTCGTCCTCGTACGTGAAGCTGACCCACGGCTGCTTATGGACGCTCTCGTTTCTGAGGTACGAGTAGCATTCCTCGGCGAAATACGGTGTGAACGGTGCGAGCATCCGGCAGAGCGCATCAAACGCGGTCTCGAGGACGAGGCATGCGCTCTTCCGCGAATCCCCGGTCATGTACAGCCGGCCCTTCACGAGCTCGATGTAATTGTCAGCCAGCACGTCCCATGCAAATTCCCGGATGGCCTTAAGCGCGATATCGAACTGGTACTCCTCAAGGGCAGCACTGACCTGCTGGATGGTATCGGAGAGCCGGACCAGGAGCCAGCGGTCGGCAAGCGCTGTGACCGGTGCGTCCGGGTCCACGCCTTCCTTCCCCAGCTGCATCAGGGCGAACTTAGTGATGTTCCACATCTTGGTCTGGAACCGGGATGCCGCGACCACGTCATTCCAGTTAAACATGATGTCGGAACCGGTCGCGGCGCCCATCGCGCCCCACTGCCGGAGCGCGTCGGCCCCGTACTTGACGAGGATCTCTTCGGGTACGATGATGTTGCCCCGGCTCTTGCTCATCTTGAAGCCGTCTTCTCCGAGCACCATGCCGTTGACCAGGATCTGGTCCCACGGTTTTCGCCCGGTGAGAGCAACTGATCGCAGTATCGAGTAGAAGGCCCAGGTCCGGATGATGTCGTGGCCCTGCGGCCGGATCTGCGCCGGAAAGAACGGCGGCTTGCCGCTCCCGTCCCACCCGGTCACGTTGAGGACCGATATGGATGAGTCCATCCAGGTGTCGAGGACATCTTCTTCTCCGGAGAACTCCGAGCTGCCGCATTTTTTGCAGGGATGCTTCGGCTTTACGAGAGTCGGGTCAACCGGGAGATCCGTCTCATCGGGAACTACCATCTCCCCGCACTTCTTGCAGAACCAGACCGGGATTGGGGTCGCAAAGATCCGCTGCCGGGAGATGCACCAGTCCCATTCCATCTGGTCGACCCAGTTCTCCATCCTGCGCAGCATGTGTTCGGGGTACCATTCGATCTGGTGCGCGGCCTTCTGGATCTCATCCGGCTTGATCTTCACGAACCACTGCCGCTCGGAGAGGATCTCGATCGGGGTCTTGCAGCGCCAGCAGGTGCCCACCCGCTGGGCAAGTTTCTCTTGTCGCTTTAGGATTCCGCTGGATTTCATGTCAGCAAGGATTGAAGCACGGCAATCCGTTGTATTCAACCCCTTGTATTTACCGGCGATATCGGTCATCCTGCCTTTACGATCGATCGCTTTCCGGAGTGCAAGGTTGTGCTGCTTCCACCAGTGGACATCCTGCTTGTCTCCGAAGGTACAGATCATGACCGCGCCGGAACCGAAGGCCGGGTCGACCGCCTCGTCCTGGATTATCGGGACCGGGTGGCAGAAGAGCGGGATGGTCAGGGTTTTACCCTTAAGCTTGTGGTACCGCTCATCGGCCGGGTGGACCGCCACCGCAACACAGGACGCAAGGAGTTCGGGGCGGGTGGTCGCTATCTCGACACCATCAAAGTCGAAATAGTTGAGCTGGGTCTCGCGGTCTTCATAGGAAACTTCTGCAAAGGCGATTGCCGTCTCGCACCGGGTGCAGTAGTTGACCGGGTGTTCGCTCTGGTAGATATACCCTGATGCGAGCATCCGGAGGAAGGAGAGCTGGGTCTTGCCGTAGTACTTCGGCATCATCGTGATGTATTCGTTCGACCAGTCGGTAGAGAACGCCATCTTCCGGAGGGTTATCCTCATCGCCGCGATATTCTTCTCGGTGAGCTCGCGGCACATCTTCCGGAACTCCTCCCGGGAGACATCGTTCTTGGTGATATGGTTGAGTTCCTCCACCTTCACTTCGGTCGGGAGACCGTGGCAGTCCCACCCTTGCGGGAACATCACGTTGAACCCTTTCATGCGTTTATAGCGGGCAAAAAAATCGATGTAGCACCAGTTTAAGGCGTTTCCGATATGGAAATTGCCGGTTGGATAGGGTGGCGGGGTATCAATAACGAATTGGGGATTTTTGGAGTTTTTATCGAAATAATGATCTTCGTCGCGCCAGGTAGTGCGCCAGCGCTCTTCCACCTCGGCAAAATCATAATTCTTCGGCAGTTGATCAGATGGTACCATTCCGCAGATATTAGTCTCCCGGATAAAATATACTGTTCGCATTAAGCCGGAACCATAATGGTAGCTCCTACCACCGTAGCGGCAACCGCTGCAGGAAACCAGGCCGGTACGATAAGACTCTTCTTACTTGAAGATCAACCTTATTCCAATGGCGAGACAGAAGGGCCTTGGCTATGCAGCTGCACTTACCGGGGCTGCAATCCTCGTCGGCCCCTATATCACCGCAGCATGGCTGATGGGGCTTATCGTTATCCTCTTCTCGCTCCTCCTCTTCCGGTTCTTCCAGACAAAATACCTAACCTATGCGTTCTGTGCGCTCGCGGTACTCTACGGTGTTGGTCTTCTCCCGCTCTTCGTCTTCTCTACCTCTCTTGCCATGCTCGTCCTCGGCGAACTGGTCTTCCAGACCGGTGCGGATGACCTGAACACGTATCTCTATTATATCATCTCAACCGCGTGGGCCGGTGTCCTTGTCATGGCATACCTCAACCAGCTGGCAATCCTGACAGTCATCTTCGGGATCATCGCTGCGGTCCTCCTCAAGGTCATCCTGCTCAGGTACGAGGACTCCCTGATGATAGAAGGGATCGGCATCGCCATGACGATGTGGCTGATCCAGGAGCTCAACTACCAGGCGGATCTTCAGTTCGTCGTTGCAGCAGTCATTGTCGGTTTCACCTTCGGCTATTTTGCGTACCGGTCAAAGACCGCTGACCTCTCGGGGCTTTTTTCTGCCGCGCTTGTCGGGATCATCCTTCTGGTTTTTGCCAATGCCTTCTGGTTCCTGATCATGCTTGCCTTCTTTATCCTTGGCTCCGCTGCGACCAAGTACAAGTATGAATACAAGAAGCGAATCGGTGTCGAGCAGGGCCAGAGCGGGGCCCGGGGATACCGCAACGTCTTTGCCAATGGTATTGTAGCAGCAGCTGCAGCGGTTCTTTTTGGTGTCTTCCAGCACCCGGTCTTTGTCGCGATGTATGTCGGCTGCGTTGCAACCGCCGCCGCTGACACCCTTGCAAGCGAGATTGGTGTGACGGGTGGAGTACCCTACCTGATTACGACCCTGAAAAAAGTACCCATCGGGACCAATGGCGGTGTCACCCTCATGGGTGAGTTCGTTGCTCTCCTCGGTGGATTCCTGGTTTCGCTGACCGCGTACCTTCTCAATGTTATTACGCCGGAGATGGTGGTTATCTGCACGATCGCCGGGTTTGTCGGGACAAACCTCGACAGCCTGGTGGGGGCGACGCTGGAAAACAAGGGTTTCCTCGGAAATGCCGGGACCAACCTTCTTGCAACGATTGGTGGAGGACTGTTTGCAATTGTGGTGTATCTCGTTCTCCTCCACTAATAGCGACAGATATCGTTTCATATATCGTTTTATTTTTTGTTTTTCTGTCGAGCGTTCTCCGACACTCTCTCACGGTATATTTGCCAGAAACTCGTGCCGGGGATCGTTTTTCACCAATCACCTTTCACAAAATCACGATGGCGAGATCCTTCATGGTGTATGGTGGATATTGGATGACTGTTCTTCCGGTAAATCAATGCCTCATATATATCAGAAAAACTCTTGTATCTTCCCGCACAGCAAACATGCAATCTGCCGGATAAAATATCCGTTGCGTCGTGTGACTCGCTCACACAAAAAAATAGGAACAATGTTCTTTTCCTGAACAATCAGTATTTGTACCATCGGCCCTTGCTGTCGTACTCGCCGGTCATCGGTGCCTGGGTGATGATGGGGAAGTTGCCGGCAATTTTCTTAAAGAAACATGCTTTGTAACTGTAAAGAATCGGGATAAGAAGGAACAGGCCGATAAAAATGATAACTGCGGTGATCCACATGCCGGTCGTCCCGATCAACGTGTTCAGCTGGGCTGGCGTAAATGCCTGAATCTGCGTCTCATTGTAACTCTGGAGCGGTACGAGTTTGTCATACAACAATCCTTCCCAGACGAGGAGCAGACCGAATACTATGACAATTGAAACCAGTACGCTAACGATCAGGAACTTCAGTACTTCGCCAAACCGGATGGCGACAATCTCGATACTGCGCCGGATTGAGTCGAAGACCCGGCGGTTTTCGAATACTGCTGCGGTATCGAAAAAGATCGTCAGGACAAACACCGGAACAGCGATTGCGAATGTCAGGACTCCCATCGATGCCGTATCCGGCGGAATTCCTGCGGCAGTGAAAGCAATAACACCCGCGACAAAGATAACCGTACTGCCAAATATAATGACCAGCAGCGGCAGAAGAACCCGGAAGTACGCGTGAAGTCCCCCGGCGAGCAGCGTTTTTCCATCGCCCTGCCCGCTTTTCAAAACGGCAAGCATGCCGGCGATGAAAAGGAGAAGGATGAGACCGAATATCACGATAAGCCTGCTGGTAAAAAATGTCCCGGCAAGATTGAGCAATACCCAGAAGAGCGCCCCCAGGAACCCGGCAACAAGACCCGGTATCCAGAGTACCGGAATGCGCCCAATAAGCGCGAGTGCCTCCTTAAGTTCAGCGACCGACATCGTCACCGGTTCCTTGGCATGGCAACGATCTCGCGTACCTGCAGGTCAAAGAAGTTAGCCGTGTGCGCTGGCTTGATCACACAGACCGTATCTGCACCGGTGGCAGTTCCCCCGACCGCAATAACCTCCTTATCAACACCTGTCGCACCCTGGTCTGCAGCAATAAGAACGCACTCGACTGCAACCTTCAGCCCGATGGCAACTACCCTCCGGAGTGCCTCGGCGATAGCTTCGGTACGGGATCCCCCTCCAATCTTTGGGGACCGGGAGATTGCGCGTTCAAGACCCGACAGCGCGTGTGTCCCGGTAATGATCTTCACGCCATGTTTACGCAGCTGCTCCGCACGCTCATAGGAAAATTCCCATTCTCCGGGTTTTGTAAAACCAACGACATGGGTGACCACAATAAGTTCAAGACCGGATCCTTTCATCGCCTCGAAGAATTTTTCCGCAGTTTCTCCCGATGTACTCGCGACAATAATCGTCGTAAGGCTAAGCTCCTTTGCCCGTGCGACAGCAAACCGTACAGCATCAGCAGTGTTTGCCGGGCCCGGCTTGTCGAAATAGCAGATCTTCCTTTCGGTAAACGACATACTTACATTTTAATAAACAGCAATGAAAAACTTTGTCAGATTTCCCCCGGCAGTCCTGCCGGGTTTTCAGCCCCTGTCTAAAAAATCGTGGGGATGGATAAAAAATTCCGACCCGATTCCCGAGGAGCTCTTATGATTACACTCGCCCTTGCCGGTAAACCCAATTGCGGAAAGTCGACGTTTTTTAAAGCTGCGACGCTCGCAAATGTAGAGATTGCAAATTACCCGTTCACCACCATCAACCCGAACTTTGGGGTAGCGTACGTCCGCACTCCCTGTGCGTGCAAGGGACTCAACGTAACCTGCACCCACTGTGTTAACGGTATCCGGTTCGTACCGGTGAACCTCATTGACGTAGCAGGTCTTGTGCCCGATGCCCACAAGGGGAAAGGCCTCGGTAACCAGTTTCTCGATCACCTGCGGCAGGCAGATGCGATCCTCCATGTCGTTGATGCCAGCGGCGGTACCGATGCCGAGGGTAACCCGGTTGATATCGGAAGCCACGACCCCATGGAGGATGTCAAATTCCTCGGCTATGAGATGACCATGTGGGTCTATGGAATCCTTGACAAGCACTGGACCCGGATCAGCCGCCAGTCTCAGGGCAAGGGTTCTGCGATCCAGCAGGGAATTGCGGAAGTATTTGCCGGTCTTGGAATTACCTATGAAGATATCCGCGATGCGGAACTCAAGTTCAAGATTGACTTCATTCATGCCACCATGGAGGATCTCATTCCGCTGTGCGCGGAGATTGTCAGCATTTCAAAGCCGATGGTTGTTATCGGCAACAAGTTCGATATCGCCCCGGAAGAACTTCGCAAACGACTTGCTGAAGCAAGGGTCACGTTTGCCAGCGCGGCATCCGAGCTCGCGCTCCGGAATGCCGCTGCGGCGCATGTGATACAGTACCTGCCGGGAGACGCGGAATTCAGCGTTGTCGATGAGAAATCGCTATCTGCTCCCCAGCAAGCGGGTCTTGCAAAGATTGCCGGTATCATGAAACAGAATAATGGTACAGGTGTTCAGCAGGCAATCAACCACGCAGTCTTCAACCTGCTCGATATGATCGTCGTGTACCCGGTCGAAGATGAGACCCATTTCTCCAACAAGCAGGGCGATGTGCTGCCCGATGCCTACCTGATGAAGAAGGGATCCACCCCTCATGACCTCGCGTTCCAGGTCCACACCGAGATTGGCAAAGGGTTCCTGTACGCTGTCGATGCACGGTCGAAGATGCGGATCAAGGAGAACCACATCCTTAAGGACGGGGACGTCATCAAGATTGTCAGCGCGGCAAAGTAAGAGCATCGCAAAAGAACTGCGGCAGGGTATGGGGCGTGGTACGACAATTGTCATCCGGTTGTCAGACAATCCAGCCGCTCCCGCTCCAGATTTCCCTTTAAAACCGGTTTTACGGACTTTGAGCAGCCGGTTTTCTGTGGTATCCCGAATTGATTTTACACATATAACCATTTCTGCGCATAGTTCAGAATCCTCTCCGGGGGTAGACGGTACCAGAATGCGTTATAAGGCTCATCGTAATCGAGACTCATGTGAGGTTTGATGACATTGTGCCAGTGAACAATTTTATCGACAGAACCGAACTTCGCGATCTTTCGTTCGACTTCTCCGAAGAACCGTTCAATTTTGCCGTTCGTTTGAGGGTGTTTTATCCTGGGTGGGATGTGTTTGATGTTGTGATGAACAAGAAACTCTCCGAATTTATGATGGGCCTGTTCACGGTTCCGAGCTGAAACGAATTGTGTACCGTTGTCAGTAAGGATCTCGCGGGGCGTACCGTACATCTGGAATCCCTGGTTCAGAACCGTGAGAGTGTTCTCGGTAGTTGGAGAATCGAATACCCCGTAGCAGGTGATGAGGCGGGATGAATCATCCATGAATGCGATCAGCCATTTCTTCGATCCATTAAGTTCGAACTCTTTCCAGTCTCCCTGCCACATCGACATGGAATGAGTACGTTCGTACCGAACATATTTCCGTTGTTGCCGTTTTTTCATGTTGATCTCCACCAGACCGTGGTTCAACAATACCCGATAGATTCGATTATGCGGGATATGGATCCCGAGTGTTTCCTCAATCTTTTTCTCCAGATGGATTGGACCAATGTTGTTGGATTGATAGGTTTCGAGGATCAACTCTTCTGCTCGATCATCGATGGCTTGGGGCTTTCTTCCAGATTGCCTGAGTACCGGATATTCTCCCGATTCTCTGAACTGGTTGATGAGCTGATACACTCGTTGACGGGTAATCTGGAAATACCGGGCAATCTCAACAACGGGTTTCTCATTTACCCATTGCTGAATGATCCTCTGGATATCCCGATTCGATAATTTGCTCACATCGATATTTACATGTGATGTCAAATGATTTCGGGATAGGACAGAGCAGCCGGTTTTCCAAAAACTTTATAAGCAGCAAAATGAACAGAGAAACTATCGAGAAAATGAGAAAGGAGGTGTACAGATGAGCGGAGAAATCTTTCAGGCGCAGGTCATCAGGAATTTCTTTGATACCATTACCGGTACCGATCGCAACATGACCCGGATATTCATGTGCGTGATGAGCCTGGCAAAACTCCGTATGGAACCTCCGGAGAAGATGGCGGCACTGGTCGACCAGCTGCGGAAGAGCAAGATCCAGAAGGAATTGTCGGTCGATATCCTTGACTACATGTGCGATGCGGCAAATTCTCTGGAGATAACCTCGGTCAAGACAGCATTCGGGGTCAGGGATATCGGCGAAGTCCAGGACTTCACGGGCATCAGCATGGACAGCCTCTGATCCGGTATCTTCCTGATCCGGCAACTTTTTCGGTTGGTTTCGACCCTTTTTTTTAATTGATGCCCCCTGCATACCCAGTTACTTTCCCTATCCGGATCTTCAGGGTTCCTCGCAATCATATCCGTCCAAAAAAGCAGAAACCAGGTGTGCGATAGAGCACCTCATCATCCGATCAGACATATACCCGCCCCCCCATGAACGGGGGCAGAACAAGAGTTATGCCATTTGCACTAAATGGTCACGTTTTTCCAGGTCCCGCGCCGGTACATCAGTCCAAGGATCGTTGCCTGAAGAATAATTCCGGTAATTACCGCGATCCATATACCCTCGATCCCAAGGCCGAAGAGATGCGGTAAGATGAGCGCGAGCGGTATCTGGATGATCACCATTGACAGGAGCGTTGCGTACATCGGTTTCTTTGTGTCACCGGCCCCGTTGAGGGCAAACGAGAGAATGAAACTCACGGACATGACAAGATAGAACGGGGCAACCGTGTGGAAGTAGTCCACGCCGACCACTTCGCTTATCCCGCTTGGATCGAAGAACCATAGGATCTGTTTGGCAAAGAAGTAGTAGAACAGGGATACTGCAAGCATGATGGCCCCATAGAAGACGAGTGCAAGCCGGACACCCTTTTCTGCGCGTTCAGGTTTCTTTGCACCAAGGTTCTGGCCGACAATGACCGCGGTCGCAGTTGCTATCGCAAACCCGGGCATGAGAGCAATGAGTTCAAGCCGGTCCGCGATCCCATACCCGGAGATAGCTGCCGTGCCGTACGCGGCAACAAGCGCCATCATTGCCAGATATGCCGTGCTCCGTAGGCCTGATTGAATTGAATTGGGGATAGCTACTGCAAGGATCCGCCTGATCAGGTTAAAATCGCAGCTCCACGTTGCGGGAAGCGTGATGTGGGTAGAATACCGGAACAATAGAACAAGACCGACAACCAGTCCGGACCCGCGTGACAGGATTGTTGCGAACGCAGAACCGGCAACCCCGAATGACGGGATTATTCCCCCATACCCGAAGATAAAGAGGGGATTTAAGATAATATTGACGATATTGACGCAAACCATCAGGAGCATGGGTGTTATGGAGTTTCCGCATGACTGGAATGAGCTAATGACCACCCAGAGTTCGATCATGGTAAAGATTCCCATCAGGAGCACGGTAAGGTAGGTCGCACCCTCCGTTGCAACCACGTTGTTCGCCCCGAGCGCGAGAAGGAGATCCTTTGAGAAAAGGATACCGAAGATCGAGAGGGTCAGGGAGAATCCCATGCCGATGTACAGTGAATGTTTTACGATGTGTCCGAGCTGATCATGCTCCCGGGCACCATAGTGTCGCGAGATAAATGCCGTTGTAGCGGTTACAAGGCCGATTACAAAGGTTGCCAGCAGGAAGATGATCGTGGTGCTCATCGCAACACCCGCGATAGTGTCGGGACCTAACCTTCCGACAAAGTACAGGTCAACGACCTCCAGCACGCTCTGGAGAAGGTTGGCTGCGATCATGGGAAGGGAGATGGTGATAAGGCTCCGCAAGAGCGGCCCTTCAGTCAGATAATTGCTATCGTCCACGATGTATTCCGTATTTTTTCTGCGATGTTCGATTTTTTTGTATCGTCTCCGGACGAATTGATGGCCTTACCCGGTGTTGTTAAAAAAAGGTCCGGTTCCTTAGTCAAGGCCAAGGGCTTTTTTATACCCGGTAAGGACCCGTACGATAAATTTCCGGTGCTCGTCCAGCGGCAGCTCATCATCCGGGGAACCAATGAGGGCTGCAGTGTAGAGGAGGATAAGTGCATTATCCAGTTCCAGGGTTGCCGGATCTTCTGTTTTTTCTTTTGGCAGGTTTATCGCGATAAACTGGCGTTCTGCATCGGAAAAACTGACAGAGAGGTCTGCAACCACCTGGGAGTTGTCGAGATCTTGTGCATTTGCTTTGACAATAATAAGAGCCTTTTTCAGCGCGCCCTGTGGCCCGTCATCTGCTATGCCGGAAATCGCGTGTGTGCATTCGCGTACCGCGTTGGCATAAAGTCCGAACCTGAACGTGAGGAAGGCTGATGCCATTTCATGAGCCGTTGTTTCCGGAATCCGGGATAAAGCAGGTCTCAATCGTTCAATATAATCGTTAAGATACTGTTCCATGGGTCAGACCACAACCGTTCGATCGAATCTTCCGGAAGTAGGTGGATTTTCCTTATGTTTCAACATATCCTTCACCACATTGTTCAATCATAGATCCAGTGCCATCAGTGGTTTATATTGCAGTGAAACACCTATAATCGATCTACCTCTATGGGAGTAGTTATCTTTTCTGACGTTCATGCCGATTCCGCAGCGGTTGAAGCGTTCGCTTCCTGCATCGGGAGCTCACTGTTCCGGGACGAGTTCGGGACGATTGATGCCCTTATCAACCTTGGGGATCTTGTCCATCGCGGTGACCGCCCGAAAGAGACTCTTGAGAAGATTCACACTCTTTCCAGCAGGTATCGCCTCGTCTCCGTGATGGGCAACCATGATCACGCTTACCTCCACGGGATTGTTGTCAGTGGCAGCGACACTTCGAGTGCGTACCGGCACGAGCAGTTGCGGGATTCACCCCTCTTGTCCATTTTCGACGGGATGCCAATGGAATACATTGACGATGGAGTGCTCTTTGTTCATGGTGGCCCGCTTGAACTTGGTAACCAGACCCTCCGGTTAAAATGCTGGCAGCGGCTCTCTCACGAGGCCGGGGATTTTTTTACCGGCTACCATTATACCGCGCGAATGGCATTCGATGCGCTGGAGGCCCGGGGACTGACGCATATGTGTTGCGGTCACCAGCACCAGCATATCTGCTGCCGGAAGACCCCGGAAGGGATTGTCCAGAAAAACCTGGAGTTCCGGAGGTTGGAAGCCCGGAACGAGGATCGTGGCACCTGTATAGAATATGCCCCGGTTCCGCTCGATGTCCCGTCCCTCCTCCGGATCGGGGGATGCCACGGCCCTGAACCGGAATTTGCCTTTACTGATTTTTCGACGTTCTCATTTATCCGGATCCGGAAAGACTAAAATATCGTTAATATTTCTTCCTGTTCAATCCGAGAGTTGTGGCGATCTCCCTGTTTTATGCTTGGTTTTGAGGTTTTATTTAAAGTCAGACACGTATTTTGACAAAATTTCCACAAAGTATATAAGTGGTAACCACAAAGTGGTATTATGCCTCGTGCTGGCGAGGGACGTTCCATCCGGATAGATCCTGAGGTGTATGAGGCGCTTCTCGCGCTGAAGCGTGGGAATATGACGTTCTCCGATGTCATTGCCCTGATGCTCCGTGACTGCTATGGATGGGCTGATGGTTTTCCGGAGAACCAGAGCGATCTCGAAGACTTCGTGGAGATCCATCCCGGATAATCCCGGTAACAAACAGGATTAACCCCCTCCACAAATCAACATTCAGCGAGGCTCTGTAATTGCTCCTTTGAGCGAAAACCGAGAGATACAACGAGCCCGAGTAAAAGTACATTCAAACAGACGGCCTTTTTGACAGAGCGTGTTGTATATCGATGGAAATTCTTTAAAGCGAACGCATTTTTCGCCAATTTGAAAACATCTTCAATGTGAGATCGGACAGCTGGATAGGCAGACTGGTCAGCCAGGCCGGCAAGTAATTTTTTTACCAGACGTTTGAGCAATCGGATCCTGTCACGAGTGTCCGATCGGCCGAATACTGAGAGTGGATACGATAACCGGTTCAACAGGTTCTTTTTGTTAAAATTTTTCTTCGAGAAAATCAGAGGAACTATCCTGAAATCAATGACACCATCGACATAATTCTGATATGAGTAATATCCCTTGTCACAAATTACAAGATCCTCGATACGGGCGATTCGCCTTCGTTTGAGTTCCCGGAGAATTTCTTCGAAGAGCGGTGAATCATGCGGTGAACCACGATGCAGGAGGATTGCCAGAGGTTTCAGGGGGGGGTAATCGATGGCCAGCGTCAGTTTATACCCGATATAGTGACCATGAACCTTTGAGTACCCCCACGCATAATCGCGAGTCATCAGGTATGATTTTGTGTATGGTCTTTTGAACCAGTTCAAATCCAGGGTAATTGCCGTTGAATCAATCAGAATTGTTCTGGATCTTCGTCGGTATGATGGAGAACATACGGAATTGAGAATGCCAGAGATCAGGACAACAAACCGGTCTTCATCAAGTCGATTCATAAACCGATAGATTTCATCTGGTGTTGGTACTTCGACGATATGCGCATAGATCCTCAATGCCTTTCGTTTCCGAAGTTCTTCGACAACATAGGTACAATCCACGACAAAGAACATCGATATCAACAGTATTCTCATGACTGTCCCGGCTTTTGAAACTGGTGTGATGCCATGTTTGGCCAGTTCTTGTTTTGTTCGGCGGGCGGTGGTTATGTTGATAACCTTTTCCAGCAGCAACCATTTTTGTCCTATCCCGAAATCATTTGACATCACATGTAAATATCGATGTGAGCAAATTATCGAATCGGGATATCCAGAGGATCATTCAGCAATGGGTAAATGAGAAACCCGTTGTTGAGATTGCCCGGTATTTCCAGATTACCCGTCAACGAGTGTATCAGCTCATCAACCAGTTCAGAGAATCGGGAGAATATCCGGTACTCAGGCAATCTGGAAGAAAGCCTCAAACCATCGATGATCGAGCAGAAGAGTTGATCCTCAAAACCTATCAATCTAACAACATTGGTCCAATCCATCTGGAGAAGAAGATTGAGGAAACACTCGGGATCCATATCCCGCATAATCGAATCTATCGGGTATTGTTGAACCACGGTCTGGTGGAGATCAACATGAAAAAACGGCAACAACGGAAATATGTTCGGTACGAACGTACTCATTCCATGTCGATGTGGCAGGGAGACTGGAAAGAGTTCGAACTTAATGGATCGAAGAAATGGCTGATCGCATTCATGGATGATTCATCCCGCCTCATCACCTGCTACGGGGTATTCGATTCTCCAACTACCGAGAACACTCTCACGGTTCTGAATCAGGGATTCCAGATGTACGGTACGCCCCGCGAGATCCTTACTGACAACGGTACACAATTCGTTTCAGCTCGGAACCGTGAACAGGCCCATCATAAATTCGGAGAGTTTCTTGTTCATCACAACATCAAACACATCCCACCCAGGATAAAACACCCTCAAACGAACGGCAAAATTGAACGGTTCTTCGGAGAAGTCGAACGAAGGATCGCGAAGTTCGGTTCTGTCGATAAAATTGTTCACTGGCACAATGTCATCAAACCTCACATGAGTCTCGATTACGATGAGCCTTATAACGCATTCTGGTACCGTCTACCCCCGGAGAGGATTCTGAACTATGCGCAGAAATGGTTATATGTGTAAAATCAATTCGGGATACCACAGTGGGGGGTACCGTGCGCCAAAAATTTTTTTGGGTGGGGGGTGTCCGGTTTTTATAGAATTTTTCGTAGGGGGGGTACCGTGTGCTGAACATTTTTAGGGAGAGGTTACCCGATTTCCCGGTATCGTTATTCTGACGTGAGAATATGAGTTTTTGGATCAATTTTTTGAGGGGGTATACCCTGAGACAAAAAAAATTCGGATGGGGGGTCCGTTTTTTGTAAAATTTTTATGAGGGGGGTACTTCGGGTCCGGAAATATTTCTGGTGGGGGGATATCCAATTTTTGTAAAAAGTTTTGGGGGGGGTAGCGATTCCGGAAAGGCAATCCTGCAACATACAGAGCGTAATGCAGGCACCTGAACCAGATAATTTTATTTATATACAATAGACACTAACATTAAGTTAGCAATGTACGATGCTGTTGAGGCTGCCCGCCTCCTTGACATCCTGGGGAACAGGAACCGGCGTCGGATCATCGAACTCCTTCGCCAGAAACCCTGCTTCGTCACCGAGATCTCCGATACACTCATGATCTCCCCCAAGGCAGTTATCGACCATCTCCAGCTGATGGAACGCGAGGCGATCCTCTCCTGCCAGACAGACGACCGGCGCCGGAAATACTATTTCCTGGAAAACGACATTCTTGTCAACGTCAGCCTCCGGCAGGTACACCTCATTGCAGGGACGAATGAAGAACAGGAACCAGAAGACAAACCGCTCATCCAGTCTGTTGCACTCCTTGGCCGTATGATACAGGCTCATGACCAGATCCTCTCGAATTTGGAACAGATCAACCACGACATTGAGACCAGGATCAACGATCTTGCCAGGAACCATAGTGATTTATTCAGGAGCGAACGAGAGCTAACTATAATCATCGCACTCGCCCATGACCAGCTGACGTTTGATCAGCTCGGACATGTAACGGAGATACCCCCCGGGGAACTCTCCGGAATCCTCCAGCGCTTCGAGCGCAAAGGAATTGTCGGCCGTGCAGAAGACCACCAGTACACACTTCGAGGCATCCATGCAAAATAACCCCAACGGTCCCTACGACGATGTGTTCAACAACCTTGCAAAGATTGTCGAAGATATCGTGAAAACCATGCCGGACAGCCAGCATGCACGCATTGTAGGCTACACCATTATTACCCGCCACCCGTCATCCGGCGATCCCGAGATAATCCGGGGCTGCACCCCGGAAGACGAGAGCGAGATCCCGTACGAAGTTACCGAAACCGAGGACCAGGTGTTCATCACCGCGCAGCTGCCGGCAGATCCGAAGAATGCCCCATTTGCGGATATCCAGCCGGACAGTGTCCGCATCAACGTCGATGACCGGGACACGACCATTATGCTCGACCACCCGGTTGACCGTATCCACAGCCACTACCGGGTGCACCGCGGCGTGATGGATATCTGCCTGAAAAAGGTCAGCCTCTGATCTCATCATTCGATCCTTTTTTCCCGTTTTTCCCTGCAGTGTTTGGAGCACTGCTGTTCCCGGGGGCCCGGGCGACATAAAACCCTTCCACGAGCGGGGAGATGAAGATCTTTGGTTCAGAATCGATGACAAAACGGGAAGATTTGGTTTTTTAAAAAAAAAAGTGATGAAGGTTATACTTTTACCGGCACATCATCCGGTACCCACTGGGTTATCGTCTTCTTGTCGCGCATCTCATGGAACTGGCGCAGGGAGACGGTGATGTCCCGGGTGAACGCGAAGTACCCGATCTGGGTATTCCGGCAGAGTTTCATCGCCATCTCCATCAGGCCCTTCGGGTCCGGCCGGGCCTCGCCAAGCCAGATATGGAAGATGTTGCCGCCATCGACAATCGGGAAGAAGACATGCTCGATCTCCATGCGCTTCGCAAGCGAGACATCCGCTCCCGGGGCAACATGCGTGCCGTTTGTGTAATAGACAGGAAGATCGCGGGCCTTCCCCAGCATGGCAAGACCTTCTTTGACATCCCCCTTGATGACCTTCTTTGCAAAGTCATAGTACTGCTTGTTGAGGAGATCGGCAACCGCAAACCGCTGCCCGGTCGTCTCTGCAGGTGTCCGTGCAAGCGCAATTGTCATATTATTCTTAATCGAGAGTTCGCAGCCGTACAGCTCCATCTCGGTCATGGCCCGGATGGCAAGCTTAAATGCCTCTTTCGATTCGTGGAGCTGCTTTCCGGTATGGTGCTGGACCATCTCGTTGACGCCAACGACCCCGATAGTGTAGACAAGCCCTTCGAGATCGACAGCAAGCGCCCCGCGTTCTCCGGTGTTCGGGTCCTTGGGGCGCTGCATCGCAAACGGCATCCGGCTGTTGGCCTGGATCAAATCCATCCACCGGCGCTTGATCTTGAAGATCTCGACTGCGACATCCATGAGGTGTTTGAGTTCAGCAAACAATCGCCCGTCATCACCCTCCGCATTGTATGCCGCCCGGGGGCAGTTTACCGATACAACCTGCCATGAGCCCATCGAGAAATGCTTCCCGTCTTCGAAATAGAGTTTCTTCTCGAAATCCGAGTCCTTGTCTGCGACGGTCGAGAACTGGTACGCGCAACACTGGTAACAGGAGATTCCCTTACCGGCACCCCGGTACGCCGGGAGCTGGTTGTCGTAATACGGGGTTCCGAACTTGGATGCAAGTTCAAAGGTCATCAGGTACAGGTCCTGGTACGTGGGGAGGTCCGGGTTCTTCCGGTTGAACTCCTCGCGCTCGGTCATAAAATCCGGCTCGATCGAGATCTCGGGTTTTGGGAAGTTGAACGGCTTTCCCCAGTAATCCCCTTCAAGCATGACCTCCATCAGTGCCTTGAACAGGAGACGGACTTCCCGCTCAAACTCGCTGTATGTCCGCCGCGGGCCTGATGACCCGTCCCAGATTTTTCCTTTGAACACGCAGGGCTTGTCCATCCAGAGTGTGGGAACACCCGGTGAGAGCTGGATCGATGAGAAAACCAGCTGGCCGCCCCGGGCAACCATCATCTGGGTCATCTCGTACACGAACATCTGGACCATCTGCTTGATCTCGCCGTACTCCATCCCTTCCATGAAGGGGGCGAGGAAGGTGAGGAAGTTGTAATAGCCCTGCCCTCCAGCAAAGTTTGTCTGGGCAGACCCAAGGGCCTTGACAGCATGAAGGATCGCAACCTCGGCCCGCTTTGCAGGCCCGGCAACCGATGCCTTTGTCCCGTTACCATCCGGCATCAGGCCGTAATAGAAGAAGTACCGGAGATCCCAGTCCTGGCAGAAGGGTCGTGTTCCGAAGTACTCGAGATCATGAATGTGCATCTCGCCGGCGAGATGGTGGTCCGCAAGCTCGGGAGGGAGCTGGAGGAGGTACTGCTCTTTTGAGATCTTGTCGGCTTTCTTCTTGTGGGAGGTCTCGGCGTTTTCCTGGAGATTGGCATTATCGTGCGCTTCAAACCCGCGACCTACATCGATCTGATGGGCGTCGTAGACAGGAGTACCGACTCTGGTGCTGACATTGCGGTACTGGATCATGCCCTTTTCAAGGAGGGTAATATTGACAATCTCGCGGATGAGCGGCCCCGAGAGGGATTTGAGCTGCATGTTTTTGATCCGGTTCTCGACTTCCCGGGCGATTTCCTGGGCGGTCTCCTCGCTTGCACCCTTGTACCCGTAGAATGTCTCAACAAGCTTGGTCTCTTCGACAATCTGCCGGACGATCCGGTTCCGGTCCCATTCAACAATATGACCGTCCGAGGTCCGGACGCCGGGGAGGAGGGGGACTTCGAGCCCGCCAAAAGTTACCTGCTTGGTCTCCCATCGGGCTGGCATTTAGTCACCGGATACGATGCTCTTCAGGTGTTCTCCGTCAAGTTTTCCCGAGGGGAAAAGATCCGCTGAGGTGTAGAAATCCTCCCCTTTCTGGAAGACCGGTGCCTCGTTCACAAATACGCCGTTCACTCTGAGTTCGGTCAGCGCTTCTGCGGTGGAAAGGTCGCGCTCGGAATACGCGTAGCCCTCCTTTTTAAGGAACTCCTTTAACAACTCGCAGTTCGGGCAATGCTCAAGCGTATAGACGATCAATTGCGGATTTTTCGGCACGGGAACACCCACTCAGTAATGTTATGGTTTAGGGATTATAGATTATAAAAAAATGTGGTTTGCACACCGTAAATGTCATCACGAGTGTATCGATTATGATTAGTAGATGAATGGATTAATAGTACCACGATGGTCAGGGCATTTGTCGCGCTTGAGCTCTCAGGGGAGATAAAAGAGGAGCTGGGGAAAGCGCAGGAAGACCTGAAAAATTCCGGTATGCATCTTGGATTTGTCAGGCCGGAACTTATTCATATAACGGTTAAATTCCTTGGCGAGGTTGACGAGAAAAAACTCGATTCCGTAAAAACTGCCCTCAAATCCATAAAATCCGAACCGTTTACGGTAACCGTAAACACCATAACCGCAGATAATGGCAGCCGCCCGCGTACCGTGTGGAGCCCCATCAGTGATGCAGGTGAGAGTGAACGACTCTTCCGGAAAGTCGAGGACGCCCTCGCCCCATTGGGTTTTTCCCGGGAGATGCGGAAATTCATACCCCATGCCACGGTTGCCCGGGTGAAGAGGCCTGAACCCGGCCTGCTGCCTGCGCTCGCAAAGATCCGGAAAGGCACGTACGGTTCCAGTCAGATTACGGGAATGACCCTGAAGAAGAGTACCCTGACACCGCAGGGTCCGATATATGAAGATATCCTGGGGGTCACATGGTAAAGCTCCCAACCGAAGAACGAGTGCTTGAGGATCTCCGTCCCACGAGCGAGGAGCGTGCCCATATCTGCGGCATCGGGAAGATACTGCTCGATGAAATAGCAAAAAGCGGGAAGGCGGAAGGTATGATCGTGGGCTCTATCGCCCGTCATACCTGGCTCCGGGGTGACAAAGATCTGGACGTGTTTATGCTCTTTGACCCGGGGCTTTCCCGGGATGAACTTGAGGAACAGGGTCTTTCCCTTGCACGGAAGATTGCCTCGCAGTTCACGGACACGTTCCATGAGAAATACGCAGAACACCCGTATATCAATGCAATCATTGATGGTGTCGATATCGATCTCGTGCCCTGCTACAAGGTGGAAAGTGCGGCTCACATCCAGAGCGCTGTCGATCGGACACCGTTTCACACGCGATACATCACGGAAAAGATCAACGGGCTGACCGATGATGTCCTTCTCCTCAAGCGGTTTGCAAAGACCGGGGGAATATACGGATCCGACCAGATGACGGAAGGATTCTCGGGCTATCTCTGCGAGATCCTTATTCTTTATCACGGTGGTTTCCGGCCGCTCCTTGAGGCTGCTTCCGGGTGGCGGCCCCACCAGTTCATCGATCCCGAAAAGCACGTTGCAAAGAAGTTCGAAGAGCCCCTGATCGTGATCGACCCGGTTGATCCAAAACGCAATGTCGCAGCAGCGGTCTCTCCTGATAAGCTGGCCGGATTCGTGGAACTCGCCCGGGGCTATCTTGAATGCCCGTCAGAAAACTTTTTCCGGCTCCGCGAGCCGGAGTCCATCACCCGTGACGGGCTTGCCACACTGCTCGAAGAGCGGGGAACATCATTGTACGCTGTGACATTCAGGACACCCCCCTATATTGAGGAAGTTGTGGTCCCCCAGCTGAAGCGGAGCGTATCGGCACTCAACGAACACTTCACACGAAACGGGTTTGTTGTCCATCATTCCCATTACGAGATGAGGCCGGACCGGTGTATGCTGCTCTTCGAGCTGTTGGTTGCAGATCTCCCGAAGATCCGGCTCCATGCAGGACCCCCGGCCTGGAACCGGCAGAACGCGGACAAGTTCCGGGAGAAGTACGTGTCAAACGGATCGGCAAGTCCGTTCATTGTGGATGGCAGGTATGTAGTCGAGGTTCCCCGGGAATTCATTCGTGCAAAAGATCTTTTCGCATCGCAGGAGTTACTGAACGTCAGCCTGGGCAAGCATGTCCGGCAGTCACTCGAAAAGGGCTGGGATGTTGCGGAAGGTCCGGATTGCTGGCAGGAGCCGTTTTCCGCGTTCATTGCGGAGTTTTTCTCCCGGTGCTCCCCACTTACGAGAATCCAGAGAAACCCGTAGTCTCCCGCGTTCTGAATGGAATTAAAAAACAGGGCGTGAAAAAAAAGTTTTGTCTTATTTCTTCGAATTCTTCTTGATCTTCGCCCCGGCCAGCTTCTCAACCGCCTTCAGATCAACTTCACCTGATACGGAGAGAATATGGTGCGCTACGGCACTGTCCACGAATCCTTTCCCGGCATGAGACCGGACAATAAGCGTCGTGAACCCGGCCGGTGTCCCGACCGAGCCTGCTGATATATCAGCCATCACAGCGGTGAGATCAGTACAGAAGTGGCAGCCCTTCCGGATACACTCATCGAGCTCCGAGAGAGGGATGATGGCCGTTGTGTTGTCCTGCTTCAAGATTTCAAGCTTGCCCTTCACGTCCAGTTTCCGGATATCCTGCGGCTCAATGTGATAGTGGGACCGGAGCTTGCCGTTAATGAGGGCTTCGTAATCGAAACTCTCGGTGCAGAAGAGACCAACGATAAGCCGGATCGCCTTGCCGTACGGCTTTAAGAGATCATGGTCGCTCGTCCTCATACGGGCAACTGCCTGGACTGCACACGGGACACCGACGACTGCGACCTTTTTGTATTTCTTCTCGACTACGGCATGTTTGAGCGCTGAAAGAAGCGGTACCCACCAGCTGTACCGGCTCCCTGCCTGCTGGACGAGGACATCGGACTTCGTGATAACTACGGACGAAGGTTTGAGGGTCCACCGGTCCTCTGTCACGGTCACCACCGCATCGATAAGCCCCTCATCGAGTGCATTTTTGAGAAGTGCGGTCACTGCGCCACCGCTCTGCCGGTGAGGGATCTCAAATTCTGCCTTCGCGGCATAGATCGCGAGGTACTTCCCGATGGTTTCTGACGGTCGCTCTTCCGTCCGGGGGCAGACCGAATAGCAAGCCCCGCAGCTCACCGAATCTGACGCCTGCTTACAATAGCCTGTTGCGCTCGGGCACCCGATCATCTCGCCTTCGGCAAAGGAGAGTGAATCGCCCGGGCAGACCGCTACGCACGCCCCGCACCCGGAGCACCGGCCGGTATCCCAGACCTCGCTTTTCAGATCAAGAAATGTTTTTGCTGCCATTATCATCACTCCCAGGTATACTTGCTCGCAAAAGGTCTTGCGCTCGCCGGTGCAATCCGGGTAAATTCCGATGTAAGGATCGGTGCAGGGTCGATATCGAATGCTTTTGCAAAATCCTCGATAACCGGTTTTATCACCGTTATCTGTTCAGCAGTCGCCGGAGTCTGTTTTGCGCCGACACCGAGGAAGGATTCGTCGACATTTCCCCGTATGTAGATCTCGCCACCTTGAATACCACTTCCGACACCACGTTCCTCGACCGGTGCAAGGTCATGCAATCCCAGAACAAGGAGGAGTCCCCCGGCCATGTATTCGCCAAGGAAAGCACGTGCTGCCCCGCCCACGACAAGGATCGGACGTTTCTCCATGTACTGTTTCGTGTGGATACCACCACGGTACCCTATGTTGTCCCTGACGTAGACCCTGCCTCCCCGCATG
The DNA here is from genome assembly GCA_963666355.2 of uncultured Methanoregula sp. Classification (GTDB taxonomy): domain Archaea; phylum Halobacteriota; class Methanomicrobia; order Methanomicrobiales; family Methanospirillaceae; genus Methanoregula. The sequence goes on from CAXXCP010000002.1 coordinate 227,275, forward strand.
GAGTGAGCGACAGCGTCACCGGCATTGCCGTGAATGACCAGCTTGCCGCTGTCCATGGTGTTACCAGGGGCGTGATCGGCATTCCCTTTCACGACGATGGTCGGTCCGCTCATGAACATCCCGAGGTCGCCACCAGGGACACCGTTGATGGTGATGGTAACGTCATCCCCCCGGAGGCCGTCGCCGATAAAGCGCTGGCCAAGAACGTTGTCGAGGACTATCTCTTTTGCCCCCGATGCAACAGCTGCCCGGATCTTCTGGTTGAGTGGCGTGTAATGGAGACCTTGTGCATCAATGTGTACGGCAGTCATTTTCAGGCCCCCACGGTTTTAACATCTAGGACTTTCAGGAGCCCTGCGTCAAGCATGTACCCCCGGAGCCGGTCCCGGTTGCCGCGCAGGCTTTCGATACTGTTGATACCGGCAGCTCCCATAAGCTCGGCGAGTTCATCCGTCCAGCCATGGATCAGGTTCGCGACCTGGACACCATTGGTCTCCGGATCGAGTCGTCTGGTAAGTTCGGGCCCCTGTGTGGCGATACCCCATGCACAAACACCCCGGTTGCAGGTACCGCAGACCCGGCATCCCATCGCAACGAGCGCAGAGGTACCGATATACACGGCATCCGCGCCAAGGCAGATGATCTTTGCGACATCCGCACTTTCCCGTATCCCACCGCTCGCGATAATTGAGACCTCGTTCCGGATCCCCTGCGAGCGGAGCTTTGCATCGACCGCAGCGACAGCGGCTTCAACGGGTATGCCAACATGGTCACGGAAGACCCGGGGTGCTGCACCGGTTCCGCCACGGAATCCATCAATGACAACCGCATCCGCACCCGAACGGGCGATACCCGCAGCGATTGCCGCGGAGTTGTGGACTGCTGCGATCTTGACAAAGACCGGTTTCTTCCACTCGGTAGCTTCCTTCAGCCCGCGGACGAGCTGCTTGAGATCCTCGATACTGTAGATATCATGGTGCGGTGCCGGGCTGATGGCATCGCTGCTGACCGGGATCATCCTCGTAACCGATACTTCGGAGTCAACCTTCTCACCCGGGAGGTGCCCGCCGATACCGGGTTTTGCACCCTGCCCAATCTTGATCTCGATTGCCGCTCCCCGTTCGAGATAGTTGATGTCCACGCCAAACCGCCCGGAGGCGACCTGGACAATGATGTTCTTCTGATACGGATAGAGGGACTTGTGCAATCCGCCTTCTCCTGTACCCATAAACGTCCCCATTTTGGTGACGGCTTTTGCAAGCGCGAGCTGGGCATTGAGGCTGATTGCACCGTAGCTCATGTGCCCGATCATGATCGGGGTTTCGATCTGGAGATTTGGGGCGAGTTTTGTCTTGAGCTCGGTATCCCCGTTCGGGAGCTCATTCACCTTGAGCGAAGCCGGCTTTTTTCCGATATAGGTCCGGAGTTCCATGGGTTCCCTGAGGGGATCGATGGAAGGATTGGTAACCTGGCAGGCATCGAGGACGAGGCGATCAAAGATGATGGGATAAGAAAGCGCATTTCCCATACCGGCGACGATGATCTTACCAGTCTTTGCCTGGTTGAAGACCGCTTCCCGTACTTCCCGGGTCCAGACCGGGTGGCTCCGGTAGTCGGTTGGTTTCTCGACAATGTCAATCACATCGCGGGGACAGAAGGCAAGGCACCGGTGGCATGCAACACAATTCCGGGTATTGACCTTTATTGCGCCATTCTCCATCCGGTAAACCCCGTACGAACAGTTCTCTACGCACCGCCCACACGCCATGCAGCGTTCGGGATCGACGGTTACCCGGTACCTGACCGGGACGCTGCCGATGCTCATGAATATACTCTCCCGATCACCGGTTCACCGGCTTTTGGCATCGCGATCTTTTCAACGTTCGGCTCCATCCGGCGGATGGCCGCTTCTTCGCTCGATATGTAGAGCCGGTCACCATACTCCCCGGTGACAAGAGGTCGCAGCTTGATACGATCGGTAAAGCCGACCAGGACATCCGAGTTTGCAACGCAAATGGCAAAGGGTCCGTTCATCAATGCGGAACCGTACGTGAGCCGGAGTGCCCGGTAGAGTTCCTGGTCCTTTGCCGGCATCTCATCGATCTCTTCCCAGAACGGAGGGGCGAGAGCTTTAACGGCCATTCGTGGAGAGAGGCCGTGTTTCCGGACGAGAAGATCGACAAGATACGCGACAACTTCCGTATCGGTGTACATTGTGCACTTATACCCGTAACTCTCGATATACCGCTGGTTTGTCCCGTATGAGGTGATCTCACCGTTGTGGACAACGCTCCAGCCAAGGAGGTTGAACGGATGTGCTCCGCCCCACCAGCCAGGGGTATTTGTCGGATACCGGTTGTGGGCAAGCCAGAGATATCCTTTGTAATCCTGGATTCGGTAGAAATCAGCAACATCCTCGGGCCAACCCGCTGCTTTGAAGACCCCGAGGTTCTTCCCGGAAGAGAAGATGAGTGCACCGTTTTTCTCCGAGTTGACCTTCATGACAAGATAGGTTATAATATCCTCATCAGGAGTCACGCTTTTGGGCATAAGGCTTGTATCGGGACGGAAGAAGTAACGCCAGGGTGTGTGGACTTTCCGGATGTTTGGCTGCTCGTAGGTTTTTATCTGTTCGTCATGGATGATGGTCCCCCATTTCTCCAGGAGGTTCTCTAAAGCGGCCTTGTGTTCCCGGATATTGTCAAAAAAAACGTGGAGCGCATAGTATTCTTTGTAGTCCGGGTAAATTCCATAGGCAACATACCCGGCGCCTTCCCCGGATCCCCGCTCATCCATCAGGGAGAGCGCTTCCTTGATTTTTGTCCCGTCCATCAACTGACGACGTTTATCGATAACACCAATTATACCACACATATTATCACAGAGAACGATGATCTACTAGATTGCACATTTCTTCACATTGAATGTAAGCATTCGCTCAAGTAACGTTGGTAAAATAAATATAAATACGATTGGGAGGAACTTTTCTTCCATATGTCAGCTGAAGTAACGAAGATGCTTAAGAAAATTGAGTCTGACAAAGTCAAATTCATCCGTCTCCAGTTCACGGACATCCAGGGAATGCCCAAAAATGTTGCTATCCCGGTAATCCAGGCCGAGAAAGCGCTGACGGAAGGAATCTGGTTTGATGGCTCTTCGATTGAAGGTTTCGCACGAATTGAAGAGTCCGACATGATACTCAAGCCGGATGTAAATACCTATGCAGTTCTTCCGTGGAGACCCCAGGAAGGAAAGGTTGCCCGGATTATCTGTGACGTCCAGACGTACGGGAACAAGCCCTTTGAGGGGGACCCACGGTATATCCTCCGCAAGACCATGGCGGACGCAGCAAAGGCAGGTTTCACATTCAACACCGGCCCTGAACTTGAGTTCTTCCTGTTCAAGATGTTCGACGGCGTCCCTACAACCGAGTTCGAGGATCATGGAGCATACTTTGATCTCGCACCGACCGATTCTGCTGAAGATGTGCGGCGTGATGTTGTGCTCGCATTAAGCGACATGGGTTTCGAGATTGAAGCATCCCACCATGAAGTCGCAGACAGCCAGCACGAGATTGACTTCAAATACGGTGATGCATTGACCACCGCAGACCGTGTCATCACCTTCAAGTTCGCAACCAAGTCAATTGCCCTCCAGTACGGCCTCCATGCAAGTTTCATGGCAAAACCGATTGCCGGCATCAATGGAAGCGGTATGCACACCCACGGATCGCTCTCCAAGAACGGCAAGAATGCATTCTTCGATGCAAATGCGGAATTACAGCTTTCCGACACCGCAATGTACTACATCGGGGGTATTCTCAAGCACGCAAAGGCAATCACCCGGGTAGCAAACCCGACCATCAACTCGTACAAGCGGCTGGTTCCCGGGTATGAAGCCCCCTGCTACATCTCATGGAGTGCAGCGAACCGTTCAGCGCTCGTCCGCGTTCCCGCCGCCCGCGGTAACAGCACCCGTGCAGAGTTCCGGAGCCCCGACCCGATGTGCAACCCGTACCTCACCTTCGCCTGTATGCTCGCAGCGGGAATGGATGGTATCAAGAACAAGATCATGCCCCCGGAGAGCACCAACACCAACATCTACCACCTCGACGCAAAAGCACGCAAGAAACTCCGGATCGAGATGCTTCCTGCAAGCCTCGCGGAGGCCAACGCGGCAATGCTCAAGGACGAGGTTATCTGCAACACCCTTGGCGAGCACGTGGTTACCAACCTCACCAGGATTGCTGAGATCGAGACTGATGCATTCAGGCTCGCAGTTCACCCGTGGGAGCTTGACCGCTACCTGGCAACCTATTAACTTTTTTATTCGCATTTCCTGGAATGACAGGGTCTGCTAAAAGCATCCCTCTCCAATCCATAAGTTCCTTTTATGTCAAATTACCGGGAAATATACCTTTTAAAAAAAGGGATCGTGACAGAACTTTTCTATTTCACAAAACAAGATCCAAAAGCAGAAATCTCACATCCTCAAATGACAATGGGAGAGAAACACCATGAAGATGGTAAAAGCAATTATCAAACCCGAACGTTTTGAATTTGTAAAGAAGGCACTCGAAGACAAAGGGTACTCGGGAATGACAATAACAGAGGTCCGGGGGAGAGGGGAACAGAAAGGAATTGCCCTCGAATACCGTGGCGGGTTGATGATGGTCGATCTCCTCCCGAAAATTCAGATTGAAGCAGTTATCCAGGACCAGAAGATCGAGGAATTTGTAACCATCATCATGGAAACCGCAAGAACCGGCAAGATCGGTGATGGCAGGATATTTATTCTTCCGGTCGAGCGATCGATACGCATCCGCACGGGGGAAACCGAATTTTAATCAGAAAATTTAACAGTTCCCTGCGTGGCATGCGGTTCTTCAATTCAGCTGAGTTCATCGTTTTTTTCTTCGAAAAATCGCAAAAGGCGGCTAAATTTTTGGAGACTTTTTCATCCGGGATCAAAAATTAATCAAAATCAGTTAATGCACGTAATTTCATCTCGATATGATCTGAAATCGGAAAATATCCGGTTACAAGTTGAGAATTTTCATTCTGCCGTATGGCATCATCGATATCGTCATCGGAGATACCATGTTGCCGGTGATCAACAATTTCATGAAAAAAAATCTGTCCTCCCCCGTGAACAATCCGGCAGAGAAAGTATGATTCGTCGCGATTCCGGATATAATAATACGACCTTCCAATGAGCGAGTTCCGGTAATTCTGGAGTTCTTCCAGGATTTTTTCATATTCCGGTTCTGATCCATCGGGCATAACATATCCCCAGTACTTCTCTAAATTTACCTCCGTGAATTTTGGCAAGTCATCAATACTCTCAACCTCTGATCAACCAAACGGTCGAAGAACAGAAACAAATGAGACAAATTTGAGTTTTTTCCGAATCCCTTCCCAGACCAATAGCCGGAAGAAATCGAAACGGAACAAATCTTCAGCAACGGTTCTTGGTCCTCGTTGAACCTTAGAGAAGAACATCCATTGAAGAGAGACCCAGATATTTTTGAGAAGGAAAGAGATTATCGTCAGCAGGTACCGGATCACAACGTTTCTTGTGGATGTCCTTGCTTTCACGATATTCCGGATACGGTACGAAGACTCGATCGCAAACCGGTTCTTGTAGACCCGGTAGATCCGACGGGGTTTCCAGTTAATACCATACACGACGTAACCCAGGTTCACATTCCCGTATTTCTTATTCCTTCCCAGAAGGTACTGGACATCAATTGCCAGAGTAAGAGAAAGAGGTTCGCCAGTTCCCATCATCGTATACTGTGCATACCGGGAATGATTTCCCCGGAGTATTTTCTTGAGTTCTTCGCCGTGTTTTCTCACCGGAACAATGTGCGGGATCTTTTCCTTCTGGAGAAATGAGAACACATCTTTTGAGTAAAATCCCCGATCAAGACAGAGTACTTGGGTGTTCACTTTTGCGTTGTGGATTATGGCCAAAAATTTCCGGATGTACTCGACCTTTGACACACCCTTCTTCACCGGGAAAACTGCAAGGGTCTGCCGTTGACCTTTTGTTGTTATGTAGAGCGAAACATACGAGTAAAATGTGGTTGTTGATTTCTTCATTTTACTCTTGAGGACGTAATCTTTGTTCGCTTCGATAATTTCGCCATAATAAGGATCGTCGGTGAAATCTATGGCAAAATGATACGATTTTCCGGGAACAAGGATCTGATCGTTTGAATAGGTGAGGATCTTTGATTGTATTTCGAAAAGCGATTCTAAATCCACCTTCGATAAATGGTATCTGACTGACGTTTCACACGGGACTTTTTCTCCAGCCTTATTGATGGAATGCACGGATAGTTTGGTTGCTGACATCCCAACAAGTGACTGGATAAGCGTCTTTTGTCTCAGTGTTCCGTTGATGGAAATGGTGAGATTCCGGTTGATTGCATCCACTGCTATTTCGGAACAATCTTCTGCTCGGATCTCATTCTTTATTCGGCGGGTGAATTGTCGTCTATTTGCCATATGCGGCGCCCGCTGCCTATTTAGATCTGCCGGTTTTGATTAGCCTCGGCTAAAAATTAGTGAAGTACTGATCCCGGGACCGGATTCCCACTCCCCGTCCGCACCGATCCTGACATTTTTTACCCCCGCTCCCAGTAACGTCCCGAGGTCTTCTCCCACTCAATTACTGAGAGATAGATGGCAATATCTTTCTTTAGTATATATAATTTATTATATTTGTTTCTAAAATTTTATAATAAATTGCAGGAAAGGATCCATTGTAGTTTTCGCCAGTCAGCCGATGCAGATTGTTATCTACTATAAAGGAAGAAAATCATTACTGCAATCATGATTTCGTGGCTGATCGAGAATTTTAAGAATTTTAAGCCCTCTGCGGCAATAGCGATCAATGCCACCCGGCACATGAACAAGATCGAACGCAGGAAACTCTTCTCCCCCGATCTCGAGCCTATGCGTACCGCGGAGGGACGTTGGTTTGAAGCGATTGTCTACGAGATGTTCCTCGATATATCGAAAAAATCCGATTCGATTAAGTTCCTTGCAATGAAGGGTGCAGATGCTCCACGACAGCGGGAAGACGTAAGGCTGGGACAAAACGGTCTTTTTTACTCAAAATATGGGGACATCACCATTCGCGGCAATGGACAGGATCTTGCGGAGTTCGATATGCTTCTTGTCGATTCTGAAAATCACGTTGCCTTTGCAGAAGTAGTAACATCGCCCGCAGATTTACGGGAGTTTGAACAGGAAATCGCGTACAAGAAAAAACTGCTCGGGTATCTCTATGACCAGAAAATTACTCCGTTTCTCCTTGTCTCTTCATTCGATCTTACCAATTATTCAGTTGTAAAACGCCTGATGAAGGACAAAACGAACGCAATTATCCACACCAGTTCGTGCGAACAGATCAAGTCCCTGGTAAAACATTACCGGCCGAGGATTATTTACAACAACCCGGCAAATCACCCGAAGCTGATCCGGGCTACCGATATAAAGATGAAAAACCCGTTTGATTACAAACGATACCATGATGAAGTTCGTTCAAGAATCTTTACCGAGATCGAGAAGAAAGACCGGAGAAAATTCCCGGAGATAACCGATCCAACGGGAATGCTTGTCAAAAAGGTCCTCTATGGGGCCCTGTTCCCTCCAGCTATAAAGGCGCTTTGTGAGACGTATGGACTTACCGTAAAAGGCAAGCCAATAAGTATCACGGATTTCCCAAAATTTTACTCAAAAGCGATTATCGCAACGGATCTCCCGGGATATGAACTTATTATTTACCTCCGGTCGAAACAGAAAAAAGAGTACCACAAGATGATCCAGGCGAAGGATGGACATTTCAAGTTTGAACGTCCGACTCCACCGAAAGTCGGTTTTTTTCTCTGGCTTGAAGCCATGCAGCCGACGCTTGGGTCCCGGATAACGCTGGAAGTCCTGGAAAAATTCAGTATCGCAAAACCTCAAAAAAAGTAAATTTATTTGATGGGATCTGTTTCCCCCGAAAATTTTTCTCTCCTGTTTAGTCGAGAAGGGCGCCCATCGCTTCATCGAACCGTGAGCTCATAACATAGTCGATGCCGGAAACTTCTGCAGCCTCCGGAGTAAGTGCCATCAGGTCGTCGCGGGACATTGTCGAAAGCCGGAAGTTCCTGCTGCCTGCCATAATCTGCTGGAGCCCTGTTTTAAATTTCTGCGAGTAGGTGTAGATACCGACCGCACCCATCGGGATCTCTTTCATGCGGTTACCGAACTTCTCCTTGAGCTCTTCATAAGCAACAAAGATCTCTTCAACATTGTTGCCGTACTTCGAGACCGACTTTGGCAGATCGCCTTCCTTGATCCACTTTTCGATATTCTTACCGACCATTCCGGGGATCATGAGGCCGCGACCCATACAGACTGCCTTGAAGTACGGGCTGCCCATGGCAAGGGCCTTGAACGTGCCGGGTTCATCGGAGAAACCACCAGCCATTGCAAGGTCGGGTACACGGTAGCCCTTCTTGTCGAGCTTGGTTGCAAACTCATATGCCAGTGACTGCAGGTAGAAAGTGGGAATACCCCATTCATTCATCATCGGCCATGGGCTCATGCCGGTTCCACCGGGAGCACCGTCAATGGTGAGGAGGTCAATCTTTGCTTCTGAGCTGTACCGGAGGGCCATTGCCAGTTCGACCATGGAGTACGCACCGGTCTTTAACGTGACCCGCTTGAACCCTATGTCACGGAGCCTGTCGACTTCTTCAAGGAAACCCTCCTTGGTGACAAAGCCGAGCCGCGAGTGGCGCTCGAACTCCTTGATTGCCCCGGCCTTAAATGCGGCCTGGTTCTCTTTCAGAGTGGGGTCGGGCAGGACAATGTATCCCCGCTTCTTGAGCTCGATGGCGCGTTCGAGGGACTTGACTTTGATCTCGCCACCGATACACTTTGCACCCTGGCCCCATTTCAGTTCGATGGTGTCGAGGTTGTGTTTGCTCGCGACATATTCCGCGGTTCCAAGCCGGGTGTCCTCAACATTCATCTGGACGAGCATCTCTCCGTATCCATCGTAGAACATCTTGTAGATATTGATACGGCGATCCATCTCGGGGGATTCGATTACCTTTCCGTTGCTGTCCCGCTTGAGTCCGGGATCGATTCCGCAGACGTTCTCACCACAGACAAGGGTGATACCGGATATCGCCGCACCGATGGCAAAGTGTTCCCAGTTTACTCTGGCGATCTCGGTCGAGCCAAGGGCCCCGGTAAAGATAGGAAGTCTCATCCGGACCTTCTTGTCCCAGCCATATTCGGTCTCGGTATCCACGGTTGAGAAGACCGCTGTATCCGGACCAGCTTCGGTTCCTTCGGGAAGTCCGCGAGCTCCTACTGCATACCCGTGAATATTGAGGTGTGAGTAGTCGATCGGGTAGTTCTTGTCAGCACCCGCAGTCATCTCACCGAAGGGACCGGGATAAAGAACCTCCCGTCCGCGGAACGATGCCAGCCAGGTCTCACAACTTCCCCTGCATCCATCGATACAACGGGTGCAGATACCGGACATAGGAGCAACATTCCTCGACCGGTTCACCGTGCCCGTCGCTTCGTTAGCGTTTGGTTGCCTAAGATTCAAGATAACACTCCATTAGGATTCTCTAAGATATTCCCCGAACATCGAAGGGCATGGATTCACCACATGAAGGAATGTGCCTTCTCAGCTGCGAAGATAACCGTTTGAACAGACTCGCTCAAACAAAATTGATTTTCAACTCAATGGGTAATAAGCGCTTGCTTTCCATCTTCTTATAAGTTTTATGGTTTTTATTCACGGTTGTCCTATCCCGAAATCATTTGACATCACATGTAAATATCGATGTGAGCAAATTATCGAATCGGGATATCCAGAGGATCATTCAGCAATGGGTAAATGAGAAACCCGTTGTTGAGATTGCCCGGTATTTCCAGATTACCCGTCAACGAGTGTATCAGCTCATCAACCAGTTCAGAGAATCGGGAGAATATCCGGTACTCAGGCAATCTGGAAGAAAGCCCCAAGCCATCGATGATCGAGCAGAAGAGTTGATCCT
>CAXXCP010000003.1:0-58454 GCA_963666355.2 uncultured Methanoregula sp.
TCAACCGTTATCGCAAGAGTCATTGCCGGGAATAGTGGTGCCCGGATCACGCTGGGCAAAGGCTGCCTGGCAACGATCCGGAATTTTTCTGTCAACGGCGATTTTACCGGTGAACTACAATGGCTGGTCTGCCCGAAGCTCCTGGTTTCCCGGCGCTAAAGCTACGGATCTTTCGGGAACGATTTCGAACCACAGGATCCCTGTTAATTTGAGGAATATCCGGGAAATTTCCGGAGAAACGGAGACAGCTATACCGAACGATAACAAAAGAAAAACACAAAAACATGCGAGGGATGGGATTCGAACCCAAGAACTCCTACGAGACTAGGCCCTCAACCTAGCGCCTTTGACCTGGCTTGGCTACCCTCGCCCGATAATTGTGCACGTAACCGGTTCTGACGAAACGGGCAGCTCCTGCCTGTTTACGTGTCTCCGACCGGCGCTGTCAGCGCCTGTGCCATAACAAAAAGGTTGTCTACCTAAAAGAAGATTGCGAAAGAAGGGGAGTGGGAAGTCTGGAGATCCAGTCTTCCTGCACGTGGGAAGACGCAGGAACGGGAAGAACGCGCCACCCGGATAAATTTTAAGGGCCGGTCGCCCGGGTGTCCTATCCCGAAATCATTTGACATCACATGTAAATATCGATGTGAGCAAATTATCGAATCGGGATATCCAGAGGATCATTCAGCAATGGGTAAATGAGAAACCCGTTGTTGAGATTGCCCGGTATTTCCAGATTACCCGTCAACGAGTGTATCAGCTCATCAACCAGTTCAGAGAATCGGGAGAATATCCGGTACTCAGGCAATCTGGAAGAAAGCCTCAAACCATCGATGATCGAGCAGAAGAGTTGATCCTCAAAACCTATCAATCTAACAACATTGGTCCAATCCATCTGGAGAAGAAGATTGAGGAAACACTCGGGATCCATATCCCGCATAATCGAATCTATCGGGTATTGTTGAACCACGGTCTGGTGGAGATCAACATGAAAAAACGGCAACAACGGAAATATGTTCGGTACGAACGTACTCATTCCATGTCGATGTGGCAGGGAGACTGGAAAGAGTTCGAACTTAATGGATCGAAGAAATGGCTGATCGCATTCATGGATGATTCATCCCGCCTCATCACCTGCTACGGGGTATTCGATTCTCCAACTACCGAGAACACTCTCACGGTTCTGAATCAGGGATTCCAGATGTACGGCACGCCCCGCGAGATCCTTACTGACAACGGTACACAATTCGTTTCAGCTCGGAACCGTGAACAGGCCCATCATAAATTCGGAGAGTTTCTTGTTCATCACAACATCAAACACATCCCACCCAGGATAAAACACCCTCAAACGAACGGCAAAATTGAACGGTTCTTCGGAGAAGTCGAACGAAGGATCGCGAAGTTCGGTTCTGTCGATAAAATTGTTCACTGGCACAATGTCATCAAACCTCACATGAGTCTCGATTACGATGAGCCTTATAACGCATTCTGGTACCGTCTACCCCCGGAGAGGATTCTGAACTATGCGCAGAAATGGTTATATGTGTAAAATCAATTCGGGATACCACAGGCCGGTCGCCCGGGAATAAAGATGGGGCAGGGTTCAAACGTGGACATTGGTGTACCCCAATGGTACGGAATCATCATAGCTGTATATTTATGTGCGCCATACCCAGTCCTTTGTATGTGGTCAGACATCATCCATAAATTCGCTGATTCCCCCTCACAGAGCAGGGTGGTCCGTTTTCTTCTCGAAAACGGGTTTGGTGTAACGGAAGATGGCCGGATCAGCTGCAACGGGATCGAGATGTCGGCGACCGCGGTTGCAAAGGCAATCGGATCCGATCGCCGGGTTGTTGATTCAACCGCACGCCGCATCCTCGAACGTCCGTTCCTCCGGGAGATCTTCATCAACATGCGGGCTACTCCCGACCTGACAAAAGTCGGGGAGTCACTTGGCTATCCGATTATTACTGTTCTGCCAAAAAATGCAAATGAACGCGGGATTGTCGGGGCAGCGGTACGGGTGCTTGCCGACAATGATCTTTCTATCCGTCAGATCTTTGTCACCGATCCTCAGCTCTCGGAGGATCCCAGGCTTGTTATCATTGTTGAGGAGCAGCTGCCCGTGGGAATCATCGAACAGATCCGTGCTCTCCCCCAGGTACGGCAGGTCATTATCTGAATTGAAAAACACATAAAAAAAGAGAACGTTTGAAAAAATCGTTTTTAGTGACACAGGAGTTCTACTTCATTTGACAGCCGGTACATCCGTATCCGAGCTTTTTCCGGCAGGTGAACCGCTGACCCGATGCTCTCTTCAATCGTTGTCCGGCGTCTGCCGGCAATAAGGTTGTCAGCATGGCAGACGATCTTCTCTTCCGTTGTCCGCGGGACACAATCGCGGGCATCGAGTCCGAGCAGGGTGCATTCGTCAGCGGTCAGGCCCGCCCCGGTATGGCACTCCACGATCCGGGCTATCGCTTCATCGATTCCCATCGAACGCAACAGGTCTGCACCGTACTGCGCATGATGGATCGAATGGGTAGATCCCCGCCCGATATCATGGAGCATCGCGCCTGCTTCCACCAGGCTGGTATCAACATCCGGGTTGCGCGATGCGTATTCAAGGGCAACATCGCAGACAGCCCTGCAGTGCGCGATAACATTGCTGCTGCACCCTGCCTTATGCAGCATCTCCCCGTATCGCGGGTCCATTCTCTTTTCAGACCTGGCCAAGAGTCTTCCTGATGGCGTCAATCCGGTACTTTAAGGATTTCAGGAGAAGGTCATTGTCGAAGTGGGTCATCGGCTTCTCGCAGTCCGTGCAGTTGAAATCGGTATTCATTGCCTGCGGGAACGTGAAGAGGAGCTGGCACTCCTTGCAGATGTAGAAGTCGTTCTCTTCCTCGTATTTCTCGCGGCGTTCCAGTTTCTCAAGGACCATCGCCATGTCTTCCCTCAGGGCATCGTAGATCTGGTCGAGCCGGAGCTGCCAGAGGTAGGTAAGCCACCCGGTCTCGTTGTTCTTGATCCGGTGGTATTCGGCAAGTCTCTTCTCGTACAGGGTATACAGGGTGTGGCGGACGGTGTTTAAGTTTATCTTGGGTGATGCGGCGAGTTCTTCATCACTGTGCTCCCCATCGGTTGGGAAACGTTCGATAAGATCAAGCCCTTCATTGCCAACAAGCCGGAAAAGGTAGGCCCGTATTGCAGGATCATTCAGCAGGTCTGATGCGGATTCCATCACCGTATGTATTGTAATACTCTGCTAATATGCTTATCCAGCATCGTGCAGGCATCCTCCCGTGTCTGCCCGGTACCGTACACGCTGACAAGGGCCTGGCCATCTTCGAAGAACGTCCCGGGCCAGGGAATATCCGCAATATCCGGTGCAAGAGGCCGGAGATCACGGGCAATGGTCATATCCCGGTCAGCAAACAGGATGCTGCGGACCGCAACCTGGTGTGGAGGAGGGATTACATCCGGAAGGATTCCCGCACATGCGTCCACGTGGTACTGGAAGAGGCTGCAGCCACATGCCATCTCGACCGTATCCATCGTGCCCTGGAACCGCGGGTTGATCTCAATCGCGTACGGCTTATCGCCAAGAACAAAATCGATCCCGATCGTCCCGACACACCCGCTTGCCGCTGCCGCAGTTTCCGCAAGCTGGATCATCCGACCGGTAAGGGGATGGTCACAGGGAGTGATGGACCCACAGAACCCAAACGAAGATTCTCCGCTCCCCCGGAGAACCTGTTCGTTGGTGGCTACAGCCTTTGCCCGGTTTCCATCCGTTATGCAGCAGACACTTGCCGGAGTACCGGTGACAAAATCCTGCAGGATGTACGAAACGCCGGAATAGAGCGATTCCCAGGCCGCATGTTCTTTTTTATCGTGGATTACGGTATTCCTCCATCCCCCGGCGCCCCTGCGGGGTTTGATCATAGCCGGGTATGTTCCGGGCTCTGCAATACGCGGCAGATCGATATGCAGCTCTTCAAAAAAGTGCTGGGTCTCAAGCTTATCCAAAAACCGCCCGATCTTTTCACGGGGAGTACCGCAGAGAGGCAGGCATGTAGGGAGATCTTCAGCCCCGGAAGTGGCAATGAAGATATCAAAGTCATGCTTCCCGGCTATCCGGTCGATAACATCGGGAAGGTCTTCAAGCTCATCGAACCGGACCTGTTCCCGTGTGTACCATGCGAGATCCTGGTCGCAGAAATGGTCGACCGCATACACTTCATACCCGGCCCGGAACGCGGACCGGGCCACATGTCGTGTCGCAAATCCCGCAACCAGGACCCGGCCCTTCACAACCCCTCAGTCCGTTTTCCCACCTTTGACGGGACGATCCGTATATGGGCACCGGGAAACTCTTTTGTCATTTCCGTACCGGAATAAAGATGATCGAGGAAGAGAGCGAGACTCGAAATCTCTGAGTGGGGCTGGCTCGTGACCGCGACATTGAAATCCGCAAGGCCGTAGATCTCGCCCGGGACTTTTTCTGCCCCGACGACGACCATGATCTTCGCCCGTGTCCGGGCCTCTTCGATAATATCCGGGAGGTTGAGACCGTACATGGTGAGATGAACAACCGATCCGCCACCCTGTTTCCACTCGCGGATACAGGATCGCCACTTTACATTATCTTCGCAGAAGAAATCCCCGCCCCACCGGCTGACAACATCTGCGATACTCTCGACAACACCTTTATCAGACGCAGCAAGGTACATTCCCTTTGCACCAAGTGCACGTGCGGTAAGCCCAACGTGGGTTGTTACTCTCTGGTCGCGCTCGGGGCGGTGCCCGACACGGAGGATAACAACTTCATTCTCTGGCATGGCAGTTCTTTTTCTCCTTGATCACGCCGTTTTCGATGAAAAACGGCATATCCTCAGAATATTTTACCTGGCTGCACATGAGCGATTCTCCCACGCTCATGACGCGGATGGAACCCTCGCTCCGGTTGATCAGGAATTTACGTTCGAGCCTCCTTAAAGAAGACTCCACTCCGGTTGAATCCAGCCCGCTTTTTTTTACCAGCTCATCTGCTGTGGGGGTCTTTGCTTCCGCGATAAGATGGTAGACCAGCCAGTCAGCATCTTCTTCTTTCACCTGTATTCATTCCTCTTTGTGCTGAATAAGGATTGTTGTTATAAAATACCCGGGCCCGGGTATCCATGATTTTTTTATCGCAGAGAACCCATGAGTTACAATGAGTTCGAACGGGACCGAGGTTCCCTTCCACGAACTGGCGGCCCTTGCTGACCGGCTCCTTGAAGAGAGCGATGAAGATATGGACGAGCTTGTCCGCAGGCTTGATCTGACAGACCCGGAGATCCGGAAGGAATTGCTGGTATCAGATCTCCTGAACGCGTTCCAGGTATTCTCCTACTTTTTCCGCACGGTCCCGGATGACCTGGTCCGGGAGAGGCTGGAACTTGAATCAGCCTCGTCTCTTGTCGGGGGGATACGGATCGGAGAGATCGATCTTTTCGAACTGATATTCCTCGCCCGGGACAGCAGGGCATTGATCATCATCACCAGCGATGGCGAAAATGTCACACGATCATTTGAGGGAAGATCGGCGTACACGGATGCAATGAATTTTGTTGCGAATTCTTCATAACCGGTCCCCGGCGCTGATGAGCCGCTCGTCAACATCTGCACGCGCAAGTTGCGGCAGGCTGCCCCATGTTGCCGTAGAACCTCCCATGATTGCAAAAACCCCGTTAACTTCTGAAGGGTCGATCTCCTGAAAGACCGAATGATTGTCGGGCCGGATCTGGTTGCAGACCCTTGTTGCCCATGCATCGGCAAGCGCAACGTTCCGTGAAAAGATTGTCACTGCATCCGCAACGCCAAAAGAAATTGACGGGCCGACCGTTGCCGATGATGTGCAGATCCCAAGGATGCTGTCCTGGGGCGGGACAATAAACGCGATGCGGTTGGACAGGGACGCTTCGCCCGCGTGAACGCCAACAGTTACGACCCGGTCGCAGGTGAGGGCTATATCCCCGCCATTGTCGATCACCCCGAAACCGGCGCCTGCTTCTTTCATAGCGAGAAGTCCTTCCCATGCAATGGTCCCGGCCACCGCAGCCATCGGCCCGACTCCCGCTTTGCGGGTTGCATCGCACATGGTGGTAATTACCCGCTCATCCGAATCAGGAGTATACGGATCGAATGTTGCACAGAAAAAAGGATCCCGTGCGATATACGCTTCAATGACCTGACGGGCTTCCATCATCCCTTTCTTTGCGGCAGTAACATGAGAGGGATCGTCCGCGAGAATTATCGCAATCGTCTCGCGGAACCGGAACGGCTCCCGAATCATAACTGGAGGGTAAGCGCCCGGTGGGGACAGGCATCAACGCACCGGCCACAGAGAACACATTTTCCTTCATCAAGCTTCAGTTTGTAATCCCGGTCAAAGGAGAACGCCTCCCGGGGACAGACGCTGATACACGCGCCGCAGTCGACACATTCGCTCTCGTTTACGGTGATGCCATGATCGAGGATCCGGACATGGGCGCCAAGACCGGTCATGGTCTCGCTCACGAGCCGGCACTGGTCGTCAGGAACCTCTATGAGTGCCTCGCCTTCGGAAGAATCGATCACTGCACGTTCGACATTGATCAGGATTCCGGTCTCGCGAACTACCTGTGCAATGATGGGCTTTCCGCCTTTCCTCCGGGAGAACGTAACAAGGAGTTTCATTTCAGCCACCTCCCGCCAAAGAGTTTCCCGAGGTTCATTGCAGTAAGAATTGCGATGACATGGTTCTGCGCGTCGACAACCGGTAATGCGCTGATGTTATGCTGCTCCAGCTTCCTGACCGCAATATCGACCGCTTCATCCGGCGTGGTTGTTATGACTTTTGTCTTCATGATGTCCCGGACAAGGTGACCCTTCCCCGGGTTTGCCACGGCTTTCGAGACATCGAAAGTGGTCACTATCCCGACAAGGGCTCCGGAACCGTTGACCACCGGGAGGTGGTTGGTCTCACCCTTGAGGAGCTTCCGGGCAGCCGCACGAATCTCTTCTTCTTCCCCGATACTCACGACTTTCCTGTCCATGATATCAAGAACGCGGGGCCCTGCGGTTGTCTGGTGCATGGGTTTTGCTGCTTTTGCCGGATCAATTCTCCGGGTAGGCAGCGCTAGTTCGAGTTTGCCCTGTTCCACCCATCCTTTTAGCTCCTCCGCAACCTTCCGTGCCCGCCGGAAGCTTGAGAGCGAGGAGGTCCGGATCTCCTCGCCATTGATCTCGATCGACCCGCTCCGAAGTTCGGCGTAATTGACCATCCGAAGCGATGGTCGGCTCCGGCTCGGGACGCTGTAATCGAGGATATCCACCGATATGTCCTCGTCACGAACCGCGGTTGCCCGGACGACATCGATATCAAGAACCGGCAGGGGAACCCCGAGTCCGACATAGAGCGTTACCCCGTACCCGGTCATGGATGCAGCACGAAGATAATCCGGTGACATCTTCTTCAAATCACCAGTCACCATTAGGGTGCCAAAACCCCCGGCCGGTGAATGTTGTGTCCCTTCACCGATAACCATTCCCTGCGAGCCGCAGAGGAAGATCGGTACCCCGCTGCCGATAAGCCGGAGCGACGGATCGTTCGAAAGCGGGTTGAGGAGGCCTGCACCAGAGTAGGTGATGTTTCCGCTCCCGGGGAGAAGCGTGCCCATGTACGTGTGCAGGGTCCGGTCGGATGTGTTGGTTGCTGCATTGTACCGCTGGTATGCATTCCGTGGGTTGCACATAATCGCCTGGTTGAGGTTTTCAAGGAGAAGCTCGGTGTTTATGGTGCGCCGGGGGTAGCAGTCAGTTCCCCGGGAATTTGCACGAAGCTCCACGGATTTTCCTGCCACAAGATCCTCGATAACATGAGCGCCGCCATACTCTTCCTCGCGCGTCTCTGACTGCTGGGTCGCCCCAATGTACGTGTCCACCGCTGCAAGCCCACCATATGCTTCCACATCATTCAGCCAGATCCGTTCCATCCGTATCGGGGGATCCGCGTGCCCGAAGTTGATAAACGCACCCGATGAGCACATGGCCCCGAATGTGCCCGTGGTAACGACATCAACTTCTTTTAACGCGCCCTTCTCACCCAGCTCAGCGACAATCGAGGGCATCTCTTCTGCAGTGACGACCCTCGCACTCCCCTCGCGGATTCGCTGGTTGATCTGATCGATGGACTTGTGCATGAGGACAAATGTGCTTTCGTGAATAATTAATATTACTGTTATTACCTTTAGTAATATAGCGATATATATTCCCGAAGTGACAATACTCCGGTATGAACGTGCGAGCTTTCATTGAGGAGATGGAACAAATCGCCCCTCCCGATCTTGCCGAGGATTTCGACACGGGGAGGATCGGTCTCGTAGTGGAAGGCAGGACTGAGATTAAAACGGTCTGCTGCGCTCTCGATGCGACCCCCCGGGCAGCCCGGATGGCTGCAGAGTCCGGGGCTGACATGCTTGTCGTGCACCACACACCCCTCTGGAAGCCCGTTACTGCCCTTACCGGGCCGACGGCTTCCCTTATGCGTACATTCCTCTCCTCCGGCATGAACCTCTACGTCATGCACACGAACTTTGACCGGGCGGAGGAGGGGGTGAATGATGCCCTTGCAGGACTCCTTGATCTTACTGATCGAACCCCCATGCGTCTGGGTTGCGTGGGCAGGTGCAACGTCTCCCCGTCAGCAATTGCCGAGCGGCTGGGATGTACGGTACGGATATGGGGAGAACTCGCACAGTTCCACCGGCTGGCAATTGTAGCAGGAAGCGGTTTCGATCAGGAATTTCTCGATGAGGCAAAAACTCTCGGCGCTGATGCATTCCTTTCATCGGAAATGAAACATTCCATTGCCCGGGCGGCACCGCTTCCCTGCATCGAGGCTACGCATTACGCGCTTGAAGCCCCCGCAATGCGCCGGCTTGCTGCCCGAAAAGGCTGGCAGTTCATCGAAGACTGCCCGAAGATCTGCACGATTCCATGAGCGATATCTGGCAGGAACTCTGCGAGAAAAAAGTTCTGGACGACTCAGTCCGAGCCGGCCTCGAGTCGGCTTTCGGGAACAAGGCAAAGAAAGCTCTTGCTGCAATCGATGCCGGGAAGATCAGCAGATACCTCGATTTTTTTGTTGTCGAAGGCCGGACTGCTTCGTACGTTGTTGACGAAGAGTTCTGCACATGCGATGATTTTATGTATCGCGGGCGGACGTGCTGGCACCTTCTTGCAGTCAGGATTGCGCGGGTAACCGGAAGGTTTGAGACCATCGAAAGCTGGTACATGGAAACCCGTAAGAACGAACTGCATGGATAAGCGGGCAACAATACAATAATTAGCGTTCATCATCAAATGTACAGACGAATCAGGGGTTATTCATGCTCGAAGAAGAATACCAGCTCGAATACTTTAAAACTCAGGGGCTGACACGCAAGATCTGCAAAAGCTGCGGCCTGGCATTCTGGACACGCGACAGTTCGCGCGAAGTCTGCGGGGATGCACCTTGTGAACCCTATAATTTTATCGGCAACTCGGTTTTCAGAACGCATAATCTCGACACCATGCGGGAGGCATATCTCTCTTTTTTCGAGAAACACGGCCACACCCGGGTAGAACGGTATCCGGTCGTCGCACGCTGGCGCGATGATATTTACCTGACCATCGCATCCATCGCCGACTTCCAGCCCTTTGTAACGAGCGGTGTCGTGCCACCGCCGGCGAACCCTCTTACCATATCCCAGCCCTGCATACGGTTAAATGATCTCGACTCAGTGGGCAGGTCAGGACGGCATCTCACGACGTTCGAGATGATGGCTCATCACGCCTTTAATTCCCCGAGTGAAGAAATCTACTGGAAAGACCGGACCGTGGAACTCTGCGATCTCTTTATCGAATCCATCGGGGGCGACCTTAACAAGGTAACATACAAGGAAAACCCATGGATTGGTGGCGGGAACGCCGGCCCGAGCGTTGAGGTCCTGATCGGGGGCCTCGAAGTCGCAACACTCGTTTTTATGAGCCTCGGCAGGCAGAAGACCGCAGCGCAGGGATACGACCTGAATGGCGAGATGTACTACCCGATGAACCTCCGGATCGTGGATACCGGGTACGGTCTGGAACGATTCGTCTGGGCATCGAAGGGATCCCCCACGATCTATGATGCGGTATTCCCGGAGATGGTCAGCAACGTGATGAGCGCTGCCGGCCTCTCACACATGCTGGACAACAAGGACTACACCAAGATCCTTGCCCTCAATGCAAAATTTGCCGGGCTTATGGATATCTCCGGCACCAACCTCTTCAACTTACGGAAAAAAGTTGCAGCAGCAATCGATGTATCTCCGGAAAAGCTCGACAAGATGATCACACCTATTGAGAAAGTGTATGCTGTTGTCGATCACACCCGGTGTCTCGCGTACATGCTTGGCGACTGCATCGTTCCCTCAAACGTCCGCGAGGGATACCTTGCCCGCCTCGTAATCCGGAGAACGCTCCGTATGATGAACGATCTCAAAATCGATCTCCCGATTGGCGATCTCATCGAACAACAGACACGGATTATCGGTACGAGAAGATTTGAGCAGGATCTCGGGGTTGTCCGGGAGATTGTCGAGCGCGAAACCGAGAAGTACGCCGCAACGCTCGAACGCGGGACCCGGATTGTCCAGAAGATTGCAAAGACGTACAAGGCAAAAAGCCAGCGGGTTCCTCTTGCCGAGATCACCACCCTTTACGACTCTCACGGGATCCCGCCGGAGATGGTCAAGGATATTGCCGCAAAAGAGGGTGCGGTTGTCGATCTGCCGGATAACTTTTACTCGATGGTTGCCGACATGCACTCGGAATCGAAGCGTGAAGCAGAAGCGGACAAGACAGCAAAATACGCAGACCGGGTACAGGGACTCCCACCCACGAAAAAACTCTATTACGAACAACCATCCGATATTGAGTTCGAAGCAGTTGTCCTCGATTTCTTTGACGGTTATGCGGTAACCGACCAGACACTTTTCTATCCGGAAGGCGGTGGCCAGCCGGCAGATACCGGGACACTTGTCAGTTCCGACAGCATGGTCAGGGTTGATGAGGTTGTCAAGCTTGGCGAAGTAGTCCTTCACCACGTAACCGGTGGGGTACTGCAGCGCGGGGAACATGTCAAGGGAATGGTTGACGAGGAGAGAAGGTTCTCCCTCATGCGCCATCACACCGGAACCCATATCCTTCTCCATGCGGCAAAAGAAGTTCTCGGCGCCCATATCCACCAGGCCGGGGCCCAGAAAGGCAGCGAAAGTTCTCGGGTCGATATCCGGCACTTCAAGCACATAACTCTTGAAGAACTCCGGAAAATTGAGACCGCTGCAAACCGGATGGTGATGGCAAACCAGCCGGTCGAGATTGGAATTGAAGAACGTTCAAAAGCCGAACAGAAATACGGTTTCTCGCTGTACCAGGGCGGAGTCCCGCCCGGCAAGTTTATCCGGATTGTCAAAGTCGCCGGGGATATCGAGGCCTGCGCCGGGACACACTGCCGGAGCACCGGGGAAGTCGGCATTATCAAGATCATTCGTGTCGAGCACATCCAGGATGGTATCGAACGCATCGAGTTTGCAGCTGGTATCGCCGCTCTTTTCTACATGCAGCACGTTGAGCAGATCGTAAATTCAGCCGCAGATGTGCTGTCGGTCCAGCCGGAAAATCTCGCACCAACGGTTACACGTTTCTTCACGGAGTGGAAAGACCAGCGCAAAGAGATCGAACGGATGTCAGGAAAGGTCGTCGAGCTTGAGATGAAGACGATCGTTGCAGAATCCATTGGTGGGGTAAGTATCGTCATCAGGAAAATCGATCTGCCTTCAAAGGAACTTTCTGCACTTGCAACTTCAATCTCGGAGAGAGGCGGGGTGGCGCTCCTTGCAGCAACCGGGGAGACCGTCCGGGTAGTCCTCGCATCCGGAGATCCACGTGTCAATGCAGGAGATATTATCGGCCAGGTATGCAGCCTCCTTGGAGGAAAAGGAGGGGGGAAACCATCGATGGCACAAGGTGGAGGCCCGGAATCTGCCCAGCTCGATCTTGCCCTGAAAGTCGGTCGTGAAAGGATAATCGCAGCAATCCATGCCTGATTCAGTCGTAGTCCTGGAGCCCGGCGATGAACGGGCACAAAAAATTGCAAAAGCCATGGCAAGCCAGACCGCAGGAGATATCCTGCGGGGACTTGCCGGGAACAAACAGAGCCTTTCCGAAATTACTGACCATCTCGCACTACCGCTCACCACGGTAAAATACCATATCGAGAACCTCCTTGATGCGGGACTTATCCAGGTTGCTGATACCAAGTACAGTATCAAGGGGCGTGAAGTGAAGATCTATTCACTCTCCGACCAGCTCTTCATCGTCGCTCCGAAACAATCGAATGTCCGTTCGCTCATCCTCAGGTATGCATCCCTATTCGGGATTGTAGGGATCGGGACTTTTGTACTTTCGCTTGTGCTTCCTTTGCTGGCAGTACCATTACCCGGCACGGACGGTAACGACATGGTAATGCTTGGTGCCTCACCGGTCGCACCGGAAGCAACGCATGGGGCTGTTGCCATGGCAAATAAGATGGCATATGAGAGTACAGGTGGCACATCGCTTCCGGTAACGGACCCGATCGTCACTTTCTTCATCGGGGGGATTTTCGTAATTTTTGTACTCATGGTCTATGAGATCTATCTCTGGAAAAATACCAGATAATTACGTTCTTTCTTCCGTTTTTTTAATATAAAGTAAATTTTTTTTTTGTGAAATGAAGAGTAGCGACTCCGGGTACACGGGCTATAACTTCCGGGTTCTGATAACTCCCGATTTTCCGGGTTATCCCAAAAGACCATGAAGTTTGAGGATATTCTGATAAAAAACCAGATTCCAGCTCTGTTGAATCCCTCGGCAAATCGTGCATAATTTGCCGGGAAATCAGGGAATGGAAGATTAATAGAGATTTTATTGGGGGTTTCAGCAGAGCCCGTATCCTGACAAAAAGGAGGAAAATTACTCTTTTCTCACGGCTATCACAATACTGACTATGCCCAAAGCTCCAAGCACGACAATGGGTGATAACGGGGATTTGGAGGTTGTTGGCCATGGGGTCGGGGAGGTAGTTACAGGTTTTGTTGTAACAACGCGGGCGGTAGTGGTCACGGGGATCGTTGTTGCAGCCTGGGTGACCGGTGCGGTTACAAGGAACGTTTTGGTCCCGATAAACCCGTTATGATCCGTAAATGTTACATCGTACGATCCGGGTCCAAATACCGAAACTTTCTGGGAGAAGATACCATCGTTCCGTGGGTTGGTCTTCGTACCAATATATTGTGGTCCGAAAACCTTCCCGTCCGGGCCCCTTACTTCCAGTTGTACGTCGCTGTTGCCCCCATTCGTCAGGGAGCCGGAGATCTGGAGTGCGTCTGCAAGAGGCTGGGTCACCGGGGACGTGATAGTAAGCTCACCTGAGCGATCGATGAGGGTGATCAGCTGGTTGGTAACCGAATCATCACTGAGAGATGATGACCCGGGGCTGTTGAACTGAATCTCCATTTTGTACTGCCCGCCCGGAAGACCCTGAGTGTCGAAGAGCTTATACTGTGTTGCCTTATTATCCTGGATAGTGACGGTCTGGCGATTGATCTCAGTTGATGTGTACTGGGACTGGTAAAACACCATATCGAAGGTTCTGCCTGCCGGTAGAGTGCTGTCGATGGAACATTTCAGTGTCTCTCCCACCTGAATCCTTTTTGGGGAGCAATTCACATACAGACTGTACGCTGATGCGGTCCCGGAAAGGAGCAATATCCCAATAAGGATGAGGATAATCTTCTTCATACTTAAGTATCGAGTCTCTGAAACTAAAAATGTCACGATGCAAAACCAGCGTTCAAAAAAAACACCGATGAGACCTGAAGGTCACAGGCCTTACCCATGAAAATCAACAAGTGGTAAGAACTCATTTTGAACTACGGGCAGAGCAGGCTGTCGAATTTTTAGGATGCGATCCTGGGAAAAAAACTAACCGTTAAATTGCCATCGCAGGCCGTACTGCGACTTGATCGCGAATGCCAAATTGGCCAGGAAGGCAATTGATCTGCCCATAATTCGAGATCAACTATGACCGAACAAATTCATGTATCTGCTGGTCTGGACCTTCACAAGAAATTCATTTTAGCCACGATACTAACCGATGATGGGCACAAAGAACAGCGGCGATTTGAACGTACAGAAACCGGTCTGTTCGCGCTCAAAGAATGGACAATTAAGAACAAATGTGACGTGGTCGCATGTGAGTCTACGAGTGACTTCTGGGTACCGGTCTACGACATGATGCACGGGCATACACCCGTAATTGTCGGGAATGCCCGTGACATCAAGATGTTTTCCCACAAGAAAACCGACAAAGTGGATTCAGAACTTATCGCCCAACAGGCCTTGAAGGGAATGATCCGGCCTTCGAGGATATTTGCCCAGACCCATCGGGAATTTCGATCCCTTGTGCGACTCCGACACAAATTGGTCCAGAAACGAACCGACATAAAAAATGAGATCCATCATATCCTGGATTCGGAATTATTCCGGCTCTCATCGGTGCTGACCGATCTTTTTGGAAAGAGCGGATTGCGAATCCTTCGGGGCATTGTCGATGGAATGCCGATGACCGAAATCATAAAAACGCTTCCTCTTAATGTTCGTAAAAAGTCGGCTCAACTCGACGAAATCCTTCAGACAACGATTTCACCGGAAGCAATCTTCCGGCTTAAACACTGCCTGAATCTCCTGAAATGTCTGAATGATGAGATTGACGATCTTACTGACTGTATTTTTCAGTTCGCCGATGAGACTTTTGAACATGAACTCAAGATTCTCAAATCCGTTCCCGGAATTGGCAATATCGCCGCTGTAACCTTGATTGCAGAAATCGGGAATTTCTCGGATTTCTCCACTGGCGACAAACTTGCAAGCTGGTTAGGGATAGTTCCAAATGTGTACCAGTCTGCTGACAAACTGAGAACCGGTTCTATCACGAAGCGTGGTTCAGAGCATGCAAGGTGGATCCTCGTTCAGATCGCTCACGCTGCTTCGAGAAGCCGAAATACGGTTTTCCGAAAGTTCTATGACCGGAAAAAGCCGGTTATTGGAACCGGTAAAACGATTGTCGCTTTGGCCAGGAAGATTGTAACCATCATATGGCACTTGATCACTCAAGATGAATTCTTTAATCAGGCCAATGGGGATTCAAATCCTTCAGCGAAAACGGTCAAAGTCCGAATTCCCGTTATCGCTACTCTCGGTGAAATCCTGAAGATTTTGAATGAGGCTGCTATTGTGTTGAAGGAATCAGATTCCGGAAGGGGTGATTGTTGACCTTATCCTCCTTCCGGATTTGAGATTTTCATGCCAAAATTCCGGCCCGATCGCGAGTGTGACAAAAAAATTTCCCGATTCAATCGCGATCGAAACCAAAATTTTTTCCCAGAACCCGGCGCATCAAAAAAAATTTGTAAGGTAATTCCATGCGTCCAAAATTTTTTTTGAGTAATTGCTCCAGCATAATCGAAATGATTCCTGGCACAAAACCGGTACGAACGGGATGTGGTGATAACCAAATCAAAAATAACCCGATTTGCTGTTGCATGAATTCCACCTATAGTTTCCAAAAAAAAAAGTTAACCTGACAATCATCTTTTTTACCATCTTCATCCAAACAAAATGTAATCCGCAAATACCATGATAAAACTGGAAATAAAGAAAATTAAAGGCTATAATTATCTCTATCTGAAAGAGACGCTCAAAGTTAACGCGAAATCGCTGTCGCTATTGCTTTACGCAGGCAGAATCGAAAAACTAACGATAAATGAGTTTTTAGAAAAACATCGCGAGTTTGCGGATCTCAGGTTAACTGCGTACCTGGATTACCGAATCGGTCACTTCACCGCGAGCCATCTCACGCGCGAAGAGATCACTGCGCTCGAATCGCTCCGGTACTCGTATGAGGAGTTTCGGGATCTTTACCCTGATGAAAGCACCCGGTACCTGGAGTCGGTTTTCGTGCGGTACGTCCAGGGATCTACCGCTATTGAGGGAAACACCATCTCCCCGCAAGAGGCACAAGAACTCCTTGAGCATGATATCTCTCCCGCCGGCCGGAAAGTATCGGAAGTGTACGAGATCGTAAATTTCGTCAAACTCCGAAACCTCCTTAAAGACTATGAGGGAGACGTATCGGAAAAACTGATTCGTGACATGCACGCGGCCCTCCTGGAGAACCTGATGAGGACACCGGGGAATTACCGGCAGATCCAGGTCGCGATCGGGAAGGCGGATTACGAACCCCCACCGGCAATTCTCGTACCCGATCTGATGAAAGAGCTGGTGCGATGGTACCGGGCGAACGTGAAAAAACTCCATCCCTTCGAGATCGCGGTCCTGATGCATACCCGTCTCGAACTTATCCACCCGTTCACGGATGGGAACGGGAGAGTCGGCAGGGCGCTCCTGAATTTCATACTCGAACGTGCCGGGTATCCCACGCTCTACCTCGGACTGCCCCAGCGCCGGGACTATCTCGATGCGATCGCGCCGGCCGATGACGGCGACTTTGGGCCTATTGTGAAGATGCTCGCTTCAACGTATGCTGAGCAACACAAGGAGATCGGGCTGGTGATGGAGAGTGCGAGGGGGAACCGGAAGGATGGGGGGGTGGAGAGGTTGCGGGGGGAGTTTGTGCGGATGAAGAGAAGGGTGGTGGAAAAGCAGACACTTCCGTAGAAACAATTTGTAATTCAATTATCCTGATTGAAAGAAAATGAATATAATATGAAAATTTAATCAATAAAAAATGTCAAAAATTTTGCTCTGTAGAAAACCTCTTCAAAATCGACGGCACCATGGACCGAAAGATCTAAGGTACATTGTCTCCATACTAGAGTGTGTGCTCAAAAAGTACAGAGACTAGTAAGAAATCGACGAGCCGGAATATCAGGTTTATCCGAGCAGCGATTTCGATCGTGAAAGCAATACGACTCAGTCCGTATTCCTGTAAATATTCGAAAAAGATCTACACCCGGTATCAACTTCTCGTCCTGATTCTCTTCAAAGACTATCGGAATCAGCATTATCGCGAATTTGTTGAAGATATCGGAGACATGGAGTCGATCCAAAAGGAGTTGGAACTATCAGTCGTCCCTCATTTCACGACTCTTCAGAAATTCTTCTGTCGGATAAAAACCCTGTACCTCCGCTACGCATTCAGGAAAACGACGAGTCTGTTCTATTCCAACGATGATCCAATTGCGATTACCGCTGTCGATTCGTCCGGGTTTACCAGCGGATATTCGAGTCACTATTACTCAGCCAGAACCGGCAAAATCCGAAAACATTTCCTGAAAACTTCGATCTCGGTTGACACCGACACACAAGCGATCACCGGATTCATCACTTCGAAAAGCCGAGTTCACGATACCCGGCATGCAGCCAGGTTACTCCCACAATGTCACAAGATACGACGGTCAGAGTGTTACGTTATGGATCGGGGATACGACTCCGAAGCGATTCATCGTCAGGTTCGGGAGGAACTGCTCGCTGACTCCATCATCCCGATCCGTTCCTGGAACAATCAGATTATCGGAGGAAAGTACCGAAACGAGATGGCTGGAGAATTCGATGATACCAGATACCGGAGAAGACAACTTGTCGAGAACAAGTTCTCTGTCCTGAAAAGAAAGTTCGGTGGCGATCTAAAGGCTCGAATATTCTCAATTCAGAGAAAGGAAATCGCAGGGAAAATGATTGTTTGTAACATCCACAAGTTCTTACAATTTCTCGTCATGGAGGTTTTCTACAGAGCAGTTATTTTCTTTGTTGTAAGGATTGATAATTTGAGGCCAAGATAAATCGGCTCAAAATCATTGGGATGCTGTTTCCAAAAACTGGTTCACCACACCAGCGGCACCCCTGGCATCGCGATTTTCAAGTTTATAGTAAAACATTTCGCGGAGGATATTCTTATCCATGTAAAAACGTTCGGACCCGATATCGAGAAGTCGTTTCCGCATTTCAGGCTGGTTCATTGCGGCGGCATTTTTTAATCCGACTTCAATAAACCACACCTCGGACGGGAACCATTCAAGTCCAAAAAAGATCATCTGCCAGAAAATGTTTTCAAGAAATGCAGAATCCTCGATCTCGAGTTGTTTGAGTCGCTTTATGGGAGGCTGCAATCGTGCAAGCTCGAGCATCTTCTCCCGGGCAAGGAGTTCCATCTCACCCGGTCTCGTGTGTTCTCTCTTCTCTCCGCTAAACTCCTGGAGTGACTGGACATAGTAACAATAAGCCACAACCGTCCCCAGTTTTGCATCCAGCACGCTGTATTTTTTAAGATATGCAAGTGCACCCGAACAGTCGCCGACTTTCAATAATTTCAATCCGACAACAATGTTGATTCCAAGATCTGCATTCTTCTGCTTTTTCACCCGTATGGCATTTGCCATTACTTTCCGGATAAAATCTGAATCAGAGACATTATGGCTTACATCAAGAACCTTGTAGGTAATACTGTCAATAAACTCATCGTAGGACTCGTCTGAAATGTCGGGGAATGAAGTCTTCAGTGCCGAGATAACGTACCCGAAAAAAACCGGCAGGTTTGAATCGACTTTATCTGTGTTTCGTTCGACATAACCGAAAAAGTCTTTCTTTAATACATTCAGCTTTTCATAGACAATCGCATCCGAAAGCTGTTCTCCCCGCATACAGGGTGGTTGAATGTATTAATATTAAAATGTGTATAACGGGTTTATCCCCTCTCACACATCATCCGCAGTGTAATAATAGAATTCGCCATTGGATTTTTGTTCGCGGTCGAGAAATGAATCCGGTTTATTGATCCTCGGTCGTCCGCTCTGGTCCCTCCGGAACGTAACTTCGAGTGCATCCAGGAAACGATTCATTCCATCCCGCATTTTGAACGGCCCGGCAGCGGTACCAGAGATTCCGGATTCTCCTTCGAATACCAGTATCCGCTCACTTATCATATCGATCAGGTAGATGTCGTGATCGATCACCATGATACCGGCTTCCCTGCCCTCGGCATGGTGCTTGATCATTCGTGTCACGTTCACCCTTTGTTCAACATCGAGATGTGCGCTTGGTTCATCGAGAATGTATAAATCCGCTTCACGGGAAAGACATGCGGCAATGGAAACCCTCTGGAGTTCCCCACCACTCAGGGTATCAACCGATGAATGGAGAATCGGTTCAAGCGACAATGATTCAATAATCTCGTGCTGGTAGAACGAGGAATCAAATTTTGTGGTGATGCCACGGAGATACATCTCAACACTGTCGGAAGTCTCCGCTTTGATGTACTGGGGCTTGTAAGAAATTCTCAGGGTTGTTTCAATCTTTCCGGTGGTCGGTATTTCAACTCCGGCAAGCAGTTTTGCAAAGGTACTCTTCCCCATACCGTTTGCACCGACGACACCAAGAACCTCTCCGGCCCGGATAGTCCCGCCGGTTACGGCCAGCCTGAACGATTCGTATTTTTTGGTCATTGCCGGGATCTCGAAAAGATCCTCGCGCTCCGAGCCTTTCTCGTGTGCACGCTTCTCAAAAACGACGGCGGTATTCCGGAACCTCACGTTCTCTTCCGCAAGGAAACCTTCGAGATACTGGTTGATGCCAACCCGTACTCCTTTTGGCCGGGTGATGATACCGAAAACCGCCGGTTTGCCGTATCCAACATGGACCGTATCTGCAAGCATGTCAAGTATCGCAAGATCATGCTCCACAATAACGACCGGCCGGCGGGTGGCAACTTCCCGGATAAGTTTTGCTGCAGCAATCCTCTGGTAAATATCGAGGAACGGAGTAATTTCATCAAGGAAATAGAGGTCAGCATCACGGGCGAGGCACGCTGCGATTGCCACACGCTGGAGCTCTCCCCCGCTCAGGGTACTGATATCGTGATCGACAATCGCATCCAGCTTAAGAACCGGCAATATGTCTGCAAGCTGACCGCGCTCATCGGTACTTTTCAGCAGTGCCTTAACGGTCCCGGAGAAAACTTTTGGGATAAAATCAATGTACTGGGGCTTTGTTGCGATCTTCAGGCTCTTTTTCGAGACGGTCTGGAGATAATCGAAGAGTTCTGTACCGGAATAGCGTTTGAGAATTTCATCCCAGGAGGCTTCTTCACTAAAATTTCCCAGGTTCGGCCGAAGCTGGCCCGAGAGTATCTTAATGGCAGTACTCTTACCAATCCCGTTTGCTCCCAGAATTCCGGTTACTTTTCCTTCAACCGGAATCGGGAGGCCGTACAGGGCAAAACCATTTTTACCGTACCGGTGCGTGGGGTGCTCAAGTTCTTCAGGAAGGCTTACTATATCGATCGCATCGAACGGGCACTTTTTGATGCAGATACCACAACCAACACAAAGTTCCTCAGAAATTACTGCTTTCCCTTCTTCACCAATGATAACCGTCTCATCGCCGGTCCGCACGCGGGGACAGTAAATAATGCATTCCCTGCCGCACTTTTTTGCATGGCAGCGATCTTTGTGGACAATTGCTATTCTCATAAGGATCAAAAAATGAAAAGATTACTTCGGCACAGTGCTCACAAACCATGTCAGGAGTATTGCCCATGACATAAACCAGAAGGCAAACGTCATGAACCCCTGGTAGAACCAGTCTTTCATTCCAAGTTTTGTTGCACTCAATCCGGTCAGGAGGAAAATATGCTTCTGGACCACGATTCCGGCAAGCATAAGCATGAAACCGAGGAGTCCATCATTCTGCAGGCCCAAAGCGTTGGGAGTTCCTCCGGCCAGGTAGGAAAGAATGCCTGTTCCCAGACCAAGCAGACACGCGATGAGTGTCCTCTTTATGCGGAAGATATGCTCAGCCTGTTTGTCGGCTTTTGTTTTTTGCTTTTTTGTAAGAACAGGTTGTTCTTCGATGATTTCTTCGCTCATCCCGGTACACCAGTAGTCTTATTTTTTAGTGCACAAGCCATATGTAATTTGGTACAAATCATGGCGTCCGAACAGGGTATGAGCGGGATCGATGTTAGGGTGGTTACTGCAGAACTTGCCGGGAAACTGCCGCTCTGGATCGACAAGATCTACCAGTTCGATACGCGGACTCTCGGGATCCGTCTCAACGGCGAGGAGAAAGCAAAATACCAGCTCATCATTGAAGCCGGGAGGCGGGCCCATCTTGTAACGCAGATGCCAGACCCGCCAAAAAACCCGCCACAATATGCCATGCTTCTCCGGAAATATATCTCGGGGGGAAAGGTCCTCGCAATCCACCAGCATGGCCTTGAGCGAATCCTGATATTTGATATCGGGAAAAGTAACCTAGTTTACCGGCTCATCATCGAGCTCTTCGATGAAGGAAACGTAATTCTCACGGAGGAGAATTATACCATCATAAAACCTCTCTGGCATCACCGGTTCAAGGAACGGGAAGTTATCCCGGGTGTCTTATACACACTCAGTACGACCGATCCCACCGGGTCGCCTGAAGAATTTTCCAACCTTCTGAAGAACGATGAGCGGGATCTCATCCGCTCCCTTGCCATGGGTGCAATGCTCGGGGGGATGTATGCGGAGTATATCTGCCAGAAGACCGGGCTGGATAAGACAATGCCTGCATCATCCGCAGATCCCACCGTGATCTTTCCAGCCATCCATGAACTCCTCGACACCGCTGTTCACACACCGTCGCCCGTGATCACCGGCAGACACTGTGAACCGCTGGACCTCCGGGAAGGGACGGATATACGGCATTTTGCCGGCATGTCCGAAGCGCTCGAAGCATTTTACCCCCTGACAAAAACGGAGACTGCGATAAAAGCGGCAAAACCCAGACTTTCCAAAGAAGAACGGATCCTCAGGCACCAGAAATCCGCGGTAAAAAAATTCGATGAAAAGATCGAAAAGACGGAGGCACAGGTTGAAGCAATCTATGAGAATTACCCGTTTATCGCAAACCTGATAGCTACCCTTGATGCTAGGAGTAAAAAGGTATCGTGGCAGGAGATCGAGAAACAGATCCGGAACTCGGGCTCTGCTGATGCAAAGAAGATCGTTGCCTTCCACCCGGAGGAAGCGTCGGTCGAAGTCGATATCGGGAAGACGGTCAAGATCTTCGTTCACGAAGGTCTCGAACAAAATGCCGGCCGTTACTACGATGTCGTAAAAAAATTCCGACACAAGAAAGAGGGGGCACTTGCCGCGATGAATCGCCCCGTTGCCCGGAAAAAAGTCGTTCACCGCGATATCGTTCCGATGAAAAAACTGTGGTACCACCGGTTCCGCTGGTTCATCACGAGTGATGGCGTTGTTGTGCTCGGGGGTCGCGATGCCTCACAGAACGAGGAACTTGTTAAAAAATACATGGGTGGCGGAGATCTCTTCGTCCATGCGGACGTTCACGGCGCGAGTGTCGTTATCGTGAAAGGAAAGTCCGATCACATGGACGAAGTTGCGCAGTTTGCGGCCTCGTACTCCGGGGCATGGAGAAGCGGGCATTTCTCTGCCGATGTTTACAGTGCCACCCCGTCCCAGGTCAGCAAAACACCGGAATCCGGGGAGTTTGTATCCCGGGGCTCATTTATAGTCCGGGGAGAGAGAACCTACTTCCGGAACGTGCCCCTTGCTGTGGGGATAGGGCTCATGCTCGAACCGCACGCGGCTGTAATTGGCGGACCACCATCCGCAATCAGGGAGAAGACGAAAGTGTACGTGGAAGTCCGTCCTGGGCAGTTCGAACCAAATGATGTCGCAAAAAAGATCCTGCGGATCTTAAAGCAGGGTGTCTCAGATGACGAGGCAAAGTCGTTGAAAAACATCCTGAATACCGAGCATGTTGCTGCGTTTGTCCCCCCCGGGGGATCGGATATCCTGGGAGATCATGAAGGCTGAATCCGGGGAACTTAAGGATTCTTTTGGCGAGATACGGCTCTTTCCCGAGAGTATCGATGATCTCTGGCATTTGCAGCACCTGATATCCCCCGGTGACCTTGTCTTTGCAACGACATTCCGGAGTGTTGAGGCAGCTTCGGACAAGATCCGGCCGGAGAAGGTGGAGAAACGCCCGGTCCGGCTCGGTCTCCGTGTAGAACGGGTGGAATTTTCAATCCAGGGAATCCGTCTCCGGCTGAGCGGCCCGATCGAGCAGGGCGTGGATGCCGGATCCTACCACACGATCAATGTCGAGACGGATCACGAAATTTCCGTAATAAAACGATGGCGACAGAGAGATTTCGAACGAATCGACCGGGCGGTGAAATCCTCGGTGTACGGGGTCATTCACATCCTGACCCTTGAAGAAGGTGAAGCCGAATTGTTCCGGCTCCGCCAGTATGGACCGGAGAGCGTGATAACGATAAGTTCCGGAAGCGGGAAAGGCGCTGAGACCGATTCGCGAACCGGGTTCTTCGAGCAGATTCTTTCGCATATTGCAGAAATTACCGGTTCTTTCATTATTGCCGGACCCGGGTTTGTCAAGGACGATTTTATCCGGTTTGCCCGGAGTAAAAAGAACCCGGTCGTGGACCGGGCCGTGGTCGCAGAGACGCGCCGGATCGAGCGCGGTGCGGTCGGGGAACTGATCGGGAATGGTGCGCTCGAAAAGCTTATCGGCGATCTCCAGCTCTCACGCGAGGTCCGGTACATGGACGAGGTGCTCAAAAGGATCTCGCAGGATGGCCCGGTCGCTTATGGGAATAAAGAAGTTACCGAAGCCGTGGAATTTGGTGCTGTTGAGCAGGTGCTGGTAGCCGATACCCTGCTTCGAGATCCCGGGATCGCAAACCTTATCGAACACGCAGAGGCGATGAAGGCAGGGGTCGTGGTGCTTTCGGGAAGTTTCGAGCCGGGGGAACGTCTCTGTGCTTTAGGGGGAATTGCAGCACTGCTGAGATATAAAATTACCAGATAACGATTTCGCGCCAGAGACAGAATTGTCCCAAATTTTATTTTGTAAAACACTTCCGTTGCCGTAAATCTCCATTGTAACTTCGCGAATTTGTCGGAA
Organism: uncultured Methanoregula sp.; assembly: GCA_963666355.2. Taxonomy (GTDB): domain Archaea; phylum Halobacteriota; class Methanomicrobia; order Methanomicrobiales; family Methanospirillaceae; genus Methanoregula. Next base: position 24,109 of record CAXXCP010000003.1, read on the forward strand.
ATCTTCTCAACGGATTTATTAGCCCCTCGTGAGATTACAAGAGAGTCCGATATCAGCAGACCGGGGAAAACAGCAGGCATAAGGAAAAAGAAAAAAAACTTAACTGATGGTAACAGCACGCGGCAGCGTCGCGAGTGTTGTTCCGCTCGAATCAACAAGGATTACATCCCATGCCCCACTCGATGTCGGCGTCGGAAGGATGTCAAAACTTGCCTGGAGCTGCGTGGCGGAAGGTTTATAATTTGAACCTGTTCTCGAAGTCATATCTATCTTACCGCTTTGTCGGAGGAGGATATTTGCAGTTGTCGGAATATTTGAACCCATAACCGTGATTATCTGGTAGGTTCCTGCCCCTCCTGCAACAAAAAATGTCGGAGATACTGAGGTCAGGGTTACTGAACCTGAGGAGCTTGTGGTTGTTACCGTCGTGGTTGTTTTCGTTGTTGTACCGGCATTCGGATTCTCCCGGATCGTAAAACCATTCAGGTACCGGTGATTCTGCCCGTCGGGGTTGGTCACGAGAATATCCCATGCACCAAGTGTGGCTGATGAGGGAATAACAAACTTGCAGCTTATCTGGCGGGATGATATCACGATCACATTTGTCCCCGCGATATTGTTCTCCCCGGAACGTGCGAGAGCTACCGAAGCATTCGTCTGGAAGTTATATCCTTCAAGATCGGATATTGTTGCTGTGGTTCCCGCAAGCGCATTATCAGGATCGATACGGCGAACCTGAGGTTTTGCTCCTAAGGTTGTTGTTATCGCCGCAACCGTTGTTGACGTTACGGCCGGAGTCTGATATGCTCTAACCGTCGAAACGGGGGTCGGGGTCCGGACCGGTACTGCAGATACGGAGATTTTTGCGACCGTTTCGGTGTACACTTTCTCAAGGGTAGCTTTTGCGATTTTTTCCGTATTGGTGTTCATCCGGTAGCCCCAGCTCCCATCGGGGTTGGGATAGATCAGGGCACGTTCGTACATTTGCGTTGCCGGATCCAGTACTTCACTAATTTTTAGCCGAGGCTAATCAAAACCGGCAGATCTAAATAGGCAGCGGGCGCCGCATATGGCAAATAGACGACAATTCACCCGCCGAATAAAGAATGAGATCCGAGCAGAAGATTGTTCCGAAATAGCAGTGGATGCAATCAACCGGAATCTCACCATTTCCATCAACGGAACACTGAGACAAAAGACCCTTATCCAGTCACTTGTTGGGATGTCAGCAACCAAACTATCCGTGCATTCCATCAATAAGGCTGTAGAAAAAGTCCCGTGTGAAACGTCAGTCAGATACCATTTATCGAAGGTGGATTTAGAATCGCTTTTCGAAATACAATCAAAGATCCTCACCTATTCAAACGATCAGATCCTTGTTCCCGGAAAATCGTATCATTTTGCCATAGATTTCACCGACGATCCTTATTATGGCGAAATTATCGAAGCGAACAAAGATTACGTCCTCAAGAGTAAAATGAAGAAATCAACAACCACATTTTACTCGTATGTTTCGCTCTACATAACAACAAAAGGTCAACGGCAGACCCTTGCAGTTTTCCCGGTGAAGAAGGGTGTGTCAAAGGTCGAGTACATCCGGAAATTTTTGGCCATAATCCACAACGCAAAAGTGAACACCCAAGTACTCTGTCTTGATCGGGGATTTTACTCAAAAGATGTGTTCTCATTTCTCCAGAAGGAAAAGATCCCGCACATTGTTCCGGTGAGAAAACACGGCGAAGAACTCAAGAAAATACTCCGGGGAAATCATTCCCGGTATGCACAGTATACGATGATGGGAACTGGCGAACCTCTTTCTCTTACTCTGGCAATTGATGTCCAGTACCTTCTGGGAAGGAATAAGAAATACGGGAATGTGAACCTGGGTTACGTCGTGTATGGTATTAACTGGAAACCCCGTCGGATCTACCGGGTCTACAAGAACCGGTTTGCGATCGAGTCTTCGTACCGTATCCGGAATATCGTGAAAGCAAGGACATCCACAAGAAACGTTGTGATCCGGTACCTGCTGACGATAATCTCTTTCCTTCTCAAAAATATCTGGGTCTCTCTTCAATGGATGTTCTTCTCTAAGGTTCAACGAGGACCAAGAACCGTTGCTGAAGATTTGTTCCGTTTCGATTTCTTCCGGCTATTGGTCTGGGAAGGGATTCGGAAAAAACTCAAATTTGTCTCATTTGTTTCTGTTCTTCGACCGTTTGGTTGATCAGAGGTTGAGAGTATTGATGACTTGCCAAAATTCACGGAGGTAAATTTAGAGAAGTACTGGTACCTGATAATCGAGGGATAACAGTTATTCTCTCATATCGGTGAATCCAGGTATTTTGCCCGGTTGAGACTAATAAAAAAGAGAGACGTTTTAAAAAAAACGTTATAACTCCGGCTTCCTGCTCAGCGCAGTAGTCAGCAGCACAACCGCCTCCTCGAGGTCATGCAGGTCAAGGACCTCACAGGGCGAGTGGATGTACCGGGACGGAATGCTCACGGTGGTTGAAGGAATCCCGCCTTTTGTCAGGTGAATCGCAGTCGCGTCAGTTGTGCCCCCGCTCCCGACCTCGAGCTGGATGTTCACCTGGTTTGCTTCGGCAGCAGCCTTGAGCCAGTTGACCATCTTCCGGCTCGCGATGAGACCCCGGCCGCTTGCATCAACAATCGTTACCACGGGTCCCTTGCCCATCTCGCAGGGAGCGTCCCGCATCTCGATCCCCGGGTGATCTCCCGGGATCGTGACATCGGTTGCAATCGCGCAGTCCGGATCGAGATGGTAAGCGCTCGTCCGTGCGCCTTTCAGGCCTACCTCTTCCTGGACCGTGAAGACTGCATAGATCGTGAGTGGAGACTTAACCTCTTTTAAGATCTTGATGAGCATCGCGACACCAGCACGGTTGTCGAAGGCTTTTCCCGTGACACGGTTATTCGCGAGTTCACGGAACTCACGATCGATCGTGATGGGAGTGCCAACTTCGATCCCGAGTGACTCAACCTCGTCCCGTTTCGATGCGCCGACATCGATGAACATATCGTCAATCTTAACGCCTTTCTTGCGTTCGTCCTCGTCCATCATGTGCGGGGGCTTGCCGCCAATGACACCCGGGATCTCGCCTTTTGCCGTGTGGAGGATAACCCGCTGGGCTGCAAGTGTCGGGCCGTACCAGCCTCCAAGAGCCACGAACCGGATGAAACCTTTCTCATCGATGTACTTCACCATCAGCCCAATCTCGTCCATGTGGGCTGCGAGCATGACCTTAAATTTGTTGCCCTTCTTAACCGTAATCAGGTTCCCCATTGCGTCCTCGCGGATCTCGTCCACGTGCCCCCTGAGCTCTTTTTTTATCACCGCAAAGACACTGCCTTCGCTTCCCGAAACCCCGTGGGCATTCGATAACTTCCTGAGTAATTCCTTCACCATTATTTCACAACCTTCCGGATCCGTTCAAGCGCCGCGTGCAGGTTCTCCCGTGATGTCGCGTAGCTGAACCGTGCATAGGCCGGCGCATTTTTCCCGAATGCTGAACCGGGAACAATTACGATCCCCGCATCGATAATCTTTTGCGTAATCGCAGGTTCCATGGGGACAAACGCGTAAAACGCTCCTTCCGGAACCGAGAAATCAAAGCCAAGTTCTTTCAGCCCGTCGCAGAGAATGTCCCTGCGGACCTTGTATTCGCCCCGCATCGCACCGACCGGCCGCTGGTCACCTTCATACGCGGCAAGAGCAGCGTATTGTGAGATGGAGGTAGCACATGCCTGGCAGTACTGGTGCACCTTGAGGCATTCGGAGACAATCGCAGGCGATGCTGCGAGATACCCGAGCCTCCAGCCGGTCATCGCGTACGTCTTGGATGTCGCGTTGACGGTGACGACATTCTCGCCAAACTGCGCAGCGCTCCAGTGCTTTTTCCCGTAGATGAAATGCTCGTATACTTCATCGGATACCACGGTCACGCCTTTATCGTCCGCGTATTCCACGATTGCCCGGACCGATTCTTTACTTTCAACGGCACCGGTCGGGTTCGATGGCGAGTTCAGGACAAAGAGCCGGGCACCGTCCATCAGTTCCTTTGCTTTCTCGATATCAACATGGAAATTCTTCGTGAGCGGGACTCCCACGGGCCGGGCATCGGCAAGGGTAGAAAGCGACATGTACGAGACAAAGCCCGGGTCCGGGCAGAGAACCAAATCCCCGCATTCCACGAGCGCCTGCATGACAATATGGAGTGCTTCGCTTGCTCCTGCAGTCACAATAAGTTGATCCGGAGTATACGAGAGGCCGTTCTCGCGCTCGAACTTCTTACCTATTGCCTCGCGGAGTTCGGGTATCCCGGTCCCCGGAGTGTAACCGGTCTTTCCTTCCTGTATTGCCCGGATTGCCGCTTCTTTGATATGGTGCGGCGTGTCAAAATCCGGCTGGCCAAGCCCCAGGTTGATCGAGCCCGGACCGGCTGCCTCAAAGATCTTCCGGATCCCGGATAATTCGATATGCCTTACCCGTTCTGCAAATTTCATGCGACTTCCTCCAGATTTTGTCCCTGCGAAATTATTCGATATTCGCATGCCGGTTCTTCAGTGCAGATTCATCGGTTTTGGTAATCTCCATCAGCCGTGAGATGACTGCATCGGCAAAGATCATCGAGACCGTCTCAAAGAGCGTTCCAAGCGGCGCAAACGACTTGTGCTCGCCCATCATCTGCCGGATCTCAAACTCAACTGCATCATCTTCAACATTGTCCCGGTGGTGCTCGATAACGACTACGCAGTCAGAGATCTTTCCAATCCGGGAATCTGCGTTTGAGGAGATAAGACAGATGTGTGCCCCGAGCTCTTTTGCCGTCTCCGCAATATCGGCAACGGTCTTGGTCCTTCCGGACCCGGAGAATACTACGATGACATCTCCTTTCGCGAGCGCAGGGGTGATGGTCTCGCCAACAACGTACGCACAGAGACCGAGGTGCATGAGCCGCATCGCAAACGCTTTCGCTACAAGACCCGACCTCCCGGCACCGATCACATAGATCCGTTTTGCATCGAGAAGTTCGTTTAAGAATTTCCCAACATCTTCATCGGATATGGTGTTCGCGATCGATCGGATCTTCGATGCCATCAGCTGCATCATTTCCTGGACCCTGTGGCTCTCCATGATTAACCCTGGTAAGAAGGTGCATTCACAAAGTAGATGAGAATATCGAAGACCGGCACCGAACAGATCAATTATGCCGACATCCCGACTTCCGACTTACCGGTCCCCCCGGACAATGAGGGAGAACGTGCTGCTCCTCTCATCTTTCTTACCAGGCATAGGTCCGGGCGGCCTTTTGGCGGGGCAGGCATATCAACGCCGGTTTTTTTTAAAGAAAGTTTCCCAACTTGGATAAAAATAATGCGCATGTATTCTCGTGTCATTCTTCTGTAAAATCAAAAATGCCCTGATCTCTCATCATGCAACATAAGGAGACCAGAGCAAGGGAAATGAATGACGTAATCCAAGATTTTCTTGGCGATAAGGATGATGGACATTAAATCCCTTGTGACATTTTTTTCCTCATCCTCGTCATGCAGTATGAATCAGAGCAGCAGGCCGGAGTCAAACACTATCGAACGAATGAAGGATCGAGTTGCCCGGAGAAATGCCAGTAAGCTGAGAACTTTGCTAACGAAACTGGGAACGTTAACCCGTAGCAAACCAGAATTTCATCAGAGATCATTTGAGCATTCTGATTAACTGCCCTAAAATTTTTTCCAACGAGGGGACGGCAAATCCCATTATCGACATAAATTTCACGCGGGAGCCTTTCATTGCTGAGAGCCCATTGGAGAGCATTGACTGCTGAATCAGCATCTTAGAGAGATAGACTATCCTTTTCACGCGGTAGCGGGAACAATCGTCAGTGAATCCGGTGATATATACCTTCCTGACACCACGGATCCTGAACTGGAACGTATCCCCCCGCCCACGCTATCGACATGTCTCCGCTGAAATCGTTTACCCGCAGGTTGTGGTTTGGGCTTGATCCGAATGAGGAGTTTGTGTTTCTTGAGGATTCGATGTACCGTTCTCCAGGACAGGAATGGTTGAACGGGTGCTTGATTCGTCGGGCTCCCCAAGCAGGGATGTGACTGCAAAGACGTAGGTCACCTGCGGGGACGCGGCCCGTTTTAACCTGTTTTAACCCCATGAGCCCGTGACTGCAAAAAAAATTTTACCTAACAGAATATTTTTCCTGAATCACAAAAGATTATCAGTTACATATGACCAAAAATATCCAAAAAACCCTGGTATTTTTTGGGGGAGCTGTCGTTGGCCTTCTCTGTGTGCTATCGATCCTCTTCTGGCTTGGACTTGTTCCCGGACAGGTAACCTTCGAACACCCGTTCGATGTTGCAACTGCTCCGGATGGAAGAATTGTTGTTGCGGACACCCTCAATAACCGGATAGTGATCTTGGATGCATACGGGAACTTCATCTCTACCTTTGGATCAGAAGGCAATGGGACCGGAGAATTCAGGGGACCCATGGGGGTCACTGTATCGGATGAAGGGAATATTTTTGTTGTCGACAGTTGGAACAACCGGATCCAGGTTTTTGAGGGGAATGGCACATTCATCCGGACCTGGGGTTCAAAGGGATTCCGTGATGGGGAGTTAGATTCACCGCGGTATATTGCAATTGCTCCGGATGGCGATGTGGTTGTCTCTGAGCTCCATAACCGGCGGATCCAGATTTTTGACCAGAACGGGTCGTTCAAACATAAATGGGGAGCAACTGCGCCGTTTGCGGATGCACAGGGAATTTATTATGCATTTAATGAATACCATACCGGAAGTGCGGACAGGGGGGGGTGGAAACTTTGTACAGATGGACAGGTTGTGAGTACATGGGATTCAGACGACGAACTTGATAATTATTTGTTCTCCTGGCCGGACGGTGTTGCCGTTGACCGGCAAGGGCAGATTGTTATCACGGATTTAGAAGATAACCGCTTAATTTCTTTTGATAGCACGGGAAGATTCCGCTGGAAGACGGAGACCCACACCTCCTTGCGGAGAACCAGTCCCGGCAATTTTTCCAGCCCGTGCGGAGTGGCGGTCACATCAGATGGGACGATTTTTGTCGCGGATAGTTTAAATAACAGGATTCAGAAATTTACTTCCACAGGACAGTTCCTCGATGAATGGAAAGAAGGAACCATGAGGGGGATATTCCCCGTCAGCTTCGATAACCCCTTTGGCGTTGAGGTTGCGCCAGATGGAAACGTCATCGTTGCCGATACATTCAACAATCGCATCGTGATCCTGTCACGGGATGGTGTACCGGTGAAAATAATCGGTTCAAGAAATTTAGTTGAGGGTATCGCGGACGAATTTCAATAAGGGCCCTGCGCGTGAGCGTTGCCTGCTGCAATAACTGCAGCCTTTTTTTTTCATTCATCGCCAGCGCTCATGCATAACCTGCCGAACGATTATACCATGATAGTTTCCGGTAGCGTCAGAATTAATGACGCTCACACCACCATTCCCCGGGTCTTGTGTGTCGCTGTTGTGCTATCGGGAAAATTAAAACAAAGTATTCCCTGTATCCCGCACCATGGGAACCCTTTGCCATTTTGAAAATCGGGGATATATTTATCGATCCACGATGGGAGAGCCTGGCGGGTTACGGGTCTTCATTTTACGCCAGAGAAACGACTTTGGCGGGGATCGTTTAACGGAGTTCTGTTGGATGGGCATCTCACCGTATTGTCCGCTGTCCGGGCACACCCGGCCCGCAGGAAACAAACGCAGGTTTTGCCCAAATCAGGACTTACGCACATCCCCTGGAAAAATTACGATTGAAAAATATTTATTTCTGGTTTTTCCCCGGTCAGGTACCACAATTTTTTGTTCCTCTTACCCGGCTCGTACCTCTCTATCTCCCCGTACGGCACCAGCTTCCCCTCTTCGAGTACCGATACTGCGCCATGTCCTCCAAAGATAAGACAGCGCCGGCCCGACTCCTTCATCAGCTTGTCCGTTTCCGTCGCAAGCTCAAGCAGCGCCTTCCGCTCGGCCCGGGCCCGTTCGCTGTCCACGTTCACCGACGTGACAAGGAAGGCTGCAAGCGAACTGTAATCGGCCCGCTCTTTCGAAAGGCTCGAGAAGTTGATCACGCTGTCGGCGGCAAAGAGGAGGCCATGATCCGGGGCGAAGAGAAAGACCTGGCCAAACGTGTGACCGCCAAGGTCATCGAGGACTTCGAACCCGACACGGCCAATCGTGACCCGGTCGATGATTGGAAAGATCCCCCGGGTCGTTCCGGTTCCCTTGGGGAAACACCGGATATCTCCGGGTGTCTCAAACTTTGAAAAGATGTTGATCATCTTCGTGTAGAACGCTTCGAGAACCGAGTGTTCGCTCCGGGAACCGTATGCCCGGTTATTCGTCTCGATGATTGACTGTGTCCCGTGATGCATCAGGACCGGGGCATCGAAATACCCGGAAGCTCCACAGTGGTCTGCGTCCGCATGAGTGACAATGATACGGGAAAACTCCCGGTCATCGCAAAGCGCGTACCGGGAGAGCATCTCCATCACATCATCATGGTAAATACCGTAACCGGTGTCGAGCATGACACGCTCTTTCGGCGTTTCGATGACAAACACATTGCCCCCGCACGGCAGCTGGAAGCAGAAGATCACAACCGAATCCGTGACCGGGATCTTCTGGACATCCGCGTAGAACCGGTCACCGGTAGTATCCTGCATGGTCCTGCCGGTCAGGAGCACACTCTCGAAAACCTGCCGGGGATCGCAGCCCCGCTCCATCAGCTCCTGCGCGATATGGTTTGTGTCCGCAAGGAACGAAAGAATAAATGCCTCTTCGGATCCCCCGATAATCTCCCGGACTGCCTGGGCATAGCGGACATAAAAAACCGTGTCGTCAAGGTGTTTTCCGGTTGTATCGTATTCGAGGATCTCGATCCGGTATTGTGACTTGAGCTGGTCGAGGAGCGTGTCAACAATACCACTCTGTTCGAGGTTGAGGCTTACCGTAAGCCGGTCCGGGTGCCGGCCATTCTCATCAAAATCGATAAACGCGATGTTTGCCCCGGCAGAGGTCGTGTAATTGAGGAACTCCAGGAGGGTCCCCGGCCGGTGGTTGGGGATATAGATACAGAACTTCAGGAAACTCAGTGGCTTGAGTGATGTCTGAAGATACCCGATCGCTGCGAGTTCCCGGGTGATTGCCGCGTAGGACTCCGCTGTTGCCGTTACTTCAAAGAAAACGGTACCGGGATCAATCCGTCGATCGAACTGGATCCTGTTGATATTCCCGGAATATTCCTTGATGATCCTGGCCGCTTTGTGGAGGGCACCGGGGTCATCGGGCATATGGGCGATGAAAGAGAATTTACTTAAGCGCTACTCACCAGTTTGCTGGTTAAATGTGCGACATTGCAATCGAAATACATTATGGTCGGGTGTGCCGTGAGTACCGTGACAGGAAAAATATCCGGGAAAAAATTGTGCTGGATTCTTCACCAGCACGGAACATGAAAAAAATTCGCTCGACGAGATTCACCCGGTAAATTCACGCGGTAAAATTCATTCCCGGAAAAATTACCAGAAACCGGGCTCGCAAAAAGATAATTATTTTCTCGCGCTAACCTGCGCAAAGATCGCAAGACCTCCGATGATAAGGAGACCGGTGATTGTCGTTAAGGGAGAGAGCGGGGCAGGGGTTGGTGTAGCCGGGGGAGCAGTCGGCGCTGCTGTTACCGGCACAGATGACGCGGTGACGGTCACCGTGGGCGGGGTTACGATCGATACCGGGGTCTGGGACTGGGCGACAACGAATAAGGTCCGGAGTGTGGTGTTCATTGAGGGACTGCTGATAATTATCGTGTACTGGCCCGGTGGCATGTCAACATGGAACCCATAGTTGAAGTACCCGTCAGCACTAACAGGCGCAAAGAAGGTATGGTACACTGTTCCGGCATTATCAACAATATCTATCTTGACATTCGTTGCCACGCGCTCGGCATTCCCGGTAAGGACAACATAGTCCGCCGACACCGCAGGGTTGGGTGAAGCGGTCATGTAAAATGCTGCCTTTTTCATCAGGACAGAAGTTGTTGCCGTGACATCCGGGCTTGAGGAATCAAAGACCGTAAAATAATACCGGGCGGTCTGCATGTTCTCGATCCCTTTGGTACTTAAACTGCTCCAGAGTAATTTCCAGCTTCCATCAGGATTCACGAGAACAGGATTGCCTGAACCGGGCATACCATTCAGATCATAGAGCGGTACTCCAAGGGGAGAGAGTCCCGGGCCACTGATCTTTATCGACAGGTTGCTGCCGACTGTGTCAATGCCATTGAAGAAGATATTGTCGCCAATATATGCCCCGCCGGATCCGCTGTAAGCAATCGTTACGGTCCCGGTCGCGGCGGCCGGCTGGATAACCAGAAATATCGCAAAAAGCACCAGAATCGCGGCTATAACCTCATTTACTCGCACAAAACCCATATTTCTGCCTCTCGTTAAGAAGCATGCTATTTAAAAGGGTATATATTTTTGTTATCGTTCGCCGGTTTCCGGTGCAGGCAATGATGATTTTACGGGCGGGTTTTCTTACGAATTGACCGGATAACGAAACTATATCTATCTTACCGGAAAAACCCATGATCAGAGGGCTCAAAGACGATGACCGACGTTGAGTTGGCCAAAAAAAATGGCGAGGAACTCCTGAAGGCTGATATAGCCACAATAAAGAATTCGTTTTCGTACGAAGACACTGCGTACCATCTTCCCATATCGTTCGCGCTGACCGGCACCCAGGTGCATGATGTAAAAGCTGCGCTCGATGTTTTCTCAAGGATGGGCAGCAACCCAATCGTGGCAGCGGAATGTATTCTCGCGGAGCAGACTGCTACAAGAGGGAAGGCACCGGAGCCGTACACCGGATTTATCAGCGATACGGTTATCCGTAAACTCGGGTACTCCCTTGTTGACGGCAGCATTCTCGGTCTTGCTCTTATTGTGGGAAAACCTTCCGGTGCCGATGCTGCGGCAGCGATCTGCCGGGAACTCCAGGAAAAATATATGCTTACCTTCCTGGCCGGCGATATTGTCCCGGCCCTTACCGGTGCCGGTGTAAAGCTCGGTCTCGATTACCGGCTTATCCCCCTCGGACCCACACCGCAATACGGGATTCATTTTGTTGATATTATCGCACGGGTGGCGATGATGTTTGGCGGGGTTACACCGGGAGATACATCGCGCCTTCTTGCGTATGCAGCCGAACGGGCAAAAGCAATTGTCATTGTCTTCCCCGGTCTTTCCGATGAGGACATTGCACTCGTTGACGGGATGCGGGTCCTTGGGTTCCCGATCCTTTCGCTTGACGGGTACACCGGTGGCGAATGGACTCACACGGACGCGGAAAATGTCGTCAGGACCGGCATGGAGAAGAAAGGGATACGGGTCAATGTCGTCGCCATCCCCATCCCGATGGGCTGCTCCCCGGCGTTCGAAGGAAAAAGTATCCGGAAAGAGGAGATGTTCGTGGAGTTCGGAGGTGGGAGATCCCCTGCCTTTGAGATCCTTCGCATGCGAAACGCTTCCGAAGTCAAAGACGGACAGATAACGGTCGTCGGCCCGGAGATCGACCAGATGAAGGAAGGGTCAGCAAATCCGCTTGGTATCATCATCGATGTTGCGGGTAAAAACATGCGGAAGGACTTCGAGCCGGTCCTCGAACGCCGGATACACAACTTCGTCAACTATGGCGAAGGCTCGTGGCATGTTGCCCAGCGGGATCTCATCTGGGTCAGGATCTCAAAAGAAGTCGTGGCCAAGGGAATCAGGATCGAGCACATCGGAAAACTTATCGCGAGCAAGTTCCGGATGGACTTCCCGCAGCTCCTCGATGCGGTTTCGGTCACCCTCATCACCGACCCGGTAAAGATCCTGGCTGCAAAGAAGGAAGCTGAAGCGATCTACGAGGAACGTGACGAACGAATCAAGGGGATGTGCGATAAGGATACTACCACGTACTACTCCTGCACACTCTGCCAGACCTTTGCCCCGAACCATGTCTGTGTCATTACGCCCGAGCGCCCCGCGCTCTGCGGCGCGATCAGCTGGCTTGATGGCAAGATTGCGTACGAGATCTCCCCTTCCGGTGCCAACCAGCCGATCGAGCGGGGCACCCTTATCAATGCCGAGACTGGCGAGTTCGAAGGGGTCAACAAGTTTGTCCGGAAGGCAAGTCACGGCGAGATCGACCGGTGCACGCTCTACAGCGTGATGGAGTACCCGATGACCTGCTGCGGCTGCTTCGAGGCTATTGCCCTGATGCTCCCGGAAGTAAACGGTATCATGGTCGTGAACCGGGAGTTCAAAGGGATTACACCTTCAGGAATGACCTTCTCTACACTTGCGGGGACAATCGGCGGCGGGGCACAGACCCCGGGTTTTGCCGGGATCTCGAAGAATTATATTCTCTCCGACCGGTTCCTCCAGGGCGAAGGCGGGATCGAGAGGCTTGTCTGGATACCGGCGCAGCTCAAGGAAGAACTTAAGGGCCGGCTGACAAAGAAACTTGCAGAACACAAAAAACCGGACTTCTTTGACAAGATAGCGGACGAGAACAATGCTACAACAATCGAAGAGCTGATGGCTTACCTTGAATCCGTGCATCACCCGGCTCTTTCCATGAAACCCCTGATGTGAGGCCCTGACTATGGCATACGACATAAATTTTGGATGGACCGGAACTATCGGCAGCGTACTTCTCGGGGCAACGAAAGCAGAAGGCGGTACCCGCGATATCTCGTACCGGATTGGCGGGGGTGCAAACCTCCCATTCCTGGAAAAACCGGCAGGGGTGAAATCCCCTCTCATCGCGTTCGAGATCTGCGATAACCCGGTCTACTGGTCTCCCATCATCCGGAACTACTGTGGGGATCTGCTTGACGATCTTTCGGGATGGACAAGAACCGCGGATCAGCACTACGGTGCCGACCTTATCCGGCTGTTCCTGACCAGCACAAAGCAGCGGAACTTCTCGGATATAGCCGCGGTCGGGAAGGCTGTGGAGACCGTCCTCTCATCAACCGGCCTCCCGCTTGTCATCGAAGGATCCAATGAACCTAAGATCGATTCCGAAGTCTTCCAGAAGTGCGGGGAGACCGGGCAGGGTGAGCGTCTGCTTCTTGGGACCGCAGAAGCATCCCGGTACCGGAGCATCGCTGCCGCTGCTCGTGCCTACGACCACTCGGTCATTGCCCAGTCGCCGATTGACATCAATCTCGCAAAGCAGCTCAACATCCTCCTCCGGGAGATTGGTGTCGGGCACGATCACATTGTCATCGACCCGTACACCGGTACGCTCGGGTACGGGTTCGAGTACTCGTACTCGGCCATGGAAAGGATCCGGTACTCGGCCCTGAAGGGTGATGCAGATCTTGCGATGCCCATGATCTGTTCGGCTATCGATACGCTTACGGTCAAAGAAGTCCGGGAGGCAGAACCCGGGGCACAGGACGATATGGCAGTTACCTGGGAGTTCTATACCGGCATTGCAGCCGCGGTCGCGGGTGCAGAGATCATCTGCGTCCGGCACCCGAAGACAATCCCGATGCTCAGGTCAGCATTCGCGGGCTTGCAGACAATGACCGGAAATGCCGGCAACAACGGAGGTCAGTGATATGGCGCTCAAGGCACTGGATATCTACAAACTCCTCCCAAAGAAGAACTGCAAGGAATGCGGAGACCCGACCTGCCTCACGTTTGCCATGAAACTCGCAGGGGGAAAAGCTGATGTGGAGCTCTGCCCGTACCTCAGCGACGAGGCAAAGTCGGTACTTGGCGCCACGACCCGTCCACCCATCAGGCTCGTGAAGATCGGGGTTGGTGAGCGTTCGTTTGCAGCCGGGGAAGAGTTTGTCTTCTACCGGCACGAGAAGACATTCTACCACCCGCCGGGAATTATATTCCGGCTTAAGGATACGCAGACTACTGAGGAAATTATCGCGGTGACAAAGCGTGTCCGCGATGAAACCCTCATCCGAGTAGGGATGGAACTCAGGTTCAACGGGATCGCGATCGAGAATGCGAGCGGTTTGCCGGAAAAATTTGCCGAGGCTGTGGCCGCTATCGAACAGACCGCAGATCTCCCGCTTGTTCTCATCTCAGCAAACATGGATGCCCTCAGGTCCGCTCTCGTACACTGCGGTACCTACCGTCCACTTCTCCACGCCGCGACCAGGGCGAATGCAAAAGAGATGTGCGCTATCGCAAAACAGCATGGCTGCCCGCTGGTAATCCGGGGGTATGGCCTTGACGAACTCGCACAGCTCGCAAAGGATTGCTGTGCTGAAGGTGTACAGGACCTGGTTATGGATCCCGCCCCTGTTTCACTGGGGGACTTTGTTACAACAACAACCGCGATCCGGCAGCTCGCGATCACCCGATCCGCTCCTGAACTGGGATATCCGGTTTATCTCGATGCAACCCTTACCGGCCAGGAAGATGCTGCTATCGCGCTCGGGATCGTGAAGTATGCATCCGTGATCGTTGTCTCTCCACTCTCGCCGGCATCAGCAAAAGCCTCGCTCACGCTTCGCCAGAATGTGTATACCGATCCGCAGAAGCCTATCCAGATGAACCCCGGGCTGTACCGTATTGGATCTCCCGGCAAGGATGCACCCGTCCTCATGACCGTGAACTTCTCGCTTACGTTCTTTACGCTCGAAGGATATCTCGAATCCACCCGGGTTCCCTGCTTCATGCTGATTGTGGACACAGAAGGCCTCTCGGTCCTCACGGCCGTGGCAGCCGGGAAACTCAGCGAGACACTCGTCCGTGATGCAATCAAAAAGTTCGATGTCGGGAACGAAGTTTCCCACCGGAAACTCATTATCCCCGGTTACGCCTCTCCACTCTCCGGGAGGATCGAGGAGGCAACCGGGTGGAAAGTCCTTGTCGGACCACGGGATGCTGCCGAGATAGGGGAGTACCTCCACGAGGAGTGGAAGTAATCCATGCCCACGGTCACCTTCCTTCCCAGTTACCGGAAGATCGATGTCGAGCGCGGATGCACGATCCTTGATGCAGCCCAGCGTGCAGGTCTGAACGTGAACGTTGTCTGCGGGGGGCAGGGCAAGTGCGGCAAGTGCGTAATGTACGTCCAGGCCGGCAAGACCAGCTTCGATCTCCAGAAATATATCCGGTTCTTCAACGATGACGAGATCCGGCGGGGGGCATGTCTTGCCTGCGTAACAACAATCGATGGCGACATACAGGTCACAATCCCCGAGAGCTCCCTGATCCAGGAACAGAAGATCCTCATCACCCGGGAGGATGTTCCAATCGAGTTTAAGCCGGCGGTGCGGAAATTTTTCGTCCAGCTCCAGCCCCCGACCCTCACCGATCCATCGCCCGATCTCTCCCGGCTCCTCTGGGGTATCCAGAAGTCCGGGGGTCCGGTTGCGGAGAAGATGTACGCACCCCTCGAAGTCCTCCGGGAGATCCCGGGGATCCTCCGGCACAGTGACTGGAAAGTCACCGGTACGATCGCTCTTGTTCCCGGGGGATACCGGCTTATCGACCTGCAGGAAAACGATACGGCAAAGCGCCTGTACGGGGCGGCAGTCGATCTCGGTTCAACCACGATTGTCGTCTACCTCTGGGATCTCGTCACCGGAAAGGTTGTCGGGATCGCCTCAAATTATAACAAGCAGATCAGCTGTGGCGAGGATATCCTCGCCCGGGTTAATTTCGCCCGGAAGAACGGGCTTGCAAAACTCCAGGCCCTCGCCGTTGACAGCATTAACACTGCCCTCACATCGGCAGCGGACAACGCGGGAATCGACCGGGAAGACATCTATGAGGTCGTGGTTGCCGGAAACACCGTGATGACCCACATGCTCCTCGGCATCGATCCGGCGTACATGATTGCCGAACCTTATGTTCCGGTTGTGCGCCGGGCCCTCTCCGTGGCAGCAAGCCGGATCGGGATCGCCTGCAACCAGAACTGCGGGCTCTTTGCCTTTCCCGCTGTCAGCGATTTCATCGGGGGGGATATCATCGCAGATATCCTCGCGTGTGGCATGGCAGAACGCGAGGAGATCTCCCTGATGATCGATATCGGCACGAACTTCGAAGTTGTGCTCGGCAACCGGGAGTGGATGTTCTCCTGTGCGGGTGCGGCAGGACCGGCTCTTGAAGGCGGGGAGGTTCTCTTTGGCATGCGGGCAAACCCCGGTGCGATCGAGAAAGTAACCATCGATCCGGTAACCCTTACCCCATCCTACACGACCATCAACAGCGCGAAGCCCCGTGGCATAACGGGTTCGGGGCTTATTGACCTTCTTGCCGAGATGCTTGTTGCCGGTATCATCGACCGGACCGGGCGGATCAACACGGGGATCGAAAACCCGCGGATCCGGAAAAACGATCGCTTCCCTGAATTTGTTGTCGTATGGGAGAAAGACACGACAATAGGAAAGGACATCGTCATCACCGAGAACGATATCAAGAACCTGATCATGAGCAAGGCATCGATCCATGCTGCCTGCGTAACCCTGATGAAAGAGGCCGGGGTCACCCGCCACGAGATCGCGACCATTTACTTTGCCGGGGCATTTGGCAACTACCTCAACAAGAAGAATGCAACGATCATCGGGCTCATACCGGAGATCGGAATCGATCATGTAAAAAATATCGGGAATGGCGCAGTTGCCGGTGCGAACATGGCCCTTATCAACCGGTCGAAACGGAAAACACTTGATGAGATCGCGTATAAGATCGCATATATCGAGCTCAATGCCGAGCCATCGTTTATGGACGAGTATACCTCAAGTGCATTTCTTCCGCATACTGACCTTACCCTTTTTCCCGTTGTCCAGGATCTGCTGGATGCAACGCGGAACCACAGGAAGGAGTAAACCATGGCACGTATGATACCACCTCCCCATTCCCTTGCGACCGGTGTCGGTGCACTCCCGCATACTGATCCGGTACTCGCATGCAGCGATGTTCTTTCGATCTTTTGCGGGTTCCCGTACATCCCGACCCTCCCGGATCGCGGGCAGCTTGAGGGGATAGTCTTCAATGATTCGGAGCAGCTCCCCGGCCGGCTCATACGCGAGGACCGGTTGCTCTTTGACAGCACCCGTGACCAGACCGGTGCAATGGAGCAGATCTATATGGATTATGTTGAAGGCAATTTTGCCTCGTACGCGCTCCATAAGGACTATGCATCGGCATTTATCGAGATGATGGGCCGGCCCCTTGCCGGGACGCAGTACCTCAAGTGCCAGGTCACGGGCCCGGTCACGTTCGGGATGCAGGTTGTCGATGCCGGTAAACGACCGATCTATTACGATTCGCAGATCGCCGATGTCTTATCGAAGATGATTGCCCTCAAGGCCCGGTGGTGCGAGAATGAAATGAAGACAAAGACCGGAGTACCGGAGACTCTTGTTGTCCTTAATGAACCATACCTCGCATCACTGGGGTCATCGGTCGTTCCGCTCGATCACGCGACCGTAAAAGCCGGGTGGGAAGACATTGCATCCCTTGTAGAAGGCGGGCTTGGGATCCACTGCTGCTCGAACACTGACTGGAAGTTTGTGCTTGAACTCAATCCATCGGTTGTATCGCTCGATGCCTATACAACTGCAAAGGAATTCCTGCTCTACACGGACGCAGTTATCTCCTACATGGAGCGCGGCGGTGTTGTTGCATGGGGAATTGTCCCTGCCGAGTACGCGATTTTCTCGACCGAGACTATCGATTCACTGTATGAGAAGTATCTCGGCATACGCAAACAGCTCTGTGCCAGGATCCCGGAGGAGCTCTTTGATGCCCAGTCTCTCATCACGCCAAGCTGCGGGATCCGGTTTGCAGACCGGGACGGGTCACTTGCCATTATGGGTGCAGCAGCAGAGATCTCCCGACGGATACGGGAAAAAACACTTTAAAAACAAGAGTTTCCCCAGGCACAAAACCGGGCCGGGAATTTCACAAATCACCGGAAGAAGAGTATGTCACAACACCCTTTCACAATAGCGGTATCCGGCAAAGGCGGGACCGGGAAGACAACGATCAGTTCGCTTCTTATCCGGGCGTTTATCGGACTTGGCGAAAAGCCGGTTCTTGCCGTTGACGCGGACCCGAATGCAAACCTCCACGAGGCTCTCGGGGTCACCGTCCGTGAGTCGCTTGGGAGTATGCGGGAGGAGGCATTCAGCAGGCAGATTCCTCCGGGCATGAACCGGCATGACTATGTCCGGTTCCGGTTCCGGCAGTCACTTGTCGAGGCAGAAGGGTTTGACCTCGTGGCAATGGGCAGACCCGAAGGAAGCGGGTGCTACTGTTTTGCAAGCGATCTCCTTGGTGAATGCATGCAGCAGCTTGAGCGCGAGTACCGGTTTGTTGTCATCGACACCGAGGCCGGGATGGAGCATATAGCCCGGGGTACCATCGGAAAGCCCGATATGCTCCTGATCGTAAGTGATCCCGGGGCACGGGGACTCCGGACCGTTGCCCGGATACGGGAGATCGCAACCCAGCTTGATCTCGAAAACGAGAAAATTTTTGTCGTGGTCAATAAGTACAAAACAGGATCTGCCCCTGTCGATATCGGCAGCGATGAACCGATAGAAATTATCCCCGCAGATGATTCTGTCGAAGATGCTGACCTTGCTGCCACCCCGGTCTCATGCATTCCGGATAACAGCCCGGCCCGGAAGGCAGTGATTGAACTCGCAGGGAAAATTAAAATGATTGCAAAAGCACGAGATGAGAAATACAACTAAATTTCTCCTTACAACGTGATTTTACCATTCCTGCGAGGAGATGAAAAACCAAAAAAAACCAATATCCCGGGAAATATCCCGGAAAAATTTACAGGAAGACTGCAACGGCAATCGTCGTTGTCCAGAGACCGTTCTTGTCTCCTTCTGCGGACTGGCAGGTGTTCTTGGTCTTGATGATCTTCCCGCTTGCCTTATAGATCTGTTCCCGTTCCTGCCATGCGAGGTTGACATCAAACTCGATACCGAGGGTGGTTGCGAGCATGGTTGCCGCAAGGTCTTCTGCGTACTCCCCGGTCTTCTCCTGGGTTTCACCAAACGCATGATGTTCAGAGAGGTACCCGTACTCTGCATTGTCACTGGGGAGGGCAAGACCGATCGCTGAGGATACGAGACGGTTTGGTTCATTTGTCTCATTGCGGGCCATGACACAGAACGTGATACCGCCCGGTTGCAACTGCTTCAAGCCATCGGATTTTGCAATCTGCCTGCAGTTCGGTGGAAAAATACTCGAAACATAAACGAGATTGCATTTCTCTATCCCGGCCTTCCTCAATGCCAGCTCGAACGAGGCAAGGCGATCTTTATGAACACCAACACCTTTGGTGAAAAAGATCTTGGATGGAACAAACATATCACTAAAATTTATCGTACTCTTTTTTTTATGTTGTGGTGACAACTCCGGAAAAAATTAAAAAAATGCAGGAAATTCAAATTCGGTATCATGATCGCGCTTCGGAATTACCGCAAGCCTGTATTCGCCCGGCTCCGGGATGAAAAAGGATATTGATGATTTCAGTACTTCTCTAAATTTTAGCCGAGGCTAATCAAAACCGGCAGATCTAAATAGGCAGCGGGCGCCGCATATGGCAAATAGACGGCAATTCACCCGCCGAATAAAGAATGAGATCCGAGCAGAAGATTGTTCCGAAATAGCAGTGGATGCAATCAACCGGAATCTCACCATTTCCATCAACGGAACACTGAGACAAAAGACGCTTATCCAGTCACTTGTTGGGATGTCAGCAACCAAACTATCCGTGCATTCCATCAATAAGGCTGTAGAAAAAGTCCCGTGTGAAACGTCAGTCAGATACCATTTATCGAAGGTGGATTTAGAATCGCTTTTCGAAATACAATCAAAGATCCTCACCTATTCAAACGATCAGATCCTTGTTCCCGGAAAATCGTATCATTTTGCCATAGATTTCACCGACGATCCTTATTATGGCGAAATTATCGAAGCGAACAAAGATTACGTCCTCAAGAGTAAAATGAAGAAATCAACAACCACATTTTACTCGTATGTTTCGCTCTCCATCACAACAAAAGGTCAACGGCAGACCCTTGCAGTTTTCCCGGTGAAGAAGGGTGTGTCAAAGGTCGAGTACATCCGGAAATTTTTGGCCATAATCCACAACGCAAAAGTGAACACCCAAGTACTCTGTCTTGATCGGGGATTTTACTCAAAAGATGTGTTCTCATTTCTCCAGAAGGAAAAGATCCCGCACATTGTTCCGGTGAGAAAACACGGCGAAGAACTCAAGAAAATACTCCGGGGAAATCATTCCCGGTATGCACAGTATACGATGATGGGAACTGGCGAACCTCTTTCTCTTACTCTGGCAATTGATGTCCAGTACCTTCTGGGAAGGAATAAGAAATACGGGAATGTGAACCTGGGTTACGTCGTGTATGGTATTAACTGGAAACCCCGTCGGATCTACCGGGTCTACAAGAACCGGTTTGCGATCGAGTCTTCGTACCGTATCCGGAATATCGTGAAAGCAAGGACATCCACAAGAAACGTTGTGATCCGGTACCTGCTGACGATAATCTCTTTCCTTCTCAAAAATATCTGGGTCTCTCTTCAATGGATGTTCTTCTCTAAGGTTCAACGAGGACCAAGAACCGTTGCTGAAGATTTGTTCCGTTTCGATTTCTTCCGGCTATTGGTCTGGGAAGGGATTCGGAAAAAACTCAAATTTGTCTCATTTGTTTCTGTTCTTCGACCGTTTGGTTGATCAGAGGTTGAGAGTATTGATGACTTGCCAAAATTCACGGAGGTAAATTTAGAGAAGTACTGAGTTCGGCAACAAATTCATCGGGTCCGACCTCATGCTCTTCACCCAGGTTTGCGGGCATGAGGCGTGAGATCTCCCGGATCTCTTCGCAGGATTCTTTGGTTATATATCCCATTGCCCGGTATGATTCCAGGATTATCTCAAGTCGATCATGGCCGTATTTTTTTACAGACTGGTTGGTCCACTTGAAAAGTTTGTAAACTTTCTGGAGCCGGAGTTTTTCATTTGCCGGTTCAGGGTTCGCAGCCGGTACAGCTGCGGGAATATTTTTCGAAGGGAGAGATGACTGGGCCCGGAATGCAGCAAGCATCTGTTCAGCGATGAGTGTTCTTTCAGACTCTGTTTTTGATAATGCAGGCCCGGATTTTTTGGCGGGATTTTGGTTGATATTTTCGGTTTCTATTTTGGATTTGGTTGCTTCAAGCTGGGATTCACGGGCGTCGAGCGCAGATTCACGTGCTTCCAGTGCAGATTTCCTGGCTTCATCTGCTTCAACATTCTTGTCGGCTGACGGGACGGCATCTCCTGCCGGAAGATTCCCGGTTGAAATAATGGTAAACGGGTTTTCCAGTTCATTCATCCTTTCCCTGATATCCATCAGGAGACGCTTAATGGAGGTTTTGATCAGATCGACTTCACGTTCCAGGTTCTGAAGCTTTACTTCCGGATCATCCTCAGAAGCAGCTGTAATGATATGATCAACCTGAGACTGATTTACCGCCATACCGTATCATCGCTATATATGCTTTTTACGGTTAATAAATATATGGATAATAAAACCGTCGAAATTTTCGATAAACTCTCTTAATCGGCGATAAATCACGGTATTTTTCTATAAATAAAAATTTTTAAAACAAAAAGAAATCTGAGAATAATAGTTTGCGTTTAATCAAGACCGGGTGAAATAAAAAAAAATTAGTAAAGTGGTTGAACTGCAGTCAACCCGCCGGGAAGTGTCTTCGTGACCGGCAGAACTGCGCCGACAGCTGGCTGGAAGTTGATGGTAATCTTCGTGTTAGGTGTTGCTGTTGCCGGCAGTCCGATTGCGATGATCATCTGTTCATTGTTTCCGAGCATGGATGTCGTTCCACCAATGTGTTGTGCAATGCACCATGACTGCGGGTGTGTAGCATCTGCACCGTTTATTGCATTCGGGCAGTTAGCGGCCGTTTCGTAGCTCAGGTTTGCATTGTGCCCGCCGTTATTGTCATTATAGGATACAACCATTTGTGACAGGTCAATGGGAGTACCTCCGGCAGTAAGCGCTACAGTTATATTAGCGTAAGCGAGGTAGTTGCCTGCACCCTTTATTCCAATGACATTGCCCACCAGTTCCATACTGGAACTTGCCTGGGATACACCGGTATGAACCGTTGCCTGGGCAGTCTGGGATGTGAAGAACCCGGCACCAAGCACTACGTATGAGAACACCGCTGCAACAACGACAAACGCGATAAGCACAATCGCTGCCTCAAGGCCGGTGAATGCATCCTCTGAGTAAAGATTTTTCATTTTTTTCACCCTCCCCTAGTAAACCTCATACCATGCGTTTGCGGTCATTCCTGCAGGCGTAGTCCTTGAAATCGGGAGTGAGGCTCCAACAGGGGGCTTAACCTCTACGATAAACTTCGTATTGACGCCGAGATCCGCTGCAGCAAATCCGGGTACGATGCGTACGAGGACCATTTCACGGGGATTCAACAACCCGCCCGTGCTTGTCTGACCTGCATCGATGGGGGTATTTTGCTTAACCCAGGAAAGGACAACTGCAGTGTTGGTAAAAGTCTGAACCTTTGTAGGTGTGGAAACCGTATAGGTCACTTTACTCATATCAACGCCAGAACCACCCGCTGCGAGTTGCAGGTAGAAGGTAATATTGCCAACAGCAGTTCCGGCACCATCTGCCTGAATACTTACCTGTCCGGACGGTTCCACCGCTGATGTTGTCTGCTGAACACCCGTGTGTACTGTCTCCTGGGCCTTCTGGGTTGTAAAGAACCCGGCACCGAGTACTACATACGAGAACACGGCCGCAACGACAACGAATGCAATGAGCACAATCGCTGCCTCAAGACCGGTGAACGCGTTATCATCGTGTTTAGACGAATTCATAATTCACCTTCATTTTGTAGGAAACATTGGAGCATACCAACGTCTCTGTGTGTTAAAACGATCTAATTGTATAAAAATATACTCTTGGTTTTGCATGTATTTTCGTTTGTTTTCTTGGATTATTTGCCGAGATCTGAACCTTATTGAAAACAAAATCCATTAAATTGATTCTATTGAATTTATCTTCTGGAAGTACGAGACGGGATTTCTCCGGTATTTGGCATGAAAATCTCAAATCCGGAAGGAGGATAAGGTCAACAATCACCCCTTCCGGAATCTGATTCCTTCAACACAATAGCAGCCTCATTCAAAATCTTCAGGATTTCACCGAGAGTAGCGATAACGGGAATTCGGACTTTGACCGTTTTCGCTGAAGGATTTGAATCCCCATTGGCCTGATTAAAGAATTCATCTTGAGTGATCAAGTGCCATATGATGGTTACAATCTTCCTGGCCAAAGCGACAATCGTTTTACCGGTTCCAATAACCGGCTTTTTCCGGTCATAGAACTTTCGGAAAACCGTATTTCGGCTTCTCGAAGCAGCGTGAGCGATCTGAACGAGGATCCACCTTGCATGCTCTGAACCACGCTTCGTGATAGAACCGGTTCTCAGTTTGTCAGCAGACTGGTACACATTTGGAACTATCCCTAACCAGTTTGCAAGTTTGTCGCCAGTGGAGAAATCCGAGAAATTCCCGATTTCTGCAATCAAGGTTACAGCGGCGATATTGCCAATTCCGGGAACGGATTTGAGAATCTTGAGTTCATGTTCAAAAGTCTCATCGGCGAACTGAAAAATACAGTCAGTAAGATCGTCAATCTCATCATTCAGACATTTCAGGAGATTCAGGCAGTGTTTAAGCCGGAAGATTGCTTCCGGTGAAATCGTTGTCTGAAGGATTTCGTCGAGTTGAGCCGACTTTTTACGAACATTAAGAGGAAGCGTTTTTATGATTTCGGTCATCGGCATTCCATCGACAATGCCCCGAAGGATTCGCAATCCGCTCTTTCCAAAAAGATCGGTCAGCACCGATGAGAGCCGGAATAATTCCGAATCCAGGATATGATGGATCTCATTTTTTATGTCGGTTCGTTTCTGGACCAATTTGTGTCGGAGTCGCACAAGGGATCGAAATTCCCGATGGGTCTGGGCAAATATTCTCGAAGGCCGGATCATTCCCTTCAAGGCCAGTTGGGCGATAAGTTCTGAATCCACTTTGTCGGTTTTCTTGTGGGAAAACATCTTGATGTCACGGGCATTCCCGACAATTACGGGTGTATGCCCGTGCATCATGTCGTAGACCGGTACCCAGAAGTCACTCGTAGACTCACATGCGACCACGTCACATTTGTTCTTAATTGTCCATTCTTTGAGCGCGAACAGACCGGTTTCTGTACGTTCAAATCGCCGCTGTTCTTTGTGCCCATCATCGGTTAGTATCGTGGCTAAAATGAATTTCTTGTGAAGGTCCAGACCAGCAGATACATGAATTTGTTCGGTCATAGTTGATCTCGAATTATGGGCAGATCAATTGCCTTCCTGGCCAATTTGGCATTCGCGATCAAGTCGCAGTACGGCCTGCGATGGCAATTTAACGGTTAGTTTTTTTCCCAGGATCGCATCCTAAAAATTCGACAGCCTGCTCTGCCCGTAGTTCAAAATGAGTTCTTACCACTTGTTGATTTTCATGGGTAAGGCCTGTGACCTTCAGGTCTCATCGGTGTTTTTTTTTAATTTTTTAATTTGTGTTCTTGTTTTCGATAACCGAAGAAATTTTTTCACTCAACGCCAGCGTTATCCCATTTCGTACTATAGCTTTCTATATTGCAGGAACCGTGGCCGGGAGAACCTGGTACCCAAATCCCAGGAAATGAAATTCCACGAAAGAGCCGGAATTCCTGCTGGTACAGCGCCCGGTTCCCCATATAATTTATGCACGCGATAAAACCCGGCACATCGCGAAAGACAAACCACAAAAAGACCGATTAACATGACACTACCCTCGTTACGCCAGATAATCACTACCTGTTCCCGGAAAAAACCGTTGATGGAGACCATCCGTGAGTGCCACACGCACAGCGAGCTGAGCCGGGTTTTGAGCCCGATGGAACTCTTACTTCTTGGGATTGGTGCAACCGTAGGTGCGGGAATATTTGTGGTCACTGGCGTTGCTGCCGCAGATTATTCGGGGCCGGCAGTAGTCCTTTCATTTCTCATCTCCGGCATTGTCGCTATCTTTGCGGCAATGTGTTACTCCGAACTTGCGGCAATGATCCCTTCCGCGGGAAGTGCCTATACCTACACGTACGCAGGCATCGGCGAGGTCTGGGCCTGGATCATCGGATGGACCATGATCCTTGAGTACGCGTTTGCGATATCGGCCGTGGCGGTGGGATGGTCGGGATACATGGAACGTTTGTCGGCTCATGCCGGGTTCGTTATCCCGGCCGTTCTTGCAAACCCGCCCGGTGTCGAGGGGGGGCTTGTCAACCTGCCTGCTGTCTTTTCCATTGTTTTGATAACGCTGCTCCTTATCGTTGGCGTGAAAGAGAGCGCCCGGATCAACTCAGTTATCGTGGTCGTCAAGATCGGGGTCATCCTCCTCTTCCTGTTCCTTGCGGCCGGCGCGATCAACCTCGCAAACTACACGCCGTTTCTGCCATACCATTGGGGTGGGGTTCTTTCCGGCGCTGCGATCGTCTTCTTCGCGTACATCGGATTTGATGCAGTGACGACCGCTGCCGAAGAGATCGAATGCCCGGAGCGGAATATGGCGATCGGCCTCATCGGATCGGCCGTTGTCGTGCTGGTGCTGTACGTTGCAGTTGCGGCCGTGCTCACCGGTGTAGTTCCGTATACGGAGCTCAAGGATGTCGCGGCACCGGTCACGTTCGCGCTCGACCGCATCGGCATTTCGTGGGGCTCTGCGCTGGTCGCGGTCGGGGCAATCGCCGGGCTGACCTCTGTTCTGCTCGTCACGCTTTACGGTCAGACCCGGATCTTCTATGCCATGGCCCGGGACGGGCTGCTGCCCCGGATCTTCGCGTCGGTCCACAAAGTTTACCGGACACCGGTCTTTGTAACTCTCCTCACCGGCGGCATTACTGCACTCCTTGCAGGTCTTCTGCCTCTCAATGTTATTGTTGAGCTTGTCAACATCGGGACCCTGACCTCGTTTGTTATTGTCGCAGCAGGCGTTATCATCCTGCGCCGGACCAACCCGGAAGTGCACCGGCCTTTCAGGACCCCGCTTTACCCGGTTGTGCCTATTCTTTGTATCATCACCTGCATCGTGCTTACCGTCACGCTGCCCATGGAAACGATCTTCCGGTTCTTCATCTGGATGATTGCCGGGTTATGCATCTATTTCGCGTATGGGGCCCGGAACAGTGTACTTTGCACGGGCCGGGGACAAGTGGGATCGAAGGAGGCGCCGGCCCTTGTCGATCCAACCAGCAATCCCGGGGATGGGCAATAGCCCCTCAGAGAACGCCTCCTGGAAATTTATTTCGGGATTAACCGGAAAGAAATCCTGTTACCGGGTTTTTCCGGGAGCGGGGTTCACCGATCAGGAACACTTTTTTCGGATTGTCGATAAAAGATCCGGTTCATTTTTCCCGGAAGAGTAATAATCCGGAAAGTATTCTGCCGTTATTAAAAAAATTCCGGTAATCCGGGGGAACCGGTTCTCACCTCCCCGTTACTTTCGCCATGTTGTGAAGAGAATAAGCCCCAGGACAATCAACATGCCGACAACCACAAAGAGCGGTACGGTTGGATCAAACCACTGGGGTGACCGGGGAACGGCAGGTGTAACGGCATGGGTCGGATTCACCGCAACGCTTTTTGTCACGGAAAACACCGCAGATCGGAGGCCGGTAGCAGGAGGATCGGCCGGGCCGATCGTAAGCAGGTAGTCGCCGACCGGAAGTCCCGGAGCGTCGAGCGTGTATGCCCAGTGGTTCAGCTCGGTGCCTGCGGTCACCGGAATTCGTTTTCCGGTAACGATCGCGTCCGTTCCGGCTTCATGGATTGATGCACTCAATGTATCCTGAGTACCCAGGTTGGTTGTCCCGGTAAAGATGATGGGGTTGCCCGAAACCTGACCGAGCAGCCGGTTTTCGGCAGGCGAAGTAACCTTGTCGAAGAAAACCATCGGGTCTTCAACAAGTAAATAGCTGGCGGTGAAGATGTCATCGGCATGAGGTATTTCCGCGGAAGAGAGCGAGCTGATGACCGGTGCAACTGAGGTGCGGATATTGTCGCGGGTTCCGATATCGGCAAAAGTTTTTCCCTGGTACAGGAGCGTGATGTTTCCGTTTGCATTTTCCCGGAACTCAATATCGAGAAGGCCGTTTGCACCGGGATCCTGGACAACAAATGCGTATTGCCCCGCCGGTAGTTGCTGGGTGTCGCGACCGGAGAGCTTGTAGGTAAATCTGCCCTTCTCATCGGGAATAACCACATGCGAGTCAATATAACTCCGGCCTATGACCCAGATTGCCACCGGCCCGTGACCCGCAATCGTTCCCGTGAGGGAAAAAGCATCACCACGGGTTATGACCTGCGGTGTGCTTGCTGCGAACGTGACCGATGCGGTGGCAGGGAGGAAGATAAAAGCGAGTACAAGCAGGACGATTGTGGCATATTTACTGCTGGATTTCACTATTTCGCTCCGGATCTTTGTTTGTTAATCATTCGTTAGACATTGATTTATAAAGGATTTCCGTCTGGTCCCCGTGGTATTGCATTCAGTTACGGGGACCTGGTAAAGACCAATAGCACCCGGGCACCTGCAGTCCCGGCCGTTTTGCCCGGGACTGGAGAAATCCGCAAAAACGATTTCTGGCTGGCGGGCCTCTTTTGGAAAATACTGTACTGGTCCTGCGGTATCCGTGGCCCGGACCCGGTTTTCCTGGTGGAAATTTGCGCGGTTGCCGGTTTGATGGTGCATGGTTATCGTCAGAGTCGTATGGCATTCCCTGATTTGGTCTTAAAAATGTTTTTTTATCGCAAAAACAGGGTGTCCTATCCCGAAATCATTTGACATCACATGTAAATATCGATGTGAGCAAATTATCGAATCGGGATATCCAGAGGATCATTCAGCAATGGGTAAATGAGAAACCCGTTGTTGAGATTGCCCGGTATTTCCAGATTACCCGTCAACGAGTGTATCAGCTCATCAACCAGTTCAGAGAATCGGGAGAATATCCGGTACTCAGGCAATCTGGAAGAAAGCCTCAAACCATCGATGATCGAGCAGAAGAGTTGATCCTCAAAACCTATCAATCTAACAACATTGGTCCAATCCATCTGGAGAAGAAGATTGAGGAAACACTCGGGATCCATATCCCGCATAATCGAATCTATCGGGTATTGTTGAACCACGGTCTGGTGGAGATCAACATGAAAAAACGGCAACAACGGAAATATATTCGGTACGAACGTACTCATTCCATGTCGATGTGGCAGGGAGACTGGAAAGAGTTCGAACTTAATGGATCGAAGAAATGGCTGATCGCATTCATGGATGATTCATCCCGCCTCATCACCTGCTACGGGGTATTCGATTCTCCAACTACCGAGAACACTCTCACGGTTCTGAATCAGGGATTCCAGATGTACGGTACGCCCCGCGAGATCCTTACTGACAACGGTACACAATTCGTTTCAGCTCGGAACCGTGAACAGGCCCATCATAAATTCGGAGAGTTTCTTGTTCATCACAACATCAAACACATCCCAACGAGGATAAAACACCCTCAAACGAACGGCAAAATTGAACGGTTCTTCGGAGAAGTCGAACGAAGGATCGCGAAGTTCGGTTCTGTCGATAAAATTGTTCACTGGCACAATGTCATCAAACCTCACATGAGTCTCGATTACGATGAGCCTTATAACGCATTCTGGTACCGTCTACCCCCGGAGAGGATTCTGAACTATGCGCAGAAATGGTTATATGTGTAAAATCAATTCGGGATACCACAATCGCAAAAACAGGGAATAAATGCATATTTGGGCGTTTTTCTTGAGCGAAACACACTTTTTCCGATGAAATTAATTTCACTCTCCGGGGGTTTTGACGAGAATACCGGGCGTTTTATTGGTATTTGGATCCCGCCAATTTTAGAAACAATTATATGTATAGGAACAACACTTCTTTCCTAGAAACACTTTGAAAATCAAACAACGGTGCCCGGCGGGGGTAAGCCTTAATCATAAGGCAGCCAACTTCTCGCTTAAAGGCTCCGAAAGACTTCGAAGTGTTGGTTATTACAGGTGAAATCAGAATGGCTATAGATACTGGTGCAACGGCTTGGATCCTCGTTTCAACCGCGCTCGTCATGCTAATGACGCCGGGCGTGGGATTATTCTACGGCGGACTGGTTCGAAGGAAAAACTTCATTGACATGATCACCCTGTCGTTTGTCGCCTTTGCGCTTGTCAGCATCCAGTGGGTGCTCTTCGGGTACTCGCTGGCATTTGGTCCGGATGTCGGGGGTTTCATCGGCAACCTCCAGTACCTCGGGTTGAACAACGTGGGCATGGACCCCGGTCCGTATAGTGCGGTGGTTCCGGGACTCCTGTACATGGTGTTCCAGCTCGTATTCGCAACGGTCACGATGGCAATCGTTACCTCCGGGTTTGCCGAGCGGATCAAGTTCAGTTCGTTCCTCGTCTTTGCAGCGCTCTGGACAACGATCGTGTACGACCCGCTCGCGCACTGGGTTTGGGGTGGTGGATGGACCTCGCAATTCGGCGCGATTGACTTTGCGGGTGGGACTGTTGTTCACATCAGCTCAGGGTTTGCTGCACTCGCGCTTGCAATCGTGATCGGCAAACGTGTCGGGTTCGGAAAGTACGCGATGGAACCTGCCAACATCCCGTGGTCTATCCTGGGGGCAGCCCTCCTCTGGTTCGGCTGGTTCGGATTTAACTCGGGAAGTGCGGTTGACTCGAATGGACTTGCAGCGCTTGCGTTTGTCACCACCAATACGGCAGCAGCTGCAGGAGCGATGGTGTGGATGCTGGTCAGCTGGGCACACGGTGGCAAACCGAGCTCGCTTGGATTTGTTTCCGGTGCAGTCGCAGGCCTTGTCGCAATTACGCCGGCGGCCGGGTTCGTCACACCGATGTACTCAATTGTCATTGGTGGTGTTGCCGGAGCAATGTGCTATGGGATTATGCTCTGGCGGCAGAGTAAAGGAGTTGATGAGAGCCTCGATGCGTGGGCTGTCCATGGTATGGGCGGCCTCTGGGGTGCTCTCGCAACCGGTATCTTCGCTGTGGCAGTGATCAACGGCAAATCCGGTCTGCTTGAAGGTAATGTAAGCCAGTTCATCTCGCAGATTATCGGTGCAGGTGCCGCGGTGATCTACGCGTTTGTGATCACGTACATCCTTGCGGTCATTATCGACAAAACGATGGGCCTGCGGGTTACGGAAGAAGAAGAATATGTCGGCCTCGACATCTCGCAGCATGGGGAGCGCTGCATATAGAGGAGTGATATCATCATGAAATTGATCAAAACCATCATCAAACCGGAACGATTCGAGTTCGTTAAAAAAGCGCTCGAAGACAAAGGTTATGTGAGCATGACTATCGCGGAGGTACGTGGGCGGGGAGAGCAGAAAGGGATCTCCCTTGAGTACCGCGGCGGCCTGATGACTGTCGACGTACTCCCGAAACTCCAGATTGAAATCGTTGTCAAGGATAAGGACGTTGATACGGTTATTACGATCATCACCGAGTCTGGACGGACGGGAAAGATCGGCGATGGAAAGATCTTTGTCATCCCCGTTGAGAAGGCGATCCGGATCCGGACCGGGGAGACGGAGGTGTAACCCGGGAAACGTACAAAAAACAAACACACTATTTCACCACGTCTCTTCCGACCACCGACCCGGGGTTCACCACCCCCGGGGTCGGGGTCCCTGATTTTATTAAAAAATATGTCCAGCTATTCCTCGGAAGTGTGGAACGATCCGGAAAGGAACGGTTAGGATCCAACTTTTTGCCAGTCCATGAAAAATCGTGGCAGGTCCAATAAAGGAATGATGCCATGAGGTATGTCCTGTAAGTGGTTTCGCTTCGTATGTCCTCAGGAATTCCGGGCACCCGGTCTTATTTTTGTGCGTGGTTCATTTTTGCAAGAACCGGATCCAGTACTTCTCTAAATTTACCTCCGTGAATTTTGGCAAGTCATCAATACTCTCAACCTCTGATCAACCAAACGGTCGAAGAACAGAAACAAATGAGACAAATTTGAGTTTTTTCCGAATCCCTTCCCAGACCAATAGCCGGAAGAAATCGAAACGGAACAAATCTTCAGCAACGGTTCTTGGTCCTCGTTGAACCTTAGAGAAGAACATCCATTGAAGAGAGACCCAGATATTTTTGAGAAGGAAAGAGATTATCGTCAGCAGGTACCGGATCACAACGTTTCTTGTGGATGTCCTTGCTTTCACGATATTCCGGATACGGTACGAAGACTCGATCGCAAACCGGTTCGTGTAGACCCGGTAGATCCGACGGGGTTTCCAGTTAATACCATACACGACGTAACCCAGGTTCACATTCCCGTATTTCTTATTCCTTCCCAGAAGGTACTGGACATCAATTGCCAGAGTAAGAGAAAGAGGTTCGCCAGTTCCCATCATCGTATACTGTGCATACCGGGAATGATTTCCCCGGAGTATTTTCTTGAGTTCTTCGCCGTGTTTTCTCACCGGAACAATGTGCGGGATCTTTTCCTTCTGGAGAAATGAGAACACATCTTTTGAGTAAAATCCCCGATCAAGACAGAGTACTTGGGTGTTCACTTTTGCGTTGTGGATTATGGCCAAAAATTTCCGGATGTACTCGACCTTTGACACACCCTTCTTCACCGGGAAAACTGCAAGGGTCTGCCGTTGACCTTTTGTTGTTATGTAGAGCGAAACATACGAGTAAAATGTGGTTGTTGATTTCTTCATTTTACTCTTGAGGACGTAATCTTTGTTCGCTTCGATAATTTCGCCATAATAAGGATCGTCGGTGAAATCTATGGCAAAATGATACGATTTTCCGGGAACAAGGATCTGATCGTTTGAATAGGTGAGGATCTTTGATTGTATTTCGAAAAGCGATTCTAAATCCACCTTCGATAAATGGTATCTGACTGACGTTTCACACGGGACTTTTTCTCCAGCCTTATTGATGGAATGCACGGATAGTTTGGTTGCTGACATCCCAACAAGTGACTGGATAAGGGTCTTTTGTCTCAGTGTTCCGTTGATGGAAATGGTGAGATTCCGGTTGATTGCATCCACTGCTATTTCGGAACAATCTTCTGCTCGGATCTCATTCTTTATTCGGCGGGTGAATTGCCGTCTATTTGCCATATGCGGCGCCCGCTGCCTATTTAGATCTGCCGGTTTTGATTAGCCTCGGCTAAAAATTAGTGAAGTACTGGAATTGGTGAAAGAATAATTTATGAGAGACGCGCATCAGCCAGACTTATGTTTCCTTTCGCGATCAGGTCTGGCAAAAAAAACAATGAAATTTCTTTGTTTCAAAAATTAAGATGCATTGCAGAAAATATTTTTATTATAAATCGAGTTTTCTTTTCCCCATCGATTCGATATACATTATTTCTTTTCCAACTTCGACAAGATCTTTCTTGTCTTCCGGGATGGGGATCTCAAAATTCGTATATTCTTTCATGTCCATAAGTTGTGCATTACTGCCGGCAATAGAGATAACCTGTCCACTTTTTCTCTCAACGATCGGGACATATGTTTTTGCAGAAACCGGCGATACGATCGATCTCTTTACCCCATCAAAGATGCCGACTGCATCAATCCGGGCTTTTGCGGCACCATGTTTTCCTGGTTTTGAGGTAGCGATACCGAGCACCTTGCAAGGCTCTTCATCGATGACGATGTACCGGCCTTCCTTTATCTTTCCAATTTCAGTTTGTTCCTTCATTTCTTTCTCACCATAAACCACATAATCGTAAACGCGGTAGTAATTTATCTTTATTGCATTACATAAATACAGCGTTGACAGGAAGGTGCATATGACAACGGAATTTCTTTCTGCATGTGGAGAAATTGCCGATCATGTAGAAGAAAAAATCCGCGACTATATCGGGACCCCTGATGGCGGTGAAATTATCCGGATGGGAGCCGACTGCACGCCTACAGAGAAGATTGACCAGCTTGCAGAAGATTGCATTATCTCTTACCTGAAAGAACACCATCTCTGTTCCGTTTTGATCAGCGAAGAGGCGGGGAGGCTGGAATTCAGGAAAGGCCGGGGAACGGTATTTCTTGATCCGGTAGATGGAACCTTCAATGCCGTTGCCGGTATCCCATTTTATGCACTTTCAATGGCCTATTCGGAAAACGGTACGGTACGGGAAGCATTCGTTCGCAACCTTGCAAGCGGTGAAACGTTCACTGCGGTCAAAGAGGAGTTTTCCCGGTGTGATGATCGACCGATTCACGTTTCCACAGTTTCCCGTCTTGATACTTCTGCAATGAGTATCTATGGCAGGAAGTTTGATCCGGCACGTGCGATGCAGCTTGGACAAAAAATCCGGAGATGGCGTCTTCTCGGTGCATCTGCACTTGAACTCTGTTATATTGGTTGCGGGCGTATCGATGGGTTTGTGGATCTACGGGGAACTCTCCGGGTAACGGATGCCGCGGCCGGTATGCTTGTATGCACAGAAGCCGGCGGGGTAGTGTCTGATCTTGACGGAAGCCTGGTCAAATTCCCCGAAGATGTTACGGTCGGGAGATGTCTTGTTGCGACAAATGGCCATCTCCATCACAAAGTGATTGAGTACCTCCGGTGATTTTACCATGGAAGTTATTCTTGTCTCACGGATCGATCAACCCGAGGCGCTTGAATTCACCAAAAAAATCAGGCAGAATCTCGTGGATGCAGGATGTCAGGTAAATTTTGAGAGCACCACTGCAAAAGCCCCTTGGGATGAAAGGAAGATCAATTTCTGGATCAGAATCTGATGTCGTGATTGTTATCGGTGGCGACGGTACCATTCTTCGCACAATCCAGCAGATGCAAAAACCCCTGCCGGTGCTCGGGATCAATTATGGCGAAGTTGGTTTTCTTGCAGATCTTGAACCCGCAGAATCACTGGAGTTTGTAAAAACGCTGCCATCCGGTTTTTCTGTAGAAACGAGAATGCGAATATCCCTGTT
This sequence comes from uncultured Methanoregula sp., assembly GCA_963666355.2. Taxonomy (GTDB): domain Archaea; phylum Halobacteriota; class Methanomicrobia; order Methanomicrobiales; family Methanospirillaceae; genus Methanoregula. The sequence continues at coordinate 58,340 of CAXXCP010000003.1, forward strand.
TAAGGACGGAAGTCCCATTGGAAATGCTCTCAACGAGGCATTGATCGTCACAACCCGTCCGGCAAAAATGCTGAGATTTTCCATTATTGTCGATGGGGTCACCGCTGAACAATTC
>CAXXCP010000004.1:0-10613 GCA_963666355.2 uncultured Methanoregula sp.
CCAGTGGAGTAGTCACCACAGCCCTGACAACAGGTGAGACAATTATTGGTATAATTCTCCTTGTTGCCGGAATCACCTTTCTGATCACCGGTATCGTGCGTGACCGGAGAGATGGGAATGATCCGGAATCGGATGAACGTTTAAGGAAAATCGGGGCGTATGGACTTTCCTCCGCGTGGCTGACCGGGCTCTTTTTTATGTTTGCCCTCTTTCGGCCTGACTACCGGAACATCCTCAGGCCCTGGACGAAGCTTGCTCTCGCACTTTTAATTCCCGTCCTCGCGGTCTGGAGGAGAGATCTTCCAGATGTGCCTGTTCCACAAAGGAGATGTTGCATAAAATTCCGGAACCCGTGAGAGCGATGCATACAAAGATCAAAGAATACCGGGCCAAGCTTTCGATAACCCAGGAGGAGCTTGCAAAAATTGTTGGAGTCCGCAGGGAGACGATCGTCTTTCTCGAACAGGGGAAATACAATCCCTCCCTCAAGCTTGCGCACGATGTGGCTGTTGCCCTCAATGCAGGAATCGACGAGCTCTTCATCTTCGATGACGATCGAGGCCCTGCAGAGAGAGTTGTTCTCGTTGACTAACTACCGGACATCAGGTTGCGGCGGGGCCGGATTCAACCGGTGGCATCGCGGGCACAGGATTTTGTGCGCCACAGAATTCGCCCAGCAGGAGAATTGTCGCATTTTTGTCAAGCGGCTGGTTATCGTTTCCGCATTTGGGGGAATAGATGCAGGACGGGCAACCTTTTTCACACGCGCAATCTTTGACAAGATTACGGGATGTTTCAAACAGTTCCGGAAGAATCTCAAAGGCTTTCTCTGATAACCCGATGCCGCCCTCGAATCCATCGTAAATAAAAATCACCGGCCCGCCATCTTCACCATATGCCGGGCTGGACAGGCCCCCGATATCCCACCGGTCGCACATGACATGGAGCGGCATGAGCGCAATGAGCGCGTGTTCAGCGCCGTGCAGACCGCCCGCGAGATCGAGACCGGCGTTGATAACGTTCTGTTCGGATTCTTCCCGCGGGTTGAACCAGAATGCTTTTGTCCGGAAGGTGAGCTGCGGGAGGGATAACGGTTCGAGCCCGATGATGGTATCCCCGCGTTTGATCTTATAGCCGGTGTACCGCTCCGTGACTTCTACATCGCCAAAGCAGCACTTCATCCCGTTAACAACTTTCTGCTCAATCGTTTCTATGACGGCAAGATCGATCTCCTTAAGGGGCTGGGTATAGTAATCGACATCCGTCGGAGTAACCCGGATCGTGTGGGTTTCGAGATCCATCTCATTCACCACGTAGGTTTCACCCTGATGAAGCATGATCGCGCCCTTGTGGGCTTCGCGATATGCCTGTGTCCTGTCCATGGTTTCAAGGAGCCGGCCATTACACACGATCCGAAAGGTCTCGCTCAGGATACTGCCAAGGTTTACGGCACCGGAGGCCCGGCTTCTTCCCGTATAAACCCAGCCGCGGGAAGTTTTCCGGAGCAGGTTTCCGGCTGCAAGTTCGGGCAGGAGCGTATCGAGCGGGCCGGAGAAAAATTCCCGGTCCGCATCTTCCTGCAGGGGCAGCTCTGCCGCAGCGCACAGAAGGTGGCCGGAAACGATGTAAGGGTTTGCAACGTCAACGATCGCATTTTCGTGGGATCTCCCGAAAAACTGATCGGGATGGTGCATGAAATACTGGTCGAGCGGATTTGCCTGGGCAATCATAATTGCAAGCGATTCCGAACCATTTCTCCCGGCCCTGCCGGCCTGTTGCCGGACAGACATCATGGTCCCGGGAAACCCGGAGATCAGGATAGCATCAAGCGATCCGACATCGATGCCGAGTTCGAGCGCGTTTGTCGATACGACTCCTTTCATTGTCCCGTCTTTCAACCTGCGTTCGATATCCCGGCGTTCTTCCGGCAGGAAACCCGCACGGTATGCCGAGATCGAATCTGCAAGCCTGACCGAAGTACGTTTTGCATCTTCCCGGGCCCTGACCGTGATCAGCTCTGCCATCTTCCGCGAGCCGGCGAAACACAATGTCTGGAGATTGTGCTTTACACAGGATATGAGAAGGTCCTTTGTTTCCTGGTGCGCTGATCGTTCCCCGATGCCATCGAAAAACGGGTTGTAGAGAACGAAATGTTTCTTCCCGTGCGGGGAGCCATCTTTTTTTACGTGTTCGAATTGCCGGCCGGTCAGCCGGGTGGCAAACTCGACCGGGTTTGCGATAGTCGCAGTGGAGAGAATGAACCGGGGGGTCGAGCCATAACACCGGCAGATCCGGAGGAGTCTCCGTATGAGGAACGCTATGTGGGAGCCGAGGACACCCCGGTACCGGTGTGCCTCATCGATAACGATAAAACGCAGGTTCGAGAAGAACGGGCTCCATTTTGCATGCCAGGATAAGATCTGGTGAAGTTCATGCGGGTTGGATATGATGATCCGGGAATGTTCGCGGATCGCCGCACGCTTCGACTGGGCGGTATCGCCATCGTAGATGGCGGGTCTGGTATTGATGCCGGTGAAACGGGCCATCTGCTCGTGGGTGGCGAGCTGATCGTTCGACAGCGCTTTTGTCGGGTACAGGTACAGGGCCCGCATCTCCTTATCAGAAGCAAGCTGCTCGAAGACCGGGACATTGAATGCAAGCGATTTGCCGCTCGCAGTCGGGGTCGTGATGATGACATTTTTTCCGCTACGTATGCTGTTGATTGTCTCGCACTGGTGGGCGTAGAGCCGGATTTTTTTCTGGTCAAGATATGATGCGATCGAAGGGTCCAGGGGATAATCGAGTGTGCCATACTCCGCGGGTTCCGGTTCGGATTCGGCACGATGCACGATCCGGGAGCGATAAACCGGATTTTGATCCAGCAGCCGGAGGACGTCATCAACAGCCATACCATTCTCCCAGGAGGTGAAAAAAAAGCAGGGCGAGCGAGATTACATCCTGTTTATTGTGTTCGACAACAGGGACAAGCGGACCGCAATTTCCGGTTCTCAGGTAGGTTTCATAGAACTCCGGCACCATCTGGCCGGGAATGTCATCCTCCCGTACGATCCCAAAAATTTCCTTTTCAAGAGTGGTCAGGCGCAGCGATGGGTACTGGTTCTTCCATTGCCTCCGGCTGAAGTGGAGAACATCGAAATGCGGAACCCGGGATTGCGGCCGGATACCGTAGTACGCGAGACGATCATTGATGTACGGAAGATCAAATGATTTGCCGTTGTAGGTTACAAGAGCCGGGTTCTCCTTCGACAGATGATCCATTGTTGCGACAAGCGCTGCCTCCTCTTCAACAATGTCACGGAGGAGATATTGCCGGATTACCAGTCGTTTCTTCTCTATCGTCCCGATCCCGAAAAGAATAATCGGCCGCGAGAAAAGTCCCATCGTCTCGATGTCGACAAACACGTACTCTTCGGGTTCATGAAATCCCGCGGTACCCAGGACAAGAGGATGGGATTTCGGGTGGCGGCTGGTGATGAGATCCATAATCCCGAACGGGTTTTCGCATACCAGCTGTTCCATCACGCGGCTTGCAGCTGCCCTGAATTTGGGATGGTAACGGAGGTCTTCGAGTGAATGGTATCCCTTCGCCTGCAGAAGATGCCCGGTCTTTTTCCCGATCCCGCGGACGAGCGTAAGATCCGATATGAGTGCTGTCCGGAATCGATCGAGGTCGAAATCGATCCGGGGAATCCCGGATTCCGATGCTATGCAGAAACACGTACCTCCTTCATTCCGGATCTCAGACCCGGAGAAAACACCGGTGAACGGAATATCCTGGTACTGGGCCATCAGCCGGTCAAGATGGTGCCGGGCGAGATCGTATTCAGAAGAAAAAACATAGTTGTTCGAAAAACCAGAGCCGAATACATTCCCGTCGCGAACAACTTCATACTCACGCAGGCTGTGCATCCGCTGTTGCCAGAGTGCACCTATCCTTGACGGAGCCTGCGTACCTGTCATGGTCAGAATACCGTCATACGAGTGCGGCTATAAAGATCAAACCGCGGGGGGCGAAAGTGATGCGAATCCTCAATGTCTGGAACGACCGATTCCTAAGATAATGATTTGGCTGCTCCAGCACGGAGAGGATGAATCAGCGGGAACCATCCTGGAATACCTGACGGAGAAAAAGATCTCGTTTGAAATCTGCCGCGTGTACAAGGGAGATCAAATTCCCCCGGATATTCCGGATAGCCTGATTGTTCTGGGCGGGCAGATGAGCGTCAACGATGAGAGAGAATATCCCTGGCTTGTACCGGAAAAAATCTTCCTCAAAAAAACAATAGCGGCTGGTCGCACGGTCCTCGGAATATGCCTTGGTGCCCAGATGATCGCTTCAGCGTTTGGCAAACCGGTGCGGAAAGGAATTCAAGAGATTGGATGGTACCGGATACAGGGTTGCACACCGGAATGGAATTCAGTGTTCCCGGATGATTTTTCCATCTTTCACTGGCATCTGGAGACATTCGATCTGCCGGAGGGGGCAACGCTGATTGCCCGGGGAAGTGATGTAAAGAACCAGGGATTCCGGTTCGGCAGCGCAGTCGGTGTCCAGTTTCACCCGGAGGTAACAATGCAGATCATTTCCCGCTGGGCAAAGAATCTTCCACCCGGGACACAATCCCGTATTCTTGAGGATTCAAAAATGTATCTCGATGAGAACAAGCGGCGCTGTTATGCACTTATGGATGCTTTTGTGCGGGGCTTTCAAACATGAATGAAATCAAGGGATTCCTGATCGACCTTGACGGGGTTATGTACATCGGTGAAAAACCGGTAGCAGGCGCAGTCGAATTACTCGGGCTCCTGAAGGAGAAAGGTTACGCATTCCGGTTCGTGTCAAATACAACACGGAAAAGCCGCACGGCAATTGTTGAGCGGCTCCGGAAAATGGGTCTTGAAATTCCGGAAGACCATGTCTTTACTCCGCCGCTTGCCGCGATCGCGTACATGCAAAAAGCAGGGAGAAAACGCTGTTTTGTTCTTGTAACAGGAGATGCGATCCGGGAGTTTGAAGATATGTGTGTGTGCCGTCCCGGCGAAGATGCTGATTTTGTTATCATCGGCGATGCAGGAGAAAAGATTACGTACGAAAGTATGAATGCTGCATTTCGTTCTCTCATGAACGGGGCCGGGCTCATTGCGCTCGAAAAAGATCGGTACTGGATGGCAACGGATGGACTTTCGCTCTCAGCAGGGCCATTTGTTTCGGCACTCGAATATGCAACCGGAAAACATGCAGTTGTTGTCGGTAAACCTTCAAAGGATTTTTTTACACTTGCACGTCAGGACATGGGCCTTGAACCGGAAGAGACTGCGATGATTGGCGATGATATCTTAACCGACATTGGGGGCTCGCAGGAAGCGGGGATGACCGGGATTCTCGTACGAACCGGAAAATTCCGGGAAGATATCCTGAAAAGCTCTGTCGTAAAACCCAGTACTTCTCTAAATTTACCTCCGTGAATTTTGGCAAGTCATCAATACTCTCAACCTCTGATCAACCAAACGGTCGAAGAACAGAAACAAATGAGACAAATTTGAGTTTTTTCCGAATCCCTTCCCAGACCAATAGCCGGAAGAAATCGAAACGGAACAAATCTTCAGCAACGGTTCTTGGTCCTCGTTGAACCTTAGAGAAGAACATCCATTGAAGAGAGACCCAGATATTTTTGAGAAGGAAAGAGATTATCGTCAGCAGGTACCGGATCACAACGTTTCTTGTGGATGTCCTTGCTTTCACGATATTCCGGATACGGTACGAAGACTCGATCGCAAACCGGTTCTTGTAGACCCGGTAGATCCGACGGGGTTTCCAGTTAATACCATACACGACGTAACCCAGGTTCACATTCCCGTATTTCTTATTCCTTCCCAGAAGGTACTGGACATCAATTGCCAGAGTAAGAGAAAGAGGTTCGCCAGTTCCCATCATTGTATACTGTGCATACCGGGAATGATTTCCCCGGAGTATTTTCTTGAGTTCTTCGCCGTGTTTTCTCACCGGAACAATGTGCGGGATCTTTTCCTTCTGGAGAAATGAGAACACATCTTTTGAGTAAAATCCCCGATCAAGACAGAGTACTTGGGTGTTTACTTTTGCGTTGTGGATTATGGCCAAAAATTTCCGGATGTACTCGACCTTTGACACACCCTTCTTCACCGGGAAAACTGCAAGGGTCTGCCGTTGACCTTTTGTTGTGATGGAGAGCGAAACATACGAGTAAAATGTGGTTGTTGATTTCTTCATTTTACTCTTGAGGACGTAATCTTTGTTCGCTTCGATAATTTCGCCATAATAAGGATCGTCGGTGAAATCTATGGCAAAATGATACGATTTTCCGGGAACAAGGATCTGATCGTTTGAATAGGTGAGGATCTTTGATTGTATTTCGAAAAGCGATTCTAAATCCACCTTCGATAAATGGTATCTGACTGACGTTTCACACGGGACTTTTTCTACAGCCTTATTGATGGAATGCACGGATAGTTTGGTTGCTGACATCCCAACAAGTGACTGGATAAGGGTCTTTTGTCTCAGTGTTCCGTTGATGGAAATGGTGAGATTCCGGTTGATTGCATCCACTGCTATTTCGGAACAATCTTCTGCTCGGATCTCATTCTTTATTCGGCGGGTGAATTGTCGTCTATTTGCCATATGCGGCGCCCGCTGCCTATTTAGATCTGCCGGTTTTGATTAGCCTCGGCTAAAAATTAGTGAAGTACTGAAACCGGATCACATCATTGACTCTATTGCGGATTTGGGAGAACTCCTGCCGGGCATCAAAGGCAAGGAAATTGTCGGGTGAAAAAACTCAAGTAGAAACGTGGGATGCCGGAATGATCCCCCGGTTTCTTTATTTTTCTGCTCTGTAGAAAACCTCTTCAAAATCGACGGCACCATGGACCGAAAGATCTAAGGTACATTGTCTCCATACTAGAGTGTGTGCTCAAAAAGTACAGAGACTAGTAAGAAATCGACGAGCCGGAATATCAGGTTTATCCGAGCAGCGATTTCGATCGTGAAAGCAATACGACTCAGTCCGTATTCCTGTAAATATTCGAAAAAGATCTACACCCGGTATCAACTTCTCGTCCTGATTCTCTTCAAAGACTATCGGAATCAGCATTATCGCGAATTTGTTGAAGATATCGGAGACATGGAGTCGATCCAAAAGGAGTTGGAACTATCAGTCGTCCCTCATTTCACGACTCTTCAGAAATTCTTCTGTCGGATAAAAACCCTGTACCTCCGCTACGCATTCAGGAAAACGACGAGTCTGTTCTATTCCAACGATGATCCAATTGCGATTACCGCTGTCGATTCGTCCGGGTTTACCAGCGGATATTCGAGTCACTATTACTCAGCCAGAACCGGCAAAATCCGAAAACATTTCCTGAAAACTTCGATCTCGGTTGACACCGACACACAAGCGATCACCGGATTCATCACTTCGAAAAGCCGAGTTCACGATACCCGGCATGCAGCCAGGTTACTCCCACAATGTCACAAGATACGACGGTCAGAGTGTTACGTTATGGATCGGGGATACGACTCCGAAGCGATTCATCGTCAGGTTCGGGAGGAACTGCTCGCTGACTCCATCATCCCGATCCGTTCCTGGAACAATCAGATTATCGGAGGAAAGTACCGAAACGAGATGGCTGGAGAATTCGATGATACCAGATACCGGAGAAGACAACTTGTCGAGAACAAGTTCTCTGTCCTGAAAAGAAAGTTCGGTGGCGATCTAAAGGCTCGAATATTCTCAATTCAGAGAAAGGAAATCGCAGGGAAAATGATTGTTTGTAACATCCACAAGTTCTTACAATTTCTCGTCATGGAGGTTTTCTACAGAGCAAATTTATTTAATCCCCCCATTAGGATTTTGGCTGGGGAATCGACAGCGGATGCTCTCGACAAAAAACTGAAATATTGCCTGAAAATGCTAGAGCTGGATAGAGAGACCCACTTACAGGGGTCGTATTTTATAAAAATCGGGGAAGCCGAACGCTCGGGAAGCACCCCTTTCCGGTACGATCGTACAATAGATGGGTTCTTCGATCATCTCTACAACAACTGGAGAAAACAGGAGATCCTAAACTGGATGACTCCGGCATCGGTCTACGACAACAAAACCAATTTCAACAAAAATAGAAAATGTCTAGCTAGCGGACATAAACTCTGTCAACAAAACGGACATTAATTGTGGCATTCTACAGCTGTAGCGTGCCAGATTGTTCTTTTTTCTTTATCTCAAAAATTGCCTCATATTCCTAAAATGATCTTTCCGGGATGAGTAACAGCGTTCTTGCTACGGCATGATTCAGAACGAAAATGGGCCACCCGGCCGGTTGAAAAGGAAAGGTTTCGTATCAGGTTTTTTCTTTTGGCTTGTATGTTTCTGAACCTGGATCCGGTTTTCCATGGGAGTGATGATGCCGTTTATCATCATTATTATGGTCATTATCATGGTCATCTTCAGTTCCAGCCTCGCCGGCTATCCGATACCCGCAGTTCGGGCAGATGACGTTCTTTTTTTGCTGGATCTCTTCAATAAAAGCGGCGGAGAGAATGGCGGTCGGTAAGGCAAAGATGGCAATCCCCGTAACAACCACGATCCCGGCGACAATCTTCCCCATCGTGGTGACCGGGTAGACATCCCCGTATCCAACCGTCGCTAGGGTTACTATCCCCCACCACATAGCATGGGGAATGCTCTCGAACTTGTCCGGCTGGACATCCCGCTCTGCATAATACATGAGACTGCTTGCCATCACAAGAACAATGAGAAGGATGGTGAGCGAGAGGAGCAGTTGTTCCCGTGAATGGTAGATTACCCGCTGGAAGGTTTTCATGGCATCGGAGTACCGGCCGAGTTTCATGAGCCGGATAAGCCGGAACAGCCGGAGGATCCGGATGAAGCGGAGATCGAGCGGGATGATAAACGGCAGGTAGAACGGGAGGAACGCAAAGAGATCGATGAGTGCCATCAGGGAGAGCGCATACCGGATCCGGCCGGTGACCGGGTGGCTGTAGCGGGGGTTCAGCGTGCAGACCCAGACACGAAGGAAATATTCAACCGTGAAAATGGAGATGGAAACGATGTCGATAACCAGGAAAAACGGGGAGAACTGGACCCGTACCGGCTCAACAGTCTCGATGATGACCGCAAAAACATTGACGATAATAATTACCGTCATAAATATCCGGAAGTACGAAGCCGCCAGGTTGTCCGGGGCGGTCCCTTCCATGATCTCGTAGAGAACCCTTTTGAGAGGGACTGTCGGGGAGCCAGTTTCGCCGGTCATTTCACTATTCGTTTTCCTTTGTACTTTTATACAGGTGTCGGATTTTTTAAACTGGCGGATTTTCTGATACCGCGATTGGAATTACGGAAGTATCGCTTTTTCGCCGGTCTATTCAACAGGATCTCCCTTGTACCCGTGGGATTCGAGGATGATCAGGACTTTTGCCACCCATTCGTGATCATCGGCATGCCCCAGGCCTTTGACATGGGCCATGACATGGGAGTCGTGACCATGCGCAAGCTGTACACCTGGGGAATGTGAGTGCTGCACCGAATCGTGATGTGTCTCGAACGGGTGGGGCAGGTGCGATATCTTCTCGTTCCAGATGGCTTTGAGGCCCTCATCATGAGTCCGTAGTTCGTTGATACCAATAACCCTGCCCCGGACCTCCCCGCTCGCCGGGTGGTGGATCAGCATCCGGTAACAGAGGAATTCCTTGCAGATGGTTGGCCGGGTATTGTAGATGGCACAGGCAAACCCCGGACCAGCGGGGTTTTTCAAGCTGAAAACACATCCTCTGGCTTCCGTGCCTCCACCACCGGAATCCTCGAATTTTTCTTCGATCTCATCCGCGAAATCCGGCAGGACATGAACCGGGAAAAGTTCATTGGTTATCCCGTACCGGCAGAAATAGTCCCGCTCGCTCACCTGCCGCTCAATTTTTATGAACTCCCCAAAACTCTGACAGCATTTCCCGCACCAGTTACACTCAAAAATTGCCATACCGTGTATCGATCTCATACTGGCTAGATTATAATAATTATGAAATTAATCTGGACAGGCTCCGGCCGGTAACCTGCGCGAACCGGAAAAAGACTCCACAAGTGAAGAAAACACACCGGCACGGTATACTTTTTGGGATCCTTCTCAGGGCAAATCAGCCATAATTCTCAAAATAAAAAAAATGGATTCGATGGGGGGAAAAATTGAGGGCCTTTTTTTAGCCATGTCCTGGTTGAGCGTCAGGCCAATGATCGCATATCATTCATGAAATTCCTAGGGTATCCTAACAAGGTTCCGGATCAAACCACCGTCTGGTATTTCCTTGGCGGTTGGCAAAGACCGGAAGAGCACCTGTTTTGGGAAATGCAGAGGTTATAATGTTGATCCTGAGCTGGAGAATAGAAAGAAGTGAAAGATAGATTATGGGGGGATCGGGGAGTGGTACGCCCTCACTCACATTTCATCAGGGAGCTCAGCACTTGACATTCACGTTATAGTAATTGTTCCACATGACGCCCTTAAATACCACGGTCGAATCTCCGCACTGTATCGCTTTC
>CAXXCP010000005.1:0-264462 GCA_963666355.2 uncultured Methanoregula sp.
AGGTTGAGAGTATTGATGACTTGCCAAAATTCACGGAGGTAAATTTAGAGAAGTACTGGGGTTGCTCTCATCGGGTTTTATGATCATCCGGGCCCGGGCGTTCGCCAGGAATGCTTCGCTGTAATCACCAAGAGCGGGCGAGGTAAGTTCGGTATAGAAATAATCTTTGTCCACTTTATCGCCCATCATCGCGTAGGAACGAATAGTGGTGATATTCTTTGCAGGATACCTTGCAATCGACTGCGAAATCTCGGAAGTGTTTACCGGGTTATCCGAGAGTTTCGTAAAATGGGTTACGTAACCGCCTTCCCACCCGAGATCCGCGGCAAGACCTTTCAGTTCACCTGGCTGCTTGGTACGTGCATCCTTCAGGACAAATCCGGCCGGAACCTCTGATGACAGCAGGGAAAGCGCGCTGATTTCATGAGTGGGGGACGGTAACGGTGTCAGGGGAGATTGTGTTCCACTATTCTGGGTACACCCTGCTGCAAAAAGCAGGACACAAAGAAAAAGAGAAGCGATCAGGTACAGCAAACGGTGCATACTATTTATTCACCATTACCGGTAAAAAAAGAACGTGGAAATATCCCGTCCGATGAGGAAATGTATGTAATCCGAAATCTGAGTCGCCGGCAAACCGGAAACAATTTTCTTATTTTTGCTGTCTCAAAAGCTCAAGACACGACAGCATATATACCATGGATTTTAGAAAATGTAACCAGCATATTCGAAATCAGGTGGCATTACAGCTATGTTCCCAGAGCGGCGAATGAGACGGGCACGGTCGCGGAATATCCAGCCGCTCCTGCGTGAGATCACGTTGACAAAACACGATCTCATAGCCCCCCTTTTTGTGGATGAATCACAAACAGCCCCCCTCCCCATTTCGGCAATGCCGGGCCAGTCACGCTTCCCGGTTGATGGGATAGCTGATGAAGCCGAACGGTTGTGGAAACGGGGAATTCACGCGGTTCTCCTCTTCGGGATCCCAAAGACAAAGGATCCAGAAGGCAGTTCCGCATTCGATCCTGATGGTGTTGTCCAGCGGGCAGTCAGGAAGATCAAGCAACGGATTCCGGAGATCGTTGTCATCACCGATGTCTGTGCATGCGAATATACGAGCCACGGGCATTGCGGGATTGTCGGTGAAACCCGATGCGGTACCGATCTCCTGAACGACCAGTCCCTTGAGCTGATGAATAAAATTGCTCTCAGCCATGCAACAAGCGGGGCAGACATCGTTGCACCGTCCTCCATGCTTGACGGCGTTGTTGGCTCAATCAGATCGGCTCTCGACAGTTCCGGGTTCGCAGACGTCTTGATAATGGCATATTCAACAAAATTCTGCTCGGCACTGTACGGGCCGTTCCGGGAGGCAGCGGACTCCGGCTTCTCATTTGGGGATCGGTCTACCTACCAGATCAATCCCGCAAACCGGCGTGAAGCGTTCCTCGAATCACAGCTGGACATGGACGAAGGGGCAGACATCCTTATGGTGAAGCCCGCGGGCTTCTACCTGGATATTCTCTCGGAAGTTGCGACCTTCGGGCTGCCCGTAGCAGCGTACCAGGTGAGCGGGGAATACTCGATGATCAAGGCAGCAGCCGAACGCGGGTGGCTGAAAGAGAAGGCAACCGTACTTGAAAGTCTCATCACCATAAAGCGGGCGGGTGCCGATATGATCATAACCTATTTCGCAGGCGAAGTCGCCGGGTGGCTCGATGAAGAGCAGTGAGCTGTTTGCCGATGCAAAGACCCTGATGCCGGGCGGCGTCAGCAGCCCGGTCCGGGCGATTAAACCCTATCCGTTTTACACGGAAAAGGCAAGCGGTTCGCAGCTGACAACTGTCGATGGCCGGAACCTGATCGACTGCTGCATGGCATATGGCCCGCTTATTCTCGGCCATGCACACCCGCATATCCGGAGCGCTGTTGAGAATCAGCTCGCCGACGGATGGCTGTATGGAACACCGTCACCACGGGAACCGGAATTTGCACGGCTCATCACCGGAGACCACCCGGGCATGGACATGGTCCGGTTCGTATCGAGCGGTTCCGAAGCGACCATAGCAGCGATCCGGCTTGCACGCGGGTTTACCGGGAAGAGCGACATCGTCAAGATCGAAGGCGGGTTCCATGGAGCTCACGATGCGGTGCTCGTGAAAGCCGGCTCGGGTGCAACAACCATGGGTGTCCCGGATTCTGCCGGTGTTCTCAAGGATCTGGTGGCACATACCCGCCAGGTTCCCTATAATGATGCGGATGCGCTCGAAACACTTCTTGCAACAAACCACGATATTGCTGCACTCATCATCGAACCGGTACTGGGCAACATTGGCCCGGTGCTTCCGGACGAGAATTACTTAATGGATATCGGGGAGATCACAAAGACTTATGGGGTCCTCCTGATCTTCGATGAAGTTATTACCGGCTACCGTCTCGGAATCGGCGGGGCGCAGAAGATGTTCGGTGTTCGTCCGGATCTCACGACACTCGGCAAAATAATTGGCGGGGGTCTCCCGATAGGAGCTTTTGGCGGGCGCAGGGAGATCATGGAACTCGTTGCGCCGGCCGGCCCCGTGTACCAGGCCGGGACATTCTCCGGTAACCCGGTCTCGCTTACTGCCGGGATAGCAACCCTCCGGTGGCTGCACGGGCATCATGGGCTCTATACCGGTCTCGATGAAAAGACCCGCGCACTGGAGGAATCAATCGGAGATAGGAAAAACGGTTCCTTTGTCCGGATTGGCTCGATGTTCAAGTATTTCTTCCGGAGCAAACCCCCGAAGAACTACCGTGAAGTAAAGGAGTGCGATACAGAAGCTTTCGGACGGTTCTGGAACCGGATGATGGACCGGGACATCTTCCTGCCCCCTTCACAGTTTGAGACAAACTTTCTCTCAACAGCGCACAACGAACAAGACTGCTTAACGATTGCACAGGCGTACGAACAATGTCGATAAAGATAGGAACCCGGGGGAGTAAACTCGCCCTGACACAGACAGAGACGGTCTGCAGGAAGCTTGCCTCACTGAATATCACCGTCGAAAAAGTGATTATCAGCACAGAAGGAGACACGACAACCGGAGTCCCGCTCCACGATATCGGCGGTGAAGGTGTCTTTGTCCGTGCGCTTGACGATGCAATCCTTTCGGGCCAGATAGATTGCGCGGTTCACAGCATGAAAGACATCCCGGCCTTCAGACCATCAGGACTCTATACCGCTGCTATCCTCAAACGCGATTCCGCGGCCGATTACCTTGCTCATTCGTGCCCTCTGGGAAAAGTCCGGATTGTCGGCACGTCCAGCACCCGAAGGCGGGCACAGATGCTCCGCCACGATCCGGATATCATACCAAAAGACCTGCGCGGCAATGTCGACACCCGGATCCGGAAACTCGGCGGAGGCGAATACGATGCGATTATCCTTGCCGAAGCGGGCCTGACCCGGCTCGGTATCCGGATCCAGGGGGAACGCCTGCCCCCGGAGAAGGTTGTGCCTTCCCCGAACCAGGGTACAATCGCGGTTGTGAGCAGGGCTGATCCATCCGTAATGGAGGTCCTCTCATCCCTTGATCATTCACAAACACGAACCGATGTCGCAATCGAACGGGCAATGATGGAGCAGCTGGGTGGTGGCTGTTATACACCGATCGGGATTTATTGCCGGGCCGGTCACCTCATCGCGGAAGTGCTGTCGCTGGACGGCACCCGTACCGAGCGGATCGAGACTGAGGTAAAGACGATTGAACAGGCCCGCGAAGAGGGCCGGAAGCTTCGCGATAAGGCACAGGACCTCATCGATGAGGCACGTGCGAAGTTGAGGTTGTCGCCATGAAAGGCAAAGTGTACCTTGTCGGATCCGGCCCGGGCGCCGAAGGGCTCCTGACCCGGAGGGCCCGGCATATCATCGATAAAGCGGATGTCGTGCTCTATGACCAGCTCCCGGGAGAGGAGATCCTCTCCACGCTCCCGGAACGCGCGGAGAAAATCGACTGCGGAAAATATGGAGGCCGGCATGTTCTCGAACAGGATGAGATTGAAGCTCTCATCGTTGACCGGGCACGCAAAGGAAAAATTGTTGTCCGGCTCAAGGGAGGGGATCCGTTCCTTTTCGGCCGCGGCGGTGAAGAACTGGAGACCGTGCAGGAAGCAGGCATTGACGTAGAGATGATCCCCGGCATCTCCAGCGCTCTTGCCGTCCCGGCATCTGTCGGGATACCGCTCACACACCGGAAGTATGCATCCCAGGTTACGATCCTTACCGGCAATGAAGATCCCACTAAGACTGAACCTGCGCTCGACTGGCAGCTCCTTGCAAAGAGCCGCGGAACGATTGTCATCCTTATGGGGGTTGCGAATCTTCCGAAGATCGCAGAAGTTTTAATGGCAAACGGGAAAGCGGGGATGACACCGGTTGCCGTTATCGAGCGTGGCCTGAGAAAAGACCGGCGCGTAACCACCGGATCCCTTTCTGACATTGCAGCAGTTACAAAGAAAGCGGGTGTCAAACCCCCCGCGGTCATTGTTATTGGTGATGTTGTGCGGCTGTATAACCCAAAAAACCCGGACCTGATACCGGTTGGAGAGTGAAACAATGGACCTGATTAAAACAGTCAATACCTATGAAAAATTGATTTATGCCATACTTATCGCAATGCTCATGATCGTGCTCATTGCAGCCCTGGTTGATCTCGTATTTTTCCTGTACCAGGCGCTTCTTGTCGATACGCCGTACCCGCTCGAACAACGCGAACTGGTGGGGGTCCTTGGTGCATTCCTGCTCGTGCTGATAGGGGTGGAGTTGCTCGATACCATCAAGGCGTATTTTGTTGAGAATGCAATTCATGTCGAGATCGTCGTACTTCTTGCCGTGATAGCGATTGCCCGGAAAGTGCTCATTCTTGACCCTTCGGGAATGAATGGCATCGAATTCGGTGTCGAACTGATAGGGATCGGTGTCGCGGTGGTATGCCTGTGCGGGGGATATTATACTATCAAGAAGGCCGGTGGTATTACTGTCGGCTTCGGAAAAAAACCGGATAAAGAGGCGGAATAACCTTTTTCATTTTTGGCAAATTCTGGCGAGTGACAAAATTCACACCATTCTTTTACTCAATCGAAAAATGTTCTCGGACATTCAATTTTATCAGGGCATGTAAATACATTCCGGCAAAATTCCTGGTACCCCAAAATTTTACTCAACAAAAATTCCCGGCACTGTCCTATCCCGAAATCATTTGACATCACATGTAAATATCGATGTGAGCAAATTATCGAATCGGGATATCCAGAGGATCATTCAGCAATGGGTAAATGAGAAACCCGTTGTTGAGATTGCCCGGTATTTCCAGATTACCCGTCAACGAGTGTATCAGCTCATCAACCAGTTCAGAGAATCGGGAGAATATCCGGTACTCAGGCAATCTGGAAGAAAGCCCCAAGCCATCGATGATCGAGCAGAAGAGTTGATCCTCGAAACCTATCAATCCAACAACATTGGTCCAATCCATCTGGAGAAAAAGATTGAGGAAACACTCGGGATCCATATCCCGCATAATCGAATCTATCGGGTATTGTTGAACCACGGTCTGGTGGAGATCAACATGAAAAAACGGCAACAACGGAAATATGTTCGGTACGAACGTACTCATTCCATGTCGATGTGGCAGGGAGACTGGAAAGAGTTCGAACTTAATGGATCGAAGAAATGGCTGATCGCATTCATGGATGATTCATCCCGCCTCATCACCTGCTACGGGGTATTCGATTCTCCAACTACCGAGAACACTCTCACGGTTCTGAATCAGGGATTCCAGATGTACGGTACGCCCCGCGAGATCCTTACTGACAACGGTACACAATTCGTTTCAGCTCGGAACCGTGAACAGGCCCATCATAAATTCGGAGAGTTTCTTGTTCATCACAACATCAAACACATCCCACCCAGGATAAAACACCCTCAAACGAACGGCAAAATTGAACGGTTCTTCGGAGAAGTCGAACGAAAGATCGCGAAGTTCGGTTCTGTCGATAAAATTGTTCACTGGCACAATGTCATCAAACCTCACATGAGTCTCGATTACGATGAGCCTTATAACGCATTCTGGTACCGTCTACCCCCGGAGAGGATTCTGAACTATGCGCAGAAATGGTTATATGTGTAAAATCAATTCGGGATACCACAAAAAATTCCCGGCACACAAAAATGTATTCACGGATGGATTTCCGGGACCAGTACTTTCCGGATACTCCGGCCGGCCATAACACCGGTCGAAAACGCTGCCTGGATATTATACCCCCCGGTATCGCCATCGACATCCAGTACCTCGCCAGCAACGTACAGGCCGGGGATAACCCGGGATTCCATGGTCTTCTGGTTCACGCTCTCGAGCGCAACGCCACCCCGCGTCACCATTGCGACATTGTTACCGCCAGGAGCCTCAATGATCAGGGGGAATGCCGTACAGTTTTCGATGAGCTTCGACCGTTGTTTGGCCGAGAGATGGGAACATTTGAGATCCTCAGGAATCTCCGAGATCACAAGCAGTTTCCGGTTCAATCGCTCCGGGATCGGGTACGCGGCAAGAATTGTCCGGACGTGCCATGTTCCATGTTCCTGCACGCGTTTTGTCAGATCGTCATCAAACTCCTTCCGCTTCATATTCCCGACAAACGAAAGTTTAACGATATCTTCAGAACGGATATCCCGTGAAGCATCGAGGATTCCCGGCCCGGAGAGACCGAGATGGGTGAACAGGACATCCCCGGCCCGGTCCAGAACTTTCTTTCCCGTCCTCCAGATGGAGAACTGCATGCTGTCAAACGACATCCCGGCAAATGCTGCAAACGGGAATTTCCGGATAAGCAGCGGCGTGAGAGCCGGACCGGTCTCGGTTACCGGCTGTCCGAGTGATCGCGCAAACACAAAGCCATTCCCGGTCGATCCGGTCTGCGGGTACGATGAACCACCGGTAGCAAGGACAAGGGTTGCAGAGCGGTACGCCGCGATTGTCGTTGTAACCTCAAAACCCCGGGGAGTTCGCGATATGCTCATCACCGGTTCGTTTGTCTGGATATTTACTCCCCGCTCTTCGCACAACCTGATCAATATCGAAAGGATATCTGCCGATCTGCGGGTCTCCGGGAAGACTTTGCCGTTCTCTTCGGTTGTCATGGAAAGACCGCATTCACTGAAAAACCGGAGGAGATCCTGGTTCGTGAACGAGAGAAGTGCAGGTTTCAGGAATTTGCCGTTCCTGCCATAATGTGCGAGGAAACTGGTAATGTCACCGGCATGAGTGATATTGCATTGGCCCGAGCCTGAAAGGAGAAGCTTATTTCCCGGCCCGGGTTTTTTTTCGAGAAGAAGAATACGCAGTGGGGCAGCTGCCTGGATCGCGCAGGCGAGACCCGCGGGTCCTGCCCCGATGATAATTGCATCAAAGCTCTTTTTTTGATCGTGCATGGAATTCCTTTCTCCAGTACAATCATCTCAATCGGCATTGAACCATTCCCTTCACCCGGGAGAAGCATGGTACTATTTACACCCGGATTTTCCCGGTTGCAGGTAAGATGAGAACAAACGAAACGGAAACAAAATGGATGGAGAAATGAAAGAGAGAGATGGAGAGAGATGAGATCATTCACGCATTTTTGCGGAGCGCTTTTGAATAATGATGCCGCAGTTCTTCAGTCTCTTCGGGAGTGAAATCTTTCTTCTTATTCGCGTGGAGATGTTTTTCCATCTGTTTTACGAGATGCTCGGCTTCATGATGATCCCTGACATCGAGATAAACCTGGACATTCCGGATCTCGTACGCATGTCCGCAACCGGGGCAGAGCTTCCACTGCTGGAACCGGTCAACGTAGGCAAATTTTTTGCACACCGGACAACGGACGATAGCGTACATCGTTATGAGGTGATGCGTGTTCGCATCATAAAAACATATCTGAAAAATCTAGATTCTTAAGCAGGAATTTTATAATAACTTTTCGCTCAGGCGTTATCAGAAGCTGGGGAAAGAGAGACGCGGTCGAAACGAAATCCCTATATCGCCGGATCATCCCATAGAGATGTTATCATGGAAAATATTCAGGTTATTGGGATCTCCGGGCTTCCCCTCATCCATAAAGGTGACAATCTTGCCGCGATGATCTGCGAGAAGATCCGGTTGCAGGATAAGGACATCATCTCTCTTGCATCCACCATTGTATCAAAAGCCATGGGATATACACAATCGCTTTCCGGGTTTACTCCAACGGAACGGGCCCTCCGGCTTGCAAAACTGAACGGTGAAGACCCCCGGTTCGTCCAGGCAGTTCTCGAGGCATCCGCGGATATTATCATGGAGACCCCGTTTATCTTATCTGAGCTTCCGTTCGGGCATATCGGTGTACGGGCCGGGGTCGACCAGAGTAATATTGAAGACGGTATGATCATCTTTCTTCCCCCTGACCCGATGAAATCGGCCCAGGAACTGCGGGAGAAGATCCGCGAGCTCTGCGGGAAAGATGTCGGGGTCATCGTAACCGATACCTGCGGCAGATCGTTCCGCCGGGGCCAGACGGGTAATGCAATCGGGTGGAGCGGCTTTACCGCGATCCGGGATTTCCGGGGGGATAAGGATCTCTTCGGCCACGTGCTCAAGATAACCGAAGAAGCGGTCGTTGATGAGATCGCGGGTTTTGCAAATTTTGTCATGGGTGAGAGCGATAACGGGGTCCCCGCCGTAGTCTTCCGCAATTGCCCGGAATGGACCGGACACAATGATCTGTACTTCTCAAAAGAAGAGGATATCACCCGGAGAGCGCTCGTTCAACAATGTCAGGGAAACTAGACTTTCGGGGCGATCAACGCTCATGATACCATGCATGAAGTCAAACAATCAGGCAGAACCCGAAATTTTTTTTATCGATGCGATTGACTTTTTGCCGTATCCTTTTTCCCGGTATACCCGTTTGTAACTCCACCCATAATTTCCGGGTTCATGGGTTATCAGCCCCGGTATATGCTGTTTTACCATAATTGATATCCAGTGCCTTTGCAAGCTTCTGGCAGGCAAGATCACGCCGGATACGGTAAATATCCGTCTCCGGATCAGGGGAACGTGCAAGGAAATCCGGGGAATATTTTATCGCCGCGATCATCACCGCAAAATCCCGGGCATTCCGGATCTCATCGTATTTTTGGCCAATCACCCCGGGTTCCGGCCACCCGGAACCCTTGGGCTGTATTGAGTAGATACATGAATTTCCGGTAGTTTCCAGTCTCGCAAGACGAAATTTTGCCGCAAGCATGATCTCCTTCCGGGAAAATGGCATCCCCAGCGGGTGAGAACAGCTGATAACCTGGCCGTAGATGAGGAACCGGTCTTCATCCAAAACCGATGATTCGGAGAATGACGGATACTCCCGCAAGATTTTTCCCGACCCCAGTACTTCACTAATTTTTAGCCGAGGCTAATCAAAACCGGCAGATCTAAATAGGCAGCGGGCGCCGCATATGGCAAATAGACGACAATTCACCCGCCGAATAAAGAATGAGATCCGAGCAGAAGATTGTTCCGAAATAGCAGTGGATGCAATCAACCGGAATCTCACCATTTCCATCAACGGAACACTGAGACAAAAGACGCTTATCCAGTCACTTGTTGGGATGTCAGCAACCAAACTATCCGTGCATTCCATCAATAAGGCTGTAGAAAAAGTCCCGTGTGAAACGTCAGTCAGATACCATTTATCGAAGGTGGATTTAGAATCGCTTTTCGAAATACAATCAAAGATCCTCACCTATTCAAACGATCAGATCCTTGTTCCCGGAAAATCGTATCATTTTGCCATAGATTTCACCGACGATCCTTATTATGGCGAAATTATCGAAGCGAACAAAGATTACGTCCTCAAGAGTAAAATGAAGAAATCAACAACCACATTTTACTCGTATGTTTCGCTCTACATAACAACAAAAGGTCAACGGCAGACCCTTGCAGTTTTCCCGGTGAAGAAGGGTGTGTCAAAGGTCGAGTACATCCGGAAATTTTTGGCCATAATCCACAACGCAAAAGTGAACACCCAAGTACTCTGTCTTGATCGGGGATTTTACTCAAAAGATGTGTTCTCATTTCTCCAGAAGGAAAAGATCCCGCACATTGTTCCGGTGAGAAAACACGGCGAAGAACTCAAGAAAATACTCCGGGGAAATCATTCCCGGTATGCACAGTATACGATGATGGGAACTGGCGAACCTCTTTCTCTTACTCTGGCAATTGATGTCCAGTACCTTCTGGGAAGGAATAAGAAATACGGGAATGTGAACCTGGGTTACGTCGTGTATGGTATTAACTGGAAACCCCGTCGGATCTACCGGGTCTACAAGAACCGGTTTGCGATCGAGTCTTCGTACCGTATCCGGAATATCGTGAAAGCAAGGACATCCACAAGAAACGTTGTGATCCGGTACCTGCTGACGATAATCTCTTTCCTTCTCAAAAATATCTGGGTCTCTCTTCAATGGATGTTCTTCTCTAAGGTTCAACGAGGACCAAGAACCGTTGCTGAAGATTTGTTCCGTTTCGATTTCTTCCGGCTATTGGTCTGGGAAGGGATTCGGAAAAAACTCAAATTTGTCTCATTTGTTTCTGTTCTTCGACCGTTTGGTTGATCAGAGGTTGAGAGTATTGATGACTTGCCAAAATTCACGGAGGTAAATTTAGAGAAGTACTGGGACTGATAACAGGAGTCTCTGCTATACCGGTCAAAGTGTTCACAGAAAGGGTTACTTTACCAAGAGACGCATCGGTAGTTCCGCTTGTCAGTACCTTGCCGTTTTTGTATATCTCAACGGTTATCGCGTGCCGGGTGGACTTGTCCGTTTTTGCGATTTCGGCCCGCACCGGGCCGGTCGCATTCAGGACTTCGTATATTTTCTCACCGGAGTCGGCTGCGGTCTGGAGATCATCGGGCAGGCCGTAAGTTCCCTTAAATCCTCCAATGTAATTGACGTGAACCCAGACACCGGTAGAGGGGATCGTAACAGCCTGGGTTTCCTTCGGTATCACCAGCGTTCCAGAGCTTGACGGTGTTGTGGATGCCGGTGCACCGGTCGTAGCCGGTGTTGGCGTGGTTGCAACCCCGTCCGATGTGCTCCCGGGAAGTAATACTCCCCCTTTTGAGATCATCGGATACACGACAAGCGCGCCGACAAGTACAACAGCAATTATCACGACGATCCCAATGATGGTAAAGATCGTTCGTTTCCCGGGCCTGAAACTACGGGATGATGGGGTGCGTTTCGGTTTTTTTGGTGCCGGTGGGGTGCCCCCCCGCGTTGGCATGGATTCCGGTTTCAGCGGAGTCGGACCAAGATCTCTTGCCGAGAAGAGCCGGGGGAGGAGACCTTTTTTGGCTTTGACGGGTTTTGCGGGCCGGGCTGGCGGGGTCTGGACCATGGGGGCCGGGGCCTGATAAGATTCCGGTTCTGGAGCTGCATCGTAGGCTTCCCTCCGTACCTTTGCGTGGGTTGGTGCGGAAACGTGTTCCGGCATGTCCTCCCACGATAATTCTTCTTCGGGAATAGAGATCTGCCCGGTGATTTGAATTTCTCTCTGTCCTTCAGGTGTCTGCTGCACCGGTGGTTCCACAGGTTCTGCAACTGCAGATCGCCGCCCAGGTGCAGATGCCTGAATCGATGGAGTGACCGGAATGTTTACCGGCCCTCCGCACCGGTTGCAGAACGCGGATCCTTCTGCAAGCTTGTTCCCGCACCGGGTACAATACAGGCCTAAAACTGAAGACTGCGGAACCGGTTCCGGTTCAGGGGCAGGTCCCGGTGTGGGTTCGGGGGTTGGGGAGGGGGCAGGTGAGGGATCCCGGGCAGGA
Source organism: uncultured Methanoregula sp. (assembly GCA_963666355.2). GTDB lineage: Archaea > Halobacteriota > Methanomicrobia > Methanomicrobiales > Methanospirillaceae > Methanoregula. Next base: position 11,881 of record CAXXCP010000005.1, read on the forward strand.
ACCGATTCAATGATTCGTTTGACTGGGCGTGGCTGCTCGATCTCTTTTCGTATCGGTATCCGGGACGGAGGACTCTGCCGGAGAGGGGAATTAACAATTTCAATGGGGGGGAGGGAGGGTTCTGGTTTTTCCTGATACGAGTCCTCCTCTTCAGCAGGGGAAATATTCCGGCGAACTGCCTGTTCGAATACCTGGCCGGTGTTTCTTTTCAGGAGTTTTACCCATTCGTCCCGCTCCTTGATCCTGTTTCCACCGGTCTGCCGGGAAAAGGTGAGGATCATCTGCCGGAGTTCCCCGGTTTTTGCAACCATAGAGAGCGTGATGATCTGATCGCGAATCGCATTCTCTCCGGCATCGATATCCTTTATCGTCGCAAGGGAGATCTCTTTTGGCGGTCTCATGTTTTTTGACTTGTCGATAAGAAAGATCCGCCGGTTGGTTAAAATTCCTTCAAACGGGAGAGACTTGACAAAAATCCCGTTTGTTCTGACCAGGACTTTTTCATCGCTGCGGAGTTCTGGATCGCCCATGATATCACGTTGCCCCAATCTTTTCTAAAAATTGTATGTCTGCTGTGAAAAAGGTATTTATGAATTTTTCTGTCATCCCATCACGAATTTCTGTTTATCCGGTCAGGAGAGCGTCAAAGCAACTTAACCCGGAACGGTCCTCTGTTGCATACGCAGTCATATCCGATTCATGTATCGTTAAGACCTATTTTGGGAAACTCATGGTATCCGGCAGCGCACCGTGGCGCGCCAGGACATCCCGGAGCGCCTTGGATGCGCTCATCTTTGTCTTTATCTCAGATGAAATGGTAATCCCGCACTGGCTGGATTGTGGATCATCGGGAGTGCAGGTAATGAGTTCCCCGGAGAGAGCCTGATCAAAAATCTGCTTGATAATATGATTCTGGGCAAAGGTCAGTTCTGCCATCATCTGCTGGCCGGGAATCTTTGCAGCTGCAAACGTGAAACGGATGGCATCTTCAAGAGGATGAGGAAAGCCCTCTACCGAGAGTTTCAGGAAACATTCGATCTCGAACTTCTCGTTCTCCACTTTTTTAATCGCGGAATGTTCAAGGCTCATCATAAGGACACGTTCTACCGGGATGAAGTGGATATGATGATCCCGGTCAAGCATGGCAATGCTGGTTTTAACCACAGGTATTCACCGTTACAGTGATGTTCTTCGGTTGCTGATAAAGGGCTTGTGCTAAAAAACGATGGGGATTTTCAAGAGTCCGTCATCGCACCCCGGGACAACAGGCATTGGAGGATTTGGGGGCGGATGGGATTTGCGCTTAAAACAGAATTTTGACAGGAAATTATTCGCCCCGGGGATAAATCCCCGTTCCCGTAACCGCTCCTCCTCGTTTCTCGCGCTGATAAAGACAATCCCGGTGTTGCTTCCGGAAGTACGAATCAGGTACATGACAGCGAACCGGACTAATTCGTTCCCGTTCTTCACGGAAAAGGCCCCACTCCGCCTGGACCATGGTGTGGAGATCATCTGCCGGAATTTCTGTTGAGGAGTGGATCCGGGCGGAACGCATTCCAATTGACCGGTAAAACGAAGCAGCCTGCATGAGGACTGCCCGGAAGCGGTGATCGTTCGCGATACAGGAAACCGTTGCCGGCGAAGACAACATAAAGTGCGGAGCGAATGCCCGTGCCATGGCATCGGTATCCGGAGCCGAAAAAGCCTGCTCATATTCCTTAAGAAAGGCAGTGATTATGTCCATGAACGTGCCATTACCGGTTTTGTTGCATGATTTATCAAGACAGAGCATCTGGTTTGGAGCAGCCCTTGAGAAGAAGCCGGACCGGATGCCGCCGGTCTTATTCAAAGTCGAACCCAGTAACAATTTAATCTTCCGTACCTATGGTACTTTATGGAAAAATGGCAAGGGGGGGTTCTTACGATCTTCATCGTTCTGTTCATCGGTTCTACCGGGTGCCTGAATGCATTCTTCGAAAAGCCGGCACCACAGCCAACCCCGACCCCAACACCGCTTCCTTCAGCGACCACCCCTTCACCGGCAAGCACGATTGCCACCATCTCTCCAGCCGAGATGGCACTCCAGCTTTCCGATCTTCCCGGGGATTATTTCATCCGGGACCGGTCAACGACATCCTATGATGAACAGACTGCACTCAGTCGGGACCTCGGGTGGAGACAGGGCTATTTTGTCTCATTCTATCGTATGAACCTTGACAGGGTCGATATTACCGGAATCACCCAGACAATCGGGATCTATCCCCCGGAGAACATGAATAAAGTATACTCCGAGGCAAAGAGCGAACTCCTGACAATCGGTAACGCAACCGAATTGTACGAGATCCCCTTCCCTGTTCTTGGTGACCGGTCCATCGCGGTCCGGAAAAAAAATCCAGAGAATCGCAACGATGTTGTAACCTATACCGTAATTTTTACCAGGAAGAATGTATTTGAAATGATCTCGATGACGGGTACTACCACAGATTCCGAGACCCTCAAGATTGTCGCACAACGGGCAGTAGACAACATCCGCTGATGAGCAGGCTACTACTCCAGAAAAGACGGATGATAAAACCAACAGTAGAGGAAAACAGGAACCATGACTTTTGACTGCCGGCAATGCGGGAAATGCTGCATGTACCTGGGTGACTACATCGTAATAGAGAAGCAGCTCGGCACGTTTACCTTCTCCTGCGAATCCGTTTCCACGGGTACACCATTTATTGCCGAAGTAGATATGGACAAGCGGGAAATCTTTTCGGACTTCACGTTTCCGGAGGCACATCCTTCAGCCTGCCGTTTTCTCCGCCCCGACGGCGATCTTGTCCGCTGCACCATCCACCGGGACAGCCCGGCCCAGTGCAAGTTTTACCGTTGTATCGTGATGAAAGTCTTCGACCAGTCAGGGAACCAGATCGGAACCGTTACCGGAACCCTTGCGCTGCATTCTGATGATGCGGCCCTGCGGAAGATCTGGGAGGAGGCCGGGCGCGTCATCCCTGACAGCGACATGGATGCGGAGCCCCACCTCCGGAAATTTCTTGAGAACAGAGGATATGTGATCGGGTAAAGTTCCATTTTCGGACAGGTCAACATCTCTTCTCTTGCGAAAATTCACTCTCAAAAGGATTCTCTGTAAACGGAAATTTTAAAAAAAATCCGGATTTCTTGCGAACCGTGAATCCATGGGAAATCTCCCGAAAAAGACATTACGCCTCTTAAAATTTAAACCGGAATCAAAGAAAATTCAAATTTTTAAAAAAAAGCACCAAAAGGAAGAACGCCCAGGTCGGAATTCGAATCCGAGTCGATTGCGTGACAGGCAATCATGATAGGCCACTACACTACCTGGGCATATGATTAAACAGTTATCCCGCCTCCCAGATTCGAACCGGGGACATCGCGGTAGCCGCGCAGTTACCGAAACCGGTAAACCATACTACAGCCGCGCACTCTACCAGGCTGAGTTAAGGCGGGGCACTGCTCTATAATGTTGGGGTAGTTTGGTATTAAACATATCGGAGAAGTTTCCAAAATTCCGGTTCATTAAAGGTCAATTCCGGGACAATTCCGGGCAATCCGGGTTTTCTTTAAATAATCCGCATTCCAATAGAGGAGGTGTATGTCTCGCAAGGATTTTGCGGGGGATCGCCTTCTTTGTCGATAACTCCGCACATGAGAACGTAACTGTTTTTGACACAACACTCCGGGATGGAGAACAAACCCCGGGAGTAGCCTTCAAATTCGAGCAGAAACTTGAGATCGCTCGCCAGCTCTCCGATATCGGCGTTCATGTAATCGAAGCAGGATTCCCTGCATCATCGAAAGCCGAGAAAGAGACAGTAACGGCAATCAAGAAACTCGGACTGGAAGCGAAGATCTGTGGGCTCGCCCGCTCCGTAAAAGCGGATGTAGATGCCTGTCTGGACTGCGATGTGGACATGGTCCACGTCTTTATCCCGACATCGGATATCCAGCGGGAGAACACCATCAACAAGAGCCGGGAAGAAGTCCTCGGGATCACGGCTGATATCATCGGCTATATCCGCGAACACTCGGACCGGTGCATGTTCTCCGCCATGGATGCAACCCGTACGGACTGGGACTATCTTATCGAAGTCTTCCGGACCGCAGCAGGTGCCGGGGCAACGATCATCAATGTACCCGACACGGTGGGTGTCATCTCGCCCTCGGCAATGAAAATGCTGATTGCGCGGATAAACCGTGAAGTGGACTGTCCCATTGATGTCCACTGCCACAATGACTTCGGGCTTGCGGTCGCAAACACGATCGCAGCGGTTGAGTCAGGGGCTTCGCAGGTGCAGGTCACGGTAAACGGTATCGGCGAGCGCGCGGGGAATGCAGATCTCGCGGAGACCGTAATGATCATGGAGTCCATGTACCGGATAAAAACCGGGATCAGGAAGGAGCGACTGGTCCAGACCTCGCGCCTCATCTCCCGGTTCTCCGGTATTGCCATCCCGCCGACCCAACCCGTCGTCGGGGAGAATGTCTTCTCCCATGAGAGCGGCATCCACTCCCATGGCGTTATGAAATGCTCGGAAACATTCGAACCGGGCATCATGACCCCCGAGATGGTCGGCCACCGCAGGCGGCTGACGCTCGGAAAGCATGTCGGTCGCCATGCGGTGCGCCAGATGCTCTCCGATGTCCACATCAATCCGACCGATCCCCAGCTTGACATCATTGTTGAGAAGGTCAAGGCGATAGCAAACAAAGGCAAGCGGGTCACGGATGCTGACCTCTACGAGATTGCCGAGAGTGTTATGGGAATTGAACTAAGTCACAAGGCGTTCGCGCTTGAAGATATTGCCATCATGACCGGTAACCACGTAATCCCGACCGCGAGCGTCAAGGCACGAGTAAACGGGACCGACCATGTCTTCTCGGCAACCGGGAACGGTCCGGTCGATGCGGCGCTCAAGGCAATCCTTGGCACGACACCGTCCCGGATACAACTCAAGGAGTTCAACATCGAAGCAATCTCCGGGGGATCGGATGCGATATGCCACGTGACCATCGATGTTGAGGACGATCACGGGAAGATCTTCGATGCGAGCGGAAGCGGGGACGATATCGTTCTTGCCTCAGTCGAAGCGATGGTCAACGCCGTCAACCTGGTCGACAGGGCCTGAAATCATCTACCCCATTTTAAATTCACTGTTCCGGATGCTCACCAGCACGCCAAGCGCTGTTTCGTACCCATAGAGCGATGCCCGGGTCGAAAGTTTTTCGATAATCTCATCGGTCGATGTCAGGTAACGTTTCGTAAACCGGCCATTCCGGTCAACAGAATCGAGGAGGTTGTCGATCCGGTCGCAGAGCTTGACGAGCGTAGCCTCAGGGGGAGCATCGAGAATGCGGTTAATGCTGTCTGAGAGCCGGGCCCCTTTCCCCGGGATGGTATTTTTCTTGGTCAGGGAATCCACGATGGCCTCAATATCCGTTTTTTCATCCGGGAGAACAGGAAGAGCAGAGAGAAGTGTATCGGTCTTCATGATCCATTCAGGAGTACAATCCTCGTATACATCGTGGAGCCACGCCGATATGATCGCGATATGGGAACCACCAAACATTCCGGTAAGAGCGGCAACCTTTGCCGGGTGGCTGATAAATGGAGTCTGCCGGTCTTTCCGGAACTGTCCTTTGTGCGCACGGGCGGCATGATCTGCTACCACCTTGATCGCGAAAAGGCGGTGAGACGGATCCAGCCGGATAAAACCCGCAGATTCCCCCATGATTAGAGGATCCGCGGGGATCATTGAAGTGCCTTTCGCGTTTGGTGCGCCGGGCAACGAAAATTATTGTTTTAAAAAAAAAAAGATTATGCGGCCTGTGGGGCGCCCTTGCCTTCAAGTGCTGCCTTAATCTGGGCCTGGAGCTGCTCGAACTTGCCCTGGAGCATCTGTTCCTGGCGTTCGAGCGATTTGATCCTCAGTTCAAGAGTCTCAACCTTCTCGGTGAGCTTTGCGTTGATGACCTCTTTCTTTTTCTGCATCATGACCGTGCCAACGCTCATGTACATTACTGCATCTTCCGCGGAGTCACTGATCTCTTCCTGGGCCCGCTTCGCTTCGCGGACGGCCATCTCGGACTGGGCTTTCTGCGAGAGGACGGTCTGGAGCTGTTGCTGGATCTGCTGGAGCATGCCAAGCTGGTTCTGCACTTTGGGTGAGATATTGTTCATGATCTGGTCTCTCCTACTACATTTTAGAATTATATCTGGATCTGGGTTTTTTGGTGCAGAACTGCACCGCCCCATTTTCAGGTAGTGTTGATCGCACGAAGAAATAAAATATAGCGTGCCTTCTGCCCGATGCACGAGATAAAATTCCTGTTCATCCCTGTCAACCCTGTAAAGTAAAAGAAGTTAAGCCAATGAGCAATGCGGGTGGACGATACGATAACCTTTCGAAAAATCGAGAGAGAAAATGCATTTCCTTTCCCAAAAAGAGATTTGGAAAGATTGCAGAAATAAAACGGTCCAGGGAGAAGGGCGCTTATTTTTTAAAGAGTTTATTCCCGGGGCGACTGAGACTCACCGATAACCTGGTGCATCTCTTCAGCAATATTCACCAGCCGGAGCCCCATATTGAGCGCAGCGCGCAAAGCGGCGGTATCCTGTGCTTCAACACGGAGGATGAGGTTGTTTCCTGATTCTACATGGCAGGTTGTCGTGGACCGGGAGTTCACCTCATCGGAGAGCTCAGGCGCGATAGCCTTGAGGATATTTTCGGCATTGTCGGACCGGAACCGGAAGACCGCTTCTGCATGCGGCATGGAAGGCATCATGGGAAATATGCACGAAAAAAGGTAATAAATATTTGCTCTGTAGAAAACCTCCATGACGAGAAATTGTAAGAACTTGTGGATGTTACAAACAATCATTTTCCCTGCGATTTCCTTTCTCTGAATTGAGAATATTCGAGCCTTTAGATCGCCACCGAACTTTCTTTTCAGGACAGAGAACTTGTTCTCGACAAGTTGTCTTCTCCGGTATCTGGTATCATCGAATTCTCCAGCCATCTCGTTTCGGTACTTTCCTCCGATAATCTGATTGTTCCAGGAACGGATCGGGATGATGGAGTCAGCGAGCAGTTCCTCCCGAACCTGACGATGAATCGCTTCGGAGTCGTATCCCCGATCCATAACGTAACACTCTGACCGTCGTATCTTGTGACATTGTGGGAGTAACCTGGCTGCATGCCGGGTATCGTGAACTCGGCTTTTCGAAGTGATGAATCCGGTGATCGCTTGTGTGTCGGTGTCAACCGAGATCGAAGTTTCCAGGAAATGTTTTCGGATTTTGCCGGTTCTGGCTGAGTAATAGTGACTCGAATATCCGCTGGTAAACCCGGACGAATCGACAGCGGTAATCGCAATTGGATCATCGTTGGAATAGAACAGACTCGTCGTTTTCCTGAATGCGTAGCGGAGGTACAGGGTTTTTATCCGACAGAAGAATTTCTGAAGAGTCGTGAAATGAGGGACGACTGATAGTTCCAACTCCTTTTGGATCGACTCCATGTCTCCGATATCTTCAACAAATTCGCGATAATGCTGATTCCGATAGTCTTTGAAGAGAATCAGGACGAGAAGTTGATACCGGGTGTAGATCTTTTTCGAATATTTACAGGAATACGGACTGAGTCGTATTGCTTTCACGATCGAAATCGCTGCTCGGATAAACCTGATATTCCGGCTCGTCGATTTCTTACTAGTCTCTGTACTTTTTGAGCACACACTCTAGTATGGAGACAATGTACCTTAGATCTTTCGGTCCATGGTGCCGTCGATTTTGAAGAGGTTTTCTACAGAGCAAAAATTTTCAAAACCGCTTCTTCCCTACTCCGGTATGTCACTGCACGGTCATGAATTGCCGGATCAAATTATTGAAACACACCGGGTAACCCGCAGGGAGTATTCCTTTGGAAGACGGGTGAAACCTGTTTTCGTTCTCCTGGCCCGGAAGTTCACCAGGAACTCTTGCCGGCGACACATTCATGTACCCGGCGAAAAGGATATCCCGGAACTCCTCCGGAAGCATTGACACCACGCGTCCGGATAGATCAAAATTGCCCTATCCATTACGAGATGGTTTTTCGCGCGGGAATTCAAAATAATTCGATAAAAACGGGAGATCCAAGGTGATCAAATGACGAGAAATACCTCAATCTCCCGTATTTTCCGCTGATTTTTAAAACCATGACCAAATTGGCAGAAAAAGCACTGCCCGGAACTTAATAGATCCGGGACCCGGTTCACCGGTATTCCAGAAATCCCGGGATCCGCAGACCACTCGATACTCCTGCGGTTTATATCCCATTCAGGCATGTATTCATTATGGACCCGGTCATCAGGAGGCTCCGAGAAGAACTTACTCAAGAGCAGGACGAACACAACCAGAAAAGTTTCCAGAGATTCTTCAAGGAAGGTATCCGGTGCTACGGCATAAAAACAGCCACGGTTACAAGAATTGCCAAAAAATACTGGAAAGAAATTCAATTCCGGGATAAACAAGAGGTATTTTCCCTCTGTGAGGAGCTCTATCAATCCGGGTACTGCGAGGAGGCATTCATTGTATCGGACTGGGTGCCAAACCTGAAAGACCGGTTCGGGCCGGAAGATCTCGCGGTCTTCCGGCATTGGATTGAGACGTATATCTCAAACTGGGCCGAATGCGATGGATTCTGTAACCATTCGGTAGGCGACTTTATTGTTAAGTTCCCGGAGTCGATTGCGGAATTGAAATGCTGGGCACGATCCGGGAACAGGTGGCTTCGCCGTGCCGCTGCAGTCTCCTTAATCATTCCGGCAAAACGGGGGAAATACCTTGACGATGTCTTTGAGATTGCCGATCTCCTCCTGACGGATGAGGACGATATGGTCCGGAAAGGATACGGGTGGCTCCTCAAGGAGGCAAGCCGGAATCACCAGGAAGAAGTCTTTGATTATGTTATGCAAAACCGGAATGAAATGCCCCGGACCTCGCTCCGGTACGCGATCGAACTGATGCCGGAAGCCCTGAGGGCACAAGCCATGGAGAAAAAGCGGTAGCAGGGAGATTCTTATTCCATCTTGCGGATGTGGTGCCCGCTTCCCTCTTCGAGCTGATCGGCAACATGGCCCTTTAAATTTCCCAGTACCTCAGGGGAGATCAATTTCCCGGCCATGACATGGATCTCTTTTTTACCGGTTGCCGGGTTGACTTCGTAGGTGACAACAAAGTCCTCATGGTTTGCCATTGCGGAGAAGAGAAGATCGGTGACTGCTTCATGGAATGGTTTCTCATCTTTTTTCCGGCGGCCCTTTCTGATCGTCATTACGGTACTAAAGGAGTCCGCAAATGATTAAAATATTTATTCGTTTTTCGCTTTTCTTGTCCTATCCCGAAATCATTTGACATCACATGTAAATATCGATGTGAGCAAATTATCGAATCGGGATATCCAGAGGATCATTCAGCAATGGGTAAATGAGAAACCCGTTGTTGAGATTGCCCGGTATTTCCAGATTACCCGTCAACGAGTGTATCAGCTCATCAACCAGTTCAGAGAATCGGGAGAATATCCGGTACTCAGGCAATCTGGAAGAAAGCCCCAAGCCATCGATGATCGAGCAGAAGAGTTGATCCTCAAAACCTATCAATCTAACAACATTGGTCCAATCCATCTGGAGAAGAAGATTGAGGAAACACTCGGGATCCATATCCCGCATAATCGAATCTATCGGGTATTGTTGAACCACGGTCTGGTGGAGATCAACATGAAAAAACGGCAACAACGGAAATATATTCGGTACGAACGTACTCATTCCATGTCGATGTGGCAGGGAGACTGGAAAGAGTTCGAACTTAATGGATCGAAGAAATGGCTGATAGCATTCATGGATGATTCATCCCGCCTCATCACCTGCTACGGGGTATTCGATTCTCCAACTACCGAGAACACTCTCACGGTTCTGAATCAGGGATTCCAGATGTACGGTACACCCCGCGAGATCCTCACTGACAACGGTACACAATTCGTTTCAGCTCGAAACCGTGAACAGGCCCATCATAAATTCGGAGAGTTTCTTGTTCATCACAACATCAAACACATCCCAACCAGGATAAAACACCCTCAAACGAACGGCAAAATTGAACGGTTCTTCGGAGAAGTCGAACGAAGGATCGCGAAGTTCGGTTCTGTCGATAAAATTGTTCACTGGCACAATGTCATCAAACCTCACATGAGTCTCGATTACGATGAGCCTTATAACGCATTCTGGTACCGTCTACCCCCGGAGAGGATTCTGAACTATGCGCAGAAATGGTTATATGTGTAAAATCAATTCGGGATACCACAGTTTTTCGCTTTTCTTTTAAAAAAAGAATTCTTTTCAGATCCCGAGGTTTTTCAGGAACCGTTCGTGCAGCCTGCTGTCGCCGCCGAGCTCCGGGTGGAACGAAAGGGCAAGGTGTTTTCCTTTCTCCACGGCTACGATGCCCTGATCGACTCTGGCGAGGATCTTTACGCCGGGATAAACATGCGTGACAACCGGGGCCCTGATGAAAATCGCGTGGAACGGTCCCCCGGAAAGTCCTTCGAGAGGAAGATCCATCTCACAGGATTCCCGCTGCCTCCCAAAAGCATTCCGGTCAACCGTCATTCCTATCAGCCCGAGCGTGTGGACCCGGGGGTCTGCAACCTCGGTCGCCATAAGAACCATCCCGGCGCACGTCGCAAAAATTCCTTCTGTAAAGGTGCGGATTGGCTCATAAAGCCCGTTCTTGTCAATAAGGCGGGAGATGGTGGTGGATTCTCCCCCCGGAATTGCAAGGGCATCGCATCCCCGGAGGTCTTCCGGGTGACGGACCTCGGTAACAAGAGAAGTCGTCCCGTAGCCCCGGTGCTCAAGCGCCCGGCAGAATGCATCGCAATGCTCACTCACATTACCCTGGAGCGCAAGCACGCCAATCTTAACGTCCACGGGTCTGCAGCACCTCATCATCGCTGAGCAGGTGAACGTCAAGTCCCGGCATCGCATCGCCGATACCCCGGCTCACCTTTGCGAGGACTTCCGGGTTATTGAAATTGTTTACCGCTTCAACGATCGCCTTTGCCATACGCTTGGGATTGGATGACTTGAAGATGCCGGAGCCGACAAAGACACCATCGGCGCCAAGCTGCATCATCATTGCCGCATCACAGGGTGTCGCGATACCGCCAGCGGAGAAATTAACTACCGGAAGCCGTCCACGCCCGGCACATTCGATAACAAGCTCTGCCGGGGCTTCAATGTCTCGTGCGTAATCGATCATCTCCTGCTTCTCCATCCCTTTGAGCATCCGGATCTCTCCCATGATAGTCCGCATGTGGCGCACGGCTTCGACGACGTTTCCGGTTCCCGCCTCTCCCTTGGTACGGATCATGGCCGCACCTTCGTTGATTCTCCGGAGGGCCTCGCCGAGATCGCGGGCACCGCAGACGAAGGGGACTTTGAAGAGTTTCTTATCGATATGGTATTGCTCGTCTGCCGGGGTCAGCACTTCGCTCTCGTCGATCATGTCAACGCCAAGTGCCTCGAGGACCTGCGCCTCGACAAAATGCCCGATCCGTGCTTTGCCCATTACCGGGATCGAAACCGCTTCTATGATCTCGATAACCTTCTCGGGATCTGCCATCCGGGCAACGCCTCCCGCCTTACGGATATCGGATGGAACCCGTTCAAGCGACATCACTGCGACTGCCCCGGCCTCCTCTGCAATTACGGCCTGCTCGGCATTCACGACATCCATGATTGCGCCCCCTTTCTGCATGGATGCAAAGCCGCGCTTGAGGAGCTCAGTGCCAAATCTCAGTTCTTCAAGTTTCATATGCCGGTACTATTGATCCATGATCCCAATAAAATCAGAGTACCCCCGGCTGCAACAGCAAACATGAGCGTCACGGCCCGGGTTGCCCGCAGGATATCCGGCCCGGCCTCATCAAGAGATCGTTTACCGTCGCCGATGGTGTAAACTCCCGGTTTCTCGAACCGTGTCCCGCAGCCTCCGGCCATCGCTGCCATAACAATGCCCCCGTTGAATCCCGGGCGCTGAGAGCCATCCCGGCGCATTACCCGGAACGCGTGTGAAGATCTTCCCCTGAAAAGGAAATAAAGGAGGAGAAGAAAAACCGTCACCCGCGCAGGAATGAAATTCATGATATCGTCCATGCGTGCGGAAAACCACCCAAGCCTGATCCGGTCGTCCCGGTACCCGAGCATGGCATCCATCGTGTTTGCCGCCCGGTAGACTGCGGCTCCTGCGAGGCCGAAGAGGGAAAAGTAGAACAAAGGTGAGATGATGCTGTCGGTAAGATTCTCGGTCATGGATTCGTACCCGGCAGAGAGAATATGATCCCGGTCAAGGCTGGCGGTATCCCGGGAGACAAGGAGCTTTACCTTCTCTCTCCCGTTCTCAACGCCATCTTTCACGGCTTGGACAACCGCAAGGGTGTGCTCCTCGAGTGAGCGCCAGGCAAAGGTTACTTTCAGGAGGAACGGTGCCAGGATGAGATAGATGTACCACGGAGCAAAGAGAGTGATACAATAAAAGGGAAGGACAAAGAGGAATGCAGTGACAAACCAGAATACGACTCCCGCAATTCTCTGCATACGGGGAGAATAATACCCCGGTTTTCCCCATGTGCCAATGAACCTGCCAAGAAGTGCAACCGGGTGCAGGGACGAATGCGGGTCACCGGTAATCCGGTCGATGAGAAGAGCAGCGAACAGGACAATCCCGGCAGCCGCGATCGCTATTTCTGGCGATACCATGTATACAGAGCACCGATAATCAGGGTAATGAACGCCGCAATGTTCAGGGACTCAATATCCGTATACAACCAGCTGCAGTACAGGATAAGCGCAACTCCCATCATCACCATAAGGAGATGTGGCCTCCCATGGGGCACCGGCTGGAGCGGGAAATCTGCTTTCTCCTCCATTTTCCCGTCGGCCTCCTTGGATATCACGTTGACACGGAGGATCGACTTTGTGACACCATACCCCGACAGGATCTCAAGATCAAACGAACCGGGTTCTGCTTCACTGCTTATCGGGACGGTGAAATTGACCGGGTCCACGACATACATGTTCTCGTGAAAAAAACTGGTAAACATCCCCGCGTTCGAGGATGTCATGGTGATATGGATCGGTGCACCCCGGTTGAGAAACTTCAGGCGGAGCTGGCCCCCCACCTCTACCTGAATCTTACCGCGTGGCACCTCGATCGAATTTATCCCGCTCCTGTTGAGATAAATCTCGTATGTCTGTTCATATCCTCCCGCATCTGCAAGGAGCATATCTATCGGCAGCGGGAGGTTCATATTGCACCTGGTTATTCCCTGACTGACGGGGGCAGGAGGTTTGGGATCCCCTCGTGGATGGGGTAGTCAACGTTGCATCTTGCACAATGGAGCGTTCCTTCAAGGATCTCCTTCTCGTCCTCGGTCTCCACGGTAAGGGTGATTTCTGCTTTGCAGACCGGGCAGCAGAGGATATCCATGAGGCTTCGTCTCATACCAGCTCGTCTCTCAGGTCAATGATCTGGGTGACTTCGGGCCCGGTTGATATCAGGGTTATCGGGCTTCCGATGTCGTCTTCCGCAATCTTCAGGAAATCCTTTGCCTTCTTTGTGAGCTGGGAATACTTTGTGGCTCCGAAGCATTCCTTGTCCACCCGGTCGATACCGGTGATCGCCGCCTGGGTGCAGCCGTTGATCATCGCAGAATACCTCGCCATGCCTCCATCCCAGTCACCGATCCGGCGTTTCCGGTGGGTAACGGTCCCGAACTCCTGGATGCCCATGGCATCGGATTCGGTAACCGGCATCTCGGTGCTTAACGGGCCTTCGCCGACCCGGGTCGGGTACGCTTTGAAAACAACGATGACATCGTCGATCTTCGTCGGTCCTACTCCGTTATCTGCCGCAATCTGCGAGGCTGATGTATCCTTGCTGGTCACGAACGGATAGGTTCCATAGTAAAGGGAGATGCCAAATCCCTGGGTTCCTTCAAGGAGGATGTTCTTTCCCTTCCTGAGCTCGTCATCAATCGCCTTTGGGACATCCATCAGGTACTCGGCAAGCTCCGGGACATCCTTTGCCTGCGGTGAAACTCTCATGACACGGTCGGCGTTGGCCGGCCCGCATCCCGATCCCGTGCTGCCGATCTTCTTTGACAGGTGGTCGCTGCCCTTGTCGCGGGCGATGTGATCCTCGGTGATGATACCGCAGCGCCTGTCGACAAAAACTCTTCCCCTGACACCGAGCATCTCCACTTCCTGTTTCAGGACACGGGGATCGACGAGAACCCCGCTCCCGATACAGAGTTTTGCATCCTTGTAAACAAAACCGGAGGGAACCATGCGAACGCCATATTCCTTGGCTCCAACCTGGACAGTGTGTCCGGCATTCGGACCAACACCGCCGCGGGAGATGATTACGGGTTTGTCTTTATCGGCGATGTGGGCAACAACCTTGCCCTTCCCTTCATCCCCAAAAAATCCACCAACGATGATTGTACAGCTCATTGTCTTTCATGTAGTATTGATCAATCCGGGAAATAAACTATCCCCCGGGTCGTCAAGCGAGGACGTAGAGGGGTAAACGTACAAACATAAAAAATGCTTACGAGCACGGAAACGCCATAAAAAAATAGTTTTTGAGGAATTTACAGGCCCTGGATGAAAGTCTCCATTCTTCCCAGTGCCTCGGCGAGCTCTTTCCGGGAGACGGCATATGCGCACCGGAGATGATCTTCCCCACCGGGCCCAAAGACACTGCCGGGAACAACGGCGACCCCCTGTTCCTTGAGCAGGCGCTCTGCAAACTCTACATCGGAGAGACCGGTTGATTTGACGGAAGGGAATGCATAAAATGCGCCCTCCGGGACATGACAGGTGAGGCCTAGCCGGTTCAGCCCGGCGACAAACATGTTCCGGCGGAGACGGTATTCGTTTACCATGTCGTTCTTTTCATCCTCTGCCGATCGGATTGCCTCAAGCGCCCCGACCTGTCCCATCACCGGTGCACAGAGCATGACATACTGGTGGATCTTGAGAGCCGCATCCGAGAGTTCTTTTGGGGCGCACAGGTAGCCAATGCGCCAGCCGGTCATAGCGTAGGCTTTGGAGAACCCGTTGAGCGTAATCGTCCGCTCGCGAAGACTGTCTATCGTTGCCGCAGCGCAGTGGGATCCCTCGTACGTCAGCTCAGCGTACACTTCGTCGCTTATGAGTACGAGATCGCGATCGGTCACGATATCGGCAATCGCCCTGAGATCGTCTGCGGTCATGACTGCCCCGGTCGGGTTGTTGGGGAAGTTGATAATCAGGGCCTTTGTCTTACCGGTAATCTTTTCCTGCAACTGTTCCGGTGTGAGCTTGAACCGGTTTTTTTCGTAGCACGGCACCGGTACCGGCTTTCCCCCGGCAAGGGTAACGCAGGGCCCATAGGACACGTATCCCGGCTGGGCAATGGCAACCTCGTCACCCGGATTAACGACAGCCCGGATGGCGATATCGAGACCCTCCGAGACACCGGTCGTGATGATCATCTCATCATTTGCGGAGTACTGAAGGTTGTAGCGCTGCGCCAGGTAGCGCGACAGGGCTTCCCTGAGCGGCTGGAGACCGCGGTTTGGCGTGTACGAGGTTGTTCCCTGCTCAACCGAATAGATACTTGATTCGCATATGTTCCACGGCGTGCGGAAATCCGGTTCGCCGACACCGAGCGAGATGACGTTCTCCATCGTGAGAGCAAGATCAAAAAATTTCCGGATCCCCGATGGCGGAATCGCTGTTGCACGCTCTGATACAAATTTTCGCATACTACGACCTCAGAACGAGTACGGAAGACGTTCCGGTTCCTGCTGCAAAAAGAGCGTGTTACCGTTCTCCTTGTAGGATTTCATGATAATGTGTGTCGCGGTTTCCCGGATCCGGTCCATGGGAGCCACGTGCTCCGATACGAACCGGGAGACCTCCTGCATATTTTTCCCCGTCACAAGAAGCTGGAGATCGTAGGTACCGGTCATCAGCCGCAGGGTCCGGACCTGCTTAAACCGGGAAAGGCGTTCTGCAATCCTGTCGTAGCCATAATCTCTCTCCGGGTTCACTTTCAGCTCGATAATTGCAGAGACCTCCCCGTTTCCTGCACGCTCCCAGTTAATGACCGTTGAATATCCCCTGATCACCTGTGAAGATTCGAGTGCACGGATCCGTTCCTGGACCTCGCAGGTATCGAGGCTGACCAATGATGCGATCTCATCTGCTGAAAGCCGGCTGTTTTCCTCCAGGATTTGGAGGATGTCTGTGTCCTTTCCATCCATAGTTTTCACCTGAACCATGTCTTTGTCGTCCACTTTGCCTCGTTCTGTTTGGGGTCGAGATCCTTAAGCTCGTTGAGCCGTGGATCCTTCAGTACGACTTCCCGGATCTTGGCGGTGTTGGCATCGAACCACATCTCCTTAGTCCTGCCATATCTCCCCCGGCTGACAACACGGGTGTTTATTACGCCGAGCATGTTCAGCTCAGATATGAGATCGGTAATCCTGCGGTGGGTAAGAATGTCAAGCTCGACAGTCGGTGCGAGATCCTGGTAGATACGGGAGACCTCTCCGCTCGTAAAGATATTCTGGCCGAGCTGTTCCATGGTGAGCATCGAGAACAGGATGAGCTTGCTCTGTGTCGGCAGCGTCGCGATACACTCGATCATGCTGTCGGTCTCGATCTTCGCCTGGGCCTGCTTGACATGTTCTTCCGTAACCTGGGCAGACTCGTCGCGATCCGCAAGCTCACCGGAGATCCGGAAGAGATCAAGAGCTCGCCGGGCATCGCCATGCTCTTGGGCTGCCAGCGCTGCGCAGAGAGGGATCACTCCTTCAGCAAGTGCTCCCGGTATGAATGCCCCATCGGCACGCTGGGTAAGGATGTCTACTAGCTGGGGAGCGTTGTAGGGAGGGAATACGATCTCTTCCTCCGAAAGGGATGACAGTACCCGGGGGTCAAGGAAATCCTTGAAGCTCAGGTCATTGGAGATCCCGATGATGCTGACTTTCGAGTTCTTGAGGTCTGAGTTGATTCTCGTGAGGTTGTAGAGCGTGTCGTCCCCGCTCTTTTTGACGAGCTTGTCGATTTCATCGAGCACGATAACAAGGACACCGCCACCGGCTTCAAGCTGGTTTTTGAGCTCAGAATACACCTGGTCGGTAGGCCACCCGGTCATGGGGATGTGTATCCGGGTCTTGTCACTTGCTGCTGCATCAACATCATCGAGACATTTTGCTATCTGGGCAAGTACCCGGTACTGGGTATCGATGACTTCGCAGTTCAGGTGGACAATCCTGCAGATTGTTCCCATATTGCTGCTGGTCTTTTCAAGCTCGGTTCCAACGTACCGGACACAGGCTGTTTTCCCGGTTCCGGTCTTTCCATAGATAAGAATATTCGATGGGGTTTCATTCCTGAGCGATGGTGCCAGAATGGACGCGACCTCTTCGATCTGGGGCTTCCGGTGGGGAAGGATCTGGGGTCGGTACGAGTGGCGCAGGACCTCCCGATCCCGGAATATCCTGTTATTGGTGAGATATTTTTTAAATAATCCCGCTTGAGGGTCTTCTGGTTCTGGCATGATCACACTGTGGAGCTGAGAGTTGGTTCACGAAGACTAAAAAGCGATCGGTTCACGTTGCTTATAAACCCCTTTGGTTCCATTGGAAATCCGTTAAATTATTCGAAATCCAGGAAAAGAAAAGAAATTAAAGGAAATTAAAATTGTCTGCTGGTTCTTCTGTTTTTATACTTTGTTCATGTTGTCTTCCATTTTTTGCAAATTTGCTTAACTCAGGGAATTTTTCAGGAAAATGCTCCGGAAGGGGGGGGACCCCTTTGTTTCGTGTGGAATATTTGCGGAAAAGACCTCGCATATCTTGTGGTTTTTCCTGAAAAAGAGTCATTTAAAATTTGGATTTTTATTGTATATAACGGGATCGAAATGAGTCTGAGAAAAATTTCAGAAACAAAACGAGGTCAAACGGGTACATGCATTTTCCATTCCAGTGGAAGTGAAAGGGTACCAGGTCCGGTCATTGCAGGTTTGATCATTGTGGTACCAGTACTTCACTAATTTTTAGCCGAGGCTAATCAAAACCGGCAGATCTAAATAGGCAGCGGGCGCCGCATATGGCAAATAGACGGCAATTCACCCGCCGAATAAAGAATGAGATCCGAGCAGAAGATTGTTCCGAAATAGCAGTGGATGCAATCAACCGGAATCTCACCATTTCCATCAACGGAACACTGAGACAAAAGACGCTTATCCAGTCACTTGTTGGGATGTCAGCAACCAAACTATCCGTGCATTCCATCAATAAGGCCGGAGAAAAAGTCCCGTGTGAAACGTCAGTCAGATACCATTTATCGAAGGTGGATTTAGAATCGCTTTTCGAAATACAATCAAAGATCCTCACCTATTCAAACGATCAGATCCTTGTTCCCGGAAAATCGTATCATTTTGCCATAGATTTCACCGACGATCCTTATTATGGCGAAATTATCGAAGCGAACAAAGATTACGTCCTCAAGAGTAAAATGAAGAAATCAACAACCACATTTTACTCGTATGTTTCGCTCTCCATCACAACAAAAGGTCAACGGCAGACCCTTGCAGTTTTCCCGGTGAAGAAGGGTGTGTCAAAGGTCGAGTACATCCGGAAATTTTTGGCCATAATCCACAACGCAAAAGTGAACACCCAAGTACTCTGTCTTGATCGGGGATTTTACTCAAAAGATGTGTTCTCATTTCTCCAGAAGGAAAAGATCCCGCACATTGTTCCGGTGAGAAAACACGGCGAAGAACTCAAGAAAATACTCCGGGGAAATCATTCCCGGTATGCACAGTATACGATGATGGGAACTGGCGAACCTCTTTCTCTTACTCTGGCAATTGATGTCCAGTACCTTCTGGGAAGGAATAAGAAATACGGGAATGTGAACCTGGGTTACGTCGTGTATGGTATTAACTGGAAACCCCGTCGGATCTACCGGGTCTACAAGAACCGGTTTGCGATCGAGTCTTCGTACCGTATCCGGAATATCGTGAAAGCAAGGACATCCACAAGAAACGTTGTGATCCGGTACCTGCTGACGATAATCTCTTTCCTTCTCAAAAATATCTGGGTCTCTCTTCAATGGATGTTCTTCTCTAAGGTTCAACGAGGACCAAGAACCGTTGCTGAAGATTTGTTCCGTTTCGATTTCTTCCGGCTATTGGTCTGGGAAGGGATTCGGAAAAAACTCAAATTTGTCTCATTTGTTTCTGTTCTTCGACCGTTTGGTTGATCAGAGGTTGAGAGTATTGATGACTTGCCAAAATTCACGGAGGTAAATTTAGAGAAGTACTGTGGTACAAAAGGTTAGAGAATAACGGCTCTGTTAAATCCCCTTGGAAATCAAGCGTAAATTGCCTGGATTGAGGAAAAGGAAGATCTATTTCGGTTTTATCTGAGAGTTTCCCATGAAACACCCACGATGCCTGCGGCCACAGGCACACAGAATGGAAATAGAATAAACCCCCGGGGTCATGTTGTAATAATGTGGGCAGGCATCGTGGGTGTTTTCATGGTTTTGGTGTGAACGCCTTGTTCATACCCGTTTCAACAGAGGCTAAAATAACGTTTTAACCCTCGATTTTCAGACCCTCATTCATACAGGGATTGATGGAAAACCGGAGGTTACCAGCAATACCCTTTCGATACATCTCTAATAGCATCTCCTGGTGGGTACTAACCAGACAAAACACCGGGTGAAATCTGAGATAAACCCATTCCGTGGAGCAAATCCATATAATTATTGCATTCAGGTTGCAATTCTTGGTAAGCTGAGTTACATGTCTTCAAACCATGTCCAGAACATTACGATAAAGGCGGCTGTGATTACCGTCTCAAGCACCCGGAAGCCGGAGAACGATACGAGCGGCACGACAATCAAAACCATGCTCCATGGTGCGGGGATCCCGGTACTTCACTACGCTATTGTCCCTGATCGAATCGATGCGATTCGTGATGAATTGTACACCGCAATGAAAGAAAACAACTGCATTGTGTTCAATGGGGGAACCGGTCTCACTCACGATGATTGCACGATTGAGGCCATCTCCCCGGTTTTTGAGAAAGAGATCGAAGGATTCGGGGAGCTCTTCCGGATGAAAAGCATGACAGAAATTGGGACCTCATCCATGTTGTCTCGTGCAACTGCCGGGATCCTGCATGGATGTGCAATCTTCTGTATCCCGGGATCAACCCCGGCGGTTACTCTTGCAACAAAAGAACTCATCATTCCGGAAATTGCCCATATCCTGTCCCACGGGAAAAGGTAAGTACAAGGTTTCCTCTCACGTAAGAAAAATGGATTCCCCCCAGTCCACCCCCATTTTTTTCTCAAGAGAATAACTATTATCCCTCGATATCAGGCCCTCTTTCGTCGAGGGATTTGATGGGAAATCAGGGGTTAACAGCAATCCTCTCAACGATTTTAACATACCGGGATCTCTTTATCCGTGATATGCGCGTATTCTGCACGGCGCCTGAAAATCAGGGCGGGGTTTTTCCTGCCTGGTCCCGAACCAGGACCGTCAGAAAAGTTACCGGTAAACATCAAGCATGGCGACACGTTCCAGAACGAGATTGACAAAGGAACACGGTGTCGTGGTTCCGAGTTCCTTGTTGGAAATGTCAAAAAGCTCCATGAGGTGTGCTTGTTTCTCCGGTGAGATCTCTCCCCATGGATCCCGCTCATGACACAACTCAACAAGGCAGCCAAGCTGTTTCCACACCCCCTCCCGCTCCGGGCAACAGGCAATATACAGGCGATTCTTACCATCGTGCAGCCCGAACGATGCAGCCACACTCGTCTGCCGGGAGCCCGCAGCATACAGAAGCGATTCCATCTCAAAGGTATTGGAGATCTGTTTCCCATTCTTAAAGGATCGGCGTGCATGAACGAGCGCTGCCTGAACATGTCGTATTCCGGCCAGTTTGTCGGCATCGAAACAGATGATGTGCGCCTGGTATCCGCCAGCTATATCCTGGATTTTTTGCAGGAAGCCGGTTTTATCGGAGATCGTGCAGTGTGCCGCCCGTATCCCGCAGGGAATCTCTGTACTTTCCACGATGTTTTCCATATAATCACCGGAACTGGAAGAGGGTTGCCTGGCCGGATGCACCATCTTCCCGGGTTGTTGCTACTGGTCTCTTATTTCCCTGCAGCTGGTAAAAGATCTGTTCCGCAATGCCCCTTCCAATAATTCTGGTCACTTCCTCGATGCCAGCTTTCAGGACCTCATCGGGTGTTTTCAGGTTGTTGTTGAACAACCGTCTTGCACGAACCCTGCCGATGCCCCTGAGTTTAACCAGCGGGAGGAGCTCCCGCCGGATACCGTTCTTCATGCAGATCTCCAGCTCCCGTATCCCCGGCTGGAATGCGGAGGCAAACATCCGGGAGAGCTCGGCAGTCGCGTGCAGGAGCCAGTTGATGCTCTCGACCATCCCGTAGATGTCGCCGGGTCCGACCGCATACCGCTCACAGATCTTCGTATCGGTCATCTCATCCGTCCAGTCCGCAAGCAGCATAGTCGTTTTCAGGGCCCGGTAGTAAAGCTCAGCCTCATCCTCGTCAACAGGAAGTTCCATCCACAGTTCTTTTTCATGGGTCTCGACCATCCGGCTCAGAGCGCTGATATCGGCATTGCGGGCATAGAGTTTTGGCATATCCGGTGTACTGCAGATGAGCTGGAGAAGCCCGAGATCTGCGTACTCCTTTTTCGCCCGGAGAGCTTTCACAATCATCGCGGCACTCCGCGGGTCGATATACAGGCGCGAGACCAGCGTGCCAAATTCTGTTGAACAGAGGTGTTCGCCAACATCCATGACCATCTCTTCTGCTATCAGGAATTTGAGCGCAGTCTCCACGGATTTCTGCATTACGCGGCCCTGTCGGTGTTCGTGGACGTAAAAAGTCCGCTCCATAAACCTCGCGAGCTCGGACCGGGTGTCTGCAAAACCTGAGGCGATGAGGGAGAGAACATGCGTGTAGAGCGCTGCAGGATCGGCGATCTTTGAATGCACGTCTTCTGCGGGAGCATCAATATAACAATCAAAGAGCTCTGCCACGCCGGCCTCATCCTTGGCGATAAGCACTGCTTCACCGTACAGATCCAGCCGGGGACGCCCTGCCCTTCCGGCCATCTGGTGATATTCGCTGACCGGGATCGGTTGCATCCCCTCGCCCGCGGTGAACCTGAGGTAATCACGAATGATCACCCTCCTGGCGGGAAGGTTGAGACCTGCTGCAAGTGTCGGTGTCGAAGAGATGCACTTGATGAGTCCTTTACGGAATCCCTCTTCGACAATGGATCTCTCGGCACGGCTCAGGCCGGCGTGGTGGAACGCAGCACCCTTATCAACGCAGAGGGCAAGGGTCTTTCCCATCTCCGTTTCGGCAATATCGCGGAGCTTTTCTGCATAGGCAGCAAGAGCGGGATCCTCGCTCTTGATTGAGCTGGCAGCCCGCTTTGCAAAAGCCTCAGCATTACGACGCGAGGAGACAAAAACGAGACACTGCCCCCCCTCCGCAATGGTATCCATGCAGAGATTGAGATCGTCGTAGTTCTTCGAGACAACCTTGACATTACGCTTTGAGTCCCGGAAATGGATCTGGTCATTGCAGAATACTCCGGGCCGGAGATCGACGGGACGCCACGAGCTGGTCACCAGATCAGCATCAAGCCACCCCGCCAGTTTGCCGGGATTCCCTATCGTTGCGGAGAGCCCAATCACCTGCATACGGGGGTTCCGGTATCGCAGCTTGGCAATGACCATCTCGAGCGTCGGTCCCCGTCCTTCGGAATCGATGAGGTGAACTTCATCGATGACAAGAAGGGTAATATCTGCAATCCAGGACGCGCTGTTACGAAGGAGAGAATCCACTTTCTCGCTCGTAGCAACGATGATGTCATTGCGCCCGAGCATATCGTCGCGCCGGTCAAAATCACCGGTCGCAATACCGACCCTCACTTCTTTGTTTCCGAACTCTTCGAACTTTTCGCTGGCAAGAGCCTTCAGAGGAACAATATAGAGACACTTTCCTTTGGCTGCAATGTGGACATGCATCGCCATCTCGGCGATAAGTGTCTTACCGCTTGCGGTGGGAATTGCAATAAGGAGGTTCTTACCGGTGAGCAGACCCCGGGTGACGCAGTCAGCCTGCGGAGGATAGAGTGAATCAATTCCCGATGACAGGTAGCGGTTTTTCAACGTTTCCGGGAGGGCAAGGTCTCGTATCTGCATTGTTCACCGCGCGTGTTCGCGACCCCTCGTATTCCACTCCAAAAATTCTGTAAATTCTGTCGTTTTCATAAACGCGCTTCGATTCAGGTTACTTATGTTCCATGGGAAATGTTGGCGTACTCTTTTATTGAAGGATCAAAGAAAACCCTGGATTCTCCCGGAATCAGTAATAGTAACTGATCATGTCCCGCTTTGCTTCTTTCTTTTTCTTATCGAGGAAGGCAAAGACATTCTCGTGTGGTACACCCTGTATCAGCATATCGACTGCGGCCCGTGCCGTCTTGAGTTGTTCGGGATACCCGATCAGGGCCACCGTCTTTCCGAATACGGAGATTTCTACATCGGTCATCTCCTCGATCTGTTCGCGTGCCCTTCCATCTTTCCCGATAATCCTGCCCCTGAGCCTGTCGAGCTGCTTTGGACCATCGGCCATGGTTGTAAGGTCGATGACATCCAGCAGGAGATCCTCATCTTCGATCATCTCGAATGCCCGTTCTGGGGAGAAACCGCGGTTGATCGCGTTGATGACCTCCACCGCCCTGAGCAGGGATACGGTGTGCTCATCATCTCCTTCGACCTTTACGAGACCTTCCTTGCTGTCAATGGTTATTGCTGAATGGGTCCGGGTTTCGAGCTCCTTTTTTGTCGCCCCTCCTTTCCCTATAAGGACACCGACCCGGATGGAGTTGATTTTAATTTCCTGCAACATTTCGTATGTTCACCTTTTTTTGATGAGATTACCCGTATGAAATACCTGTAGTTGATCTGGCAGTTCTATGGTATCCATTCTTGCATTATACATGTACCTATGGTTCTTCTGTATCGAGTCCGGTAATGGCATTGAAGATCCCGACATCTTCGCGAATATCACACCGGTTTTTAAAGTACCTGTTGATATTCCGGATATCCCGCATGAGGAAGAATAAGGCCCGGGGGTGATCTTTTGTGACCGACTGTCCCATATCGATGAGATATGGCTTATCCCCATAGAGGATGTTGAACTCACTGAGATCTCCGTGGACCAGGCCTCCTTCCTTATAGAGGATCCCGATGCTCGCGATGATCGAGGCATAGACCGCGGCCGGATCTTTGAGCTCGGCATTCCTGAGCTGGGGATAGGGGCTTTCCCCCTCGCCGATGAACGACATTATGAGGATATTCCTCGACCACACGAGCGGTTCCGGAACGGCAAGGCCGGCCTCCTTTGCCCGCATCAGGTTGGAGAACTCCTTCTTTGTCCAGGCAAAGATGAGCTCCTTTTTTGCCTTCTTTACGCTGGAGAACCGCCGGTCCCCGATAATATAGGAGCTCATCGTGGTGAAATTCGCAGACCGGATCCGGTAAATCTTGATGGCGACCGGAACGCCGTCGCGTTCGCCATAGAAAACATTTGCTTCTTTCCCGGTGCTGATGGAACCCCCGATTACCGAGAGCCATTTTTTATGAACAAGCTTGTACAGCGCGATGAACGTAACCTCATCGAATACATCCTCGCGTACCTTGAGCATGTTTGCATCTTTGATACGGACACCCATCTCTTCGAGACGTTTGTCGAACTGGTCCAGTTGTTTATCGATACTCAATTGGAAGCCCCACTCATCATGCACTACTCTTGCCCGTCACTTTAAATAATCGCGTACCGGGGCGAGTATGGTGACAAGCGATTCACCGCAGGATTTCTTGAGATCCATTGGGTGAACCTCATGGAGACCGTACGCGGCTTCAAGCCCGGCATAGCTGGAAAATGTCCGGTTCCCGCCGAACTTCTCGGGCCGGACGATCGTGATCTCCGGCAGGCGGGGAAAGATATGGTGCTGGAATATCTGGAGGATCGGGTTATCGGGAATCTCCGGCGGGCAGAACGCCTTCTGGCACTTATTCCGGATCTCTTCTTCCGAGTCTGCGACAGAGATGTAATTCCCCTGCGATGAGGACATCTTCTTCCCGTCAAGACCGTTAAGGATGGGTGTGTGAATGCAGACTGGTGCCCGGTAGCCAAAGTTTACGAGGTGCTCTCGCGCGAGCATATGGATCTTCCTCTGGTCAATGCCGCCAACGGCTGCATCGAGGCCGAGCATCGCGATATCGGCCATCTGCATGATGGGATAGATCATCTGGGACACGGTCGGGTGATCCATCTGTCTTCCTACCTCGTCCATGCTCCGGGTTGCCCGGTTGAGAGTGATCTCCTGGGAGAGCTGGAGGACCAAAAGCTCGTACTCCCGGTTGAGCTGGAGGTCGGAGCCGAGAACGTACCGGACGTTCTTCAGTCCGAGCCCCTCGAAACAGCGTTTGTTGTATTCCGCGAGTTCCCCGACTTTTTCCATCGTTCCCTTCCGGTTGAGGAAGGCATGCAGATCGGCGAGCAGGATGGTGACCTCAAACCCTGCGGCCTGCATATCGATGAGCTTGTTGATGGTAACGAGGTGGCCGAGATGGATCTCCCCGCTCGGCTCATAACCCGCGTAAACCTTTTTTGTCGGTTTTAAAAGAAGTGCGCGAAGATCCTCATCCGTTACGACTTCGACGGTATTCCGGGTAACACGCTCGTACGCGTCCATTTGAAAATAATGAGTGATGCCGGGTGTTAATGGTTATTCTGGATGTGAACAAACCCGAGCGCCTTGTTGGTCATCTCAACGGATTTCTTTGCGTCCTTCTCGGTCCCCATCATCGCCCGGATGGCATCGACATTCTCAACAACGACATCGGCTTCCTGGTGGATGGCCTGGAAGAAGCAGAGCTCGTTCTTCTCGGCAAAGATGGATTCCTCAAAGATACAGTTCTCGTACAGGTCGGACCGCTGCCGCCCGAGATCCATTGCGAACTCCTTGAGCTCTGCGGAGCTTTTGATGCCCGCGATTTTCTTGATAAGGCCGAGGCGCGGGTGGTTGTTGATAAGTTCTATGACCCGGTCGCGGCTGACATTTTTCTTTGTCGAAATCCGGATCGCGTGCATGTGCATCATGGTTGTCGGGACGATCATCGCCATGGTAGTGATCGAGATGTGGGGAAGGACCGTGAGGACATCAGGCCCGTGGTGGCTGGGAACGCTGACCGGATCAAGGACGATGGCATCGATTGGTCCCCGCTTGATCTCGCCGGGATCCGCGCCTCTCCGGACCATGATAGCGTGGACGTGGGTTACGCCAAATTCCTTGTCGATCTCATTAATGATCCTGCAGAGTCCGGTTGTATTGCATGAAACAACCCGGACAAATTGCCTGCCGATGGCATCCTGGTAATTACAGGATGAATTAAAGGAGAAGCCCGCAACTTCGTGGTCTTCCCCACCCTGCCAGATGGCCTTAACACCGAGTTTTTCGTAGAGCGGTTTGTTGATCGCACCGATGTCGCCAGGGGCTGCATCGATAACGACATCCGCAAGTTTGCACATATCCTCGCAGGATCCGGCAACCGTGAGACCCGCCTTTTCAAATGCAGCCTTCTTGGAAAGATCGGCGATGAAGAGCGGGTATCCCCGCTGTCTGGCAACAAACGCCTCCGCGTTTGGCCGGGTCTTCGAGACCCCGATTACCTTCATGTCTTTCTGAGCCGCAACCGCATCGGCAACGCGCTTACCGATAGTACCATACCCGTTGATAGCGACCTTGATCATACAATCGTACATTGTGTTGAAGCGGAAAAAACTATCCTAATTGATCCGGCAGGAAGTATCAGGTGACACGGGCATCCGCTGTCGGACCCGTGGAAGACACGCCTCATTGGCGTCTTGTCCGATATACCGGTGCTCTTTTTCGGGAACCCCGCGGACAGGTCTCCTGGGCCTGATGTTTCACGCAAAGTCGCGGACCAAACCTGGGGAACCGTTACCGGGACTCTATCTAAAGCCCCCCCATGGGGGGAGGGGGGCCGGCAAAAATTTCCGAAACGGGGTGGTGGGGGGGTGTTGTAAAAACCGGGCAGGGGGGGTCCCCCACCCCCCGGGGGAGGAGGGGGTCCTGGCGCATTTCATGGATCCCCAGGACCCGGCAGACACGCCCCCTCCGACGGATAATACGCTCGTGGTTCCGTCCGGGCCGGGCAGAATGTCTGCACGTAACCGCTGCCGGAGCCCCCCCCTCATGAGGTGGAGGGGGGCTGCCCAAAAATTTCCGGAGGGGGTGGTGGGGGGTACCTGCCAATGGAGGGGGAGGGGGGACCCCCCTTTCGGCACAGATCCGGAAAAGTAAGGTTTACGTCGGAGAATGGATAAGGAAAATAGCAAAAAATGAAAATCGGGGGGGTGGGGGGAGGGAGGGGGGTCCCATGGCCCGGGCCGGCCCGGGTTCCGAAACGTTGTGCCGGCTCTTCCTTAAGCAAGCAGCCAGAGGGAGCCGTTTGCGATAAGCTCCCGACATCTCAATTTCGAAAATTTACGACCGCACTTTCAGATCTTTCAGCGCGAAAAAGTCAAAGATAACCGGCCTGGATCTTCACAACTTCCGTGCTGTCCTTCGCTTCCGAATAGAGTTCAAGCGGTTCTTCGTTCACTTCCAAGAACCGGATCCCCCAGTTGACCTTTGAGAGGAGCCCGCGTGCCCGTTCTTTTTCTCCGAGAATGTAGACTGCTGCAGCAAGCGCCTCTACTGATGAGAGTTTGCAGGGTTTGCCGAAATTTACCGGATTTGCAGCCATAAGGAATGGCAGGGCACGCCTTGTCCTCCAGGATGAAACCTGGCCGGTATCGAGAACTTCCCATGAGCAGTCAAGCACGGTTATCGATCGAACGAACCGGTCGGCCGGCGAGAGCGCCTGTTCGGCCGTAGGATCGAGAAGAAGCGTATTCTTGTGGACTTGGTTAAGGCTCGGAAAAATTTTCAGGAACCCGGCGCGTTCGAGTTTTTTCACTGTACACTTACGGGGATCGCAACTGTTGTCCCGGTAAGCATACAAGGGTACCATTGATCATCTCTTGTGCAGATATCCGTATCAATGTATATATTTTGCAGTCCTTGCATTCTCAGTCCTGCTCTGCGTGCGGAGGGAATCACACGACCATCAGATATTGCCCTCTTTGAAAGGGCGATCGAACGCTGCAGGGAATTTGACATCGAAATGGTTCCGCTTCCCTGTCCGGAAACCCTGTATCTCGGGCCGGATCGAAAGCCCGGGACATCTCTTGAAAGGTTAAATACTCCGGCATTTTCCCGGGTCCTTGATGACTGTGTTACCAGGGTCACGCAGGAAATCGCGAGGCGTGGCCCGCCTCTCTGCATTATCGGTGTGAATTCCTCGCCAACCTGCGGGGTCACCACGAACTATTATGGCAGCAGGTCCAAAGAGAATCCCAAACGGGATGGGAGGGGCGTTTTCTTATCGGCATTTCCGGAGATTGATGCATTCGATGTAGCCGAATTCGGGCGTTATAAGATTTACCTCGCAGCACCTCTTTTCTCAGAATCCGAGCGCAGGTATAATGAGTCGATCGCGACTCTCCTGCGGGAGAACCTCTTCTCGGTTTACCTGCCCCGGGAGGTTGGAGATGATTCGGCAACCCGGGGCGAGGCTGAGCTGGAACGGATGTTTTCCCAGCATGTGGACGCTCTTGAAAAAACCGATTTTGTGGTTGCAATAATTGACGGTGCCGATGCAGACTCCGGGACTTCCTGGGAGATGGGATACGCATACGCGAAAGGAAAACCGGTGATAGCCCTGCGAACAGATTTCCGGCACGTCGGGACCGCGGAAAAGGTGAACCTGATGCTCGAAAGATCATCAATGGTTGCAGGTTCCAGGGACGAAATACCTGTCTTTCTTCGTACAGCTGCCGCTGGAAAACCCATAAAGAGGTAAAGGTTCCACGTTTTTCCCGGGACCGGATTTTTTCCTCAAAGCCTAAGCAGAACTGCTTTCCAGACGGATACGAACGGAAGAAACTATAAAAGAGCATTTACGAAATAGTAGATGATTGCGATGGCGAAGAAGCGTGAGGATCCCAGAGGGAAGAAGGCGGTCATTAATCCGGAATGCAATCTTGATGGGGATTATGTTTCCCCGGTGAAATCGGTAAAGGATCTATCTTTCCCGAATGTCAGGGATGCCCTTCTTCACAGCCGCTACGTGCAGCTCCTCATCTCGCTTACGTTCATCGGATTTATCCTGAGATTTTACAACCTCGGGTTCAACTCGCTCTGGCTTGATGAAGCCTCAACTTACACGTTTGCTATCAATTCTTTCCAGGGAATATGGCAGGCAACAGCATCCGGGGAATTCAATCCCCCGCTGTTCTACTGGCTTGAACACGGGATGCTCATGCTCGGGAATAATGAATTCTTCCTCCGGTTTATCCCGGCTGTTGCTGGTGTCCTGACCGTCCCTCTGATATATTTTGCCGGAAAGGAATTTCTGGATCGGACAACCGGGCTCATCGCCGCAGCGGTATTTGCCTTCTCCCCCTTCCTCGTCTATTACTCCCAGGAGGCCCGGGCATATTCCCTCATGTTCTTCTTTGTCGTTTTCGGGATGATTTTTTACTTAAGAGCCCTGAAGGACAACCGGTTGAGCAACTGGGCACTCTTCGGGATCCTTTCTGCCCTGGCGTTCTGGTCGCATTTCTACGCGATTGTCATAATAGGGGCACTTGTTCTTTATGCACTCGCGATACAGCTGCTGAATATTAAAGAGAATCTCCAGAATGTGAAGATGCTCATTATTGCCGTGGTAATTTTCTGTCTTGCCAGTCTTCCGCTCATCCTTCTTGGGATTCAGCTCTTTGCATCGAGAACGGCAGGGGGACCGACTTTCGGCGTGCAGGGATTTGATGTTATTTACCAGACATTCCTGCAGCTTGCAGGGTTCAATGAGCTGGTGATGTACCTGCTTGTTATCCTCTTCATCCTCGGAATAATCCAGGCATTCCGGATTGATAGCAAAAAGTGCATCTTTCTTGTGACTCTTACCACCCTGACGTTCCTCATCAGTCTGGTCCTCTCTTACAAAATTCCCATGGTCCCCAGATACCTGATATTCTTCATAGCTGTTTTTGTGCTGGGGATCGCGGTTTCATACCGGCTTTTCTATTCGCTTGTAAATCACAAGGGAATCGTTTACGGCCTCCTCATTGTCCTTATCGTAATCAATGTCCCGGTCCTTACCAGCTTTTATTCCGGGTATGTCAAGGATGACTGGAGAGGTTTTTCCCTGACGATGCAGCAGACGGCAAAACCGGGTGATGTTATCGTGCTTGTTCCCGGCTACATTGCACAACCTTTCGATTACTACTACTCCAACTCGACTGCAGGTACGTTTGAATTCGGGGCGAACGATGCACAGGGACTCGACGCGATAACTATGCAAAAAACTGCCGGGAAGACCAATGTTTCTACGTATTACATTGTAACCGGTGACATCTATTCGGCCAATCCTGGCGGGGATGCTATCGCGTGGCTTAAGGATCATACAAAAACGGTCGGACGGGATACCGGCATAAATCTCTTGATCTCCAAATAATTTTCCTGGACCAGAGGCTACCATGTACGAGCTTACGGTAATAATTCCGACATTCAAAGAAGAGGCGAATATCAGGAATATCATTACCGAAGTCGATTCGGTGCTCCGGACCGCCGGTTTGAATGGTGAGATTCTTGTCGTGGATGATAACTCCCCGGACGAAACCATTGCTATTGTTAACTCGATTGCTGAAACGAATAAAAACGTCAGAATAATTGTTCGATCGGCAGATCACGGTCTCTCACAGTCGGTGGCTGAAGGATTTTTGCGTGCCTCATCGAACATTTTTGTTGTCATCGATGCCGATCTCTCGCATCCCCCGGCCCTGATACCGAAAATGTATCGGGAGATCCTTGCCGGTAACGATGTGGTTATCGGAAGCCGGTACATGGAAGGGGGAGGAATTAAGAAATGGCCCGTCAAGCGACGCGTCATCTCACTCGTTGCGACCTTCTTTGGGAGATTGTTATTTCCAGACATCACCGACCCGGTGAGCGGTTTTTTTGCAGTCCGGAAAGATGTTGTAAGGAATGCCCCCCTTAAACCGAAGGGGTACAAAATCCTCCTGGAGGTGCTGGGCAAGGGCGTCTGGGAACGGGATACCGAGATCCCCTTTGAGTTCAGCGACCGTGAGATCGGGACGAGCAAGCTGAAGGTAAAAACCATTATCGAATACGCCCAGCAGGTGGCGGATATCACCCTGTACTCGTTCGGGCACCACGGGAGCGCGGCGTGGCGGGAGTGGAAGAAGATTTTCAAGTTCGGCCTGGTCGGTATCTCCGGCATGGTCGTCAATCTTGGCATTCTCCAAATCCTGCTCTTCTCCGGGATCTCCGGTTTTATCGCCCTCTTCTTCGCCATCGTGACGGCGATCCTGAACAATTTCATCTGGAACGATCGCTGGACCTTCCGGGATGCGTCCCTCAGACAGGCCACGACAGCATGGTACCGGCTTCGACTCTTCTATCTCGTCTCGGCGGGCGGGGCAGTCATCAACTACGCGGTAGCCCTTGTGCTCAACCAGACTTTCGGCATCAGGATCGATGTCGCCGACCTGATAGGAATCCTGATCGGGTTCGCCTGGAATTTCCTCATCAACCGGAGATTCACCTGGGGACGGAGCTAAAAAGCGAACCTGAAAGCAGGCACGGAAGTCCGAGGGTATTTGTAGAAAAGGTACCAACTAGCATCATACCAGATTAGAGAAGGAGGAATCATGGGAAAGAAAGAGAGAACCACCGGGCGCAACCCGGCCGGGAAAGGGAAACGGGGGACGATACCATTTGCATTCATGGGACATGAATTCGATAACCTCGACAAGGATACGGCAATCCGCCAAATCGCTATCCTGGTCGTCGCCACCATTGTCGTCAAGTTCATCGTCCTGGGACTGACCCAGGCGATCTCGTTTGTCGACTACTTCGATCTTGGGGTGTATCTCAAGGCAATTGCCCCCGTCATGAATGGACAGATACCGTACGTAAGCTATCCGTTTGAGTACCCGATCCTGACGATGATCCCGATCCTTCTCGCGTTCATCCCGGCCGTCCTGACCCAGAATGGCATGGCATTCATCCTTTCCTTCCAGGCCCTGATGATCCTCTGCGACATCCTTATCGTGATCTCGGTGTACCTCATCGGGCTGAAGATCTATAACGAAACGACCGCATTCTACGCAGGGCTGATTTACGCGACGGCGTTCTCAGCAGCGTATTTCGTCGTGACAAAATCCGACGCCTTCCCGACCGCCCTCCTGATGCTGGGAATCCTCTTCACGGTATATGGGATGAAAATGTGGGGATATGCCCACACGTCAGCAGGTTTCTTTGCAAAGGTCTTCCCTGTCATCGCCCTGCCCTTCATGGTCCTGTACAACGCGAAAAAGACTGCCCTGAAAGAGGAGATCATCACCGCCGGGAAGTGCTTCCTTGTTTTCTGCATCATATTGCTGATTCCCCTGGCGATCATCAGCCCGTCGACGCTGAGCACATATCTCTTCGCAACCGGCGGTTCTGTCGGTGTATACCCGAATACAGCAACCTACACCATCTATGCCTGGCTCTCGGAAGTTCTCCATCTCGGGATCTCAACGGGTGTCGTTTCGGCAGTCATGTACGTCCTCATGGCAGCCGGCCTCCTCCTGCTCGTCTACCTGTCGTTCCTGGGCAGGAAACAGTCGGACAAGACCTTTTTAAAGCTTATATTGTGCGCCGTTTTCTTCCTCTTCGTCTTCACAAAGTTCCACAGTCCCCAATATCTCGTCTGGTTCACGCCACTCCTCGCGATCCTGGTAGCGGACGATCTGGTCAAGATCGGGTTGTTCTATGCTGCTCAGCTCTTTGCCTATATCGAGTTCCCACTGATCTTCGGCTCGTTATACACGAACGCCCAGTACGTGAATCCAGCCGGGTCTCCGGGCTGGTACATGACCCTCATCTTCTTCACGATAGAATATGTCGTGTTCATCACCCTTGTGTATTACACAGTCAGGCCCAATCAGGGCCTGATCGCACGGCTGAAGTTGTGCTGTCCGATCGTACAGCGGAAGGAGAGCTGAACCGATGCGGGCAGCGGCTGTCGGAAGGGTTTTTTGGGGCCTTGGAGCATGATGACACCGGTGAAAATTGCAGTTGCAGCGGGAACAC
This sequence comes from uncultured Methanoregula sp., assembly GCA_963666355.2. GTDB lineage: Archaea > Halobacteriota > Methanomicrobia > Methanomicrobiales > Methanospirillaceae > Methanoregula. The sequence continues at coordinate 45,368 of CAXXCP010000005.1, forward strand.
GGCCGGAATTTATCCAGGTGGAGCCCATTATACGGGAGCTGAAGGAGCGGGGTGTTGCTACGATTTTCATCCATTCCGGGCAGCACTATGACTACGAGATGGACAAGATCTTCTTCGACGAGATGCGTATGCCAGATCCCACGCATTACCTCGGTGTGGGCTCGAAACTCCCCGGGGAGCAGATCGGGGAGATGATCGCAAAATCCGAGCAGATTTTCCGGGAAGAGAAGCCGGCCATGCTTCTTGTAACCGGCGATACGAACACGGCGCTTGCGGTGGGTCTTGCCGCCAACAAGGCGAAGATCAAAGTCGGGCACTTCGAGGCAGGGATGCGGAGTTTCGACCGGACCATGCCCGAGGAGATTAACCGGGTCGTCATCGACAATTTCTCCGATATCCTCTTCTCGCCCACGCAGCGTGGGGTGGACAACCTGCGCAATAACGGTATTTGTGAAAACGTTTACCTCTCGGGTGACGTCATGCTCGATTCCATCATACACTACCGTGGCCTGATAGAGTCTTCCCCGCGGGTTCTTGCGGATCTTCCCACCGGATCGAAGTATCTCCTCCTGACCCTGCACCGCGAGGCAAACACCGACGATCCAGTGCGGCTGAAGAACATTCTGGGGGCACTCGGCGATCTCCCGCTCCCGGTCGTCTTCCCGGTCCACCCCCGGACCCGGAACCGGTTGCAGAACCTCTCGCTCGCCCTTCCCGAAAACGTCCACCCGATCGCCCCACAGGGCTATTTCGAATTCCTCCGCATGATCGCCCACGCTGAAAAACTCCTGACCGATTCGGGAGGTGCCCAGAAACAGGCTTTCTTCCTCTCGCGGCCCTGTGTAACCCTCCGGCCGAACACCGAGTGGGTGGAGACGATCGAGGACGGGTGGAATGTTCTCGTCGATGACGATCACGACAGTATCGTCCAGGCTGCCAGCGGGTTTACCCCCGCCCATCCACCGGATCTCTCCCGGTTCGGGAGTGGCGGAAGTGCAGTACGGATAATCGATACGGCCCTTGGGTATCTCGGGCACTAAACCATTTGGCATGAAAATCTCAAATCCGGAAGGAGGATAAGGTCAACAATCACCCCTTCCGGAATCTGATTCCTTCAACACAATAGCAGCCTCATTCAAAATCTTCAGGATTTCACCGAGAGTAGCGATAACGGGAATTCGGACTTTGACCGTTTTCGCTGAAGGATTTGAATCCCCATTGGCCTGATTAAAGAATTCATCTTGAGTGATCAAGTGCCATATGATGGTTACAATCTTCCTGGCCAAAGCGACAATCGTTTTACCGGTTCCAATAACCGGCTTTTTCCGGTCATAGAACTTTCGGAAAACCGTATTTCGGCTTCTCGAAGCAGCGTGAGCGATCTGAACGAGGATCCACCTTGCATGCTCTGAACCACGCTTCGTGATAGAACCGGTTCTCAGTTTGTCAGCAGACTGGTACACATTTGGAACTATCCCTAACCAGTTTGCAAGTTTGTCGCCAGTGGAGAAATCCGAGAAATTCCCGATTTCTGCAATCAAGGTTACAGCGGCGATATTGCCAATTCCGGGAACGGATTTGAGAATCTTGAGTTCATGTTCAAAAGTCTCATCGGCGAACTGAAAAATACAGTCAGTAAGATCGTCAATCTCATCATTCAGACATTTCAGGAGATTCAGGCAGTGTTTAAGCCGGAAGATTGCTTCCGGTGAAATCGTTGTCTGAAGGATTTCGTCGAGTTGAGCCGACTTTTTACGAACATTAAGAGGAAGCGTTTTTATGATTTCGGTCATCGGCATTCCATCGACAATGCCCCGAAGGATTCGCAATCCGCTCTTTCCAAAAAGATCGGTCAGCACCGATGAGAGCCGGAATAATTCCGAATCCAGGATATGATGGATCTCATTTTTTATGTCGGTTCGTTTCTGGACCAATTTGTGTCGGAGTCGCACAAGGGATCGAAATTCCCGATGGGTCTGGGCAAATATTCTCGAAGGCCGGATCATTCCCTTCAAGGCCTGTTGGGCGATAAGTTCTGAATCCACTTTGTCGGTTTTCTTGTGGGAAAACATCTTGATGTCACGGGCATTCCCGACAATTACGGGTGTATGCCCGTGCATCATGTCGTAGACCGGTACCCAGAAGTCACTCGTAGACTCACATGCGACCACGTCACATTTGTTCTTAATTGTCCATTCTTTGAGCGCGAACAGACCGGTTTCTGTACGTTCAAATCGCCGCTGTTCTTTGTGCCCATCATCGGTTAGTATCGTGGCTAAAATGAATTTCTTGTGAAGGTCCAGACCAGCAGATACATGAATTTGTTCAGTCATAGTTGATCTCGAATTATGGGCAGATCAATTGCCTTCCTGGCCAATTTGGCATTCGCGATCAAGTCGCAGTACGGCCTGCGATGGCAATTTAACGGTTAGTTTTTTTCCCAGGATCGCATCCTAAAAATTCGACAGCCTGCTCTGCCCGTAGTTCAAAATGAGTTCTTACCACTTGTTGATTTTCATGGGTAAGGCCTGTGACCTTCAGGTCTCATCGGTGTTTTTTTCTAAAGCGAAGAGATCCTGTGCAACAATAGGTTTTTCATAAGACCCACGAATGATGAAATAGGGTGTATTATTAAAGAATTTTATCGGGTTTGCATTGTTCTCGTTCGAGCTAACCTCAACAGAATTTAAAGTGGCACCTACGGGCACCACGATAATTAACCCAATCGCAAGAACTGCGAGAACCAATACCGGCATAATTGGTTTCATTGAATGGATCCTGCGAGGACAAAATCGCCAATTTTTGATCTCTTCTTCTCTTTACGTGCCTTGGATTTTTTACATGAGGATATCATGGTAACACCGGCTCCTGATTTTGGTTATACTAATGAACCCACCCGCTGTCGTGCCTTTTTGCTGGTTCGAAAGAATCTTGCTTTTTGGTTGCGTGGTTTCGGATTTTTGAAAATGCTCATTGGCGGCGATCCTGGGCTCTTTCAAATGTTTCAATTTTATCTGCTCTGTAGAAAACCTCCATGACGAGAAATTGTAAGAACTTGTGGATGTTACAAACAATCATTTTCCCTGCGATTTCCTTTCTCTGAATTGAGAATATTCGAGCCTTTAGATCGCCACCGAACTTTCTTTTCAGGACAGAGAACTTGTTCTCGACAAGTTGTCTTCTCCGGTATCTGGTATCATCGAATTCTCCAGCCATCTCGTTTCGGTACTTTCCTCCGATAATCTGATTGTTCCAGGAACGGATCGGGATGATGGAGTCAGCGAGCAGTTCCTCCCGAACCTGACGATGAATCGCTTCGGAGTCGTATCCCCGATCCATAACGTAACACTCTGACCGTCGTATCTTGTGACATTGTGGGAGTAACCTGGCTGCATGCCGGGTATCGTGAACTCGGCTTTTCGAAGTGATGAATCCGGTGATCGCTTGTGTGTCGGTGTCAACCGAGATCGAAGTTTTCAGGAAATGTTTTCGGATTTTGCCGGTTCTGGCTGAGTAATAGTGACTCGAATATCCGCTGGTAAACCCGGACGAATCGACAGCGGTAATCGCAATTGGATCATCGTTGGAATAGAACAGACTCGTCGTTTTCCTGAATGCGTAGCGGAGGTACAGGGTTTTTATCCGACAGAAGAATTTCTGAAGAGTCGTGAAATGAGGGACGACTGATAGTTCCAACTCCTTTTGGATCGACTCCATGTCTCCGATATCTTCAACAAATTCGCGATAATGCTGATTCCGATAGTCTTTGAAGAGAATCAGGACGAGAAGTTGATACCGGGTGTAGATCTTTTTCGAATATTTACAGGAATACGGACTGAGTCGTATTGCTTTCACGATCGAAATCGCTGCTCGGATAAACCTGATATTCCGGCTCGTCGATTTCTTACTAGTCTCTGTATTTTTTGAGCACACACTCTAGTATGGAGACAATGTACCTTAGATCTTTCGGTCCATGGTGCCGTCGATTTTGAAGAGGTTTTCTACAGAGCAATTTTATCAGCAATTCTTTGCAAGTTTTTCGATCTGGTTTCAAGAATGGTCCACATCTCTGAAATATATAAGAGTGCTGAAACAAAAAGCGCCCATATTCCGCTAAACCACATAAGGATTCCATACCACGTGGATCCATAAATCAGAATTCCAAAAAAGATCAACGCAAACCCAACTATGCAGGAGATAAAAAATACCCTTTTTCTGTCCATTTTTATCACATTCATTTTTCAACTAGGTGGTGATTATGAGGGGTTCCAGCCCCCTTCATGCCCCTTGGCAGTCATATACGTTTCAAGATTATTAACATTCTCCGGTTTAAAATTCCAAAACCCATTTTTAAAGGCCAGATTCAGTACTTCACTAATTTTTAGCCGAGGCTAATCAAAACCGGCAGATCTAAATAGGCAGCGGGCGCCGCATATGGCAAATAGACGACAATTCACCCGCCGAATAAAGAATGAGATCCGAGCAGAAGATTGTTCCGAAATAGCAGTGGATGCAATCAACCGGAATCTCACCATTTCCATCAACGGAACACTGAGACAAAAGACGCTTATCCAGTCACTTGTTGGGATGTCAGCAACCAAACTATCCGTGCATTCCATCAATAAGGCCGGAGAAAAAGTCCCGTGTGAAACGTCAGTCAGATACCATTTATCGAAGGTGGATTTAGAATCGCTTTTCGAAATACAATCAAAGATCCTCACCTATTCAAACGATCAGATCCTTGTTCCCGGAAAATCGTATCATTTTGCCATAGATTTCACCGACGATCCTTATTATGGCGAAATTATCGAAGCGAACAAAGATTACGTCCTCAAGAGTAAAATGAAGAAATCAACAACCACATTTTACTCGTATGTTTCGCTCTCCATCACAACAAAAGGTCAACGGCAGACCCTTGCAGTTTTCCCGGTGAAGAAGGGTGTGTCAAAGGTCGAGTACATCCGGAAATTTTTGGCCATAATCCACAACGCAAAAGTGAACACCCAAGTACTCTGTCTTGATCGGGGATTTTACTCAAAAGATGTGTTCTCATTTCTCCAGAAGGAAAAGATCCCGCACATTGTTCCGGTGAGAAAACACGGCGAAGAACTCAAGAAAATACTCCGGGGAAATCATTCCCGGTATGCACAGTATACGATGATGGGAACTGGCGAACCTTTTTCTCTTACTCTGGCAATTGATGTCCAGTACCTTCTGGGAAGGAATAAGAAATACGGGAATGTGAACCTGGGTTACGTCGTGTATGGTATTAACTGGAAACCCCGTCGGATCTACCGGGTCTACACGAACCGGTTTGCGATCGAGTCTTCGTACCGTATCCGGAATATCGTGAAAGCAAGGACATCCACAAGAAACGTTGTGATCCGGTACCTGCTGACGATAATCTCTTTCCTTCTCAAAAATATCTGGGTCTCTCTTCAATGGATGTTCTTCTCTAAGGTTCAACGAGGACCAAGAACCGTTGCTGAAGATTTGTTCCGTTTCGATTTCTTCCGGCTATTGGTCTGGGAAGGGATTCGGAAAAAACTCAAATTTGTCTCATTTGTTTCTGTTCTTCGACCGTTTGGTTGATCAGAGGTTGAGAGTATTGATGACTTGCCAAAATTCACGGAGGTAAATTTAGAGAAGTACTGAATCCATCTGGAGAAAAAGATTGAGGAAACACTCGGGATCCATATCCCGCATAATCGAATCTATCGGGTATTGTTGAACCACGGTCTGGTGGAGATCAACATGAAAAAACGGCAACAACGGAAATATGTTCGGTACGAACGTACTCATTCCATGTCGATGTGGCAGGGAGACTGGAAAGAGTTCGAACTTAATGGATCGAAGAAATGGCTGATCGCATTCATGGATGATTCATCCCGCCTCATCACCTGCTACGGGGTATTCGATTCTCCAACTACCGAGAACACTCTCACGGTTCTGAATCAGGGATTCCAGATGTACGGTACGCCCCGCGAGATCCTTACTGACAACGGTACACAATTCGTTTCAGCTCGAAACCGTGAACAGGCCCATCATAAATTCGGAGAGTTTCTTGTTCATCACAACATCAAACACATCCCAACCAGGATAAAACACCCTCAAACGAACGGCAAAATTGAACGGTTCTTCGGAGAAGTCGAACGAAGGATCGCGAAGTTCGGTTCTGTCGATAAAATTGTTCACTGGCACAATGTCATCAAACCTCACATGAGTCTCGATTACGATGAGCCTTATAACGCATTCTGGTACCGTCTACCCCCGGAGAGGATTCTGAACTATGCGCAGAAATGGTTATATGTGTAAAATCAATTCGGGATACCACACATCCCGTCCATTCCAAAAAAATTCTAAAAATCCGGCATGTAACCGTTTCACTCATTCATCTCCTGACAAAAACCCTGACCATTACGAGGCCAAAAATAATGTGAATTTACCGGCCCGGAAAAATCCCGGGACCTTATGCGGTATCTGCTACTTCGATCTTGATGATCTCGGAGCTCGTGGCACTCATGGTGTCGTGGATCTCCCGGTTCTGTGCATACCGCACCTCAACAATCGCCTCCCTGATGCTGGCAAGCGCCTCTTTCTGGGTGCTGCCGAAACAGAGGGTTCCCGGTATCTCAAGCGCACGGGCGGAGTATCCGCCTTCCGGCTGGGATTCCAGGATAATGGTGTATTGCATGATCTCAACAAAAGGCCTGTTTCCAATATATCTTTTGTGGACGAAACGGGATTTTCCGGCGGAGATTGCGGCTTTTGTTCCCATCCGGCCCGGCGGTTTTGGTGTTATTGTATGTCGAGCTGCTCCTGTATCTTTCCTGCAACTGCTTCTGATTTTTCGTCCAGCGGGACGAGCCGGATCAGGTCCGGGGACGCAACCCCGACGCCGAGCTGGGAGGCACGGGCGATCTGCTGGAGCGAGAAGATCGGGCCTTCGCTCACGTCATGTGACGTCCCATATGACCGGAGGAGTGCAACGCCGGCTGCATCGATGGCGACCCGGTCCCTGCCGGCCATGATTACGCCCGGCCGGATAAGCTTCCCGAGCTCCGGCCCCCCGGTAGAGAACCCTTCGGTTGCATCCATGACAACGAGATCGGTAGTGTAGAACTTGTTGATCTCCGCGATCATCAGCCGCTGGTTTGGGGACCCGTGCAGTTCGTTCATAAAATCGAAGTTAAGGCCGGGAACTCTCTTTGCGACAAGGCCTACCGAGTTTTTGAGCGACATCGTGAAGTGCCCGCCATACCGGTGGGTCTTCAAGCAGCATGCCTGGACAACCCGGTCGGCTTGCATAAAGAGACTCGCGATAAAAAATCCCCGGCTCCAGTGGAGGCCTGCTGCCTGCACTTCTGTCCAGCCATGCCGGTCAAGTTCGTCCAGCACGGATAGGGAAAAGCCAAGCTCGCGGGAGAGTGCAACGACCCCGCGGTTCCCAAGGACCTTCCGGGTCTCTCCCATGCCGCTTCGCTCGGCAAGCGTAACCTGTCCCGGCCCCTGGTCCTGGATCGCTTCCACAATACCGCGGACCGAATCAATATGCGTGGATGCGGGGAAGGGGTCGTCACTGTTGAAGTTTGCCTTTATGGCGACGTTTGCGCCGGCAAAGACCGAGAGATCGTACTCGCGAAGAACCGCATCGATACCTGCCATCCTGTCGGATGCATCTGCAATGAAGATATCAGCCTGCCCCGTCATACAACGTCACTGGTTTTCCAGTATCGCGATAAAAGATGATGAAGGCTTGCCCCATGATGTCATGCAGCGAAAAAGCCGGTGAACAAAATGGTTTTGCGGCATACCGGGTGAACCAAACCCCCCGGTCTTTTGCGCGTCAACAAAAACACGCCGAAATACCAGCATGCGGAGCTGACATTTTCATCCAGCGCCCCTTTCACAAAAAATTGCCCGTGCCGGAAATTTTTTTAAAAAACCGATCCGTTTGAGTATGACCCGGTACCTTTTTAGTGCGAGGTGACGGGCAAAAATTTTTTTAAAATTGTTACGCGGAGATTATTATCTCATTTGAGTTCCAGACGCCCCCTAAATATAAAAACCCTTATCGAAGTCTACCAAAAAAGAAAATATTTCGTGGCTGTCGACCATGCGTGATAGTCATTGCCCCGGTAGCATCTCTGGTGCAAACATACTCACCTCCGTCGAAGAATTCGCGGATGCCCGTTACAGCCCCGCCAGGGCCTGAAATTTCCCCGCAATTTTTTCCTGTCCCAAAGCCTGTCCGGAAAAAGGGGGGCGTTAATGGTCCGCTAAATTGCAGGGTCTTATTCTGCGTAAAATGGATGATTTTGCTCTGTAGAAAACCTCCATGACGAGAAATTGTAAGAACTTGTGGATGTTACAAACAATCATTTTCCCTGCGATTTCCTTTCTCTGAATTGAGAATATTCGAGCCTTTAGATCGCCACCGAACTTTCTTTTCAGGACAGAGAACTTGTTCTCGACAAGTTGTCTTCTCCGGTATCTGGTATCATCGAATTCTCCAGCCATCTCGTTTCGGTACTTTCCTCCGATAATCTGATTGTTCCAGGAACGGATCGGGATGATGGAGTCAGCGAGCAGTTCCTCCCGAACCTGACGATGAATCGCTTCGGAGTCGTATCCCCGATCCATAACGTAACACTCTGACCGTCGTATCTTGTGACATTGTGGGAGTAACCTGGCTGCATGCCGGGTATCGTGAACTCGGCTTTTCGAAGTGATGAATCCGGTGATCGCTTGTGTGTCGGTGTCAACCGAGATCGAAGTTTTCAGGAAATGTTTTCGGATTTTGCCGGTTCTGGCTGAGTAATAGTGACTCGAATATCCGCTGGTAAACCCGGACGAATCGACAGCGGTAATCGCAATTGGATCATCGTTGGAATAGAACAGACTCGTCGTTTTCCTGAATGCGTAGCGGAGGTACAGGGTTTTTATCCGACAGAAGAATTTCTGAAGAGTCGTGAAATGAGGGACGACTGATAGTTCCAACTCCTTTTGGATCGACTCCATGTCTCCGATATCTTCAACAAATTCGCGATAATGCTGATTCCGATAGTCTTTGAAGAGAATCAGGACGAGAAGTTGATACCGGGTGTAGATCTTTTTCGAATATTTACAGGAATACGGACTGAGTCGTATTGCTTTCACGATCGAAATCGCTGCTCGGATAAACCTGATATTCCGGCTCGTCGATTTCTTACTAGTCTCTGTACTTTTTGAGCACACACTCTAGTATGGAGACAATGTACCTTAGATCTTTCGGTCCATGGTGCCGTCGATTTTGAAGAGGTTTTCTACAGAGCAGATGATTTCAAAAAATACCTGATTTTATGGGGAATTTATTGGGGCGTGGACCGGATCTTGTTCCCGCCCGGAAACGGTTTCGTCCGATTGGCAAAAGGAGCCCGATACGGGCGCATTTGGGATGAGCTTTTTCCCGGACCGGGTCTGTTGGTGACAAGTGTTCTCACGTAATCGAAGACTGCGGACGGTGAATGCCCTGTTCTGCTACCAGTAACCGCCCGGAAATCATCCCGGGATCGACTCTCTGCATGAACCGGCTCTCCGTCGGAGACTTGTCGGGTATGATCCTCCGGAGAGGAACTTTTTGTCATTGGGGGGTGCAAAATATGACAATTTTTACACACGGTTTCCGGAATCCGCAGATTTGCCCGTATATTCGGCAATCGCAGCGCAAAATGACCCCGGGAAAAAACGTTATTGTACGCTTATGGGAGGCAGATCTCCTCTCATTTCGGGCAATCATAGAACGAACCGTCCCGGTGGGAAAAGAGAGGGTCTGGTGCGAACCACCCGGAGCCCGAAATTTTCCGATTTTTCCGGGAACCTCCAATTACCCGTCCGGAAACCCGGGGGCGTTAATGGCCCGCTAAATTGCAGGATCTTATTCTGCTTAAAACGAATGATTTCAAAAAATACCTGATTTTATGGGGAATTTATTGGGGCGTGGACCGGATCTTGTCCCCGCCCGGAAACGGTTTCGTCCGATTGGCAAAAGAAGCCCGATTCGGGCGTATTTGGGATGAGCTTTTTTGGGGTCTCCAAAATGCGGGATATGGCCATATCGGAGACCTGGAATCGCCGGAAACGTAACCGCTCGATCTGCGATCAGTCCGGGACAATTTCAGAAACGAAAAAAAAAGCAGGGGCCGGTAGTCAGCCACCCAGGAATCTCCCGCCAGAAAAATTCCTCATGCAGAAAAGAGATTGCAGGTAAAATGATTGTCTGCGCCATTCACCGGTTCTTACCATTTCTCTCTATTGCGGTTTTCTACCGTGCAGAAATTTCCGAAAAGATCGTGCAGTTCCGGATTTTTTCACTCGTGCGCCGGCTGCCCCTCTTTTTTTATCCGGTCGACCGCAATTTCGCAATACCGGGTATCGATCTCGATACCGATCCCCTTCCGGCTATTGCGTGAAGCCGCGACAAGTGTCGAGCCGCTTCCCATGAACGGATCGAGAACAGTGTCGCCCACAAACGAGAAAAGTTTCATGCACCGCACCGGCAGCTCAACCGGGAATGGAGCCGGATGCCCGATCCGTTTCTTCCGCTCGCCGTTGAATGTCCAGAGGCCGTTTGTCCATTCCATGAACTCTTCCCGGGTGATATCGGACGTGCGCGAACCGCTCGTCTTCTTCCACGAATCCTTGTACAGGACAACGACAAGCTCGACCGGCGCAATAACGTACGGGGCCGAGGCGCTCACCCACGATCCCCACGCGGTGCGCCGGGAGATATTTCCTTCATTCCAGATGATAGTCGAGTGGTACCTGAACCCAACATTTTTTGCGATTGTTGTGAGGTCAGCTCCAACGCTCTGCTGTCCTCCCTTGTTCTTATCGAGCGGAATATTCAGGCAGAACCTGCCATCCGGTTTCAGCCAGACGAAGCATCGTTCCATCCATGCCCGGGAAAACTCAAGATATTCCGCGTACGTGACTTTATCGTTGTGGGAATTGTATTGGATGTCCACGTTGTATGGCGGCGATGTTACTACGAGATCGATCGTCTCTGCTCCAACGTTTTTTGTGACAAAAACATCCTCATTGATGATCGCTGTCCGGTTATCCCGGTAAAAAAAGCTGCCCGCCACGCACCAGATCCTCGCATAATCTTCGCCGGCCGCTTGTATAGAACTTCTCTTTATCAAACCACCCTGTTAAAATTCGGGATCCCTGAAAGGGATTCAGCCCATCACGGTCAATTCCGTCCGGGGGTTCCAATTGACCCTTCGAAACCGGATATATAATGTTTTATAAAACCCCGGAAACCTTTTAAATCTTTATTAGCGTGCCGGAATGGGCTTTAAATTTTTGTGTACTTCCACAAACCCAGTACTTCACTAATTTTTAGCCGAGGCTAATCAAAACCGGCAGATCTAAATAGGCAGCGGGCGCCGCATATGGCAAATAGACGACAATTCACCCGCCGAATAAAGAATGAGATCCGAGCAGAAGATTGTTCCGAAATAGCAGTGGATGCAATCAACCGGAATCTCACCATTTCCATCAACGGAACACTGAGACAAAAGACCCTTATCCAGTCACTTGTTGGGATGTCAGCAACCAAACTATCCGTGCATTCCATCAATAAGGCCGGAGAAAAAGTCCCGTGTGAAACGTCAGTCAGATACCATTTATCGAAGGTGGATTTAGAATCGCTTTTCGAAATACAATCAAAGATCCTCACCTATTCAAACGATCAGATCCTTGTTCCCGGAAAATCGTATCATTTTGCCATAGATTTCACCGACGATCCTTATTATGGCGAAATTATCGAAGCGAACAAAGATTACGTCCTCAAGAGTAAAATGAAGAAATCAACAACCACATTTTACTCGTATGTTTCGCTCTCCATCACAACAAAAGGTCAACGGCAGACCCTTGCAGTTTTCCCGGTGAAGAAGGGTGTGTCAAAGGTCGAGTACATCCGGAAATTTTTGGCCATAATCCACAACGCAAAAGTGAACACCCAAGTACTCTGTCTTGATCGGGGATTTTACTCAAAAGATGTGTTCTCATTTCTCCAGAAGGAAAAGATCCCGCACATTGTTCCGGTGAGAAAACACGGCGAAGAACTCAAGAAAATACTCCGGGGAAATCATTCCCGGTATGCACAGTATACGATGATGGGAACTGGCGAACCTCTTTCTCTTACTCTGGCAATTGATGTCCAGTACCTTCTGGGAAGGAATAAGAAATACGGGAATGTGAACCTGGGTTACGTCGTGTATGGTATTAACTGGAAACCCCGTCGGATCTACCGGGTCTACAAGAACCGGTTTGCGATCGAGTCTTCGTACCGTATCCGGAATATCGTGAAAGCAAGGACATCCACAAGAAACGTTGTGATCCGGTACCTGCTGACGATAATCTCTTTCCTTCTCAAAAATATCTGGGTCTCTCTTCAATGGATGTTCTTCTCTAAGGTTCAACGAGGACCAAGAACCGTTGCTGAAGATTTGTTCCGTTTCGATTTCTTCCGGCTATTGGTCTGGGAAGGGATTCGGAAAAAACTCAAATTTGTCTCATTTGTTTCTGTTCTTCGACCGTTTGGTTGATCAGAGGTTGAGAGTATTGATGACTTGCCAAAATTCACGGAGGTAAATTTAGAGAAGTACTGAAACCTTTCAAAGGGCCGCATCAAAAATTGTACTTACCAGCAGGTTATGCCATTGAACCCGGGAGTCCGGTGAATAACCCGGGATATCTGGATAATATATGTGTGGTGGCCGGGAACCTTTAATCACGTGTTCCTCTTTGCAGGAGTCACGACGGTTCCGGGAGTTTTGGATCTATGCGGCATCAGGGAATAATCAGGATCGGCATTTGTCTTCTCATTCTTACTGCAGTGCTCGTACCGGTTGCAAGCGCTTTTGGTGAGAATAAGCCCCAGCCGCTTGCAGAGAACAGCCCGGAGATCATCTCCGCGCTGAAGAACCATATCGTGTATGTCGGTGAATCCCAGGAAGCCCGGATGGATGGCATAATCCGGTACATCGATGTCATCAGCAATGGTGCCGGGAACCTCGATCTTGAGTGGATCCAGGAAGATTACCTGACCGCAGCCTCATCTATCCCCCTCATGTACACGGCCCGGGAGATCAACGATGCGCGAGAAGAGATGGGACGACAGTCTCTCAACTTCGCAAATGCAGCACAGGACCAGGTTGTCCTATTCAACGGGAATTTCAACATAATGAGGGATTATATCAACGACTCGATGATCGCATTGAGTGACTCATTTGTTCCCGCAAAAGATCCCTCGTGGCTTGCAAGGAGCAGTGCGAGACTCGCGGTCTTCAATGCCAGTTCTTTCGAGCGCAATACAACCATCTCCGATTTCGCCCGGCAGGGAATCGATGTAACAAAGGCCCGCGAGATCTCGGACCAGATCGATGCCGAGCGCACCAGTCTCGAAAATGCACTCGGTCACCACACAAATGTCACAATCCAGTCGGTCAACAGCAACATCAAGTTCCTGAACCAGCAGTTCCGGAACGCGATCCTGGATTACCGGGCCCAGTTACAGATCAAGACGAGTGTTGCGGCAATCAACGCGATGAAATAATCTTTTGTTTCGTCTCATCGTTTCATTCTTGCCGGCCCGCTTGAGATCGAATTTTTGCAAAAGCTCGCGGGTTACTTCGGATTTATCGCGGGATTTTCTATCCCCCCTAAATTTTCCCGGAACGCATTTTTCCGGAGTCTTTCAAAAAAAAACGCCGGGAAATCCTGATACCTTCAGGACCGGAATACTTTAGTGAAACCCATGAAATGGTATCCGCTTACCACCCGTGACAGCCTGTTGCTCTTTGGGATTTTTGTCATTAGTTATCTCTTTACCGCAGTCCAGCGTTTCTTTGTCCCGGCAGAATACCGGGCGGTAACCTACATTGCGGCAGTCTTTGTACTGTTCCTTGCCTTTTTCCTTGCCGTAAAACCGGAACGCCCGCTTGAGCTTGCAAAATTCCTCTCAATCCTGATAGGAGCTATCGTCTTTGCTGTTGTCGCTGTCGAAGCGCTTGCAGGCAGCCGGAACATCTCCCCGGAAAATGCCGTTATCGTGATCGGCGGTGCAATAACTGTGCCGATAATCGCAGGATTCATCTATCATTTCATCGCGAAACGAATCAGGAAAAGATAAGCAGTCGGGATTTTGTTGAATTTTTTGTTTCTCTCACCCGCTTTTTTCCCGGAAAACATTTCCGGAAAACTCTTTCCGCACCCGGGTTCGTCAAGCTCGTGGCAGCTTCCGGTTGAAATGACGGGTTGATTTTTTCTATCGCGATGCCTGTTCTCCAACCTGGGGATTTACGAAATATGGATAAAAGACGTTCTCGAAGAGCTGTATCAACGGTATCGTTCCGGTGCTTTCAACGGGTCTCACCTTCCCGGCACCTGAAAACCCGGAATTCTTATTATTCCACGAGGCCGATATTCACCTCAGTATGAGCGAAACAAAAACATTCAGCGGGATCACCGGGCTTCTCCGGCCGTTCAAGGAATATATCCAGGGTCTTTCGCTTTCTCCGGGCGACCAGATCGTGTACTACGGTTGTGTCGGGACCTGCACGCCCTTTGTTGAACTTCTTGCGATCGCAATCCGCGGATGTCATGTCGAACAGGTTTACGTGCCGCTGCTTGATGAGACAAAAGCACAGAAGCTCAGTGACGTTCCCGATGTCGGCATGCAGGTTAGTGGCGGGCCCGCACAGCTCCGGCCGAAAGTGCTTGTCTTCATGGGCGGGCTTGCGATGCCGTTCATGCCGGTGACAAAGGAGCAGGTGAATGGGGTGATTGCGTCCCACCCGGGCGCGAAGGTTGCAGGCGTCTGTTTCATGAGCATGTTTGAGAAGGCGGGATGGCTGGATGCAGTCCCGTTCGAGCTGCTGATCGATGGCACGCTTGACCCGGTCACCGTTACGAAACGGGGCGGATAAATTTTCTTGACTTTGTGTTTGTTTTGTGTTTTTCAAAAAGAAGAAAATAAAAAAACCTGATTTTTTATTCGAGCACAGCAAGGATGTTCTGCTGGCAGGATATCGCCGGGCCCTCCGGGGCAGGCATGCCCGTTTCCGGGTTTTTTTGCTTCGGCCATCAGACGGATCCTCTTTCGTTCGAGACGGCTCTGGTTGATCTCGTCTGCCGGGAGATCGGAACTGTGGTGAGTGTTTGCGATATTAAATGCAGCATTCACATCGGCATGGGAAATATTTCCGCACCGGGGGCGCTCGAACCGCTTCCGATATCTTTTCCCGAATGCACCACACCTGCTGCACCGTTTCGATGTATTGGTGGGGTCAACATAGATGACCGGGATACCCCGGTTTCCTGCCCGTTCTTCTACAAGCCGCTGGAGGGTAAAAAACGATCCGTTTTCAAACGAGAACTGGTAGTTGCCGTCCGGCCCTGCCGAGCAGCGGTGGTGTTTGGAGAAGAGGCGTTCGAACTTGATTCCCGAGCAGTGCGTCTCTGCGAATGAAACAATCTGGCGGGCGATCTTGTGAAGGGATGCACGGAAATCCTTCCGTTCCCGTGAATTGAACCGTTTGAGTTTCCAGAGTTTTCCTTCACGGTAGAGTTTTGTGCAGTTTTTTATGATATGGCTGCGGACATGCCGGATATTTTTTTCCGAGTTTCAGTACTTTTCCGGATCGTGGCTCCGCAAGGACGGCCACATGCCCGGTCGTGTTGAGATCAACGCCGATCCAACGGATGGTAACAGATGCTTCCTGATGAATCCTGATCACCTGAATCTCATGTTTTTTTTAAAATTCACTGCAGGGAAACAAGAATGCCCACTCACCCCGCATAATCGCGGATGATCAGCGGCATGACCGGATAGTTCAATGGCGCGAAACAACAGATCCCGTTCACTGCTCTGCCCGGAAGGGAAGAATCCGGTGAAACAATCCCGGGTCAATACCTGTCAGTGCGGGGGCAATTGCGTAAATTTTCGTCCGGTGCGGACAGGATCCGGGAATGCAGAATCGAAAAAAATCGAGAGGAAGGGAACAGAGCTCGTGATGGTGATGATGCCGGAGAAGGTGATGAAGACGGTGACAGAGAAGAGCGGGTGAGAGAAGAGCGGGTGGGGGAGAATGCGGGCAGGGACCGAAAAAAAGTTTTCCCTCCCGGGGGTTTTGGATCCGGCATCTCGAGCATGATACTAAGCGCCCGATTTTCCTGAATTATTCTGGAATTCCTGCGAATTAAACCATGGAATGCGACACAATGATGTATAACTGTCCTCCATATAAAAATTTTCACCATTGCCCGGCACCTGTTAAAAAAAAGTCCTGTTATTCCTGAGCCCAGTACTTCTCTAAATTTACCTCCGTGAATTTTGGCAAGTCATCAATACTCTCAACCTCTGATCAACCAAACGGTCGAAGAACAGAAACAAATGAGACAAATTTGAGTTTTTTCCGAATCCCTTCCCAGACCAATAGCCGGAAGAAATCGAAACGGAACAAATCTTCAGCAACGGTTCTTGGTCCTCGTTGAACCTTAGAGAAGAACATCCATTGAAGAGAGACCCAGATATTTTTGAGAAGGAAAGAGATTATCGTCAGCAGGTACCGGATCACAACGTTTCTTGTGGATGTCCTTGCTTTCACGATATTCCGGATACGGTACGAAGACTCGATCGCAAACCGGTTCTTGTAGACCCGGTAGATCCGACGGGGTTTCCAGTTAATACCATACACGACGTAACCCAGGTTCACATTCCCGTATTTCTTATTCCTTCCCAGAAGGTACTGGACATCAATTGCCAGAGTAAGAGAAAGAGGTTCGCCAGTTCCCATCATCGTATACTGTGCATACCGGGAATGATTTCCCCGGAGTATTTTCTTGAGTTCTTCGCCGTGTTTTCTCACCGGAACAATGTGCGGGATCTTTTCCTTCTGGAGAAATGAGAACACATCTTTTGAGTAAAATCCCCGATCAAGACAGAGTACTTGGGTGTTCACTTTTGCGTTGTGGATTATGGCCAAAAATTTCCGGATGTACTCGACCTTTGACACACCCTTCTTCACCGGGAAAACTGCAAGGGTCTGCCGTTGACCTTTTGTTGTGATGGAGAGCGAAACATACGAGTAAAATGTGGTTGTTGATTTCTTCATTTTACTCTTGAGGACGTAATCTTTGTTCGCTTCGATAATTTCGCCATAATAAGGATCGTCGGTGAAATCTATGGCAAAATGATACGATTTTCCGGGAACAAGGATCTGATCGTTTGAATAGGTGAGGATCTTTGATTGTATTTCGAAAAGCGATTCTAAATCCACCTTCGATAAATGGTATCTGACTGACGTTTCACACGGGACTTTTTCTACAGCCTTATTGATGGAATGCACGGATAGTTTGGTTGCTGACATCCCAACAAGTGACTGGATAAGGGTCTTTTGTCTCAGTGTTCCGTTGATGGAAATGGTGAGATTCCGGTTGATTGCATCCACTGCTATTTCGGAACAATCTTCTGCTCGGATCTCATTCTTTATTCGGCGGGTGAATTGTCGTCTATTTGCCATATGCGGCGCCCGCTGCCTATTTAGATCTGCCGGTTTTGATTAGCCTCGGCTAAAAATTAGTGAAGTACTGGAGCCCGACACGTTGGAATATCTGCATCCGCAAACGGCCCGCAGGGATCCGGCTCCGGATCGAAATGATTTCCCCGCAGGGATGAATTTCCTGCGGTACCGGATGAAGGTTAATCCCGGTATTTTTTGCAGGTCGCACGGCGGTCTGTTTCGAACATTTTCCGGATTGCAGCCTCGTCATCCGGGTTCTCTGTATATTTTTTCGGGATAGTGGTTTTGAACCTGGCCCAGACAGCATCCGGGCTGTTGTCCTGTGAGTTCCGGTCTTCGCCTTTCTTTTTCCTTGCAGGGGGGTGTTCTTCCGAGCTCTTCAGATTATACACTGGTTTGAGCTGGTGGACGATCGTCGCGGTCGGTTGGATCGCAGCCTGGATGAGGGCCGCAGGTTTGTAGGAATCCGGCGCTTCATCGATTGTGTTAATATCAACAGATGTTGTGAAGATCCCCTTCATCTGCTCCCGGAAATCATCGAGCCTGATGACCCGCATGGCATCGGTTCGTGACATCAACCGTCCAGCACCGTGGGGGGCCGACAGGTTCCACACCGGGTTGGAACGTCCCTCGCAGATCCACGAACCATCACGCATATTGAACGGGATGATCATGGATTCACCGGTATATGACCGGATGGCACCTTTACGGATGGTAAAATCTTCGTGGTCGATGAAGTTATGGATCGTCTCGATCATCCCGCTGAGCGTGAGACCCGCATCACTTCCTATGCGATCGCCAATAGTCCTGCGGTTTAAGGAAGCAAAATATTTCATGAAGACCATCACCACGAGGTAATCCATCATATCCTGTCCCTGCAGGTAGGCAAGGTTCCGGTGCTGTCCCTGGTTATGGTCCTGCGATTCCGCACGTTTCTGGTAATAATCGGCCACGCGTTTGCCAAAATTCCGGCTGCCGCTGTGGACAACCAGGTAATGTTGCCCCGTCTCATCCATCGAGAGCTCAATGAAATGGTTGCCCCCGCCCAGGGTACCGATGGACCGGTCAATTGAGTCTTTGAATTTTGTAACCGTCTGTCCATGCGTTACGATCATGGAACAGAGCCCGGTAAACCATGCATAATCGATATGCGGAGCGGTAAAGCAGGTCCCGAATTTATCGTTGAACGCCTCAACGAAAGCTCGTACATCGGCATCTGCGTCTTCCCAGGGGAAGTCGGCTTCCATCGTGGAGACCGCCTCTGCATGGTTGTTCGAGCCAAGCGGGACAACCCGACGGATCGAACGGTCCAGTTCCGGAAGATCGGAGGGTGGCGTTATCTTCCAGCAATTCATACCGCAACAGATATCCACGCCGACGATGTTTACGCAGATACCCCGTCCATTGAGCGTACAGGTAAAACCGATCACTGAGCCTTTCCCGCTGTGGGTGTCAGGCATGATAACGATGGTGCTGCCGGCATACAACGGATGATCGAGAATCCCGCGGATCTGCGTGATGCAATCGTCTTCAATGGTGTCTATCGTAACGAGCGCTGTTGCATGCGTCCCTTTGATTTCAAACATCGTGTGCTCCTGAGATTGCCG
Source organism: uncultured Methanoregula sp. (assembly GCA_963666355.2). Classification (GTDB taxonomy): domain Archaea; phylum Halobacteriota; class Methanomicrobia; order Methanomicrobiales; family Methanospirillaceae; genus Methanoregula. Next base: position 64,545 of record CAXXCP010000005.1, read on the forward strand.
GCCAGATGTAAAGGAACTGGTTTATTCCCCATTCGTGGAACCGGGCCGGTGTTTGTTTTATGCCATTACCGGGATTCAAAAAACCTCGAAGGGTCCTGGAATATTCCGGGAGAAGCCGGTAAAAATCTCTTCGACTGGTAGATTAAAGCGAGAAATTTTCCGGTAAACTGTTTATTCCGCCGGGAGAAAAAATCATCGTGCAGAGGAATAACTTCAGCGATGAGTGATAGATCGGCTGCGGTTATTCCGAAATCTCATAAGACCGGTGAAACTACGGTTGCCTGTGATGGTACGGGGGAGACGGGATAAACCATGATGGTCCAGCTCCCATCGTTTTAAAATTTAATTGCCCGTTTTCCGGGGTCGGATTATACCCCCGGATTTCTTGCATAATTGCGGGATGATCGTCGAAATCTCCGACTGCATCGGTCAAAAGATCGAAACGCGCGATCTGGTTGGCAGGATCAAACGGCCAAAAACACTTTTTCCAATCCCCAACCAAGTTTATCTGCAACTGTCTGAACTGAGGTTTTTAGGAATGAGAAAAATTGTCATCTTCACTTTCGCGGTTATTTTCCTGGTCATTGCGGGCTGCACAACAACTCCCTCCACGACCCCTGCAGGTACAACCGCACCGGTAGCCACGAGTCCCCCCACGAATGTTCCGGAGAACGCGTTACCGATGAAAACCGTAGTGCCGCTCGGGAATGCAACTCACGGGATCACGGTCGGGGTTGACAGCTTTGAATTAGCGCCGAATGCCGGTAACATGACGGATGTGACAATTTACGTGACTGCAAAAAATACCGGAAAAGACCCGATCAAGTTTGTCTGGTACAGCAAACTTACCGATAAAGATGGAAAGGCGTACGGGGGCATCGGGTGGTCGCATGATGGAAGCGGTGCACGGACCACCTGGATCCTTCCTGACAAAAGTGAGACAGCCCGGGATTACGTTGGGGTGGATTCAGCAGAGCACCTTGCTGCTTTCCGTGACGGGGCTGTGCTCGATGTGTACTTCATCGAGCAGAAAGAAAATGGTACCCCGACCCTGAAACCGGATTATCACGTTACATGGGCAATCGATCCCGGTGCGATTTTACCGGCATAACCGCTTTTTTTTGAAATCGTTTTTGTGTTCTTTTAAAAATCCCGATTGATTCTCCGGATTCTGAGGAGTACCGGATCCCGGTTGTCGGAATATTTTCAGACCGGAATTTCTAGGCTCCTGTCCGGATGTTTGTTGCCATTTTCGGAAATGTCAAAGAAACAGTAACCCTTTTTTACCCGGAGCATCCAAGCAGGTGTCAGATGACCGCCCATTTTTCAGGAAGTAAACCCGTCAGAACGATCATCCTCCCTGCCATCATTATCGTTTTTCTGCTGGTTGCCGGCTGTACTACCGGCAACCCGTCGGGAAATCCGGTACAAAAGACCGGTACGTCCGTTGTTCCGGGACCCACGACCGCATCGCTGCCGGTGAGTGCAGTACCTTCAAACACGACAGTAACCCTCGGGACCATTGCAAACCCGTTTACCGTATCTCTCGACAGCTTCCGGGTAAGTACCCCGGCTGACAACGCAACCGTCATCTCGATTTACGTTACGGTAAAAAATACCGGCAGGCAGCCGGTCCGGCTCGCATGGTTCAGCAAACTCACCGGAATAAATGGCATGAGCTATGGTGGAATCGGCAGCTCCAATGGTGGACGGGGTGCAAAGACCGCAAGTATTCTTCCGAGCGCAGCCGAGACCTCCCGGGATTCCGTGGTGATCGATTCACGCCAGGGGCTTGCTGCCCTTTCCGAAGGATCGACGCTGGATGTGTACTTCATGGAGCAGACCGGGAATGGTTCTGTACCGTTTTCACCGGACTATCACGTGAGCTGGGCCCTGCACAAGGTCCGGTTCGGTTGAGACCGATAATTTTTCCCATCTTTCGCAGCGCACCCGGCACGCGATCCTGTGGCTCACAGGGGGGATCCGCCCGGCCGGGATTGGAGGTAAAGAAGAAACACGAAACCGCTGACTAAAAAAATGCGATTCAGGCCAACTGCGGTACCGGTTCGATCAATCGTTCGTCATCGACATCGGTTTTATTGACCCGGGACGAGACCGGGTATGCAGCCATTTCGTCCGGTGAAAACGGCGCGAGGATCTCTTGTAATCCTGACAACGAAGGCTCGGGACCGGCAATCCATCGCTCTTCATCCTCCGGCCGGAGAATTACCGGCATCCGGTCGTGGAGAGGTTTCACGAGATCATTGGGACTGGTCGTGACAATCGCGTACGCATGATGAAGGATGCCCGATGCATCCCGCCATCCATTGTAGAGTCCGGCAAACGCAAAAAGGGAATTTTTTTTCAGCCGGATATAAAAGGGAACGCTGCGGGTTCCTTCCTTCTTCCATTCGTAGAACCCGGTTGCGGGGATGAGGCAGCGCCGGTCTTTGATCAAATCGCAAAACGCCGGTTTCTCCGCGAGCGTTTCTGCCCGTGCATTGATGATGAGCGCAGAGCCGGCTGGGGTACCGGGAAGGCCCCACTGCATCATGGTCACTTCGTTTCGCCCGCGATTTATGATGACCGGCATGAAGGAACCCGGCGCCACGTTGAACTTTGACCGGTACCCAAGGGTAGGGTCATAGATACGGAATCGTCTCCCGAGGTCATCGATGCAGATGAGTGTGTACCTTCCGCACATTGTTAACGATCAGTTGATCGGTTTTTTCTCTTCAAACTTCCTGATGGCGCCCCCCTCATCAGATGAAAAGATTCGGGCGAATTTTTTTGCACTTGTTGCTGCTTACCTTCGTTTTCGCGTGATAGCGCCGGTCGGGTCCGCAATTGCTGCAGCTGATCTCCGATGTTTCATCGGAAAAAATTCGGGATAGCTGCAGTACGCAAATTCGCACGGCCACATTCCCGATTCCCCGGGGGGGTGGGTCTTGTGGATCTTTGCCATATCTGCCGGTCGTGGCCTGATCTTTGGCATGAGTGCGGCAGGGGAACGGGTTTAATAAAAATTTTTGGTGTACCGGCAAATTTATCAACCAGGCTTTCGTATCAGGGGGAATATGATTGCCCTCGATTGTCATGACCGGAACCTCAAAAAAATTCTTACCGCGGAGCTCCCGTTAAGCGAGCGTGCCATGTTCCAGTCACGGGATATCCTCAAAGGAACCCAGCTCTTCAACTATAGTTTCTGTACGATCGCCGATAACGGGATAACGTGGATCCTCATTGGCGGGACATTTGTTGCAACGGACGTGTATATTCTCATGAAAACGAATTTTGAAGAGGAGTTCTCGTTTTACCGGCTGGCAGATGAGCTGAAGAGCATAGGGCTCGATCCTGCAAAAACCCGGCTTGTCTGTGTAGCAAAAAATATTTCCGAGGGAGTACCGGGCGGGCAGAAACTTCCCGAGATCCAGATCTTCCGGATCCCGTATTAACCGGAACCCCCCTTTTTTGTCCGGGAATCACGGTGTGTTTACAAAAAGCAACAAGGGAGTCCGGAGTTATCCGGAAGACACCGAATCTTCCGGCAATCCGGAGGAAAACCAGAGAAAAATTTATGGAAAAAATTCAGAAAAACGAAAAAAATTATTTTCCTCAGGTCTGCTGTTCGGCCGGCCCGGTCACCGGTTGTTTTTCGCCCTGGTCGTACAGGAGCGTGATGAACCGTGCAACGAAAATCGATATGAACGGGGCAATTGCCGCTTCGATCGCCCAGCCTGCATACGGCATAAACGATGCGAGATATGAGATCCCTGAGAAAATTGCACCGATGAGTACGATAACAATAAGCGCGACTATATAGAAACCCCAGCCGATCGTCCGGATGTGGTCGTCGATCACCCCGAACCGGATCCCTTCACGGATACTTCCTGTCCGTGCAAACCGGACCGAACCCATGAGACCGTAGAGCCTGGCGATGATGATGAGGACAAACGCGATCACGATCGTAACCAGCATGGCACCTATAAAGATGCCGGCTGCAACATTCGAGACGGCCCCGGCAATCCCGATGATGACAATCGCAAGCATGACCAGTACGATGATCGCGACCGGAACGAACCAGAGAAACCATACGATGTCGAGCTTGATCCCATCAATAAACAGGTGTCCCCAATCCGTAAAGTCCGGCGCGGTTTTAGTCCCCTTGTAGATCCGGACAATGTAGCCCGAGATAAAGAACGAGAACAGAATACCCACCGCGAGGACCAGTGCAACCTGGTCCCAGTGAACGACCACCCAGTGGAACTTCATCCCGACAACGATCTTGTTCACGTCAAAGACAACCGGGAAGAGGGCGAAGGGAACACTCAGGATCGAAAAAAGTATCCAGCGAACCCACCTGCCCCACAGCGCGTCTTGTGTATATGCGAACGATTCGTCCAGCATCTCTCCAATTTCCATATAATTGTACATTTCGCGTTTCCGGGAGTTAAATCTCCCCGGAAATAGTGCAGGATTGCCAAATTTTCCGGTTATCCGGGTGTTTTTTGCAGAGAAGGCGGAACCCTGACGACTTGCACGCTTTGCAGGTTCAGTACTTCACTAATTTTTAGCCGAGGCTAATCAAAACCGGCAGATCTAAATAGGCAGCGGGCGCCGCATATGGCAAATAGACGACAATTCACCCGCCGAATAAAGAATGAGATCCGAGCAGAAGATTGTTCCGAAATAGCAGTGGATGCAATCAACCGGAATCTCACCATTTCCATCAACGGAACACTGAGACAAAAGACCCTTATCCAGTCACTTGTTGGGATGTCAGCAACCAAACTATCCGTGCATTCCATCAATAAGGCCGGAGAAAAAGTCCCGTGTGAAACGTCAGTCAGATACCATTTATCGAAGGTGGATTTAGAATCGCTTTTCGAAATACAATCAAAGATCCTCACCTATTCAAACGATCAGATCCTTGTTCCCGGAAAATCGTATCATTTTGCCATAGATTTCACCGACGATCCTTATTATGGCGAAATTATCGAAGCGAACAAAGATTACGTCCTCAAGAGTAAAATGAAGAAATCAACAACCACATTTTACTCGTATGTTTCGCTCTCCATCACAACAAAAGGTCAACGGCAGACCCTTGCAGTTTTCCCGGTGAAGAAGGGTGTGTCAAAGGTCGAGTACATCCGGAAATTTTTGGCCATAATCCACAACGCAAAAGTGAACACCCAAGTACTCTGTCTTGATCGGGGATTTTACTCAAAAGATGTGTTCTCATTTCTCCAGAAGGAAAAGATCCCGCACATTGTTCCGGTGAGAAAACACGGCGAAGAACTCAAGAAAATACTCCGGGGAAATCATTCCCGGTATGCACAGTATACGATGATGGGAACTGGCGAACCTCTTTCTCTTACTCTGGCAATTGATGTCCAGTACCTTCTGGGAAGGAATAAGAAATACGGGAATGTGAACCTGGGTTACGTCGTGTATGGTATTAACTGGAAACCCCGTCGGATCTACCGGGTCTACAAGAACCGGTTTGCGATCGAGTCTTCGTACCGTATCCGGAATATCGTGAAAGCAAGGACATCCACAAGAAACGTTGTGATCCGGTACCTGCTGACGATAATCTCTTTCCTTCTCAAAAATATCTGGGTCTCTCTTCAATGGATGTTCTTCTCTAAGGTTCAACGAGGACCAAGAACCGTTGCTGAAGATTTGTTCCGTTTCGATTTCTTCCGGCTATTGGTCTGGGAAGGGATTCGGAAAAAACTCAAATTTGTCTCATTTGTTTCTGTTCTTCGACCGTTTGGTTGATCAGAGGTTGAGAGTATTGATGACTTGCCAAAATTCACGGAGGTAAATTTAGAGAAGTACTGAGGTTCCCGTTCCGAAAAAAATCTCCTTCAAACCCCGGTCTTTATCTAGTTTCATGCGAGATCGGACATACATGAAGTGGCCCGCGTGGCTGAACACTACGGTCATTGGCGCAGGGATCGCGAGTTTTTTCGGCGACCTCGGGTACGAGTCGGTGACGGTCCTCCTGCCATCGTTCCTGATTATGCTCGGGGCTCCGGTCTTTGCGCTTGGGATCATCGAGGGTTTAAGCGACGGTGCATCGAGTTTTGTCAAACTTTTCTCCGGGTATTTTGCCGATAAACTCGGGAAACGCCGGGAATTCGCTATCGCGGGTTCAGTCGCGACTGCCATCTTCCCCGCTATCATTGCAGTCGCGAGCTCATGGCCGGTGGTGCTCGGGGGCCGGCTTCTCGGTTGGATCGGGAAAGGGATCCGCAGCCCGTCGCGTGATGCGATCCTTGCGAACTCGGTGGAGAAAAAAGATCTGGGTAAGGCGTTCGGTTTCCACCGAACGGGCGACACGCTCGGCGCGATCGCGGGGCCGGCTGTTGCCCTTGTTCTTGTCTCATCAGTTGCGATCCGGGAGATCTTCTGGCTGACCCTGATCCCGGGATTTCTCGCGCTCGTTGCGGTCTGGCTCTTTTTGAAAGAGAAGAACCCCACACCACATCCCCACCCGCTGCCGCTCGCGGAATCGATGGGGGGCTTCCCCGCAGATTTAAGGAGTTCCTTTTTGCGGTGCTGGTATTTGGAATCGCAGATTTTTCCCATACCCTGCTGATTGCATTTGCGATCGTCATGCTCACGCCCACGCTCGGCTTTACGCTGGCGACCGTAGCCGGGGCCGGGCTGTATCTGATCCGCAATATCACGTATGCAGCGGCATCGTACCCGTTCGGCATACTTGGCGATAAACTCGGGAGACGGAATGTGCTTATCACCGGGTACGCGATCGCGGTCCTGGCCTTTATCGGATTTATTGTTGCCCCGCCGGACTTGTTTGCGTATGCACTCCTCTTTGGCCTGTGCGGGATCTTTATCTCTGCCGAGGATACGCTCGAGAGTGCGGTCGCAGGAGAGATGGTGGATGAGCGTTCACGGGCACTTGGCTTCGGCACGCTTGCGACCGTAAACGGGATCGGCGATCTTGTCTCCAGCGTGATGATCGGGTTCATCTGGACATTCATCGGGTACCCCGCCGGGTTTGCGATCGCTGCGGGTATCGCCGCAGCCGGGACGCTGCTGCTCATCCGGAGTACGAAGAATGCGAAAAAGGGGATCCGGATCGAAACGAAACCGGAGGGAACTTAAAAGAAATGAAAATGCAGCCGGAACTGTACGGAAGATTCAGTCGGCCGGTGGATGGACTCCGGCATGTTTATGATTCTCTAATGGGAAATATTGTCGTCTCCCGGAAATACGGCGTGAACGCTTAAGTAGGGGATACACCTACAAACGCTCAGGCAAAAACGACGGGCGAAAGGAATGAAGACAAAATTCGGCTGGGTGACAATTGATCATGTCCGGTACGATCACGATGTTATCGTCCACAAGGACAAGTCCATAGAGAAACGGTCCAAGAAAAAATCGAAGAAGCTTAAGGATCAGTACGGACACACTCCTCTCGCGGATCACGAGCTTGCGTTCCTCACCAAGGATACGCCTGAGATCGTATTTATCGGGACCGGCCAATACGGGGATCTTCCCCTTACAAACGAGGCAAAAAACGTTCTTTCCGGGTACGAGACCGTTATCCGCACGACACCGGAGGTGATCGAGCTCATGGAAAAGGAGCACCGGCCCTATGTTGCCATCCTGCACGTGACCTGCTGAAACGGGAGGTTCTCCGTCCCCCAAACCCAACACCCTGAAATACCTCCCCGTCCATCTTTGTCCATGGATACGTTTACCGGAATTATCGAGGGGATGGTGAAGATGAGCCCGGCTGAGGTTGCTGCAAAGATCGAGAAGATGCAGCTGTTCTCCATCTGCACCCGGTGCCCCACGAACGATTTCTGCGAAAAGAAAAAAGGCGGGCATCTCTTCTGTGCAGTTGGCAAAAGTCCCTGCACGCTCATGAAGATTGCGTATACCTGCCCGGCATGCACGGTGATCGATCTCATGGGATTCGAACGCCAGTTCTTCTGCATGAAGGGAAAGGAAAAAGATCAGCCGGGAATGCAGCGGTTTACCCGTTTTGGGAAATTCCTGTCATGACAGAAAAAATCCGGGAGAACGAGCCCGAAGAAGAGCCGGTGTTTGACTTCTGGGGGATGCACCCGGTTGTCCTCGTCGCCATTCTGGTCTACGTTGTTGCAGTCCTCCTCGCCGCTTCGGGGAATGTTGCAACGCTTGATCTCGCATTTGTCATGCTCGTTCTCGGGTTTGCAAGTGGCTGGTACGTTGCCAGGAAGTACGTCCCGCACACTCAGGGCAGCCAGACAATGGCATTTGTAATCTGTGTGGTATTTCCAGTCATCGGATTCATCTGCTACTGGATTTATTCGCAGATCCTCTCACCCTGGCGGTTGGCTGGTGAGAAAAACACCTGAATATCTGAGGGAATTTATTCCGGGGATGTGGGTGAATAACCGGTGAAAATCCGGTTTTATTTGTGGATCCGGCCTCATTCGCCCCGGTTCGTGATCCTTGCAAACCGGATCCGCCCGGACTAACACATAAATACCCCTTCGCCGATCATCATGCAACGGTGAATCCATGAAAAAAGTTTTCTTCATTACGGCTGTCAGTCTCACCCTGCTCTTCCTTCTCATTGCAGGTTGCACATCCCCCCTGGGTGGCAAAGCGGTCCCGCCCGCATCTCCGACGGTGACACCCACCCTCCCCTCTACCTGTGGTTTTACCACATGCCACGGCCTGAATCTCGCGTGCGGGCCCAATCCCCCGCAGTTCTGCACCATGGAATACCAGATCGGTGACAAGTGCCGGCAGTATGCAGGCTGCGATGGTTCTGGCGGAAGCTGCAGACTCATTACAACCCCGCAATACGATGCCTGCAAGAGCTGCGTCGCAAAGTGCGGCGGCGGGGATGCAGCCGAGATTCTTGGCTGCGAAGTGAAGTGCTAAAAAATTATGGCCTCAGTTTTTTTTACCCGGATGGCCCGGCGTTCCGCGCAAAAAAATTTTTCCCGGAAAAGAACGGCCTTGCAAACCGGCGGTGACGCCCGAATCTTTCCTTACGCTTAACCTCAGAAAATTCCGGGAAATATTACCGGCAGATTGTTCAATGGTCCACGCACATTCGAAGATGTAAGGGGCACCGGTTCTTTTTGTTCCTATAATGTTTTCTTGTCTTCCGCCAAATTTAACCATCCGGCACACGATCTGAAGCCCGCGAGGAATTGTATGGTTCTTGAACTGCTCACCGACATCCTGATTGTTTTTGCGATAGCGCTTGGCGTTGGCATGCTCTTCAACCGGATAAAAGTGCCGCCACTCGTTGCCTTCATCCTGACCGGTGTCATCGTAGGTCCGTACGGGCTCAGCATCATCCATGGGCAGGATCAGGTAACAAACCTTGCCGAGCTGGGGATCATCCTGCTCCTCTTTACCATTGGGCTTGAGTTCTCGTTCAAGGATCTCTGGAAGATCCGGCTCATTGCCGTCGCGGGAGGAGCTCTCCAGGTAGGTCTCTCCTTCATCTTCTTCTGCGGGCTTGCATTCCTGCTGGGCCGGCCTGCAAACGAAGCGATCCTCATGGGTTTCCTCTTCTCCCTGTCGAGCACGGCGATCGTACTGAAGATCCTCCACGAGAATGGGGAGATGGACTCGCCGCACGGCAGCATCGCGCTTGGTATCCTTATCTTCCAGGATCTTGCTGCAATTCCGATGATGATGGTCGTGCCGTTCCTCGCGAGCCTCCCTATCTTTAACCCGACACCGTTCCTCCCAACACAGGCGCTAATCAACCTGGTCGTACAGGATCTCCTGATTGTCCTTATCCTCATTGCCGCAGCAAAGTGGATCATCCCCCGGGTTATGTACGAGATCGCGAAGACGCGGAACCAGGAACTCTTCCTTCTTGTGGTCATCCTCACCTGCTTTGGTGTTGCGTGGATGGTCTCGTACACCGGCATCTCGATCGCGATCGGTGCACTCCTTGCCGGGCTGATCATCTCGGGCTCAGAGTACAGCCACCAGGCTGCAAGCATCGTGCTTCCCTTCCGGGATATTTTCACGAGTTTCTTCTTTATCTCGGTCGGAATGCTTGTCGATGTCCGGTTCCTGATCGACAACATCTGGTTTGTCCTCTTCCTCATCATCATCGCCATTGTTGCAAAAGCCGTGCTCGCGACCATTGCACCCCTTGCGCTCGGGTACCCGCTCCGGACTGCTGCAATGAGCGGTCTTGCGCTCGCACAGGTCGGGGAGTTCTCGTTCATCCTTGCGCAGAGCGGGTACACGGTGGGCATCCTGCCGTTTGCCGCGTACCAGACATTTCTCATCGTGGCGCTTATCACCATGGCTGCCACGCCGTTTGTCATCGGGATCGGCCAGCCGTTTACCGGGAAACTCTGCCGGGTTCCGGCACTCTCCCGGTTTGTGAAAGGAACGTGCGGTATCGATAACGAGACCCCCCGCAAAAACAAGAGCGATCATCTTATCATCATCGGGTACGGAGTTACCGGCCGCAACCTTGCCCTGACCGCGCGGCAGGCCAGGATCGAGTACAATATCATCGAACTCAATCCCGATCTTGTTACCGAGGCCCGGAAAAACGGAGATGTGGTTATCTTTGGCGATGCAACCGGTGAGGGGGTCCTTCGCCATGCCGGCATCCGAAACGCACGGATTGCCGTAATAGCGATCAACGATCCCGTTGCCACCCGGAAGATCACGAGCCTTTGCCGCAGTCTCATCGCGGCACTCTCCATCATTGTCCGGACCCGGTACGTCAGCGAAGTCGAGGCATTGCACGCGCTGGGTGCAGATGAGGTTGTTGCCGAGGAGTTTGAGACCTCGGTCGAGATCTTCACGGTCGTGCTCAACAAATTTTTCGTACCCTATGACCAGATCCAGTACTTCTCTAAATTTACCTCCGTGAATTTTGGCAAGTCATCAATACTCTCAACCTCTGATCAACCAAACGGTCGAAGAACAGAAACAAATGAGACAAATTTGAGTTTTTTCCGAATCCCTTCCCAGACCAATAGCCGGAAGAAATCGAAACGGAACAAATCTTCAGCAACGGTTCTTGGTCCTCGTTGAACCTTAGAGAAGAACATCCATTGAAGAGAGACCCAGATATTTTTGAGAAGGAAAGAGATTATCGTCAGCAGGTACCGGATCACAACGTTTCTTGTGGATGTCCTTGCTTTCACGATATTCCGGATACGGTACGAAGACTCGATCGCAAACCGGTTCTTGTAGACCCGGTAGATCCGACGGGGTTTCCAGTTAATACCATACACGACGTAACCCAGGTTCACATTCCCGTATTTCTTATTCCTTCCCAGAAGGTACTGGACATCAATTGCCAGAGTAAGAGAAAGAGGTTCGCCAGTTCCCATCATCGTATACTGTGCATACCGGGAATGATTTCCCCGGAGTATTTTCTTGAGTTCTTCGCCGTGTTTTCTCACCGGAACAATGTGCGGGATCTTTTCCTTCTGGAGAAATGAGAACACATCTTTTGAGTAAAATCCCCGATCAAGACAGAGTACTTGGGTGTTCACTTTTGCGTTGTGGATTATGGCCAAAAATTTCCGGATGTACTCGACCTTTGACACACCCTTCTTCACCGGGAAAACTGCAAGGGTCTGCCGTTGACCTTTTGTTGTGATGGAGAGCGAAACATACGAGTAAAATGTGGTTGTTGATTTCTTCATTTTACTCTTGAGGACGTAATCTTTGTTCGCTTCGATAATTTCGCCATAATAAGGATCGTCGGTGAAATCTATGGCAAAATGATACGATTTTCCGGGAACAAGGATCTGATCGTTTGAATAGGTGAGGATCTTTGATTGTATTTCGAAAAGCGATTCTAAATCCACCTTCGATAAATGGTATCTGACTGACGTTTCACACGGGACTTTTTCTACAGCCTTATTGATGGAATGCACGGATAGTTTGGTTGCTGACATCCCAACAAGTGACTGGATAAGGGTCTTTTGTCTCAGTGTTCCGTTGATGGAAATGGTGAGATTCCGGTTGATTGCATCCACTGCTATTTCGGAACAATCTTCTGCTCGGATCTCATTCTTTATTCGGCGGGTGAATTGTCGTCTATTTGCCATATGCGGCGCCCGCTGCCTATTTAGATCTGCCGGTTTTGATTAGCCTCGGCTAAAAATTAGTGAAGTACTGAGACCCGGTCGGCAACGCCCGGGCCGGCACTGATGATGAACGGCGTCAGGGCCATCGTGATGACCGCAACAGCGAGGAAGAACTGGTTGCTCGTTTCGCTGAAAAACCCGTACTGCTGCGCGGGAACCGACAGGACAAACGCAAACTCCCCGATGTTGCAGAGTGCGAGGCCGGCAAGGATGGAGGTCCTGAGTGACTGGCCTATCGCAAGCGTGCTGCCAGCCGCGATCACTGTCTTGAGGATGAGGATACCGATCACGAGAACGATGATAATGACCGGGTTTTCGAGCACGAACCAGAGGTTGAGGAGCATGCCGATCGATATGAAGAAGAAACTGGTGAAGATGTCCCGGAAGGGAATGATGCTCGCAAATGCCTGGTGGAAGTACGCGGATTCCGAGAGCGTGAGCCCGGCAAGGAATGCACCGAGCGCGAGGGAGAGGCCAAGTTTTGCCGAGATGAAGGTGATGACAAAACAGATCAGGATGATGGAGAGCAGGAAAATTTCTGATGACCTGACGCCAGCGATCTTGTCCATAATCCGGGGGAGGACCCAGATTGCAACCGCGATGACAATCGAGATGAGCACAATCAGCGTGAGCCCGAGATTCAGCATTGCGCCGGTGAGGTCGGCTTCATGGCCGGCAAGGATGGGGATCGCAATGAGCATCGGGACGGTCATGATATCCTGGTACAAAGAGATCCCGAGAGTGGACCGGGCGTACGGGGTATTGACCTCTGCCCGGTCCTGGAAAATTTTTAACGTGATCGTGGTGCTGCTATGGCATATCAGGAAGCCGAAGAAGAGCGCTGTCCCGGCAGGTGTGCCGAAGAAGTACGTGATCGCGTAGACCGCGAGGATCGTTAAAGCGACCTGCAGGGTCCCGGCTACGAGCACGATCTTTTTCATCTCAAGCAGGGTCCGGAACGAGAACTGCATTCCGATGGTGAAGAGGAGGAAGATGATCCCGATCTCGGCAAGCACTTCGACCATCTGGGCGTCCTTTACAAGGCCAAGGCCATACGGCCCGACCAGGACCCCGGTCAGGAGAAAGCCGACTACCCCGGGAATTTTGAGCCGGGTGCCGATCGTTATCACGAGAATGGCAAGGGCAAGAATGACGATGATGTCAAGGATGTACGTGGCGATCATGGGGCATATCTCTTCGAATAGTTCTGCAAAAATCCGGACCAGCCCGGATCCTCAGGGAATAGTAAGAATGGGCTCCCCGTCTTTATAATTCGTTATCTTTTGATCGGGTGGTTTGGATCGTAAAATCTTACAAAAACAAAAAAAATGTTTGTATTTTATTGCCGTGAATCATTTGCATGCCGTTTTGAAAACTTTTCCCGATTGTTCTGGTCTTTTCAGTTCTCATTATTTCTTCAGGCTGCACCCAATCACGGCCGGCTGGCACTGCACCCGCAACCCCGCAGGCTTTGGCAATAATGACGATCGCGTCGCCACTTGCCTCCCCGGCGGTCCCGGGTTACCCGGGCACAGCTGCCGGAAAGTACACCGTTGCCAATCTGATCGCGCTTGTCAACAAGGCTGTTTGCGCACGCAAAGGCAAAACGGGAATGCAAAAGCGATCCCCGCGTTCAACGATCCGAATGGGGAGTTCGCGAAAGAACGGGCTGCACGTTTTTGCCGAAGGATACAACGGTACGGCGCTCGCAGAACCCTTCGGGCGCGACATGGCGGGAACAACTATTCCTGTGCTGAAAGATTCGTACGGCGTACCGCTCATAAAGAACATGGGCGAGACCGCAATGGGGGTTATTAATTATCCACTCTTGTTTTTTTTTCGCGGAAAAAGCAGGTGCAGGCACACCGAGAAGTTCAGACGATCTGTCCCTGGATAGTTACCGTTTTTTCTGTAACAGGGATCGTTTTGCCGGATTTTCCGAGCGCCTGGTCAACCACGTATCGCACTCCGCCGCAACACGGCACCTCCATGCGGAGGACCGTGACCGATTTGATCGTGTGTCGTGAAAAAATTTCTGCGAGTTTTGCGATGTAGCCCTCGATGTCCGAATCCAGTTTCGGGCAGAATATGATCACAATTTTGTTCCGGAGGAATTCTTTGTGGAAGTCCGCGTGCGCAAAAGGTGCGCAATCGGCAGAGACGAGGAGGTCTGCATTCTCAAAGTACGCGGCACCCGGGTTCAGGAGCGCGAGCTGGATTGGCCATTGTCGGAGTTCGGATTCCTGGCTCACCGCTGGAGTGGCGGACCGGGATGGAAACCCGCGTGCAATGCTCCGGGCTGCTGATCCGGGGCAGGCTGCGAACTGGCCGTGACCGTGCCCCAGGCAGGACTCTTCACCGTGCGGGGATCCTGGTTTGCTGTGCGGGGGGATAGGGATGTTGTGCTCGTTCAGGTACTCAAGCGCCAGGTGATAGTACTCCCGCTGCCGGTGGCTGGTGAGATGTTCGAGATGCGCGGTGATAACCGCCGGACCCTGCCTTGCGATATTCGCCATCACAGCCTTCTCGTCGTACGCTTTGGCTTCCCGCTCGACAACGCAGATAGCACCTTCCGGGCAGGTGCCGATGCAGGCCCCGAGCCCGTCGCAGGAAAGATCACTCACGAGCCGGGCTTTCCCCTCGATAAGCTGAAGTGCTCCTTCCGGGCAGTCAGGGATGCACTGGCCGCATCCTGTGCATTTCTCCTCGTCAATCTGGATAATCTTCCGCTTCATTCCGATCCTCCGGGGCCGGAAACGTTCCGGCACGCTATCCTTCCTTGGTGAATTGATTATTTATACACTCTCCGGAACCTGCCGGGCGGCAGTCATTCAGGAGATTCCCGGTTCATTCACTGTCGTCGCTGTCCAGTTTCCTTCATTATCTTCCGGTACCGCGATCAGGATTTTTTAAAAAAAGGGTCCTCCCGTCTAATCTAAAATCGCGCTCCTTCGCCGGGCTATCCAGGCGTGCACCCGGCGTTTTTCCCGCAACTGCAGCACAAAAAATATTCACCTTTCCCGGCAGAGGTCTGAAAATATAAGTTCCCGGTAAAAAATTTCAGCTCTTCCGGCCCTGTTCCGAGATGCCCCATTTCCTTGCCGTGCGGACAACTTTCTCCCCGCTTCCGGTGTTGGTTCCCTTTTTCGATCCCCGGCTCTCGCTTTTTTGTGCACGGCGACCTTCATGTTTCAGGAGAGGGAGCCCGGCAGGTTTCTTCGACTTTGGTTTTGAATTTCTCCGTGACAGGAATTTTTGTTTTTCACCGTGTGCCTCATCCGGGCTCCGGTCGGGCCGTTTCCGTTCAACCGGCCCGGCCCTGTCTGCCGGGACACGGGAATTTCGGGGAGCCTGTTCCGGTGACTGCACCATTCCGGCCTTATGAGCCGGCCGGGTCTTTTGAGTCTGTCGCACAGGCACTTCAGGTTCGTTTCCCAGCCGCCGGGTCCTGTGCTCGGGAACGTATTCTTCGAACTCCGCGAGCGGCCGGTCCGATTTACCCGGTGCGGGCTTCTTCTCGTATCGTTCCGGTACAGGCTGGGGTCGGGCTGGTGGTTTGCGGTCGCCAAATTGCCGGGCCGGCCGGGATCCTGTCTCCTGCCGGGTCTGCCCTTCCGATCTTTTTGGTGGCAGCACGGTCTTCCTAACCGGGCGCTCCTTTTCGAACACCCGTGCCATCCGCTGCCGGCTGGTTATAGGGGGCGTTTGGACCGGCTCCGGGAAAGCCTGCCGGGGATCCTTTGCATGTGCCCCGGAATCCTGTGCGGGCCTTGGTCGCTTGTTCTGTTGGAACTGCTGGTCTGGTCTCCGGGACCTTGGTTCAGGCCTGACGGGTATTTTCTCCCCGGAATTTTGTGCAGGACGCGGACGCCGGTCCTGTCCGGGCGATCCATTCTTTCTCCATGAAGAGCGCCTGCTGTAGTTCTCCGGTTCCCTGTTCTCCCCCTCTCCGGACTGATTCTGCTCTCGTCTCTCCCGTTTGTTCTTACCGGAAGGTTTCCGGATTACCCATTTTGGAGAAGAACTCTCTTTCTTTGGACCCGGTCCGGATCCGGATGCTGACCTGCCCGCCATCACAACCTCTCTAGTGAAATAGTGTTGCCATTACTAATGTTTGTCTCTCGTCAAATAACCGGTTCTCCTACCTGACGGATCCCCTCGGGTGAAGAAGCTGATCGATATCCCGCCGGATCGATTCCTCCGGTGTGTTGCCAAAGACCATGAAATCCGCTTCAGCCTGGGCAAGTTCACGGGCCCGTTTCTCCACTGCCGGCCGGAGACCGATCCGTTTTTTCCGGATATCCTCGTCGATCCGCCGGAGTCTCACAATCCCTGTCCTGATCTCCTGCTCAACTGGTTTCATCTGTGGTTGGTACCGCTGGATGAGTGCCTGGAGATCCGGTCCCTGGATTCCTTTTGTTGCATCGAAGAGGAAATTTTTCTCCATACGCTGGCGCCACGCGAGGATCTCGTTTGCCAGCGTGTTGTCGATCTGCGGGACGCTCATCAGCTTTTTTGGCGTTACATCTGCCGCGGAGTCGACTCCCCATGACCTGAGGACCGACCGGAGACCTATAAGCCGGGGCGCCGGGCAGTTCTCGATGCTGCATCGTTCAAGGAACAGCTGCAGCTGACGCTCTCTTCCTGAGTTCTCAAGGGAGAGGAGACCGGCCCGGTACCCCCGGTCGATATTCTCATATTTTCTCCGGAGTTTTCGGAGATGGTCCATCTGTGCAAGAAACGCCCCGTCTCCTGCCTCAGCGAGCCATTTCCTGTTCCAGAGATCCCACATGTACCGGGCATTCTCAAGGTTTCGTGATCGCCGCTGCTTCTCCCCGGTTGCCTGCCCGGGATACAGGAACAGTATCGCAACAATAATCCCCGTGATCAGGAGGGCCGGGTAGTCACTCTCGGTGATTGCCCCCATGACTGCCATAACAGCAATTCCAGCGATAACGACAAGTCCGGCAATCTGGCGGATCTTCGTAAACCCAAGCGATTGCTCGATTGCGGGGGAGAGCGGGGCCGGCCGGCCCGGGAAATTTGCCGGGCCGAGTGCGGGAACCGGTCCCGGCGGTTGTATCGCATCCACTTTCTGCCATTCCCGCCGTATGTCAATTTTTGATATCCGGTCCCGGCTGAGGAACAACAAAATTCCTGAGACTTCTTCGAGCCTGCACCACGGGCAGCCGGCAAGGCCTGAATAGAATGTGTGTACAGCGTCCGCACTGCACGGGCGCATTTTTTTCTCTAATGATTCGAGTGCATCCCACCACTCGCCGGCAGTCGGCCGGCCAGCGGGTGATGTCCCCCTCTCAGAAAATGCCTGCTCGAAGAGATCGGCCACGTAATGGGGGACAACCTCAAGCCCGACAGAGTTTGGTGGGGGAGCGATCGATTTTGTGTGGGCATGTCTGCCATACGCGAAACGGAACTCGGCTATTGCCCGTTCTATCGGCATATCCTCGGCCCCGGAGTACACGCCTGCGTACGGGAGTCTCCCGAAGAAGAGGAGCTGAAAGTTCAGGATAGCAAGCCCGAAGTTGTCGTGGTTTGCAGTACGTTCCATCCGGAAATTTTTCGATTTCGAGATCTCGGGTGGAGTGAACTGTGCTACACCAACTTCGCAGCAGTAGAGCTGGTCTATCGCCCGGACCTGGAACGAGTCACAGTCTATCAGCCGGACGCAGGCCTTGTCGTCAACGAGAATGTTACCTTCATTCACGTCCCCGATCACATACCCGAACTTGTGGATGACGTAGAAAGCGGCTGCGAGATTTTTTGCGGTCCGGACAAGGAACCGCCAGTCGGCATGAGGGAACACTTCTTTCCTGTGCGTGGGACCGTACGCCTTATGGATCGGCTCGCAGTCCGCGATCCGTGGCATAAGGAAACCGATGACCGGGCCATCCGGTTTTATCCGGAGGACGTCGGTGGGCCACGCGGAGATTGCCTGGAGTTCCTCGTTGCACCCCCGGGCCATGAGCAGGAGTTTTTCCTGCTTCTGGTCGTTCAGGGGCTTGTGATAGATCTTTGCGACAAGTTTCTGGTTCCCCGGCAGGATCTCGTATACATCCCCCTCGCCGCCACTGCCGATCCGTTTCCCAAGCCGGATACTCGTGCCGGCACTATCGAGAAATGGAGTGAGGGGAACTTTTGTCATGCTATCTTTGTTAAAAATCCTGCTCTGTAGAAAACCTCCATGACGAGAAATTGTAAGAACTTGTGGATGTTACAAACAATCATTTTCCCTGCGATTTCCTTTCTCTGAATTGAGAATATTCGAGCCTTTAGATCGCCACCGAACTTTCTTTTCAGGACAGAGAACTTGTTCTCGACAAGTTGTCTTCTCCGGTATCTGGTATCATCGAATTCTCCAGCCATCTCGTTTCGGTACTTTCCTCCGATAATCTGATTGTTCCAGGAACGGATCGGGATGATGGAGTCAGCGAGCAGTTCCTCCCGAACCTGACGATGAATCGCTTCGGAGTCGTATCCCCGATCCATAACGTAACACTCTGACCGTCGTATCTTGTGACATTGTGGGAGTAACCTGGCTGCATGCCGGGTATCGTGAACTCGGCTTTTCGAAGTGATGAATCCGGTGATCGCTTGTGTGTCGGTGTCAACCGAGATCGAAGTTTTCAGGAAATGTTTTCGGATTTTGCCGGTTCTGGCTGAGTAATAGTGACTCGAATATCCGCTGGTAAACCCGGACGAATCGACAGCGGTAATCGCAATTGGATCATCGTTGGAATAGAACAGACTCGTCGTTTTCCTGAATGCGTAGCGGAGGTACAGGGTTTTTATCCGACAGAAGAATTTCTGAAGAGTCGTGAAATGAGGGACGACTGATAGTTCCAACTCCTTTTGGATCGACTCCATGTCTCCGATATCTTCAACAAATTCGCGATAATGCTGATTCCGATAGTCTTTGAAGAGAATCAGGACGAGAAGTTGATACCGGGTGTAGATCTTTTTCGAATATTTACAGGAATACGGACTGAGTCGTATTGCTTTCACGATCGAAATCGCTGCTCGGATAAACCTGATATTCCGGCTCGTCGATTTCTTACTAGTCTCTGTACTTTTTGAGCACACACTCTAGTATGGAGACAATGTACCTTAGATCTTTCGGTCCATGGTGCCGTCGATTTTGAAGAGGTTTTCTACAGAGCAAAAAATCCTGTTTTAGTCCTGCACCCGGACTGCGAGAACGAGGGTCTTGTCATCGTCGCTCCGTGCGTTGATCTCGGGTCGATCGAGGAATGTTTCTAGCTGTGCGGAGAATCCAGAAAGTACATTCTCCGGAAATTTCTCCAGCGCATCAAAGAGTGGCCGGAAAAACCCGGCATGGGCCTTCCGTTGCGAGAACGAGAGAACGAGGTTCTGGAGCCCGTCAGTAAAGAGCGCGATCTCTTCCGGTACGGATTCCGCGTGGTGGATGTGTAATCGTTCCCGGTATTGTTCATCGGTCACGAAATAGGTCGTGTTCGCGTATTCGCCCTGTTCGGGCCAGAAAATGGTCTGGTACTCCTGCCCTGAGCTGGTAACGATCGCCCCGTCGCCGATCTGGAAGAAGAGGGCACCCCTCTCACCGGCGACTACACCAAGGATTGTGCAGGCATAGTCCTTCAGCCGTTTGCTTTTTCCCGCAGCTTCGGATTCAATTGCATCCCGGCCGGCAGTGATCCATGCGTGAATCCCCGAATCGGTAATGGAGGGGATATCACCTGTCTCCCTTAAGGCAGCGACGATACGGTTGTACACGATCTCACATACGATCTCCGCACCCCTGCCGCCTTCGGTTGTACTCCCGGCGCCATCAGCTGCAATCCCGATAAAAAATTCGTTGTCGCCAATCCTGATTGTCCCGGCCTTGTTGTTGTCCTGCCCGTTCTCACCCCGATCGATATGCGCTTTTCCGGTAACCGTGGAAGTTGCGAGCTTCCATCTCATATCTCACTCCAGCCGAGGGGTGGAGCAAGCAGGATCTTATCGCCGGGGTTGCTGCGTGACGCGGATTTCATGGAGTTGGAGAGCCACTGGAAAAACTCGCGGAACTTGAGTCCCTGGAGTTTCACCGGTTCCCGGACCGAGATCTGTTTCAAGATCTTCATGTCCGCCTTGTGCACGCCGATTGCAAAAAACGCAAATGACTTGTTGTTCTCTCCTTCCCGGACAAGTGCTGCAGCGCTCTGCCATTCATCGGTGGGTGTGCCATCCGTGATCAGGAAGATCCATGGCCGGTAAAACGAGATCCCGTTTGCCCGGTACTGTTCCTTCCGGGCCCGGATCATTTCAATCCCTTTCCGGATCGCTTCCCCCATAGGCGTGTCGCCAACTGCTTCGAGCTGGGGATCGAAGAAACATTCTGCGGTATTGAACTCGCTGATGACCCGGACCGGGCCGAACGAGACAAGGGCTACCTCGACCCTTTTTATCGCGAGGGAGTCGCCCTGGAGTTCATGATAAAAATCCCGGATACCGGCGTTGAGCTCAGTCATTGCCTGTCCCGCCATTGATCCGGAGGTATCGAGCAGTAACAGGCAGGGGCATCGTGGCTCCGGGTTCTCTGCGAACGTTACCGCTCCAAGTGGCTGCTGGTCAAGGAGCATATTCTGGTTATTGTCATTCATCCGCTTTCCCCAAAAATCGCTTGTATCTTTATTCGCTGTATGATTCTCTTTAGGGTTTCTTTGATTGCTCGTGTAAATTTTTTTTGTTTCGTGTCTTTGGAATCCCGCCGACTAGAACGAATAATATCCCGGCCGGCCAACACTGGTGTAGCCATGATCCCGGAACAGGATTGCCTTCAGTGCGGCCAGTGCTGTGAGAAGTGGGGATGGGGGCAGAAGGGAATTATCGCAGATCTCCGACCCTGGATTGCTGCAGGCCGAAAAGATATTCTCCGGCACGTATCGATCAGGATGCAGGACGGAAGGCGGATCCACGGAACGGATATCACACCTGAGGCCCTCTCCTGTGTCGTCCGGATCGATTACTGGGTAGACCCGGATGGGAGGACGATCTCGTACTGCCCGTTTTACTGGAAGAAGGATGACGGGAAAGTTTACTGCCGGATCCACGCGGTCAAACCGGCGGTCTGTGTTGGGTTTGCCCCGTGGGCCGAGATCTACCATGACTATGGCCTGAACTGCCCTGCATGCCGGGGCATTGCGCCATGAGATCACTACCGGGCCTGTTTTTCCGGGACTCTGGTGTCATTAAAAAAGATGGGAAGATCTCCATGGCTGATTATACTGGCGAAAGAGAATTTTGGCAAACTGACCAGGCCGGACACGATGGTGCTCTGTTACACCTGAGGAAGGAGCCGGCGGAAAAGCTTTCGTCACAACCCTTAACCGGCAGAAACCCCGATCTTTTCTTACCCGGGAATTTTTCCGGGCTTTTTTCTCACGGGGCTTTTTTTGGCCTGGTGCGTTTCGGGTATTTCCAATCCAGGACCCGGGCAGAATGCGGGTGAGCTGACAAAAACGGGAATCCGGCGGTGCGGTAGAACCGGCAGACTAAAAAAAATGTCCGGTAATTATGTCCGGTTCATCGCGTGATCAACAGCCGCTTCCGCGTGGATTCTCATTGTATCAAAGACGGGTATCTTCACATCGCTCTGGTGAACCAGCAGCGGGATCTCGGTGCATCCAAGGATTACTCCCTGCGCTCCTTCCTCCTCAGCAAGCCGGTTGATGATCCGGATATATTCCCTCCGGGACTCGTTCCGGATATCATTCCGGCAAAGCTCATCGAAGATTACCCTGTTGATATAGTCCCGCTCGGTCAGGTTGGGCGTTACGACTTCGATCCCGTATTTTGTTTTGAGTGCGTCGCGGTAGAAGGGTTGCTCCATCGTAAATTTCGTACCGAGCAGCGCCACTCTTTTTATGCCGCTGCTGTTTACCCTTGCCCCGGTCACATCAAAGATGCGCAGGACCGGAATTCCGACTTTTGCCTCGATATCATCGGCCCGGGAATTCATCGTGTTGGAGGCAATGACAATAAAATCAGCCCCGCCGTTTTTCAGTCTTCGGGCAGCATCGATCATGGTCGCGTTCAAAGGATCCCAGTTGCCCGCTGATGCAAGCCGCTCCTGCTTGGAGAATTCCCCGAATTCAATCGAGTACATGAGGATCTTTGCCGAGTTGTCGCCACCAAGCACGTTCTGTACTCTCTCGTTCATGATCCGGTAATACTCAATGGATGAAGCCCAGCTGCCCCCTCCGATGATGCCGATGGTCTTCATCTCCCCCGGACCCGTGAGGGATGGAGTGGTAACAGGCACCGGTGAAACGGTTGGATTTTGCGTGGTGTCCATGAAAGCCGGTGAGGTACATCCCATGGTAAGAATAAGAGCGATGATGGCGAGAAGCAGGAAGAATTGTTTTGCCGGGATTCGACTCATATACTGGAAATTCATTATGTAACGTTAAAAAGTGCGTGATTTACCTTTTTTATAGGGGGGGCATAAATTATCGGTTGAAGATTCGGAATTGTTTAAAAAAAGAGCGAAGTTTTTTTTGTTTATTCCCGCGTCTTCCTTTTCGCACGAAGACTCCGGGCGGGTACCCGTGAACAGACTTCCTGAAATTTTTCCCGGCATTTTTCCGGCAATTATTTTTTCAAAACAGATCACCCCCCTCCCTCCCTCCCCCCCACCCCCCCGATTCTGGTTTTTCCCGGTTTTTGGATACAATCTCCGACGTAAACGGATTTTTTGGGATCCTGCCCGGAAGGGGGGTTCCCCCTCCCCCTCGCGTGGTCGGGACCCCCCTCACCCCCCTCCGGAAATTTTTGAGGATACCCCCTCCCCCCTCTCCAGAGGGTCTTGGAAGTGACCGATCCCAGGCATTTTGCCGCATCACGGCCGGGACCATGGGTGCAATCTCCGGCGTCCGGTATAGCGTGTGCCGGTTTTTAAAAAACCGGTGAATGCAACGGATGCCCCTCCACCCCCTTCAGGAAAAATCTCCGGTTCTGTTCCCCTCTGAAATTGCATCGAACCCGGGTACAAGAAATTCTGCACGCATCCCTCCGCCGGGAGCAACAGTACGGATCGCTCGCACTTCTTCCGGAACTACCTGAGTTAATGTATATCAACCGGAAGTTTATGGAATTTGGCATGAAAATCTCAAATCCGGAAGGAGGATAAGGTCAACAATCACCCCTTCCGGAATCTGATTCCTTCAACACAATAGCAGCCTCATTCAAAATCTTTAGGATTTCACCGAGAGTAGCGATAACGGGAATTCGGACTTTGACCGTTTTCGCTGAAGGATTTGAATCCCCATTGGCCTGATTAAAGAATTCATCTTGAGTGATCAAGTGCCATATGATGGTTACAATCTTCCTGGCCAAAGCGACAATCGTTTTACCGGTTCCAATAACCGGCTTTTTCCGGTCATAGAACTTTCGGAAAACCGTATTTCGGCTTCTCGAAGCAGCGTGAGCGATCTGAACGAGGATCCACCTTGCATGCTCTGAACCACGCTTCGTGATAGAACCGGTTCTCAGTTTGTCAGCAGACTGGTACACATTTGGAACTATCCCTAACCAGTTTGCAAGTTTGTCGCCAGTGGAGAAATCCGAGAAATTCCCGATTTCTGCAATCAAGGTTACAGCGGCGATATTGCCAATTCCGGGAACGGATTTGAGAATCTTGAGTTCATGTTCAAAAGTCTCATCGGCGAACTGAAAAATACAGTCAGTAAGATCGTCAATCTCATCATTCAGACATTTCAGGAGATTCAGGCAGTGTTTAAGCCGGAAGATTGCTTCCGGTGAAATCGTTGTCTGAAGGATTTCGTCGAGTTGAGCCGACTTTTTACGAACATTAAGAGGAAGCGTTTTTATGATTTCGGTCATCGGCATTCCATCGACAATGCCCCGAAGGATTCGCAATCCGCTCTTTCCAAAAAGATCGGTTAGCACCGATGAGAGCCGGAATAATTCCGAATCCAGGATATGATGGATCTCATTTTTTATGTCGGTTCGTTTCTGGACCAATTTGTGTCGGAGTCGCACAAGGGATCGAAATTCCCGATGGGTCTGGGCAAATATTCTCGAAGGCCGGATCATTCCCTTCAAGGCCTGTTGGGCGATAAGTTCTGAATCCACTTTGTCGGTTTTCTTGTGGGAAAACATCTTGATGTCACGGGCATTCCCGACAATTACGGGTGTATGCCCGTGCATCATGTCGTAGACCGGTACCCAGAAGTCACTCGTAGACTCACATGCGACCACGTCACATTTGTTCTTAATTGTCCATTCTTTGAGCGCGAACAGACCGGTTTCTGTACGTTCAAATCGCCGCTGTTCTTTGTGCCCATCATCGGTTAGTATCGTGGCTAAAATGAATTTCTTGTGAAGGTCCAGACCAGCAGATACATGAATTTGTTCAGTCATAGTTGATCTCGAATTATGGGCAGATCAATTGCCTTCCTGGCCAATTTGGCATTCGCGATCAAGTCGCAGTACGGCCTGCGATGGCAATTTAACGGTTAGTTTTTTTCCCAGGATCGCATCCTAAAAATTCGACAGCCTGCTCTGCCCGTAGTTCAAAATGAGTTCTTACCACTTGTTGATTTTCATGGGTAAGGCCTGTGACCTTCAGGTCTCATCGGTGTTTTTTTCCTTTTTCTCCATCGCAATCGATCTGGCGTGGGGTGGGGCAAGGCAACGCAACTTCCACCGGCGATTCAATTACGGATACCACTGAAGGATTTGCCTTATTCTGCGACCCTGTTCCTGAATACCGGGTACGCTCTCTGCCGTGGCATTATGGACCGTGAATGAGACGTTCCCGCGTTTCAGATCCCGGCATTTTAATCGCTGGCCACAGCAGCTCACCGGATCCATCACGTGTTTGTATCCCGGAGCTTCGGAAACCTCTCATTCGTTCCGAATAGAAAAAGGAATTTTTGGCTGAGCCCGGGACCGGGCCGGATTCTGTCAGCGGATCCGCCGGTGCATGTACAGGCCGATCGCTGCGATGATCACGATCACGGCAAGTCCGCCGAGGATCAGAGACGCGGGGAAGCCTTCCGTACCCTGCTGTCGTGGTGATACCACTGGTTCAGGTGTTGTTGTACCTATTGCGAGATCTGAGCCAACGGAACTGGTTACCGGGCCCGGTGTTCCAGCACTTCCGCTCGCCGGGTTGATCGAAGTATCGGTTGCGAGGGGGGTTGCCGGGGTGGCAACTGCAGTCCCCGTTACGCCGGTTATCCGGGTTGTCATGGCAAAGTACGAGAAACCCGGTGTTGTTGCAGAAAATATGTAAGCACCGCCGGATTCCCGGTCATACGTTGTCGGGAGTTCTGACCAGACTCCGTTTGTATTGTGCATCATGACAATGTCTTTTGGCTCCACAGCGTATTGTTCGAGCCAGGATTTGGAGATTGCAAACGTGATCGTGCCATGGTCAATCGAGGAGGGGTTCACACCGACCACCGTAATGGATGCAATACCTGCGGTTTTTCGGTTACCTGCCAGGGATGCATCGGTCATATGAGTATGGGTAACGATAAGATCGGTCTGGTCGATCTTCACGTTCGGCACGACAGTTACCGATAAAATTACCGCTGGATTGTATTCATCGACTGTAAAGGTGGTGGCAAAACTCATGGACTGGCCGGGACCGGCCACGGGGGAGGTGATCGCTGCTGTGGAGACCCGCTGGCCGGAATCATCGGAGCCGCCGGAGGGGGGATTATAGATTACATAGACGAATTGATCGGCCGCAGTGGTGGCACTGGTCCCTCCCGGAGCGGTCACAGTTATATCAACAGTACCTGCCGCCATGGCGGGTGAGGTTGCGGTAATGGACGTATCACTGTTAACGATAAACGACGTTGCCGCAGTACCGCCAAAGTTCACTGCGGTCGCGCCGGTAAAGCCTGTTCCGGTAATGGAGACCGGGATACCTCCCGACGGGGTTCCACTGGCGGGTGAGAGCCCCGTGATGGCCGGGAGCGGGAGATCCAGCGCGGTGAACCCGTTCTGCAGTACCCCTTGTGTTCCATCCGGATTTATGACTACCACGTTGTATGTTCCCGCGGAAAGAGGCGGAAGATTAATCGCGCCCCCATCTATGTGAGTAGCGGAGCTTACATTGATCGCGGTGGTGTTGTACGCTTTTGGTGCCCAATCGGTTGAGCCAAGATCGACGATCTCGAGTGCGTTGCTGTCCCTCGCGGTAACATATGCGTAATGATCAACAACTGAGACACTCGTGGCATACCTGAGCGCCGCACCTCCGACCCCGTTCGATATGAACGCTTCATGCCGGGGGATGAGGGGATTTGATACATCGACGACACTCAGTATATTGTTTGCATTTGCGATGTACACAAAGTTGCCGGCAGCAAACAGTCCGTTCGGAACATTTATTTTTGCCCCATCCTGGCCGTCAAGAATTTTAGCCGCGTGAACCGGGCTTGCCGGGTTGGAAATATCCACAATCTCCAGCGCGTTATCCGCGACAAATCCTGAACCGACATATGCGTAATTGCCCCTGACCGCGACCGCTTTGGGGGTATTGATCACTGCGCCGCCCTGGCCGTTGGCAATACTACCCGCGTGGACCGGGCTTGCCGGGTTCGAGACATCCACAATCTCCAGTGCATTGCTCGTAGAACTGGCGATGTATGCATAGTTTCCTGAAACGACAACGCACTGCGCCCCCTGCAGGAGAGCACCTCCCGAACCGTCGACGATACTGCCAGCGTGAACCGGTGCAGACGGATTCGAGATATCCACAATCTCAAGCGCATTGCTGTTCCTGCTGGTGACGTACGCGTAATTCCCGGCAACGAAAACACTGGTCGGATAGTTCATCACAGCGCCCCCGGTCCCGTCAAGCAGGAAGCTTTTGTGCACCGGAGCCGCAGGATTGGTGATATCGACAATCTCGAGGCCCCGCAGGGTAAACCCCGCACCTACAGTCAGGTACGCATAGTTGCCGGACACAAACAGGGAGTTTACCGAATTCATTACAGCCCCCCCGGTATTATTTGCCAGTAATGCAGCGTGCGCAGGTGCAGCCGGGTTTGCGATATTTACTACCTCGAGAGCGTTGCTCTGTAAACTTGCGATATACGCATAATTCCCTGAAACCTGAACGTGGTACGGTTGCCGGAGAAGAGAACCCCCGGCAGGATGAATAATGCTTCCCCGGTGGGTAAGGTTAAAAATTTCATTGGTTATCCTTACCGTCGCACCGGTGCTAAAGCCGGTGCCGGTGATATCTGTTATTGCAATGCTTGATCTGTTGCCCCCGGACACCGGTGTGATGCTGGTCACCGTTGGCGCCGCGGACACCGGAAGAGAGAGGAGCGAGACCAGGCATGCAAGAAGCAGAATATGAATGAGAAACATTGATATAATTTGATGAGATTTTCGAATAACCAAACACTTCGCCACCCGAATTTTTAAGCAGCCAATGTATAATTTCTATATATATAATTTTCCCAAAGACTGTGCTCGGGAGAGATCAAAACTTCAAAAAATTTACCGCTCCAAACGATTCATCGAAGAATTAAAAAAGATCTCCCTGCGGACTCCCGTGATATCGCTTCAATCCTGGAATGGCGGTCAGCTATGCAGTACGTGTCGGCAGGAAATGGCATCTGATCTCAATAATACCGGATATCCCCGGAGGCAACCCTTGAAAAACAGATACCCGCAATAAACGGAAGTTGAGCGGTGATCTGAAAGAAAAATTTTCAGCAGACCTCAATGGATAAAATTTTACCTGAGCTTTGATAAAAAAAACCGGGCGAATATGCGTCACTGCCAGTAGAACCGGAATATCGTTGCTTGAGGATCAGCTAAACTTTTGCAATTAAACCCTGACTGAAAATTTTTCAGCAAACGTTGCGGTAGTGTATACGAAGTGCTGTAAAAAGTGAAGATGCCCTGTATCCAACAGTGAATTGGTAAAAACAAAGAGGAACAGGGCAATGGATCTAAGAGACATCGTACTAAATTATCTTACCGATAACGAGAAGGGCATGCAACAGCTCATCACGTGGTTTCTCAACGATGTGATGAACGAAGAAGTGGCTATGCAAGCCGGTGTACCGCGATATGCGAGATCGAGTTCAAGACGAGCCCACCGGAATGGAACCCGGACCCGGTCTCTGAAGACCCGGTTCGGGGACCTCATTCTCCAGAAACCGCAGTTACGAGAGATTCCGTTTGAGACAAAAGTCTTCGAACGGTACTCCCGTACCGAGAAGGCTCTCGTGAACGCGATCATCGAATCGTACATCCAGGGAGTCTCGACACGAAACGTCGAGACCGTGATCTCGCACTTGGGTGTCAACCAGATCGCAGCTTCGTATGTATCGAAGGTAGCTCAGGAACTTGACGAGAAAGTGAACGAGTTTATGGAACGGCCAATCGACTCGTTCATTCCGTATCTTTTCGTTGATGCATCGTATTTCAAAGTAAGAGACGGAGTTCGATATGTCAACAAAGCTCTTCTTGTTGTGGTTGGAGTAAGAACCGATGGACATCGCGAGATCCTAGCAGCTTGTATCGCTGACGCAGAACACGAATTAACCTGGAAAGGGATCTTCTCGGACCTGAAGGATCGAGGTCTCTCGAAAGTTGATCTCATCGTCTCAGATGGTCACACCGGGATCCAATCTGCTGCTGAAAGAATGTTTACCGGATCTTCCTGGCAGATGTGTCACGTTCATTTTATCCGTGCGGTTCTCAGGAAAGTCCCCCGGAAATATCACAAAGAAGTCGCCGAGACTCTGAAGGAATGTCTGAGCGATTCCGGCAGGCTTCAAGAATACGCGGTTCATCTCGATGAACGAGGTCTCTCTCGTGCCACTGACACAATTCACCGGTTCCATCACGGGTTCAGTACTTCTCTAAATTTACCTCCGTGAATTTTGGCAAGTCATCAATACTCTCAACCTCTGATCAACCAAACGGTCGAAGAACAGAAACAAATGAGACAAATTTGAGTTTTTTCCGAATCCCTTCCCAGACCAATAGCCGGAAGAAATCGAAACGGAACAAATCTTCAGCAACGGTTCTTGGTCCTCGTTGAACCTTAGAGAAGAACATCCATTGAAGAGAGACCCAGATATTTTTGAGAAGGAAAGAGATTATCGTCAGCAGGTACCGGATCACAACGTTTCTTGTGGATGTCCTTGCTTTCACGATATTCCGGATACGGTACGAAGACTCGATCGCAAACCGGTTCTTGTAGACCCGGTAGATCTGACGGGGTTTCCAGTTAATACCATACACGACGTAACCCAGGTTCACATTCCCGTATTTCTTATTCCTTCCCAGAAGGTACTGGACATCAATTGCCAGAGTAAGAGAAAGAGGTTCGCCAGTTCCCATCATCGTATACTGTGCATACCGGGAATGATTTCCCCGGAGTATTTTCTTGAGTTCTTCGCCGTGTTTTCTCACCGGAACAATGTGCGGGATCTTTTCCTTCTGGAGAAATGAGAACACATCTTTTGAGTAAAATCCCCGATCAAGACAGAGTACTTGGGTGTTCACTTTTGCGTTGTGGATTATGGCCAAAAATTTCCGGATGTACTCGACCTTTGACACACCCTTCTTCACCGGGAAAACTGCAAGGGTCTGCCGTTGACCTTTTGTTGTGATGGAGAGCGAAACATACGAGTAAAATGTGGTTGTTGATTTCTTCATTTTACTCTTGAGGACGTAATCTTTGTTCGCTTCGATAATTTCGCCATAATAAGGATCGTCGGTGAAATCTATGGCAAAATGATACGATTTTCCGGGAACAAGGATCTGATCGTTTGAATAGGTGAGGATCTTTGATTGTATTTCGAAAAGCGATTCTAAATCCACCTTCGATAAATGGTATCTGACTGACGTTTCACACGGGACTTTTTCTCCGGCCTTATTGATGGAATGCACGGATAGTTTGGTTGCTGACATCCCAACAAGTGACTGGATAAGCGTCTTTTGTCTCAGTGTTCCGTTGATGGAAATGGTGAGATTCCGGTTGATTGCATCCACTGCTATTTCGGAACAATCTTCTGCTCGGATCTCATTCTTTATTCGGCGGGTGAATTGTCGTCTATTTGCCATATGCGGCGCCCGCTGCCTATTTAGATCTGCCGGTTTTGATTAGCCTCGGCTAAAAATTAGTGAAGTACTGGGGTTGATGAATTACAAATTGTTCCACCGGAATTCTGGAAGAAGATCAGGACTACCAATCTCCTGGAACGAGTCAATAAAGAACTCAAGCGACGGAGCAGAAAGATCGGAGCATTTCCGAATGATGCTTCGTTGTTGAGGTTAGCGGGCACGATCCTTATGGATATCAATGAGGAGTGGATTACCGGTAGCCGGTATTTATGTTTGAAGAGTGAGATCATCTCTTTGGATACTGAGGCTGCTGATTTTACAGCAATATAGAGACACTACCAACGTTGCCAGAAAAATTTTTGGCAAACCTTGATTTTTAAAATTTTATAGCGATCATATGCGATCATGATCGCGATCGAAAATACGATACGGATAGATCAAGCGTTATTTACCTGGAGGTGGGGATTCCTGCTGAATCCCGCACATGCAGACATCCGGAATTTGAGACGGGTGTATATTTTCATACCCGGTGTAAAATTGCTATTCACCGGCAGAACCGATGCATCGATGAGGAGGAGTCGTAAACCGTCTTTGTTCTTCTCGTTTTCGTTCCGGTGCCTGATCGGATTCATCGGACATGCAGGAGTGGAAGGTTTCATTCCGGTTAGTCACGAGAAGCCGGGCTCGTTTGTCCCCTGAATTCGGTTGATGAAAAAAAAGATTACAATTTGCACAGGATATCCAGCGATTCCGCACCGGCCTTCACGGCATTCATCAGGAGGAGGACATTCTCCGGGTCCTTCTCGTTTTTGATCCGCTCACAGAGTGAGAGGATTGTCTCTGCAAGATCATCGGCGAGCATGACGCCCCCGCATTCGTCCTCGTGCTCTTCCCCGCAGGAGCACACGTGCCCGTGCCCGGGCTGCGCTTCTGCTGCTTTTGCCGGTGCAGGAGATTTTCCACCACCCAGTTCCATCTCGTCCTCTGCGCAGACGACACAGATCGTCCTTCCCTTAACTTCAAAAAGCGGGCAGCCACAGGTCCTGCACGACTTTTCGAGCATTTTCCCCCCTTTGAGGAGGGCTTCGGCCATGATATCGTCTTCTTTTCGCGAAGTCACCAGATCACCGTCGTTCGATATTTACCTATATATGCCGGTTTCACATATTAACTACAGGTACACAGGTAGGTGATACTATGCCCAACCCTGAAAAGACAATGGAAAACTGTATCCTGATGCTGCAGCACATCCAGGAGGACAGCACGATACCCCGTAACATCCGGCGCGTGGCTGATGAAACCCGGACGCTGCTCCTTAACAGCACAAAGCCCATGGGCCTGCGCGCAGCAGAAGCCATATCCAAGATCGATGAAATCTCCAATGATCCCAACATGCCTATTCACGCACGAACCCGGATCTGGGAGCTCGTGTCGCAGCTCGAGCAGATTCCGCTCGACTAAAAATACGATTTCTCGTTTTTTTGCTCTGTAGAAAACCTCCATGACGAGAAATTGTAAGAACTTGTGGATGTTACAAACAATCATTTTCCCTGCGATTTCCTTTCTCTGAATTGAGAATATTCGAGCCTTTAGATCGCCACCGAACTTTCTTTTCAGGACAGAGAACTTGTTCTCGACAAGTTGTCTTCTCCGGTATCTGGTATCATCGAATTCTCCAGCCATCTCGTTTCGGTACTTTCCTCCGATAATCTGATTGTTCCAGGAACGGATCGGGATGATGGAGTCAGCGAGCAGTTCCTCCCGAACCTGACGATGAATCGCTTCGGAGTCGTATCCCCGATCCATAACGTAACACTCTGACCGTCGTATCTTGTGACATTGTGGGAGTAACCTGGCTGCATGCCGGGTATCGTGAACTCGGCTTTTCGAAGTGATGAATCCGGTGATCGCTTGTGTGTCGGTGTCAACCGAGATCGAAGTTTTCAGGAAATGTTTTCGGATTTTGCCGGTTCTGGCTGAGTAATAGTGACTCGAATATCCGCTGGTAAACCCGGACGAATCGACAGCGGTAATCGCAATTGGATCATCGTTGGAATAGAACAGACTCGTCGTTTTCCTGAATGCGTAGCGGAGGTACAGGGTTTTTATCCGACAGAAGAATTTCTGAAGAGTCGTGAAATGAGGGACGACTGATAGTTCCAACTCCTTTTGGATCGACTCCATGTCTCCGATATCTTCAACAAATTCGCGATAATGCTGATTCCGATAGTCTTTGAAGAGAATCAGGACGAGAAGTTGATACCGGGTGTAGATCTTTTTCGAATATTTACAGGAATACGGACTGAGTCGTATTGCTTTCACGATCGAAATCGCTGCTCGGATAAACCTGATATTCCGGCTCGTCGATTTCTTACTAGTCTCTGTACTTTTTGAGCACACACTCTAGTATGGAGACAATGTACCTTAGATCTTTCGGTCCATGGTGCCGTCGATTTTGAAGAGGTTTTCTACAGAGCACGTTTTTTGTTTTTGTTTTTGTTTTTTGTTTTTCTTCATGCAGCGTGCGCAGTTCCGCGGGATTTTGTCCGGAATCCGTGCGGGGAATTATCCCCGCATACGGTAACATACCTGCCCGATACCGGCGATTAAAAAAAAGACCGTGCTTCCGGAACAGAAAACCCGAGATTTGTCTTTGGCTTTTGTGCTCTGACAGATGCCCATGATGCCGGCTCTGTGCGGCACGGGAGACGGGATAGTGACCACCGGCTGGAATGATATGCAGATCCCGGCTGATTCCCGCTGTGCCAGGAACCGTGTTTCAGTACTTCACTAATTTTTAGCCGAGGCTAATCAAAACCGGCAGATCTAAATAGGCAGCGGGCGCCGCATATGGCAAATAGACGACAATTCACCCGCCGAATAAAGAATGAGATCCGAGCAGAAGATTGTTCCGAAATAGCAGTGGATGCAATCAACCGGAATCTCACCATTTCCATCAACGGAACACTGAGACAAAAGACGCTTATCCAGTCACTTGTTGGGATGTCAGCAACCAAACTATCCGTGCATTCCATCAATAAGGCTGGAGAAAAAGTCCCGTGTGAAACGTCAGTCAGATACCATTTATCGAAGGTGGATTTAGAATCGCTTTTCGAAATACAATCAAAGATCCTCACTTATTCAAACGATCAGATCCTTGTTCCCGGAAAATCGTATCATTTTGCCATAGATTTCACCGACGATCCTTATTATGGCGAAATTATCGAAGCGAACAAAGATTACGTCCTCAAGAGTAAAATGAAGAAATCAACAACCACATTTTACTCGTATGTTTCGCTCTACATAACAACAAAAGGTCAACGGCAGACCCTTGCAGTTTTCCCGGTGAAGAAGGGTGTGTCAAAGGTCGAGTACATCCGGAAATTTTTGGCCATAATCCACAACGCAAAAGTGAACACCCAAGTACTCTGTCTTGATCGGGGATTTTACTCAAAAGATGTGTTCTCATTTCTCCAGAAGGAAAAGATCCCGCACATTGTTCCGGTGAGAAAACACGGCGAAGAACTCAAGAAAATACTCCGGGGAAATCATTCCCGGTATGCACAGTATACGATGATGGGAACTGGCGAACCTCTTTCTCTTACTCTGGCAATTGATGTCCAGTACCTTCTGGGAAGGAATAAGAAATACGGGAATGTGAACCTGGGTTACGTCGTGTATGGTATTAACTGGAAACCCCGTCGGATCTACCGGGTCTACAAGAACCGGTTTGCGATCGAGTCTTCGTACCGTATCCGGAATATCGTGAAAGCAAGGACATCCACAAGAAACGTTGTGATCCGGTACCTGCTGACGATAATCTCTTTCCTTCTCAAAAATATCTGGGTCTCTCTTCAATGGATGTTCTTCTCTAAGGTTCAACGAGGACCAAGAACCGTTGCTGAAGATTTGTTCCGTTTCGATTTCTTCCGGCTATTGGTCTGGGAAGGGATTCGGAAAAAACTCAAATTTGTCTCATTTGTTTCTGTTCTTCGACCGTTTGGTTGATCAGAGGTTGAGAGTATTGATGACTTGCCAAAATTCACGGAGGTAAATTTAGAGAAGTACTGTGTTTGAAAAAGAAGGGTTTGGTTGCCGATGCAACCAGTGGTTCAGGTGACACCGATTATCGGGTTGATGATTACACGGCCCGGGTGTAGATGAGCTTGTTCTGCGTTGTACCGGTAAGAACGAGCTGATCCACGTTCACGACACCGGCATTGATAACCTCAAGGTCCTCGAAGTAGGTGCTCTCCTGTGCTGAGGTCTCCTGGCAATAAGCCTTGGTAGAGGCTATTGGCGAGATGGTCATACCGCTGCCGAAGGGTGTTATTGCTCCGGTGAATGCATAGCTGCCGAAGTAATTGTTGCATCCCCCGTATCCATGGAAAGTCCCGTCACTGTTGAACTGCAGGGTGATCTGGGTCGTGGGGTTAAACGGTACCGTACCGTTCTGGACGGTCATGCCCATAAGGTTCCAGGAACCGACCAGTGGCTGGGTCGTCCCGGGGGGGAGAGTTGGAGAGGTCACCGGTAAAGCCGGAGTAGCCGCAGGCAGGGAATTGGCTGGCTGACTGGCAGGGGTGCCTGTGCATCCCGCGAGAAGAAGAGCGGAAACCAGCAGGACAATAAGAATAAGCGTGCGTTGTTTCATACCGGTTGTTCAGTTCGGAGAAATAAAAGAATTGCGACTTGCAGCCGGCACCGGGGCAGTCACCGGCTTCCATACGAACGGACGTGACTCCACGATTTGCGGATTTTCTCGAATTCCGGGTTGTTCTGATCGTATATTCCAGGATTTTCCCGGTTCCAGGTCGTCCGGTCTTCCCCAACAGGACAGACCCGGATACAGAACCCGCAGGGTGAGATCGACCGCTTGTACAGCGCTTCGCTCCGGACTGCGCATGCGCTCTTGTCTATAATCCCTTCCGGGTAATTCCTGCCATCGATCGCCTTCACCGGGCAGGTTCTGACGCACTGCATGCAGTGGGTGCAGAGCGTTTCCTTCATAACCGGGTCGGCTGCAATCTCTGCGGACGAAAATATCGACGCAAACCGTACCCGTGGCCCGAACCCCGGGGTAAGTATGGTATTATTCACACCAAACGTCCCGAGGCCCGCGAGATATGCAGCAT
Organism: uncultured Methanoregula sp.; assembly: GCA_963666355.2. Taxonomy (GTDB): domain Archaea; phylum Halobacteriota; class Methanomicrobia; order Methanomicrobiales; family Methanospirillaceae; genus Methanoregula. The sequence continues at coordinate 99,910 of CAXXCP010000005.1, forward strand.
GCTTGTGGGAGAAGAAGGCTATCGGCTTCTCCTTCAGGACGCTGATTGAACCGTACCCGTCCCGTGGAACCCAGAGCGAAGGGAAACCTTCCTTGGTAAGAAATGAAGCGATCCGGTAGCCGTCCGCATCGAGCAAGCTGTTGACAGTCCGGTACAGCTCGTGGTACCAGATAGACGGCGATGTCTCAATTATCGGGAGGGGGACCGGAAGGCCGATAACAATGACCGTTTTTGTTTCAGGCCAGATTGCCCGTGGCCGGAACGCCTCCGGCACCCACGGGCTGAAGAGCGGATCGTCCCACCGGCCTGCGGGCGCAAACCCGATGAGAGGGATGTCCAGGAATGTGCATTTTTTCAGGATCTGGTGCCGGAGATCGTTCATCACTCTACCATGGAGAAAGAGAATGTAATAATTGTTCGCGCCGGAGATGTACATGGGCGAAACAGCCCGAATGTGTGCCCTTTCAGACGTCGAAGAAAAACAAAGCGGGGAGATCCCCTTTGACCCGGCCCGGGTTTCGGGTTGCGTCCGGTCTTTTTCCGGCACCAGGGAGGGTTCTGATTTTCTTTATCTTTGTTGGGAGAGTCGATGGCATGACCCCGGACTGCAACACTGCAAAAGAGCACAGCCGCATATTTAAGCGTACCGCAATCGCTTACCACTTTTCCGGAACATGCCTTTTGCAGGATCTTTTGCGGATCTAAAAAAACGCCCGCATCACACCATCCTGTCAGGCTCTATAATGGGTACTGTCGGAAATCTTAAAAACCGCCCGGTGCAGGACCGGAGGAGGCCGAAGGACTCCACATACGGGTAGTGGCTTGTCCTCTGGCCAGGGTCGCGCTGCCAATATTCCGTATGAGGACGATAATATTCCGCAACCCACCGGTGTCACCGGGTACCGTGCGGAAGAGGAGGGTGCCGGAGAACTCCCGGCCATCACTTCTCTGCATCGATGACACGGTTTCAAAAGAGCTGTTTGATCCGAACATTTCGTTCAGCTGAACAGGATCCCGGAGAATGGCTCCCCCGGTTCCAAGCACCATCCACGGGTCCCGGGCGATGAGATCGCGTCCGTTCCCGCACCCGAACACCTTTCCGGCAGCATCATTGGCAAATGCGATTCCCCCCCTCCGGTAATCAACCAGGATAACCGGTTCATCGATACACGAAAGGATCCCTTCAAGAAGCCGGGTTTGCTCATCGTGAGGAACTGCAACTTTCTGTGCGGTGATATCCCGGGTCAACGCAATGACAGAGACTACCTCGCCGCATTCACCATGTTCCGGGGTGAATTCTGTACGGTACCAGCAGACCTCATCACCGCGGGGAAAAGGGAACTCGCGGGATGTGGATTTTTTTGTACGGAAGACTTCTGTGAGCGCGTTGTTCCAGCACCGGGCGGTTTCCGGGTGGATACCGAGATCCGTGTTCGACTTCCCGATGCACGACTCCGGGGATTCACCCGTAATTTCACGGATTCCCCATTTGACTGAGAGATACTTCAGTTCGTGGCTGAACCGTGCGATGATATCGGTTGCATTGTCCATGACAAAACGAAGCCGGCTGTCGCTTTCGTTCACCTGGAGGATATAGCCGGCCGGTTGCTGCCCGTTCTTCATGGGGGTCACGTGGAATTCGAGAAGGGATTTTGTCCCGGCCTGCCCGTTTTCCTGTCCGTTTTCCGGAACCGTATCGATGACCGACTCAAACTTCACCTGCCGGTTTCTCCGGAGAGCTTCCAGGGATTCGGGGGGCATTCCCGGAAGGGAAAAGAGGTTTAAGGAACCAGCAGCGTCCAGGTTCTTTGCACCGAACGTTTTCCGGAACGACGGGTTTGCATTCACCAGCGCACCCGAGGCATCGAAAACTGCAGTGCCAACCGGGGATTCCCCAAAAAGGGTTCGTAAATGTGCCTCGCTCTCCCGCAGAAGGACCCCCCTCTTTCTCTGCCCGGTGACATCTTCGAGTATCACGGTGATTCCCGGTTTTCCGTCGTTGAAGACCGTGGGAGTCATCCGAAGGTCGAAGAAAAACTCCTCGTTCCGGTAAACAAACTTAATCTCTGTCTTGATATCGGTCCCGGACCGGGCCTCCTGGAGTTTCTGGTTTACCGCCGGCTCCATCATGATTGGGAGACCGGCCATGGTAAGATTTTTCCCGAGAATGTCCTGCCGGTTCAAGCCGGCAAACTCAAGAAAATTATCATTGATCCGGGCAATTTTCATATCCTTATCAAGAACCAGAATAAAATCTGCGGAGTGATCGAGCATCGTCGGGATCCCCGTCCTTTTTGAGAGGATAAAGATCTTTGACATGTCGTACTCGAGCATCTCAACCTGCCCGGTCATCAGGAGGATCTCAAGGAATTTTGCCGCTGCATTCCGGTTCATTGCCAGCTCACGGGCAATCCGGGTGATCTTCATTCCCTTCGGGTTCTTCTGGAGGAGATCCTTGATCATCTCAAGTTCAGACTCGTGAGTTTTCATGGGAATCCCGGGTGCAAGGGAGGCTGCGCCACAGGAAATCCTGGGACTCCCGGGTCAGGTCTCTCATTGTATCAGCCACCCCTTATTACGCCTCAAATATTTGAAATTATCTTCGATTCCCTCCCACCGTTAATTTCCTGCCGTGAGTTATCCTGGTATCGGAAACTTTGGAATAACATTTTTATGCATCTCTCCGGTTCCGGCAATCAGGCTGAACCGTCGGATGTTACCAGATACTACATGAAGCCTGGCATGGCTGGTTCCATCGAAGAGTCTATGAGGAAATATGAGAGGCATTATCAAAACGATTAAATACCCGATCCAATGATCAGGGGATGATGAAATACCGCACGACTCGGGTCCAGCCATCGGGCGGATGCATTTCCGTACGCACTTCCGTGAACGGGCCTTTGCACATGGGGGGTCTTGTGCACGGGGTAATCCCATGAGCGTGCCTCCACGGTTTAATTTTTTCAGGCTTGTCCACATGAGCCTGAAGACTCATATTTTGCGGACGATAATCACGGTTCTTGTCTTTGCTGTCCTCGCCGCGACACTCTTCTCTGCGCTCTACCTGACAGACGGGGCACAGCAGGGGCTTAGTCACGGGACATCCTGGAGGGGTGCCGACCTGGTCGTGGTCCCGGACGGGTCTCTCTCTGCCGGAGAAAATATTCTCCTCAGCGGGAAACCGGCCATGTTCTTTTTTGGCGACACCGGTTTTGAGAGGATTAAGGGAATCAGCGGTGTTGCGCAGGCAAGCCCCGTGATCTTTGTCTCCACGCTTGCCGGGCAGGCATGCTGTTCCGGACATGTGCAGGTCATTGCGATCGACCCGGCACGGGACTTTACCGTTGCTGCATGGCTGAAAGAACACCCGGAGGTGACGATGAAGAAGGACGATATCGTTGTCGGCAGTATGATCGATGGGGAAACCGGATCGAACCTGAAATTTTACGGCCACACGTTCAGGATTGCCGGGAAACTCGATCCTTCCGGCCTGCGGGGCGTGGATAATGTTGTCTTCACCCGGATTGAGGACATGTATACCATGGCCGATGAGTCAGGAACCCGGGCTGCCCAGCCACTGAACATCCCGCAGGGAAAGGTCTCTTCCGTGCTCGTCAGGGTAGGACCGGGTGTATCAGCGGATGCGATTGGGAACGAGATCAAAAGCCAGGTTCCGGGGACAAAAACCATAACCCAGAATACGCTGCTCGGCCTTGTTATCCGCCATCTGGCCGGGGTGGTCAGTTTCCTGAATCATTCGAGCATCGCAGTCATGGCAATTTCCATCCCACTCGTTGGCGTAGTATCTGCTATCGTTGCCCGCGAGCTCAGGGGGGAGATTGTACTGCTTGGTGCCCTTGGTGCGACAAAAGCGTTCGTCACCCGGCTGGTTTTTACCGGGACATTTATCTCATCCGTTATCGGGAGCCTGACAGGCATTGCGGCTACGCTGGTAATCCTCGTCTCTTTCCAGGACTTTATCGCATTTACCCTGGAAATCCCCTTTGCAATCCCGCCCCCGGTTTCGCTTCTTGCGATTGGGGCCGGATCCCTGCTGCCTTCCCTTGCAATCGGAGCGATCGCCTCCATTTATCCCACAATCCTCCTTATCCGGTCAGCGCCGGCCAGGTACTCCGGGAGTGCCGGAAGTTGGTAAACGAAAGGAGGCGGTTTTTGGAAGTTTAACCCGGGCTGCATGGAGTGACGGTCAGGTTGATGAGTTTTTTTTGAACTTCCATCCCAGCATCCCGGAATACCGGACTATAAAAGCGGAAACCCGGCAGGTACATGAGCTCAAACGAATCCTCCATCAGGACTTCTTGCGCAGGGAGTTCCGGATACGGGAGAGACCTTCGTAGATGTTGTACCCCACTCTCGCAACGGTTACCTTGAACGAAAAACCGCGACCTTCCATTGTCTTTGCCACATCTTTCATCCGATCCGGGATCGGGACTTTCTGGGGGCAAATCCGCTCACACTTCCCGCACCCGAGGCAAAGACCGGCATTGGCCTTTTCCCCGATCACGCCCCCGACTTTCGCAAGATAAAGGAGTTTTTTCCCGCTCGTTTCCGGAAAAAGAGCTGCACTGTTATATAACGCGAAACATTCCGGGATATTGACGCCCGCCGGGCAGGGCATGCAGTAACTGCACCCGGTACATTGTACCTTCATCAATTTCCGGTACGCATCCCGCACCCTTCCTACCATTGCCCGTTCACCATCGCTGAGGGATCCCGGGTTTGCTGCTGATGCTTCACGGATGTTTTCGTCGATATCGGCCTCGTTGTTCATGCCGGACAGTACAACGGTTACTTCCGGGTGATCCCAGACCCAGCGAAGGCCCCACGCGGCCGGCGATCGCCTTACCGGTGACTCATCCCAGATCTTTTGTACTTCTTCCGGGACCGGCGAAGCGAGGTTTCCTCCCCGGAGAGGGTCCATGATCATCACCGCGAGGTTCTTTCGGGCAGCGTACTTAAGTCCCCCGGTACCTGCCTGGTTCTCTTCGTCAAGATAATTATACTGGATCTGGCAGAACTGCCAGTCATAGGCATCGACGATCTCCCGGAACGTTTCCGGGTCACCGTGAAACGAGAAACCGGCATTCCGTATTCTCCCGTCTTTTTTTGCTGTATCGAGAAACTCACGTACATTAAGCCGGGCGAGTTTTTCCCAGCTCTCTTTTGTCAGGCTGTGAAGGAGGTAATAGTCGATGTACCGGGTTTTGAGGATCACCAGCTGATTATTGAGAATCCGGTCCATATCCCCGCGGGTCCGGACTGACCACGGGGGAAGCTTGTCAGCGATACGGACTTTCTCACGGTATCTGTCTTCAAGAGCCCAGGCCAGGATGGGTTCGCTCCTGCCAAAATGGTAGATTGGGGCAGTGTCGACATAGTTCACCCCTTCATCTATTGCATGACGGAGCTGGCGGATCGCCCTTTCCTCGTCAATCCCCCCACCCCGGGAACGCGGGAGTCTCATAAACCCGAAGCCAAGGATCGAGAGTCGCTCGCCGGTCTTTGGTACGGTGCGGTACAGCATGGAAATCACCGGGGATGGTCTGGAAGTGAATATGACCAGTTATTATTTAAAAAGAGAGCCCTGCCAAACGGGTCGTGCTTAAGGATACGGAAATTCTGCAAAAACTGCTCTGTAGAAAACCTCCATGACGAGAAATTGTAAGAACTTGTGGATGTTACAAACAATCATTTTCCCTGCGATTTCCTTTCTCTGAATTGAGAATATTCGAGCCTTTAGATCGCCACCGAACTTTCTTTTCAGGACAGAGAACTTGTTCTCGACAAGTTGTCTTCTCCGGTATCTGGTATCATCGAATTCTCCAGCCATCTCGTTTCGGTACTTTCCTCCGATAATCTGATTGTTCCAGGAACGGATCGGGATGATGGAGTCAGCGAGCAGTTCCTCCCGAACCTGACGATGAATCGCTTCGGAGTCGTATCCCCGATCCATAACGTAACACTCTGACCGTCGTATCTTGTGACATTGTGGGAGTAACCTGGCTGCATGCCGGGTATCGTGAACTCGGCTTTTCGAAGTGATGAATCCGGTGATCGCTTGTGTGTCGGTGTCAACCGAGATCGAAGTTTTCAGGAAATGTTTTCGGATTTTGCCGGTTCTGGCTGAGTAATAGTGACTCGAATATCCGCTGGTAAACCCGGACGAATCGACAGCGGTAATCGCAATTGGATCATCGTTGGAATAGAACAGACTCGTCGTTTTCCTGAATGCGTAGCGGAGGTACAGGGTTTTTATCCGACAGAAGAATTTCTGAAGAGTCGTGAAATGAGGGACGACTGATAGTTCCAACTCCTTTTGGATCGACTCCATGTCTCCGATATCTTCAACAAATTCGCGATAATGCTGATTCCGATAGTCTTTGAAGAGAATCAGGACGAGAAGTTGATACCGGGTGTAGATCTTTTTCGAATATTTACAGGAATACGGACTGAGTCGTATTGCTTTCACGATCGAAATCGCTGCTCGGATAAACCTGATATTCCGGCTCGTCGATTTCTTACTAGTCTCTGTACTTTTTGAGCACACACTCTAGTATGGAGACAATGTACCTTAGATCTTTCGGTCCATGGTGCCGTCGATTTTGAAGAGGTTTTCTACAGAGCAGCAAAAACCAAAAACCGGCTCGGAGCCTCCAGCCATCCGTAATCTTTCCGGAATGTTTTCGGATACATCCGGGTGCCACCAATATGCTTAAATGATTCAGGAAACATCCGGGATGCAATCGCGGAGGAAGCATTTTGAAAACCGAATATATCCTATCCGTGCTGCTGGTGATATCCGTAATCGTGAACATCGGGTTGTTTGCGGGGTTTAATCCGGTTTCCCAGCGGGATGTGCCGGTACTGGTAGAAAAAACAAATCAGCTGAGCGTGGAAAATATGCAGCTCCAGAAGCAGGTGGAATCAGCAAATATCAGCATGCAGAACGCGCTCTCCCAGCTTAACTTCTACCGGATGCATCTCTCGGGTTTGGAAGAGGCAGCCGAAGGAGTGTCGGTCGGTCTCTCGGGTTCGGCAATGCTGGAGGCCCCGGCTGTCAGTCAGGTTGCCACGCTGGTGCAGAACGGCCCGTTCCTCACCCAGCAGATCATCACCAACGGCTCTATCATGAACATTTCCGTTGATTTCAGCCGGGGAAAGGAAGGGTCCTTGTCGAGACAACACCGTTAATGGGGATCGTCTTCCAGGATGCAGCAAACACTGCGGTCTTTGTTGCACAGAACAGGACAAGGGTTGATCTCGCCGGAAGCGACATTCTCTTCTCGATCCATGCCGATAAGGAGATCTCGTCCGTTGACGGGCCGAGCGCCGGGGCGCTGATGACGCTTGTGGTTATTGCGGCCCTGGAGAACCGGCCTGTCGACCAGAGTGTAACCCTGACCGGAACGATTGGCCAGGATGGCCATATTGGAGCGATTGGCGGTGCAGTCGAGAAGGCGCAGGCAGCAAAGGCAAGCGGAATCAGGACATTTCTCCTCCCCCTTGATAACCAGATGCTTACGGTCTACTCTGAACAAACCGTAAATTACGGGGGATTTCAGGTACTCGAACAGGTTCCCCGGACTGTCCCGGCAAAGGAGTATATTGAGCAGAATGTCGGGGTAAAAGTAAAATATGTTAATACAATCGATGATGTGATTGCCGCAACCCTGAAATGAATTTTTTTGTTTTTCCCCTTGCAGGTTTTTAAAAAACCGTGAAGCAAGCCGGTGAAGGAAAAATTCCTGTGACCGAAAAAAGCCGCAAGGAAAATCCTGATCCCGGGGCCGGGAATGCAGGCACTAAAAATAAAGGGTTAAGTACCAATCCAGCCCCGAACCCTCTTTAATTTTTAACAATCATTCGCCCCCTCAAGCGCCAGCCCTGCCCCCGAGGGGGGGCGGGGGCGCATACGATTCCTCCGAATTACCCGGACGTCGAATCTTAGATACCCCGTTATCGCAATTGGGGCGCCACAGCAGCAGGGCGAAGCCCCTGGAGCGTTTAGTGTTTTTGATCCAGGCGGATGTACTTTTTTCCATCGCATTTTGCAAGTCCAATTATTATCATTTTCACTTTCGTAAATCCTTCCTGGATTCAGGGGCTGAAATAGTACATTACCCAAAACAAATTGTACAAACTCCCCCACATCCGACCCTTCCAGCCATTGGGCAATGCGAACGTTATGGAGAGCAGAGGGACCGGTTCACAGCTGGTTCCTGCCCCACTTCTAAAAATAATCGGGAAATGAAAGGCCGGTTGCAAAAAAAACCTGACAATCCTCAAACCAGGAGCGAGTGATAATCCACGGTTATCTCTTCACCAGCCTGGATGTCACGGCTGGCGAAATAATCGAAGGCCTCATCATGGTATGCATTCGGGTCGGGAGAGTGATTGAGGTACCAGCCGATCTCCATGCAGCCAAAATCGTGAGGTACGTAATACCCCTTTGTGCCCTCTATTCCGAACCACCTGCTGAAGAGGGCAAGGAGACTCAAATCCCGCTCGTTCTCCACCCGTACAAACCGCGATGCCGGGCCGGGAAAGAGCCGGAGCCTTGAGCCCCTCCGAATCCCGTGCGTGGAGAAAACACCCACGCCATCATGAGGGGACGGCCGGAGGATAAAGGAAAGTTCATCGGTCTCTTCACGAAGCCGACCTGTACTATCGTGGGGTACCGTAGGAGCCTGCGCCGGATAGATGTTCATCGCCATTTCCCCTGGAATGTATCGTACCGCAGAGATTCCGTACCGGATGACAGGGCGCCTCACACCCCGGAAATTGTGGATCCCGGAGGTCGTCGCGGGCAGTTCATAGCCGGATTCTGCTGGGAGGAGGGGGAAAAATCTACCGGAACATTTCCCCGTCGTTATTGGTGATTGTCTCTTGCTTCTCCTACCTTAATTTGTCGATCCTGAGAAAGACGTTTTTCAGGTAGCCCGGAATTTTTAAAAGGACTGCTGAAGGGTTCTGATCCGGGATATCCCAGAGAAGATCAATTTTTGCAATTGAGGCTTCTTATCCTGCAACAGGATGCAGGGGAATTCTCAAATAACAATGAATGACGCAGTGAACAGAAAAGGGGGGGGATTAATGTTCGTGGATCCCCTTGTCGAAGTATATGCTCTTTCCCGTTGCACTGAGCGGGATCCCGTAAACAACGCTGCAGCCTTTGAGCTGGCCGAGTCTCATTGCAGCGACACCGGCCGAGAACATGATCCGGTTGTCCACGTTATGGATGGAGGCCGTCTTGACCGCAGATCCGACCGCAATCCCAAGATCGGAGATCTTGATGATACAGTTGGGACCGGGATAGAATGCTTTTGAGTCCTTTGCTTTTGTTACTGCCTTTGCCATCTCAACGCACGAGTCGTACCCGCATCCCCCGCAATTGATACCCAGGGTCTTCCGGCCTTCAACCCCTATGAGGATGGTGGCATCGCTCTTTCGGACCTGGTCGCCGTTGAGCAGGAAGAAACCCATCCCGGTCTCCTTCCCGATCTTCACCATCTCGTCAGCAATTTTCGCCTTTTCTTTCCCGGTCACGATCTCGATCCTGATCGAGTCGAGGCCGACTGCTTTGGGCGCGGTCCGTGCCGCAAGAGCCATAAGGCCGGCGACAGATTTTACCGCTTCGGATTCAATTGTCATATCCACCACTTGGACGAGCGAGATAAAAAGGGTTGGCCGGCCCCGGGATTCCACCTGCCGGGAGCCCAAGGGTCATATCAACGACCAGAGGGACGTACCTCCGACCCCGGAAAATCCGTAGACCCCTCTTATAAGTACCATGCCCGAGCCAGTCGGGCTGACGCCCGGGTGGATGGTCTGCCGGCCGTTTGCGATGTAAAAAAATCCGCACCGGGTATGAAATACGATAATGAAGGCAAAACCGGTAAAAACCGGGAACGCACTCACGTGAACGGGGCATCAGTCAAGGATATTTTCCATCAGGATTCCAGATTAGACTGTTTTTAGAAATTTTTGGAGATACCCCAAACTTTATTGTAGGATGAGTTCCTATGGAGATGAACTATGGAGACTGACGACGGTCTTGTTCTTTCAGCACGGAAGGTCGAGTACCTCAAGTATATCTTTGAACGCGAGGGAACGGTCAGGACAAATGAGATTGCAACCCGGTTCTCGGTAGATCCTTCGACAATAACAAAGACTATCGGTGAGCTGGCGGATCTCGGCCTGCTCCGGCATGTCGCATACCGGGGAGTTACCCTGACCCCCGAAGGGACGCGCTATGCCGGTTTTCTCGTAAAGCGTCACCGGATCCTGAGCCTTGTTCTTGCACGGTTCGGCCTGACCGATGAACAGGCATGCCGGGAAGTCGCCCGGTTCGAGAGCCTTGTCTCCCGGGAAGCAGTCGATACGATGTGCCGGGCCATGGGGCATCCCCACCAGGGAATCTGTGGAAAGATCACCCATGATTCAGGATGCATGACCGGGGAGAACCGGTTATGATCACGCAGAGTTCCGGCAAAAGGCCATGGACAATTTTGCATGTGCCCCAAACCCTGGTGCGATAATGAGCTCGACCATGATCTCCGGGCACATCCCGGATCCGGATCTTATCACTTCATATGCTGAGCGGCAGGAGAGCCGGTTTGCCCGGATCAGCCCGTGGACAAAATGCGCCGCCCTCATCCTCGTTATCCTGACAATAACACTGACAAGAAACATTGTCATCTGCACGGCACTCTACATTGCCGTGATACTCATCTATTATCTCGCCGGTCTTCCGGTGAGGAAATTGTTCGCATGGTACCTCCTTCCCGTTATCTTTGTCCTCTCACTTGTCGGGCTCCTGGCATGGACTGAACCCGGGACGCCGGTCTTTGGTTTCTCCCTTCTCGGGTTCCCGCTGGTGCTGAGCGACAACGGCATTATCCTTGTCGTGACCCTGACCGAGAAAGCGCTTATATCGGTTACCTTCTCGCTCTACCTTATCATGTCAACCCGGTACCACCACCTGTCCGCACTTATCAGCCGGGTCTTTCCTGCTCCCCTTGACCAGATCTTCCTGCTGGCGTACCGGTTTCTCTTCCTGACCCTTGCGATGACCGGATCCATGCTCAAGGCGGTCCGGTCCCGGGGTGGCGGCCTTTTGCATTCGGTCAGGGTGCAGGGCAGGCTCTTTGCCGAGGTTTTCGCACTCGTATTCGTCCGCTCCTTCGAGCGGGCCGAACGGGTGCACAAGGCGATGATCTCACGCGGCTATGCCGGAATCTACCGGGCGGGAACAGAGATACCCGGTCCGGGTCCTGTTGAATACGGGATGCTCTTCATCTTCGTTGCTGCAATCGTTGTCATGATCTGCTTCGTGCCGAATTCAACGGGGGGGTTGTTCAGATGACCGTAACCCGGCGTGACCCGGATGCAACGACCTGTATCCCTGCGGGTCCCGGGCGCGAAGTCCTGATCCACGTCGACTGCGCGAGCCATGTCTATCCGGACGGGAGTGTCGGGATCCACAACATGTGCTTTGCGGTCATGAAAAACGAGATCGTCACGCTCTGCGGGCCGAACGGGTCGGGCAAATCCACCCTTATCGAGCACTTAAACGGTCTCCTCGTTCCTACGGATGGGGACATCACGATTGACGGCAGATCGATGAGTAAAGAGGGGGCTGTCGATCTCTGGAAATCCGTAGGTATTGTCTTCCAGCGATCCGACGATCAGCTCTTCGCTCCCACCGTGCTTGACGATGTTATGTTCGGCCCCCTTAATCTCGGGATGTCTCCGGAAGCGGCGAAGGCCGCTGCTCTTGATGCTCTCGAAGTAGTGGGAGCTTCCGATCTGACAGCAAAGCTCCCCAATTATTTAAGCGGCGGACAGAAACGGCTGGTCTCGATCGCCGGCATCCTTGCAATGAAACCCCGGATCATCGCGATGGATGAGCCAACTTCGGATCTCGATCCGGTCCATTCCGGGATGATCGAACGCCTCATTTTAGATCTGAAAGAAAAATTCGGGATCAGTGTCGTCATCGCGACGCACGATCTTGACCTGGCGGCAAGAATTGCCGACCGGGTCTGTCTCGTACGGAAAGGTACGGTCTTTGCCGAAGGGTCACCGGAAGAAGTATTTTACGATGAAGGGCTTGTCGCAGAAGCGGGTCTTGTGAGCCCCCACCTGGTCAGGATTTACCGGGAATGGTGTGGGATAAACGGTATCACCCCGGATGCCCGGCCGATCCGGATCGAGGATCTTATCCGGGCAATGAGCAGGGACCATTCCTGATTTCGGATCTTTTTCCCGCTGGCGGGTCACCAGAACAACGACCGGATCCCCGAAGAGATAAGGGAGCCCATGCAGGAGAGGACGGCAGGTTTCCGGAGCAGCATCGAGGCAATCGTTCCGGGCCGGTCCATATCTGCATGGTCTACGATGGCCCGGAGGATCTCCGGATCATTGAGTGCCCGGATAAGAGCGTCAATTTGTTCCGTGTTCATCTTCCGCCGCATAGCAAAGAGACGAAAACCGAGTTCCAGCTCCTTTCCGATATCGGCCTTCCAGCGCTTCTCGTACGAGGCGAGATCCCGGTCCGCGAACCGGTCGTTCTCGCAACAATCAGCAGCAACCGCGGCGGCGTGCCGCGCCGAACGGACACCGGTATAGACCCCACCTCCCGAAGTCGGTTTGGCAAATCCCGCAGCATCGCCAACAAACAGGGTTCTCCTGGCATAGGTCCGATTCATAATCCCAAGCGGGAGCGTCCCGGTGACCAGATGAGTTGAACTATGACCGAATTGCCGGGCAAACGCAGCAAATCGTTCCGGGACCCCGGACAGCCCGCACAAACCGATCCGGGTCCTGCCCTCTCCCAGGGGGATTGCCCAGCCGAAAAAATCCGGGGAGGCATCCGGGTATATCCCGACGAAACGCGGATCGAACAAACACGGGATATCGGCCTGGATCCCGGAGAGATAGACTTTCGCCCGTTCGAGACCATACTGGCGGGCAATTGTGCTTCGCGGGCCATCGGCTGCTATCAGGATCTTAAATCCGATCTCCTCGTGCCCGTAAATCCCGCGGGTGAAGACGGTCTCATCCCCGACATCGCGGACCGAAGTCTTAAGCCGGAATTCAGCACCCGCATCAGCTGCAGACTTTGCCATCTCGCGATCGAGTGCTGCCCGGTCGACAACCAGTGCCTTTGTTACTTTCGCATCAATCAGGATCTCGCTGCCCAAACCCGAGATGACCTTTGCACCCGAGACCCGGTGGAACACCGGTCTTTCAGAGGTACGGCACTCAGCGAACGCCGAATTCGAGAGCAGACCGGCGCACTGCACCGGGTAACCTATCGAACCGTGTTCCTCGATACAGAGCGTAGAGAGCCCGGATTTTGCGCAGGCTGAAGCGGCAGCGCTTCCGGCGGGACCAGCTCCTGCAACCACCACATCATATCTCATAAAAAATTACCGGGCCCCCAAATACAATTGCATAAAAAAAAGATTATTTTTCTTTGGGTGTCTCACAAGTGCCAGCGACAAATTTTACCTGGGATGGTTCCGGTGCGGGTGCAGGTGCAACGGGCGCCGATGGTTCATGGAGGCCGATGGCGATAGAGAAGATCCCGAAGATCAGGGCAAAGGTTCCAAGAATTCTGAGAATTATTTTATAAAGTTCAGTTATCTGCAGATAATGGAACAGCACACCCAGAAGAAGGACGCTTATCAGGAACATGCCGATGATCATGTAATACTTGGTCTTAGGGAATTCGAGCGCGTAACTGATATCGGTAAATCCTGAATAGAATGCAATCCCTGCGATAATTAACATGAAGACAAGGATAATTACGACCTGGGCAAAGAAGGACAGGGCACCAATTATCACGAGAACCGCGGCAAGCCCGAACCAGAAAAGGGATTCGTCGCTCCGGGAGGTGGTGGCAAGGAGCAGGAAGATGGCGATCCCAACGGCGATGAATACCCAGAACAGGGCAATAAATGTTGTTTGCAATGGTCCGGGTAGAAAAATTGCAAGAACACCGAAGATGATGGCGATGAGCCCCTTTACGATACATGACAGATTTGTATACATGGTTTACACCTGGCGCTGAGTTTTGAGCGAACCTCAATGGTACACGAGCATTGGTTTCACTACTACTAAATTCATCCTATCCGGCCCTTGTTCCTGCGTTGTTTGGAAACTCCGGGCCCGATTGATTATTATCGGGCCGCAGTATTTTTCTCATCTGCTTATGGCTGGCAGCGTCCAAACCCGAAGAATTCGATGTGGAATACTTTCTCCATGACGTAGAGAATCCCAAAGAAGAAGGCTGCGTACAGGACAAAGTTTACAACAAATTTCTGCCATCCGCCTATGCCGGCTATTGTTACAACCTGGTTTGCGATTGCATCGGCAAGAAGGATTGCTATGAGGATCCCGAGGAAAAAGATGACTCCTTTCTTGATCGTGGATGTTTCCATACCAGTACTTTGTCGTTATCGGTATTAAATCCTGGAAGCACCCATGGGAGGAGATCCCGGTGATTGGTTTGCAGTGAATTCCGAACAAAACCGGATTCCCGACCTGTCTTTTCTTTCGGGTTCCGGTGCCGGAAGAATTACCGGTGTTTCCCTCCCGACAGGATACAATCGGATAGCATTGACATGAACCGTGAATTTTTAAATTCCAGTACTTCTCTAAATTTACCTCCGTGAATTTTGGCAAGTCATCAATACTCTCAACCTCTGATCAACCAAACGGTCGAAGAACAGAAACAAATGAGACAAATTTGAGTTTTTTCCGAATCCCTTCCCAGACCAATAGCCGGAAGAAATCGAAACGGAACAAATCTTCAGCAACGGTTCTTGGTCCTCGTTGAACCTTAGAGAAGAACATCCATTGAAGAGAGACCCAGATATTTTTGAGAAGGAAAGAGATTATCGTCAGCAGGTACCGGATCACAACGTTTCTTGTGGATGTCCTTGCTTTCACGATATTCCGGATACGGTACGAAGACTCGATCGCAAACCGGTTCTTGTAGACCCGGTAGATCCGACGGGGTTTCCAGTTAATACCATACACGACGTAACCCAGGTTCACATTCCCGTATTTCTTATTCCTTCCCAGAAGGTACTGGACATCAATTGCCAGAGTAAGAGAAAGAGGTTCGCCAGTTCCCATCATCGTATACTGTGCATACCGGGAATGATTTCCCCGGAGTATTTTCTTGAGTTCTTCGCCGTGTTTTCTCACCGGAACAATGTGCGGGATCTTTTCCTTCTGGAGAAATGAGAACACATCTTTTGAGTAAAATCCCCGATCAAGACAGAGTACTTGGGTGTTCACTTTTGCGTTGTGGATTATGGCCAAAAATTTCCGGATGTACTCGACCTTTGACACACCCTTCTTCACCGGGAAAACTGCAAGGGTCTGCCGTTGACCTTTTGTTGTGATGGAGAGCGAAACATACGAGTAAAATGTGGTTGTTGATTTCTTCATTTTACTCTTGAGGACGTAATCTTTGTTCGCTTCGATAATTTCGCCATAATAAGGATCGTCGGTGAAATCTATGGCAAAATGATACGATTTTCCGGGAACAAGGATCTGATCGTTTGAATAGGTGAGGATCTTTGATTGTATTTCGAAAAGCGATTCTAAATCCACCTTCGATAAATGGTATCTGACTGACGTTTCACACGGGACTTTTTCTCCGGCCTTATTGATGGAATGCACGGATAGTTTGGTTGCTGACATCCCAACAAGTGACTGGATAAGGGTCTTTTGTCTCAGTGTTCCGTTGATGGAAATGGTGAGATTCCGGTTGATTGCATCCACTGCTATTTCGGAACAATCTTCTGCTCGGATCTCATTCTTTATTCGGCGGGTGAATTGTCGTCTATTTGCCATATGCGGCGCCCGCTGCCTATTTAGATCTGCCGGTTTTGATTAGCCTCGGCTAAAAATTAGTGAAGTACTGAATTCAGCGAAATTGTATCGTTCTCATCGTTCAACCGAAATGGATTCTTCTTACAATGGGGAAAGATTATTTTCCGTTCTATTATGGCAAAAATTTCCCTGTTAAGAACCCATGCAGACCGACATTTTTTCTCATTGAGCACCTGCCAAAAGTTCAGTAATGTGCCATATCCAATCCTTCTGCTTCTCCTGAAGGGAAAGGAGAACGTAAAATCCCGGTAAACAAACTTTTCTGCCCGTGCGGGACTTCAACAGCCCGGAATATAAAGGAAATTGGCTGCTTCTGCCCGGCTTTGCAAACTCTTCAAGAAACACCATCTCCGCGGCAGATATTTCTGCTTCGCAGGTAAGCGTTCGTTCATTTTTCTCTATCAGCACTATTTTTTTACTCAAGCGGTTGGAAATTTCAGGCCGTGCGACGATATCTTGCTGATTTGGCCGGTATCCGGACCGGGATACTTAAGAATGATCAAATCTGCGGGTTGATTCCTGTCGGATCCCGGAAAGGGATCCTGAACCACGATGAAAGAAATATGGCGACCAGGGTTTCTCATCCATTCCCCATCCGCTATCGTTCTCGCGGACTTTTTCTCACTACCGGGTAATCGGAACAGATTCGAAAAAACTGCTCTGTAGAAAACCTCCATGACGAGAAATTGTAAGAACTTGTGGATGTTACAAACAATCATTTTCCCTGCGATTTCCTTTCTCTGAATTGAGAATATTCGAGCCTTTAGATCGCCACCGAACTTTCTTTTCAGGACAGAGAACTTGTTCTCGACAAGTTGTCTTCTCCGGTATCTGGTATCATCGAATTCTCCAGCCATCTCGTTTCGGTACTTTCCTCCGATAATCTGATTGTTCCAGGAACGGATCGGGATGATGGAGTCAGCGAGCAGTTCCTCCCGAACCTGACGATGAATCGCTTCGGAGTCGTATCCCCGATCCATAACGTAACACTCTGACCGTCGTATCTTGTGACATTGTGGGAGTAACCTGGCTGCATGCCGGGTATCGTGAACTCGGCTTTTCGAAGTGATGAATCCGGTGATCGCTTGTGTGTCGGTGTCAACCGAGATCGAAGTTTTCAGGAAATGTTTTCGGATTTTGCCGGTTCTGGCTGAGTAATAGTGACTCGAATATCCGCTGGTAAACCCGGACGAATCGACAGCGGTAATCGCAATTGGATCATCGTTGGAATAGAACAGACTCGTCGTTTTCCTGAATGCGTAGCGGAGGTACAGGGTTTTTATCCGACAGAAGAATTTCTGAAGAGTCGTGAAATGAGGGACGACTGATAGTTCCAACTCCTTTTGGATCGACTCCATGTCTCCGATATCTTCAACAAATTCGCGATAATGCTGATTCCGATAGTCTTTGAAGAGAATCAGGACGAGAAGTTGATACCGGGTGTAGATCTTTTTCGAATATTTACAGGAATACGGACTGAGTCGTATTGCTTTCACGATCGAAATCGCTGCTCGGATAAACCTGATATTCCGGCTCGTCGATTTCTTACTAGTCTCTGTACTTTTTGAGCACACACTCTAGTATGGAGACAATGTACCTTAGATCTTTCGGTCCATGGTGCCGTCGATTTTGAAGAGGTTTTCTACAGAGCAGAAAAAACGTTTCTGCAGCCGAAAAAACACGAACAGGTAACATTCTTCCCGGTTCACGCGAGAGCACCATATTTATATAAGCCCGTTACCCAAACACCGCATTTCAGGTAGCACTATGGACCTGACTCCTGTGGCAAAATCCCTGCTGGAATACCGGTACCTGCTTCCGGGGGAGACACCGGAACACCTCTTTCACCGGGTGGCTGAGGCGATCGATATACCCGGCACGGAAGAATTCTTCAGGATAATGGAAGATTTGCTGTTTGTACCTAATACACCAACTTTGATGAATGCCGGCACGCAAAGCGGGCAGCTCTCCGCGTGTTTTGTCCTGCCGGTTGAAGATTCACTCCAGGGAATTTTTTCCACGCTTGCGACCATGGCACAGATCCACCAGAGCGGCGGGGGTACCGGGTTCTCGTTCAGCCATCTCCGGCCTGCTGGCGATACAGTCTCTTCTCATCTTGGCGTGGCAAGTGGCCCGGTTCCCTTCATCCGCGTGTACGATGAAGCGACAAATGCCGTGAAGCAGGGGGGCAAGAGAAGGGGTGCCAACATGGCAGTGCTTGCAAGTTCACACCCGGATATCATGGACTTTATCGTATCGAAGACAAAAGGAGGGCTCGATAATTTCAATATCTCGGTTGGCTTTGATGCAAAATTTTTCGATTGCCGTGAACACGGCAGATCGTACGATCTCATCAATCCCCGTGATGGTTCGGTAAAGAAGAGCATTGATCCCCAGAAGCTCTGGAACTCACTCTGCTCTGCTGCATGGCAGACCGGGGATCCCGGGGTATTATTTCTCGATACCATCAACGCAGCGAATCCAACGCCGGGCCTCGGCCCCATGGAGGCAACAAACCCCTGCGGGGAGCAGCCGCTCTACCCCTTCGAGAGCTGCAATCTCGGGAGCATCAATCTCGCCCGGTGCATCACGGAGGGAGAACTCGATAGAGAGAGACTCCTGGCGACAGCCCGCCTGGGGGTCAGGTTTCTGGATGCAGTTATCGATACCAACCGGTTTCCGGCCCCGGAGATCCGGGACAAAACCCTCCTGACCCGGAAGATAGGTCTTGGGGTCATGGGACTTGCCGATGCACTGATTCTCATGGGGATCCCGTATGAATCGGATAATGCGTTGAAATTTGCCGATACTATCATGGAACTTATCGCACGTGAGGCACAGGCAACATCCCGGGAAATGGGTGAGGAAAAAGGATCGTTTCCGGCTATTGACCGGAGCATCTATACCGCCCCCATGCGCAATGCAACCGTGACAACGATAGCACCAACAGGATCGCTCCACCTGATCGCGGATACAAGTTCCGGGATTGAACCCCTCTTCTCTCTTGCCAGTACCCGGCGGATCGGGAACCGGTCGGTCCCGCTTGTCCACCCGCTCCTGAAAGAATACCTGGGGACAATTCGATCCGGCGATGAGGTTCTCGCACAGGTAAAGCGTTCCGGAACCCTTGCATCTTCACCGGTTCCCCAACACGTAAAAGAGCTGTACAAAACAGCACCGGAGATCTCCGCGGATCATCATGTACGGATGCAGGCCGTGTTCCAGAAACATGTCGATAATGCAGTCTCAAAAACGGTGAACTTACCTGAGGAGGCAGATGCAGATGAGATTAGCAGGATCTACCTGCTCGCCCGGTCGCTGGGATGCAAGGGGGTCACCATCTACCGGTACAACAGCAGAAAAGACCAGGTGCTCCTGAGGGGGTGCACGATCTGCGGCGATGATTTCCTGACCGGTTATAATTTTGCAGCTGCTGAGTAATATACGGGATAGTTAAGAAACCGGAAAAGAGAAATGGAGTCACCAGTACCGGATCGCTCACTGGCCCGGTATCGTGACCACGAAGACGCACCGCTCATCACCGGAAGAGAAGCACTGCTCCTCAGTTATCGTGACCGGAGCATGGAGGTGAGAAGAGAAGATCGCGGTGAGGACCCCGATATCGAATGCGCAGGCGCCATGGCCGGTGACCGGGAGGTCCTCGCACTCAAAACAACCGTGAACCTCAAGCGTGATCGGCCGGGTACCCTTCAGGGTGATCGCGCCAAGCCCGTGAGCCTTCCAGAACGCGTCCATCCGGCGTACCACGTCATCGACAGTTTCTCCGGCAACCCGGGGTGCAAGAACACGTCCAACTTCAAGACCGGTCTCCCGGAGCACCGGGTCGAGATTGATTCCCATAACCATTGCCCGGGTCCTGAATACCCGCACGCAATACCGGAAGAAAGAGACGATGTCCGTATCGCTGAATGGTTCACCCGCCTTCTCGTGCAGGTACACGCGCTCCGGAATTTTGGCATGCCGGTCTGCGGTGGTCAGCGAACCGATTGCAGCAGATAAGAGAATAATGAGGCGTTTGCGGCTGTCCGCTGGATCCGGTTGCACGGTGACGAGTCCGGAACGTTCGAGATCCCGGAGATGAACAGATATCGTAGACTTGGCTTTTTTTGTCTCTTCCACGATCCGTTCGAAAGGAACCGGGCCTTCAGCTGCAAGCCGGATTATCTGCAACTTTACCGGGCTGTCAATTGCGACAACCGAATCAGGTGTAGAGAAGAGCCGGACATCGTTGTCAGGCTGACTTGTCCCCGGTTCCCGCCGCTGTTTCATACCAAGTAGTTGTGTCTCGCAAGGTTTTTTAAATATTGTTCGCATACAATAGAACATTCGTATACTTACGAACAATGTGATTGTCATGAAAGCTGAATCCTATAAGATTGCTGACGGTGTATACTGGGTCGGGTCGCTTGACTGGGACCTGAGAACATATCACGGGTACACCCTGGACGGAACATCCTACAACTGCTACCTTGTTTTTGGTAAAAAAACCGCTCTTATCGACAACGTTTATCCCGGCCACTCTGCCCAGATGTGGGCCCGCATCGCCGATGCTTTTGCAAAAGAAGGAAAAAAGGAAGAGATAGATATCATCGTGCAGAATCACGTTGAGAAGGATCACTCCGGCGCACTAGTTGAGATTCATAAAAAATTCCCGAAGGCACCGATCTGGTGTACCGAGATTGCAGAAAAGGGACTGCTCCGGCATTTTCCGGCACTCAATGGCGCAAGCTTTCATCATGTAAAAACCGGCGAGACGCTTGATCTTGGTGGAAAGACCCTCGCATTTGTGCAGGCACCGCTCCTCCACTGGCCGGATTCGATGTTCACGCTGTATGCTGAGAAAGGAATTCTTTTCCCGAACGACGCCTTCGGACAGCATATCTGCTGCGCGAAAAGGCTCGATACCGAGATCCCCGAGCATATCCTGATGGATGCAACGCAGAAGTTCTATGCGAACCTCATCGTTCCCTTAACCCCGCTTTTCTTAAAGAAGGCTGAAGAACTTACCGGGCTTGGCCTTATCGGGAAGGTGAAGATGATCGCCCCCTCTCACGGGCAGATCTGGACCAATCCCGGCAAGGTTATCGGCGCTTATGTCGGGTGGGCTTCCGGCTCGGGAAGGAAGAACAAGGTGACCATCATTTACGACACCATGCATGGCTCGACAAAGATGCTCGCCCATGGGCTTGCCGAGGGAGTAATTGCCGGGGGCTGCGATGTGAAACTCTTTAACCTCCACGAGGACGAGCGATCCGAGATTGTCAAGCACATCCTTGACTCAAAAGCTATCATGGTTGGTGTCCCGACCATCAACGACATGCCGTACCCGAGCATCGGCGATCTCCTCTACTATCTCAAGGGGCTCCACTTCAACCGGACCGGGGAACGTTTCGCTCTCACATTCGGATCGATGGGTGGAAAAGGTGGTGCGGTGAAGATGGTTGCCGATGAACTTAAGACCGCAGGTTTTACGGTTGTCGGTTCCCAGGAAGTTTTGTATGTTCCGGACGGGGATGAGCTTGAGGCGGCATTCGATGCCGGCAAAGCGATGGCACAACGGATAGCCGGTTGATTTTTCTCACGTACCCGTATAAAACCCACGCACAATTGTTACCCTGCAATTCACGCTCCCCGCCGGAGAGACCACGTACCTGCCTGCCGGCAGGGCAGGCGTTTTTTTAATCCTTCCGGAAAAACCGCAAAAATTTTTCTCTTCAAAGAAACGAATGTCCTATCCCGAAATCATTTGACATCACATGTAAATATCGATGTGAGCAAATTATCGAATCGGGATATCCAGAGGATCATTCAGCAATGGGTAAATGAGAAACCCGTTGTTGAGATTGCCCGGTATTTCCAGATTACCCGTCAACGAGTGTATCAGCTCATCAACCAGTTCAGAGAATCGGGAGAATATCCGGTACTCAGGCAATCTGGAAGAAAGCCCCAAGCCATCGATGATCGAGCAGAAGAGTTGATCCTCGAAACCTATCAATCCAACAACATTGGTCCAATCCATCTGGAGAAAAAGATTGAGGAAACACTCGGGATCCATATCCCGCATAATCGAATCTATCGGGTATTGTTGAACCACGGTCTGGTGGAGATCAACATGAAAAAACGGCAACAACGGAAATATGTTCGGTACGAACGTACTCATTCCATGTCGATGTGGCAGGGAGACTGGAAAGAGTTCGAACTTAATGGATCGAAGAAATGGCTGATCGCATTCATGGATGATTCATCCCGCCTCATCACCTGCTACGGGGTATTCGATTCTCCAACTACCGAGAACACTCTCACGGTTCTGAATCAGGGATTCCAGATGTACGGTACACCCCGCGAGATCCTCACTGACAACGGTACACAATTCGTTTCAGCTCGAAACCGTGAACAGGCCCATCATAAATTCGGAGAGTTTCTTGTTCATCACAACATCAAACACATCCCAACCAGGATAAAACACCCTCAAACGAACGGCAAAATTGAACGGTTCTTCGGAGAAGTCGAACGAAGGATCGCGAAGTTCGGTTCTGTCGATAAAATTGTTCACTGGCACAATGTCATCAAACCTCACATGAGTCTCGATTACGATGAGCCTTATAACGCATTCTGGTACCGTCTACCCCCGGAGAGGATTCTGAACTATGCGCAGAAATGGTTATATGTGTAAAATCAATTCGGGATACCACACTTCAAAGAAACGAACCCGTCCTGAACACTTCGAGAAGGCGGTTATCCTGCGTGCGGGTATGATCCAATTAATCACGCATAAATATCATGCGGATCTGAAATTTTGTATCCATGACCCCCGGTGCCGAAACGTCCGGAAAGGAGAAAAGATCGCGACTCCTTTACATCGATAATATCCGGATTCTCCTGATCTGCCTTGTTATTGCAACGCACACATCGATAACCTATGGCGGCCCCGGCAGCTGGTTCTTTACCGATCCGGGCAACGGCCCCGGGATTCCGTTTCTCTTAATCGTTCTCGATTCGCTGAACCAGTCATTCTTTATGGGATTCTTTATCCTCATTTCCGCGTACTTCATCCCGGGATCGCTTACCCGCAAAGGAATGAAGAAGTTCGCCCACGATCGCATTATCCGGCTTGGGATCCCGCTTGCCGCCTGGATTCTGCTTATCGCTCCCTTTCTCCACTACCTTATCGCAGCAGGAACCGGAAATTCTCCGGGCTCCCCACTCGGATTCTGGGCCTCGTATTTCATCCCGTTCCATGGCCTTGAGCTGGGGCCCATGTGGTTTGTCTTCTTCCTTCTCATCGCGACCACCGCATACCTGGTATGGATATGGTTCCTGCCGGGCCGGGCGGTTACTTGTCGGGTGCAACAACCCTTCTCGCAGTTTCATTCGATTGTCGCACTCGGGCTCCTCCTCGGCTTCATCACCGCTGTCGTCCGGATCTTTCTGCCCATCGGAACCAGCTGGTATTTTATGTTCCAGCCTCCGTTCTTCCCCCAGTACATCGGGGCATTCATTATCGGTATCTACGCTGCACGGAACTCCTGGCTTGACGCAATCCCCGCACGTGTTGGGAAGATGTGCGCTCTCGTGGCCGTTACCCTGGTTGCTATCCAGCCGCTCTTCCTTTTCCTCATCACCAGCTCACCGGATGGCCTGACCCCGTTGCTGGGAGGACTCCACTGGCAGGCAATAGCCTATGCCTTCTGGGACCAGATGGCATGTGTCATGATTGTCCCTGCAATGCTCTGGGCATCCTCTCTCGCGCTCAACAGGCAGGGACCGGTAACACGGGCAATGGCGGGGGACTCCTATACCGTGTACATTATTCACCCGGTCGTTCTCATCTCCATCTCTCTTGCCATGGTGAGCGTTGCAGTTCCGCAGCTGGCAAAATTTGCTATTGTACTATTCCTGACCATCTGCGCCTCGTTCATCCTTGCTCATGGAATCCGGGCTATTCCGGGAGTGAACAAGGTTCTTTAAGCCCGGGCTTGTCAGATCGTTCTTATCTTCGAAAGGAACTTTTAAAAGTTCCAAATCCGCAAACAAACGATGGCTGGCAGGAGAAAAAATGCCGGTATCCGGATTAAGAATCCGGATCCATTTCGCAATCCTCATCTGCCTTCATCATCAACCTTCCCAGATGGAAAGACCGGAAAACCACAGGAAGGGACAGAGTTATACCCTTCTGATCCTCTCCATCTCGCTTGCAACATTCATGGCGAGCCTGGACAGTACGATTGTCAATATCGCACTTCCGTCAATATCTGAAGCATTCAGCGTCTCGACAACGACCGTGAGCTGGGTCTCGACATCCTACCTGCTCGTTATGGTAGGCTGCCTGCTCGTATTCGGGAAAATTTCCGATGTTATCGGGTACAAGAAGATCTTCCTCTCCGGGTTTGCAATCTTTACGCTCGGATCGTTTGCCTGCGGCTTCCTGCCGGAATTTGTATTTGGCTTTCCCTCACTCATCGTAAGCCGGATGTTCCAGGCCGTGGGCGGCGCGATGATCATGTCAGTCGCTGCCGCGATGATCACATCATACATCCCTGCAGAAGAGAAAGGAAAAGCGATGAGCATTATTATGCTCTTTGCCGCACTCGGTACAGCCATCGGCCCGACCATTGGCGGTATCCTGACGCAATACCTCTCCTGGCACTGGATCTTCTTCATCAACGTCCCGGTCGGGATCTTTGCAATCCTTCTCGGGGCAAAGATCATCCCTGTATCGAAGCCGGTAGAACGGACCGGTGCATTTGACCGGGCCGGTTCATTCCTCATCTTCGCCGGGCTGGCATCGCTTGTCTTTGTTGTCTCTGAAGGAATAACCCTCGGCTGGACTTCCCCGGTTATTCTCATTGCTGCTGCGATCATGATCGTGACCCTGGGATGGTTCGTGAAACGTGAGCTCCGCATTGACGACCCACTCCTTGACTTGAATCTCTTCCGGGGAAGAAACTTCTTTCTCGAGAACCTCGTACTCTTCCTCACCTTTTTTAGTTTCTCCGGGATAAGTTACCTCCTTCCCTTCTACCTGGAATACGTCCACGGCTACGAGACCTCAACTGCCGGCCTGATCATGACCTCGCTCTCCTTTGCCATGATGATCGCCGGTCTCATCGCGGGAATTACCTTCAACCGGCTCGGACCCCGCAGGCTCTGTATCCTTGCCAGTCTTCCCCTCATCGTGGGCTACTTCATGATGACCCGGCTCTTCGTCCAGACATCGACCGGGGTCGTGGTGATCGCACTCGCCCTGATCGGCTGCGGGCTTGGCCTGATCGTTACCCCGATTACCACCCTCATCATGATGTCGGTTGCAAAATGCAAAGCCGGGATGATATCGAGCTTAACGAGCCTCGAGAGGACAGCCCCCCTTACCATCGGGATTGCAACCTTCAACGCGATCATGGTTGCAGGCGTTGTTATAATCGCAAAAAATCATGAAGTGACCAGGCAGTCCCCGAAGATTATCCAGATGAAGGTGCTCTCGACCGGTTTTGACCTCGCGTTCCTCCTCTCGCTTGTCCTTGGGATCGTTATCCTGATCCTCTCCCTGGCATTAAAAGAGGAGATCCACCCGGACTATACGACCGATGAGAAGAGCCCGGTAATACCTGTGGAGTAAAACAGATCCCGTAGCCCGCACCGGTCCTGTGGGACTCCGCCTTTGGCGATAGGCAGGTTTCCGGGGGGTTCACCTTTTTTATCCGGCCTTTTTCAAAAATACAGCCTGGGGAAATAATTCCGGCAACCCCGGCGGTTCATTTCATCCAAAAACCTACACTCTTCCAGGAGCCATCGTCATGTCCGGAAATTCTGGCATCACCGGCGGAATATATCCAGGGTCCTGGGGAAATGTCACGAATGTACGACCGCATAACGTATCCCGGTAAATCATCCGGTACGTAATGCGGAGATTTGCGTACAGCAACCTGAAAAAAGGTATCGCAAAACAGTACCGGGATTCCGGATCCATACGATCCTGCCGCTTGTCAGCATCGTCACCGCGACCCGGCTTGTTATCCTGCCAGCGGTCGTCTCCTTTGTGGGATCTGCCTTATGACCCTGCCATTTGCCTTGCAATGGGATTTAAGGCATTTGATCCCGGACCTTTCGGCCACAAATGGACCGGCCAATTGCAATTGGCAAAATTTTTCCCCGCTCCCGGTATTCTTTTCCCTAAGCATGCAGGCCCTGGTAAAACGGATAATAATTGCAACCGCAATCGGACTCATCACCGGCCTGTACTGCGCCGGAAGCCTCCTGTTTTTCGCCCCCCCCGGGAGTAACACCGGAACCCTGGTTCATGGTGATGATCGCCTATGGCCGTACCCTCCAGGGTTTTGCGATCGGATTTGCCGATCGGATACCGGTCCGCCCGGTCCTGCGAGGGGCCGTACTGGGAGCGATCTTCAGTCTCATGCTCTGTCTTGTCCCCCTGTTCGGGCACAACTACGCTGGAGCCGGGATGCTTTTTCTCTTCGGGATCATCTACGGAATCATTACCGACTCTATCGCGAGCCGGGCAGTAAGGGCCCAAAAAAATCCTCGTGAAGGGATAACTTTGGCAAAAGAAATTTTTCCGTAAACCCGGATCATCGATCGCAAAAGACCGTCACCGCAATGGACTAAAGAGTGGTTATTCAAACTTTTTTACAAGCGATCCGGTGTCCGGGATCATCCGTGGAGATCCCGGGAAAAGCCTGCGGCTATCCCGCAAGTATTCCAGCCGGGCGCGGGTTTAAATAATTACCGGGTAGTATCCGCAGCCATGGAAGTCCCGCAGATCCCGGAGGAGGTGAAACTCTGGCTTCTCATCCTTCCGGTCTTTTTGATTGCGATCGTGGCCTTCTGGCCGCTCATGACCGTATTCGTCAGGGCGACTGCTCTGGCTATCGCGCTCCTTCCCGTGCACAAGCGGCTCTGCCGGATTATGAAACCCTCAGTCTCTGCAATGTTTATCACGCTTGTTGCAGTCCTTCTCATCCTCCTCACCATGGCGTTTGTAGCATTTCTCCTGGTGACCAACGAACAGCACATCGGGAAGATGGCGCTTTCCCTGATCACCGGTCTCCGGCAGACCGCATTCTCCCGGTTTGTCCCGTCGTTTACCGACGCCCAGCTGCAGAACATCGATACAACCCTCCGGGACTGGATGATAAACGAACTTTTCGTCCTGACAGGAAACGTCCTCCAGACGCTCCTGTCCTTTGTCATTCTCTTCCTCACCCTGTCCATGCTGCTCTATTACGGTGAAACCCTGTGGCGCAGGCTGACCGGCGCGTTATCCCCGGAGCTTGCAAACGCGGTCGGAAAGATGTCTGCCATCACCGAAAGCACAATCTTCTCCTTAATTATTGTCCAGATCACGGCCGCGGCAATCTCGTTTATCCTTGCAGTTCCCTTCTTTACCCTGCTCGGGTACGGCGATGTCCTTCTCTTCTCATCGCTTGTAGGATTTGCGATGCTCATCCCGATGATCGGTGCACAGCTCATGATCCTGATCCTTGCACTCTACTTCTTCAGTCTTGGCGACCTGAAAAGTGCCCTTATTATGCTCTTTGTGGGATACCCGCTTCTCAGCGGGTGGATTGACTTCCTGTACAGGCCGTTCATGATGGGAAAGCGGGTTGCTGTCCACCCGGTGATCATGATGATCGGCATCTTTGCCGGGGTGCCGTTCATGGGAATTGTCGGTTTCATCCTGGGACCGGTAATCGTTGCCCTTGTAATTACCGGGGCTTATCTCCTTTCCGACAAATACCTTGACACCGAACCCGGGTCCCAGCAATAATTTTTTTATCCCGTAACCACGTTTTCGTTAATGGTTTTTGTCCGGGAGCAAAAAAAACCGGAATATGCCGTTCCTGTATTCAGGATGGACTGCCCCAGCGTTTCATCCTCCCGATTACGGAATTTACGGGGGCGGTTGCCTTGTGAACTCCAATCCTGCGAGTCAAAAGTATATTTCGGGAGATTTTCGGCATTTACCCGGGCGGTTTCCCGGGCAAAACCGCATTTCCCGGTCTAAATCGGCCAATATTTTCCGGTATCAGATACATCACAGTCTGATGTTATACTTATCCGGAATTTTCTTCCAGGTAAAATGCTCGTATACCGTAGACCAGTAAAACCCAAACGAGAAGGCAAAGAGGAGCTCCTCGACCGGGATCCCAAAGAGCAGGATGCCCGAGATCGCGGGAATATTCCAGACCCGCTGGACATATCCCGGGAATAACCCGATGAGAAGTGTAAAATAAACGAAATAGATCCCGAGAAACACCAGAGCGGAAACGATCATCTTGGGTGCGAGATCCGGGCGGCAGTACCACGTGGTTACACCACCGATGAGCAGGCATACTATCGCGCTGTAGATCGGGTTGATTTCCGTAAAGAAGATCATGACAAAGAATATGGCGGGGGTGACAAGGAGGAGGGGGAGATGATACTTGTGCCGCGCGTCAATTCTTACCGTTCGCGGGATCGTCTGTTCGTGGCGCACGGGAAAGATTGCCATGTAGAGCGCAAACCCGAGACCCCCGCAGCCGAACGAGAAGATAATACTCTCGATATCGAATCCGGTTGTCTGGGCGAGATTGAAGAGGGAAGGCGGATTCCAGTACTCGGGTACAAAGAAAGGCTCGGTAAGGCCGAGGAAGGATGTCCAGAAACTCAGTACTTCTCTAAATTTACCTCCGTGAATTTTGGCAAGTCATCAATACTCTCAACCTCTGATCAACCAAACGGTCGAAGAACAGAAACAAATGAGACAAATTTGAGTTTTTTCCGAATCCCTTCCCAGACCAATAGCCGGAAGAAATCGAAACGGAACAAATCTTCAGCAACGGTTCTTGGTCCTCGTTGAACCTTAGAGAAGAACATCCATTGAAGAGAGACCCAGATATTTTTGAGAAGGAAAGAGATTATCGTCAGCAGGTACCGGATCACAACGTTTCTTGTGGATGTCCTTGCTTTCACGATATTCCGGATACGGTACGAAGACTCGATCGCAAACCGGTTCTTGTAGACCCAGTACTTCACTAATTTTTAGGCAATCTCAGTACTTCACTAATTTTTAGCCGAGGCTAATCAAAACCGGCAGATCTAAATAGGCAGCGGGCGCCGCATATGGCAAATAGACGACAATTCACCCGCCGAATAAAGAATGAGATCCGAGCAGAAGATTGTTCCGAAATAGCAGTGGATGCAATCAACCGGAATCTCACCATTTCCATCAACGGAACACTGAGACAAAAGACCCTTATCCAGTCACTTGTTGGGATGTCAGCAACCAAACTATCCGTGCATTCCATCAATAAGGCTGTAGAAAAAGTCCCGTGTGAAACGTCAGTCAGATACCATTTATCGAAGGTGGATTTAGAATCGCTTTTCGAAATACAATCAAAGATCCTCACCTATTCAAACGATCAGATCCTTGTTCCCGGAAAATCGTATCATTTTGCCATAGATTTCACCGACGATCCTTATTATGGCGAAATTATCGAAGCGAACAAAGATTACGTCCTCAAGAGTAAAATGAAGAAATCAACAACCACATTTTACTCGTATGTTTCGCTCTCCATCACAACAAAAGGTCAACGGCAGACCCTTGCAGTTTTCCCGGTGAAGAAGGGTGTGTCAAAGGTCGAGTACATCCGGAAATTTTTGGCCATAATCCACAACGCAAAAGTGAACACCCAAGTACTCTGTCTTGATCGGGGATTTTACTCAAAAGATGTGTTCTCATTTCTCCAGAAGGAAAAGATCCCGCACATTGTTCCGGTGAGAAAACACGGCGAAGAACTCAAGAAAATACTCCGGGGAAATCATTCCCGGTATGCACAGTATACGATGATGGGAACTGGCGAACCTCTTTCTCTTACTCTGGCAATTGATGTCCAGTACCTTCTGGGAAGGAATAAGAAATACGGGAATGTGAACCTGGGTTACGTCGTGTATGGTATTAACTGGAAACCCCGTCGGATCTACCGGGTCTACAAGAACCGGTTTGCGATCGAGTCTTCGTACCGTATCCGGAATATCGTGAAAGCAAGGACATCCACAAGAAACGTTGTGATCCGGTACCTGCTGACGATAATCTCTTTCCCTCTCAAAAATATCTGGGTCTCTCTTCAATGGATGTTCTTCTCTAAGGTTCAACGAGGACCAAGAACCGTTGCTGAAGATTTGTTCCGTTTCGATTTCTTCCGGCTATTGGTCTGGGAAGGGATTCGGAAAAAACTCAAATTTGTCTCATTTGTTTCTGTTCTTCGACCGTTTGGTTGATCAGAGGTTGAGAGTATTGATGACTTGCCAAAATTCACGGAGGTAAATTTAGAGAAGTACTGGAGCCGGATTCATAAAATTTTACGGTGTAAAAAAAGAAATTTTCCTGGGTTTTCTGTTGTGAGGGGTCGGGCGGTGTACTCTTTTTGTAAGGGGGAAGATCTCCTGAAAATGTTCTCCCGGCTCAATAAAGTCCCGGCAGAGTCCCGGGATTATATAAAAATTCTTACAAATGAGGGTGGCCCCAACGATACTCCCCCATTCTCTCCGGCCGGGAAAGAATAGTTACGCAGGAATGGCGGGATAAGGAGCAGCGAAAGCAGACCGGTTTTATCCCATGCACCCGGAAAAAAAGTATTGTCAATTTTGCTGCTCACTCAGGCAGCATCCAAAAGCGGTGTCGGGATCTTACCGGTTCTCTGCAATCTTCTCGCGGACTTCATCGATGTGCATCACGATATCGGAGGCCGGGCCCGTGAGACAGTAGCCCTGCCGGTCGAGTGCGTACACCGGGAACTTTGCCAGTTCCTCGGGGACCGGTTGTGCCGTGAGTTTCTTGAAATTGATCAGGTCCCGCATGTTCAGGCCGATCTTATCGGTGATCTCTTTGAGCTCCTTGATCCAGCGTTTCAGGTCGCGGACGTCAGCACCGTCCCACTTGAAGATCTGGTAAATTTTCATGTATGCATCCCGTTCGAGGATGATGTGGGTCGAGGTCTTGTCCGACTTGAGATAGAAGTCAAGGAAGGTCCGGACATCCTTGATCTGCTGGGCATTCTCGTACGCGATCGCCCGGCACTCTTTGTTGAGCTCTTTTGCCTCTTCGGCAGGCAGGTTCATTCCGAGTTTCCCGATCTCTTTTGAAAGTTCCTTCAGGCTCTCCTCAGCGTCCTTAAGTTCGGAGATCATATCCTCGAACTTCTGGTTGAGTTCCACGCCGAAAAAAGCCTCCATGTATTCGGACTGTTTCGTCATTGGTATAGTATTGGTAAGTACATAGTATAATCGTTGGCACGGTGATAACATCTATCCATTGACCCCCCCCATATTCTTTGCAATGTCACGACACGGCAGGACCATAAACCAGGATCTCTTTACCCGGGGCGGGATCATCACGGAACGCGATCCCGACTTCTGCATCGTCCGGCTCCGGATGCCCGCCGGTATGATCACCCCGGCGCAGATAACAAAACTCGGGGAGATTGCTGCCCGTCACGGTGTGGAGAATATCCACCTCACCACCCGGCAGACCATGGAGTTTCCGCACGTTGATCCATCGCAGCTCGAGCCCCTTCTTGCGGATCTCGAAGAGAACGGGACACCTCTTGGTGCCGAGCGGGAAGAGGTCGTGAACGTAACCGCGTGCCTTGGCATTCGGCACTGCAAGTTCGGCATCATCGATTCCGTAGGGCTCGCGGAAGAGATCGATAAGAAGTTCTTTGCAAAGGAACTCCCGGTGAAGGTCAGGATCGCGATCTCCTCCTGCCCGAACGGCTGCGAGAGCGAGCGCCTCAACGAGATCGGCATCACCGGGATCCAGAGACCAATCCGGGACCCGGGTCTCTGCACGGGTTGCGGAACCTGCACGCACTATTGCCGGGAGAAGGCGATCGAAGTCGAGAACGGTGTGATCGTGCTCCATAGCAGCAAATGCATGGAATGCGGGTTCTGTATCATGCCCTGCCCGTTCCACCTGATCAGCGGGGCTCCCCCTGAGTACCGGATCACCGTGGGCGGCCACCGCGGCAGGCACCCCCTCATCGGCCGGCACCTGATCACCGTTAAATCGCAGGAAGAGGTGATCCGGGTCGTTGACAAGATCATTTACTGGATCTACCGGCAGGCCTCGACCGGCTCCATGCTGCCGGAGCAGCTCGATGAGCTGGACTTCGATGAATTCCGGAAGACCATGGTAAAGATGATCGAGGGATAATTTTTTAGAAATTGAAAAGCCGTTGGGTTCGCTCTTGAAGCAGGAAAATGCATATCACTGATACGAGCCCCCTCACCCCCTTCGGGGGTCGTTCGGGCGCCTGTCGGGACCTCGCCGGGCGAGTTGGTTGATCACCGTTGGTGTAAAAATATTCTTGGGAAGATCATCATCTCGGGAACTTTTTTCGGGACTCGAGGCTTTGTCCCATTTCCGTCCACCCGCGGGTCCTATCATGCCGTTTCTGATTCGGGAGGACGGTAATGCGGCGGCATCGCAAGCGCCCACGCCCCCTTGGGGGCGGGATGGCGCAATGGGGGGGCATCTTTCCGGAAGGTAATGTTCCCAGGCAGAAAACCGGCTCACTTTTCAGAAGGCTGGAATTCAGTACTTCACTAATTTTTAGCCGAGGCTAATCAAAACCGGCAGATCTAAATAGGCAGCGGGCGCCGCATATGGCAAATAGACGACAATTCACCCGCCGAATAAAGAATGAGATCCGAGCAGAAGATTGTTCCGAAATAGCAGTGGATGCAATCAACCGGAATCTCACCATTTCCATCAACGGAACACTGAGACAAAAGACGCTTATCCAGTCACTTGTTGGGATGTCAGCAACCAAACTATCCGTGCATTCCATCAATAAGGCCGGAGAAAAAGTCCCGTGTGAAACGTCAGTCAGATACCATTTATCGAAGGTGGATTTAGAATCGCTTTTCGAAATACAATCAAAGATCCTCACCTATTCAAACGATCAGATCCTTGTTCCCGGAAAATCGTATCATTTTGCCATAGATTTCACCGACGATCCTTATTATGGCGAAATTATCGAAGCGAACAAAGATTACGTCCTCAAGAGTAAAATGAAGAAATCAACAACCACATTTTACTCGTATGTTTCGCTCTCCATCACAACAAAAGGTCAACGGCAGACCCTTGCAGTTTTCCCGGTGAAGAAGGGTGTGTCAAAGGTCGAGTACATCCGGAAATTTTTGGCCATTATCCACAACGCAAAAGTGAACACCCAAGTACTCTGTCTTGATCGGGGATTTTACTCAAAAGATGTGTTCTCATTTCTCCAGAAGGAAAAGATCCCGCACATTGTTCCGGTGAGAAAACACGGCGAAGAACTCAAGAAAATACTCCGGGGAAATCATTCCCGGTATGCACAGTATACGATGATGGGAACTGGCGAACCTCTTTCTCTTACTCTGGCAATTGATGTCCAGTACCTTCTGGGAAGGAATAAGAAATACGGGAATGTGAACCTGGGTTACGTCGTGTATGGTATTAACTGGAAACCCCGTCGGATCTACCGGGTCTACAAGAACCGGTTTGCGATCGAGTCTTCGTACCGTATCCGGAATATCGTGAAAGCAAGGACATCCACAAGAAACGTTGTGATCCGGTACCTGCTGACGATAATCTCTTTCCTTCTCAAAAATATCTGGGTCTCTCTTCAATGGATGTTCTTCTCTAAGGTTCAACGAGGACCAAGAACCGTTGCTGAAGATTTGTTCCGTTTCGATTTCTTCCGGCTATTGGTCTGGGAAGGGATTCGGAAAAAACTCAAATTTGTCTCATTTGTTTCTGTTCTTCGACCGTTTGGTTGATCAGAGGTTGAGAGTATTGATGACTTGCCAAAATTCACGGAGGTAAATTTAGAGAAGTACTGGGTTTGACGAGATGCCTGAATCCATCTATCAAAAAGAACACATCCCATGCAAAAAGTTTCGGGTATGTAAGCCGAAATCCATGATATGTCGCGGATAAAAATATCCCGGCCCTTTGAGAAACCCTTTCAACAAAGACGCTCAAATTTCCCGGTATGACACAAACCAACGGACACTTCGAGAAAGGGATATGGATCGAGGAGACCGTTCCGGTAACCGAAACCCCTGATGCTATCGACAGGAGACTATCCGATGCGACGAAGTCAGTTACCGTATCGTTCGATGAGCTGATGAGTGTCGCCCACGATCTTGTCACTACTGATGAAGGGAGGAAGTGCATTGGCAGGACCCTGGAAGAGGCACAAGCGCAGATCCGGAAATCCTTCGATGAGATCATTTCCCGGGCGAAGCTCGAAGTGGAGAAGGCAAAGGCCGGCAAACCCGCTCACTCTTCCCATAAGGATAAACCGTGATCACGCACCACGTACCGGCCCGGGCTTTTTCTTTTCCTTCTCCGGATTTATATCCCGAATGGACCGAGAACCTCCGGCGCGATAGCAGGATTTCCAAATTCTTATTACCAATCACCCGCGTACTCATGGAATGAGGCTGACTCACTATGCCAAAACTCACACCCGAAATCAAGGAATCCCTGGCCGGGACAAAAACCGCCTTCTTTGCGACAGCATCAAAAGATGGCAATCCAAACGCCGTCCCGATCGGCGCGTTCAAGCTGCTTGACGATGCGACGATCCTCGTCTCGGACCAGTTCTTCAGCAAGACCCTTGCGAACATGAAAGCCAACCCAAAGGTCGCGCTGAGCTGGTGGGGGGAGAAGGGCGGTTTCCAGGTGAAGGGAACGGTCACCATCCATACCTCCGGGAAGATCTTCGATGACGATGTCGCGTGGGTGAAGTCCATGAAGCCCAACCTTAACCCAAAGGGCGCGGTCGTGATGAAAGTCACCGATGTTTACAATATTAAGCCCGGGGCAGATGCCGGGAAGAAGATACTCTGACCAGAAATTTCTGTCAGCGTGGAGCGGATGCAGGAAGAGGAATCCGTTTCACCATTGGTGCGGGACGTAAACGGGATAATCCGTTTTTGCACATCATGAAACCCGCCCCCCTTTTTTGTGGTTCTTCAATCCGGTGCTTTAAAACAATCCTGGTTTTTATTCAAATCGCATTCACCTGATGCCGTTATCGTAACGGAAAAATAATCTGGCGAATTGACCGTATCATTATCCTGAAGTGTGGCACTATTGGGACGCCCAAAACCAAAACTGAGATAAATCTTACCCGAAAATAATTTTCTCCGGAGCCGAAATTCCCGGATCCGGAAACTGAGAATATGTCATTCCTGTTTCGGAGAAGCACCGGCACCTGCGGCCAAAAAATATCCGCTATCCTTAAAACCAATCGCGATCACATCCTCAAATCCATGAACGCGATCGAGGTCTCGCATCTCACCAAACATTTTGGCAGGCTTGTCGCACTCAACGACATCTCATTCTCGGTTAAAGAGGGCGAGACTTTTGGCTTCCTGGGCCCAAACGGCGCCGGAAAAACAACAACCATCCGGATCCTCACCGGCATCACCGTACCCTCGGGCGGCAAAGCACAAATCTTCGGTAAAGATATTGTCAGAGATACGATCGCGGCCCGGAAGACGATGGGAATCGTCCACGAGACCTCGAACATCTACACCGATCTCACCGCGTGGCAGAACCTGATGTTTACCGCTGAGCTCTACGATGTCGGGAAAGCTGATCGAAAGAAGCGGGCACAGGAACTTCTTGAACTCTTCAGCCTCTGGGACCGGAAGGATGACAAGACCGGCGGTTTCTCGAAAGGAATGAAGCGCCGGCTCACGCTCGCGATGGGTCTCATCAATAATCCCCGGCTCATCTTTCTTGACGAGCCGACATCCGGGCTCGATGTCCAGTCCAACCTGATTATCCGGGACGTTATCCGGGACCTCAATTCACAGGGGGTCACGGTCTTCCTTACCACCCATAACATCGAGGAGGCAAGCTTAACCTGCGACCGGGTCGCGATCATCAACCGGGGCACTATTGCGGCAATCGATTCCCCCGAACGGCTGAAAGGGACGATCCAGAGCGTCCAGTCGGTCGAAGTTGTGCTCGATCCGGTCCCGGCAAACGCTGAGGCCGGCCTCCGCGGGCTTGCGAGCGTGAGCGAGGTGAGGAAGCTCGGCGACAAATTCCGGCTTATCACCGAAGATCCCCCGGTGGTTATCGCGGATGTCATGTCCTTTGCGGAGAAGAACGAAAGTACCGTGATCAGTGTCAATACGTATGGACCAAGCCTCGAAGATGTTTTTATTAAACTGACAGGCCTTGAGGTCAAGACCAGGGGGGTGAAGACGGTTGACTGATCGTTCGTTATGGATCCGGCAGCTCCGTGTCGAGCTCCTTGCTGCGTGGGCGATAGCAAAGAAGGACATGCTCATCTATTACTTAAAGCCGAACATCATCGTCTCGGGCATGCTTTTCCCGCTCTTCATGTTCCTCGCGTTTGCCGTCGGGAGGCCGGCCGGGCCATCGGTCATGATCCCCGGTCTCATCGCGATCACGATCCTCTTCTCTGCGTCATCGATCGAACCGGTCTCGATCCCGATTGAACGGAGGATGAAGACCTTTGACCGGCTCATATCTGCCCCTGTCTCGCTCCACGCGGTTGTCTTTGGCGAGAGCCTGAGCGGTTTCCTGTACAGTATCGGAATCGCAGCGGTCCCCTTTATCGCGGGCCTTTTCATCTTTGCAACACCGGTCCAGAACGCCCTTCCGCTGATAGCCGGCGTCCTGCTCACCTCGTTCTGCTTTGCAACGATGGGGACGCTCTTTGCCTCCTATCCTACCGAGAGCCCGGGGGACATCATGTCCATGCTCAACGTGGTCCGGCTCCCTCTCATCTTTATCTCCGGCATCTTCATCCCGCTCAGCCAGGTCCCTGAAATGGCCCGGTCGCGGACCTACTGCTCCCCCCTTACCTATGGCAACGATCTCATCCAGTCTGCCTATTCCGGGACAACGCATTTTGACCCGGCGATTGACATAGCAATGCTCTTTGTCTTTATCCTGATCTTCCAGTTTGCCGCAAACCGGTTGTACAAAAAGTTCAACGAGTGAAGATATCTCTTCACCCGCACGTTAACCGGGATTTGCCGTTTTGCCCTCCTCCTGCAATTTTTGGGTTGGCCGGGCCTTTTGCAGGAGAAAAGTATTCTATACCTTGCGCTGGATTCACCGTATCGGTGTCCTTCATAATCACTGCCCTCCTGCCCGTAATCCCTCTTGCCATCTCGGACCAGCTCCTGCAGTACGGGATCTGGGTCTACCTGCTGGTCTTTATCGTGATCCTCCTCGCATCCACAATCGTCGGGGGTCCGATCCCGGATAATACCTTTCTCCTTCTTACCGGCGCTGTTGCCATGGACAACCGGCTATCCGTGAACTGGCTCCTTGCAGCAGCAATAGCTGGGGGGTTTGCCGGTTACGAGATCAACTACTGGAGCGGGAGGCTCTTTGGCATTACCATCTGCCGCGGGAGCTGCCCGGTGATCCTGCAGGACAAAAATGTCAGACATGCACTCGATCTCCTGGAGAGGTTAGGTCCTGCATCCATGGTCCTGAGCCGGTTTATGCCGGTTTTTAACATCCCTTCATTTGTTGCCGGTATAAACGGGATGGAGTATCGCCGGTACTTCCTTTACAACCTCTTCAGTTCGGGAGTATGGGTCGGCATACTCTTCGGTCTTGGATATTACATCGGGTCGATACCGGTCATCAGTGAATACCTCGACTACCTCACGGATCTCTTTATCGTGATCCTTTCCGCAACAATTATCATCGTTGTTGTCATGTTTGTCCGCGACTATCTGAAACGGAATGGCAACCGTGTATCCTGAAACTTTTTGCCTCCGCGAAAAACTTCCGGCATGACGAAAACTTCAAACATCCTGGGACGGGGTACGGATATTTTTTGGATTCCTCATTTCTGGCATCACGGGCTCGTTTGTGAACCCGGGATTTTTTTAATACGGTGAGGAAATCTTCTCCGGGGTTTTCTTTTCCTGATCCCCCACCTTTAAATTTCACCAGTTCCTTTTCTTAATAGTACGGAAACGGACTGTACGAGAACGGACCATTTGTAATGACCAGCCTGCTGAATTTTGGGACACGCCATGGAAGGGACCGCAGTCTTCTTGCGCTCTATCTCCTCCACTCGCTCTCCCGATCCCCCAAGTCCGGTTATGATCTTATTGCAGAGATCAAGGAAAAGACCGGGGGGCTCTGGGTGCCGAGCAAGGGTTCGCTGTACCCGGTGCTCCACCAGCTCGAAGAAGAAGAGCTCGTTGCAGTCGTGGAAACGGGCAAACGATCGAAGATGATCTTCGAGCTGACCGGAGCCGGGAGAAAAACCCTGGATACGATCAGGAACCGGGGACGGGAGAGCCACAAGAAAATGGCCTGCTGCCGGAACCTTGTTTTCGATATCTTTGGCGGGTCATCGGACCCGGTACATTGCCTGACGTTCGAGATAAAAGACGCAATCGACGGGATACCTGCCGAAGGCAGGGACGAAGCCTGCCGGGTTCTCGAAGAGTGCGTGAACAAGCTGAAGAGGATTTCTTAAATGACAGCCGCAATACACGTCGACCACCTCACCCGGAAATTTAACGACCTGGTCGCAGTGGATGACATATCGTTTGATATCGACCAGGGGGAGATCTTCGGCCTGCTCGGCCCGAACGGGGCGGGGAAGACAACGACCCTCGCCATGCTCGCGACCATGATGAAGCCGACATCCGGCTCTGCCACGGTCAATGGAAAGGACATCTCGGCGGATGATGACGGGGTCAGGAAATCGATCGGGATCGTCTTCCAGGACCAGAGCCTCGATGAGGAGCTGACCGCGTGGGAGAACATGGATTTCCATGGCCGGCTCTATCGCATCCCGGGCCAGCTCCGGCGCGAGCGGATACTCGAGCTCCTGAAACTCGTGGAGCTCGAAGACCGGAAGAATGATTTCGTCAAGACCTACTCCGGCGGAATGCGGCGGCGGCTTGAGATTGCCCGCGGACTTCTCCACCACCCGGTCATCCTCTTCCTGGATGAGCCGACCCTGGGCCTCGATCCCCAGACACGGAACCATCTCTGGGAATATATTTCGAGCCTTGCAAAGGAGAAAGGGATCACGATTATTCTCACCACCCATTACATGGAAGAAGCGGATCGTCTCTGCAACCGGATCGCGATCATCGATCACGGGAAGATCATCGCGCTCGATACACCGTCCGCACTCAAGGACGGGCTTGGCGGGGACGTCATTACCATCAGGTCCCCGAACCCGGCCGCCATTGTCACGGCCCTGAACGAACCGTGGATCTCCCGGGTGGAGCAGCACGGGGAACAGGTACTGATCACTCTCAAGAACGCCGAGCAGCACGTGTGTGGGATTGTCGCGACCCTGATTGGGAAAGGAATTACTATCGAGTCGTTCGCCATACGCAAACCGACGCTTGAGGATGTCTTCCTCAGTTTCACCGGAAAGACCATCCGGGAAGAGGAAGCGGACAATAAGTCGGGCATGAGGATGCACCCGCTCTTGCACCAACGCACGATGAGGCACTAATCATGGACATTGTCTATGCCATATGGCTCCGGAGCATGAAGCGGTACCTTCGCTCGAAGAGCAGGATCATAGGGAGCATCGCAATGCCGCTCTTCTTCCTCCTCTTCCTCGGCTTCGGTCTCAACAATGTCGTCGAGATCCCCGGAATGTCCGGAGACTATATTTCGTTCCTGATCCCGGGCATGATAACGATGAGCGTACTCTTTAGCTCCGTCTTCTCCGGTGTCCAGATTATCTCGGACAAGCAGTTTGGGATTCTGAAAGAGACCCTTGTTGCGCCCGTTTCGCGGCTTGAGATCATGCTCGGGCAGACTGTAGGGGGAGCTACGACAGCGTTTATCCAGGGAGTGATCATCCTTGTCCTCTCCTTCCTCGTCGGCCTCCACAGTTCGAGCCTCATCGGTTTCTTTATCGCGTTCGGCTTTATGGCCATGATAGGCATCGGGTTCACCGCGCTCGGGATCGCGATGGCATCGAAGATGGAGGATATGACCGGGTTCCAGCTCATCATGAACTTCGTGATCTTTCCCATCTTTGGTCTCTCGGGAGCGATGTTCCCGATCAACAGCCTGCCTGCATTCATTGCGCCGATAACCCACCTCGACCCGCTGACGTACGGGGTCGAAGGGATCCGGTACGGCCTGACCGGCGCTTCGCAGATCAGCCCGATCGTGAGCCTTGCGGTCCTTGGCGTGTTCACCATCATCTGCACAATTGTCGGGGCATACCTGTTCAAGACCGTCAAAGCGTAAAGACTCAAATATTTTTTAGCGTTGAGATTCCGGGAAAAGTCCGGAAAAAACGGCACAGAATGGTTAAAACCGGCAAGGATCGATTACCCGTCAATGTCGTTTCTCCTCTTCACCGGTTGTGGCAGGGAAGAGATCGTTATTCAGGTACTGAACGAAGGGGTGGACTTCTCTGTCCCTAAAGGGGAGAACCCCATGCACGGTTTGCAGTGTTATCCTATAAGATCCGCCGGGCTGTTGACCGGAGAAACACCGCGATAGCTATCCAGGAGCTCCACGAAGTCCCCGGAACAATCCTCACGGCGTCACCTTTTGACATTGCCCGTGCTTAAGAACCGGACAATCCCGTTGTTCAGCGAGGCTCACGTCCGGATGCCCGGGTACACGACCGATGCACTCATCGGTTTGCCGGCCCGGAACCGGAATGTCATGCTTATCGATCCCGTGCCAAATCGGTGATTTCAAAAGGTTCCGGAAAAATCTTTCAGGAGTATTCCGATGGGAAATTGTTAAAAAAAATCTCGTGAAAAAGAAAAATTTTCGGTCCTTCAAACGGTCAGGTGTATCGTTATTATTTCCGGGACCTGCCGATTATTAACAGGAGTGTTACAACAATTCCGGCACCAATTGTTGCGGGGAGCATTCCGGCAGCCCGGGTTCCTCCGCCAAACATGCCGACCGGTCTGAGCGCGATATCGATGACTGTTGTCTGGTCAGCTGCGATATGCACCGGGATTATCTGTGAAACATATCCGTCCCGGGTCACATTCAGCGTATGATTTCCCTGCTGGAGGCCGGTAAACGTCATCGGTGAAACTCCGGTGCTTGCCCCGTCAACAGTGAGCTGTGCGCCGGAAGGTGTTGAATTGACAAACAGCGAACCGGTAAGGACCGGGAGAGTGATATTCACCCGCGAGACGCTTCCCGGCTCCACCTTTACCGGTGTCGACATCTGCCCGTACCCAAAACGAGTGAGTGTGACGTTGTAGGTGCCCGGGTCAAGACCGCTCACGGTGAGCGGAGTCACTCCTTTGTATTCGTTGTTGATGACTACTGACGCCTCTGCCGGGATCGAGTTCAGTTCCATTGAACCCGGGGTTGCCGGGACCGGGGATCCCCCGGTCCCTCCGCTGATCCCGGCGGTAATGGATGGTACTCCAAGGACCACGGAAATAGTGCTGTAATCAACCGACGAAAGATGGGAGACATCAGACGGGCCGTCAGCAACCCATACAGTGTACACACCGGCATCGAGCCTCCCACCCGCTGAGCCAGTACCCCATTTGTATTCCCAGTGACCATTTGAGTCGACCGATACTTTTGTCCCCCCGCCATTGTCCGCGGGCCGGTTAACGTTATCGAGGGCCACACCATTGGGCGAAAGGTTCGGGCCGGTCAGGAAGAGCCAGACGGTATCCCCGGTGGGGGAATAGCCCTGGAGCGTGACAACGCTCCCCATCGCGGCCTGGATCTGTGCGGATGCAATCCCGCCGAAGCAGAGTGCAAGGACTGCAAGAAAAATGAATATACCCCTTGAAACGGTTTGAAGGATCTTTGTCATAATTTCCTCTGGATAATCGTACGATATTCCCCAACTTCCGGTTTATCCGGCAGGAATTGAATTTCGGACAGGTACCGGAGTACTTAATTTTGATAATATAATCCTGCCGTTGTAATTTGCGAAGCTGGATAAGGGTTTTTACCTGCTTAAATGAGCGTACGATACCACGCGGAACCAAAAAACCAAAAACCCTGCTATTTCCACTGGAATTCCCGGTTTTTGTCTTTCAAATTATAAAAAAGAAAAAAATTCCTTTGTTTAATCAGGACAATAAGTTATATATTTGATAATAAAATTAACAACAAATTAACAATGTGGAACACGTGACAGCTCACAGATTTCCCGTAATTTTTCCTTTAAAAAAAACGATCTCTATTGATTATACTGATTAATTACCCGTTCTCTTTTGAAGACAGAAAGGAAAACGGATCCTGAGAAAATACCCGGGAAAATTTCGGGATATTTTGCGCCTGTCGAAACCTTAACAATCTTTCCCGCCGAAGCTAATCGCACTATGTGGAAGGAAGTCGGGATTGATGCGTGGCTTGGGGCCCGGAAGACGAGCCTCGAAGACGCACGCACGACCGTCACGGAGATCATCGACAGGGTCCGTAACGAGGGTGACGATGCCCTCCGGGATCTCGCAAGAAAATATGTCGAGCTGACCGATATTGCGGTATCTGAAGAAGAACGTGAAGCCGCATACGATGAGGTCGATGTTGAGGTAATCGAAGCCCTTGTCGAAGCCCATGCCCGGATCGAACGCTTCCACGAACTCCAGAAGCCAAAGAATCTCTGGCTCCAGGAAATGGAGCCCGGCATCGTCCTTGGTATGAAGACCACCGCGCTTAACCGGGCCGGTATCTACGTTCCCGGTGGCAGGGCTGCCTATCCCTCATCTGCCCTCATGTGCGCTGTTCCCGCGTGGGTCGCCGGTGTGAAGGAAGTCTGCGCCTGTTCTCCACCGCCGATCAAACCGCTGACGCTCGTTGCCCTCGATATCGCAGGGGTCACCGAGATCTACAGTGCAGGAGGGGCGCAGGCAGTAGCCGCAATGGCACTCGGGACGGAATCCATCCGCCCGGTGCAGAAGATCGTCGGACCGGGGAACATTTACGTCACTCTCGCAAAGATGATGCTCCGCGAGCATGCCGAAATTGACTTCCCGGCAGGCCCAAGCGAGATAGGAATTATCGCCGATAATACCGCGGACCCCCGTGTTGTTGCTGCCGATGTTCTGGCACAGGCAGAGCATGACCCGAACGCGGCCTGCATCCTGATAACAACCGACAAGAGCCTTCCTGCAAAAGTCGGAAAGGAGATTGCATCCCAGCTTGCGTCCGCCCCGCGAAAAGAGATCATTGAACAGGCCCTGCAAAATTCCGGCTACACTATCGTTAGCGACATGGATGCAGCTATTGCTGCATCGGATGTCGTTGCTCCTGAACACCTCTCCATCCAGGTCGCCGATCCTCTTTCCGTTGTCACCCGGGTCCAGAACGCCGGCGCGATCTTTGTAGGAAAATACTCCGCGGTAGCATGCGGGGATTACG
Organism: uncultured Methanoregula sp.; assembly: GCA_963666355.2. Lineage (GTDB taxonomy): Archaea > Halobacteriota > Methanomicrobia > Methanomicrobiales > Methanospirillaceae > Methanoregula. Next base: position 143,267 of record CAXXCP010000005.1, read on the forward strand.
CGATCGGAACGAACCACTGCCTTCCCACGGCGGGGTATTCAAAGATGTATTCTGGCCTTGATGTCCAGCACTTCTACAAGACAGCATCAGTCGAGATGATCACCCGCGATGGACTGGAAGTAATTGGTGATATTGTCGAAACAATTGCAGGAGCAGAAGGTCTGCACGCCCACGCAAATTCCGTGCGGGTCCGCAGGCAATGCTAGTGCACGGGGAAATCTGATTTTCCCCGGTAACCAAAAAAAGGGATGAAAGGTTTTTTTAAAAAAACCCTATCCTGTGGTATCCCGAATTGATTTTACACATATAACCATTTTTGCGCATAGTTCAGAATCCTCTCCGGGGGTAGACGGTACCAGAATGCGTTATAAGGCTCATCGTAATCGAGACTCATGTGAGGTTTGATGACATTGTGCCAGTGAACAATTTTATCGACAGAACCGAACTTCGCGATCCTTCGTTCGACTTCTCCGAAGAACCGTTCAATTTTGCCGTTCGTTTGAGGGTGTTTTATCCTGGTTGGGATGTGTTTGATGTTGTGATGAACAAGAAACTCTCCGAATTTATGATGGGCCTGTTCACGGTTCCGAGCTGAAACGAATTGTGTACCGTTGTCAGTGAGGATCTCGCGGGGTGTACCGTACATCTGGAATCCCTGATTCAGAACCGTGAGAGTGTTCTCGGTAGTTGGAGAATCGAATACCCCGTAGCAGGTGATGAGGCGGGATGAATCATCCATGAATGCGATCAGCCATTTCTTCGATCCATTAAGTTCGAACTCTTTCCAGTCTCCCTGCCACATCGACATGGAATGAGTACGTTCGTACCGAATATATTTCCGTTGTTGCCGTTTTTTCATGTTGATCTCCACCAGACCGTGGTTCAACAATACCCGATAGATTCGATTATGCGGGATATGGATCCCGAGTGTTTCCTCAATCTTCTTCTCCAGATGGATTGGACCAATGTTGTTAGATTGATAGGTTTTGAGGATCAACTCTTCTGCTCGATCATCGATGGTTTGAGGCTTTCTTCCAGATTGCCTGAGTACCGGATATTCTCCCGATTCTCTGAACTGGTTGATGAGCTGATACACTCGTTGACGGGTAATCTGGAAATACCGGGCAATCTCAACAACGGGTTTCTCATTTACCCATTGCTGAATGATCCTCTGGATATCCCGATTCCAGTACTTCTCTAAATTTACCTCCGTGAATTTTGGCAAGTCATCAATACTCTCAACCTCTGATCAACCAAACGGTCGAAGAACAGAAACAAATGAGACAAATTTGAGTTTTTTCCGAATCCCTTCCCAGACCAATAGCCGGAAGAAATCGAAACGGAACAAATCTTCAGCAACGGTTCTTGGTCCTCGTTGAACCTTAGAGAAGAACATCCATTGAAGAGAGACCCAGATATTTTTGAGAAGGAAAGAGATTATCGTCAGCAGGTACCGGATCACAACGTTTCTTGTGGATGTCCTTGCTTTCACGATATTCCGGATACGGTACGAAGACTCGATCGCAAACCGGTTCTTGTAGACCCGGTAGATCCGACGGGGTTTCCAGTTAATACCATACACGACGTAACCCAGGTTCACATTCCCGTATTTCTTATTCCTTCCCAGAAGGTACTGGACATCAATTGCCAGAGTAAGAGAAAGAGGTTCGCCAGTTCCCATCATCGTATACTGTGCATACCGGGAATGATTTCCCCGGAGTATTTTCTTGAGTTCTTCGCCGTGTTTTCTCACCGGAACAATGTGCGGGATCTTTTCCTTCTGGAGAAATGAGAACACATCTTTTGAGTAAAATCCCCGATCAAGACAGAGTACTTGGGTGTTCACTTTTGCGTTGTGGATTATGGCCAAAAATTTCCGGATGTACTCGACCTTTGACACACCCTTCTTCACCGGGAAAACTGCAAGGGTCTGCCGTTGACCTTTTGTTGTGATGGAGAGCGAAACATACGAGTAAAATGTGGTTGTTGATTTCTTCATTTTACTCTTGAGGACGTAATCTTTGTTCGCTTCGATAATTTCGCCATAATAAGGATCGTCGGTGAAATCTATGGCAAAATGATACGATTTTCCGGGAACAAGGATCTGATCGTTTGAATAGGTGAGGATCTTTGATTGTATTTCGAAAAGCGATTCTAAATCCACCTTCGATAAATGGTATCTGACTGACGTTTCACACGGGACTTTTTCTCCGGCCTTATTGATGGAATGCACGGATAGTTTGGTTGCTGACATCCCAACAAGTGACTGGATAAGCGTCTTTTGTCTCAGTGTTCCGTTGATGGAAATGGTGAGATTCCGGTTGATTGCATCCACTGCTATTTCGGAACAATCTTCTGCTCGGATCTCATTCTTTATTCGGCGGGTGAATTGTCGTCTATTTGCCATATGCGGCGCCCGCTGCCTATTTAGATCTGCCGGTTTTGATTAGCCTCGGCTAAAAATTAGTGAAGTACTGAATTCGATAATTTGCTCACATCGATATTTACATGTGATGTCAAATGATTTCGGGATAGGACAAAAAAAACCCTATCCGAAAATCAGCGTATCATCAGCTGTTTCATCTCTTCCCTGACAAATTCCCCGACTTCATTCCGGGTCTCCGTGGTATCAGGAAACCGGTGGATAAAACCCTGGTACTTCTCTTTCCCGTCAGTATATTTTTTTAAGATCTTCCAGCCGGCAGCACCCGCTGCATCCGCGGTTCCGGAGAAAAACAGGTGGTATTCAGTTTCCATCTGCTTCCTGTCCAGGGATTCGGCAAGAATCTTCCCGATGACAAATTTCTGCTGGTTGGTCAGTGCCATATGTATGAATATCGAAAGGCTGAAAATATAATTTTTGGCAAATTGATTTTTTTCCCCGTATTTCTGGAGTTCTCGAATAAATTCAGGTTATTTTCCGCGCAAAAAGAAAAAGAATAATTCACGAAAAGCAAAAAAATCCAGAAATTATTCGAGAACAATCCAGAGGAACCACTGTTCTCACAAAAGTTGCTAATCCCTTCTTCGCAGTCCGAGGAAAACTACGCTTATGATCCCGGCCAGTGCGACTGCTGTAACCGGCAGCACCGGATCAAGAGGAGATTCGGTAACCGCAGTCCCTCCCGAAAGGAAGGTAACCTCCGTCATCGCAAAGTCCTCATGGGATGACCGGAGCCGGTCGACAGGAGAACTCATCTCGTACACCGTATATTTCCCGGGTTTAAGGTCACCAAGGATGACTGATGTATCCCACGTGTAACTCCAGGTACCATCGCTCATGTTCACCGGTGCAGTAGTAAAAAGACCGCGTCCTGCGGGAATGTTGAGGTTTTCAAGCGTAACACCCCGGATATCAAGGTCCGGCCCGGTGAGAAAAAGATACACAGCGATCGTATTGATACCGGTAACCCTGCCGTGAAGAGTAATAACATCCCCGATATCTGCATGGGATGGTGTCGCATTGATCGTCATCGTGACCGCGCCGGCTGGCGGGAGTGTGAGAAACACCAGTGCCACAGCAATCAGGGCAAAGCATAGCCGGCGCATACTACAGGATGTATGTCCGGAACTGTTAAACATTTTTTCACCGCGGAATGGTCAGAAGGTTACAACAATCACCGCTTCTTCTTCTTTTTTGAGTTCTCCCTTGAGGTGATCTGCATCAAAATCATATCCTTCTGCAGGATTGTAACTCTCGTAGAGCTCACATTTGTCAAGCACATCGACAAATTCTTTTAAGAAAATTCTTGGGATAACGTCAATCCTTCCACCAAACCGCGTGGTAATCTTCCGGATCATTGCCCGGATAAACCGGTGGGAGATCCGATCCCGGTCGGGCTCGGAGTACGCCTGTGCGTATACATCGACAAGCCTGAGTGCCACAAGTTCGAGTTTCTTCGTATCAAACTTCGAAAGAATAATCTGCGGCTGGCGGGGGTTCCGGTACATATCCGCCTGTACTACGCTGATCCTGTCATGGAGCGGCGGGATGGATTTGATTCCCCGGGAGCCATCGAACAGCGCGGGTGTCCCGGTGAACAGGAAATAACAACGCGGCATCTCCCCGCGATCGATTGCATCGATGATCTGGACGAGCGTCTGGTAACCCTTCTCCCGCTGTGCCCGCTGTAACCCCTGGGTTGTCTCCATCTCGTCAACGGCAATTGCAAGACCCCGGTAACCTGCTCCATGGATTATCGCAACAAGGCCCCGGAGGAAGGTATACGCAATAGTGTCATCGATATCGCCGCGAATCCCTGCCCTCTGCTTAAAATCCCGGCCGATATTAGGCTCAGCGGCAATCCAGCCAAGCGCCGCCTGGGCGATCGGGAACTCTCCGGCATTGTTTGCCTTATAATACGTCCGAAGCGCGGCAGCGAGCGCGGTGTTCATCTCGCTTATCCCGGAGAGTGCGGTCTCGATCTCCCGCTCTGTTGCAGCCTCGAGCACCTCATCCCCGGTTCCCTCCGGGTTTACCGCGATCAACCGTTCTTCGATCGCAAAGAGCCAGTTGTCGATGATGGCCTTGATCGCATGTTCTTCCTCGCTTGTCCTGAGGTTTGCACAGACCTGCTGGTAGATGCTTCTCAGCTTGTGAAGCGGCGTTGACGATGAGATAACGATGTGCGCGGTGACAAACCCTTTCGACCTCGCAATCTCCAGTGCCCTTGCTACGAGAAACGTCTTTCCACACCCGTACTCCCCCCGGATAAATTTGAGGTCCCCGCCACCCTGCGCGACGTAGTCGAGCTGCTTTGCGATCGCACCCTCTTCAACATCGAGACCAACTGCTATCCTTTCAAGTCCGCTCGCCGGCACGGTCCCGCGTCTCAGTGCATTGATGATATTGATGCTTTCCAGCCGGCGCCGGTCCATCACTTCAGGTTCCGGTATATTCATAGACCTCTCCCTCCTCCCCAATCCCTTTCTTTTCGATAAGGGTCATACCCTGCCCGGCGGTTTTCTGTACAAGCCGGTTCACTATCCCGACTACCCGCCGCGTCCCGAGAAGCTTGCGCAGGTCCATCTCGGTTGCCTTCCGGTGCGAACGAAGAAAGGCAACGATCTTCTGCTCCTGGACGCTAAGACCAAGCCGGTCAAAAATTTCCTTCTGCGGCGGGACAGCTGCCGCACGTTTACCGGTATCGTGTGCGTGCATGATAGGCCGGTCTGCGATCGTTCTTTCCTTACAGCGCCGTATCAGCACAAGATAATCCTCTGGCTTTATGATCCGGGTGTGGGCCGGCATGACATCCAGTCCACAGATGCAGTAATACTTGCAGGCCCCAAAGTCCCCCTCTTCAAGTGCGCTTGTGGTTGCGATAAAGTAGGAGATGGTTAAAATCTCGAGGCCTTCCGTTCCAAGTGTCGCTCTCCGCTCTTCGAGTTTTCCAAGCAGGCTTTCCATCAGGCGTTTCATCCGGTACATCTTCATCTCACCGGTCACGATCTCGGTTGCCACGCTTGTTAAGTCGGAAATTTTTCTCGCGTTTGTCAGGATGTAGAGCATCACCTTCTCGCATTCACGTTCATCCCCGTGGCTGTAGAGGAATCTCGCGTATTCGATCCCCCCTGCCAGGAAGTCAGAACGATAGGCGCGGTAATACCACGCCCGGGCCTCCGCTTCGTTTTCAAGATGATCGTAGAGCTTTCCGGTTTCGATGAGGCTTGCTACATTTGCATCTCCGGACACGCTCCTGAGGAAGCGCCGTAGCGCTTCATCAGCCGGTGCGTTTGCAAAGAGAAACTGCCGGTACCAGGAAATGATCTGCCGCAACATTGCAAGGTCGTTCTTGGTAAGCAGCTCGTCATGGATCAGGGTCTCATATGATGCGAGCGCCTTCTCTGCATCCCCTGGCAAGCCCCGGCTTGCAAGCAGATCGCATTCCGTGAGCCTGAACCGGGGGTCGCGGGTCTGCGAACGCTGGATGAGCTGACCGACAAGGTCCAGTGCCTCACTTGTATTCCCGCTCGCTTTTTTGAGAAGGATATAATCGTACAGGATTTCTTCATCGGCCTCTCCGCACTTATGGGATACATATGCTTCGAGCGAGGCCTGCATATCGTACTGTGCAAGAGCGGTGAGGTATTTTCGCAACACACGCGGATCCTGAGTCTCGCGCCAGATCTCCAGTGCTGCCGAGGCAGCTTCGCTGAATTTCCCGGCCCAGGTAAGCGCATCGATATACTCGTGACCCCGGGTCTCATCACTGCCGAAGTCCGCGTGGGTTGCAAGCGCTTCCTGCGCCTCGCCAAGCTCAAGCTGTGCCCGCATCAGGTTCTTTACGTCCCCCGGGCGTCGTGACAGCCCGACAAGTTTCCTGATGACCGGGAGCGCTCCCCGGTAATCTTTGCGGGAGAGGAGAAAATCGGCGTAGGACCGGAGGGCGTCCTGGTTCTCCGGGTCGAGGTGGACTGCTGAGGCGTACTCGGCGATCGCGGTATCGTCTCCCCGCGCTTCAAGCACTTTTCCCAGGTAACTGTGGACGTAGGATGAGTCCGGCATCTTCCGGGCAAGATCCCGGAAAAAGACTTCTGCGTCTTCAAGCCTTCCTGATGAAAAAAGATTGGTGGCAGCAAGGACTTCGATGCCGGAATCTTTCTCTGCCTCAAGGATTGCATTACAGAGCATGAGGGATTCCGGATATTTCCCTTCTTCAAAGAGCCGGAACGCTTCTTTTTTGTCGTTACCGGGCGGTGTGGTCATACGATCCTATCGAAACCTCACGGAGACAAGCCCGGCGAGCATCCGGATCATGTCCCGTCGCTCGACCCGGGAGTCGCCTTTGTTCTGCCATTCAATCGGGACTTCGATGATGTCGAATCCTGCATTTCGCATCCGCCAGAGGAGTTCGACATCGAATTCAAATCCCCGTGACTGCATTTTGGGAAGAACCGCATCGATCGCGGATTTCCTGAATACTTTTGCCCCGCACTGGGTATCGCTGAACTTCAGGCCGAAGAGAAGCCGGATGATGAGGTTGAAGCCCCTGCTTTCGAGTCTCCGCATGAACCCCTGCTTCACCCGGAGTCTCGAGCCCGGGATCCATCGCGAGCCGATAGCACCGTCATGATGTCCGAGTTCTGAAAAGAGGCGGACCATCTCGCCGATACTTGTCGAACCATCTGCATCGAAGTACCCGGTACATGGTGCCCGGGCTGCTGCAAGGCCCGCAAAGACCCCACCCCCTTTCCCAAGCCGGCTTTCGAACCGGAGACAGCGGATATCGAGATCTTCTCTCCGGGCTGCAATTGCTTCGACAATTTCTGCGGTGCTGTCAGTCCCGTCACAGACAACGATCAGCTCGCCATCGAATGAGGGGATGGCATCGAAGAGCGGGGTTATCCGGTTCTCTTCGTTGTATGCCGGTATCACGAGGCTGTAGTGTGGTGCGGGGATCGTATTCATGATGGGGAATTCTTACCTGTCATCAGGGGTACGGTTCGCATCCGGACCGATCGCCTGCTGTTCTGCGAGCAGTCCGGAGCGAACCCGGCTCACGTTTGTGCAATTGCGACGCGGGATCGCTTGAGCGATTTCAAACCTGACAGGGTGTCTACCCAAGACCGGTTTGAAATAATACACCCGTGAGTTAAACCCTGACGTATTTCTATCCTAATTGTTGAGCCGGTTGCTAAAATAACGTTACTGGTGTTTGAGGATGTGCTGCGACAGCATTGTCCCGGCCCGGTATTTTTCCGCGATGGAAAGCGCAGTCTTGCGGAGTTCGTTGTGCTCGATGAGACAACTCTCCGGGGGCGGGGATTTGCGCAGGATAGCGGAGCTGTTTTCCGTTACCTGAATGAGTTCGGTTGCAATCACGGCATTGAGCCGCAGGAGATCCTTAAGCATCTCTTTGGTTTCGGAGTCCATGGGAGAGAGGTTGGCGGGTGAGGGTGATAAAGGGGCGGTTGCAGAAAAAAATTTGTTTGATTCTCTCGTAAAGAATGGGCAATGTATAAACATTGTTGCCTGAAAAAATAGTAAAATCCCGGAAGATCCATCATTCGAAACCCGCTCAACGGAGATGATGCATCTCCCTTATCAGTACGGTGACAGATGAGGCAGAGCCGGTTTTGGAACATTGGTTTTTGTTTTGTGTGCCTGCTCCTCTGATAATATCAGTGTATTTCTGATTTTTCCCGGTCCGGTACTAACCATGTCGGGACCTTGTATTGCGGCCGCCAGTGCCAGATTTAATCATCTTATGCATCATCTGTGCCGGTTTTTTTTGCCAGGCTCCACAATGTTAATCCCCCTTCCCTCCAACCTTCCAGACAGACAACCATGTCCTATCTAGACAAAATAACCGCAAACGATCCCTCTGCAAATCCATTTTTCTCCCTCATGGGGATCGAAGTTGTGAGCGTCGAACCGGGCAAAGCGATCCTGAAGATGCAGGTCCGTCCCGATATGCTCAACGGAGTCGGCTGGCTGCAGGGGGGTATGCTCGTCGCACTTGCTGATGAGGCGATAGCGCTTGCGATTTATCCTGATCTTAATGAGACCGAGGGAATAGCAACCATTTCAGAATCGACAAGTTTCATCAAAGGTGTCCGCGACGGCGTTATCTTCGCTGAAGGCAGGCTTATCAAAAAAGGCCGGCGTGTCGCGTTTGCAGAGTCGGAAGTGTTCACCGTAAATGGCGAACGGATGATCCTGTCTCGTACCTCGGCTGCGTTTGCCGTGACGAATACAAAGTAAGGGAAAAAATCCCTGCATGGAAAAAATCCTCAAAAACATTTCTCCGGAAAAGATCTCTCATCATCGGTGAAACCATAATTAGGTTCATTGGGGCCAGGAGATGATCCCACCTGGTTGTTCCTCTCTATCCCGTGACAGAAAAGGGACTCTTTTGAAAAAAAAACGTAAAAGAATTTTTTATGAATCGATAAAATTGCTGGATTTCTGGAGAAGAAAATTACTTCTTCTTCCCTTTCCCTTTTTTCGTTTCGGGTTTCTTTGTCGCTGGTTTCCTGAACCTGAAGAAGTATATTCCCCCGGCAGCGACGACAACAACCGTTATGATTGCAACAACAAGGACCGGCGGGATGGTGGAGGCAGCAGCTTTCTGAGCTTTTTCAATACCGTCAGTTGCCGCCGGGTTCCCGGGTGCAATCGTAAGCGCGGCATTATATGCATCGATCGCTTCCAGGAACCGGCCCAGCTTCTGGAGCGTTTCGCCCTTGTTGATCAGCGCCGTGGTATAGTTCTGTTCGTACTGGAGGGCGGTGTTGTAGGCATCAAGAGCCTGCTCGTACTGGTCCATTTTATAGAGAACATATCCTTTGTTGTTCCAGAGTTTCGGATCCTTTCCATACGCGGCCAGACCTTCGTTGATCGTTGCAAGCGCATCCGGATACCTTTCGAGCTGTATCAGGGCGCCTCCTTTCCCCTGGTACAGGTACAGGACAGCATCTGACATCCGGATCATCGTGGTATTGGCTGCGAGCGCCTTATCGAAAAGATCAATTGCAGTGGTATAATCCTTGGCGTCAAGTGCCAGTTCCCCATGGTTGAAAAACGATGTTGCGACATCCTGTGTAGTCTGTGTTGAATTATCGTCTGCGAGGACCGGCTGGACCGCGCAGAAAAGAACGATGAATATCGCGAGTAACCCAAGAATGTTCCGGAATTTCATGTGAACAAATGTTAGCCTCCGGGCACATGAACATTCCTTTGACTGCAACAGAATTCGAACCCTTCCGGACAACCGCCTCCCGGAACCTTGCCGGGAAACACTTCCCCATTCTTTGCTGCTTTCGTCGTTGCAGATAACACTAATAGGGATTATGAGCAAAATATACTCCCATTGGGGAGTTCTTGTGAAGTACATTATTATTACCGGCGGAGTAATGAGCGGGCTCGGGAAGGGGATCACAGCGGCGTCGGTCGGCCGCATCCTGAAGAACCGGGGATATTGTGTGACTGCAGTCAAGATCGATCCCTACCTCAATATCGATGCGGGAACCATGAACCCGGCCCAGCACGGCGAGGTCTTCGTGCTCAAGGATGGCGGGGAGGTCGACCTCGACCTTGGCAATTACGAACGATTCCTCGATATTGAACTCACCTCCCCCCATAATATCACCACCGGCAAGGTCTATCGCTCGGTCATCGAGAAGGAACGCCGCGGTGACTTCCTTGGTGAGACCGTCCAGATCATTCCCCATATCACCGACCGGATTAAGTGGTGTATCAGGAACGCGGCCGAAGAGATCTTCCCGGACGGAACAAAGGCGGATATCTGCCTTGTCGAAGTAGGTGGCACGGTCGGTGATATCGAGAGCATGCCGTTTTTGGAAGCAATCCGGCAGATGCGGGGAGAACTTCCCCCGCATGACTATGTCCTGATCCATGTCACTCTCATCCCCGAAGACACGATGGGCGACCTCAAGACCAAGCCGACCCAGCACTCGGTCAAGGCCCTCCGGGAGCTCGGGCTTCACGCCGATATCATTGTTGGCAGGAGCGAACACCCGATCAGTGCCAATACCAAGCGCAAGATCTCGGCGTTCTGCGACCTCCCCCAGAACGCGGTCATCTCTGCAGCGACTGTTCCCGATATCTACGAGGTCCCGATGGAGATGGAAAAGGAAGGACTCGCTGATGTCCTCACCGCCCATCTTGGCCTTGAGAAAAAAGAGATCGATACCGCGTGGTACCGAATCGTGACGAAGGAGTACACGAACCGGATCACGGTTGCCATTGTGACCAAATACGGGATCGAAGATGTGTACATCAGCATCAAGGAGGCACTCAAGCATGCCGGGCGTGCCCTCTCCACTGAGGTCAAGATCGCGTGGCTCGATGCAGAGCGGTACGAGCGGGGGCAGTTGTCGGACTACGATGGGATCCTCATCCCCGGGGGCTTCGGCAAGCGGGGGATCGAGGGGAAGATCGAGGCGATCAAGTTCGCCCGGGAGAACAATATCCCCTTCCTTGGCCTCTGTCTCGGGTTCCAGCTGGCAACGATTGAGTATGCCCGGAACAGAGTGGGTATTGCCGATGCGACCAGCGAAGAGTTCGGGGAAGGAACGCACGTGATCGCCATCCTTCCGGAGCAGGAAGGACTCACGCAGCTTGGCGGCACGATGCGGCTTGGCGATTACGTTGCCGACATCCGTGACGGTACCTCTGCCCGGACACTGTATGGGAAGGAGAGCGTCATCGAGCGCCACCGGCACCGTTTCGAAGTCAACCCGAAATATATCCGCGAGCTCGAGAATGCGGGGCTCGTCTTCTCAGCTATCAACAAGAACCGGATGGAGTGCCTCGAACTACCCGGCCACCCGTTCTTCTTTGCAACCCAGTTCCACCCGGAGTTCAAGTCCCTCCCGACCAACCCGTCACCTCCTTATCTTGGCTTTGTCGAGGCGTGCAGGAAGAACACGCGGACAAAATAACATAATCTGGCACAAAGTGAAAAACCGAACAAAATCTGAAAAGAGAAATCCAGGTATCAGCGAACAGGTCAGGGAAAGATCATGGTCAATACAGAGAAATTTATCGGGAAGGCAATTGCCGAGATTCGGGCTGAAGCCGGTGACAACAAAGTCGTCATGGCTCTTTCGGGCGGAGTGGACAGTTCTGTATGTGCAGTCCTTGCAGCCCGGGCAATAGGAGACCGGCTCGTACCGATTTATATCGATACCGGCCTGATGCGGAAGGGTGAGACCGACCGGATCCGGACGCTCTTTGGGGATATCCATCTCAAGATCATTGACGCAGGTGATGAGTTCCTCGATGCCCTGAAAGGCCATACCGACCCGGAGGCGAAACGCAAAGCCATCGGAGAGCGGTTCATCCGGGTTTTCGAGCGTGAAGCCCGGAACGTGGGAGCAAAGTGCCTCCTCCAGGGGACGATTTACCCGGACCGGATCGAGAGCGAAGGCGGGATCAAGAGCCATCACAATGTCGGCGGCATGCCGCTCCACATGGAGTTTGTAAAAGTAATCGAGCCCATCCGTGACCTGTACAAGGATGAGGTCCGGGACGTTGCCGGGGCGCTCAGGATGCCAAAGGAGATCCAGCACCGTATGCCGTTCCCCGGTCCCGGTCTCGCAGTAAGAATCCTCGGAGAAGTCACCCGGGAGAAGGCCGCAGTTATCCGGGAAGCGAACTGGATCGTTGAAGACGAGCTCGTCGAGAAATACCGTCCCTGGCAGTGTTTTGCTGCACTCGTCGGCCTTGGCACCGGTGTCAAGGGAGACAACCGGATTCACGGCTGGATCGTAGCCGTGAGAGCCGTCAATTCGAGAGACGGGATGACCGCCGACCCGGTCGAGATCCCGTTCGATCACCTCATGAGAATCGGATCCCGGATTACCGCGGACATCCCGAGCGTTGCCCGGGTGGTCTACGATATCACCTCAAAACCCCCGGCAACCATCGAATATGAATAAGAATGAATACTCATTGCCGATACAACTACACGATAGAAGAACAAATATAAATCAGATCTGAAAAAACCGTGATTGGAATGGAAACCACCAGCCAGCTCAAAGCGCTCGACGAGCGCTATTTCATGCCCGCGTTCGGAAGGGACATGGCAATCGTCAAAGGGGAATGGTCCAAAGTCTGGGATGCGGACGGGAATGAGTACATCGACTGCGTGGCAGGGATTGCCGTATGCAGCACCGGCCACTGCCACCCGGCTGTCGTGAAGGCTATCTGTGACCAGGCCCACACGCTCATCCACTGCTCGAATCTCTATTATGTACCGCACCAGGGAGAACTCGCAAAGAAACTCGTGGAGATCACGGGTCTTCACAAGGCTTTCTTCTCAAACTCGGGAGCAGAGGCTACCGATGCGGCTCTCAAGCTCGCCCGGGTAAGGACCGGGAGGAAGAAGTTCGTCTCGTTCGTCCATGGTTTCCACGGGCGGACTGTCGGGTCTCTCGCAGTCACGCACAAGCCGGCGATCCGTGAGCCCTTCGAGCCGCTCGGGCTGAAATGCACATTCGTCGAATACGGTGATCTCGAAGGCCTCAGGAAGTGCGTGGATTCCGACACCGCAGGCGTTCTCGTGGAGCCGATCCAGGGAGAGGCCGGGGTCATCATCCCCCCGGACAGCTTCATTGAGGGCATCCGCGAGATCTGCGACAAGAACGGTGCGCTCATGATCGTGGACGAAGTCCAGACCGGTATGGGACGCACGGGCAAATGGCTCGCCATCCAGCATACAAAAGCCAGGCCTGACATCGTGACTCTCGCAAAAGGGATAGCGAGCGGTTTCCCCATGGGTGCTATTGTAGCCAGCGAAGGGCTTGAGTTTAAAAAGAGCGAGCACGGCAGCACGTTTGCCGGGGGACCGCTTGCCAGTGCTGCAGCGCTTGCCACGATAGGCGTCATCGAAAAAGTCCTCCCGCAGGTCAAGGGCAAGGGCGAGCGGTTCGGCACGGGACTTGCAAAGTACAACCCCCGGTTCCGGGGACTGATGATTGGCATCAGCGTCGGAGACAAATGCGGGGAAATCCAGAAAGCCTGTGCCCGTGAAGGCGTTCTCGTGAACTGCGCCGCCGACGGGAACCTGCGGCTTGTTCCCCCGCTTGTCATCACTGATGCAGAGATCGACCGCGTGGTCGGGGTAGTCGATGAAGCACTTGGTAAGGCCGGTTTATAAGGAAGGCGGCTACGCATTCGCAAAGAAAGCGGAAGACATAGCCCGCGAGTACGGGATCGATCGCATAGCCCGGCTTGCAAGCAACGAGAACCCCGAACCCCCGTCACCTCTTGCAATAGCGGCGGCCGAACAGGCGATCCGGTTCGCGAACCGGTACCCGGATGAGAAGACCTCGGCGCTGGTACAAAGCCTGCAGGAATATTACGGTGATTACCATTTCGTCACCGGTGTGGGTATGGACGGGGTCATCGAGACCCTGATCCGGACCATCGTCAACCCGGGAGAGGATGTAGTTGTCACGACCCCGACTTTCTCGTTCTACAGCCTCGCGGCACGGGCACACGGAGCCCATGTCATCACGGTGCCCCGGGAGAAGGACTTCTCGGTGAATGCCGAGGATCTTATCTGCGCCGGTGAAGGAGCAAAGATGGTAATTCTCTGCACGCCGAATAACCCGACCGGCAATGCGACATCGGTGGAGATCGTCCGTGAGATCCTCGAAGGAATCAACGGGATCCTCTTCCTCGATAATGCCTATGTCGAGTTCTCGGGCTTCGATTACCTCCCGCTTCTCAAAGAACACGAGAACCTGGTTATCGGCAGGACCCTCTCAAAAGTGCATTCGCTTGCCGGATTCCGTGTCGGTTACGCGTTCGTCCCCACGTGGCTTGTCCCGTATTACCAGCGTGCCTCGACACCGTTCACGGTTAATTCTGTATCTGCGGCAGCGGCGGCTGGCGCTCTCCACGACCGGGATCATGCGGAACAATACATCCGGAAGGTGAGGTTGTGGCGGAAGCGGTTTGGCGAGGAAGTGAAATACCCGGTTCTGCCATCGGATGCGAATTTTGTGATGGTCGACGTCTCCCCGCTTCCGGGGGATGCTGTCGCTGAGAAACTCGCACGGAGGGGTGTCATCATCCGCTCGTGCCGGAGTTTTACCGGTCTCCCCGATCACTATATCCGGGTCAGTGTCGGTGAGGACTGGGAGAACGAGATGTTTATCGAGGAGATAAACGCCCTATGATGTGCGGCATCACCGGTACGCCGGGCACCGGAAAGTCCGCGATAGGGAGTGAACTTGCAAAACGGGGACATGTGGTCATCCACCTCACCGACACAGTAGGACCGTACGTGACGGGTGAGGATGAGCTCCGTGATGCCCAGATCATCGACGTGGAACGGTGGGCCGCCGAGTTCACCCCGGTTGACGGGTTTGTCGAAGGACACTTTGCCCACATGCTCCCCTGCGACCGGATCGTCGTCCTCCGCTGTCGCCCGGACGTGCTTTCAACCCGGCTCGCCAGGCGTAAATACCGGGAGCAGAAGATTCGTGAGAACCTTGAGGCCGAAGCACTGGACGTATGCCTGATCGAGACGGTCGAAGATTTCGAACCCGGTGTAATCTTCGAACTCGATACCACTGAGAAATCCCCGGAAGACTGCGCCGGGCTCATCAAAGGGTTTGCTGCCGGCAGAATTCCGGCAGGCTTTGGTAAAATCGACTTTTCCGCATATCTTGAGGTAACACCATGACGCTCGACCAGTACCGGCATCACGTGAAAGCATACTTCGATCCTCTGGTCGCTGTTGCGATCCGGTGCAGGATCACTCCAAACGTCCTTACGATAGCTGCACTCACAGCATCGGCGGCAGCAGGTGTGTTTTTTTATCTCCGGATGGAGTTGTTCGGGATTATCGCGGTCGCGGTAAACGCATTCTGCGATGCGATGGATGGTGCTGTTGCACGCGAGATGAAGATCCAGAGCCTTCGCGGTGATTTCCTCGATCACGCGGTCGACCGGTACGCTGACATCTTCATCATCACCGGTATATTTGCCGGTGGCCTTGTCCCCTGGCAGATCGGGGTGTTTGCGCTCACCGGTGTCCTGATGGCCTCCTATCTTGGGACACAGGCACAGGCGGTCGGGGTCGGGAGATACTATGGTGGCCTTCTTGGGAGAGCAGACCGGCTCGTGCTCATCCTCGTAGTCGGGATTATTGGTCTTATTGTCCCCATGAGTTTCTACGGGCTCTCGTGGCTTGGCGGGCTCCTCGTTCTCTTCGGTGTGTTCGGGCATATCACCGCAATCCAGCGCTTCACCTATGTCTGGGCGAAGGTGGAGTGAGCGCGCCACCGGTCGGGCCCTCCCTTTCAACCATTCCAGGACTCCTGTGCTCCGGACGAATTCTGGTATCGATCCGGCGTACGCACGGTGCGCTGAGCGCCATCAGGATTCCTTTTTTCAGGCCGGCCATCACCGGGAAACAGGAGGAGCGGTTGGAGCTGTTCTACCCATCCGATTACGCGGGACGAGGCCGCCGCAATCATGAGTAGCTGAAGGTGATGTGCAGCCGGATCCCTGGTCTGCCAGACCCTGTTCCCATCACCCGGGAGAACCGGGTACCTCTTGGCCTAGTACCCGGAACTACCCAACAGAGACTCTATCCGATTCTCTTAAAGGAGCAGAGATTGGAAAAAACCGGCAGGGCACTCACTCCTTCCCGGCAATCCCCCCGATGTACTCGAGGGCCGCTACGGCATCTTTCCGCTTCTGGTCGCAGGCATGGGTATCGACCCATGCAAGAAACCGTTCACGGGTTGCTGAATCCACGGAATCCGGCGCTGAGGAGATCATTTTCGTGTATGTCCTTCCCGGGTAGAAGATGGACCGGGCAGTCGCGAGCAGGGCGTCGTGGACAGGGGTATCGATGATCCCTGCGCTCATGGCCTCGCGCAGCGTACACCGGATGTTGATGAGCGGCTCGGAGAGGGAGTACCCGCTTACCGGGTCGAAAACAAGGGCAACTTCGTCATCGGACTCGAGTTCACCGGTCCTGTACATCCGGTAGATCTCGCCGATACCGATCATCCCGAGCGTATCCATCTCGGCGGCCCGGAGGGCGCCCATACTCGATGCCCCGATAACTTTTATCCCTTTTTTCACCGCGTACAGGATCTCCCGGTGGGCGACCGCGTTATCCTGGTGAAAGACCCCGTCGATGAGGCCGATAATCTTTGCCCCTTCGTTTGCTGCTGCAGTTATATCGCCACGCTTTGCCGGCGGACGGTAATCTGCGGTAAGGAGCTTCTCCGCTTCGTGCCGGTCAAGGCTTGGCCCGAGAAAGACGATGATCCTGTGCATGATTCACCCGCTCGCCCCGGCGTTCCGGGTCCATTGCGAATACTTCGAGGCCGGGAACAATGACCCGGACGACCGGGATCCCGATCTCTTCCCGGGTTAGATCTACCACAATCACCCGGTCCATCCCCTGCTTCCGGAGAGATTCGATGATATTCCGGATATCTGCCAGGAAATCATCGGTGTCCGAAGACTGGATCGAATGGTAATCCAGGGTCCCGTTGTCCCGGTACCAGTACCCGTTGATCCGTTTTGCCCGGTCGTACCCCATCCGCTTCCGGAGGTCTGCGAGGGTCGTGTCCTCCCGGGCCCCGTGGATCTGGGTGAGACGGCTCTGGGCCACCTCGGTAAGAGCCCGCATGACCGCGATACGTGCGCTGGTGTGAGTCCCGATACCGATGGTAAGAAGAGATGGATCTTTTAAGAGGACGTCATCGGATACTGCCGCGATCGTCGGGACACCGATGTCGCTTGTGATATCCCGGACCTTTACCTCGACCTGTGCATCGGCAAACTTCTTAAGCATCGCCTGGAGCTCCGGGTCGTCGATATTTTCGATGCACGGCCCGGTGTTCCGCGATGCCTCGACAAGCGACCATGCATCCCGTTCGATCACTTCGGAAAGTGCGTGAAAGATCGCCTCCTCACGGGTGTTTCCCGAGGCAAGCCCGTTGGTGCTGGTCCTGAAGAGTCCCCGGTACCGGGGCGGAACCGGGTGGAAAACCGCATACGCCGGAACCCATACGGTTTCATCGTTTGCGATATCATAGCCTTCGTACCACGAGGAGAGCCTGCCTTTGTCGGCCCCTTCGGGAAGGATAAGATCGTCCGGGTCGATGACCGGCTCACGGCCGTTGATTTCGTCGAACAGGGCGACCCGGATCTTCCGGTCATGGACTTCTGATGAGTACCTTTCGATCCCTTCCATGATTGCCGAGATACGCGATTCCTCTACGGTTGCCCCTTTCCCGTTATAGACCGTTATTGCCCCGTTCTCTGCGGTGGGGCGGATACAGGAGAAGACCGGAATGCCGATCCGGTCGAGGTTCGTGATATCCGCTACCCGGGTGATTCCTGCGGCAGGGAGTTTGGGCTCTATCCGTGCAAGTGTTACATCGAGTGGGACCGCGCGCTGTGTCTCGTTGTTGTAGGTTTTCCTGCAGGATTCAAGTTGCATCGTATCCACCATCCGGTATGGGCGGGCTGTTTTAATTAACGACCGATACCCGGTTGACCGGTGACCGGTATGCCACATAAGCTATTTCTCCGTATTCTGGTTTATACATTGTTTATTTTTAACCCCGGTAAAAACCGGAGCCCGGAGAATGTTCGGGCACCGGGTGAGGGGACACTCCGGCCGGATACGGTTTCTCCGTTGCCGGATAAACAAACCCGGGTACAATTGGACCAAAAAAAAAGCGTTTGAAAACAATGCAAAATACGAGAACGTAAAAGAAAGGGAGTGACCCATAATAACCAGGTAGGGCCTGGACCCGGTAAAAAAAAGAATTCAAAAATTTTTCTTTCTATGGGATGACCTGTGGTATCCCGAATTGATTTTACACATATAACCATTTCTGCGCATAGTTCAGAATCCTCTCCGGGGGTAGACGGTACCAGAATGCGTTATAAGGCTCATCGTAATCGAGACTCATGTGAGGTTTGATGACATTGTGCCAGTGAACAATTTTATCGACAGAACCGAACTTCGCGATCCTTCGTTCGACTTCTCCGAAGAACCGTTCAATTTTGCCGTTCGTTTGAGGGTGTTTTATCCTGGTTGGGATGTGTTTGATGTTGTGATGAACAAGAAACTCTCCGAATTTATGATGGGCCTGTTCACGGTTCCGAGCTGAAACGAATTGTGTACCGTTGTCAGTGAGGATCTCGCGGGGTGTACCGTACATCTGGAATCCCTGATTCAGAACCGTGAGAGTGTTCTCGGTAGTTGGAGAATCGAATACCCCGTAGCAGGTGATGAGGCGGGATGAATCATCCATGAATGCGATCAGCCATTTCTTCGATCCATTAAGTTCGAACTCTTTCCAGTCTCCCTGCCACATCGACATGGAATGAGTACGTTCGTACCGAATATATTTCCGTTGTTGCCGTTTTTTCATGTTGATCTCCACCAGACCGTGGTTCAACAATACCCGATAGATTCGATTATGCGGGATATGGATCCCGAGTGTTTCCTCAATCTTCTTCTCCAGATGGATTGGACCAATGTTGTTAGATTGATAGGTTTTGAGGATCAACTCTTCTGCTCGATCATCGATGGTTTGAGGCTTTCTTCCAGATTGCCTGAGTACCGGATATTCTCCCGATTCTCTGAACTGGTTGATGAGCTGATACACTCGTTGACGGGTAATCTGGAAATACCGGGCAATCTCAACAACGGGTTTCTCATTTACCCATTGCTGAATGATCCTCTGGATATCCCGATTCGATAATTTGCTCACATCGATATTTACATGTGATGTCAAATGATTTCGGGATAGGACATTCTATGGGATGACCTTGTAGGGTCTCATCGTCTCGTTGTCCTCGTGATCGAGTATGTGGCAGTGCCAGACATATCCCGGCCCTGAGGTCGGATCGAACGAGAAAACATTCCTGCCATCCGTTGGGGTGAACCGGACCCGGAACGTGGTTATCTGTCCGGGCATTACAACAAGGGTATCTTTCCAGCCCTGTTCCTCCGTGGTGGGAGGGACGGGATCCCCTGTCAGGTACGGCTCGACCGGCAGTTCTTTTGGCATAAAGTCCCTGGCGAACGGTGGCTGTCCGTTCAGGGCTTCCCAGTCTCCCTTATATACGGTGACATTAAGATCCTGTCGTTTTACCAGCTGGAACTGGGTGAGGTGGAGGTGGATTGGATGCGCATCGTCAGTGAGATCGGCAATGGTCCAGTCTTCTGTTGAGCCCGTGCGGGGAAGTTCTGTAACGACCCCGTCCCACATCTGGCCGTTTAAGAGCGATACCAGCGGTTCGGTTGAGGGGGCTTCAATCTCCGTAAGGGTCAGGATCCTCGATTTGTCCGGAGCAGGGAGGTTGGGGAACGAACCGGTAAGGCTTGGGTTGAGGTCCGCCGGAAGTTCTGCCGGGACAGCTCCTTTCTCCCCGGTTACGGTGAACTGCATGATGATGCCGGTTGTTGCCGGATCCACCGGGTCACCACCGGGGAACGGGGCATTTGCCGAATTCTGGAGGATAATCTTTGTCCCGGGAGCGATTCCGGAGAAATCGACAAGAATCTCTTCGCGTTCAGCAGGTGCAATGGTCAGGCTCGTCAACGGTGCCGGGGATTTCATATATCCCCCGTCACTTCCGATCTTGGTAAACTGCATACCGTTTGAGAAACTTATTGTGTAGAAACGTGCACTTGATGAGTCGAGTATCCTGAACCGGTACTGCCCTTGTTTTACGTTCATGTTAGGCCAGGCTTTCCCGTTGACAACAATGACATCCCCGAAGAACTCCGGCTGCCAGTACGGGTGAAGATCCGGGTTGTCGCCAACGTTCGGGAAGGCGAGGGATCCATCGGTATTGAACTGCTTGTCCTGGATAATGAGCGGCATCTCGTATTCTCCTGATGGAAGCAGGGGGGCAACCGGATCGGTTGCCGGATCAGGGTCGCGGAGGATGTACATCCCGGAGAGGCCGGAGAGGACGTTGATGCGTGTAAGGCCAAGCGAGTGATCGTGATACCAGAGCGTGCATGCCGGCTGGAGGTTCGTGTACTCGTAGACTGCTGCATTGGGATCGGTCGGAACGGCGGTGGCGTAACCCGGCCCGTGCCTTCCATCTGCGGTGAACCATGCATCAGGATTTCCATCATAGGAAGAGAGGGTTTCACTGCCGTGTAGATGGATTGTTGTCGGTACACGAGCCTGGGCATCCGGGTACCCCGGAGGGAACGGAGCGAAGGGGGCATTTACCATCCCCATTCCCGCAGGGTCTGCCCAGTGGAGCGTAGGGGTCTACGGGCATTACGTACGGTTCGGTGATCTCATTCTTCCAGGTCACATCGATCGTCGTTCCACGGTTTATATCAAACGTTGGCCCGGGTGCGGTCGAGACGACTCCAAGACGTCTCCCGGTAACGGGATCTTTTGCCGTACCGCTAAAACCCATCACCCGTGTCTGGGGAAATTTTTCCGGGAGGATCTGTTCGTAAAACGCTTTCATGCTGATATGGTACTGGTTATCGGAATCCGGAACAAAGACCCAGTACTTCACTAATTTTTAGCCGAGGCTAATCAAAACCGGCAGATCTAAATAGGCAGCGGGCGCCGCATATGGCAAATAGACGACAATTCACCCGCCGAATAAAGAATGAGATCCGAGCAGAAGATTGTTCCGAAATAGCAGTGGATGCAATCAACCGGAATCTCACCATTTCCATCAACGGAACACTGAGACAAAAGACGCTTATCCAGTCACTTGTTGGGATGTCAGCAACCAAACTATCCGTGCATTCCATCAATAAGGCCGGAGAAAAAGTCCCGTGTGAAACGTCAGTCAGATACCATTTATCGAAGGTGGATTTAGAATCGCTTTTCGAAATACAATCAAAGATCCTCACCTATTCAAACGATCAGATCCTTGTTCCCGGAAAATCGTATCATTTTGCCATAGATTTCACCGACGATCCTTATTATGGCGAAATTATCGAAGCGAACAAAGATTACGTCCTCAAGAGTAAAATGAAGAAATCAACAACCACATTTTACTCGTATGTTTCGCTCTCCATCACAACAAAAGGTCAACGGCAGACCCTTGCAGTTTTCCCGGTGAAGAAGGGTGTGTCAAAGGTCGAGTACATCCGGAAATTTTTGGCCATAATCCACAACGCAAAAGTGAACACCCAAGTACTCTGTCTTGATCGGGGATTTTACTCAAAAGATGTGTTCTCATTTCTCCAGAAGGAAAAGATCCCGCACATTGTTCCGGTGAGAAAACACGGCGAAGAACTCAAGAAAATACTCCGGGGAAATCATTCCCGGTATGCACAGTATACGATGATGGGAACTGGCGAACCTCTTTCTCTTACTCTGGCAATTGATGTCCAGTACCTTCTGGGAAGGAATAAGAAATACGGGAATGTGAACCTGGGTTACGTCGTGTATGGTATTAACTGGAAACCCCGTCGGATCTACCGGGTCTACAAGAACCGGTTTGCGATCGAGTCTTCGTACCGTATCCGGAATATCGTGAAAGCAAGGACATCCACAAGAAACGTTGTGATCCGGTACCTGCTGACGATAATCTCTTTCCTTCTCAAAAATATCTGGGTCTCTCTTCAATGGATGTTCTTCTCTAAGGTTCAACGAGGACCAAGAACCGTTGCTGAAGATTTGTTCCGTTTCGATTTCTTCCGGCTATTGGTCTGGGAAGGGATTCGGAAAAAACTCAAATTTGTCTCATTTGTTTCTGTTCTTCGACCGTTTGGTTGATCAGAGGTTGAGAGTATTGATGACTTGCCAAAATTCACGGAGGTAAATTTAGAGAAGTACTGGGTCTCAAAACATCCGTTAAACCTCAACCTCGGCCTCTCCGAATATATCACCGCAACGAGTAACCAGCCAAAACCGCTGATCATACCGCTGTGTGCAGAGATTCCCCTCCCTCATGTCTCACCCCTTGAAGTCTACACCGCCACCCGGAACAGCTGCGGGTTTCTTCTCGAATCAATCGATGGCAGTGAGAAGATCGCCCGCTACTCATTCATCGGGATCGAACCGGAAGCGGTTATTACCTTGGGAAGCGATGCAAAAGTTCAGGGCAACGCTGCATTTGTTTCAATAGCCCGGGATCCGGTGGGAGAGAATCCCATCGACCAGATCAAATCCATACTCTCCCGTTTTCATTACGTGAATGTGAAAGCCCCGAGATTTTTTGGCGGCATGGTCGGGTACTTCGCTTACGACTGCATTTACTCTCTCTGCGGGAAAGTAAAGGATACAAATGCAGGAAAGGTGGAGCGGGCCGGCACTGACGCACGTTTCATGCTTGCCAAGGACTGTATCGTTTTCGATCACCGGGATCGGAAACTGTACATCTTCAGCAGCCCGTTCCTGACCTACGATTCCAATCCTGCCGCGGAGTACGAGAAAAGCGTCACGAAAATCGGGGAGATCAGCGATCTGATTGCCGGGCTCGCCGCGAGACAGCACAGTTCTGGACGATACAGACCTGCGGACAGACCCGCCCCCCGATATCCCGCATTTTTATCTTCGGTCTCGCAAGACGCGTTCGAACAATCGGTGAAACGGGTCAAGGAGCATATCGTTTCGGGGGATATCTTCCAGGCCGTAATCTCGCGCCGGATGGAATGCGTTGTAAAAAGAGATCCCTTCCGGATTTACGCTGCCCTTCGCGAGATTAACCCGAGCCCGTATATGTATTACCTCGATTTTGGAGATGAGCAGGTAATCGGGGCAAGTCCCGAGATGCTGGTCAGGGTCGAGAAGCGAAAGGTTACCACCGTTCCCATTGCCGGGACACGGCCTCGGGGCCGTGATGACACGGAAGACTCCCGGCTTGCAGAAGAACTTCTGGCCGACAGCAAGGAACGTTCCGAACACACGATGCTCGTTGACCTTGCCCGCAACGATCTCGGGAGAGTCTGCCGGTTCGGCTCGGTGGAGGTCGGGGAGTTCATGGGCATCGAGAAGTTCTCTCACGTGCAGCACATCGTTTCAACGGTCGACGGCGTTCTGAAAGACAACCTTGACTGCTACGATGCCCTCAAATCCTGTTTCCCTGCGGGAACGGTCTCCGGCGCTCCAAAGGTCCGGGCCATGCAGATAATCGACGAGGAGGAGCAGGATCGGCGGGGACTTTATGCCGGGGCCGTCGGCTGGATCGGATTCGACCGGAACCTCGAATTTGCCATCGCAATCAGGACGGTTGTGGTCAGGGGAAAACGTGCATCGATTCAGGTAGGCGCGGGAATCGTTGCCGACTCGGTCCCGGAGAACGAGTGGAAGGAGACCGGGAACAAGGCAGCCGCCATGCTGAGGGCGATCGAGAAGGCCGGGGTGTTACCGTGAAGGTCCTGATCGTTGACTGTTACGACAGTTTCACGTTCAACCTGTACCAGCAGGTCGGGAGGCTCGGTGCGGACCCGGTCGTCTTCACGTGCGATACCCCGCTTGAACGGCTTGAGAAGACCGGATGCGACCGGATTATCCTCTCCCCCGGCCCGGGAACTCCGCAGGACTCGGGGGTCTGTTTTGAAGTCCTCGATACGATGAGCAGGACTGTACCTACGCTCGGGGTCTGCCTGGGACACCAGGCAATCTGCACGGTATTCGGCGGCGAAGTCGTGCGGGCTGCCCATCTCATGCACGGGAAGACATCCGAGATCCGGCACGATGGTAAGGGGATCTTCCGGGGAGTTCCGGATCCCTTCACCGCTACACGCTACCACTCACTGGTCGCCTGGGAGGATTCCCTGCCGGCGGAACTCCGGGTGTCGGCAACAAGCCTCGATGACAGGTACGTCATGGGTGTGTATCACACGCGGTACCCGATCATGGGAATCCAGCTCCACCCGGAGAGCATCCTCTCCCCGGAGGGAGATCGGATCATTGGGAATTTTCTTTGCTCCGGGGCGGTGCGATGATCGCGAAATACGCGATCGCCCGTCTCGTGGATCGCCGGGATCTTACCCGGGATGAGGCAGCGGGTATCATGAACGAGATCATGGAGGGCGTTCTCTCGCCGGCCCAGATCGCCGGTTTTCTCATAGCAATGAGGATGAAAGGGGAGACGCCGGAGGAGCTCGCCGCGTTCGCCCGCGTCATGCGGGAACGCGCGATCCCGGTAAAACCAGTGATGAAGAATATGCTGGTCGACACCTGCGGGACCGGGGGAGACGGGACAAAGACCTTCAACATCAGCACCGCAGCCGCGTTTGTTGCCGCGGGTGCCGGAGTCCCTATAGTAAAACACGGGAACCGCGGAGTCAGCAGCGGGTGCGGGTCCGCAGATGTCCTTGCCGAGCTGGGAGTCAGCCTTGCCGTGAGCCCCGCAGAACAGGAGAGCCTCATTGAAAAAACCGGTATCGTATTTCTCTTTGCGCCGAATCATCATCCCGCGATGAAACACGCAATGGGGGTACGCCAGGAGATCGGGTGCCGGACGGTCTTTAACCACCTCGGCCCTCTCGCAAACCCGGCGGGTGCAGAGGCCCAGCTCCTCGGTGTTTACCACCCGGATCTCCCGGCTAAAATCGCAGAAGTACTCAGGATTCTTGGCGTTTCACATGCCATGGTGGTACACGGCTCGGGGCTCGATGAGATTACGACAACCGGACCTACACGGGTTTCGGAACTTGCCGGCGGCCGGATTCACCAGTACCAGTACTTCTCTAAATTTGCCTCCGTGAATTTTGGCAAGTCATCAATACTCTCAACCTCTGATCAACCAAACGGTCGAAGAACAGAAACAAATGAGACAAATTTGAGTTTTTTCCGAATCCCTTCCCAGACC
This sequence comes from uncultured Methanoregula sp., assembly GCA_963666355.2. Taxonomy (GTDB): domain Archaea; phylum Halobacteriota; class Methanomicrobia; order Methanomicrobiales; family Methanospirillaceae; genus Methanoregula. The sequence goes on from CAXXCP010000005.1 coordinate 168,540, forward strand.
AATAGCCGGAAGAAATCGAAACGGAACAAATCTTCAGCAACGGTTCTTGGTCCTCGTTGAACCTTAGAGAAGAACATCCATTGAAGAGAGACCCAGATATTTTTGAGAAGGAAAGAGATTATCGTCAGCAGGTACCGGATCACAACGTTTCTTGTGGATGTCCTTGCTTTCACGATATTCCGGATACGGTACGAAGACTCGATCGCAAACCGGTTCTTGTAGACCCGGTAGATCCGACGGGGTTTCCAGTTAATACCATACACGACGTAACCCAGGTTCACATTCCCGTATTTCTTATTCCTTCCCAGAAGGTACTGGACATCAATTGCCAGAGTAAGAGAAAGAGGTTCGCCAGTTCCCATCATCGTATACTGTGCATACCGGGAATGATTTCCCCGGAGTATTTTCTTGAGTTCTTCGCCGTGTTTTCTCACCGGAACAATGTGCGGGATCTTTTCCTTCTGGAGAAATGAGAACACATCTTTTGAGTAAAATCCCCGATCAAGACAGAGTACTTGGGTGTTCACTTTTGCGTTGTGGATTATGGCCAAAAATTTCCGGATGTACTCGACCTTTGACACACCCTTCTTCACCGGGAAAACTGCAAGGGTCTGCCGTTGACCTTTTGTTGTGATGGAGAGCGAAACATACGAGTAAAATGTGGTTGTTGATTTCTTCATTTTACTCTTGAGGACGTAATCTTTGTTCGCTTCGATAATTTCGCCATAATAAGGATCGTCGGTGAAATCTATGGCAAAATGATACGATTTTCCGGGAACAAGGATCTGATCGTTTGAATAGGTGAGGATCTTTGATTGTATTTCGAAAAGCGATTCTAAATCCACCTTCGATAAATGGTATCTGACTGACGTTTCACACGGGACTTTTTCTCCGGCCTTATTGATGGAATGCACGGATAGTTTGGTTGCTGACATCCCAACAAGTGACTGGATAAGGGTCTTTTGTCTCAGTGTTCCGTTGATGGAAATGGTGAGATTCCGGTTGATTGCATCCACTGCTATTTCGGAACAATCTTCTGCTCGGATCTCATTCTTTATTCGGCGGGTGAATTGCCGTCTATTTGCCATATGCGGCGCCCGCTGCCTATTTAGATCTGCCGGTTTTGATTAGCCTCGGCTAAAAATTAGTGAAGTACTGAGTACACCATCAGTCCCGGGATGTTCGGTTTCCCCCAGGTCGCGCTCTCCGAGCTCGAAGGCGGGACCGCGACCGGGAATGCACGGATTATCCGGGCGGTACTCGAAGGAGAGCAGGGTGCTGCACGGGACATCGTACTCATGAATGCAGGCGCCGCGATCTATCTCGGTGGCCTCGCAACGGACATGAGAGCGGGGATCCGGAGTGCCGCTGAATCGATCGATTCGGGAAACGCACGTGCAAAACTCGATGCACTGGTCGAGAGTTCGCGGGGGATGGCATGATACTGGACGATATTGTAAAACGAACGGAGAAGAGGGTGGCACTTCTGCCACCGGCATTTCCGGAAGAATCCGCCCGGAGGCCGGTCAAGCTTGTGCACGCAATTCGGAGCAGGAAGGACCGGAATGCGGTCATCGCCGAGATCAAATGCACGTCCCCCAGCCATGGAATCATCCGGAGGAACGTGGATATGCCGGTCATGGCGGGCGTGCTCGTGCACAGCGGATGCGTGGCGCTCTCGATCCTTACCGAACCCTATTTCTTCGGTGGGACCGGACAGGATATTGCGCGGGTGAAGTCCGCGGTGGACGTTCCGGTCCTGCGGAAGGACTTCATTATCGATGACCGTCAGATCGGGGAGACCCGGGCGCTCGGGGCCGATGCGATCCTCCTGATCGCGGCTGTCCTGAAGGACCGGCTTCCGGCGTTCGTGGAACGGGCGAGGGATTTCGATCTTGAGCCCCTCGTCGAGGTTCACTCGGCCGCTGAGATCGAGTCAGCCCTCGCTACGGATACGGACCTGATCGGGATCAACAACCGGGACCTGACAACAATGACCATCGATCGGTCGATTACCCGGACACTTTCGGAACATGTCCGGAAGGATGGCCGGCTGATCGTATCCGAAAGCGGGATGCGATCCGCTGACGATATCCGGGAGATGCGATCCTACTGCGACGCATTCCTGATCGGCTCGGCCATCATGGTTGACGACCGGCCGCAGAAAAAACTGGAGGAATTTGTATGCGCATAAAAATTTGCGGGATTACCCGGGAGGAGGACGCGATATTCGCCGAACGCGAAGGAGCCGACGCGATCGGTGTCGTTATGTTCTCAAACTCGGCCCGGTCGGTCTCGTCAAAACAGGCAAAAGCGATCTTCGACTCAGTAGGCCCGTTCACGACCACCGTTGCGGTCACTCATACCACTTCCCCGGCCGAGCTGGCGGAGATCCTCGCGATTCACCCGACGGCGATCCAGATCTTCCACCCGTTCGTGTTCGCTACCGATCCAGGCGTAAAGATCATCCGGGCGATCGGCAGGGAGGATCCGGTGCCGGATGACTGCGATGCGATCATTGTTGACGAAAGTCACGGGAAGGGAAAGATCTTCGATCCCTCCCGGGTCCGGGAGGTCGTCCGGAGATCAGGAGTTCCGGTTATCCTTGCGGGGGGACTGACACCGGAGAATGTCGGGGATGCGATCCGGCAGCTCCATCCGTACGCGGTGGATGTCGCATCCGGGGTTGAAGTCTCACCGGGAATCAAGGATGCGGAAAAAATCCGTGCGTTCATCGCGGCATGCAAAGGTGCATTAAGGAGTTCATGATGGAAAGGGAAGGAAGATTCGGAGATTATGGCGGGCAGTATGTACCCGAGACCATGATGAACGCCTTACAGGAGCTTGAAGCTGCGTTCGGGAAGATCAAAACCGATAAAAAATTTAACCGGGAGCTGGCAGCGCTCCAGCAGGAATTTGCCGGGCGCCCGACCCCGCTCACCTTCTGCGGAAATCTCTCCCGGGAGCTCGGGTGTAAAATTTATCTCAAACGGGAGGACCTTGTCCATGGCGGCTCGCACAAACTGAACAATACGCTCGGGCAGGGACTCCTTGCAAAACATATGGGTAAGAAACGCCTTATTGCGGAGACCGGCGCCGGCCAGCATGGGGTGGCTACGGCCATCGTCGGTGCGGCGCTTGGTCTTCCGGTCGAGGTCTACATGGGAGAGATCGACACAAAGCGCCAGGCACTTAACGTCTTCCGGATGGAACTGATGGGCGCCAGAGTGATTCCCGTGAAGTCGGGAACGCGGACCCTCAAGGATGCGACCAGCGAGGCGTTCCGGGACTGGGTGGCTACCGTCCGCGACACCTATTACCTTATCGGTTCGGTCGTCGGCCCCCACCCGTATCCTGTGATGGTCCGGGAGTTCCAGTCGGTCATCGGGCGAGAGGCACGCGAGCAGATCCTGAAAAAAGAGGGGCGGCTTCCCGACAGCGTTGTCGCGTGCGTCGGCGGCGGTTCGAACGCCATCGGCATCTTTCACCCGTTCCTGAACGATGATGTTGAGCTCATCGGTGTGGAAGCCGGCGGGAAGGGGATAGAGAGCGGCGAACATTCCGCTACGCTCTGTGCCGGGGAGGCAGGTGTCCTTCACGGGACACTCTCGTACCTCCTGCAGGATTCAGACGGCCAGGTCCTGCCCACGCACAGCATCTCCGCGGGTCTCGACTACCCGGGTGTCGGCCCCGAACACGCGATGCTGAAAGACTCAGGGCGGGCATGCTATGCCGCGGTGAACGACGCCGATGTTCTCGACGCCTTTGCGTTCCTCTCAAAGAAGGAGGGAATTATCCCGGCACTGGAATCTGCGCACGCGGTAGCATACGTCATGAAGAATGCCGGCAGGTTCGACAAAGATGATATCATGGTAATCAATCTCTCAGGCCGCGGGGATAAGGATGTCAGCGAAGTCTCGAGGATAATGGGGTGCTCCTGATGGGAAGGATCGAAGATGTTTTCATGGACCGGGGAGACCCGGCGTTCATCGGGTTCACGGTCGCAGGAGATCCGGACCGCGATACGAGCATACGGATCGCGCGTGCCCTCATCGCTGGCGGTACCGACATCCTTGAGCTGGGCGTTCCGTTTTCAGACCCGGTTGCTGACGGCCCAACGATCCAGAAGGCAGACGAGAGGGCCCTTGCTTCCGGAACCACGCCGGACAGCATCTTCGGGCTAGTCCGGGAGATCCGCAGGGAATCCAGTGTCCCGATTGTATTCCTGACCTATTACAACACGGTCCTGCGGCGGGGCATCGGGAAGTTCTATCGTGATGCAAAAGAATCCGGGGTAGATGGCATCCTCATTGCGGATATGCCGGTCGAGGAGTCGGATGAAGTGATCCGGATTGCCGCTTCGTGCGATATTGCCCCGATATTCCTGATCGCGCAGACAACGACCGACGCGAGGATCCGGAAGATCGCGGAGCACGCAAAAGGGTATCTTTACCTTGTCGCGGTTCTCGGGGTCACGGGAGTGCGGGAGACCGTCTCCAGCGAAGCTCTCGATCTTCTCCGGAGGGTTCGCAAGCATACGGATATCCCCCTTGCTCTCGGGTTTGGCATTTCTAAACCGGAACATGCGAGAGCATGCGCAGCTGGAGGAGCGGATGGCATCATCGTAGGAAGCGCTCTTGTCAATATCGTCGAAAAGCATCTGGCGGATATTCCCGCGATGGAGAGGGAATTGCGCGAGTACGTCTCCCGCATGAAAGAGGGCGCCGGCACTCCCTGAAAAGATTCCGAAAAAATGTGCTCTGTAGAAAACCTCCATGACGAGAAATTGTAAGAACTTGTGGATGTTACAAACAATCATTTTCCCTGCGATTTCCTTTCTCTGAATTGAGAATATTCGAGCCTTTAGATCGCCACCGAACTTTCTTTTCAGGACAGAGAACTTGTTCTCGACAAGTTGTCTTCTCCGGTATCTGGTATCATCGAATTCTCCAGCCATCTCGTTTCGGTACTTTCCTCCGATAATCTGATTGTTCCAGGAACGGATCGGGATGATGGAGTCAGCGAGCAGTTCCTCCCGAACCTGACGATGAATCGCTTCGGAGTCGTATCCCCGATCCATAACGTAACACTCTGACCGTCGTATCTTGTGACATTGTGGGAGTAACCTGGCTGCATGCCGGGTATCGTGAACTCGGCTTTTCGAAGTGATGAATCCGGTGATCGCTTGTGTGTCGGTGTCAACCGAGATCGAAGTTTTCAGGAAATGTTTTCGGATTTTGCCGGTTCTGGCTGAGTAATAGTGACTCGAATATCCGCTGGTAAACCCGGACGAATCGACAGCGGTAATCGCAATTGGATCATCGTTGGAATAGAACAGACTCGTCGTTTTCCTGAATGCGTAGCGGAGGTACAGGGTTTTTATCCGACAGAAGAATTTCTGAAGAGTCGTGAAATGAGGGACGACTGATAGTTCCAACTCCTTTTGGATCGACTCCATGTCTCCGATATCTTCAACAAATTCGCGATAATGCTGATTCCGATAGTCTTTGAAGAGAATCAGGACGAGAAGTTGATACCGGGTGTAGATCTTTTTCGAATATTTACAGGAATACGGACTGAGTCGTATTGCTTTCACGATCGAAATCGCTGCTCGGATAAACCTGATATTCCGGCTCGTCGATTTCTTACTAGTCTCTGTACTTTTTGAGCACACACTCTAGTATGGAGACAATGTACCTTAGATCTTTCGGTCCATGGTGCCGTCGATTTTGAAGAGGTTTTCTACAGAGCAAAAAAATGCAAAAACATCAATTTTTATCTTAATTTGACCCACATCGTAATCGTGATGGAATTATGATGTCCAGAACCAGTATTTTTGCAATTCTCGGTCTTTGTATTGTTGCCGGTATCCTCATTGCCGGTTGTACACAACCCACCGCTCCGGCACAGACGCCGGCAACCACCGTACAGACGACAGCAGTTTCTACGCCCCAGGCAACCTCGGCCGGCATGCCAAACCCGGCCTCCATGAACTGCGGTAAGATCGGCGGGACAACCGACATCAAGAAAAACGCTGACGGCAGCGAATATGGCATGTGCACGTTCACGAACGGTACCAGCTGCGAAGAGTGGGCGCTCCTCCGCGGAGAGGGATGCAAAGCTGGCGTTACCGTTGCCCCCGCGGCAACAACGTCCGCAATGGCCGGCATGCCAAACCCGGCCTCCGTGAACTGTGGTAAGATCGGCGGAACAACCGACATCAAGAAAAACGCTGACGGCAGCGAATATGGCATGTGCACGTTCACGAACGGTACCAGCTGCGAAGAGTGGGCACTCTTCCGCGGTGAGGGATGCAAAGCTGGCGTTACCGTTGCCCCCGCGGCAACAACGTCCGCAATGGCCGGCATGCCAAACCCGGCCTCCGTGAACTGCGGTAAGATCGGCGGGACAACCGACATCAAGAAGAGCGCTGACGGCAGCGAATATGGCATGTGCACGTTCACGAACGGTACCAGCTGCGAAGAGTGGGCACTCTTCCGCGGAGAAGGATGCAAGCCGGCAAACCTGACGGCTTCGAAATAAATTTTTTAAACCGGGTGAAATCCTCACAGGTGTGTAAAAAACATTCGAACAAAGTGAGGGGTCAAAGGGCGATTGCCCGACAAAACTATTTTTCACCCCGCTTTTCTGATACATTGGATCTGCGCAGTACAAGCTTTTGGGATCCTGGCAGAACCTGAACCCATAGGGGCCCCCCTCCTCCCCCCTACCCCCCTGCCTGAGTTTTCCCCCCACATTTTTGCTGCATTCTCCGACGGTAATAACAAAACCCGATCTGAATTCCGGAAGGGGGTCCCCCCTCCCTCACCCCAGGGGGGGATGAGGGATCGCTTTCCTGCGGGTTAAAGAGCAGGTAACAAATCGATGCCAAATGATAATTTTTACCGGGCAATCGTCTCTTGTTATGAACGCAGTATCTTTGCTATCATTCCACAGATTCGCCGCGGTATCCGTGTGCCGCAAGGATTGACAGGACATTTCGTGTCCATTCTGAATCCCGGCATCCCTGGCGGTTCGCACAGGGAATGGGAATAATATACTCTTTCCAGAAATTTTCAAGCGACGTGTCCAGGGTTTTGATCTCGTTCCGGCCGATTACCTTTCCCCGGAGTCCGCCCGTTTCATCATAGATGTTCATATGATAACACCGGAACTCCCGGCAAACACGGGGACGGGCGGGATAGATCGCGCAACCGGACCCTCCAATCCCCGGATTCTTAACAAGGAAAACACACGTTTTTGCCGGGCCGGCAGGGGCTTTGCCCTCCACTTCATCGGATTTTTTTTCAAACGCATCTGCGTATTCAGGCTGGATATGCGCCTGAAAAAGTTCCCGGGTAATCATATTCCTGCAATAAAAGTCCCGGGCTCCCATTTTTCGTTCGATGACAATGTACGGGCCAAGAGATTCACAGCATTTTCCACACGAATTGCATTCGAATGTTACCATGGTACACATTCCGGTTCGCGCATTACCACATAATCTGTCGGGTCACGGAGGGGATAGGAAACGATTTTTGTTGTAATCGCTCAAAGAATTCGTGTCAAGGGCACATTGCCGATTGCGCACAGAATTCAACAGGATTGTGACAGAAAATGACGGCAAGAACAAAAGTACTCTTTATCTGCACCGCAAATGCTGCCCGATCGCAGATGGCAGAAGGGCTTCTCAGGGCAAAATTCAGTGACAGGTACGATGTTTTCAGTGCCGGGACGCGGCAATCACGGGTCAGCCCTTATGCAATCAGGGTCATGCAGGAAATCGGAATAGATATCTCGCACCACCGGTCGAAAACGCTTGACGAATTTACCGGTACTTCCATAGATCTCGTCGTCACACTCTGCAATAATGCAAAAGCGGTGTGCCCGGTTTTTTCATATGCGAAGAAAACAATCCACCACGGTTTTTCGGATCCTCATGCGGGAACAGGGTCGGAAGAAGATATCCTCGCGGGATACCGAATGACGCGGGATGATCTATCCCGCTGGATAGACCGGACGTTCGGTCCGGAATAAAAAAAAATTTACTTCTCTGAAAGCTCGATCTGGATACCGCCGATCTTCCCTGCGAAGGCATTGTAAAGGAAGGCCGTTATTGCACCAACGATAAACGACATAATTCCGAAAATGATCGGGAAGATGATAATCGACATGACACCGAATGCTGCAAATCCGGACTTTTCCATGCCAAAGCCAATTGCCGTAAAGCTAAGCCCGAAAATAATCCCGTAAACAAGACCAAATACGATACCGAACAGTGCCTGGATCTTCACCCAGGACATTATCTCAACACTCTTGATGACTACCATGTATGTTCACCTGCGTAGTGTTAATTTCTAAACCACCGTAAAAAAGGCTTACGTATTGTATCTGGCGATTTTACTGGATTTTCATGAGGTGTTACCATCTAATCCCGCCGGAGGACCCTGCAGAGTTTTCCCATGAGGGCGTGATGGGCGATAAGGTGGTCAACGTAGATCCCGCTGCGATCTCCGGGCGGAAGCGTATTCCACCGGATCCCGCAGTCCGTCTCTAAGAGAATCAGTCCTTCGGCAGGAGCCGGCTGGATCGGTCTCTCCGCTGCAGATTTTAGAAGGCGACTGATCGAATCTTCCGGTTCCTCGCCGGTTCCTACCCGCGCGAGGGCAGATGCCATGCACCGCACCTGGTGCCAGAGAAAACTTTCGGCTTTCACCTCCAGGAAAACAAAACCTCCCTCTTCCGCAATGCAGGTACTGAGGATATTCCGGTAAGGATTTTTTCCCTGTAACCGGGTAAAATTCGTAAAATTGTGGCTCCCGATAAACGACCGGGCTGCCCGTTCCATCTTCTCACGGGCAGCCGGCCCCGGAAAATCTCCGGAGAAATAATACCGGTACGTGCGTGACCGTGCATCGAACCGGGGGTGAAACTGATCGGAAACGACAGCGTAACCGGTACACCAGCAATCAGGAGGAAGCTGCCGGTTCAGCGTCTCGATTGCCCGATCCGGTGCTTCAGTTGTAAACGCAACAATCTGCCCGCACGCATGGACCCCCCGGTCCGTACGGCCGGCAGAAAGAAAGACGGCTTTCCGCCAGTCGGAAAAAAGTTTCAGCCTCTGGCAGGCAGCAATAAACTCTCCTTCGACAGTCCGGTCTGTCTCCTGCAGCTGGGAACCGTAAAATCTGTTGCCAAGGTACGAAACCCGGAAAGCGAGCCTTACCGGAGTTTCACACGCCGGGTTATCCTTTTGATCTTTCTCCATGTGTTCCTGAGTGACTGGCGGGTATAGGTCCGCAACGGCGTTTTCTTCCCCCCGCAGGAAACATTTCCGTCACGTATCGCAGCAAGTATCGCCGGGACATTTTTTTCAGATTCAACATAGGTCCTGCCAAAACCCACAAACTTCGCGTTGTGTGCATCGCTCCCGCCAACACAGGGTTTGCCGAGACGCTTTGCGATCCGGGCCGCTTTCTTGTTAGCTGAGCCCACGATGTACCGGCTGTTGAAAGCCTCAACTGCATCAACAGCAGTCATACCCGCTTTCCTCCTCCGGGCAACCCCGTGGCGCCAGATATGGTACGGGTGCGGGAGAATGAGAAGCGCCCCCATCTTCCGGGCGATCCGGATGGTTGCGACAACCCCGAGGCCGGCCGGAATAATCTCGGCCACACCAAGCACAAGCAGGTGTCCATCCTTTGTCGAGACCTCTATTCCCGGGATTACGAGAACCGATGAAGCACAGGCAAGGGCTTTCTTCGCACCATCAGTGGTATCGTGATCGGTTATGGCAATTGCATCGAGCCCGACTGCCTCAGCCTGCCGGAGGATATCCTCCACGCTGCTCTCGCCATCCTTGGAGAAATTCGTATGCACGTGCAGGTCGCAGCTCAGCATTGTTTCAATAGTGTTTTTATCTCTCTGGTATTAAGGGAACTTATGCGCATTCTCCTCCCCACCGGGGCCGCAACGGAAGATATCGTCAGGAAAGCGGCAAAGGGCTACGATGCAGAAGTCATCGTCACCGGGGAGATTGCATCATTTTTGACCCCCCACACGCTTCACGCATTGATCCGGAAAGAGAAGTTCGATCTTGTTATTGTCCCCGGCATGTGCACCGCATCGTTTGAGACGGTGGAGCGTGAAACGGGTGTTCCCATCTATCGGGGCCCCCGTCACGCCGCAGACATCGGCCTTATCCTCCCGATGCTTGACCGGATTTCCCTGTCGCGCACAATCCCTGCTGATGATTTCCTTGCGGCAAAACGGGCAGAAGATGCCATGCAACGGATTGCCCTTAACGAAATCGAAGCGGTCCCGGATTGTATCATACGGGATGTGAAGATCGGGGGAACATCCCGGATGAAAGTGCTCGCCGAGATTATGGATGCCCACCGGTGCGAAAATATCCGGGAAAAGGTTGCGGGATACTTCGAAGCCGGTGCGGATATTGTCGATCTCGGGTTCGGGTTTGATGCAAAACCCGAAGATGTGTCACGGGTTTTTTCCTGTCTTGACGGGATCGACCGGCCGCTTGCAGCAGATACCCAGGATCCGGATCTCATTCGATCCGCTCTTTTGCGGGCGGACATAATCCTGAGCCTGAATGATCAGATTATCCCCACGGTTGGAAAGAGCGTTGCAGAAGCCGGTGCAGCGGCGGTGATCGTTCCCGGGCAAAAATCGCTCCGGGACAATATTTCTGCAGCAAGGGACGCGGGCATCGACTGTATAATCGCCGATCCCCTGCTCCAGCCGGTCGGGTCAGGCTTCGTTGAATCCCTGAAAAATTTCCCGGTACCAAATCCCGGGTACCCGCTTTTTTTTGGCGCGGGAAATGTTGTCGAACTCCTTGATGCGGACTCTGTGGGCGCAAACGCTCTTCTGGCCGGGGTGGCAATGGAGATTGGGGCTGCCATCATTTTCACAAGCGAGCACTCGGATAAAACCCGGGGGTCAGTCCGGGAGATGCGGAGAGCCACAGAGATGATGGTGCTCGCGAAAGGCCGGCCATACCCAAAAGATCTGGGCATCGATCTCATGGTTCTCAAGGAAAAGCGACGGCGGCGTGAACCTCCGCCCGGATATGGGCTGATCGTCCTGGCCCGGAAGATGCCTGAAGAAATTACCTGCGATCCGAAAGGGAACTTCCGGATTGGGATTGAAGGAAAAAATATTGTCGCTGTTATTCATGGCAGGGCAGTTACCGGAGAATGCTGGCAGGATGTCCTGTACTCCCTGATATCCCGCGGAGATGTTTCTCTTCTCGATCATGCGGGCTACCTTGGCCGGGAACTTTACAAAGCCGAACTTGCCATCCGGTACGGGAGAAGTTACGAGCAGGATGGGGAGTTCTAAAATAAAATCTGCCATCAACCAACCATTTTATTTCCGGGAAAGCGCACCTGTACTCCATGGCACCACAGGCACGTGCATCCCATATTCTTGTCAAGACCGAAGACGAAGCGACCCGGCTGATGAAACGGATCAACGACGGTGAGAATTTTGCCGATGTTGCAAAGCGATTCTCCAAATGCCCCTCGGGAAAGAACGGCGGGGATCTCGGTTGGTTCGGCAAGGGACAGATGGTGCCGGAGTTCGAGACCGCTGCATTCGGAAACGATGCAGGGGCGCTTGTTGGACCGGTGAAGACACAATTCGGTTTCCATATCATCAAAGTGACCGGAAGAAAGTAATCATTCATCATCCGGGACCGGTACATGGACGCGAAACTTTTTTTCCTCGGCATCGGCCTTGCGGTTGTTATAGTCTTCTGCGGGGCCTCGATTTACGGGAGCGTGGAGAAGGCGACCCAGCATGCGGACCGGGAGACCCTGTACCAGGTATCAACACTGAACGCTCTCGCGCAGGGCGCATTCGGAGGGGTGCAGACAGTCGGCGAGTTAAAAAAACACGGCGATTTTGGGATCGGGACATTTGACGGGCTTGATGGAGAGATGATCGTTATCGATGGAAAAGTTTTCCAGGCGCGTTCGAATGGAACAGTGATCCCGGCAGCAGACAGCGAGAAAACACCATTCTCAACGGTGACCTGGTTTGAACAGGATTACGTGATAAAAACAGAAAGCCCGATGAACTACACCGGATTTACGAATTATCTTACAACAAAACTTCCATCAAAGAATACCATGTACGCGGTCCGGATTCACGGGACGTTCCCGGCGATGAAGGTACGGAGCATCCCGGAGCAGCAACAGCCTTACCCCTCGCTTGTTGCCGCTGCAGCAAACCAGTCGGTATTTACGTACGAGAACGTGAAAGGAACGGTCGTGGGTTTGTATCTCCCGGGATTCATGAGCGGTCCCAATATGGCCGGGTACCACCTTCACTTTATCAGCGACAACCGCCAGAAAGGAGGGCACATCCTCGATTTCGATGCAGGAGCAGGTACCATTATCGAGCTCGATGCAACACCGCAACTTTTTGTTGTAATCCCGCCCTCACAGGATTCGGCGATAAACACTTCGCTGGATGTCGGTTCCGACCTTGCAAAAGTCGAACGCTGATCATTTTCTTGCGAGAGTTTTTCTTGGAACAGGACAGATTTATCCTTTACCTCATGTGGCATCCCGGGAGATTGATCTGATAATGAACATCCGTGGTATACGACAGGAACTCCTCAATCTTCTTCTCGAGCTCGGGCGCGAGAGCCACCCACGCGAATTCGTTGCCTTGTTGAAAGAACGGGACGGGATAATCGAAGAACTCAACATTCTCCCGGGAACAATAACCGGGACAGAATCGGCATCAGTCTTCTTTGACATGATGCCACTCGATACACACCTTGCCGGGAGCGCTCATAGTCACCCGAGCGGACCCATCAGGCCATCAGATGCGGATATAAATTTTTTCCCGCGATCGGGAAGGTTTCACTTTATCATCGGACATCCGTATGGGACGGGTGACTGGTGCTGTTTTACCGCTGATGGGGAACCCTGCCGAATGGAGGTTCTCCCATGACGACCAAACGCCGTGTTGTTGCAACCGGAACATTCGACATCCTCCACCCGGGCCATCTCTATTATCTCGAAGAGTCAAAAAAACTCGGTGATGAACTGTACGTGATAGTCGCCCGGGATTCAAATGTCAAGCACAAACCACGCCCGATCATCCCGGAGGAACACCGGCTGCAGATGGTTGCAGCGCTGAAACCCGTTGACCATGCTATCCTTGGCGATAAAACAGATATGTTCCGCCCAATTGAAGAGATCCGTCCCGGTTTTATCACGATAGGTTTCAACCAGATGTTTAAGGAAGATACACTCAGGGAGCAGCTTGCAGCACGAGACCTTTCTGCGGAAATTGTCCGGATCGGAAAGCTCAATGATGGCGAGCTGTGCAGTTCCCGTATTATCGTCAAGCGGGTAATTGAAAAACGATGCCCCTGCGAGCATAATGAATCCCCAAAAACTCACGGGCACGAGCACAACATCCGGGGTTAACCGGATACAAATTCAGTGCATATGGCGCGGGGATGATTTCCTGCGTCCTACGTGAAGGATCCCTTTTCTCAGGCTCGTACTGTATTTCGCCGTAAACGATCCAACGATAGAAGTGATAATTACCACCCCGGCGATTGTGGTTGCCACTACCGGAGATCCATAGAGCGACGCGAGTGCGATCGAAAACTCCCCTCGCCCGATTGTGTTGCCCCAGATCTCTATTCCCGAAAGTGCTGATCCATGGATAACGACCCCGGTAATAATCCCCGAGATAAACTTACTGAAAACGGCAAGAAGCGAGATAGCGGCTATCATAAAAAGGTTCGCGCCACCGGAAAAATCAATGGTCACGCCAAAAAAGACAAAGAACGTGACGAGGAAGACGTCCTTGAACGGGCGGGCATGCTGTTCGAAGGCATCCGGATCGGTTGTTGCAAAAGCAGCCCCGAGCGCTATCACCATCATGGTCTCCGGTATCCCGAGGAACATCGAGAACGATGCTGTTGTGAGCACCGCGGCAAATGTGAAGATGATCGGGAGTTCGTCGTCCCGATCAAGGATGGAGATCAGGAACTCTTTGCCCCAGTGAGCGAGTGCATAGAGCACAGCAAGAACTCCTGCAATCTTGAGGAAGAGGAAGAGAGGGTTCTGGTTTCCCATAGAGATGATGGCAAGGAAAATGATAAGGACGAGATCCTCAAACATCATGAGCCAGATGACCGTCTCGGCCTCACGGAGCATGAGTTTCCGGTTCTCGATGAGCGAGGTGAGAGCCATTGCCGTGCTCGAAATATAGAATGCAGCTGCAATCACCGCGGACTCAATAAGCGTGAATCCAAACAGGTATGCGGCGACAAACCCGATCAGCATATTAACGTTGAGATCGATAATCCCGCTGGTCAGGACCGCGGTCCTGTTGGCCGCTACCCGCTCCAGTTTCAGGCCGAGGCCCATAAAAAAGAGCAGGAAGATCAATCCCATGTCCGAGAAGAACGTACTGATCTGGTCGTTTGCGACAAGGGCAAGACCGCTCTTGCCGAGCACGACCCCTGCCATGATATAGAACGGAATGGGAGGGACCGAGAGATATTTGGTTACCAGCGCAAGGAGCAGGCAGACAAAAAGCGCAAGGACTATCCCCTCCATTAAGTCACCATAATTTCCCGCTCAAACATTTTTATCTGGTCGCTCTCACCGATAACGAGCGCTGCATCACCGGTCTCAAAAACAAATGACGGTGGCGGGTTGATAATATTTTTATCATGCCGGCAGACTGCGATAACGGTAGCGCCGGTCTTAGCCCGGATCTGCAGGTCTTCGATGGTCTTTCCCGCAATAGCTTTTGGTATGATGAACGTGTGTATGGTTATCCTCAAATCCGAAAGAGCCGAGAATGCAATTTCGACACTCTCCTGATCCGCTTCAATGATTGCACCGGTAAGGATGTTTCCCAGCCGGCGTGCCTCGACAGGAGTCATCTCTGCAGCACTGGGTGCCTTACAGCCATTCTGGAGAGTATACATCTGGATCGTGCCGGTCTTGGTAAAAAAGATCGCAACCGTATCTCCCTTGTCGGTCTCAAATTCATATTTTGTTCCAACACCGGGGAGATTGAGCGATCGAAGAGCCATAAATGACATTAGAAAAATGTTCCCTAAATATATTGTTCTTTTGACGGTGCACCCCCGATTAACCCGCAGCGGGCGATTTGGCAACAGAAAAAATAATTTTGTTTTTTTTTAATCGCTCCATAACGTAAACGGTTACAGGACGGACCGGCAAAAGGGATTTTTTTAATTTTCCCGGCAGGTTTCTCATGGGAAATGCAGGTAACCACCATTCTGGTATGAGAGAGTGGGAGGAGTGATATGCAACCGGATAGATCGGGTGCCATCAAGAGGGCTTTCCTCACCACACTCCTGTTGCAGAGTCCGGGGTATAAATCCTGGACCGGGCGGGGTGAAAGTAATGGGATACAGCGGAATACCTCTTCAATAGTTCATTCTCTGCCCAAAAAACGGGTACCGCCAGGTGGCTCAAAAACGCCGGATAAACTACCGGCCGCAACTAAACAATTTTCCGGTTTTAAGATAAGAGAATCTTTTTTGATATCACGCGCGAGATTATTGATAGAATCGCGATCATTGTCGCGAGTCCAGGAACGACTCCAGGGAGTTGGACACTATCGCCGAGATACCAAAAGAAGAATACATCATGAAATGCACATCCGCATGCGCCGGATGTAGCGATTCGCTCGCACTCAGGTACGTGCTGAAGGCTGCCGGTCCGGACACGGCGCTTGTCATCCCCGCCTGCTGCACAAGTGTAATACAGGGAATTTACCCGAACACTGCCTTTAACGTACCCGTTTACAATGCGGCGTTTGCTGCAGCAGCTGCGTGTGCCTCGGGAATGTCAAACGCGTTTCGTTCAACCGGGAAAAAAACCAATGTGATCGTCTACGCAGGGGACGGCGGGACACTGGACATCGGCATCCAGTCCCTTTCCGGGGCTTTCGAACGCGGCACTGATTTCCTCTACATCTGTTACGATAACGAGGCATACGGAAATACCGGGATGCAGCGATCCGGGGGTACACCGATCGGGGCCCGGACAACAACCACCCCCGGCGGGAAGACCGATGTTAAAAAAGACATCGATGCGATTGTCGCAGCTCATGATCCTCCCTACATGGCAACCGCTTGTGCCGCATACCCCCAGGATCTTTATAAGAAAGTCCAGAAGGCGTTGACGTTCCGCGGTCCGACATTTATCCACCTCCTTGCTCCCTGCCCACCGGGATGGAGGTTCTCCACCGAGAAGAGCGTAGAGATGGGAAAACTTGCGGTCAAATCCGGGATGTGGGTCCTCTGGGAACGCGAGTATGGAAAACTCACGATCAGCGCACAATCGAGGGCTGCGATCAAGAAACCGATCCCCCTCGAAGAATATCTCGCACCCCAGGGACGGTTCAAGGGTATCGATCCGAAATCACGGGAGACCCTGAAAAAGCGCCTCGAATTTAATATCAGGAAACTCACACGAGAGGAGGCCCAGGAATGAAAAAGATCGCAACCGGTAACAAGGCAGTCGCTGAAGCCGTGAAGCAGGTGATGCCGGATGTTATCGCTGCTTATCCCATTACTCCCCAGACCGAGATTGTCGAACAGATAGCAGAGTTTGTCGCAAGCGGGGATCTCAAGAGCCGGTACATCCCCGTTGAGAGCGAACACTCGGCAATGGCTGCATGTATAGGGGCAAGTATCACCGGTGTCCGGACATTCACGGCGACAAGCTCACACGGTCTCCTGTACATGCATGAGATGACCAACTGGGCTGCCGGCGCACGGCTTCCCATTGTCATGGCAAATGTCAACCGTTCTATCGGGCCCGGGTGGAATATCTGGGCAGAGCATACCGATGCGCTCCAGGAACGGGATACCGGCTGGCTCCAGGTGTACGTGAGCACGGTACAGGAAGCATACGATGCAACCCTGATGGCATTCCGGATTGCCGAGCACCGGGATGTGCTTCTGCCGGTCATGGTAAATATTGACGGATTCTCGCTCTCCCATATCATGCAGCCGCTCGACACGGTCGAGCCTGGAGACTTTATCCCGCCTCTGCACCTGGAACACGCGATAGATCCGAAGAATCCGCAAGGGTACGGCGGGCTCACCGGCCCCGACCAGCATTTCAAATTCCGGTGGGATATCGAACGTTCGATGCGGGATTCCGTACACGTGATCGAACAGGTGGAGAAGGATTTTGCAGCGCGCTTCGGCAGGAAGTACGGGTTTACCGAACAATACCGTTGCGAAGATGCTGAAGTTATTGTTATTGCGATGGGGACACTTGGCAAAGAAGCCGAAGTCGCAATCGACAACCTCCGTGCCAGGGGAATAAAAGCCGGCTCCCTCCGGCTTCGCTGGCTCCGCCCGTTCCCGGCACTCGGTCTCAAAGGAAAAGACATCGTCGTTATCGACCGGGATTATTCATTCGGGTTTGGAGGAATTCTTGCAAACGAGATCCGGGCGCGATGCGGTGTGGACGTTTACAGCGTCATCGCCGGGATTGGCGGACAGGAAGTGACGTATGAGGACATTGCAGATTTCATACGCACAAGGAAAACGGGCGAGGAGTTCTGGTTCGGGGTGAATGGCCATGTATGAGATACGGATCCACTCCCGTGGCGGACAAGGGGGAGTCACCGCTGCACGCCTTCTGGCACTCGCCGCCATGCATGACGGGAAGTATGCGACGGCATGCCCCTTCTACGGAGCCGAGCGCCGGGGAGCACCGATTGTATCATTCGTCCGGATTGACGACAACCCCATCCGCATTTACAGCCAGATCAAAAAACCGGATCTTGTTGTTGTGCTCGATGCGAGCGTGATGGACATTGTTGATGTCCTCCAGGGCCTGAAAACAGGGGGGAAAGTTCTCATCAACAGCGCACACACGCGCGAATTCTCAGGATTTTTGTCGTGCAATGTAGATCTAACCGGTATTGCACTCAGGGAGAATCTTGTGGTTGCCGGAGCACCGATCCTGAATACCCCGGTGCTGGGTGCGCTTGCAAAAATGGGAATCGTATCTGTTGACTCAGCGAAGAAAGCGATCAGTGAGATGTTCTCAGATGAACGCAATGTCAAAGCAGCGGAGACTGCATACCGGGAGATGAGCCTGTGAGCACAGCAAGAAAGCGTCTTGCCATCAGCAAACCAACAGAAGGTGCTGCAGGAAAGACCGGTTCGTGGAGAGTGTTCCGCCCGGTTGTCAATAAAGAGACCTGCAATGCGTGCGGGCTTTGTGAAATGTACTGCCCGGATGCAGCGATCAGTCACGAACTTGAAGTGGATCCTGCGTTCTGCAAAGGCTGCGGTATTTGTGCAAACGAATGCCCGAAGAAAGCAATAACCATGGTGCGGGAAGAAAAATAATTCTTTGTTCCATTTTTTTAATTTCAAAGAATGCCGGAACGGTAAAAATAATCAGGTGTTCATCTCATCTTTTTTTGCCATAAATTCAAGATCAAACTTATAGAAATGGGTAAAACCGCAGTTCCGGCACTGGACCGTGAAGTGTCGCATCCCGATTGAGAGATCGTGGGGACCCGTTATGTGACAGTTCCTGCAATCTGCATGGTTTACCAGTGACCACGTCGGGTATGGGCCGATCTTCGAAAAACTCCCGGGTTTTTCAACATCCTCGATCCTGGGGATGAAAACCCGTGTCGCACCACAATTGCTGCATGACACCCGGGCCTGGTAGGGCATAGCTTTGATGATCTGGTCGGCAACCTTTCTGCAGTGATAACAATCGGTCTGGTATTTGGTAATGATGAAACGGTCATTCATGGAAATACCTGCATGCCTCCGTACTCCTTAATCTTTTTGCCAGACTTTTCTGCGTAGTATCCCGAAATCATTTGACATCAAATGTAAATGAATCGTTAATGTCCGGAATGAGGGGAAAAATGTGTAAAGACAGGGTAATCACACAATCCACGGGGTTTTTTTTAAGAGCCCACCCCGAATTCATTCTTAAACGAGAAATTAATCTCGGACAAAGTCAATAAATTTAATTACCGGTGAGATGAACTTATTTTCCATGAAGAAATATTTCGGATTAATAATGCTTATGATTGTACTGGTTTTGCTTGCCGGATGTACGCTGACTCCGGCAACAAATTCGACAACAACAGTTCCGACAACGATTCCGGCGACAGAAACCGCTGCGACGGCTGCACCGGTTGTTGTGACCTCACAACCTGCGGCAGTCACGACAACAGCGGTTGTTCCGGTTGTCTCAGTTACGATCGTAGAAACAACAGCGGTGATGCTCAACGTAACAATTACAGCGATGCCTAATGTGACCATGCCGGAGCAGACAGCGACAGTCGCTCCCGCAGTTACAAAACCGGTAACAACAAATGTCATCCATATCGTTAATGGCTCGTTTGTTCCATCGGCAACAACCCTCCTTCCGGGTACCGGAGTCAGCTGGATCAATGGCGACAACGTCACTCACTCGGTAAAATCAACCGGTGCCAGCTCGGGAATGTTCAATTCCGGCGACATCCTGCCGGGTGGACAGTTCCCCTACTCTTTCGGCGCTACTGAAGGTAC
Organism: uncultured Methanoregula sp.; assembly: GCA_963666355.2. Lineage (GTDB taxonomy): Archaea > Halobacteriota > Methanomicrobia > Methanomicrobiales > Methanospirillaceae > Methanoregula. Next base: position 188,137 of record CAXXCP010000005.1, read on the forward strand.
CTACACATTCAATGATCCAAAGTTCCCGAACATGACCGGCAAAATCATTATCAAAGCCGGTCCTTCTGTTGTCGGGTACTAAGACAAACTTTTTTTCTTTTTTTAACTGTTCAGTACCTCTCTACTCTCTAAGATCATTCGGCAGATCAAAATACCAAGATACTGAAAACAAATGACGGATGAGGAGTCAACCGGAAGGAGCCTCTGGAATTTTGCAGGACGGATCTGGAAGCGGTAGTTGACATAAGAGAACGGCCGGATCGGCTTATCACCCGGCTCACTGAGAGAATAGTGTAGCGGGAAGCCCGGATATCGTCGAAGGGTATGCAGAAGCAGAATGCCAGGAATGCGGTTCACCGCTCAAGGATAAGACGCTGGTTCAGATTGAAACGGCGTCAGGTACATGACGCGGAGTTTCGGATCAGAGTAACCGGACACCGTACCAGAGCACAAAACGTGTTTCTCGACGGTAAAGAAAAAAAACAATCAGCGGATTTCTCTTCGCTTGTTCTCGCGCATCAGGGAGAACCACGTATGCCTGGTTGATCTCACGCTATCGCTGAATAGTCACGATCGAACAACAAAAACCAAAGTCGGTTGATCCGGATCGTTTTTCTTGTCGCGATCCTCATCGCGTTTGAAACGTTCAATAAAAAAATGTAAGGGGATTAGTAGTCGCCCATGCCGGGGGGCATACCGCCCATGCCACCCATTCCACCCATGCCGCCCGGAGGCATGCCACCTTCGGGTGCTGCGGACTTCGACGATGCAATGACATCGTCAATCCGGAGGATCATGACCGCTGCTTCAGCGGCAGAGGAGATTGCCTGGGTCTTGACCCGGAGGGGCTCGACAACACCGGCTGCCTTCATGTCGACTGCCTTGCCTTCGAAGACGTTAAGACCGTAGGTCTTCTTGCCCTTCTCGTGTGCTGCACGAATCTCAACGAGCATGTCGATGGGGTCGAGTCCTGCATTCTCTGCAAGGGTTCTCGGGATGATTTCGAGTGCGCTTGCGAATGCTTCGATGGCGAGCTGTGCCCTTCCACCAACGCTTGCCGCGTACTCGCGGAGACGGAGCGAGAGCTCAGTCTCAGGTGCACCGCCACCGGCGACAACCTTCTTGTCCTCAACAACGACACCGACAACGCGGAGTGCGTCGTGGATTGCACGCTCGAGTTCATCGACAACATGCTCGGTACCGCCCTTGACAATGAGGGAGACTGCCTTCGGGTTCTTGCACTTCTCGACAAAGGTCATCTCTTCGCCGCCAACCTTGCGTTCCTCAACAAGCCCGGCCTTGCCGAGTTCTTCCTTGCTGATTGCATCGATGGAGGAGACAAGGCTTCCACCGGTTGCACGGGCGAGCTTCTCCATGTCGCTCTTCTTGACGCGGCGGGTTGCAAAGATACCTGCCTTGGCGAGGTAGTGCTGCGCGATATCGTCAATACCTTTCTGGCAGAAAAGTACGTTTGCACCGCTCTTGACAATCTTGTCAACGATGCTCCGGACCATGCGCTCTTCCTCATCGAGGAACGCCTGCAACTGGTCGGGGCTGGTGATGTTGATCTCGGCATCGACTTCGGTCTTCTTGAACTCGACAGCCGCATTGAGGAGAAGAATCTTCGCGTTCGTTACCGTCTTTGGCATCGTGGGGTGAACTCTCTCCTTGTCGATGATGACACCCTCCACGATCTCGGAGTCTTCAATTGACCCGCCGGTCTTCTTCTCTACCTTGATGTTCTCGGTGTCGACCGTGCCGTCTTCATCGGTTACCATGGTGATTGCCTTGACTACGAGGTCGCAGAGCTTGTCCTTGGATGCCTCTGCTCCCTTGCCGGTCATTGCGGTTCCCGCGATGTTCTTGAGAAGCGTCTTGTCGCTTACCTTGATATCGAACGCGATATCCTTAAGAAGGAGCTGCGCCTTCTCGGCTGCCTGGCGGTAACCGGCTGCAATGATGGTCGGGTGAACATCCTGTTCGAGAAGATCTTCTGCCTTCTTGAGAAGTTCGCCGGCGATGACTACTGCGGAAGTTGTCCCATCGCCGACTTCATCATCCTGGGTCTTTGCGACCTCGACCATCATCTTTGCGGCCGGGTGCTCGATGTCCATTTCCTTAAGGATAGTGACACCATCGTTCGTGATCACGACATCGCCAATTGTGTCGACGAGCATCTTGTCCATACCCTTGGGGCCGAGCGTGGTCCGGACTGCACTTGCCACTGCCTTTGCAGCGGTGATGTTCATTCCCTGCGCATCACGGCCCCGGGTGCGGGTGCTTCCTTCTTTAAGAATCAGAATCTGTTGTCCACCAAGTTGTTGTGACATAAAGATCACCACATTTGCACTAAATTAGCACTAAAGTTGGTTTGTGGTTCTATATAAATATAATCGAAAAATGTTCAGTCGCCAATCATGTCGAGAAGCTGGAACCCGTCGGTGATCCGGTGGAGGGACTCCTCGCCAATGACAAGCGTCTTGCCGATTTTTTTCTGCTTGTGATACCCGGTGATAACGCACATTGCATGATTCTTCGCAATCTGGGAGAGATTGCCAATAAGCGCTGCACGTTTTACAACTTTATCTGCCGGTCCGTAGCCGGTCAGGATGGTGTGTTTTTCAAATGTCAGCAGGGCCTGGAACGGGGCGCCGCGGAGTGTGTGGAGGTGGATCCCGAGTGATTCGAGGAATTCAATCGGGACATCCGGATCTCTCCGTGCGGGACTGAGTTCACGCCGCGGCTCTTTTTGCCGTTCCTGCTTCATGAGATCGATCGATTCCACGACCCCGGTGTTGAAGAGCTCTTCAATTTTTATCGCGACTTCGAGTGTTGTTCCCATACCGCTTTCATATTTACTGATCGTCCGTCGCGATACACCGAGTACCTGCCCAAGATCCCCAAGCGACATGTTCCGCTTCTCACGCAGGTCCCGGAGGACTTCACCATCGATATTCACGTACAACCCCCCCGGGGAAGCATAAACCAGCGGGGGAATCTTTTCCACAAAAAAATCATACAGTGTCGCAGGGCTGATCGCGTAGATACCGTACCGGATATACACTGCTCCGCGTTCCAGCTCAGCTTCCCGCGCCCGTTCGCCAATGATCAGCGGGACACCGCCAAGGTGGCGTGCGATCAGGTCGAGATCGCCGGCAACCTCTTCGCTCACGCTGTCAATATGGGATACTACCTTGATGACAAGGAGCGTCCCATTGTTGCGTGCAATCTGGTCGAAGCTCCGCGGCCGGATAGAGAACCGCTCGGAGACCTGGAAGCCTGCCGTTATCATTACGCTGGTAACCAGCTGGAGCTGGCGATCCTGAGACATTGTCCGTAAAGAATGGATAGAGCCTGAGGATATATTAATATGGATATGCGCATCGGGATCGATGACACGGATTCGCCGGCGGGAATGTGTACGACATACCTCGGCGCAGTGCTGGCACGCAGGCTGATTCGCGAGCACATGCAGGTACGCGAGGCAAGACTCGTCCGGCTGAACCCCAACGTGACATGGAAGACCCGGGGGAATGCGGCGATCATGCTCGATGTGGAGGGCGACCCCGGGCTGGCGTTTTCGATCGCGTGCGCGACCGTAAAGGAGCTTGCGGATTTTTTCTGCGAGAACACGAACCCGGGAGTTGTTGTGTGCGAATGCCCTCCGGGCCCGGCATTTTACGAAAAAGCCGTGAAAGACTTTTGCGAGATCGATGAAGCGGTGAAAATCCTTGAGAGAGCAGGTGCTCGCTTTCACGGGTACAAGAACCGGCGCGGCCTGATCGGCGCGACAGCAGCTGTGGCGAGCGAACTAAACGACCGGACCTCAGAGATCCTCGTGTACCGGAAACCGGAAGTTTTCGGTACCCCGCGAAGCGTGGACAGCTCCAGTCTTTTTGCTGCAGAAGATGCAACTTTTCCCCATACGTGGGACACCGTGGACAAGCAGAACGATGTCGTTGTCTGCGTCCCGCACACGCCCGACCCGGTCCTCTTCGGTATCCGCGGCGAGAGTCCCGGGTGGGTGATGCTTGCCCGGACGATGATCGAATCCGAACACCCCGGCCTTGAACAGATCTGGGTCACAAACCAGGGGACCGATGAGCATCTTGTTCCCGGAATAACCGGGAACCTGCGCGAAGGGATCTCGTATTTTGTCAGAGGTAGTGTGGCAGGAAGACCGGTTACCGGGACGGGAGGGCACGTCTCGTTTGAAATTGCTGGCTGCAATGGAGAGGCCCGGTGTATGGCATACGAACCAACCAAGGGGTTCCGGAACAGTATCCGGCAGCTGGTGCCGGGCGATGAAGTGATAGCCGTCGGCAGTTTCAAGAAAGGCAGCATCAATCTTGAGAAACTCGAAGTCGTTTCTCTTGCAAAGGTGATCACGACCCGGCCGCCGGTCTGCGGGGCCTGCGGGAAGCGAATGACGAGTGACGGAAAAGACAAGGGATACAAATGCAAAAAGTGCGGGGCACGGACAAGAGGTCCGGAAGTGACGGAACTTCAAAGAATGCTCAATCCCGGGTGGTATGAAGTGCCACCAACCGCACGGAGACACCTGGCAAAACCGTTATGCCGGGGAGAGCCGGAATTTTTAAAGGGTGGGTGAGTGCTTTGATGGTTCAAAAGACAGAATGCGACAGGAAAGCGGTGTATGGACCGGTTCATTCTTTTTAAAAAAATGGAAAAACGTTTGAGAGAATTCAACATCCGAATATATGATTGTGATCTGCCATGAGAGGTCGTAGGCCGACAAAGATCCGGGGAGAAGCAAAAGCCTGCGCCGGAAAGATGGGGTATCGCTGGATCGAGAATACAGAACCGGATCTTCCCTTTGATGCATGCATGTTCCGGGAGACGGTGATCGTCGCGGTAAAGCTGAAAAAGATCCGGTATGCAATCGATGACGATGTCATCATCGAGAACAAATTTCCCGATGAAGTCGCGGAGCTCCGGGCCCTTCCCTTACCGCAACATGTACTCCGCGAACTCTGGATCCGGACCCAGAACGAACGGGCATGGAGGAGATTCTACATCCTGCCGGAGACAACCGCAGAAATTGAGTTCAATACAGCAGAAGGGTACCGGAATACTCACTTTGACGAGGAACGGTGGAGGAATGCCCCGTTCCGGAGAGTCATCACCCTGGGGAATCCCGGGGGGAACCCGGGAGATGCACCTGGGAGAGATGATGTCAGATAAGCCCGTTTCGGGCTGATTTTGCCAATCTGACGGATCCAAAATTTACGGGACGGGAAAATGTGGTCCACGCATGTTTTGAAACGGGATATTTTTGCGTATTTTCTTAAAACAGCAATTTTTAGCAGACTTTGACCCTGCAAAATAGCGGGTTTTCTCAGGGCTCGATTCCGGGCACGGATTTCAGGCAATATTTTACGGGATCTGCCGTCTTTTACCCTATGGTGTGCGATAGCAGAGTTTACGTCGGAGAAAATATCCGGCTGGCGCGTGATGGCCAAAAACGATGTCCAAAAAAGGGTATCCCGGATAAGCCCGTTCCAGGCTTCTTTTCCCCATTGGCAGACTAATGTTTTCCTGAGACCGGGATTTTTGGTCCACGACAGAAATTTAAAGCGTTTATGAGAGGTATTCCCTCAAAAGGGCAACGTATATCAATTTTTTACCCTGCAAAATAGCGGGCTTCCACCGGCCCCGTTTCCGGGCAGGTATTCCAGGTAACAATTCGCGCGATCTGCCGTATTTTACCCCTTGGCGGGCGATTCCTGACTTCACGTCGGAGAAGAGGGGGTGTGAGCTATCGATTCCACGAGTGTGGCTTCTTCTTTTGTAAGACCGTACAGCTCGTACACAAGTGCATTGATCCGGGTATCGAGTGACGCGATTTCGCGCTCCAGTCGTTTGCGATCCGGATCAGTTCCTGCCCGCAGGATTTTTTTCTGCCGGTCATTCATTCGGCGCACCAGTGCCAAAAGGCGATCGTGTCGCAAGCGATCGGAAGGAACATCAAGATCGGGTGTGTAGATGGAAAGTTTCAGGATATCGTCCCGGGTAAAAAATTTCTGTCCTTTCGATCGCAGCGGAAAATTTTTGAGGAGAAATGCGATGAGACTGCTGTTCATGAGCCCGAGAAGGTAGAGACTAGTCGAGTAGATTACACCGGCGGTTTCATCGATGATCGCCCGGCCTTCGTACACTGCGAACACCGGTTTCCGGAAGCGCGAATGGAAGAGAATGAATGAGCCCTGTTCCACCATGTCACCGGTCTCCGGGGCCTCCCACCAGTACACTCCCTCCCGGTTACCGGATATGGTTTCAGCCGAATTTTTTTTCAGCAGCCGGGAGATCCCGGGATGCCTCTGCTTAAACCAACGCCACGGGCTGCCCGGTGTCCGGTGGTGAGCAGCCGTCCACCCGTGCGGGACGATGGTGGCAAACCGCGGGCTTACGATCCGGAACCGACCAATGTCTTCTCCGGAGATAACCGGGACGATAAAATTTTTGACCCGGGGGTCTTTGCGGATGAGTTCCTTCCTGATCTCTTCATCGATGATTGTCCCCTCGAAAATCCCGGTGCGGGCTCCCGTATGGATCTGTCCCATCACCAGCTCTTCAAGTGGCATTCCAGCTTCAGAAATCTTTGCGATCAGTTCTTCGATTCGGGTATCGCGGAATGACCAGCCACCTGCGTCAAGCGATGCGGGTTCAACCGGGAAATGATGCGCGGCAACGTACCCCGCAGGATTCGCAGAGAACCCGGAACCTGCCACAGTTACCGGAAACGGATGGACCGGTGGTCTGTTTGTGAGCCGGAGAATGCAGGGGTCGCAATCATCGCGTGTCTCACCGGAAGCACGGAGAACCACGATCTCTTCAAGTTGTTTTGTAACCAGGAACAAACGCAACGGGCTGCCGGATCGCCCCCGCATAAACCAGTCGTTCATGCAATAACCGAGCGTCCCCCCGGGGCGCAGGAGAGAGAGACCCTGCTCGACAAAATACCCGGACAACTCCGCGCCGGGATCGTACGTCGCATAATGCCGCTGGAAATATTGTTGGATCCATTCCTTCTGATCGACAGGTCCGCCGGGCGGGGTGCAGATGACGGCATCGAAACCTCCGGCCGCACATATCTCCGGATATGTGGAGTCCCACGCGAGAGGATTGAGCAGGTGCCGCTCCCGGACCGGGCAGAATGTCCACAATTCATCGTGGGCGATCCCGGGACCGATAAGAGGGTTCCCGCAACGGATAGCACTGCGGAGGACTGGCGCTACATCCGGAATCATCTCAAAGAGATCGCACTTCTCCCGGGCCCGGGGAAACGGCTCGCAGAGCGCGAGAGCAAGGAACAACCGGGCACCAGCAACGGCATACGGGTTTGAATCGACCCCGTGAAGCGAGACCGCTATAACCGATCTTCTCTCCTCCCGTGTGCCGGTATGCCCAAACTGCGATGCCACAAGACAGCGGAACGCGATGAGCAGCAGCCGGCCCGGTCCGCATGCCGGGTCAACGATCCTGATGGGAAGGATCTCCCTGCGCGAGCGGTTGGCAGTTACCTGCAAAAGCGTTTCCTGGACGAGATATTCTGTCATCTCCGGGCGTGGGGCCCGGCTCCCGCCGGCCATGACCGTTGTACGCGTGTCCACGATGACGGCCTGGTGCGTGGCGGATCTCCGCACGGTCCGGCCAAGATAGATTCCGAGGACTCCTGCGATCTGCTCCAGGGACAAAAAGGCAAAATTATATGGCCGATCCGGCGAGACAAGACGCAGGAAGATCCTTTCCAGTACTGAATTTTCGATCCCGGGATCTTCTTGTGGGCAACCATGCACTCCACCGGGCCGTGCTGTTTGTGGTGCGAGGTCGGACCAGAGATCATCGAGAATTCCGGTTGCAGCAATGAGTTCACGATACCGGTTTTCCGAACCGGATACGTTCAGGACCGAACCCGTAGGCAGAAGACAACGATCCTCTGCGATGCACAGGAAAAGAAGACGGAAGATAATCTGGTTAACCGCGGCAGTGATCCCTTCACTCCGGAGCGCAAGATTATTCCGGGCTATGCTCCTTGCCAGCTGCTCGCGCCATTCAACGAGATCGTTCTCCAGGGAGATTCCCATCTGTTCCTCGTCCGAGGTTTCAGGATTTTTTGGAATAATCTCCGGCCGGGGCATTCCGGTAATAATTCGCTGCATGAACAATAACCGTGTTGATAAACGTGTTGATAAAAAAGGGTGAACCGGTTTTTCCGCGGGTCTTGGGTTACGTGACCTGCAGGAGGGAAAACTGCAGGAAGGAAAATTCCAAACGATTATGTCAGAGCCCGTGGAACACCTCGTACCAGAGTCACCATTTTTACCTGAGGGGCGTGGCATACAAATGAGAGACAAGACAGAGGAAAAAAAACCGGAGACCGGCAGGGCATCAGTTTTTTTCCGGACAATCGCACACTTCTACGATCCCGATGATCCTTCACCGGAAGATCACCGGGAACTATCAGACCGGGCCGAAAAACAGATCTTCCGGCAGGTTCTGGATGTACCAAAGGTCGGCCGGAAAAAATTTCCTGACAATCTTGAGATCCAGATTCCAGCCAGCGATATTCCACCAGGAGGTCCTGGCGCGATCATCGCCGCTGTGCGTGCGCATTTCCTCAACCGTGCCGTGGAGGTTGAGCGGGATACGAAACTTACCGTGAAAGTCGGGCTGCGTGAGTTCCGGCTTACGATTGCCGTCTGCCTTCCCTCCTTTGCCGGTATCGCGATCTGTTCGCAGTTCAAGGGAGATCCGGTTGCCGAAGTCGTGGATCAGGTGCTCATCATCTTCTGCTGGGTAACGATATGGCAACCGTTCCAGTCACTTGTTTTCGACCGGTGGACCCTGAGCAGGCGGGCGGTGGTGTACCGGAAGATTGCAGAGATGAAGATGAGCGTGAAACCCGCATCGACCGGGGGTCAAGAGTGTCGCAGATTTTTATCTGCGATCCAGCGGGATAAAATCATTTTTTCCAGCGGATGTATCCGGTTGAATGGATGGTCTGTGCCCGATAAACCCGGGGATTCACGATCTTCCAAACAATGTTATCTTCCCGCAGCGCCAATACCGTTCCAACAACCGGGTGAATAATGACACGACCATGCGACGAGCCGGTCACCCAGCTGCACGTGAAACCGGCCATGACGGTCGGCGAACTCATCGATGCAATGGGAAAAGCCGGCGCCTATAACGGTGGTGCACTCTACCGAGCGGTAAATATCTGCGAGAGCATGCTGAGGGATAAGGAGACGACAAAGTTTTTCGGCCTTGCCGGGGCGATGGTGCCAGCAGGCATGGGCGGGATTGTATCCGACCTCGTCCGCGAAGGGCACATAGACATCCTTGTCTCAACCGGGGCAAATCTCACTCACGATATCATCGAAGCGATCGGGTGCCGGCATTTCCACGGCACCGCGTTCTGCGATGACATTGAACTCCGGCATGACGAGATTAACCGGATCTACGATGTCTATCTCCCCAACGAGGCCTTCGAGCACTTCGAGGAGTTCATGCAGGGAGCCTTTGGTGAACTTGAACCGCAAAGCCGGATCTCCATCTCGGACCTGCTCGGGCACATCGGCAGCCAGCTTAAATCCGGGATTCTTCATACCGCAGCGCGCAATGACGTCCCGGTCTACTGTCCCGCTGTGCAGGATTCGATGATCGGTCTCCAATACTGGCTCTTCTCCCAGACAAATCACGTAACGGTCGATGCATTTGCCGATATGCCGGCACTCATGGACACCTGTTTCACCGCAAAAAAAGCCGGTGCTCTGCTGGTCGGTGGCGGGGTACCGAAGAATTTTATTCTCCAGAGCATGCTCATGACCCCGAACGGGTTCAATTATGCGGTGCAGTTGACCGGCGACCGGCCAGATCTCGGAGGACTCTCCGGTGCAACGCTGGATGAAGCCCGGTCGTGGGGCAAGATAACGGAAGAGGCACAGGCCGTAACCGTGTACGGCGATGCGACAATTACTCTCCCGGTCCTTGTCGCAGCCGTGATGGAGCGGATGCACCATGGCTGATCTCATTCTCGCGCTTGATGTGACGGAGAAAGAGAAAGCTATCGCTATTGCAACGGCATGCGCACCTCATCTCGACGCCATCAAGCTCGGGTACCCGCTGATCCTTTCAGCAGGGCTTTCTGTTGCAAAAGATCTGGCGGCGATCGGCCTGCCGCTCATAGCCGACTTCAAGGTCGCCGATATTCCCAATACGAACACGCTCATAGCCGACCAGGTTTTTTCCGCCGGGTTCTCCGCCATCATCTGCCAGGGGTTCACCGGTAAGGATTCGGTCCAGGCATGCGTTGACTCCGCGCTCCGGCACGGTGGGGAATGCTATGTCGTTGCCGAGATGAGCCACCCGGGGGGAGCGGAGTTCTTCCACGGTTGCGTTGGAGAACACATTGCGCGTCTTGCGATCGAATGCGGGGCTGACGGAATTATCGCCCCGGCCACACGCCCGGTACGGGTGAAACTCTTAAGATCGGTTGTCGGAAACAGGAAGATCCTCTCGCCCGGCGTTGGCACGCAGGGTGGCGACCCCGATGCAATCGCAGACATGGTAGACGGGATCATTGTAGGCCGATCCATCTACGAAGCACAGGACCCGAAGACCGCAGCAGAACAATTTGGTCGTATCCGGAAAGCGCGATCGCAGATCTCCTGATCTTTTCCGGGTGCCCGATCATTATCTTTCCTGCAACGACTCCACCCGTTGCTTTGACAAAAATAACGTAGGGAAGATTTGTGGGGAGATGCAAGAGAAAAACACCTCCATTTCCGGTTTCGGGCAAAAAAGATTTATTTTTTAAAAAAATTTTTATTATTAGAGCCTTAATCTCCCCATGCGCGCTTGTGTTTACCGCAATCGCCAATCCGATTAAGGAGAGCGTCTAAACGTTTATTAGCCAGTCGTGCAATGTAGTAACTATGGACTGGACGGCAGAACAACAAAACCTCGCAAAAAAATACCAGAAAATCGACAATATTCCAAAAGGCGAGCGTAAATACAAGTGCCACACCTGCCACCTCATTGTTGACGAGAGCCCGTGCCCCAACTGTGGTGAGACGCACCTTGAGGTGATGTGTCCGCTTGACCACTGCCGGTGCACGCACGAGATCATATCGGGTATCGAGTACTGCCCGCTCTGTGGAAAGCCGGTCTGCCCTGAATGCGGCTCGCACGATGTCGTTCAGGTAAGCAGGGTCACCGGGTACCTGCAGGATGTTTCCGGCTGGAACGCCGGGAAACAGCAGGAACTCAAGGACCGGACACGCTACTCGGTTGCATGAGATACAATCTCGATTCAACAACTCTTTTTATCCGTGGGTCGTTCCGCGCTGCAAGTACCGGCCTCAATGGCGGCATACGTACCGTCTCAACACTTATCAGCCACTCGGTTCCGGAAGGCCGGACTCACCGGGATCCCGGGAAGGAACTCAGGCTTGTTGCCGCATGTGCCGGAATTGACAACGATTTTTTCGGCATCCTTACGTCCGTGCCGGCTACAGGTCTTTGCGTCCTCCAGTACGATTTTATCACGGTTTTTATTACCGCTGATGTTCAGAAAGGGTTGAAATCCGGTACCGGACAAGTTACCATTATCGTCACCAGCGCGGAGGGGCTTGTGGATTCTGCGCTGCTGGAAACAATCCTGGTTGCGACCGAAGCAAAAACAGAGGCAATGCTTGCAGCAGGAGCCGGAGTAACCGGCACACCGGATGACGTGGTTATCGCTGCCTGCGAGGGAGAGAACCGACACGGTTCTGCGGGGCGTTCAACCGGGGCGGGAAGGCGCGTGCGGGAAGCGGTACTTTACGGGATTCCGGAAGCACTCCGGCGCAGCGGGAGCTCTCCCCAGGATCGGCCGGCATTTTTTATCTACAGCCGGTTTAAAGGGGAGCACTGGGTCGAATGGACACCGGAGAACTGCCCGTACTATCCCTGTCACTTTCCCGGACAGCGGTGCGACTTCTGCTACTGTCCATTCTACCCGTGCAGGGATGAAACTCTCGGGCAGTGGGTGGAAAGTTCCGGAGGCGGGAAGGTCTGGAACTGCGCCCGGTGCACACTCCTGCACGAACCGGCAGTTGCCGAATACGCAAAAAAATACCCGGGGGTATCCCTGCGCGAGCTCAAACGAATGCGGGAGTCCCTCCCGGCAAAAAAAGGGATCTGATTTTTAAAAGGGTTGGATTTTCCGGGTATCCTGCCCGGGCCCAGATGCCTTATTTCTCGTTAATGCCGAGTGCCTTGAGGAGCTCGGGCAAGGGTATGCCGTGGGCTTCTGCCGCTTCGCGGATGGTTTCGCCACGGGCAATCGCACAGCCTACACAACCCATGCCGAACTTGAAGAGCGCTTCAGTGGCTTCGGGCTTTGCCTTGAGAAGATCATAGATAGTACTGTCTGCATTTATGTCAGCCATAACACACTATGTCGCCCTGCTTTCACATAAACTTCACCATAGAGAACCCGGGATAAAAATCCATAGTTTCCCGGATCAGACGCGGATCATTCCGACACTTTCACAACACGCACCACACAATATATGCTGACAGTAATTTTTCTTGATAATTGGAGATGTATGAAATGGATTATTCCGAAACAGCAGAAAGAATCTCCCGTAAGTTCTCTCAGAAGGGATCCGAGGTGGATCCAAAAAAGATCGAAACCAAGCTCCGGCGCCTTGTCGATGAGTTTGGGGTCCAGCCATCCGAAGCCGAACGCAGCGTGACAAACGAACTGGCAAAGGAGTTTAACGTGCCTGCACTGGGTTCGGGCGGAGTAGCAAAGGGAACCGGTGGGACCGAAGAGAAAAAGATTAGCGATGCCGTTCCCGGTGAATGGGTTACCATCGAGGGAAAGGTTGTCTCGGTCTCGACACCGGCATCGCCTTCGATAGCCCAAAGCGGTGTAATTGCTGATGAGTCAGGCGCTATCAGGTTTGTCGCGTGGGCAAAGTCGAACGCACCCGCTATGGCTGTTGATTCATGGTACCGGATCGAGTCCGCCGTGGTGGACGAGTACAAAGGTGTCCCGAGCCTGAAGATCCATTCCGGGACTACCATTAAGGATATCAGCTCGGAAGAACGGGCGCTTATCCCGTCAACGACACCGGTTAAGGACCTCCGTGTCGGAATCGGGAGCGTCAGAGCAAAGGTCGTTCAGGAATGGGACGCATCTCATGAACGGATGCTCCAGTCCGGCCTGCTTGGCGATGAGACCGGCACGATAAAATTTGTGATCTGGAAGGAACCGGGCAAGGAGAAACTCGCGGTCGGCGCAGTGTATGCGGTCTACTATGCGCAAGTCGATGAATTCAACGGCAGGCTCTCCCTCAACCTGAACACTGCGATGATCATGCAGGAAGAGACAGACATCCCGGTGAGTGGCGGTGAGACCTCGGTCCGCGGGGCGATCGTCCATATTGCCCCGGGCTCCGGGATCATCAAGCGCTGCCCGGTCGAGGGGTGCAACCGAGCCCTCTCCCGGCAGAACTACTGCCCGGTTCACGAGATTCAGCCAAACTTCCACTATGATCTCCGGATTAAAGGCTGGCTGGATGACGGAGAAAAAACCCACAACATCCTGCTCCAGCGCGATGCTGTCGAGGCCTTAACCGGCATATCGCTCGATGCCGCAAAAGAGATCGCCGAGAACAACCCTCTTGGTATGGACGAAGTGTTCCTCCGGATGCGGGATGCGGTGCTCGGCCGGTACTTCACCTGCAAAGGCCGCGAGATCGATAACCGGCTGCTCGCAAATGCCTGCGAAAAGGTGAAGTTCGAGACCGGGGAGCACACAGCGCTCCTGAATAAAGCAGGGGGTGCATCATGAGCATAAACGCCCGGGACATGACAGGCCGCAGGGACGGGGCATTCGAGCGCGAACCGGCACGCCGGGTCTTTGCTGCAGAGCTCCGCGAGTGCCGGTACCAGTTCCGCGATGGCGAGGACGAGAAGAGCCCGACGTTCGTGCTCCTCCCCACCGGTGAGCGTTCCAACCGCATCTTCCTGGTCGGAACGCTGACCGAGAAACAGCGGCAGGGCGAACAGAATATTTTCTACCGTGGCCGGGTCGTTGACCCTACCGGGACATTCTACATCATGGCCGGGAGTTACCAGCCGGAAGCTATGCAGCAGCTCGCGAAGGTGGAGACCCCGGCATTTGTCGCGGTCATCGGGAAACCGAGCCTGTACCAGAAACCGGATGGTGCATTCACGGTCACCGTCAGGGTCGAATCGATAACCGTTGTTGACAAGGAGACCCGGGACATCTGGGCGCTCGATACTGCAGCCCGTACCCTCGAACGCATCGATGCACTGGCAACCGGAAACACCCCGGATATCGTGAAGGCAAAAGAGCAGTACCCCACGGTCGATCCGGCGCTCTACCGGAAGATGGCGTACGATGCGCTTGCGCAGATCAAGATGTAATGTTCAAATTTTTCTTTATTTTTTTGCCCGATTCCAACCGGGAGGAGATTTCAAAAGAGCTGATTTTCGGCATGATGGATAAAAGTTTGGGGAAAAGAGACCGGAATTATCTTTTCTTCCCTTTCTCTTTCTCCCACCGCTCGATGACGTCGTTGCCTTCAACGAATACAAGGCCGTGCTTACGAGCGTAGAGTTTGGCGTCGGATTTTGAAAGTGCATAGCCGGATTCATCATCCAGCATTTCACAGATCGTGATCGATGGCGTGATCCCGGCCATGTCTGCCATTGCGACCGAGAGCTCTGTCTGGCCTTTGCGCTGGTCGAGCAGCCCGTCCGCTGCACGCAGGAGTGCCATGTGGCCGGGGGTTCGGAAGATCTCGTGGAAGTTCACGCCGCCCCCGTTGAGCGCACGTTTTACCTGCTCAGCAATTGCGTTGACCGTGAGGGTCCGGTCCCGGTCGGTGATACCGGTAAAGGTATTCCGGTGGTTCACCCAGAGGGAGAACGAGGAGTGGTTCTTCCGGTCGTAAGGAATGTCACCCTCCCGCTCGGCAACAGAGATTGCCCTCAGTGCATCGCTTGCAAACGGAAGGCCGAGGCGCTGAGCCGCGACCGGGTGAACCGCGGTACAGATCAGGCCGCCACCATCCTTGCGCATCCGGACAATATCTGTTGGCGTGACCGCATCAGACCGGATCGCAAAATCCGTCTCACCTTCGCGGTCATCGAAATCATAGAGCAGGATAAACTTTCCGTCGCGGAGGGCGGCAAGCGCATCATCCATTACGGTCACTTATCCCACCTCAACGCTCACGCTGTCGGTGTCCTCGACCCCGAGTTTCCGGCGCAGCGCGATGGGTGCGATGACTTCGATGATATCTTCCGGATAGTGCGTCCTGCCCGGGACAACGATCCCGCAATTTACATCATCGATCCGGCAAGGGATGCACCGAGCGTCGCCGAATGTCCGGCCATCGGTTGAGAAACCTTTGATCCGGATCCAGTTGAGCGCCTCAACCTTCTTCCGGACCGGCATGCAGGAAGGGGAGAGCTTGATATTGAGCGTGCCCGGGTATGGCTCGAAACCGAGATGCGCATTGAACTGTTCCTTGTAAGGGGCAAGGCTCATGTAATATTTTCCCTCGCCAATCCCGCTGACAACCGTCCCGCTCAGCACGTATCCCTTTCCACCATCGGAAAAGATCCGGTTGTATTCCTGGTATTCGCGCCGGAGCTCATCTTCACCCGACTTTGTCAGGGTTATGTGCTGACCGTCCGGTGTCATGGTCCGGGTAATAAGCCCCGCACTCTCAAGTCCCTTGAGCCTCCGTGACGCAGTCTGCTGGCTGATCCCGAGCATCTCGCCGATGCTCTGGGTAGAGACAAAGACCGGTGCCCTGCACCCGCCCTCAAGCGCTATCGCCTTGAGACACTGGAGATCTTCAGCTGGTATCATGTTTACCAAAATTGGGATGCTTCCTATTTATGGGTTGCTTACTTGCAACCCTTCGTCGTAATTCGTTCACTGTCGAAGTCACGTTCGTTAATTATATAACTGCACGGGTCGATTGAACTGAGCATGAAATCCGTAAAGCGGAGCCAGCTCGCCGAAAAGATGGCGGGCGAGATTACGCTGTCGGACTCACCGGGACACGCGCTCAGGAAATGGCGTATGAACTTCGAGATCCCGCCGGGCATCCTTTCGGACCGGCTCGGTGTATCTCCTTCCGTGATCAGCGATTACGAGAGCGGAAGAAGGAAGAGTCCCGGGACTGCCGTTGTCGGAAAGATCGTGGACACCCTGCTCGCGATCGATGAGGAGAACGGCGGTAAACAAATCCAGAAATTCTCATCCATGCTCTTTTCCGGTGTTGACAACGATGTCATCTACGATCTTCATGAGTACGAGAAAGCTGTACCGCTCGGAGAATTTTCCGAAGCGATCGGTTGCACCCTTCTCTCGGGATCGGTTGACCAGGCGATATTCGGCTACACGGTTGTCAACAGCTTAAACGCGATCATGCAGCTCTCTTCCGATGAATTCAACCGCATCTACGGCTGGAGCACGGAGAGGGCAGTTATCTTCACGAACGTTTCTACCGGAAAATCACCGATGGTTGCAATCCGGGTCACCCCTTTCAAACCCCGGTGTGTTATCCTCCAGGGCATTGAAGCCGCGGAGGTTCACCCGATCGTTGCAAAGATGGCCGAACGCGATCGCATCACCGTCATGTGCACGGGCATGGATATTGACAAAATCGTGAGTACTTTGAGGGATAAAGAATGGTAGGAATTGTTACCTACGGTGTATACATACCGAGATACCGTATCAAGGTTGAGGAGATCGCACGAGTCTGGGGTGGAAACGCTTCAGACATAACGGGTGGACTGGGCGTTTTTGAGAAATCCGTTCCCGATCTTGATGAAGACGCAGCAACGTTTGCGGTCGAAGCGGCACGCAATGCGCTTGCACGCCGGGCAGTCAGCCCGGCCGACATTGGCGCAGTCTACGTGGGAAGCGAGTCGCACCCGTACGCGGTGAAGCCGACTGCATGTACCGTGGGTGAAGCGATCGGTGCTACCCCGAACATGACAGCCGCGGACTACGAGTTTGCCTGCAAGGCGGGAACGGCCGCGATACAGACCTGCATGGGACTGGTCAAGAGCGGCATGGTGAAGTACGGCGTGGCCATCGGGTCCGATGTCTCCCAGGGAGCACCGGGCGATGCGCTCGAGTACACCGCAGCCGCAGGAGCTGCCGCGTACGTCATCGGGAACGATGACCCGATCGCAACGATCAAGCACACCTGCTCGTTCACTTCGGACACGCCGGACTTCTGGCGCCGGGAAGGGCAGGATTACCCACGCCACGGCGGCAGGTTTACCGGGGAACCGGGATACTTTAAACATGTCGAGGGCGCAAGCCGGCTCATGATGGAGCAGACGAAGAAGACCGCTAAGGACTTCGACTACGCGGTCTTCCACCAGCCGAACGCCAAGTTCCCGCAAAAGGTTGCAAAGACCCTCGGTTTCACAAGCGAACAGATCAAGCCGGGCCTTGTCGTGCCACGGCTTGGCAACACCTACTCGGGGGCATCGCCCATCGGCCTTGCGGCGACACTCGACATCGCAAAACCGGGTGACCGGATCTTTGTCTGCTCATTCGGGTCCGGCGCAGGCAGCGATGCGTTCGACATCGAGGTCACGGACGCGATCCTCTCGGACAAGTTCAGGCGCGACGCAGCACCCGGTGTTGAGAAACTCCTGAAAAACCCGATCTATCTCGACTATGCGAAGTATGCGATGCACAAGGGCAAACTGGTGATGCAATCATGAGAGACGTAGCAGTAATCGGGATAGGGTGCACGAAGTTCGGCGAACACTGGGAGCGGTCGTTCCGGGACCTCTTTGTCGAGGCAGGCGCACTTGCGCTCGAAGATGCCCAGATCTCGGGCGAGAATATCGATGCGATGTATGTCGGCAACATGAGTGCCGGCCGGTTTGTCGAGCAGGAGCACATCGGTGCCCTGATCGCGGACTACGCGGGCATGGCATCCCGGCACATCCCCTCAACCCGGGTCGAGGCAGCGTGCGCTTCGGGCGGTCTTGCCTTCCGGCAGGCAGTCATCGCGGTCGCAAGCGGCATGGAGGACATCGTGGTCGCGGCCGGCGTAGAGAAGATGACCGATGTCGAGGCGGGCGCGAGCACCGATGCTCTCACCGGAGCTGCCGACCGCGAGTGGGAAGGGTTTGTCGGCGCGACATTCCCCGGACTTTATGCGATGATCGCAAAGGACTACATGCACAAGTACCCCATGACCCGGGAACAGCTTGCGCAGGTAGCAGTCAAGAACCACTTCAACGGAGCACGAAATCCGATCGCCCAGTTCCCGCAGGAGATCACGCTCGATACCGTTCTCCGGTCGACTATGGTCGCCGACCCGCTCCGGCTCTTCGACTGTTCTCCGATCACAGACGGTGCAGCCGCAGTCATTGTCGCCCCGCTCGAACGTGCCCGCGAGTTCACCGACACGCCCATCAGGGTGCTTGCGACCGCACAGGCAAGCGACTCTATAGCACTGCACGACCGGCGCGACATCTCGACGCTCGATGCAACGGTTGCGGCCGGCGACCGTGCGTTTAAGATGGCAAAACTGACGCACAAGGACATCAACATGGTCGAAGTCCACGACTGCTTCTCCATCGCAGAGATCTGTGCGATCGAAGACCTCGGCTTCTGCAGGAAGGGAACAGCCGGGAAGTTCACTGCCGATGGCGAGACCGCGCTTGGCGGGAAGATCCCGGTCAACACGAGCGGCGGCCTCAAGGCTTGCGGTCACCCGGTCGGTGCGACCGGCATCAAGCAGGTATACGAAGTCGTCACCCAGCTCCGTGGGGACGCCGGCAAGCGGCAGGTCGAGAACGCGAAGATCGGCATGACCCACAATGTCGGTGGCACCGGTGCAACGGTTGCTGTCCACATTCTCGGGAGGGTATAATCATGACCGTAGCACGATTCTGGAGAAAGATCCCCCAGCGGTACAACCTGATCGGAACCCGGTGCACAACCTGCGGCCGGCATTTCTTCCCGCCGCGGACATTCTGCCCGGACTGCCGCAGGAACGGCGAGATTGTTGATCACAAGTTCTCGGGGTTTGGAACGGTCGTTACCTACACGACCATCCAGACCGCTCCCGATCAGTTCGCCTCCGCGGGACCGTATGTCCTTGGCATCATCAAGCTGGACGAAGGCCCGCAGATGACGAGCCAGATCATCGTCGACCCAAAAGACGCGAAGATCGGCATGCGGGTAAAGAGCACCTTCCGCAAGATCGCCACCGATGGCGAGAGCGGCATCATTCACTACGGCACAAAGTTTGTGCCGGTGGAATAATTTTTTTTATCTCCGAAGTTTTTAAAAAGGGACACGAAAGTGTCCCTGGCCCCATACGCAGGGAAACGACAAACAAATCTCCAGAGTCGAAACAGCCCGTTTTATCATGCGGTCATGCGTAATCGTTGTAGTTGACCTTTGCAGCAAGAGGCATGTGCAACCGGTTTTACGGTGCAGCTGCAACAACAATCCCCAAGCCGGTGTCGTTTGCACTCATCGCAAGCGATCGTTATCCGGCGCTTGTGGATATGAGAAAGAATCCTCCATTGTCTCACGATCGGTACTGATACACTATGACCTCTACAAGATCTCTCCGGGACCGGGCCTCCTGGATTCGCTGGGAACCCGATAAAGATACCGTGGCGGCGGTTGTGTCCGCCCTTGCAATGATCCCCCTGTACTTCCTCTCGGTCCACCTTTCCGGGCCCGCAGGGACTGCCATTACGATCCTCCAGATGGCGATTCTCGGTGTTGCATTCCCTGTCTGGTGGCTTGTCTGGCACCGGCAAAGACCGCTGAGCTGGCTTGGGATCACCGGTTTCCGCTGGATCCCCAGTCTCATTGCCGGAATTATTCTCGCTGCCCTGTTCCTCTTCCGGCTGGTTGCACTGTACCCGAGCCCTGATCTCCTGCCGCACCTGATCGTGAACGCGTGCATGTTCTGGGAACCCTTCTTTGTCTTCGGGTGGCTCCTGCTCTGTTTCGACCGGGCATTTGGAATTCTTCCGGGCATTCTCTTTTCCTCCCTGGCATTCGGCGCCTATTATATCGGTACCTACCCTGCCGGGGGGATCCTCATGCTCGTCATTGTCGGGATCATTTCAGGGTGCATCTTCAGGGCGACTTCCAATATCCTCATCCTCTGGCCTTTTGCCTGGACGGTCTCATCTGCCATGGGAACCGCGATGGGCGGCATGGTCTTTGGATGGGACGCAGTCGGTGTATCAGTCGCGATCCTGATCATTTCTCTGGCGGTAATCGGGTACACGATACGAGTAAAAACGGTCCGATCACGAGAAGCGACAGCGTAAAAACCCCCTTATTGTTTCTTTACATTTTTCGGAGGAGACGATCGTTCCAGAACGGAATCCGGGCCGGGCCATTCGTTTCGGATGGCCCCAATTTTGACGCGATCCGGAACGGGCAAATACCTATCATCCGCACTTTTGATCGATTCCCGGGGGCTACCCTTTGACAACAATATCATAGGCAGCATGCCACTGCCCGGGTGAGTAGGACCGGACGACCCGTTCCGCAACAACCCTCCCGCCAAGACCTTCGATTGCGCTTTCGTGTTCACGTTCAGCGGAGACAAGCGAATAGAAATGGATCGTTCCTCCTGGTTTGCAGAGCCGGAATGCATCTGCGAGAAAATCCGTACCCGAAAGGGGGAGGTTCATCACGACCCGGTCGAATTTCCAGGGAAGGAGCGCAGGAAGATGGTGCGCGTCGGCAAGGACCGGCAACACATTTCTCACCCGGTTCTTTTGCAGGTTCTCAACCATCAGGGTAACGGCCTGATGGTTGAGATCGGCGGCAACAACACGGTCTGCCTTTGCAGCAAGCGTGATCGCAAACGGCCCGACACCCGCAAACATATCGAGGACCAGCTCATGATTTTCGGTCTGCGCAAGGATCCGCTGGCGTTCCGAGGAGAGCCGGGCCGAGAAGTACGCCCGCGAGAGATCGACAATGAACCGGTGCCCGTACTCGATAACCTCGGTCCGGGTCGTGGGTTTCCCGGCCAGGACTTCAAACTCACGGGTCCGGTACTCACCAGCAACCTCGCTCGCGGCACAGAGCACGGTATGGACTGAGGGACGTGCCGAGAGGATCTCCTTTGCGCCTTCCGGGTCGCGGTCCTGGATGATAGCGATCCCGCCGACGCGTTCGTGCCGGGCGAGAATGCGCTGCGCGGGTCCCTGCTCGAAGCTGCACCACTCAGCCCTCTCGCGCGGGCCGGTGATGGGGAGGAGGAGGTCGGGACCATCTCTCCGTACTTTCAGGGAATGATCCAGCACTCCTTCGCTGATGAGCGCCTGCCGGACCGTCTCTCCGTTCTTCGCATGAACCCGCATGCACCACTGCTCAACCACTGCTGACCACCTGTATCATAAATTGATACGATGTACCTTTATTCATGACTGATGATGCGGGATCACGCGGGAGCACCCCCCGCGGAACGGAATCCGGGGTGGATTCCGAGAAAGAGTGTCTCATTCACACAAAACTCAAAGCCGGCTCCATGAAGCTCTACGAGCTTGAGAAGGAGCTCGCGCCCGTGGACGCAATCCGCGTCCGCCGGGATTTTATAAAGAAAGAGACCGGATCCCCGCTTGAAAATATCGGGATCTTCTCGATCGATGTCGAACGGGTAGTAAAGCGCAACTGCGAGAACATGATCGGCACGATCCAGGTACCACTCGGGATTGCCGGACCGGTCCTTGTCAGGGGCGAGTCTGCCATGGGAAGTTTCTATCTCCCGCTCGCGACGACCGAGGGAGCACTTGTTGCATCGGTGAACCGCGGGTGCGGCGCGATAACAAAGGCCGGTGGGGCAGAAGTGCGAATCCTCCATGACGGTATGACCCGCGCGCCGGTCTTTGCAGCAAAAAGTGTGATTCATGCAAAAGAGGTTGCCGACTGGGTTGCGGGACACTACGAGGAACTTCGTGCTGCAGCGGAGAGCACGACGAACCATGGGAAAATGACCGACATCGTCACCTTTGTTGCGGGGACGAGTGTCTTTGTCCGGCTCGAATTTGATACCAAGGATGCGATGGGCATGAACATGGTCACGATCGCGAGCGCAAAGGTAGCGGATCTCGTTGCGGAGGGGACCGGGGCACGGCTCATCGCCCTCTCCGGGAATATGTGCACTGATAAGAAGCCGGCGGCGATCAACAGCATCATGGGAAGGGGGAGGAGTGTGGTTGCGGGTATCGCACTCTCCCACGAGCAGATCGCGCAGATCCTCAAGACCGATGCAAAGACCCTTGCCGAAGTCAATTACCGGAAGAACCTGATCGGTTCGGCCCGGGCCGGAGCGATGGGATTCAACGCCCACGCGGCAAACGTTGTCGCGGCCATGTTCATTGCATGCGGCCAGGATGCAGCCCACGCGATTGACGGGAGCACCTGCATGACCACGGTCGACCTTACCGATACGGGGGCCTATGTGGCAGTGACCCTCCCGTCCCTTCCGGTCGGAACCGTTGGCGGCGGGACCGGTGTCGACACGCAGCACGAATGCCTCCAGATGCTCGGCGTTGCCGGCAGTGGCTGTCCGGCCGGGGCCAATGCGAAGAAGCTCGCGGAGATTATCGCAGCGGGGGTCCTGGCCGGGGAACTCTCCCTGCTTGGAGCTCTCGCGGCCCAGCATCTTGCCCGGGCCCACCAGCAGCTCGGGCGCGGCTGAATCCGGAGATCCCGGTCACACCATTTTTGCACTTTTCTCAAGTTTCCTCTTATCTGCCCGATTCATGTGCGGGAGAGGGAGACTCAGATCCTGCCCCGGCCGCGCTTATCCGGGAAGAGATCGTCGAATGATTTCTCGCCGTTGTTGAGGAACCGGATCCCCTTGAGTCTCCCGGTCCTGCGCCCCAGCCAGTAGATGACCATGGGGATGACAACAACGGGAACGGACAGGTAGAGCGATCCTGAGAGATCCTGGTTGAACGCAAGTACGGCAAGCGCAATTATCTCGAGAATAACACCGATTATAACCGGCATCCAGGGTGAGAAGGGGGCCGGGGCGATAATGTCCGCGTCGGTGTACCCTCGCTCGTAAATCCGCTTCCGGAAAACTACCTGCGCCCAGCAGATCGAGATCCAGCAGATGGCCCCGGTGAACGCTGACACCGAGAGAAGCCAGAGATAGAGTTCCCCTTCGCCATTCGTAAACCACCAGAGCGAGAGGACCATCCAGCAGACACCCAGCGTGAACAGGGTTGCGATCATTGGAACACACTGCCGGTTCAGGCGCGAGAAAGCTTTTGGCGCCATTCCTTCAAGTGAGAGGCCGTACAGAGCCCGGACTGCACCATAGAAACCGCTGTTCGCACAGGAGAAGGCCGCGATCAGGACGATGAAAGAAAGAACCGCGGCGATCTCCGAAAATCCGTACTTCGCGAGCGCGGTCGAGAAGACACTGTCGCTGATTCCGGCTTCGGCAAAGGGTATGATCAGGATCAGGAGAATGATGGGGATGATATCGACCCTAAGGATCCGGTGGACGACCTGCCGGCACGCTTTTGGCACGGTCTTTTCCGGGTTCTGGGTTTCTGCTGCAGCAAGCCCGACAATCTCAGATCCCTGGAAGTTCACGAGAATGATCGCGAGATTGGTGATGAGTACGAACGCACCGGCCGGGAAAATATCCGTGTAGAGATCAGAATTGGGCGGGAACGCGATGCTTGTGCCGATGAACCCGGCCGTGCCGATGAGGCCGAGTACGATCAAAGCCGCGACTGCGCAGAACGCAACGTTGTGAGCGATCTTGACGATAGCAAGAGAGCTCTCCACCCACCCGAACCCCCCGACATGGATAAGATTCAGGACGGTGATCACAACGAGAAACGCGATCGCCCAGATGACCACGGGAACCGACGGAGCAAACACATGCATAATAATCCCGCCAGCGACCGCCTCTGATGGAATGTAAGCGCACCAGTTGAACCAGTAACTCCACCCGGTCCCGACCGCCCAGGTAGGAGACATAAACTCCGCGGAATAGCTGATGAAGTTTCCCTGGCGCGGTACATTGACGAGCAGCTCGGCAAACGACTGCATCACCGTCCAGATGATCAGACCACCGATAGCATAGATGAGGATGACACTCGGGCCCAGTTGAGAGACGAGGTAACCTGACCCGATAAAATACGCTGAACCGATGATCCCGCCAATTGCAATAAGATTTGCCATCCAGGGCCGAATCCCGCGCTGTAACCCGAGTTCTTGTCCGGGGGGAAGAGGTTCAGGACAACTCTCCCCGTTTACCAGGGAAGTGTTGAGCGGTTCAGTGGTATCCTTGCGGGGTTCCGTCCGGGTCTTGGTGTTGTTCAATCGGCAGTCACCGGTTTAAATGCGATACCGGTTAGTTTATGCGGCACAAAAGAAAAATTTGCTCTGTAGAAAACCTCTTCAAAATCGACGGCACCATGGACCGAAAGATCTAAGGTACATTGTCTCCATACTAGAGTGTGTGCTCAAAAAGTACAGAGACTAGTAAGAAATCGACGAGCCGGAATATCAGGTTTATCCGAGCAGCGATTTCGATCGTGAAAGCAATACGACTCAGTCCGTATTCCTGTAAATATTCGAAAAAGATCTACACCCGGTATCAACTTCTCGTCCTGATTCTCTTCAAAGACTATCGGAATCAGCATTATCGCGAATTTGTTGAAGATATCGGAGACATGGAGTCGATCCAAAAGGAGTTGGAACTATCAGTCGTCCCTCATTTCACGACTCTTCAGAAATTCTTCTGTCGGATAAAAACCCTGTACCTCCGCTACGCATTCAGGAAAACGACGAGTCTGTTCTATTCCAACGATGATCCAATTGCGATTACCGCTGTCGATTCGTCCGGGTTTACCAGCGGATATTCGAGTCACTATTACTCAGCCAGAACCGGCAAAATCCGAAAACATTTCCTGAAAACTTCGATCTCGGTTGACACCGACACACAAGCGATCACCGGATTCATCACTTCGAAAAGCCGAGTTCACGATACCCGGCATGCAGCCAGGTTACTCCCACAATGTCACAAGATACGACGGTCAGAGTGTTACGTTATGGATCGGGGATACGACTCCGAAGCGATTCATCGTCAGGTTCGGGAGGAACTGCTCGCTGACTCCATCATCCCGATCCGTTCCTGGAACAATCAGATTATCGGAGGAAAGTACCGAAACGAGATGGCTGGAGAATTCGATGATACCAGATACCGGAGAAGACAACTTGTCGAGAACAAGTTCTCTGTCCTGAAAAGAAAGTTCGGTGGCGATCTAAAGGCTCGAATATTCTCAATTCAGAGAAAGGAAATCGCAGGGAAAATGATTGTTTGTAACATCCACAAGTTCTTACAATTTCTCGTCATGGAGGTTTTCTACAGAGCAGAAAAATTGTTTTTATTTGATTCGGGGCCGGTAGATCCCTTTAGAACCGGAACCACTTCATCATCACTATTGCATCTTCACCATTTGCGTAATAACTATCAATGGTAATTGCCTCGCGGTACCCGAGACGCCGGTAGAACCGCTGCGCAGTTTTATTGGAGACCCGGACCTCCAGCTGCACACCGGTTGCCAGTTCGAGGGCGAACTGCTGCTCCGCCCGTTTCACGATCATTGCCCCGATCCCGCGGT
Source organism: uncultured Methanoregula sp. (assembly GCA_963666355.2). GTDB lineage: Archaea > Halobacteriota > Methanomicrobia > Methanomicrobiales > Methanospirillaceae > Methanoregula. The sequence goes on from CAXXCP010000005.1 coordinate 213,868, forward strand.
GCCGGTACTGTGTACGTACGGCGAGATTGCAGATATGGCCGTAGAGATTTTCTCCGGTATCCTCAAGGGCGCCTACAACAAATCCTGCAACTATGCCATTCATGACGGCAACAAAATACGTTGTGGGGAAATACCCGAGGGCTTCGGCAAAAACGTCCTGATCCCACGGGTCACCAAACGATTCTTTCTCGATCTCCGTGATCGCGGGGATATCGGCAGGAAGAGCCCGGCGGATAACGGGTACAGCGGGAGGGCCGGAGGGATGAGTTCGGATCATGGGTATTTCTGCTCGCGCGAACGGGCTGATGGCATACATCCTGAGTGCTCCTCAGACAAAAGTGTTTACCCTGCCATGTGGTTACGTACGGGAAAATATATGCAATCACGCCAAACTGTACGAACAACGTTCTCATCCCTTCTCCGGGATAAGGTGTGGATGCATGGTCAGGATCTTTCGTTTTGCCGGGGTGCGCCCCGAACGCTCTGCTGCCCAGAATATTGCCGCAGTACCATATGATGTCGTGACAGCAGAAGAGGCGCGGGCAATTATCGCCCGGAACCCGGAAAGTTTCCTCCGGGTGAGCAGGCCTGATGCCGAACTGCCGGATATCTCCCCATCCGATGACCGTATTTATGATCGGGCCCGGGACAACCTGCTCGCGCTCGAATCAGATGGAAGGCTCAGCAAGGATCCGGATCCCGGCCTTTACGTGTACCGGGTTCGACAGGACAATAATACGTTTCTTGGCCTCTGCTGCTGCCTCGATGTTGACGATTACCGGAAGAACCGGATCCGCCGGCACGAGCAGACCCGGTATGACAAGGAAGAAGATCGGACCCGGCACATCCAGGCGGTCAGGGCACACAACGGACCGGTCGTCCTGTTGTACCGGAACACCGGTGACATCTTTTCTGAGATCAGTTCACTTGTTGACAATGCGAAGGTTCCCGATGCTGAAGTAACAACAGAAAGCGGAGAGGTCCACCAGATCTACCGGATTACTGACCCGGCTGCACTTGCCAGGCTCGAATCCCGTTTTGGATCAGTCCCCTCGCTCTATATTGCAGACGGTCACCACCGGGCGAAAGCCGCGGTCAATGTTGCCGACCGGCTCATTGCGGCCGGGAAGTCTGGGGATGGTGAAGCCGGCCGGTTCATGGGGGTCATGTTTGCTCACGACAAGGTAAAGATCCACGGGTACAGCAGGCTTCTTACGGACCTGGGACAATTCACCCCCGAATCGTTCATGAAACAGCTGGGCCGGTTTTTCGCAATCCATGAATACGGGAGGGTTGATGGTTCCAGTTTCAACATCCAGCCGAAGATCCCGGACCCGGAGAAATACCACATCGTGCACATGTATCTCGGCGGAAAATGGTACGAGTGCACCCGACCGGTCGACCCCCATGCTGCACTGCTTGATGCACTCGATGTTGCGGTGCTCCAGAAGAATGTTCTCGAAGGGATACTTGGGATTACGGATCCAAGAGGGGATGCCCGGCTCCAGTATCTTGGTGGCGCCCGGCCAGTCGCTGATCTCGAAAAACTCGTGGATTGCGGGGGATTCCGGCTTGCGTTCGCGATGCAGCCGGTCCGGGTCGAGACCGTTCTTGCCATTGCAGATGCCGGCGGGGTCATGCCCCCCAAGTCAACGTGGTTTGAGCCCAAGCTGCTGAGCGGGCTCGTTATTCATTCATTCAATTAAATTTATTTTGCTATAAAGAACCCATCCATTAATGTTTTTCAGCGTTGAACACTACTGGCATGATTTCTATCGCACTCCCGAAAGGCAGCCTTGAGGCTCAGACGCTCCAGCTCTTTAAGGAGGCTGACCTCGAGGTCAAGCGTACCGACCGCGACTACAACCCCCGCATCGCCGATGACCGCATAGGAAAAATCAAGATCCTCCGCCCGCAGGAGATCCCTACGTATGTCGATAAGGGGTATTTCGATCTCGGTATCTCCGGCCTCGACTGGGTCCGCGAAACCAACGCGGATGTTATTGAGGTTGCTGATCTTTCTTACAGTAAAACCGGCGAAGGAAATGTCAAAATCGTGATTGCGGTTCACCGTGACGAGCCTATCGAGAATGTTAACCAGATCCGGACTGACAGCAGGGTTACTACCGAATACCCGGAGCTGACAAAAAAATATTTCAAAAATCTGAATATCCCCGTGCAGCTCTTCAATTCATACGGCGCATCCGAAGCAAAAGTTCCCGACCTTATGGATGTTGTTGTCGATCTCACGGAGACCGGAACTACGCTGCGCAAGAACGGCCTTAAGATTATCGGGCAGATCATGGAGTCCCACACGGTCATTATTGCGAACAAAGCAAGCTGGGCTGACCCGGTGAAGCGGAAGGAGATAGAGGAGATCAGGACACTCCTGTTCGGGGTGATCGATGCACGACACAAGGTTCTCCTGACCATGAATGTCCCGACGTTTGCGATGGAGAAGATCGTTGCTTCCCTGCCGGCGATGAAGAAACCGACCGTCAGCAGGCTCCATGGCATAGATTATTACAGCATCCAGACTGTTGTTCCAAAAAACGCGGTGAACAAGCTGATCCCCCGGCTCAAGGAGTGCGGTGCAGAAGACATCCTGGAGATCCCGATATCAAAGATTGTGGCATAGAAATTTTTTGCCTACAGTATCCCCGATGGAGTATCCCCGAAAAATTTAGGAATTAGGAAATATCCGGGCAGTCACCATTTTTTTCCGGAAACTTTTGTAAATGGGGGAGAAAAGAATTTTTTCTGGTTTTTTTATTTGTCCTTCAACGCCAATCGCTGTCCCCGGGGATCAAAAAATTATTCGAGTTTGATAAAGGGGTTTCCCAGAGTCATCGATTTCATTTTACCGATTGAGGCTGAACTCGGGCTTGCATCGTTGTTGGCGGCAATCGCTGAGACCCGGATCGTATAGGTTGTATCCTGTTTCCACAAACTCGTATCAATGCTCAGTGAGTCCGAAATTGGCATGGATGACGGTGGTTTATCGGCGATCGATGCAGGCACTGTCATCCACTGGGAACCCGGCTCACTGCTCAGGTATTCAACTTTCTCGACGGCTTTTGATGCACCGGTATAGGTGGTATTCCATTGGATCGTCCAGATATCCGGGTCAGGGCTTCCCCCGATAAACTGGAGATGGTCGACAATAAGGGATTTTAACCCGAATCCCTGGGTGACTACCGGCTGGTATACTGAGACCGTCTTTGAGTCGAGTGTCGATGTCTGGGTTAGCCCGGTGGAACTGTCAGTGAACGAGATCGTAGAAGGACTGTTTGGCCCGAAGAGGACGAGCGTACCATTTTCTGTGAGATTAAACTGGAAGGTCGTCTGCCATGTATCTCCGAGCTTTATGGTCCCGATGGAAAAGTCCATTATCCTCCCCGGGGTCCAATTCCGGGTATCATCCCTTGTATACGTGTAATAGGTTGTTGTGGATCCGCCGGAATTCGAATGGAACATATTGACATATGTCGAATCATGAAGGGGATCCACTCCGGTGCTCCTGCCACCAATGGGAACTGCCATGTAATCCAGGTAACGACCGGCATCCACAACAGAGTTATCCACATGGATTGTTCCGAGATTCAGATTCAGGACAGTTGACCCACCAGCCAGTTGGTTCAGGTCACCGGCTATGTTGGAATAAATCTGGTTAAGCTGGGATGGATCGGTAGCATCATAGTACTTACCAGCAGTCTGGGTGGCATAACTCTGCAGGTAACCTCTTGTCGTGCTATCCACGCCAAGACCGATTGTATATATAGCGATTTTACTTGAATTTGCCGCGGCTATGACACTGGGACTTGTCATGGGATCGTGACCGGACGTGAAAGCACCATCAGTCTGCAGGATGATCGCCCTGACCCTTCCGGATGTTGCTTGCGGAAACATGCTCACTGCAGCGGACAACCCTTCCCGGGTCGGGGTTCCACCGGAGGGAACGACTCCGTTAAGAGCATTCCCTACATCTATCGCACTGTTTGCACCGAAGGGCAAATCCACGCTATACAAATTTACCCCGTAATTCACCGGATTTCCGTTATTATAATGCGAATTAAGATATTGCTGGTGGGGTGATGTAGGATCGTAGGGCGAACCGGAAGAACCATCACAGTTCGTACCACATTCATCTTTACTGTCTCTCGCTACCCAGTACCAGTACCCGTAGACGTTACTCCAGTCGTAGTATGCAGAGGTACGTTTTGTTGCCGGATAAAAAACCGGAGACAAATTCACCCACCCGTGAGTGGCGCTATTGTCACCAAACGATACAATGCCGATCTGGTCTTTCCCGTACGTCAGGCACCGGGCAAAATTGTTGGCATCTGTCTTTGAAACAACCATGTTGTCATCTGTGGCAGTTGTATTCTCAAGCATGCTCCCGGAACGATCGAGACAGAGGACAACATCAATGGGTTTGGGCTGGAGGGCCGCACCATTCCCTGCAACAACAATGGAAACCCGGAGAGGATCCCCGACTTTTGCACTCGTTTTATCCACGGAAGATGTAACGGTAAAATACGGGTAGTTTTTCCAGTTGAACGAGATATCACTTCTCTTCACCTCGCCCGTCTTTCTGTTCGTCCAGCTTGCGGTTACGGTCCGGACACCTGTAGCAGTCGCGTTAAAATCACTGGTACTCCTCTCATTTGAGAATCTGCCAGGAATGAACTGAACATTTGCAAACCCGTTGCTGTCGGTCTGTATAGTCAGGGGAGGGGTTCCCTGGGCAAGTCGGGACGCTGTTGTTTCATTGTAGGGACCACCGGGGAAACTTTCGGCCCCCATCGTGAATACCACGGATTCATTCTGAACCGGATTACCAAGGATGTCCACAACCCGGGCCTGGATCGCCGATTGTGAAGATCCATCGATATCGAGACTCACGAGGGTCTGGGGGCTTGCAGTCAGGATCATATCAACGGGATCCTGGCTGTAATAATTGAGATTCTGGCTGCAATACCCAAGTGTCCCGGTGCTGCAGAGAATACTGGAATTCTGTACTGCCCGGACGGTTATCGTATAGGTTCCGATAAGATCTTTTGGCCCGTACTGTGCGTACGCGACCCCGCCATTTGATGTGCTTGTCAGGATTGATTCCCCGGCTGAAGAATTGATCCAGAGATCCGTACTGTCCAGGGGATTCCCGTACTTGTCTTTTACGAGGAAGTAGAGACTGAAAAAATGAATTCCATCCGCGGGCAAAAACGTAGGCGACGGAGGGAGTTGCGTAAGTGTCACCGGTGTGACATCAGCCACGCTTTCGATATTCCAGTTGGCATTGACCGTTTCTCCTATCGGGCTCAGGCTCAGGATTATGGGGTTACTTCCTGCAAGAGAAGATACCCTCACATTTGCAGAGACATTACCATCGGAATCCGTTGGGAATGAGACTTGTGGGGCATACGTGGCACCATTCCATATCCCGGAGCCACCATCGCCAGACATGGTGAGAGTAACCGTATGGACCTGGGAGGGGTTCCTGTTGTCAATGCGATTCCCAAAACGGTCTGACAGAGTGACATTGAGACGGGCAACCGAGCCGGCGGGCACCTGGGAAGGGCAGTCAAAAGAATACGATTTCGGCTCCCAGTGATCGATATGCTGGTCAAGCATGGTTGTTGTTGTAAAAAAAGATCCAGCTTCAGAATACGAAACTACTGCCTGAATGCGCACAATCCCGCTTCGGGTTCCGGACCCAAAAACAATAGCAGCATTGCCATTAGCATCGGTAACAACCGGCCCGGAGCTCGTGAATGACCCATACACAGGATCGTTTGTGGTAAAAACGACCGATGCTCCTGCAGTATTCGTGTTGTACGAAGTATTTTTTACATTGACCGTAATTGTTGCCTGATCCGAACCACTTGCAACAATCCATGGATTGCTTGTGTTGATGGTAGCTGACAGGGGTTCTGCTGCGGCTGCTACAGTTAAAAACAGCAACCCCACCAAAATCATTATTCCAGCTTTGGTTCGCATAGCGACCAGTCAATAAGAGTAATACCCATTTTAATTATTTAATTATTGTTATTGTGAGAAATCAACCAATTTTCGTTATTTAACTAAATTGGCAGAATTTGACCGCAGTTTGCAGGTATTAATTCCAAAATGTTTTCTTTTTTGACGTATTACCCGCGTTTCAGATTCCCGATTGCCTGATTTTATCCACGAGAAAACATACAAGAGATTGTATCCCGGCCTAAAAAATTGAGTAATATCAGGCTTACAGGAATTAAAACACAATTGAGCAGAAAATTGCGGGAATTGCAACAGATAAATGTTTATATGCGGAATCCTTCAAATAATCAACACGGATCTCCGATCGGTATGAAAACCAAAATCATTTTCCTTGCGGCATTCGTCGTGATAGTTGCAGTAATACTGGCATTTGCCATTTTTCCTCTTATCAACCGGAGCCAGGAACAATCATCGGATAAAATCAACATCGGGTTCACCACACAAAATGTGTCATACGCTCCCGGCTTATTGAGCTTTGAATCAGTGACTAAGCGCATTGAATCTGTCTCTTTTGACAACAACGAGACAAACGTAAGTACTCCTGCGGATCTTCATATCCTGTACATCAGCGGGACCGGCGTAGACGAGTCCGGGAATGCGGTACGCTGGATGTTTGCTGTCAAACACCGGAACACCTCGTCGGTGGTGACCTATGACAAGAACGGTGAGTCGGTGGTCAGCTGGCCTTCGCAACTGACCGGGCAGGAGATTAACCTTCATGATATTCTTTCACCCGGGGAGCTGTTTAAGAAAAACGAGGCACTCCTTTCCGGTATGCAGCAAAACAGTGGAGCTATTTTGCGGGAGCTATCGCTTTCCGGAAACAATTATACGATTTCTTTATCTATCCCGGGTAAAACACAGGTTCTGCAGTTTGATGCAAAATCAGGAGCGTTGACATCCACGCAATGACAGACGATGCAGGAATTCTCTCGATAGATTTTCTGGCAGGATTCACCATCTTCCTGCTCTCATTTGTCTGGATAGCAACCATGGTCCCGGGATTATTTATCGGCATCTCCCCCCACACGATCGATTATGATGCGGTCGCTTACCGGACAGGTGTTATTCTTGCGGAAGATCCGGGGGCTGCGGGGCTGTCCGGAACATCAGGGCCCCGGGGGATCCTGCCCTGGGAGTTCCAGCCGAATAAGATCGATGTTGCCCGTTTCGGGCTTGCGATCTCGAAAGAAACGCCGGGTGTTCTTGATCAGAACAAGGTGAACAGGTTTTTTTGTTCGACGCTGTCCGTCTATCCTTATGACAGCTTTACCTATCCGGAGGATTTCCGGAAACGGGCAATTTTTGGGGATTCCCCGTACAGGTTTAACATCTCCTTAAAAATTACCGGGGAAGACAGGATACGATCCATAGGAGAGGTAGTCCCTGAGGACTATGGTTTCATCAGAAGAGCAGTGAAAGTCAAATATCCGGGGAACGCCACGATCAATGGATACACAATCGTTTCCCATGGCTACGTGAATTCCGATAACGTATCCTTTAACCAGTTCTCCCTGGCAATCAACGCTTCCGAACTCCTGAGCGGAAATGTAAAAGATCCCCGGTACCAGATCAATCCCCTGAACGACCGGATACTCATCAACATCACGGATCTGGAAACCTCCCGGCCCCCGTGGAACCCCCTTCTGCCCGAACCGTCACCACCGGGAAGCAACCTCACAAAGATCAGTTTCTACCAGCAGTCCCCGGGTGCGACGGGAATGGTTTTCTGGTCGCCCCCAAACGAGAACTTCCTGTACAATGATGGAAACACGACACCGGTAAAACCTCCGGTGACTGTCCGTAACAGCCTCTCGATGAGATTTGGCCCGGAATTTTTCCTGTCAGCAGATCCTACGGGAACAATGTATGTCAATCTCACATTCGGGCTTGATCCACCATCATCTTTCTTAAACAATACACAAACCGGCCCATTTCATTACAATTATAACCCGTCTGATGTAACCCAGCCGGTCCTGAAAGACGCAGAACTGGAGGTCGCTGTATGGTAGATTCAGGAGGCCAGCTCTATACAATAGAGGGGATTTCTGCCGGGCTTATCATGCTCATGACCGCGTATATCGTAGTTAACAGCACTTCGATCTACACCCCCGGGGACACCCATATCAGCGATATGCAGCTTGAGGTGATCGGGAGCGACACGTTGACGATGATGAATACCGCACCAAACAATTCGGTCGGAAGTCCGCTCCGGACATTTGTCGGGCAGGGGGATGGTCCTGCATTTACCACGGCATCCCTCAATATCGTAAATAACCGGACGGGGGGCTTACCGGATGCGATCCAGTTCACTGCAAACGTGTCGTATGTACGACCGGATGACTCCATCAACAGCACACTTTTTGCACATTCTTCGCGTTCCCTCACCGGGGGGGGAACATGCAGTCCACGTGACGGAATGGGTAATCGTGGATAATAAAATTCCGGAGAGTAATGTTGTACGAAACAGGGCCGAACTTGTCGAGGTACTCTTATGGCGGGATTGAATGAAGACGCACAGTGGATTGTTCTCATGGGATTTGTCGTCAGCTTCAGTCTTTTTTTTCTGGCGATTGTGATTAACCAGTCAACGGTAGTCGGCCAGACCACCGCTGAGGCAGTATCAGAATTTCCCAAAGAGGATATACGAGGTGTAAGGGAGGTCATAATCCAGTCGGTGTACCTGGATGAACCGGATAGAACGCTTGTGCAGAACGATATTCGACAACTTTCCCTTGCACGACAAAATTCGGTGGTCGATTTTTCATCGGTGGCTATGGGCCAGCACCAGTATGTGAATATCCATTATAATAACGGGGTGACGGCGTACGATGAAACATACTCATCACCATGACAAAACAATGGGTGACCGTGGTGCTACTACGATGATCGAGTACGTCATGATCTCCGGCATTCTCATGGGATTGTTTATTGTCATGCTTCTTTTAGTGAACGCCAATTTCATGGAAAACCCGGCAAATACCATTACGTACTCGGCGTTTACAGATATCGGGAATGGGGTATCAACACGAATCGTCGATGTCTACGCAATTGCCCCGGAAAACGGGACGATTTCCTCCGGGTTTAATATTCCGGATGATATTGCAGGGCGGAGCTATTTTGTCGAGATCGGAAATCTTGCAAGCGAAGATCCAAGTACGCAAAATGTCGAAGTATTCAGGGACTCCATCTCAACACATATCGCGATCGCAGGAATTGGCTCCACAAAACGGGCCGGGGGGAATACAACCGGGGCCGGGATCAACAGGATAAGTTATGATTCGAGAGGGTTCTGAGATGAACGACAGCGTCCGGGTGGAGAAAAGTAGCGGGGTTTCAGAGTCGATTGGATTCTTACTCATTTTCACCATCGTCATTATAGGTATCGGCATGGTTACGCTGTACGGGTACCCCATGCTCCTCAAACAGCAGGTGGGCGCAGACGAACAGATCATGGAAAAGAACATGATCGTCCTGCAAAACGATGTCAAAAGTCTTGCTTACAAGACCGTCCCGTACAAAGAGACTTCACTGAAGGTGGGCGGGGGATCTCTTACCCTTCACAATTCATTGGAAGGCACCTCTTCGGCATATTTCTCGATCGCCGATAATGCCGGGGTCATAGCATTCCCAACCGATCCCCTTGTTGTCCACACCGGGGATCTCCGGTACCAGTCACTCAGCGCCGAATCGATGATATCGCTTGAAAACGGAGCTGTAGTTAAACGGGATATCGTTGTACCCGGGTCCGTAATGCTTGCCGAACCCCGCTGGTTTATCGACGGCTCCACAAATACCGCGGTAATTTACCTAATCGCGTTTAATTCAAGTACTATCCTCGCCAGGTCCGGGGTCGGCACTGTCCAGATGACACTGGGCGATGTCTCCTATCCTCCACCGTATACGATTCCACCTGGGGATCTGGTCCATGTGCAGTATCATCCGGGAACGGACGCAGACTACTCGCTTGCATGGAACACCTATTTTGCAAACAGCCTGAAACTTGGCCCGGGGGGTTCGCCCGACGATTATATCCTCCTGGAGGGTCCCGGCCAGGTCGTCATTAAACAATACCAGGTTATTGTCAAATCCCTTGCTCTGTAGAAAACCTCTTCAAAATCGACGGCACCATGGACCGAAAGATCTAAGGTACATTGTCTCCATACTAGAGTGTGTGCTCAAAAAGTACAGAGACTAGTAAGAAATCGACGAGCCGGAATATCAGGTTTATCCGAGCAGCGATTTCGATCGTGAAAGCAATACGACTCAGTCCGTATTCCTGTAAATATTCGAAAAAGATCTACACCCGGTATCAACTTCTCGTCCTGATTCTCTTCAAAGACTATCGGAATCAGCATTATCGCGAATTTGTTGAAGATATCGGAGACATGGAGTCGATCCAAAAGGAGTTGGAACTATCAGTCGTCCCTCATTTCACGACTCTTCAGAAATTCTTCTGTCGGATAAAAACCCTGTACCTCCGCTACGCATTCAGAAAAACGACGAGTCTGTTCTATTCCAACGATGATCCAATTGCGATTACCGCTGTCGATTCGTCCGGGTTTACCAGCGGATATTCGAGTCACTATTACTCAGCCAGAACCGGCAAAATCCGAAAACATTTCCTGAAAACTTCGATCTCGGTTGACACCGACACACAAGCGATCACCGGATTCATCACTTCGAAAAGCCGAGTTCACGATACCCGGCATGCAGCCAGGTTACTCCCACAATGTCACAAGATACGACGGTCAGAGTGTTACGTTATGGATCGGGGATACGACTCCGAAGCGATTCATCGTCAGGTTCGGGAGGAACTGCTCGCTGACTCCATCATCCCGATCCGTTCCTGGAACAATCAGATTATCGGAGGAAAGTACCGAAACGAGATGGCTGGAGAATTCGATGATACCAGATACCGGAGAAGACAACTTGTCGAGAACAAGTTCTCTGTCCTGAAAAGAAAGTTCGGTGGCGATCTAAAGGCTCGAATATTCTCAATTCAGAGAAAGGAAATCGCAGGGAAAATGATTGTTTGTAACATCCACAAGTTCTTACAATTTCTCGTCATGGAGGTTTTCTACAGAGCAAAATCCCTGTAATTTGGCATGAAAATCTCAAATCCGGAAGGAGGATAAGGTCAACAATCACCCCTTCCGGAATCTGATTCCTTCAACACAATAGCAGCCTCATTCAAAATCTTCAGGATTTCACCGAGAGTAGCGATAACGGGAATTCAGACTTTGACCGTTTTCGCTGAAGGATTTGAATCCCCATTGGCCTGATTAAAGAATTCATCTTGAGTGATCAAGTGCCATATGATGGTTACAATCTTCCTGGCCAAAGCGACAATCGTTTTACCGATTCCAATAACCGGCTTTTTCCGGTCATAGAACTTTCGGAAAACCGTATTTCGGCTTCTCGAAGCAGCGTGAGCGATCTGAACGAGGATCCACCTTGCATGCTCTGAACCACGCTTCGTGATAGAACCGGTTCTCAGTTTGTCAGCAGACTGGTACACATTTGGAACTATCCCTAACCAGTTTGCAAGTTTGTCGCCAGTGGAGAAATCCGAGAAATTCCCGATTTCTGCAATCAAGGTTACAGCGGCGATATTGCCAATTCCGGGAACGGATTTGAGAATCTTGAGTTCATGTTCAAAAGTCTCATCGGCGAACTGAAAAATACAGTCAGTAAGATCGTCAATCTCATCATTCAGACATTTCAGGAGATTCAGGCAGTGTTTAAGCCGGAAGATTGCTTCCGGTGAAATCGTTGTCTGAAGGATTTCGTCGAGTTGAGCCGACTTTTTACGAACATTAAGAGGAAGCGTTTTTATGATTTCGGTCATCGGCATTCCATCGACAATGCCCCGAAGGATTCGCAATCCGCTCTTTCCAAAAAGATCGGTCAGCACCGATGAGAGCCGGAATAATTCCGAATCCAGGATATGATGGATCTCATTTTTTATGTCGGTTCGTTTCTGGACCAATTTGTGTCGGAGTCGCACAAGGGATCGAAATTCCCGATGGGTCTGGGCAAATATTCTCGAAGGCCGGATCATTCCCTTCAAGGCCTGTTGGGCGATAAGTTCTGAATCCACTTTGTCGGTTTTCTTGTGGGAAAACATCTTGATGTCACGGGCATTCCCGACAATTACGGGTGTATGCCCGTGCATCATGTCGTAGACCGGTACCCAGAAGTCACTCGTAGACTCACATGCGACCACGTCACATTTGTTCTTAATTGTCCATTCTTTGAGCGCGAACAGACCGGTTTCTGTACGTTCAAATCGCCGCTGTTCTTTGTGCCCATCATCGGTTAGTATCGTGGCTAAAATGAATTTCTTGTGAAGGTCCAGACCAGCAGATACATGAATTTGTTCGGTCATAGTTGATCTCGAATTATGGGCAGATCAATTGCCTTCCTGGCCAATTTGGCATTCGCGATCAAGTCGCAGTACGGCCTGCGATGGCAATTTAACGGTTAGTTTTTTTCCCAGGATCGCATCCTAAAAATTCGACAGCCTGCTCTGCCCGTAGTTCAAAATGAGTTCTTACCACTTGTTGATTTTCATGGGTAAGGCCTGTGACCTTCAGGTCTCATCGGTGTTTTTTTGTCAATTATTCTCGAGCGTGATCACCGGAGAATAAGGGTGCGTTCGCGGCACGGTTCGGAAAAAGAAGGAGCTATCCGCGAGGCAGGTTTCTGCATACTATCTTCGCGAACTGAATTTTCAGGCGCGGGTAAAATTCACGGATCACTGCCAACAGGTCAGACCTGGGAAAAATCATTGCAACTGCGGAACCAGCACAAAAAGAAGTACCGCGATGCCGAATGCTGCGATTACCATTCCTGATATGCGATTGATCAGCCGGAGATGGTGGGTACTTATCCAGGAACGGACCGACGCGAGCGAGCCGCACAGGATGATCCACCAGAGCGCGGAGCCACAGAATACACCAAAAACAAATGTCACGGCGGCAAATGGTGATGTCGGGGGAAAAACAACGCCAAACCCGGGAAGCACTGTGGCGAAGAAAATGAGCGTCAGCGGGTTTGCAATGGCAATGGCAAGCATTGAGAGATAATCCCTGATGTACGGCCCCCTGCTGACATTTGCACAGATTTCCGCAGGCACCGTAATACTGATCTTAATCCCGACGATGATGAGAATAATGCAGGCCAGTATCCGGAAAATATTCTGCTGGGAGAGAATAAACCCTGAAATGGCAGTCAGGCCGAGCACCGTCACCGCCGCATAACAGGAATCAGCGGTTGCAACTCCAAGACCGGAGACAATACCGTGGAACCTTCCCTCTGCAATCGAACGCCGGATACACATAAGGGCAATTGGCCCTACCGGTACCGCAAGGGTGAGACCGATTATCATTCCCTGGACAAATTGATCTAAATCCACGCGTACACCGGTTTTGATTTATTTCTTTTAAGACCCCTGAATTGCCGTACACCGGGTCCTGCAGAATCCGCGCTTTCGAAGAGCTGATCCCATTACTGTTGCATTTCCCCGCAATTAAAGCTCCAGATGCGAAGCGGATCATTTTTTGGATCCTCTTAAAAAAAAGCCGGCGGGGGTATCATCCCCGCAAGTCCCGGGCCTATTCAAGTGTCCGCCGGTACGTGGATATTCCCAGGATAATTGCAGCACCGGAGAATATCAGGAGCGCAATAAGATCCATTCCAATGACATTGAGCCCCTGCCCCCGGAGAATAATGCTCCGGAGAGCATCGACCGCATAATACTCCGGGTTGATAGTCGTTATCCAGCGGAGCCAGTCCGGCATACCGATTGTCGGGTAGAATGCCCCGCTTGTCATGAAGAGAATCAGGCTGAAAAATGCTGCGACCGAAGAATATTCCTGCTGGTTGGTAAACCGAGATGCTATCGAGACCATCAGGCTCGTGACCCCGAGGCTCGTAATAAAGAGCACGAGGAGAATGAGGAAATAATCTTCAGCACTCTGGATAATGATGCCGGTGATGAGAATATCGACAAGGAAGATAGTGAACCCGGCAAGGAAAGCGCGGACAGTACCGGATCCTATCATACCAAGAATAATGCTTGATTTCTTTACCGGCGTAACGAGGTAACCTTCAATGATTCCCAGTTCCCGGTCCTTGATGAGAGCGATCCCCCCGCCAAACATCGTGGTCATGAAAATTGCCATGACAATTACCCCGACCCCGAAGAACTGGATGTACTTGATGTCCCCGTAAATTTTGTTGATCTGGACCGGATTCTGTGCACCGACCCCGACCAGGACTGTCTGCAGCCCGCTCTGGATCAGCCCCGGGGTTGCATAATCAGAACTGTCCACGTAGAGCCGGACTGCATGGTCGCGGGAGACCGACGACGGGAAAACGATAACCCCTTTGACGATCCCCTCCTGGAGATCCCGTTTGGCTTTGTCTTCGTCGTTATAAACAACAACGTCAAAGGTCCGCGGGTAATCTTTCTGGGCAAGCGTCCGGAGATTCTGGAGCGAGGCTGTATATAACGGGGTATAATCATTGTACGGTTGCTCCTGGACCACCGCAATCGGGACATGGGTAATTGTACCACCGACTGCATTCCCAAAGATCACGAGATACATGATCGGCATAAAATGGGTCATCAGGATGACAAACGGGTTGCTTAAGAATTTCTTGAAATCCCGTTTGAAGATCGCAACTGCGCCCTTGATCATGGCCGGTGCCCCCCGGTGTGCTGTCTGGTATCCCCACCGGTTCCTTCCTCAAGATTTTTCCCGTGAGATAGATGAAGACATCTTCGAGCGATGGGGGCCGGATCGAGATCGATTTCATGGGTATGGAGTATTTCGCGAGCACGGCAACAATTGCGGGCAGGACACCGCTCCCGTTCTTGGCCGAGATAAAGATCTTACTGTCACGGATCCCGGCGGAGTTAATCTGGTCGTTTGCCCGGATTTCGGGGAGCAGCCGGTCATCCATGGACTCAAAACCAATCTCGATCAGATCCCCGGTCGGGATTGTCAGTTTCAGGTTATCGAGCGTGTCAAGAGTGATGAGCCTCCCCCGGTCGACAAACGCAATATGATGGCAGAGTTTTTCCGCCTCATCCATGTAGTGCGTTGTCAGGATGATCGTTGTTTCCTCCTGGTTGAGCCGGGTGATCTGCTGCCAGACTTCTCTCCGGGATTCGGGGTCAAGACCTATTGTCGGTTCATCGAGAAAGAAAATCAGCGGCTGGTGAATAAATGCCCGGACAATCTCGAGCTTGCGTTTCATCCCCCCGGAAAAAGTCTGGACCCTCATATGTGCACGGTCGGTGAGTCCGGTCATCTCCAGGAGCTGCCAGATCCGTGCATCGAGCAGCCGGTCATCAACATTAACCAGTTTTCCGTAAAATTCGAGGTTATCGTACGCCGTAAGCTCCACGTCGAGCGTACTGTTCTGGGGACAGACACCGATGATGCTCCGGATCTTTTCCGAATCCTTTGTTATTTCGTACTGATCGACAAACGCTGATCCCGAAGTAGGCTGGAGGAGGGTTGTAAGAATCCGGATAAGCGTGCTTTTTCCTGCCCCGTTTGGCCCGAGAAGACCAAAAATCTCACCCCTGTCCACGTTGAAGCTGATGTCGTCGACAGCCCGTACGGTCTTCGTTTTACTCTGGAACACTTTTGTGAGATGATTAATCCGGATAATGCTTTCACTTGTACCATGGCTCACCGGTGAGGTATCCGGAAAAATTTCGTTTGATGCCTTTGTTCCCCGGGGGAACCGGGGGTTTCGATCTTCACCGTTGTATGTCTGCGGTTCCATGGTCTGGCCTCAGGGGATTTTTGCAAGTATTATCTTGAGATTATCGAGAGATTCGTTCAGGATGTAAAGATCCTCGTTACTTAAATCGCCAAGAAGGCTGCCGAGATCTTTTTTGAATGACTCGAGGAACTCTCTCAGGTGCTTCTTTCCTTTTGGCGTGATAGAGAGCTGAATTACCCGGCGATCCTCCACACCCTGCACCCGATCGACAAGGCCTTCAGAGATCAGGGTATCTGAAAGTGCGGTCATGTACGGCTTGGATATATATAATCGTCTGCCGATCTCTGACATGGATTGCGGCCCGGACTTCAGAAGCACACCAAGGGCCCGGTACCGGGCAACCTGGATACCCGTGACCCGGCTGTTCCTGAAGACATGCTTGTGATAAAAGGGAATCAGGGCGAGGAGATTTGTCGCAACCAGGTCTTTGGTATCTTCCGGCATGACAGGTTTCCTGTAAAAGCGAGATTGGAGTTTATGGTTAATAGTTTTTAGGATGAATAGTTCAATCTGCTAATCATTTTCGCCGTTTTTTGCGCGGTTTCGTCTCCCGTACTCACCGACCCCCGGTTGTGTCAGGTGATTGCCGGTTCAAATCCGAATTTCTCCGACGTGATTTTATGACAAGACGACAGCGGCCCTTTTCATCGCAAATCTCATCTCTCATAACCAGAAATAGGGTGGCTGAAAATGCGACCAACCGGGGCCCGCTAAATTGCAGGGACAAATCGCTGGTAAATCTGCTATTTTAGAGAAATAATCGATTAAACGCGTATTTTCCGGAGCGGTGGACCCCGGGCTCCTGTGATCACGAAAACCGGATCCGGAAATGGGCAAACGGTGCCTGCAATGGGCCCGGAATAGATCATCTCCGTGAGATGAGAGGGTGCGAGGAGTTCATGTGTTGCCCCCCCCAAAAATAGCGGGAGATGCGGAAGATGGCATTCTGCAGAGCCAATGGTTTATCTCTTAATATCGTCGATCTCTATGCAGGCAATTGCACAATCCCTGTGCAAAGTACCGGAAGGAGAAGAATATCATGATAACGCTCCGTTTTTACCGGATTTACGATATCGGGAGGGAGATCGATCTTAACTGGCTGGAACGTGCCCTGGCCCAGAGTTATTACACGGCACGCACGAGTTTTGTCCGGGTCAAGCCGAAATCCATTATGATCGAAGATCCGCCACTCTCGATCCAGATGCACCCGGTCCGGGTTGAGCGGGATGGCCGGAGCTTTGAATTTTCTGTGGTCGCCCGGGTATATGATATCGGAGCAATCAGCTTCTGTTTTGTTTACGAGAACCAGGAGGCAGATCTCGGAGCTCTCGAAGAGATAGCTTTCCTGTTTGCCGGCCAGGAGGGGCTTTCTGGATTTTACGTCCAGTACCTCAAGACTCTCGGCGAGATCGTACGGCCGCATATCAAAAATTTTGCCATCAACCCGGACTTCTTTGAGGATTATTCAGTGTACGTCACCGACCGGCGGGATGATTCCATTGATCCGGTCCCTCTCCTGATTGGTGAGCGAATAAATATCTCCCCGCAGATGAGGGAGGAGATCGTCAAGAACTCCCTCAGCTACACGACCGATGATCTCGCCGTTCTTTCGTGGGACTCGGCTCTTCTCTGCAATCCCGAAAGCCCGACCGATCTGATCGATCTGATAGAGTTTGCCAATGTGCAGGTTCTTGAACTCCGGTACTATGACCGGGAACTTACCCGGGAGATGGAGAAGATGTATGACGACATCGAGCATGCGGACCGGCTCTCCCAGTTCCAGCGTGGCCGTAAGTACCACGCCATCATGGCAAAGCAGATGGAGTCCTATGCCGAAATTTCTGAAGTTATCGAGAAGGTCAATAACCTCATCAAGGTCACAGAAGATGTTTACTATGCCCGGGTCTACGCAACAGCTTTGAAGGTGATGAGGAGCGGGCTCTGGAGCGAGAGTGTCAGCCGGAAGATCGAAGTTATCCAGGAGAATTACTCGATGCTTTCCGATGAGGTCAGGATCCAGCACCACAACTTCCTTGAATGGATAATTATTATTCTCATTGCACTCGAATGCGGGCTTGTGATCATCCAGAGCCTGCATTTCTAACCCGGGAGTGTGACAGGGATGGGCTTTGAATGTTTCCAGTGCGGAGACTGTTGCAACCAGCTCGGCCTTGTTCACAAAATCAAGGAAGATTACGGGGACTACCGGTATCTCATCCGCAACGAATACACCGGTGAGGAGACCCCGGTCGAGATCGATCCCGACAAACGCGAGATCTTCGCAGACAAGAGTATTTTTCTAAAACTCCCCAACACCTGCCCGTTCTTCCGGCACCAGCCGGGCAGCGAGAAAGCGTATTGTACGGTCCACCTGACCCGGCCGGAGATCTGCCGGGACTACGGGTGCTGGCGGCTTCTTATCCTGAATCACAAGGGACGGCGGGTCGGGAGGATCAAGTATATCCGGACCCTCCACTCGGAGGATGAGATCCTCTCCGATCTCTGGGAAAAATGTATTGAGGAGCATAAAGAGCCGGACGATAAAAAATGGGAGAACATGATGATCAAAGTCCTGACACGGGCCGGGTATACTGTTCGCAGCTAGCCGCCAGAAAAATGCGAAGAAATTGTGCAAAAACGGGTATGAAAATTTTTAAAAACGCTCACCGGACAGGGATCAATTTTTCGGAACCGCACATAATTGTCCGAATTTATTGATACTGTAAGATGCGAGAATTGTTGCATCGTCAAGGTTTTTCTCGCCGATTCCAATCCGGCTCATTTTGTCCCGGATCAGCCTGATCTTCTTTTCATTGTTCTGCATAGGAATAGTACCTTTTTTGTCTTTTCACGATTGGTAAGGGAATTTTCCCCGAGGTTTTCACCAGCCAGAGGATCGAAAAAAGTGATCCTGTCTCCGGAAAAGCCCGGGGACCCGGTCAGAGATACCGGTTCTTTCTTAACCAGTCTGCCTGGGGAGGGAGGTACCGGTAAATAATGTCACACTTATCATCCTGGAAGGCCCATGGTGTGACGATCAGGATGTCGCCTTCGCGAATCCAGACTCTCTTCTTGATCTTGCCCTTGATACGGCCCATACGGGTTACGCCATCATAGCAGCGTACACGGATATGGTTTGCTCCCATCATCAGTTCAGCAAATGCAAACTGCTCGTTGGCCCATTTTTTCGGCAGCCGGACACGGACGGTCGGGGTGCCATCCTCATTTACAGCATTCAGGTCGACGTCGTCGTCCTTTTTTCCATTATCACGAATTGGAACAACTCCCTTTTCGCATATTTATTGTCCTGCGATACGATGAATGTATGCCTCGTAACCCGGGTTTTTCCCGGCTGCCGGCTCACATTTTCACCAACCGGCATGCCCGGGGAGGGAGGGATTAATGCATCCCCCGATTCCCCCACAGCATGAAGCGGACGAGATCTACGTTGCACGAATGTCAGTCGGGGCCTGTACTTCGTCTCCGGCTTTGCAGTCGGATTCGTACTCAATAACATCTTCCTGCAATGCGACAAGGACCTTTTCAACAAATTCGTCAAAGTTTGCCATAGGCCCCCATTGTTCGATGGTATAGGTTTCATAAACCTCAGGGTTCTGGATGATCAGGACATTCCCGTCCTGTTTCCTGCCGGAGATATATTTTTTTGTCCGGTGCAGGTTGTGGAGACTGTCGATCTTTTTGGGCATCTTTGCAAAAACTTCCCAGTACGATTTCTGGTCGTGTGCTTCAAGGTAAATTTCATGCTCCTGCTCAAATTTTTTCAGCAATTTCTCGGTAGGCGGGTACATTGTTTCTCACTCCTTCGCTAACTGATGCACCGATATACACCATGTATTATAAAATTGTTTCCAACAAGGGATATGGAAGGGACGTAATGACCTGCTCCTTGCACGTCGTGCAGGGTGTGCCGGTTCTTTTGCCGCAGGCACATTTTTATTCCGGACCGGTGCGAGTACTCCGGTACGAAGGTCTGCTGACCGGGAGATTGTCATGTTTGAGTATTTCACCCTGAGTACGTGGTCGCCTTATATCGCAGGCGCCGGGATCGGCGTCCTGAGTTGCTGTGCGTTCCTTCTCTCCGACCGACCCATCGGCTGTTCGACAGCGTTTGTGAAGGCCCGGGGGATGATCGGGAAGGCATTCAATGCAGAGAGCGTGAAAAAATCGGTATATTACCAGGAGATTATCCCGAAAGTCGACTGGCCGTTTATGATAATTCCGGGAGTAATTATCGGTGCGTTCATCTCGGTGATGCTCTCCGGCCAGTTCCATCTTCTCTTTGTCCCCACGACATGGGGAAACGCTTTTGGGTATAACCCGGCCCTGCGAATCGGGGTTGCACTCATGGGCGGGATCCTGCTGGGCTTTGGCTCCCGGTGGGCCGGGGGTTGCACGAGCGGTCACGGGATCAATGGCTCGATCCAGCTCTCGCTTGCCTCCATGATAACAGCCGCATGCTTCTTTGCCGGGGGAATTGGGATGGCAATGCTGCTCTTCCGGGTCCTGGGAGCGTGATGAAGATGCCCCTTTTGACAAATCTTCACAAAAACAGTCGCGCCCAGATCGTTCTTGGCCTCATCTTCGGGCTCTGTTTCGGGTTCCTTCTCCAGAAAGGCGGGGTCACCAGTTACAATGTCATTATCGGGCAGCTTCTCCTGACTGATTTCACGGTCCTTAAAGTGATGCTCTCTGCGGTCATGGTAGGAATGATCGGGTTCCACCTGCTGAAGCACTTCGGTTTCGTACAGTCACATGCAGCAGAGGGATCGGTTGGGTCGAACGTGATCGGCGGCCTTATCTTCGGGGTTGGCTTTGCACTGCTTGGTTACTGCCCGGGAACCGTTGCCGGCGCAGTAGGAACGGGTGCGATCGATGCACTGCTCGGCGGGATACTCGGTCTCCTCATCGGTGCAGGTATCTTTGCATGGATCTATCCACAGGTGCGATCGGGCATTCTCATGAAATGGCTGTTCCCCTCAGTAACCGTTCCGGAGTTCCTGAAACTCGGGCTGTGGACAACAGTCATTCTCATGGAAGTCGTCATGGCAGCATTCCTCCTCGTTCTCGAATACCTCCATCTCTAAAAAGATGATCACATGCAGGAAACAGGGCAGCCGGCCTGCCAAGCGCCCTCCTTTTTTACCCCAACCGTGAACACTTTCTCTCCGCGTGCTCTATCCATTAACATACAACAGGACAATTTCTCATAAAATCCCATGATCGGCAAAGGTGCATATCTCAAGCAGCTCACGGCCGCAACCATGCAGATGAAGTCGGTGGAAGTAGGCCGGGAGCTCGAAGGGAGTTCCCCGCCCTCTGTTTTTATCGGGAGCTGGAACTACCCAGATGTCTATGCAGGCCCGATGATCGCACCGATGCACGGCGACACTACGATCATGGATATGCCCGAGTCATGGATCCCGGGGAACAAGTCGCAGGACGATATCATCGGGTACCGGCTGAACCTTGTCCGGGGGAAGCACCGGATCCATGCCACGAATCTTGACAACCGGTTTGTTGAAAAACTCCAGGAGATCTCCCTCTCCACGGGATCGATCGAGAGCGAGATCGCGTTTACAAGCAGGCCCGAAGGGATGTCATTTTCCGAGGAACACACGCCATTTGGGCCAAGTGCCCCCATCGAGAGCTTTGAGATCCAGGGGGAGAAATGGGATCAGACTCTCGAAAAAGTCTATTACGATACCGATCTCCGGGCCGCTGAAGCGGTCGTCGACCTGCACAAAAGCGGCGTCCCGTTCTCGAGCATCCAGAAAGCCTTCTCGGTCGGGACCATGGGGCGAAGCGGGGGCAGGCATCTCGTCCCAACCCGGTGGTCGATCACAGCAGTCGATACAACAATTGGCGATCGGCTCCTGACAGAAGTGAAGAAGTGCCCGGTGATCGATACGATACGGGTCCACGAATTCTCAAGCCTGCACAACAATTACGCGGTAATCCTGATGCCGACCGGGTGGCAGTATGAATGGTCCGAGGCGTTTCTCAAAGTTCTCGGGAACGAGGAACTGGTCTTTTCCGATCATGAGGGGTACAAAAAGAAGACGGAATATTCTCACCTCGGGGGCTGCTATTACTCCTGCAAGATGGCGGTTCTCGAAGCTCTTGCACGGGAGCAGAGGCAGGCCGGGGCGATCATCCTCCGGGAGGCAAACCGGGGATATGTACCTATGGGGGTCTTCAATGTCCGGGAGAATGTACGGAACGCAATGAAGCAGCCAGGCCACGAGTTTGAAGATATCAGATCTGCACTCTCGCATATTTCACAGAAGTTCACCCTGCCGATCAACCGGTTTATCGAAGAGGGGGCACTTCTCCGGGATGTCCTGAGACAGAAACAGACCCGGCTGAATGACTTTTCGACCGGCCCGGTTGCTGAACCGGATGCAGGAACCTGACCCGGCGCACCGGGAAAAAAGGATCCGGAGAAAAACCGGCAGGAACCGGAAGAAAAACACCAGAACCCGGATAAGAACCGGCCCAAAGGACATGACATGACCGAACAACCACAGCGCATTATCCTTCACCTTGACATGGACAGCTTTTACGCTTCCGTCGAAGTGCGGGAGAATCCCGGTCTCCAGGGAAAGCCGGTCGTTGTAGGGGCCGACCCGAAACAGGGGGCCGGTCGCGGGGTTGTTATGACCGCGTCGTACGAAGCCCGCAGGTTTGGGATCCGGTCGGCGATGCCGATCACCCGGGCCTGGCATCTCTGCCCGGATGCGATCTTCCTCCCGCCCCGTATGCAGCTCTATGCCCGGGTCTCCGGTGAGATTATGGCCTCTCTCCGGTTGCTGGAATTTCCCCTGGAGCAGGTCAGTATCGATGAGGCTTTCCTTGATATAAGGCCGGTTGGGAGTTTTGCTTCAGCAGAAAAACTCGCAGCACAGATCAAGGCAGCTATCGCCCGGGAAAACGGTCTCACCTGCTCGATAGGAATCGGCCCGTCCAAGGTTGTCGCGAAGATCGCCTCGGATTATAAAAAACCGGATGGCCTGACCGTTGTTGCACCACCGGAAGTCCCGGGTTTCCTTGCGCCGATGCCGGTCCGGAAAATCCCCGGTATCGGGAAGAAGGCGGAGGAAGAACTCCAAAAGCTCGGCATCAGTACCATCGGAGAACTCGCAGGAACTGAGGTGCAGATCCTTCTTGCCCGGTTTGGCAGGAGCGCTGTCGGGATGCATAACATTGCACTTGGAATCGACGACAGCGAGGTTGTCGAACGCAACGGGCCGCGATCGGTTTCCCGGGAGACGACGTTTGAAGAGGATACAATAGATCCGGAAATTCTTTCGGCAACGATGGAAGAGCTGGTGCAGGATGTTTTCCGCAATCTTATCGATGAAGGACTGCGGTTTAAGACCGTCACCGTCAAGGTCCGGTACCAGGGATTCGTAACGAGAACAAAAGCAAAATCCTTTCCCCATTACTCTGATGACATCCCGACAATAAGGAAAGCAGCAAACCTGCTGCTCCGCGATCTCATCTCCGACAAAAAAATCAGGCTTCTCGGTCTCCGGCTCTCCGGGTTTGAAACGGACGACAGCCACCAGACAACGCTTTCGGTGTAACACGGTATAATAATCGGGATTCGTTTTCCGGCGTTGCTGATAAGCGGAGAAATCCAGCGAAAACAAGGTGATTTGTCTGGCCGTGCCACCGTGACAAAATTATCCAGCTTCCCGTTCCTCTTCGTTGGCATGATACTCGTCGGATCCCGCTGATGGCCCGGGATCGACATGGATTGTTGCATCTGCCAGGTACCGGAGGTGATGAAGGAGTTCGTGCCGGTACTCCTCGGCAATCCGATGCCCTTCGATAACGGAAAGGGACGAAGATACGGTGATACTGACTTCGGCGTTGAGCCGGTGGCCAAGCCACCTGACCCTGACCGATGTTACCTCCAGGATTCCCCTGACATGATTTGCCGCATGGCGTATCTCATCCGGAACTTCAGGATCGACGCCATCGAGCAGCCGGACGAAGATCGGTTTTCCGGAATCCCAGACGATGACCAGGATAGCAGCGGTAATCGCAAGACCCACCAGCGGGTCGGCAAGCGGAAAACCCAGAAAAACCCCGACAGCCCCGATGAGGACGGCAAGGCTTGTAAGACCGTCGGCCCGGGCATGTTGCCCATCTGCCACGAGCGCGGCGCTCCCAATCTCCCGGCCTACCCGGATCCGGAGATGTGCCACCACCTCGTTACCGGCAAACCCGATGACGGATGCACCTGCAACGGCCCAGAGAAACGCGATCTCCTGCGGGTGGAAGAGCCGGTCGATCGAGACGTATGCCGCGAGAATTGCCGATGCCAGGATCATCGCAACAACAGAGACACCGGCAAGGTCCTCCACCCGGCCATACCCGTACGTGAACCTCCGGGTTGGGGGCCGGCGGGAGAGGAGGAACGCTACAAGAAGCGGGATGGCGGTAAGGGCATCGCCGAAGTTATGGATGGTGTCAGCAAGGAGTGCGATACTCCCAGAAAACACAACAACAACGAGCTGGAGAAATGCCGTGAAAAAGAGCCCGGCAAATGACCACTTCACTGCCCGGATCCCCCGCTTTGTCGCAAGGATGGATGGGTAAACAGTCCCGTGTGAATGGGGAGGGGTGCCGGAATTTTCCCGTAAGGGGGTTTCGGTATCCTGATGCTCCTGATCGTAGTTGCCGGTTCCTTTTGTCGAATGCTGGATCATTTTGGAATTCAGCCAGAATGCCTATCGCCCGGATCCGATATCATTCTTACCTTTACAAAACCAGTATTTCCTTCTTTTAAAAAAGATCCTCCGGTATGACAAAGGGGTAGCGGCCTGCGGGAATCGATCTCTTTGAGGAGATGACAGGATTTTCCGGCACAAACTCTCGCGTTTTTTTTAATTCCTGTAACCCTTATGAGATTCCTCTTCCCATACTCCCCATGGATAACCGGCGTTTTGTTTCCTGTCTTCTCGTGCTGCTTGTGTCTGCCATACTTTTTTCGGGGTGCACATCCTCACCCACAGATCAAAATGTGGGGGTACCGAAAACGATGACCAGCCCGGTTCCTGATATTACCGTCACTACCGGCCCGGGAACCATAGCCGGGCCCGCGGGAATATCGCCATCACAGAAGAGCACGGAGGAACAGCTGGCGTCCGTGAAATCCGAAAGCATAATCTTCCATGAAGCGTTCCGGATGTTCAACAACATCAAATCTACCGAATATGTCCACCCGCCCTACACGGTCGACGAAGCAGCCGGAGTCTACCGGTTCGATTGCCTGGGCTTTGTCGACCACGTCCTGATGAACGCAGATCCATCGGGATACCGGATTATCGGTAAAGGGGTCAATGCATCCATTGCATCGTACGCGAATTATTTCAATACACTCGATACCATGACCCCGAATGCGGCGGGGTTTACGAAAGTATCGCATCCCGCTGATGTGAAACCGGGCGACATCTGCCTCTGGCTTAAACCCTCAACCGCGGATGCAGGCCACATGTGGATCATCGCGGGCGAACCGGAACAGAACCTGAAAAGGGCCGGGGAAGTGCTCGTCCGGATCTTTGACTCTACCGAACAACCCCACACCGATGATTCCCGGGTCGGAGCAGCGAATAAAACCGGGCTCGGTTCCGGCATTCTCGGGTTCATGGTTGATTCAACCGGTAGCCCGGCCGGGCTCTACTGGGAAGGCAGGCTCAGCACCGGGGCCGGGGAGAAGGATACGACGATCGTGTGCGCACGGTTGGACCGGTAACCTGGTGGAGAGGAGGGAATGCATTTAGGAAAGTCGCAGGATGCACCTGGCCCGAAATGGCGTACGGCCCGGTACGTATGCACAGTATCATTTTTCAAGGGGGTAATACCGGTTCGTCTCCGCAGGTTCCGAAATTTCGCAGTCTCTCCTGCATTCTTCCTGCCCGGAACCTCCTGAACGATGCTACCTTAAGGTCCGGGCTGTGGCCCGGGCCGGACTCCTGCCCCCCCTGGGGGGGAGGGGGGTTACGAAAAAATTCCCGGAGGGGGTAGAGGGGGGGTGTCGCAAAAACCGGGCTGGGGGGAGGGGGGCTGCCCAAAAATTTCTGGAGGGGGTGGAGGGGGGACCCCCCTCCGGGAGGGATCCCAAAAAATGAGGTTTTACGTCGGAGAATTGATCGGAAAATCGGAAAAAACGGGTTACAGGGGGGGTGGGGGGAGGGAGGGGGGTTTGAGCTTCTGCGCGAACGTGCACCCGGCCCGGCCCGGGCTTTTTTGAGGGAATGTCTTACCTGTCCGCGAAATCCGGTTGATGCACAAAACCCGGAACCAATCCTTTATAGAAAATGAATGCGGGGAGCCGGATTCGAACCGACGAACTCCTTCGAGAATAGATCTTGAGTCTATCGCCGTTGGCCAGGCTTGGCTATCCCCGCTCGAGCGAAAACAGATGTTTTCAGGATAGTAAAAGGATTTTTGTGCACATCAATTTATCCGCTGTACCGGGCAGGAATCGTGGGATCAAAAACCGGTTGGACCGGAGACCTTGCCTGGTATCGTACCGGGAAGACAACGAGGCATCCGGCCCGGTTCGTTTAAGGATTTATTCCGGTTTCGGCACGAACCGGTACCCGCCCCGGGGGACATGGACCTCGAACCGGGCCCCGGTCCCGTCTTTGCCGGTCTCCCGGATCGTAATTCCCGTGATGCCGAGAATTTCCCGGACAAGGAAGAGCTCCATAGCCTTCTGCTTCCCAAATCCCCGCTCGAAGACTGCTTCTTTGAGGTGATCCGGAATCCCGATACCATTGTCTTCGAATACGAGAATAAGACCGTCCGGTGTTTCTGAATACGAGAGGGATACCTTTGTCGCAGTCTTTCCTTTGGTAACAACATTATCCGTGAGCGTCTGGAAGACCCGCTCCAGCAGGGAGTCGGCAAAGACCTCGAGACCCTTGACATTCATCGTCCGCTGTATCGATGAGATATCGATGTGGGAGATGGCAAAGAGAAAAACCTGTTCGACATTTTGCCACCGGGGGGGAGTTTTCCCGAGATCCTGGTAATTCCGGGCAAAATCAAGGGTCCGGTAAATTCTCCCGATCTGCTCGGCTTCCTTTTCCCGGTATTCCTTCGGCTTCTCTTCGGAGGCATCAGCACTGACGGCAAGATAGCCGGCGATACTGTACACGGCATTCTGGATGTCATTGAAGGTGACCGCGTTGAGCATGTTCAGTTTCTTGGTTGTCTGCAGGATCGATTCTTCAGATTTCTTCCGGTTGCTGATATCGCGATCGATCACGAGAAGATAGGTTTTATCGCCGATGACAAGAGAGGTTGCCGAGAATTCTATCGGGAAAACAGAACCATCCTTCTTCCGGTGAAGATGCTCTCCCTTGAGCCACCCGGAAGCAAGGCTCGTGCCTGCTTTTTCAGAGCGGGTATACTCCCGGTTATTAAGGCACAGATCATGAATGGATTGCTGGTTAAGTTCTTCCGGGGAATACCCGTGCATATCGGCTGCCGATTGGTTGGCTTCAACGATCTTTCCGAGAGTAGGCCCATCAGCTTCAACAAGGAAGATGGCATCGGCCGCATGCTCAAAAAGCGTCCGGTATTTCCGCTCGCTCTCCTCGACTTTCCGTTCGTCAAGCGACCGCCGGTATTCGACATACAGGAGACCGAGCGTTGTTAAGAATACCGCAACAAGACCGACAAGGGAGATGATGATATTCAGCTGATTGATCGATGCAAGGACTGAGTTGCTGTCCATATCGACACCGACCAGGCCCACGATCGCGCCGGACCGGTCACGGATAGGAGAGAAGCCGGAGAGAACCGTGCCCCATTCATCGATTGTAAATTCATTATCGGCAGACGGCCCCGAAAACCCGGCCATGAGCTCCGGTTCCGCTTGCGGGTATGGGTCGCCGATCCGTGCTGCATCCGTTGTATACCCGTAATCCGCGTCAACCACAAATACCGCAGACGACCCGTCCCGGCGCATGGTATAGATAAAATGAATATCGGTTGTTGCGATCTTTACCTTGCGGAGCTGGTCCCGCAGGGACAGAAATGCGGGCGTGGATTCATCCCCAAGCTGGATTCGCGCAAAACTGTCGCCATCGATCTGGGTCGCGATCGCAGTTGCAACATCCCTGAGCTCTTCCTGCGAGGACTGTTTAAGGGCCGTCCGTGCTTCCGACGAAATTGAATAGATCGTAAAGATGGTAAGAGCTAAAACGAGGACGACGAAGAGGAGGGACAGGGTTCGCGGGTTTTTTGTAATCATCGTGGGAGTCCGAAGAAGATTATTCCGGAAAGGGCGATTGAGTGTTTCATGTGTTTGTCTGGACGGTGGGGCCTGTCCCGGCGGATCCAGCCTGCAAAAATTTTGCAGGAGGAAGGTGACAGACCCCGCGAGGATGGTTTACTGCTCCGGATTATTTTGTGGACAGCTACATAAAAGGTGGGGTGTTGCCACAACTGGATCGGGTATTGATTTGCTAAAAACCCGCTGAACAAAAACCAGCAGAACAACCCGGGAAACACTCATCCGAGTCCTTCAGGACTCACGACAGAACATTCCCTGCACTCCTCACACTCGAACTCCAGGGTTGAATGCCGGATGTCATATCTCTCAAGCTTCTTCTTGATCGTTTTTTTCACCACCTCGATCTCGTCCATATCCTTGTAACAGGAATAGATGTGCGCATCAAGCACGTTTGTCTCGGAGCTGAGGCTCCAGAGATGGACATGGTGCACCCCGGAAACCCCGGGCACGGATTTTATATCGGCGACAACGGCATCGAAATCAACAGACCGCGGGGTAAACTGGAGCAGGATGACAAGGGTTTCCCGGAGGATTCCGGCCGCTGATACGACAATCATCAGCGAGATAACCCCGGAGAGGATGGGGTCGGCGATGGTCTGCCCGGTGAGTGCTATCCATGCCGCCGCAACGATAACCGCGGCCGATGAGATGGTATCCATAATGACATGGAGGAAAGCGCTCCGCACGTTCAGGTTGTGGCTCCCGTGCAGGAGGAGCGCGACTGCAATATTCGCAACAAGGCCCGCGACCGCGACTGCCCCCATCAGCACACCCTGAACCGGCCCCGGGTGAAGCACCCGCTGGTATGCCTCCCACAGGATACCGGCACTCACCGCGATGAGCAGGATTGCGTTCAGGAAGGCTGCAAAGACCTCAGCCCTCCGGAACCCGTACGTCTGCTGTTTGGTGGGGAGACGTGCAGCAAGCGTAATGGCCCCGAGGGAGAGGATAAACGCAAGGACATCGCTGAACATGTGACCCGCGTCGCTGACAAGCGCGAGGGACCCGGCGATCAGGCCGCCTGCAAGTTCCACCAGAAGGAAAAGGGTTGTTATGACAAGCGCTATCTGGAGGGATTTCTTGTAATCCCGTTGAAAGTGGACATATTCCATGGACTCTGATCCCATATTGTCCCGGGTATTAAAAAGGTGTCTTACTGTTCCGGCCCTGCCGGATCCTACATGAAATCGGCAAGCCCGAGCTGCTCCTGCTTCTCCTCGCCAAAGGTCGAGAGGATCGCCATGTCGATCACTTCGACCCGCTGCTTGGTGTACTCCGAGACCTTGTATTTCCGGCAGATCTCCCGGGACATCTCGAGGTACTTCTTGACCGAGCCCTCGTGCACGGTAGGAATGATGGGGCCGTTGCAGATGTTCTTGCCCCGGAACTTCGTGCACTTGCCGGCAAGGGGCATCCGCCGGTAACTGGTGTTGCATTTCGTGCACCGGCACTTCTGCTTCGAGAATGCCGAGAGGTTGCCCATCAGGTCGCGGATGAAATGCGTGTTGAGGACACGTTCGGCGACATCATCGACATCCACAGCCCGGATCTTCTCTGCAAGGACAAGCTCCGCTTCGAGCTTCTCGGTCATGGACTTGAGCTGGGTGTACATGGACTCCCGGGGGCCAAGCGAGATATCGGAGGTGTCGTGCGTGAACTGGAACCCTTCGACCTGCCCGGGAGTGCCGAGCCTCCGCTCCACCCGATCGATGAGACCAGAGAGCGTCTTTGACTCAACATAGTTCAGCGCCCCGAGATACATTTCGAGCGGGTACCCGGTGCAGACATCGACGTTCAAGGCCTCCTTGTCGATCTCGAATGGATCAATCCTTGACGTGAGAACAAGTGGTGCGTCCATCGATCCCCCCCGGTTCTTGGGAAGGAACGAGCGCGAGAAGTTGATCAGGCCATCGAGGAGGAGCATGACGCAGTCCTCATCGCCATCGCACTGCCCGGTGAAGATGCCGTTTGCGACAAGGGTGTGATCGTCTGCAACGGTAAGGCAGTAGACCCGCTCATCGGGAGAGGGGACAATATCAATGGCCTTGATCCGGTCGGCGATCACGTTCATGCTCTCGAATGAGGGAACCGCATCGCCGACCTTCAGTTCCATCGCCCGGATCTTCCGGAGATAGTCGGTGTCCCAGATGAGCATCGCGTGATCCGGCGTTACGACGAGTTCTTTCCCGCGTACGGTCGTAAACCGGATCAGCGTCGCCGGGGCCCGGTGGATCGATACAGACGTGATCTTCCGCAGGTGGATCCCACCGGTCGTATCGATCGCCCGCGTAAAGTAGCACCGGGCGGGATCAGAGTAGTACGTCCCGAGCCGGTCGATGCCGGGCTGGCTTACGTCGAAATTCTCGAGCACGAACTTCCGCAATGGTGCCTTCTTCCACTGGCCGTCATAAAACTCGATCTCGGTATCACCGTAGAAGCAGTTCCGCCGCTTGGCGGCATGGAAGAACGGGTGGCCGTAACCGACATCCGCCCGGGTGAAGCCGATGATACGGGCAAGCACACCCGCGCTCGTGTGCGGGGCGAGGCCGATGACGAGATGGCCGACAAGGTCTTCCGGCTTCCTGATATTGTAGAACGGTGGCATCTTGTAGAGCCGGACAAGGAGATCGTCCATGAACTTTGCCACGCTCACGAGGTACTCGGCGCAGGAGTCCGAGAGGAGGATGTCCTGCGCATGCATCTCGACGACCTGCTGTTCACTCTCTAGATCGTAGCCTTTGGTGTCTTTTGTGTACCCGAGAGCGCGGAGCTGTTCCACCGGCACCCGGATCTCATCCGGCCGGATGTGGGTGAGCGGCAGGTCGATCATATCGAACCGGGTCGTGCCGTCCTTGAAGACGAAGATGTTCTGGGCGCCCCGGAGGATACCCTTCTCCATGAGTTCGACCGTTTTCTCCCGGGAGATGACACCTTTTACCCCTTTGACGAGGGGGACGCTGTCGATCTTCATCCCGAGGGCTTCCATCGCCTTTGCGTACTCTGCCTTGACGTTGATGGTCATCCGCTGGCTGCAGGTAGTGGGGACATTGCAGCCCGGGCACCGGCACTCCTTTGTCTCCCGGCCGCACTTGGTGCACGTGGTGAGAGCAACGGTGTGCCCCCCGCACTGCTCGCACCGGTTGAGATAATTGATCGTCCCGCAGACCGTGCATTGTCTTCTCCCGACCTCGATCTCGATGATGCCACCTTCCTTCTGGAAGTCGATCTCGGTCGATGCTGCGTCCACTTCGGCAATATGGGTGGATGCGGACTGGATGGAACGCCGGGCCCCTCCGGTATCCCCAAGGGGGAAGAGGACGTGGGGAGGCGGGTTCATCTTCCGGGGCTTCGACTTCCCCGGCCGACCCATCCGGCCGCCAATCCGGGTCCCGGACCGGGACCGCTGCTGAAAGCCCGAGAGGTGGATAATGAGATCGAGTGGTTTTGTCGGTGCCTTTGGGGCACGTGTCCAGGAATCGGTTTTTTTGAGATTCTCATCGAGACCAAGCCCTGCGACAAAGGTACGCCAGGTTTTGATCCTGACGACGCCTTCCCATACCTCATGGGGAATGAGAATTTCTTCAAGCGCGGTTTTCACGCTGGTCTCCACCGGGAGGACGAGACAGTCGTCCTCAATCTTTCCCGTGCCGGTGACATAACCGGCAAGCGCTTTGATCTGCTCCACCGTTATGTCGTCCCAGAACCATGACCAGGAAGGGTGAAGGTATCCCCCGGCCCGGGCAAGCGCAAGGGCTTCGATCTCGCTTGCAGGGGACTTGACGCCGGGCGAATCGAGCGCCCACCACTCTTCGCAATACCCGGAGGGCACGAGCGGATGGTTGTTCTCCAGGAATTCGCCGTACGAGATAAGGATTTCGCCGACGTCGAGAATCCGCTCTATCGAGGGGTTCAGTTTCCGTGCGGTGACCTCGTCATCGATCCGGAGCACGGTCCCGCCGGCAAGCCGCACGGTCGGCCCTTCGATCGAGTCGACCGGCACGACTCCGCAGGCCTTGCCCGGCCGTTCCGTTTTCATCTGGGTCCCGGTTGCGAGGAATTCGCCGAGGATATAGAGTGTGGCCGGGTGCATCCCTGCCGCTGCAAAGCCGGTGTTCCTCGACCGGCCGTACCGGAGCCGGAACCCGCCCTTGCGCATCGGGTACGAGAAGACCGGCCGGCCACCGATGAGATCCCGGAGGTACTTGTCAAGCGGCTTGATACCCACCGTCTTCTCACCATCGCCCCCCTTCGCGGCACCGGCAATGAGCTTGTCGAGCCAGTCCCAGCCGGTCATCTTCATCTTCTCGACCCGGCCTTTCAGCTTCCGGGCCTTACCCGCAATACCTTCACCGATGACAAGGGCCATCCCGCCGCGGACAACGTTGGTCTCAACCCGTTCGAGATTCCGGTGACCGGATACTTCCTCCTGTTCGGTAGCTTCACCATCAACACAGACCGGGCAGTTCTCGATGATAAGCCGGATCTCCGCCTCGCTTGGGAGATACTGGAGGTTCATGATCGAGTTGTACTGACGGATCTCCTCGATGTACCGCTCCACCTCTTCCTGCCGGGGGATATAGCGGTTGATCCCAAGCTTCTGCCGGACGTAATCCCCG
This sequence comes from uncultured Methanoregula sp., assembly GCA_963666355.2. Taxonomy (GTDB): domain Archaea; phylum Halobacteriota; class Methanomicrobia; order Methanomicrobiales; family Methanospirillaceae; genus Methanoregula. The sequence goes on from CAXXCP010000005.1 coordinate 246,667, forward strand.
ACAAGCACGGACATCGCCTGTGCCGTTCCCCCGGCACTCCGGATCGGCCCGGCGTAGAAGATCATCAGGTACTGGGATCCGTCATCGTTCTTGCCGAGCGAGACCTTTGCAATACCTTCTGTGGGGGCAGCGACGACACCCTCGGTCAGCAGCGCCATAGAGACCCGGATCGCATGGTCAAGGATCTCATCGATGTTCTTCTCCCCGAACCTGCGGGCAACAAAATCGTCGCCGATTCGGAGGGCGACCTCCTCACGGGACATCTCCTTTTCAAGCTCCCGGATCCGTGCGGCAACGCCCTTGATATTGAGGAGCGCTTCGACCCGGTCGGCAAGGTCGCTTGCGATTGGGATCTCGACATCGGTCGTCGGGTCGAACCCCCGGGCTCGCGCCTCTTTTGCAACCTCTATCGCCCGCAGGAGATCATCCATTAACGATTTTTCGTACGCCTGCATCACGGGCGAGAGCTCGATCATAGCTGACAATGGTTTTCCCGGGGGGAGATTTATAGTTGTTTTAACCTGCACCGGCCCAAATTTAACGTCATAAAACGACAGGACATGGTTCCCTGGAACAATACAGGAAGAAGCAGGATAAAAGGATCCGGGACTCGACCGGAAAACGTGCAGGAGGGAACGGAATAAAAGAAAGAAAGGGGGCACCGATCCGTGGATCAGGTGGGCTTCTTTATCATCTCTTCCCCGGCCTGGACGCTCTCGACCATGGAAGGGAGCCCGGTCTCGCCCATCTGCCAGAGGGTCAGTGCCGAGCAGCTCCGTATGATCGCATCGGCATCGTCAAGCCGCCGGGTGAGGGGTCCGACTGCCGGTTTCCCGATACGGCAGAGTGCCTGGGAGATATATCCCCGGAGTACAGCGTCATCGCTTCCCATGGCATCGATCAGGGGCTCTACAGCAGGCTCTCCCATGGAACCAAGAGCAGCAGCCGCGTACCTGCGGAAGTCCCGGTCCGTGTTTTTTGCCATGGCATCAAGAACACGTTCGATAGCCTCAGCCCCGATGGTACCAAGAGACATGGCTGCGTACCAGCGGTGATCGTTATCCTTTGCGGCTGCAAGCATCCGGATCAGGGGATCAACCGCCGGAAGACCGCATCTCCCGAGCGTGGCCATCGCCATGTGCCGTTCCTCGATCGATGGATCGTCGAGCCTTGCAATGATCCGTTCTATCTCTTTTTCCTGCGTATGACCGGTTACCGGATTAGTCTGCTTCGCCATCTTCTCCTCCCTTGTCGGCCGGTTTTTTGGCCGCTATATGCTGGTCCGATATATCGCCAATCATCGGGCCCACGGTTGTTACAAGAATTGCACTCAGCGCTTCTGAGATTGCCTGTCCCTCCCGGTCCCCGGCATTTTCGAGGAGCTGGATGAGGGGCTGGATGGCATCATCCGCATGAAGATCGCCAAGAGTCCTGACTACCTCGATCCGGGTCTCGCCTTTGGTAAACTTGAGGAACCGGATCAGGGGATCTACCGCAGGGCGGCCGATCGCAGCAAGAGCAGTCGCTGCCTCGGTTCGTACCTCCCCGCTTTCCAGCGTACGTCGTCATCCGTGTGCTGCAGCAGGGTAACAAGAGAGCTCACTGCCGGATCCCCGATCTTGGAAGGGGCTTCTGCCGCTTTCCACCGCACACCGGCAAAACCGGTAGACTTTAAGGATCTGGCAAGCGCAGGGACGCTCTTGAGATCGCCGATATCACCGAGCGCCTCAGCAGCTTTGAACTGCACCTCCGGGTCCGGGTTATCGAGTGCCCGGATGAGGCCGTCAATGTTCCGCTGCTCTTTCAGCTTTGCAACATTGGGGCCGAGGATCCCGGGGAGGTTGATCTTCCCGAAAAGGGAGAAGAGAACCAGCGCTGCGAGTACAGAAGACCGCTTCATTTTTCCGGATCGCAGCGATGCAGGCAGGCGCAGCATTCGAACTAGTATAGATGGAAACGGGATAAAAAGATAGTGATACCGGTTTTATCATCCGGGATCTCTTCCTGCTTTTCACGCAAAACAGAAGAATGCGGGGACAAAGATGATGACAAAGAAGACAACCAACATCAAAATGCCAAGCGGTACGCCGACTTTCGCCCATTCTTTGCTCGTTATTTCCAGCTTGCCCGCTGCTATGATGTTGGGGATGTTCCCTGGAATCAGCATCCCGCCGGCGATAAGAAGGCCAAGGAGCGCACCGGTTACCTGCTGCTCGGAAAGAACCGGGCTGATCTCGGCAGCGGCGAGGGTCGCGTTATCGAGGACTGCCGATACGATGTTTATCCAGTAGAGACCTGCGGGGGGGATGCTTACGATATAGGTAACGATGAGCGGCTTGAACCCCTCCCCGAGGAAGACAAGTGCCATGATGAAGAGGTACACTTTCCCGGCCCGGATGACGACTTCCCGGATGGATTCCCGCTCGACAAGGCATTCGAGAACAGTGTCATCGGTGTGCCGCCGGGTGTAGAGGAAGACCCCGACAACCCCGAGGAGAAATACCGTTGGTACTATATAGACACCCAGGATCCGGATCAGGAACCCGAAATCTGCAAAGTACGGGGCTCCGGCAAGCTTGGAGACAACAATGGTCGAGAGCGGTTCGCCGAGCGGGGTAAGACCGGCCCCAAGACCAATCGAGAAGCAGGCTACGACGACGACATCGATCTTCGCCAGCCGGCCCAGGGGAAGGGCATTGACAATCTCGACAAGGATAATCGCTGCAAGGATTGCAGATATGATACTTGCGACAAGCCCGAGGATAACGATCAGGCAGGGGATGATAATTTTTAAGGAAACCCTGCCGGTCAGCGAGGTTATGGCTTCCTGCAGCCGGTGGTGGAATGCATAGATGAGAAGGCCGACAAGGAGCACGATCTGGACGATCCCGATGGGAATACCGAAGATGTTTGTGATATTAAGGGGCGAGGTCAGCGCCTCGATAATAACAGCCGTACTCCATCCGGCGGGTTCACCCGGGATCGATGCAAGGCCTGCGATGCTCAGGGCTGCGATACCGCAGGCAAAGAGAAATACTTCGAGGTTGTGCTCAACGATCTTAACCTTGAAGGGAAGGACGAGCACGAGGGCAAAAATGACCAGGAGGCCAAGGGTTACGATAATATCCAACAAAACCACCCGGTTGTTTCCGTTTCTCTTACATCCCTTTCTCTCATGATCGGACAGCCTCTTTTATCGTCTTTTTAATGTAGGTGATTCAGGGTGTGGTATCCCGAATTGATTTTACACATATAACCATTTCTGCGCATAGTTCAGAATCCTCTCCGGGGGTAGACGGTACCAGAATGCGTTATAAGGCTCATCGTAATCGAGACTCATGTGAGGTTTGATGACATTGTGCCAGTGAACAATTTTATCGACAGAACCGAACTTCGCGATCCTTCGTTCGACTTCTCCGAAGAACCGTTCAATTTTGCCGTTCGTTTGAGGGTGTTTTATCCTGGTTGGGATGTGTTTGATGTTGTGATGAACAAGAAACTCTCCGAATTTATGATGGGCCTGTTCACGGTTTCGAGCTGAAACGAATTGTGTACCGTTGTCAGTAAGGATCTCGCGGGGCGTACCGTACATCTGGAATCCCTGATTCAGAACCGTGAGAGTGTTCTCGGTAGTTGGAGAATCGAATACCCCGTAGCAGGTGATGAGGCGGGATGAATCATCCATGAATGCGATCAGCCATTTCTTCGATCCATTAAGTTCGAACTCTTTCCAGTCTCCCTGCCACATCGACATGGAATGAGTACGTTCGTACCGAACATATTTCCGTTGTTGCCGTTTTTTCATGTTGATCTCCACCAGACCGTGGTTCAACAATACCCGATAGATTCGATTATGCGGGATATGGATCCCGAGTGTTTCCTCAATCTTTTTCTCCAGATGGATTGGACCAATGTTGTTGGATTGATAGGTTTCGAGGATCAACTCTTCTGCTCGATCATCGATGGCTTGGGGCTTTCTTCCAGATTGCCTGAGTACCGGATATTCTCCCGATTCTCTGAACTGGTTGATGAGCTGATACACTCGTTGACGGGTAATCTGGAAATACCGGGCAATCTCAACAACGGGTTTCTCATTTACCCATTGCTGAATGATCCTCTGGATATCCCGATTCGATAATTTGCTCACATCGATATTTACATGTGATGTCAAATGATTTCGGGATAGGACAGTAGGTGATTCAGGGATTAAAACAAACTCAACAGGCTTAAGGGATAGTTCCTGTTGTCACCCAAAGCCCTGAACTCAGTGGATCCGGTTCTCGAGAGGGGGCTGTTCTCGAGAGGATATCGTAATCACCCCGAGGTCGCCACATCCACGCAGTTCTCGATCGTGCCGATCCGGGCAACCGCCCCGCACATATCCGGGACGTATGCAAGGGCCTTGCCGCTGTTGACCATGATCGCCGTGTACTGCTCCATAACAGGAGATACCACCATGCAGGTATCGGCATAAACCCGTGCACCGCTCCGCTCGATCATCTCAACAGGCCGCGGGTTCGTATCAATGACACCCTGCGAAGCAAAGACATAGAAGGGTATTTTCACCTGCCTGCCGGTGAGGAGCCGGGCAATGTGGCCAAGCTCTTCAGGAGAGCAGTGCGGGCATCCGACAGCAACCGCGTCGACCGGGATATCATCAAAGAGTCGCTCGATCTCTGCCGGTTCAACAGATATCGTATCAAGGCCTGTTACCGTAAACGGGGTTGCCACCGCATCGGGCGTCACACCCTCAACATGGTAGAGTGCAACCGCCCCGGTTGCCGCCATGGCCGCACCGAGTGCTTTCAGCTGATCGGAGTCGGGCCTGATCCCCCGGAAGTACGGGATCCGGTTGCCGACGAGCTTCCCGGCATGATACCCGAGTGCGCCATATTCTGCTATCCCCATCTTCCTGCCCGGGGTTGCAACATCGATGAGCACCGCAGGTTTCCGGTTCTTTGCGAGGTGCAGCCCGTAGCAGGGGGTCTTCCCGATCAGGGCAGCGGCGAGAGCCCCGGGCCCGCCCTCCCGGTTGGTCCGGGCACCGATGACAGAGTTTGCATAACTGACCGCCGACGATTCGGACCAGGCAAGATGATCACGGAACGAGGTTTTTCTGAGGTAGTAAGGGGTGCATGTGCATTCGAGGGCGATCCCGAGGCGCTCGTATGCCGCGATAACCGCGTTCTGCTTTGCCGCAAACCCGGGGTCGATACCCATCTCCTCCCACCGGCCCCGGGGCATGCCGATCGGGTTCGGCACAGCAGGCACGACTGCTTTTGCGTCAAGGCTTGAGAGCCACTGGAGGCCATATTCACCGATGGTCTTGTAAGACGCGCCGCTGACCTGTGCACTTGTGATCGCGACAAGCCGCTCCGCACCGAATACCTTCCCGAGCGCAACGAGAAGTTCGAGCATCTTCTGCCGGGTCTCGCCCCGCTCACCGGCAAGGATCCTCTCGTCTTCACGGTCGAGGAGCACGGGAATCACCACGTGGCACGGCGGTAGTCGGCCTCGCGCCCGAGCACCATCGTTGCGTCGACGCCGACTTTGACGTTCGTCCCGTCTTCGAGCTGGCACGGATCGAGGGATGACCCGCGGACCCCGGTGATCACTATGATGTCCCGGTCGCCGCTGACCCGGGTCGCAATCGCGTACTCGACTTCGTGGGGGTCGGTGGGATCGATGTCCTCATCGACGACGACAACGTGCTTTAAGGAGGTGTGGGCCGCAAACGCCGCCATAATCGCGTTTTTCCCGTCGCCCTGCGTGCTCTTTTTGATCTGGATGACCGCGTGCAGGTACCCGCAGCCACCTTTTGTCAGTACAACGTTTCGCACTTCGGTAACCCCGGCAACCGCTTTGTAGATCTTTGACTCGTACGGTGCGCCCATCAGCATCTTGTGCTCGTCCCCGCCCGGGAGGATCCCGTGGTAGATGAAATCCGGTTTCGTGTACATCCCGGTGAACTCGATGACCGGCTGCCGCCGGACGGGATCGTAGGTGCCGGTGATATCGACAAACGGGCCTTCATCGGTGAGATCGCCACTGATAAACCCTTCGAGAACGATCTCCGCATCGGGCACGAGTACGCCGTTGGTACACTTACGGACGGACATCTCGCCACCCATGAGCTCCGATGCAAAACCGAGTTCCATGCCCGTCGGGACCCGGGTGCAGCTTGCAAATGTTACCGCAGGGTGTGTCCCTATGGTGACTGCGATCGGGAGCTTCTCGCCTTTCGCAAGAGCCTTCCCGAGCATCACGTGGGTGTGCCTGCCTTCAACAAGGCGGGCAGCGACCCGGTGATCGTCGAGGACAAGCATCCGGTGGATCGAGGCGTTCTCAACGCCTTCAAAGCGCGAGAAGACGATCCCAGAGGTGAGGTACTTCCCAGCATCCTTCGGGAAGTGGTGCATGATGGGGATCTTTGCCAGATCGGGCTTTGTCATCGGAAGAGTGCCGTCTGTCGAAATCTTCCCGTCGAATTTTGCGTCGGCAAGGGTCTTTACGATCTTCTTCTCGTCGATCCCAAGCGCAATTGAGAGTGAGGATCGGCTTGCAGTCAGGTTCATGACCGCCCGTGCACCTTCAATCTTGTGGAAGAAGAGGAGCTTGTCGGTTGATGCCGACATCTTTGCTGCTTCCATATTCGTAGAGACCAGCGTATCGACATCAACGACAAGCCCGCGCTCCCGCATCTTTTCTATAAATTCACGCATCGTAACCACTCCATCGTTTTGCAAGGGTATGTTCCACACCGAGATGATCGAGGATTCGGGCTACTACCATATCCACGAGGTCATCGATCGTCTGCGGCCGGTGGTAGAATGCCGGGCAGGCCGGCATGATCGTTGCTCCTGCATCCTCGGCAGCAAGCATATTCCTGAGGTGGATCTTCGAGAGCGGCATCTCCCGGGTGACAAGGATGCAGTTCCTTCCCTCCTTGAGGCAGACGTCGGCAGTGCGCGTGATGAGGTTGTCCGCGTACCCGTGGGAAATGGCTGCAAGGGTCTTTGCGCTGCACGGGATAACGACCATACCATCGAACTTATGGGAACCGCTTGCGATAGGCGCCCCGATATAATCGATGTTATGATAGGTCGCATCAAAGCCGGAGAGGGACACACCCTCGTACGCAGCAATCTCCGCCCCGACATCGGATATGATAAGGTGGACATTCGCATCCCTGCAGAGTACCTCAAGCAGGCGTCGTGCATAGCATGCACCGCTTGCTCCCGTCACCCCGATAACAAATTCTTTCTTCATCTGCCGAACCGCTCTCCTGTGGTACCAATGTCTGATTTGTGCTAAAAAGAGTTTATGCCGGAATTTGTGCCCGGCTCCCGGGACCGGGAATCAATGCCTGATATTATTTGGTTTTCGGTGGCGCAAAGAAGCGGTACCGCACCTGCGCCTCCTCGACTCTCCGTGCATGCGAGGGGTTGAGGTCCCGGCGCGCTTCGATGACAAGCGTGTTGAGGATGTTGTGCAGCCGCAGGGTATCGTAGTCCTTGTCCTTGTGCTCGTTTAAGAAATCGAGGAGATCGTTGACGCTCTTTAGCACTCCGGTACTCCCGACAAGGTTCAGCCGGTTCAGGGTAAGCGCGAGATTCCGCTTTGCTATATCCATCTTGTACGCGTCCCCTCCTGCAAGATTCAGCTCGGTGATCGCGTTCAGGAGATCGGTATACACCCGGAGTTTATGGGTGCTCTCGTGGCTTTTGCGTTCAGCTCCTTTCAGCTTCAGGTAAGTGGCAGCAATCACGATGATGATTGCCACAACACCTGCCATCCAGACGATCCAATCTTCAATCATGGTATCCTGCCCCGGTTACGGGTTCCTCTTTGCAACATTCACATCAACTTTGACCCTGTTGCCCTTCATCTCAATCTTGTACGATCCGGTCCTGTACATCGGGTACAGCTGTTCCTTCTCAAAGGAGGATGTTCTCCCGTACCCGTAGTGATCGACCTGAAGGGTGTCTACGTTCGTTACATCCATCGTAAACCAGCAGTACTGGGGATCGTCGTTGAGAGGGGTGACTTTAAAGGCGATCCCCCATGAGGGGTCTGCCACATGGAACTGCTCGACAAAATCATCCTTCTCGCTTGAGAACGTGTAAGGTTTTTTAAGATAACTGTCACCGAGAGTGAAAGACGACTGGGCCGATGTCCGCATCACATCCGGAGCCACGGGTGCAGGTGTAACGGGTACCCATTGTCGGAACCGGTGAAGATGGGGCCGTATTCATCGTGCAACCGGCAACAACTACCCCGGCAGCGACGAGAAGCAGAATAATAATCGCAGGCGTTGGAGCTTTGTCCATATACTACAGAGATTGGAGCGCTGGTATATTACAGTTTATTACCAAATGCCCTGGCGTCCGAAGAGGTATTACGTTTCAAATCCGGATTTTCGCCCGCGATTTTCTGTAATCACGGTTGGCTGAAAAAATTATTTAAAAAGAGTTTCCTGCCGGGTGGGTTTTTTGATGTGCAGGATATCACATCCTGCGTCGGCGACCTTTTCCCGGTGCTCAGGAAGTGTATAGACCCCAAGGCGCCACTGTTCTTTCCTCATGGCATTGAGAGTCCGGATCCGAGGGGAGATCTCCTCAAAGCCGATAATCGCATTTCGGCTCCTTACCCGGACCCCAAGCGACATCTCCCGGGGAACGGGGGGAATATCGATGAGAACTTTATGAGCTGGTATCCCTGCAGCCTCGGCGATCTCCCGGGCAATAGTCCTGCACCGCGCTATCGGGACACCCGCCTCGTACACCGCCATGTTTACCTGGTTGCCGCCAACGTACAGGGCGCGTTTATACAAACGGCGCTCGTAAAGGCGCCGGGCTAAATCCCTTGCAACAGCGCGTCCTGAGACCTGGAGTTTGTGAAGGCACGTGGCATCATCCATCGACATCAACAATTCCATTTCCTGGAAGCTCCCGTCGAGGTGCTCAAGGACACCGAGCTGGAACATGCTCTCCCCGATCCGGCTCACGTGGTGAAAATAGACATTCGGCCGCATCTGGGTCCGCGCAATAAGGAGCGCCTCGGCGGCATTCATACCGTTCTCATCGACCGCGGTGCCTTCATCAGTCCGGATGAGGTACCGTATCAGCCGCTGGGCATCGACCGTCCCGTACGGGGCACCGGTGTAGTATGCATCCCGGAGCAGGTAGTCCATACGGTCCACATCAAGATCGCCATGAATAATACCCGAGAGCGGGTGTTTCCCGGTGACGACCGCACAGAGCTCTTCCGGATCGATCCCTGCCCCGGTGAGACAGTCATTGACCGGTCCATCGATAACCGTCTCAATCTCATCGTGAGACTTGTGCAGGTACTCTTCCATGAGGGGTTCGCTGGCATGCGAAAAGGGGCCATGTCCGACGTCGTGAAGGAGACCGGCTGCGGTAACAAGCATCCGCTCATCGTCGTCAAGCCCGAATCTTCGTGCAGCAATATCAGCAAGGAACATTGTGCCAAGCGAGTGCTCGAACCGGGTGTGGTTTGCACCGGGATATACCAGGTAGGAAAAACCCAGCTGCCGGATGTACCGGAGACGCTGGAGGACCGGTGAATCCAGCAGGGGGAGAATAAAATCCTCAATTTCTACGTAACCATGGACCGGGTCCTTGATGATCTTCACGATTCACTAAAAGAATCTTCATATATTACGCTTAAAAGTATTCTCATCATGATAACATTCCTGTCGGGTGGGACCGGCACGCCAAAGCTCCTGCGGGGCATGCAGAAAGTAATGGACCGCCACGAAATATCCGTTATTGTCAACACGGCTGAGGATATCTGGATCTCCGGTAACCAGATCTCTCCCGATGTGGACACGGTGATGTACCTCTTTGCAGGGATCCTGAATACCGACACCTGGTGGGGGATCCGGGGGGATACCTACGTGACCCACGAAGAGACCAAACGTCTTGGCAGGGACGAGTTCATCGCGATCGGCGATAAGGACAGGGCTGTCCACATCGCAAGGGGGGAGATGCTCCGGAGCGGGATGCGGCTCACCAACGCAACCAAACTGTTGTGCGACAGGATGGGTGTCCGGGAGACCGTCCTCCCAATGACCGATACGGAAGTGACGACCCAGATCGAGACCGAGCTTGGCCTTGTCCATTTCCAGGAATACTGGATACGTTCGAAGGGTCAGATCGATATCAAAAGCGTGGTGCGAACATTCAATACTGCACCGTCCGCAACAGAAGAAGTCCTTGAATCAATCGAAGCAAGCGATACCATCGTTATCGGGCCATCGAACCCCATCACCAGTATCTCGCCAATCCTCGAATGCAGCGGGATAAAAAATGCCATCCGCAACAAGTTTGTCATTGCCGTGAGCCCGTTCATTGGCAGCGCGCCGGTGAGCGGACCGGCCGGCGCCCTGATGGTTGCCTCCGGGTTCGAACCGTCATCCATCGGCACGTTCAACTGTTATGAAGGAATCCCCGATGTCTTTGTACAGGACATCCGCGATCCGGTCGAAGTCCACAACTCGGTCCGGTTCGACACGCTCATGACCGACGAGGCGAAGAGTATTGCGCTTGCGCAGGAGATCCTGAGGATCGCCCGGAGCAATTGAATGTCTTCCGGCAACAGCTTCGGTACCCGGGTCCTCCGGTACATCTGCAGGGTGAATGATCAGTCCTGTTTTTCCCGACAGATACCGGTTCAGATTTCCACAAAAAGGGACAACGATGCTGATCCGGCAGGAACTGCAAAGTTATTTTAATTTATAAGCAAGATATCCAATCGCTGAATTAAGGTGGGGAAATGTACAAAATACTGGTTGTTTCAATCGCAATTGCGTGTGTAATTATCTCCGGCTGTACTCTTCCCCAGACAACGCAGAAAGGGACGCTCCAGTTCTCTTCAAGCCCTACCGGGGCGGAGATCTATCTTGATAACCAGTACCGGGGCACAACACCGAGTACCCTTGCCGATATCAGTACCGGCAACCATACTCTTGAATTCCGGTATCCCGGTTACACGAGCTGGGATTCAATCATAACTGTCCCACAGGGTTCATCGAATTATTACGCGGCACTCGCACCAAAGACCGTAACGGTGACAACGCTTCCCACCCCGGTTCCCGTAGTTGTCGTGACCCCATCAGCCCTCTCGGGTGCGATGACTATCCAGTCGGACAAGACCCTGATCACCATCGGAAGTACCATCACATTCTCCGGGACAGGACCTGCGGGCCAGAATGTCCTTCTTGTTCTGTACGGTCCCGGGGCGTACCAGAATGGCGTGCAGGTTTTCCAGGCGCCGGTAGGAAGTGATGGCAGGTGGAGCTACACCTGGAACCCGGGTGCCAAAGTACAGGCCGGTTCTTACACGATGGCAGCGAACAATATCCTGTCAACCGATTCGGCCCGGGTCGATTTCCGCGTAGTCGGCGGCGGGCTGACCTCGATCTCAACAGCGAGGTATACCTATGGCATCGGGGATGTGTTCACCTTCTCGGGCCAGTGCACCACCGGATCGAGAAATGTCATCCTGACCCTGTACGGCCCGGGGCAGTTTACGAACGGGGCCCTGCTGGGCATGGCCCAGGTCGGTGCCGATAACACCTGGACCTTTAGTTACCAGTCTTCGAACTCGATGCCGATTGGGACGTACACGATGACCGTGCAGGACGAACAGCAGACCTCCACGAGTTCCGCGAGTTTTGCACTGGTGAATTCCGGATAACCGGACTTTTTTTTAAAATGTGTTATCCGGCAAATTCCCGGCTTCCCGTATTCACTTTTGCATTTCCGGTTTTTTACGCGTGTACCATTTTTTTGGGAGGCCTTCCGGATAAAAAACAAAAGAAAAACAGGATTTATCGGTGCCGGGCCGCGAATCTGAAGAAACTGTCCTCCGATACCTATTTGAAGGCATTTATACTAATAAACGATAACCGGAGTACATTATGGGCATTACCAAGAAATTCCTCAAAATATTCAAGTCAGGTAAGAGTGAGGAAGAGGAGCAGGCACGGGTCCGCGCACAGAAGGAGCGGTACGAGAGCTTCCTCAAGGCACTCACCGAAGGAGACCTCGACACCCGGTGGAGCGCGGTCCGGTCCGTGGGCGATCTCGGAGAGCCCTTTATTGAACCCCTGATCCGCGGGCTAAAGGACGAGTACTGGATAATCCGGCGTGGATCGGCGGACACGCTCGGCAAGATCGGGTCTGCTGCTGTGGATCCGCTGATAAACGCCCTTGACGAGCCAAGCGATGATGTCCGGCAGGAGACCATCCGGGCCCTCCAGCTCATCGGGGAGCCATCTATCGGCCCGCTCGTTCTCGCACTGAAACACCAGAACCCCGTGATCCGGAAAGGTGCCGTCCAGGCCCTTGGTATCATGGGCGAGATAAAAGCAGTGCCCCAGATAATGGCATCCTTAAAGGATGCAGACCCGGGTGTCCGGCATGAAACGGCAGTCGCTCTCGGCCGGATCGGCGATCCCCAGGCAGTCGGCGCTCTCATCGAGAGCCTCAACGACGACCGGGAGAACGTGCGGATGGCGGCAATGGCAACCCTCTGTTCTATGGGCGAACCAGCGATCCAGCCGCTCATCCGTGCACTCATCGACCCAAGTGAGGATGTTATCCGCAGGGCATCGCTTGCCCTGATCACGATCGGGGAGTCATCGGTTGATCCCCTGATTGCAGCTCTCAAGGACCAGAACCCGGGTATCCGCAAAGGTGCGGTTGAAGTCCTCGGCCAGATCGGGAACACCCGGGCTATCTCATCCATCATCGAGATGCTCGATGATCCGATACGGGTCGTCCGGATCGAAACGGTAAAGTCGCTTGCCGCTCTCGGCGTTCCCACCATCGCTCCCCTCATGCAGGTATTCCGCGATGGCGACATCCGTATGAGGACCGGCGCCATGGAAGCACTCTGGATGCTCGGCCAGCCGGCAACAACGCCGCTTATCATGGTGCTTAAGGACGACCAGAGCGATGTCCGGAAGCGTGCAGCACTCCTCCTTGGTGAGATCGGGGACCAGAAAGCCGTTGACCATCTGACCGGCCTCCTTTCAGACGATAATGTTGCAGTCCGGCGGGAAGCTTTTGAAGCCCTTGAAATGATCAAGAAACGGGCTGCAACCCTGTAAATATTTTTGCAGAAATTATCACGAATACTGTCAGGTTGGATGAGCCAGAAGTCCGGCACAACCCTCATATCCTTTCAGGGGCTCTTTTCATGCATGGTCTCGCTTGCAGATATCCGTGCAGCAGAGCTGAGAATTCGCGATCATATTATCAGGACTCCGCTTGTTCACTCACCGACGATATCGGCAATGACAGGGGCAAACGTATACGTAAAACTTGAAACGCTCCAGAAGGCAGGGTCGTTCAAAGTCCGGGGAGCGACCAATAAAATTCTCCTCCATCGCGATGAGATCAAAAAGTCCGGTGTTGTCGCAGCGTCGGCGGGGAACCATGCACAGGGAGTGGTTGTCGCAGTCCACGCAGCCGGCGTTCCGGCAACAGTCGTGATGCCGGAATGGGCATCACTCTCGAAACAGGAGGCGACAAAAGGCTACGGCGCAAACGTCGTGATCCACGGGCAATCCCTCGAAGAAAGCATCGCCTGGGCGCAGGAGATTGCCCGGACGGGTGCGATGTTTATCCACCCGTTCAACGATGAAGAGATTATTGCCGGGCAGGGAACAATCGGCCTTGAGATCCTCACCGATCTCCCCCGGACGGATATGATCGTTGTTCCGGTTGGCGGGGGCGGGCTGATCGCCGGGATCGCAACTGCGGCAAAGGCCATCCGCCCGGAAATTATCATCGCCGGGGTCCAGACGACCGAATGCCCCTCGGCGGCCGAGTCCCTCGGGAAAGGAGAAGCGTCGTGCGTCCCGGCCCGGGAGACGATTGCCGATGGGATCCGGGTCGAGGGTCCGGGGGAGCTCACGTTCCCCGCTATCCAGAACCTTGTCGACCGGCTCGCTCTTGTCACGGAAGATGAGATAGCCGATGCCATGCTTCTCCTCATCGAACGCAAGCATGTGATCGCCGAAGGGGCCGGGGCAGTCCCTCTCGCTGCACTCCTGAACGGGTCGATCCCGGTAAAACCGGGAGGCACTGTGGTGCTGGTGATAAGCGGCGGAAATGTCGACAGCTCCCGTCTCTTCCGGATCCTCCGGCACGCACTCTTCCGGCAGGAGAGGATCGTAAGCCTCTCGATCATGGTCGAGGATGAGCCGGGTGCGCTTGCCCGGGTCCTCACCATTGTCGCCGGGCAAAAAGGAAACGTCCTCCAGGTCCGCCACGCGCAGGGAGAGATCGGCGTGCCGGTTCACCAGGCACATGTCTGGCTTGAGCTGGAGACCCGGGGAAGAGATCATTCCCGGGAGATCCGGAAGGCACTTGAGGATGCGGGATTCCGGATCGGGGAGTAACGTTCCCTGATCCCTTCCTGAAAAGAAAATGGAAAAAAAGGTTGGAAAACCGCGATTCGCCCGGCTCCCGGTTACATCTCGCCGAGGCGCTTGTAGTGCTCGTACTCGTGTGCCCAGATATCCTTGTTTGCAAGCATGAGGTGTTTCATGTACTGTCGCCGTTCGGCAAGCATCTTCTTCTGGGCGGGATCCTCCCATTTCTCCTTGATAGCTTCGGCAAGCTTGTGGCCAAGCTCCTTTGCCTTCTTTTCCGCGGGGATGATAGCATCAGGGTTGCCCATAAAGTTCACGCCGACGAGTCCCACGGTCTGGGCCCCGAGCATCCCGAGAGCACCGTTCATGTATGCCGCTGTCTCTTCAGCCATCGAGCCCCCGGCGGTTGAGACAGAACAGCCGTATTTCCCGGTAAAGTTCTGGCAGTGGATGCTGTCTGCCATACGGTCAAGGAGTGTCTTGAGCTGGGCCGTGATGGTGTTGATGTATACCGGGGATCCAAAGACAATCCCGTCTGCTTCGAGCATCTTCTCGTTCAGCATCGTGAACGCATCGTCGTTTACGCATTCACCCTTTGCATAGCACACGCCGCAGGCCGTGCAGTAGTTGATATCGAGACTGCAGATATCGATAAAGGTTACATCGGCCCCCGATTTTCGTGCACCCTCAAGAACCGCCATTACGAGGCGCCGGGTCTGGCTCTTCTCACCCTTCGGGCTTCCATTGATACCAATGATCTTCACAATCATTCACCAAGTAGAGATATGCCCGGTGTCTCATAAAGGTGAGCGATGCGTTGGGAGGAGAGAACCGGGTACAAAAAATTGATTGAGGGGAGAGGATCCGTTTTTGCCGGGTAAAAAAACCGGAAAATTTTTAGTCCCAGTAACCCTTTACAAAAAGTTTCGATTTCTGAACCCTTCCGCTCAGGCGGCTGAGCGCGATCGGGACAATAATGATGGTAACAATGACGTTCCCAAGAAGCCACGCGGAGAAGACCGATCCGGTATCGGAGGGCATGATGACCCCGCCGAGGGCGAGCGAATACGTGCCCCAGATCGCGCCGATGAGATTGTTGAGAAGGACGCCGAAGAGGATCAGGATTGTCCAGTCCCTGCGGTTCTCAAGACTGAGATCCACGTCAAATGTCCGGAAGGCAACGAGCGGGATAAGCACCTGGAGCAACCCGGCGATCGACCAGTAGATGGCAACTGCCGGGGGGATCGTGGGGCTCAGCAGCCCCGACCCAATCAGGGTGCCGACATATGCGGCGATCGTACCGTACATCCCGTACCAGAGTGTGAAAATGATCATAAATGCAACGGCAAAATAGATCACGGACACCCCGCTTGCCCCTCCGGGAAGCGCAAGCGGGAGTGCAATGATCGACAAACGGGCGAGGATCGTGTTGACAGCAATAAGTACGAGCGTGAGAATTACAAAAGAATACGTTGGTTCCCGGGCCTTTTTCATCTGAATCACCTTTATTTCATATTTCCCGGCACGGTAGATAGTATTTATTGTTGTTTTTTTGTAACTATTCAGCGATAGCGTGAGATCAACCGGGCACAAATGGATTTCCCTGATTCGCGAGAACAAGCGAAGATAAGAATCGGCCGATTGTTTTTCTTAACCGTTGAGAGGTACCCGCGGATCCTGCAGAAGGCGGCAGCTCCCTCATCACTTCGGAACGTCCCGGAAATTTTCTGCTGGAGTTTTACCATCCGGATATCGCGTTCAGCCTCAGTACTTCACTAATTTTTAGCCGAGGCTAATCAAAACCGGCAGATCTAAATAGGCAGCGGGCGCCGCATATGGCAAATAGACGACAATTCACCCGCCGAATAAAGAATGAGATCCGAGCAGAAGATTGTTCCGAAATAGCAGTGGATGCAATCAACCGGAATCTCACCATTTCCATCAACGGAACACTGAGACAAAAGACGCTTATCCAGTCACTTGTTGGGATGTCAGCAACCAAACTATCCGTGCATTCCATCAATAAGGCCGGAGAAAAAGTCCCGTGTGAAACGTCAGTCAGATACCATTTATCGAAGGTGGATTTAGAATCGCTTTTCGAAATACAATCAAAGATCCTCACCTATTCAAACGATCAGATCCTTGTTCCCGGAAAATCGTATCATTTTGCCATAGATTTCACCGACGATCCTTATTATGGCGAAATTATCGAAGCGAACAAAGATTACGTCCTCAAGAGTAAAATGAAGAAATCAACAACCACATTTTACTCGTATGTTTCGCTCTACATAACAACAAAAGGTCAACGGCAGACCCTTGCAGTTTTCCCGGTGAAGAAGGGTGTGTCAAAGGTCGAGTACATCCGGAAATTTTTGGCCATAATCCACAACGCAAAAGTGAACACCCAAGTACTCTGTCTTGATCGGGGATTTTACTCAAAAGATGTGTTCTCATTTCTCCAGAAGGAAAAGATCCCGCACATTGTTCCGGTGAGAAAAACACGGCGAAGAACTCAAGAAAATACTCCGGGGAAATCATTCCCGGTATGCACAGTATACGATGATGGGAACTGGCGAACCTCTTTCTCTTACTCTGGCAATTGATGTCCAGTACCTTCTGGGAAGGAATAAGAAATACGGGAATGTGAACCTGGGTTACGTCGTGTATGGTATTAACTGGAAACCCCGTCGGATCTACCGGGTCTACAAGAACCGGTTTGCGATCGAGTCTTCGTACCGTATCCGGAATATCGTGAAAGCAAGGACATCCACAAGAAACGTTGTGATCCGGTACCTGCTGACGATAATCTCTTTCCTTCTCAAAAATATCTGGGTCTCTCTTCAATGGATGTTCTTCTCTAAGGTTCAACGAGGACCAAGAACCGTTGCTGAAGATTTGTTCCGTTTCGATTTCTTCCGGCTATTGGTCTGGGAAGGGATTCGGAAAAAACTCAAATTTGTCTCATTTGTTTCTGTTCTTCGACCGTTTGGTTGATCAGAGGTTGAGAGTATTGATGACTTGCCAAAATTCACGGAGGTAAATTTAGAGAAGTACTGGAACTGGTTGATGAGCTGATACACTCGTTGACGGGTAATCTGGAAATACCGGGCAATCTCAACAACGGGTTTCTCATTTACCCATTGCTGAATGATCCTCTGGATATCCCGATTCGATAATTTGCTCACATCGATATTTACATGTGATGTCAAATGATTTCGGGATAGGACATTTATATTTTGAAGCAAAAAAAAATGTTGATAGTGATCTCTAAATTGCGTGAATTCTAGCAATGGAAGATCGATTATCTCTTGCAAAATCGTGGAAATATGCAACTATTGATATTTATGATGGTGATAGGGTTCCAACAAAAATTAATGAAAACACAA
>CAXXCP010000006.1:0-92264 GCA_963666355.2 uncultured Methanoregula sp.
TACATTGACCGGGATCGTTATCCGGAGCTTGACATCGGGTTCAGCATAGTTGACGATAACGTTTGTCGTGATCTTGTTGTTCGGGATGGTCACTATCTGGTTGTCAAGTGTCCGGATCCTCGTGCTCCGGGGCCCGATGCTCACCACGTCGCCATTGTAGGCATCGACCTTTATCCGATCGCCAACCGTGAACGGTTTGTCGATAGTGATGATTGCCCCGCCGAAAAAATTGGAGAGGATATCCTGTGCCGCGAGGGCGATCGCGAGTCCCGCGATACCGGCACCGGCAAGGAAGGGGGTGATATCGACATTGAAGACTCCTTTTAAGATAAAGAGCAGGGCAATGAACCAGACAAGATACTTGACAATCAGTTCGAGAAGTTCGACAAGCCGGTCATCCCAGTCGCTGTCCGATCGCTCAGCGAATTCATGCCCGTAGACAAGGATGATGTCGTGGAGGAACGACGAAATAATCCAGGCCGCCATGATAACCCAGAAGGACTGGATGAGCTGGTCGTCGAGAACACCGGGATAATTCAGCGGGAGGATGCCCAGGAACGTAAGGGCGGCAAAGATATTGATTGCGATGATCGTGACCTGAAGGGGTGTACCGATCGCCGCGATAATGATGTCATCCCACTTCGTCTCCGTCTCCTCTGCCTTGACTTTCAGCCACCGTATAACTACCCGTGCCACGCCGGCCAGGACAAAACCTGCAATGACCGCGATGGCAGCATAGAGGTAATTCATCTGGATGAACCCGATATCCATATACTACAGACTTATGTCCCCATGCCGTAAATAATTATGAGATTACATGGCGACGGGAAAGGAAATAGCGGCTAAACTTCACGATCTGGTCGATCGCGATATGACGTTCATGCACATCTGCGGCACGCACGAAGCGGCCATTGCCCGGACCGGGCTCCGGAGCCTGCTTCCCAGGCGCCTGAAGATCGTTATGGGACCTGGCTGCCCGGTCTGCATCACCCCGCAGGGAGAGATCGATGCAGCACTCGAGCTTGTTGAAAAGGACTGCATCATCGCAACCTATGGCGACCTCCTCCGGGTCCCCGGGTCGAAAGGTTCCCTTGAATCCTGCGGCGGTGATGTGCGGGTCGTTCAGGGCGTTCACAAAGCTGTCGAGATCGCGCAGAAGACCGACAAAGAAGTTGTCTTTATCTCGGTCGGTTTCGAGACAACAGCCCCGACCGTAGCAGCCTCGATTCTTACAAACCCGCCTAAAAATTTCTCCATCCTCTCATGCCACCGCATTGTACCGCCGGCAATGAAATGGTTACTCGACCAGGGCAAGGCAAAACTCAACGGTTTCATGCTTCCCGGGCATGTCTGCGCGGTCATGGGTTACGATGAGTACGAGGGATTTGCGGTCCCGCAGGTCGTTGCCGGGTTTGAAGCCGAAGATATCCTGCTGGGCCTTCTCATGCTTGTCGAACAGGTCCGGGAAGGAACACACCGGGTCGACAATGCATATCCTCGTGCGGTGAGCCGGGAGGGGAATACCAAGGCAAAGCAGATCATGTACGAGGTCTTCGAAGTCTCGGATGTCGAGTGGCGCGGGTTCCCGGTCATCCCCGGTTCCGGCCTCCGGCTGAAAAGAGAATTTGAGCAGTACGATGCCCAGAAGAAATTCGGAATTGTGTATAAACACGTCAGCAAACACTCGGCCTGCATCTGCGACCGGGTCCTCCGGGGGCTGGCAACACCATCTGACTGCAAACTTTTCGGGAAAGTCTGCAGCCCCCGTACCCCGGTTGGACCCTGCATGGTAAGCCATGAAGGTGCGTGCAAGATCTGGCACATGTACCAGGCGAAGCGCTGACCCGGTGAAGAGATTTTCCCGTTAATTTAGCATGAAAATCTAAAAATCTGGAAGGAGGATACGGTCAACAATCACCCCGTTTGATTTTTTTCTTAAGTGGATGCGTAAGTCCAAAAGAATATACCGAACACACGCAAAATAAAAGAAAGGAGCTTTTCTGCGGATGAAAATGAAAACGGGTTATCGTCGTGTGTTCCTGCTTGGCGTGTTCTGCTGCTGCATGCTTCTCGCTGGCGTGGTCTCTCCCGTCTGGGCGTGGGAGACTCTTTCTGATAACGACCCCTTGTATTACCAGCACCCGTCGACAGGGGATATATATAGCAAAGGCAAAGGGCAACACGAGTGTTTTGCGTATAATGCAGCAATCCGGGCCGGGTACAGCGAAGACATGGCCGAAAAAATAATGGGATACGCGGGATACCCGGATACTGAACGTTCTATCCAATTCAATCACCTGTTCCCTCTAGATGCGCTGGATGGGTCGGTATACGGGTGGAAGGGGGTTTCTTCATATATGAAACGTTTGAAAAACGCCCCAGATAATACCGAAAAACAGTTTAAATTAATAGGTTCGATTTTGCATATGATCGCCGACAGTTGCGTTCCCTACCACAGTTCTCATAAATGGCAGACGAATCATGGAAAGTACGAAAATAAAATTGCTGACAATTGGGCATCCCTGTCGCCTATTTGCAATACAACCAGCGGTACCTATGAAGGTCCAGTACTTCTCTAAATTTACCTCCGTGAATTTTGGCAAGTCATCAATACTCTCAACCTCTGATCAACCAAACGGTCGAAGAACAGAAACAAATGAGACAAATTTGAGTTTTTTCCGAATCCCTTCCCAGACCAATAGCCGGAAGAAATCGAAACGGAACAAATCTTCAGCAACGGTTCTTGGTCCTCGTTGAACCTTAGAGAAGAACATCCATTGAAGAGAGACCCAGATATTTTTGAGAAGGAAAGAGATTATCGTCAGCAGGTACCGGATCACAACGTTTCTTGTGGATGTCCTTGCTTTCACGATATTCCGGATACGGTACGAAGACTCAGTACTTCTCTAAATATTCCTCCCTGATCTATTGATAGTCAAAAACCTGAACACCTCCATCAGCTAATACAACGAAGAACGAAAATAACGGTAACAAATTTGAGGTTCTTCCCAAGGCCCTCCCGGATGAAGAGGCGGAAGAGATCAAATCGGAACAAATCCTCGTCGATCTTTCTCGGGCCACGTTGAACTTTAGAGAAGAAAATCCATTGAAGATACCCGGATATTCTTGAGAAGGAATGAAATTAGTGTCAAGAGGTACCGGAGCACACCATTTCTGGAAGATGTTTTAGCTCTCACGATATTCCGGATACGGAATGAGGACTCGATAGCGAACCGGTTCTTGTAGACCCGGCAGACCCTGCGTGGATTCCAGCCAATCTCATACACGACGGAGAAGAGATGAGAGTTTGTTCGCTGACATGCCGACAAGTGATTGGACGATCGTCTTTTGATTTAGCTTCCCGTTGATGGAAAAGGCTGAGGTTTGCGATTTATTGCTTCAACGGCAATTTCCCAGTACCAGACCCAGACAAGGTGCCCAAGGACCGGCCGGGATATCGTATCGTTCTGGCAGTGAACCCACCCGGGGGATAACGCTTGTACACACGGCTACGGGAAACGCAGATCTCTTATGGTCTGGTTATCGATCGGGACATTCAAGGGTGCCGTTAACCACGCTATCCATCGGTTCGTACAGCAGAGGGTTCTTTTATCTCAGCTCCTGACATAGATCTTTTGCTCAATCGTGCTCCCATCCATCTCCATGTGTTGGTTCCTCCCGAGCGTTAAGTGCAAAAGAGCGCGTTCCTTGAAGTGGTCATATGGTCTGAAATGATACCGGCATAGTGCAGGGTTGGTTTGACCTGCCGGAAACTTGATGCACCCGCCATCCACATCGTACGTCTGAATACCGCCCCATGCAACCAGGGCTGGATCCAAATCGGGATTTTTTTCCCGGAGCATGTTTATATAGTCCTTTGTTATGGTAAGGGTCGTATCAGGGCCCGCTACTACTTCAAACTGCACCTCTACCTGATCGAGGGAATTTGAGACATACACCTTCCGGGGATACTGCTCCCAAGTCAAAGCGCCGGTACTATGCCCATTGAGTTTCACACCGGAGTAAGCGTGAATTGAATCGGCAATGTAAAAACTCCAGTAATCCTGGTCTCCCGTATCAGCCGCTACCGGCACGCAGAGCATCCCCAAGAGTAACAGTCCCATTATGCAATAGCACGTTTTTCTCATCCTAAAGAACTCTCCCATAGTCTGTGGTCTTCCCGGGCGATTTTCCTGCCATAGGGATTATGTATATTTTTCGAGAATATCCATAATAACGGTTGAGTTTAATGAAAAAAACACCGATGAGACCTGAAGGTCACAGGCCTTACCCATGAAAATCAACAAGTGGTAAGAACTCATTTTGAACTACGGGCAGAGCAGGCTGTCGAATTTTTAGGATGCGATCCTGGGAAAAAAACTAACCGTTAAATTGCCATCGCAGGCCGTACTGCGACTTGATCGCGAATGCCAAATTGGCCAGGAAGGCAATTGATCTGCCCATAATTCGAGATCAACTATGACCGAACAAATTCATGTATCTGCTGGTCTGGACCTTCACAAGAAATTCATTTTAGCCACGATACTAACCGATGATGGGCACAAAGAACAGCGGCGATTTGAACGTACAGAAACCGGTCTGTTCGCGCTCAAAGAATGGACAATTAAGAACAAATGTGACGTGGTCGCATGTGAGTCTACGAGTGACTTCTGGGTACCGGTCTACGACATGATGCACGGGCATACACCCGTAATTGTCGGGAATGCCCGTGACATCAAGATGTTTTCCCACAAGAAAACCGACAAAGTGGATTCAGAACTTATCGCCCAACAGGCCTTGAAGGGAATGATCCGGCCTTCGAGAATATTTGCCCAGACCCATCGGGAATTTCGATCCCTTGTGCGACTCCGACACAAATTGGTCCAGAAACGAACCGACATAAAAAATGAGATCCATCATATCCTGGATTCGGAATTATTCCGGCTCTCATCGGTGCTGACCGATCTTTTTGGAAAGAGCGGATTGCGAATCCTTCGGGGCATTGTCGATGGAATGCCGATGACCGAAATCATAAAAACGCTTCCTCTTAATGTTCGTAAAAAGTCGGCTCAACTCGACGAAATCCTTCAGACAACGATTTCACCGGAAGCAATCTTCCGGCTTAAACACTGCCTGAATCTCCTGAAATGTCTGAATGATGAGATTGACGATCTTACTGACTGTATTTTTCAGTTCGCCGATGAGACTTTTGAACATGAACTCAAGATTCTCAAATCCGTTCCCGGAATTGGCAATATCGCCGCTGTAACCTTGATTGCAGAAATCGGGAATTTCTCGGATTTCTCCACTGGCGACAAACTTGCAAGCTGGTTAGGGATAGTTCCAAATGTGTACCAGTCTGCTGACAAACTGAGAACCGGTTCTATCACGAAGCGTGGTTCAGAGCATGCAAGGTGGATCCTCGTTCAGATCGCTCACGCTGCTTCGAGAAGCCGAAATACGGTTTTCCGAAAGTTCTATGACCGGAAAAAGCCGGTTATTGAAACCGGTAAAACGATTGTCGCTTTGGCCAGGAAGATTGTAACCATCATATGGCACTTGATCACTCAAGATGAATTCTTTAATCAGGCCAATGGGGATTCAAATCCTTCAGCGAAAACGGTCAAAGTCCGAATTCCCGTTATCGCTACTCTCGGTGAAATCCTGAAGATTTTGAATGAGGCTGCTATTGTGTTGAAGGAATCAGATTCCGGAAGGGGTGATTGTTGACCTTATCCTCCTTCCGGATTTGAGATTTTCATGCCAAATTTCACTTACCACTGGGTATAAGGTAAAACCCGTTAAATTCCTTTTTTAGTTCAAGGGTTTCCGGATCACAGTGCCGCCCGGGGAAACCGGGAGATGCTTTTCATCCATTGGGATTTACCGCTGTGTCCTGCCTTGCACTACCCACCTGTTAAAAACGGGAGAACCTGAGAATGAAAAGTATCTTGAGTATGTATTGTGCGATCATTGTTGTCCTGGTAATCTCGGGAGTGCCCCTGGTACCGGCATCGGCAATGGCGAATGAACCGCTCATCCCTGACCTGGGATCCACCCTGAACACAGAAATTCCCGTGCCGGGGCTCGAAGGCGCGACCGTGAAGAAATTACCCGGGCCTTCGGACGATGGGACCAGCGCAAGTTCGATGACCACAAATCCGGTGTTCGATCTCACGGTAAAAAAAATGCAGATAAAGGGGATGGAACCCACCCGGACCGAGACCGGCCGGTATGAGTTTAAAATTCCGGATGCAACTCTCGACAAGCTCAACGTGGAGAACGCAAAACTCTCCGCAGATCTCGGCCCTGAACTGACCGAACTGCAGGCCGAGATGCAGAATGAAAACCGGGACGAGTTCGCCCGGCTCCAGGAGATGTCGGCAGCAGCGCAGAAGTCCGCCCGGCACGAGAACGGGAAGACCATTACCCTGGTTGAGTTCATCGGGATGACATTTACCAACCAGCAGACTGGCGAGACCCGTGACGTAGGTGTCATGCAGAGCCTTGATGCCGCGGGAAATCCTACCGGCGCAACGCAGGTAATGAGTGACTCCGGCAATATCCCGGCCTCTTCGGGAATACTCGGAAGCCAGTCGGCTGTGCCACCCGAGCAGGAAGAACTTTTCAAGCAATACTCCTCAGCATGCATAATCACGGAAATAGCATTCTGGACCGTGTATGCCATAATGGTGGTGTTGACATTTGTTGCGTTAGCACTTTTCATATTGATGATTATAATAATGTCAGGGGCATTAGCACCAATCGACGCTTTTGTTATTGGTGTGGCGTGGAATTGGTTCTTCCTCATACTCTTTGGACTCTTAACCATGTCGGGCGGATATACCCTTTGGTATATGATGGCCCTGTACGTTTCCATGAAAGCTGCCTGCACACAGAGAGAGGAGTATCGGGCTGAATCACGTATCGAAGAATATCTGCGCCCGAACTGGAACCTGCTGGACAACCACCGGGCGATCGCGTGGCAGGATTATTCCGGAACTTCAACGGCATACACCAGTGTTCGGCCAATGGCCGATGGCGGCTCACTTGCAGCCGGGTATAAGGTACTGGGCAAGAAAAAGATCGTGGGTACCATCACGAAATTTGATGTTGCGGGCACGGTGCTGAAGACGATCGAGATTAACGAGAAAGAAAATACCTACATCAGTGACCTCCAGGTATTACCGGACGGAACCGCGTATGTATTCGGCCTCGCCACATCCGAACCCGTTTCTCTGGATCAGAAGAGCGCCTCTGATGCAGAAGGCTTTGTCAATAAATACGATTCGGAAGGCACACTGCTCTGGAGCAGATCAATGACTGGAACCGGATTATCTTCCGGGGTGATTGCTGCCGATGGTACGGTATATGCCGCGGGCATACAGGTTATTGACGAAAAACATATAAACGGTTTGATTGCAGTATTCAATCCGGATGGAACGGACCACCCGGTTGACGCCTGGAGTACGTACCTGGAGCCGGTCAAATCCATGTCGACATTCAAATATTCCGAGACAAGTGACATAAACCAGATCACTGACATCCTGCTGACGCAGGACAATGGCGTGATCATGGGAGGAAGTGCCGTTCCCGATTATACCCAAGAGGTGCGAAAGGGCTGGCTCCTCAAACTGAACGCTGATGGTCGGCAGGAGTGGAGTGTAACATCCCAGAGCGAGAAGAATACCGGTTATAATGGAGTCTTACAGACCCCCGGCGGGAACTATATCACGGTTGGATCATCTGCCAAAATAGACAAGGATGGCGGTCTTTTCGCCCCTCACGATGAAAAACTCGGCTCATCCGGTATCGTCACGACCTGGAGCACGGCCGGTGAAGAGATACGCACGGTGGAGTTCACCAACCTTATGATGGTTGACCTCTTGGACATCCGGCTCACTGCTGACGGCGGGTATCTCATATCAGGGTTTGGCCGGATTAACGGCGGCCCGGTTGCCGGTGTTCACGGGAAGATGGACGGGTGGGTGGCGAAACTGAGGCCGGACCTGTCGCTCGAATGGCAGAAGGCCATGGGCGGGAGCGAGGATGACGTGTTCTCCGGTGCTTTTGAAGCATCAAATGGCGAGGTCGTTGCGTTCGGGATCACAACTTCCCATGACTTTGATCTCTCCGGAAGGACTGACAAGGACAACAAAAAGGCAGTAGCCTGGATCGTCGACCTCCGGTTTGATCCCGCCAAGGAGCCGGACAAGATGGATGTCTATTGCCTGGCGTGACCGGAACTGAGGAAATAGTCCGGGATATTCTCCCGGACACCAGACGATTTTACTTTGTTTTTCTGTCAGCTCACGCTATCGCTAAATAGTTACTGAAATTTTTGATAAAATTTTAATCCCCCTTTGCGATCGCTACCCCTGCGGCAGCCTTATCCAGTGACGCACCTCGCCCGGATGACGGTGGTGTAAGTGTCCTGATGAATGGCAACCCGGAAACGATCATAGTAGTATCATTTTTAGCTGGTTATGTATGAATGCTGTCAATGGGTGAAAAAATGATTGCGGTTATTGTTGAGGGGTGCCGGGTGCTTATAAGGGGCCAGGGATCCGGGGATGTATCCCGGATTTTACCATGGAAAGGACTCAGTTTCCTCTCCTCCAATCCGGGCCCTGTACGAGCCCGGATTACCCGTTTTCCCGGACCGTGATCTCCCCATGAGGTAATAATTCACAAAAATGAGGTAATAATTCGTGAAAAAATCTAAAATTCACGCCGGAGAGATGAGACACTAATTAGCACCATTTGGTGGGCGGATCGCATCCCGGATCATATAATCATAGGGCCGGATCGAAAAAACCCCCTTTCTGGGGCAAAGTACCGGAGAAGGTTACGTCGGAGAACAAATTTCTCCGACGGAGAAAATGCTTGATTCCCCGGGCTCCGGGAAACCGGGTACTGTTCCGCGAGACCTGGCGGGATGATACGTGGGATGCGGTCCTGCGAATCTCGTTCTCCGACGGAGAGGATCCGGAGCCGGGAGGGTCCGGAGCATGCCAGCGTGCTTTTTTTGGTGCACTTTTGCACACCATTTCCGGGAAGTCTCCCATAGCGCTCCGTTTGGCTGGATTCGCCTTGAAATGGCCCCTGAAAAAAACCTTATTGTACGCTTATGGAAGGCGAAAACCAGGAAAAACGGGCTGGAGGAGGGGTGGATCGGAAAAACCCCCGTTTTTTAGATCGGGGTTAGATTGTGAGTGCGGGTGGAACGGGCTCGAAAAAATTTTCGGGTCCGGAATTTTTTGTCCTATCCCGAAATCATTTGACATCACATGTAAATATCGATGTGAGCAAATTATCGAATCGGGATATCCAGAGGATCATTCAGCAATGGGTAAATGAGAAACCCGTTGTTGAGATTGCCCGGTATTTCCAGATTACCCGTCAACGAGTGTATCAGCTCATCAACCAGTTCAGAGAATCGGGAGAATATCCGGTACTCAGGCAATCTGGAAGAAAGCCTCAAACCATCGATGATCGAGCAGAAGAGTTGATCCTCAAAACCTATCAATCTAACAACATTGGTCCAATCCATCTGGAGAAGAAGATTGAGGAAACACTCGGGATCCATATCCCGCATAATCGAATCTATCGGGTATTGTTGAACCACGGTCTGGTGGAGATCAACATGAAAAAACGGCAACAACGGAAATATGTTCGGTACGAACGTACTCATTCCATGTCGATGTGGCAGGGAGACTGGAAAGAGTTCGAACTTAATGGATCGAAGAAATGGCTGATCGCATTCATGGATGATTCATCCCGCCTCATCACCTGCTACGGGGTATTCGATTCTCCAACTACCGAGAACACTCTCACGGTTCTGAATCAGGGATTCCAGATGTACGGTACACCCCGCGAGATCCTCACTGACAACGGTACACAATTCGTTTCAGCTCGGAACCGTGAACAGGCCCATCATAAATTCGGAGAGTTTCTTGTTCATCACAACATCAAACACATCCCAACGAGGATAAAACACCCTCAAACGAACGGCAAAATTGAACGGTTCTTCGGAGAAGTCGAACGAAGGATCGCGAAGTTCGGTTCTGTCGATAAAATTGTTCACTGGCACAATGTCATCAAACCTCACATGAGTCTCGATTACGATGAGCCTTATAACGCATTCTGGTACCGTCTACCCCCGGAGAGGATTCTGAACTATGCGCAGAAATGGTTATATGTGTAAAATCAATTCGGGATACCACAGGTCCGGAATTTTTTTGGCCGAGCCGTACATTTTGGCATGAAAATCTCACATCCGGATAAGATTAACAATCCCCCCTCCAGGATTTGAGATTTTCATGCCAAACACCGGATCGAAAAAAACAGAATTTTCTCCTATCCGCGCAAATTGGATATCATGAAAGACGTACGGAAAAAAACCGGTGGAAGAAACCCGCTATAGTACTCATAGCAATCGCGATCCTGGGAACGATAATCATCATGGGATTTTCCGGAATGTTGGTATCAGCAGGGAAAAATGATCATTCAGCCCCGGGGGTTCCTGAAACATCGGTGCTTATTGAAGCCTCCCCCCAGAATTATTCGCCCCTGATGTCTTCAACGCCCGGTATTGGTCTTGTGGCAAACCTGACCGGGTTTACCCCCACTGCAGCGGACTTTGCCTGGAATGCAAGTTATGGTACGTTCCTTGCATGGAATCCACCGGGTTATCTTGTCGAACAGAAAGGATCCTCGGTAATTACGCACGGGGAAAAGATCTACTGGTCCTTCTCTGAATTTCCTGCTGCCGTGAAGGAACCGGTGGTAATCACGGTTACTGCACGGGATCCCAAAACAGGGAATTCCCTTGGTAAAACCCGGATGATTCTTGCATGGGAACAGAACTATACCTTTGTCCGCGTACAGGAAATCCACTAATTTTTAGAGACGGTTGGCGATTCGTTCATCGCAAAAAAATTCAGGATGGATCCTGCATATTTGACAGGTGCATATTTCTCGCCTTCATGGGGCACACCCTTAAACCGGAGAACCCAGGATCCGTTAACCTGTCCGGCCATCTGGAGCGAGACCGTGTCGGGCGTCAGGGCGTCATCAGTACCTTCCATAAGCATGACATCCTTGTTGATCCCGGAAAGGCCATCCCAACTTCCTTTCCATGCCATGTTTGCCTTCGCCTCTTCCGGTACACCCGGAGGAGCTTTGGGATTGATGGCTTCTGCCCTGAGCTTCCTTGTTTATCATTCCCGTGAAAAAATAACTACGAATATTTTTGGAGTCAAAGATATGTTATTACCCGTTAAAAATAAGTTTTGATTATGCAACTCAAACTTCGGTTCGGGAAACAGGCCCGTATCATCATCGGCCTCGTATCTCTCATCGCCTTTGCATGTATAGCAGTGGGCTGCACCCAGCCGGCGGCCCCTGGGGGAACGACCCCAGTTTCGGTGACACCTGCACCGTCAACGGGCATGACATCCCCTGCAACACCTGCGGCAACTCCAGCGGAAGGAAAGAAAATGATCACATTTACCGAAAAGGATAACGGAACAAAGCAGCAAATCGCAGCCGGATCCCGGTTTGCCATAAAACTTGCCGAAAATCCGACCACCGGGTTCCTGTGGAATGCCAGTACGACCGCAGGTCTGGAAATTCTCTCGACTGATTTTGTTGAGAATGCCCACGCCGAAGGCATGACGGGTGTCGGGGGCATACGGACCTGGGTCCTCAGGTCAACAGAACCCGGGGAACCTTCATTCACCGCTGTTTACAAGCGCTCGTGGGAACCCGTCACCGGAAATGAGACGGCATATTCCCTGGTCCTCAACGCGATCCCGATCTAAATCATTCCCTTTTAACCTGTTTTTCCGGAAAAGGTCCTACGGATTGTTCCGGAGCTGATTTTCCGGAACCTGAGTTATGCGCGGGAAATTTTCGAGAAGATGTACCGAAAGATCGGTAAAAATTCCCGCCAGCTGAAATTTTCTTCACTCCTGTTTTTTTTCCTGCACGTACCCTGCGAAGTTCCGGGTGAGTCCCGGCATAAGGGTGGGACGGTATTGTAATACCATTTCACACGGGGAAATCAAAGACAGGGATAACAATGCGGAACAAAAACAACAAAAAACGCCTCGGCCGGGATTTGAACCCGGGTCAAAAGCTCCGGAGGCTTCTAGGATGTCCACTACCCTACCGAGGCAAAGGCACTTCATTTACCTGCGAATTCCCCGCAAAAGTGTCATAATAACAACACCGCGTGTCCTAATAAATCTCTCGGACAAAAACGAACGAAAAAGGCGGGACCTCAAATGTCCTGGTGGAACCTTTTGCTCTGACGCAACCGGGATCTCAGGATCGTAATCCCAACAACCGGTGAGATTGTCTGGAGATACGATAATATTCCCATTCACCTGCTGACACGTTTGCCCATCAGGAGCCCGTTATTTGGCATGAAAATCTCAAATCCGGAAGGAGGATAAGGTCAACAATCACCCCTTCCGGAATCTGATTCCTTCAACACAATAGCAGCCTCATTCAAAATCTTCAGGATTTCACCGAGAGTAGCGATAACGGGAATTCGGACTTTGACCGTTTTCGCTGAAGGATTTGAATCCCCATTGGCCTGATTAAAGAATTCATCTTGAGTGATCAAGTGCCATATGATGGTTACAATCTTCCTGGCCAAAGCGACAATCGTTTTACCGGTTCCAATAACCGGCTTTTTCCGGTCATAGAACTTTCGGAAAACCGTATTTCGGCTTCTCGAAGCAGCGTGAGCGATCTGAACGAGGATCCACCTTGCATGCTCTGAACCACGCTTCGTGATAGAACCGGTTCTCAGTTTGTCAGCAGACTGGTACACATTTGGAACTATCCCTAACCAGCTTGCAAGTTTGTCGCCAGTGGAGAAATCCGAGAAATTCCCGATTTCTGCAATCAAGGTTACAGCGGCGATATTGCCAATTCCGGGAACGGATTTGAGAATCTTGAGTTCATGTTCAAAAGTCTCATCGGCGAACTGAAAAATACAGTCAGTAAGATCGTCAATCTCATCATTCAGACATTTCAGGAGATTCAGGCAGTGTTTAAGCCGGAAGATTGCTTCCGGTGAAATCGTTGTCTGAAGGATTTCGTCGAGTTGAGCCGACTTTTTACGAACATTAAGAGGAAGCGTTTTTATGATTTCGGTCATCGGCATTCCATCGACAATGCCCCGAAGGATTCGCAATCCGCTCTTTCCAAAAAGATCGGTCAGCACCGATGAGAGCCGGAATAATTCCGAATCCAGGATATGATGGATCTCATTTTTTATGTCGGTTCGTTTCTGGACCAATTTGTGTCGGAGTCGCACAAGGGATCGAAATTCCCGATGGGTCTGGGCAAATATCCTCGAAGGCCGGATCATTCCCTTCAAGGCCTGTTGGGCGATAAGTTCTGAATCCACTTTGTCGGTTTTCTTGTGGGAAAACATCTTGATGTCACGGGCATTCCCGACAATTACGGGTGTATGCCCGTGCATCATGTCGTAGACCGGTACCCAGAAGTCACTCGTAGACTCACATGCGACCACGTCACATTTGTTCTTAATTGTCCATTCTTTGAGCGCGAACAGACCGGTTTCTGTACGTTCAAATCGCCGCTGTTCTTTGTGCCCATCATCGGTTAGTATCGTGGCTAAAATGAATTTCTTGTGAAGGTCCAGACCAGCAGATACATGAATTTGTTCGGTCATAGTTGATCTCGAATTATGGGCAGATCAATTGCCTTCCTGGCCAATTTGGCATTCGCGATCAAGTCGCAGTACGGCCTGCGATGGCAATTTAACGGTTAGTTTTTTCCCAGGATCGCATCCTAAAAATTCGACAGCCTGCTCTGCCCGTAGTTCAAAATGAGTTCTTACCACTTGTTGATTTTCATGGGTAAGGCCTGTGACCTTCAGGTCTCATCGGTGTTTTTTTAAGAGAATTTTCAAAAAATGTTTCAGGTTTTTTTCTCTGCAAACACAAAACCGATTGACTCCATTACACCGTTGCATTACTGTTTACCCACCATTATTCTCCAAAAAGTGACCTACCGGATCATATCTTTTCCTGATCCTTTACACAAAAATCCGGGCACGATACGTGCTCCGATTACCAGGAATGCATTCCGGAAAAGGCCGCAAAACGCTCCGATTTCCCCCTTCCAATAAAGTCGTTGAAATTCAGCCCGATTTTAAAAAGAGCCGATTATCAGGGACTAAAATAATCATCAAAAAGGGGTAAATTTTCATTTTACCCATACTCAAACCCGTTTTCCCTGAGTTTTGCCAAAAGAACCCCCTCTATGACCCTCCAATAAAGTCGGGGGTATTTGCAGGCATTTTGACGAAATAACGATTATTTGAACGTATTTTTAAAGGGTCCGCAGGGTAGGGAAGGGTTTTTTTCGTAAATTTTGCACAGCGAAAATACCCGGGCCGTATTTGCATGCAATCGATAATCGGGCAGGCTCAATAAAATTTTCCGGCCCCGGATTTTTTTAATTGAGCAATCAACAATTTTTCTTAAAAAAAAATAAAAAAATCCGGAAAATTAAAAAATGTGAGTGGGTGTTTGAAATTTTTTGTTTTTACGTTTTTGTTTTACATTTTGTTTCAGCATTTTTTATTCAATTGTTTTACTTCAAACGGTAGTTGGTTCATTATTTTAGCATGAAAACCATTCATTGCTTTATCCGGTGCCCGAGGCAATATGATGAAAACATCAGCCCGGAGAAATTCTTTATCAGGCTTTAATTGAGACATGTACCTACCTATGATATCCGGAAAAGTCTCACGGGCACTCATCCTTACCCTCGCTCTCACGCTCCTTGTCTGCAGCCCGGTCCTCGCATATTCTGCTGATGCGGTGAACCTCTACACCCAGGGACAGGCATTGACCGCAACGAAGAACTATACGCAGGCTCTTGCGGACTTTAACGCCGCAATCGCACTCGAACCACACTACTACGAAGCATGGAATGGCAAAGCCGATGTCCTGAACCGGGAAAAACAGTATGCCGCTGCACTCGAGGCATCCAACCAGTCACTTGCCATCAACCCTGATTACGTACAGGGCCTGATCAATCGCGGGCAGATCCTGTACAGCATCGGGTTCCAGTACGAGGACGTTGCAAAAGATTTGACAACCGCAAACATCCTGTACAACTCCCAACTTCAGGCATTCCAGAAGGCAGTAGCGCTCGAACCAAAAAATACCGAAGCACTCTTTAACGAAGGCTTCGCCTATGGTGGGCTGAAGCGCTTTGATGAAGCAATCGCGGACTTTAACATGGTAAAAGCCATTAATCCGGATTACCCGCAGATTGATGGATACATCAAGATTGCATCAGATCTTAGGGACAAAGCGACACCGGCATACACGAAATATCTCTTCCCGGTCGGAATTGCCGGGGCAGTTATTATTGGCGGACTCTTCCTCTTCCTCGGGCTCCGGATGAAGAAAGAGTGAAAATTAAAACGTAATTTTTTGTTTACTCTATGTGCAGACAGTCTGCACTCCTTTTATCAAACAGTCATAGAACTTGCGGCCCCGGTGTTTTCATTGGTACAAAAGAGCCAGAACACGGAGCATGAGACCCATGATTCTGTTTTCATTTTTTAATTTATGCATCAGCCAGGGGTTTTTCCGGCAGGAAAAAATGTTGCCCCGTAGTCAAAAATCCGTCATCGATAAAAAAAAATCACCGTAAAAAGAAGAACAAAAAAAATCCGGGCGGGTCAGTACCAGCCCGACTTAAAGCTTACCTGCCTTTCTCATAACAGATCCGGGCCTCTTCGTGCTTCCCAATCGTATCAAGAATCGACCCGATATCGTTCCACACTTCCTTCCGGGCCGGATCAAGTTCGAGTGCATGCTTGAACGAGGTCAATGCATCCTGGAACTTCTGCTGTTCCTTCAGGGCACGCCCCTTGTAGATCCATGCATCAACAAACTCCGGCTGGATCGTTATCATCTCGCCAAACGATTGAGCTGCATCCTCGTACCGCGACTGGGCCATCAGGGCACTGCCTTTGGTGAAGTACGCAATAGAGAACGTGGGATCGAGAGAGACTGCATGATCGTAGCATTCAATTGCCTCCCCGTACCGTTTCAGGCCGGCAAGAACCATCCCCATGCGGGTCCATCCGACGACATTCTCCGGATCAAGGCCGAGACCGGTCTTGTACGCTTTAAGAGCGTCGGGAAGCTTTCCCTGATCGTACAGGGTGTTTCCTTTCCCAAGCCATGCTTCGGCAAGATGTTCATCAAGATCCAGTGCTTTATCAAATGCCTCCACTGCATCCTGGGACAAACCAAGCTCCGCAAGAGCTACACCTTTATGGGCAAATGC
Organism: uncultured Methanoregula sp.; assembly: GCA_963666355.2. Lineage (GTDB taxonomy): Archaea > Halobacteriota > Methanomicrobia > Methanomicrobiales > Methanospirillaceae > Methanoregula. The sequence goes on from CAXXCP010000006.1 coordinate 16,357, forward strand.
TTCGGGGCGGTGATCGATCTCGATTGCACAATCGTACGACTGAATGGCTTCACGGTACTGTTCAAGCGCGACAAGGGCCAGACCCTTGTGATAATGTGCCTCAGCTTTCCGGGGATCGTACTCGATAGCCTCATCGTACGCGCTGATAGCCGCATCGAAATTCCCGGACTCAAAGCAGGCCCGACCCTTCCAGAAGTAAGCGGGCGTGCAGGATGGATTGACCTCGGTAGTCCGGTCAAACGAGGCAATTGCGGACTCGTAACTGCCGGTTGCAAAGAAGGCACGGCCTTTCTCGTAGATCGCGTTGATGAACCCGGGGTTGATCGACAGGACACGATCGAAGGAGGCAATCGCCTCTTTGTGTTTTCCGGTACTCAGGAGGGCCCGGCCCCGCTCGTACCATGCTTCCTGGTACTCCGGCTGGATCGCAACCGCTGCATCGAATGACCGGATTGCATCCTCATTTCTCCCCACATGGGCAAGAGCCAGTCCCTTGTTATAGTGGGCATCCGGGTAATGGTTATTCAGGGCAAGCGCGAGATCAAACGCGGTGATTGCAGGCTCATATGAATTGAGCTGGAGCAGGGCGATACCCTTGTAATAAAATGCATCCGGATTATCGGACTGGATTGAGAGCGCTTTGTCAAAGGCTGCAACCGCTTCACTGCCACGGTTGAGCCGGGTGAGTGCAATCCCCCGCTGGAGGAATGGAGCTGCATAGCCCGGATCGAGCGTGATTGCCTTGTCAAACGCCGCAAGAGCTTCTTCAAACCTGCCGAGGTTCAGGTCCGCAATACCCTGGTAGAGCCACGCGCCAGTGAAGGTGTCACGTTCGGCAAGAGCCCTGCCAAACGCAGTGACCGCCTCCGTAAACATCGAGAGGCTCGCAAGAGCCCGTCCCTTCCGGTACCATGCCTCAGCGCATTTCGGCTGGATCGCAAGAGCGGCATCGAGGTTCTTGATGGATTCCTGGAACCTTCCCAGCCGGAAGAGTGAGACGCCAAGGAAATAATTCGCCCGTGCGTCTTTCGCATCAATCCCCAGTGCCTTGGTAAAGCAGGTAACCGCTTCCAATTCACGGTTGAGTGATGAGTGGGCAACACCTTTCCCGGTCCATGATGGGGCAGAGCTTGGCCGGAGACGGAGGGAGAGATCGAACGCGGCGACCGCTTCTTCGAACCGCGAGAGCCGGGTCAGCGCAATACCCTTGTAATACAGAGCATCGGCATTCTTCGGCTGGGACGAGAGTGCATTGTCGTATGCCATCACCGCCTCCTGATACATCCCGAGCTCAGAGAGGGCACGGCCCTTGTCATAGTACGCGGCCCCGTAATCAGGGCGGATCTCAAGGGCCTTGTTGAATGCCTCTACGGCATCCTCGTACCCGGCAAGCGCGAAGAGAGCACTGCCCCGGAGGTACCATGCATCGGCATTTGCATGATCAAGACCGAGAGCTTTCACGTACGATTCAATGGCATCATTGTACCGCTTCATCGCCGCAAGCGCCATGCCGCGGTTCAGCCATGCTTCGATGGATTCGGGATGTGCACGGATGACGGTATCGAAAGCCTCGATCGCTTCCTTCTGCCGGCCGATCGCTGCAAGCGAGATACCTTTGTAGTACCAGGCAGGGTCGTTCCCGGAATCGAGGTCAACGGATTTGTTGAACGCGGCGATCGCTTCATCATGCCGCCCGAGCTTCGCAAGCGAGCATCCCTTGTGGAAGTATGCACCGGCATAATCCTTCTCCAGTCCAAGTGCCTTGTCAAAAGTCTTGACTGCTTCCCGGAACATGTTGAGCGATTCGAGGGCCCGACCCTTATCGTAGAGGGACTCAGCATTGTCGGGATCGATCTCCAGTGCCCGGTCGAATGATTTCACCGCCTCTTCATACTTACCTATTCGGATGAGTGCGTTCCCCCGGAAATGGTAACTCGGGACATCTTTTGCATTGATGCCGATCGCCCGGGAGTATTCCGCGATCGCGTCGTTTGTCCGGTCAAGGATATCGAGCGACCGGGCTTTGTGGAAACATGCATCGAAGTAATCGGGTTTTTGGGCCAGCGCATGATCGAACGCTGCAACTGCATCGGCATGGCGTTCGAGCCGGGCAAAAACCGTTCCCGCTTCAAACAGAAAACCGGGTCCCGGTCTTCAAGGGAGAGCAGATGTTCAAACGATTCTGCGGATTCACGGAGCCTTCCGAGCTCTGCAAGCGAGAGGGACTTGTGATACATCGCATCGATATTCCCATCGTCACCGGCAAGCGATTCCTCAAGTGCCGCAAGAGCTCCATCAAATTTCCGGAGATGGAAGAGGGCGATTCCCTTGCCATACAATGCCTGTGCATCATCCGGTACCAGCGCCAGATCGCGGTCAAATGAGGTGACAGCCTCATCGTATCTCCCGAGCCTGAGGCATTCACGGCCGCGTTCGATATGTGCACGCGGATCCTCCGGGAGATACGAGATTGTCTGGTCAAATGCATCGACCGCTTCATCATGGTGGCCGAGCCGGGCAAGAACGCAGCCCTTCTCGTACCATATTTCACCATTGCCCGGATCAATTGCAAGCGCCGAATCGAACGCGAGGCCGGCATCCTCATCGCGTCCAAGAATGACAAGCGATAATCCGCGGAGGTAGAAGGGTTCGTATTCACCCGGAAGCTGGGCTGATACCATTGCAAAGATCTCCTCTGCCTCTGCATGATGCTGCAGGTTCGCTGCCGCACGGGCCTTCTCGAAGAGAATCGCACCATTCTCCGGCTCCCGACCAAGCGCGATGTCAAAGAGATGGATCGCGTCTTCGAACCTACCGAGCCGGAATAAACCCTGGCCTTCCGCAAAGAGGAGCGGTACATTATGCGGGTCGAGTTTTCGGGCACTCTCAAATGCATTCACCGCGTCATCATCTTTTCCCAGCTGGACAAGTGCCGTACCCTTGTGGTACCAGCTTTCCGCATGATCGGGGACGAGTGCTAGCATTCCGGAAAATGCGATCTCGGCGTCTGCAAATTCTCCAAGCAGTTCAAGAGCTATGCCCTTGTTGAAATAGCTCTCCGCAAAGCCGGAGTCAATGACAATTGCTTTGTCAAACGCTGCAACAGCTTCCTTGTTCCGGCCAAGAGCTGCATACGCGAGCCCCTGTTCAAAGTGCCCGTCTTTGTTCTCCCCGTCAAGTGCGAGGGCATCGCCAAATGCAGCGACCGCTTCTTCGAATTGTTCGAGATTGAAGAGTGCAACACCTTTCTCGTAGTGCGCCTCGTACGTATCCGGATTGATACCGATTGCACGGGTAAATGCGTCCACGGCCTCAGCGTACTTCTCCAGGTGGGAGAGCACCAGCCCTTTCTGGTACCAGGCATCGTAGATACCTGCATCCAGCGCGAGTGCTGATTCGAACGCGACGACCGACTCCGGGAATTTGTTCAGGTTCCGGAGTGCCAGTCCCTTGTGATAATATGCGGGAGAATTCGATGCATCGATCGAGAGGACGTGATCGAAGTCTTCGAGGGCTTCCTTATCTTTTGCCAGCCGTTCGTGAGCAAGGCCCCGGTCATAGTAGGCATGGAGGAAATGCGGGTCGATCCCGGTAGCCCGGTCGAACGCCTCGATCGCTTCCCCGTCACGGCCAAGATGGGTGAGGGCAACCCCGCGATCATACCACGCGTTTGCATACTTCGGGTTGATCGCAAGAGCACGGTCGTAGGATGCGACTGCATCGTCCCACCGGCCAAGTTCGGCAAGAGCGATCGCCCGGTCGTACCAGCCACCGGATGATCCGGGTTTAAGCTCGAGTGCCCGGTCGAGTGCTTCAACCGCAGGTTCGAACTGTGCAAGCGAGAGGAGTGCGCTTCCTTTCCGCAGCCATGCCGGTGCGCAGGAGTTGTCGTGGGCCAGTACCTGATCATAGGCCGCGATTGCATCCGGGATATTCAGAAGTTCGCCAAAAGCCCTGCCCTTCATGTACCAGGCGCCGGTATTCCCGGGTGCAAGAGCGATTGCCCGATCAAATGCTTCGATTGCTGCAGCAGGTTGTCCCATGTCGGCAAGAACTGAGCCCTTGAGGACCCAGACTTCATCGGCATTATTCTCGATCCCGAGCGAAGAGTCGAGAGCCTGGAGAGCCTCTTCAGGACGGCCGAGTTTCACGAGCGCACGGGCGGATTCAAACAGGGCCTTCGCATCATCCGGTGTATGGCCCAGCACGGTCTCGAATGCTGCAAGAGCTTCTGCATACTTCCCTAGGGCAAAGTACGCAAGACCTGACCTGAAGTTTGCATCGGTGATCGAAGGATCAAAGGTCAGGGCATTTGCAAACGATCGCAGGGCACGCTCGAACTTTCCGGAGGCGAGGAGGGCAATTCCCTTCCGGTAATGTGCCGGAGCATACTCGGGGAGGTACCCGAGAACGTAATCGAAAGCCTTGATTGCTGCCGGGTTATTGCCAAGCCGGAAGAATGCAAGCCCCTTGTAAAACGCGGCATCCGAGAATGTTGAATCAAGGCTGAGTGCGAGATCGAACGCGACAATTGCTTCTTCATCGCGCCCGAGCTCGGAGAGTGCCCGGCCTTTCCCGAACGCGGCGTTGACTTCCCCGGTATTGAGTTCGAGCGAGCGTTCGAAGGCAGCCAGTGCTCCTTCAGAATTTTTGAGATGTAACTGGGTCTCGCCTTTCGCAAGCCAGGTTATTGCGTTGTCAGGGACAAGTCCGACAGACAGGTCGAAGGATGCAAGAGCGTCCTCAAAGTTCCCAAGTACCATCTGGGAGAGCCCGCGGTTGAGGAAGAGGGCACCGTCATGCTGGCCGAGCGATAGTGCAAGCTCAAATGCAGCGACAGCGTCGCTGTACTTCTCCGTGGCAGCAAGCGCGAGTCCTTTCTGGTACGCGGAATCGCGGGTATCCGGTTTGAGCGCAAGCGAACGATCGAACGCCGGGATGGATTCTTCGAAACGTTCGAGCTTTGCCAGAGTTGCGCCGGTATAGTGCCACCCGGTTGCGCAGGATTCATCGAGAGCAACGGTTTTTTCAAATGCTTCGAGCGCTTCTTCGTACGCTGAACGCATCCAGTGTCCCCGGCCGAGGTAGTACCACGATGCTGCTTTCCGGTTGTCGATAGCAATTGCCTTTCCAAGCGCTGCGACCGCTTCTTCCGGCCGGTCAGCCCGGAGAAACGCCTTGCCCCGGAAGAAGAGAGCGAACTCATTCCGTGGCTTGTGCTTCAGGGATCGGCCCAGGGCTTCGATCGATTCCCGGTACCGGCCGAGCCGGTACAGCGAGTAACCCTTGCAGGCAAGGAGTTCCGGGTCGGAGGAGTCGTACTCAAGCGCCCGGTCGAGTGCGATCACTGCATCTTCAAACCGGGAGAGCCGGGTGAGCGCGGTACCCCGTTCCCGAAGCGCGACTGCATTCTCCGGATCGGTCGAGAGGACGGCATCGAAGAGCGTTACCGCATCTTCATATCTCCTGACCCGGTTGAGTGCCTGGCCCTTTCTCAGGTGAACAAGGAGGATATCCGCATCCCGGGTGAGCGCGAGATCGAATGACCGGATTGCCGGCTCGAACTCTTCGAGTTCGAACTGGGCATACCCTTTCTCGGCATACACCGGTGCCGTGTCGAGCCCCAGGGTTATGCACCGGTCGAACGCTTCAAGTGCCATCTTCGGATCTTTCAGCTGGACGTACGAAAGCCCGCGCTCGAATTGGATGCCGGCACTGTCAGGTTTCAGCGCAAGGAGTGAATCGAATGCTTCGATCGCGTTCCGGAAATTCCCGAGAGCAGCAAACGATCTTCCCTTCTCGTCCCATGCCAGAATATTGGAAGGGTTGAGTTCGAGCACCCGGGTGAACGAATCGATGGCATCTGCATAGGATTTGTTCCGGTACTGGACCACCCCCTTGTACTGGAAGGCGCGTTCGCAGGAAGGAGCGATCTCGTTGACCCGTGAGTACGCACTCACTGCCTCATCCACGAGATCGAGCCGGTCGAGAGCCCGGGCTTTCCCGTACCATGCAGTAAGCTCGTCCGGTGTTGCAGAAATTACGTGGGCAAAGGCGTCGGCAGCTTCCCGGAACCGTTCGAGCCCGGAGAGGACCCGGCCCCGCTGGAGGAAAGCATCGGTGAACTCAGGCATTAAGCGGTTTGCCTGTTCAAACGCGTCTGCTGCTGCTGCACGATCGTTTCCTTTCTGGAGAGCGATACCCTTGTAATAGTACGCCTCGCCAAACTCCGGCTGGATTGCAAGTGCCTGGTCGAATGCAGCGATCGCCTCGGCACTATTTTCGAGGCTGATGAGAGCCCGGCCTTTATAGAATAACGTGTGGGCGTTCCCGGGCTCGAGTTCGAGCGCGTTGTTGCAGGCATACACCGATTCCTGGTACCTGCCGGCAGCAAAGAGACAGAACCCCTTGATGAGCCACGCATTGGCGATCTTGGGCGATACTTCGAGCGTCCGGGTAAGGGCCTCTATAGCCTCATCAAATTTCCCGAGTTCCGCAAGGGAGAGACCCATCTGGTACAGGGCATCGGTGTTCCGCGGATCGAGCCTGAGTGAACGGTTGAACTCTTCTACCGCGTCTTCCTGCCGGCCCATCCGTGCGAGCACCGTTCCTTTCTGGAACAGGATATCCGCACGCAGCGGGTCGAGAATGTGGGCTGACTCAAAAGCCGATATCGCTTCACGGAAATTCTCAAGCCGTGCGAGGGCAAGCCCTTTCTGGAAAAGTACAGAGGCATCGTTTGGGTTTATCTCAAGGGCAATCGTAAACGAGAGGACTGCCTCTTCATTCATGCCAATATCGGCAAGGGCCATCCCCTTGTTGAAAAACGCCGGCGCATACCGCGGAACCTGTTCGATAATCCGGTCAAAGGCTTCGATCGCTTCAGCCTGCCGCCCGACTTTGACAAGCGACATGCCGAGATCGAAGTACGTTTCAACACCGGAGGGGTTGAGTTCGAGAGCCCGCTCAAAAGCTTCAACCGCATCGGCATGGCGTTCGAGATCCGTGAGAATCGTTCCTTTCCGGTACCAGGCTTCTGCATACTCCGGTTGGATCTCAAGAGCCTTTTCGCAGGCCGCGAGTGATTCTTCAAAGTTCGCAAGATCCTGGAACGCCCGGGCCTTATAGTATGCAGCCCCGGCAAGACCCGGATCGTTTTCGAGCGCATGGTCGAAGGAATCGATGGCATCGCGGTACATGCCGAGAGCATACTGGGCAAGTCCCCGTTCGTAGTGAGCGGGGGCAAAAGCCGGGTCACTCGAGAGTGCGGAGTCAAAGGATGGGACCGACTCACGGGCACGCCCGAGTTTCAGTAATGCCGATCCCCGGTAATAGGATGCACGCGCACGGTTCGGATCGATCTCAAGTGCATGATCGAACGAGAGGACTGCCTCATCATATCGCGATAAGGTATACAGCGTGATTCCTTTATGGAAATAGGCATCCCCGTATTTCGGGTCAAGCTCGATAACCCGGGTGTAGGCATCCACTGCATCCGGGAATTTCCCCAGCTCAAAGAGTGTCCGCCCCTTCTGGTAGTATGCGTGGAGGTTGTTCGCATTCTCCTGGATCGTCTTCTCGAAATCCTTAAGGGCTTCCCGGAACTTGCCAAGACTGTAGAGCGCAAGACCTTTTCGCATCCGGGCATCGGTGTACTTTGGCTTGAGCTGGAGCGTCTTTTCGAAGGCAAAGACCGCATCGTTCAGACGGTCGAGTTCGGCAAACGATCGCCCTTTGTGATAAAACGCGAGCGCGTTTTCCGGATCATTGATGAGGGACCGGTCATATGCTGCAAGGGCATCTTCGTGCCTGCCGAGTTTAGAAAGGGCAACACCCTTGTTGTAATACGCCTGGGCATTGCTCATGTCCTTGGCAAGGTTCTTGTCAAAAGCGTCGATGGCTTCAGCATGTTTTCCCTGTTTCAGGAACGAGAGGCCAAGATAGTAATATGCTTCGGTATAGGATGACTCGATTTCGAGCGCCCGGGTGAACGCAAACCCGGCATCGAAATATTTCCCGGTCTCGATTAAGGATCTTCCTTTCCAGTACCAGGCCGCAGCAAATGACGGGAGGATCGCAATGGTCTTCTCAAACGCCATGATGGCATCGCGGTGATCGCCAAGCTTTGCAAGCGCAAGCCCCTTGTGGTAATGGGCATCCCCGTTTTGCGGATCTATCTCGATTAAGACTTCGAAGATCTGGATCGCTTCATGGGTGCGGTCCATCTTTTCCAGACAAAGTCCCTTGTAATGGAATGCCTCAATGCACCGCTGGTTTAACGAGATTGCGCTGTCAAACGAATCGATAGCTTCCTGGTACCGGGCAAGTTCGTACAGGGCTTTCCCCTGCCGGATCCAGACCCCGACCTGGTCGGGATCGATCCGGAGTGATTTTGCATACGAGTCGATGGCATCCTCGGTCTTCCCGAGTTCACCGAGTGCATCGCCCCGTCGCATCCAGATATCCCGGAGCGCCGGGTTGATATCGAGCGCCCGCGAGTAAGAAACAACCGCATCCTGGATTCGCCCGAGATCGTACTGGGCACCCGCCTTCTTGATCCAGCCATCAGAGAGACTCGTGTTGATCTCAAGGGCTTTTGTGAACGCTATGATGGCTTCCTGCTTCCGGTCAAGTGCAGAGAGCGAGTCCCCCTTCTGCATCCAGATATCGACAAGCGAGGGATTAAGCGAGAGGATACGGTCATCGGTCTCGATTGCTTCAGGGTACCTGCCAAGCGTAACAAGAGCACCGGCGCGGCAGATCAGGGCATCAATAAACGAAGGGTTGGCAGCAAGACCGCGATCGAGGAGAACGACAGCTTCTTCATAGCGTGTGAGTTCGACAAGGGCCATTCCCTGGTACACATAACTGTCCGTAAGTGTCGGGTCGAGCTCGATTGCTTTTGAGAATGCCGTGATGGAGGCTTCATAGTTCCGGTTCTGGAGATGGGCAATACCGAGATAATAGTTGGTGAAAGCGTTGGCCGGATCGAGTTCGTTCGAACGTTTCAGGGCATCGACTGCCTCGTCAAACCGTTCCCGCTGGATGAGGGCAATCCCCCGGTAATGGTGGGCTGAGGCGTTCGAGGGGTCGAGAGCAAGAGAACGGTCGAATGCCCGTATCGCATCATTGAACCGCTCGCGGCCGGTAAGGGCGACACCCAGGTAGTAATAGCCGGGGGCATTCTCCGGGTCAAGTCCGAGCGCTGTCTCGAATGATTTTATTGCATCATCATACCGCTCACGCTGGGCAAGCGCAATGCCTTTCCGGAAGAGTATCTCCGGGTTTGCCGGGGTTATCTCAAGTGCCTGGTCAAACGAGATCACTGCTTCAAGAGGCTTATCCATCTGGAGGAGGGCGTTGCCCCGCTCGAAAAAGGCCCGGGAACACCGCCGGTTGATCTCGAGCGATTTGTCGAATGCTGCAACTGCTTCCCCGGACCGGTCGAGCGCTGCAAGGGCGATTCCCTTATAGCACCAGGCTTTATAATTGTCAGGATTCCGGCTGGTTGCAAGCGAGAATGCGGCGATCGCTTCATCGTACCGGGCGATCTCGGACAAGGCTATACCTTTCCGTACAACCGCATCGGGGTTGGCAGGATCGAGCTCAATAACCTTGTCGAGCGCGACAATCGCGGATTCATAGTCTCCTACCCGGGAGAGGGCAATACCTTTACCGGCCCATGCGTCCACGAAACCGGGCTGAATCCGCAGGAGATTATCGAAACATTCTGCTGCCTCATTATTCCGTCCAAGCTGGAGCAGTGCGGTACCTTTCCCGTACAGCGCAGAGATATCCTTCCCGGAAAGGGTAAGAACACGGTCGAATACACCTAGAGAATCGGAAAAGCGTTCCAGCCGGAGGAGTGTGGAGCCGTACGCGTACAGGGCTGCCACGTGCGAGGTATCGATCTCCGTTGCCCGCTCGAATGATATGAGGGCTTCCTCGTACTCCCCGCACCCGGCTAACGCAAGACCGAGCTGGTAATGCGATTCTGCATCCCCGGGCCTGCGGGCTGCATGGGCACGGAAGACCGGGATCGCTTCATCATACCGGTTGAGACGGAGGAGCGCAATCCCCTTCCGGAACAACGCGACATCATCATCCGGGTCAAGGGCTAGCGCTCGTTCGAACGAGATAAGGGAATCGGAATGGTCCCCGATCTCTGCCTGGGCTTTCCCTTTCCCGAGCCAGGCCCGGATACAGGCGGGATCGAGACCAAGAGTCTTATCGAACGCACGGATTGCATTATCATAATCTGCTGCTTCCGCGTAAGTTGTACCAAGATAGTACCAGCCCCGGGGATTCCGGGGATCTGACTGGACAGCCCGGTTCAGGGCAGCAGATGCCTCAGGAAGTCTGCCGGAGCGGAAGAGAGCGACCCCCTTGTTGACGGTTGCTTCGCTATTGGATGGATCGATGGCGATCGATTTGTCAAAGGAGGCAACAGCTGCCTCGAACTGGTTGAGCTTGAGATGGACATACCCAAGATAGTAACTGGTGACCGCATTCTCCGGATCGATCGCGAGTGCGTGGTTCAGGGCCGAGAGTGAATCCTCGTACCGGTGAAGCTCGATGAGCACAATTCCCTTGAAATGATAGGACAGGGCATTCTGCGGGTTCAGCGCTATTGAGTGGTCAAGCGCCCCGATGGCATCGGTGAACCGTTCACAGCCGGCATACGCGATACCGAGATAGTAGTACCCCTCGTCATTTTGCGGGTCCCGTTCAATCGCGTGCTCAAAGACCGGTATCGCATCCTGGTACCGTTCCTGCGTGGAAAGGGCGATTCCCTTTGCGAAAAGGATCCCGGGGTTTTCGGGATCGATATTCAGGACCTGGTCGTACAGGGTGACTGCTTCCTCAGGATTCCCGACATGTGAAAGAGCCGCGGCTTTTCCGGAGATTGCGTGGGTGCACCGGGGGTCCAGTGCAATCGCATTCTCGAACGCTTTTATCGCCTCATCAAACCGCCCGAGCGCAGATAGTGAGGCCCCCTTGTAGTACCATGCACGTTCATCAGACTTTTCCTCAAGCGCCCGGTTAAGGGCCGCAACTGCATCGGCATGCCTGCCCAGCCGGAAGAGCGAGATACCTTTGTTCAGGAACGATTCATTCGGGTTCCGCCCGAGTGTGACAGCCTTGTCGAATGCCCCGATTGATTCCTCGTCACGGCCAAGGCGCGAGAGGGTATTTCCTTTATAAAGCCACGCATCACCGAGTGCAGGATTTTCCAAAAGGGCATCATCCAGCGATACGAGAGCTTCATCATAACGACCGAGCGCAAAGAGAGCTTTACCTTTATTATAGAGTGCATCCGGATCACGGGGAGCAAGGGTAAGTACTTCGTTAAAACCTGCAAGTGATTCCGCGTACTGGCCGGTCTCTGCCAGGGCTAACCCCCGGTTGAGATGGGACGGTACGTGTGCGGGATCGATCCCGATCGCCTTGTCAAATGATGCTACCGCTTCCGGGTACCGGCCAAGCCGGGCGAGAGCGAGACCGTTGTTGAAGTACGCGTTGAGATGATTCGGGTTGAGGGTTACTGCTTCTTCAAAAGATTCTATCGCTTCCTCAAACTTCCCCAGCCGTGAAAACGCGAGACCTTTATCGAAAAAAGCCTGGGCGTACGTGGGCCGAACCTGGATCCCCTTGTCGAACGAAAGGATGGCATCCTCATAGAGCCCGAGTTTTGCCTGGAGAAGGCCCTTATGGTGGTACGCGGGGGCATTTGCCGGAGCGAAGGTTATGGTCCGGTCGAATTCACGTATGGCGTCCTCGGTCCGTCCCAGTTTAGCGAGAGCAAACCCCTTGTGGTACAGTGCATCAGCGTAGTCCGGCGTTATCCGGAGGGCAAGCTCGTATGCTTCAATTGCTTCGCTGAACCGGCCGAGCAGAGCGTAGGAGAGTCCTTCCTGGTAACCGGCAGAGGCGCACCCGGAATCGAGGGAGAGTGCGGACTCAAATGATTCGATGGCATCCTTGTGCCGGCCGAGCCGGGTGAGTGCTATTCCCCGGTAGTAGAAGGAGCCCGCGTGATCCGGTTTGTTCTCAAGAGCTCTGGTGAACGCTTCGAGAGCGTCTTCGTACCTGCTCAGGTGGATACAGGACACACCCTTGCGGTACAGGGCATCGGTATTCTCCGGGTCGAACGAGAGGACACGTTCGAAATCGAGCATCGCATCGCGGTACTCTTCGAGCCGGTAGGAGGCAATCCCGCGGTGATAGTATGCCTGGGCATTTGCGGGGTTGACATCGATGGTATGATCAAAAGCCCCGACCCCTTCCCGGTATTGGCCGAGATTGTTCAGGGCAAGACCAAGGTAGAACCATGCATCGGCAAGCTGGGGGTTGGATTCGATGGCATGCCGGAATGATTCGACCGATTCGGGAAGCCGGCCAAGCCGGAAGAGCGAGATACCCCGGATCGCCCAGATGTCTGCATGGCCGGTCTCGTTCTCAAGGAACCGGTCCGCAGCCTCAGCTGCCTCTTCGTACCGCTCCTGTTTTGCAAGAATGAAACTCCGGTAATACCAGACCCATATATCGGTGGGATCGATCGAATACGCTTTGTCGAATGCCTTTAATGCTTCATCGTACTTTCCGATATCGTAGAGGGAGATGCCCTTGTTGTAGTACGCCTTGGCATAGTTGGGGACGATCTCGATGGCATTGTCGTATGCTGCAATAGCATCATTGTGCCTGCCGAGATCCGCAAGCGCAATGCCTTTATTGTAATACACCTTTGCGTGGCGGGGGTCCACGGTGAGTGCATGGTCGTAGGCGCTGATCGCGTCCTTAAATCGCCCGAGCTCGTAGAGTGCAATTCCCTTGAGGATCCATGCTTCGGCATTATCAAACCGGATCTCCAGGAGACGGTCGCAGGCTACAAGAGCTTCTTCATTCCGTCCGATCTGGGCGAGGGTTGCTGCCTTGTTGTACCAGGCATTCGGGTCGGAGGGGTCGAGCCTGATCGCACTATCGTAAGCCTCGATCGCTTCGTCAAATTTTCCGATATCGTAGAGCGCGATACCCTTGAAATACTGTGCTTTTGCAAGGCCGGGATCCAGGGAGAGACCCCGGTCGAACATTACGATTGCCTCCTGGTACCTGCCGAGATCATAGAGTTCGATGCCCTGCCGCAGCATCGCCTCTGCATCACTCCTGGTCATGAATTTTTTGCCCCCGCCAATTGAATGTAGTGAAAATTTTCCAGATTTCTTACGCGCTGACTGACGCGCTTATGTATACAGGTTTTTAAAAGACCGCATATACCCTTTCCGGTACACATATATGTACATCAGGGATTATCAATACTGTTTTTATACACGTCTCAAAAGACGCCGGGCGAAAAAAATGGTATATGCAATCTTAATTGCACAATGACCGGACAACTTTTCCGAGTCTCAGTACTTCACTAATTTTTAGCCGAGGCTAATCAAAACCGGCAGATCTAAATAGGCAGCGGGCGCCGCATATGGCAAATAGACGGCAATTCACCCGCCGAATAAAGAATGAGATCCGAGCAGAAGATTGTTCCGAAATAGCAGTGGATGCAATCAACCGGAATCTCACCATTTCCATCAACGGAACACTGAGACAAAAGACGCTTATCCAGTCACTTGTTGGGATGTCAGCAACCAAACTATCCGTGCATTCCATCAATAAGGCCGGAGAAAAAGTCCCGTGTGAAACGTCAGTCAGATACCATTTATCGAAGGTGGATTTAGAATCGCTTTTCGAAATACAATCAAAGATCCTCACCTATTCAAACGATCAGATCCTTGTTCCCGGAAAATCGTATCGTTTTGCCATAGATTTCACCGACGATCCTTATTATGGCGAAATTATCGAAGCGAACAAAGATTACGTCCTCAAGAGTAAAATGAAGAAATCAACAACCACATTTTACTCGTATGTTTCGCTCTACATAACAACAAAAGGTCAACGGCAGACCCTTGCAGTTTTCCCGGTGAAGAAGGGTGTGTCAAAGGTCGAGTACATCCGGAAATTTTTGGCCATAATCCACAACGCAAAAGTGAACACCCAAGTACTCTGTCTTGATCGGGGATTTTACTCAAAAGATGTGTTCTCATTTCTCCAGAAGGAAAAGATCCCGCACATTGTTCCGGTGAGAAAACACGGCGAAGAACTCAAGAAAATACTCCGGGGAAATCATTCCCGGTATGCACAGTATACGATGATGGGAACTGGCGAACCTCTTTCTCTTACTCTGGCAATTGATGTCCAGTACCTTCTGGGAAGGAATAAGAAATACGGGAATGTGAACCTGGGTTACGTCGTGTATGGTATTAACTGGAAACCCCGTCGGATCTACCGGGTCTACAAGAACCGGTTTGCGATCGAGTCTTCGTACCGTATCCGGAATATCGTGAAAGCAAGGACATCCACAAGAAACGTTGTGATCCGGTACCTGCTGACGATAATCTCTTTCCTTCTCAAAAATATCTGGGTCTCTCTTCAATGGATGTTCTTCTCTAAGGTTCAACGAGGACCAAGAACCGTTGCTGAAGATTTGTTCCGTTTCGATTTCTTCCGGCTATTGGTCTGGGAAGGGATTCGGAAAAAACTCAAATTTGTCTCATTTGTTTCTGTTCTTCGACCGTTTGGTTGATCAGAGGTTGAGAGTATTGATGACTTGCCAAAATTCACGGAGGTAAATTTAGAGAAGTACTGTGTTCGAGAGATTTGACCAGGAGCGGGACGTTACGCCTTCCCAGTCTTCCCAACCGGTCGGCAGTCTGCCATTGGGAATCGAAACTTCCACGCCCGAGTAACCGGATTAAACCGGGAACATCTCCCTTCCGTTCCAGCTCTTCAGGATCCGGAAAAGGGAGCCGGGATATCCATCGTCCCGCCATACAAAATTATTCTTCACCATATTCATATGGAACGATGTATAGTATTGAATCTATGGAGCCGGAAAATCCGGAAAAAAGACAGGATTATTCTTCCTTCTTCTCGGGTCTCTTGAAAGACTCGACAAGAACGATCTCGGAAATACCCTTGATCAACTCGAAACCTTCGTGGATGATCCGCCCGCGCCAGAGAAGCCAGCGGCGGTCATAATTAATACCGGCCGGGAGTGTTACCGTTGCTTTTCCGTCATCCATGGAGATCTCCATCTCCTTCCCGGAGTACAACCGGACAATTCCCCTGAGCTGGTCGAGTGAGTCGGTTACTTTCTCTTCGATCTTGTAGGAGTAGGTCAGCGTCTGGCCGGCGAGCTGGGGGTTAAAGTCAACAATGAACCTGTTGCCGATGACATCAACAACGGTCCCTTCACCCTGATCTTCGATCTTGACGGGCATACCGCGGACTGGTTTTTCGGAAAACTTGTTCTTCGGGTATGACTGGATCCGTTTCGGATCGCGTTCGCCAAATGCCTTCTCCGGGGCAACGACAATCTCTCCCTCAGCACCTGCTTTTTTGCCAACAAGTTCCTCGTCAAGGCCGACAATAACATGCTTCTGACCTACACAGATGGTTACCGGGCCGTAGATTGCATTCGGGCTGTGGATACCGGCTTTCTTTGCTTCTTCTTCATTGGTGGTATCGAAAACAGCACCATTGATGCTGCCGGTATAGCTCAGTCTGATAAAATCTCCTTCTTTAATTGCCATGTTTCACCTGACTATATTAAATCGCAACGAAGACAGATAAACGTGTGGCACATCCATGCTCGAAATTGAATTAAAAGTTGCAGTCGCGGAACTTGATCCCATCAGGAACCGGCTTATTGCCCGCAATGCTGAAATACGGGGAAAAGTCCATGAACACGATATCTATTACAACGCCCCCCACCGGGATTTTGGGGTAACCGATGAGGCTCTCCGTGTGCGTTACACGAATGATCGGGCCGTTGTCACCTACAAAGGAGCGAAGATACAAAAGGGTGGCCTCAAGGCACGTGAAGAGCTGAACAATGCTGTTGAATCGGGTGAAGTCTTCGAGCAGATGCTTGACCGGCTGGGATTTACGAGAACAGCTGAGGTCAACAAGCTGCGGGAGAATTACCGGCTCGGGAATGCAACGATCTCGCTCGATTCGGTCGATGAACTTGGTAATTTCGTCGAAATTGAGATCATCGCTGATGACGAAAAAACGGATGTCACGGCACGGATCCAGAGCATTGCAAAAGAGATTGGGGTACAGGGCGAGCCAATCCTCGCCTCGTACCTGGAACTGCTTATGTCTAAACGGTCAGCAGTTCGATCCTGATATCTTTTGCCTCGGTCCCGAAATGAATCATGGCGCAATGGCCATCCATTGCCGGACCGGGGTTCACAATCTTGACACCTTCGAGGTCCAGAACACCACGCTGTTCATGGACATGGGCGCAGCAGACCAGATCGAAAGACTTCATGTGCTTCCTGATGCTCGCGCTGCCGACATGCTCGCCATTGATCGTATCGAGGGTCTCCAACGGCGGTGCATGGGCCAGGAGAATGTTACGAACTGTCTTCTCCATCTTCTTCATTGCCGCGTTCAGACCATCATCGATCTGCTTATCGGTCATCTCAAACGGGGTGCCGAACGGGGTCGGGTTGGACCCTCCGATGCCCACAATTGACATCTTTCCCAGGTTTATCTGGGATCCGTGGAGGCACACGGCGTCTGAGTGTTCAAGTGTCTCGAGGATCTCACGGGGGTCGCAATTGCCGGGCACTGCAAAACACGGCACATCGATGCGTGAGAGCACGTCATCGACCGCGTCAACCGGACCCATATTCGTAATATCGCCTGCGATAAATACCGCTTCTGGATTTAACTCCAGAAATGAATCAATTTTACCGAATTGACCATGGAGATCTGCTATCAATAGCACATCTTTCATGGTATATCATTTCAAACCGCGTCTAAAAAACCTTACCGCAGGATCGTTCCACGAGCCGGTTAATCTGCCCGTTAATGCGAGCTTTCCGCATATTTTTTCGGTTTCCGGCAGGAGAGCACGCGCGTCCTGACCGGCGAGCGGGGTTCCGGGCAGAGGGATAAACCGGTGAACGTGGACCTTCCCGTACCGTGCAACCCACTGTATCAGGTCAAGGGTCGCACGCTGGTCATCATCGGTCTCGAACGGAAGGCCGACAATGAAATCAACAACCGGGGTCAGCGCATATTCCCGGCAGAGTTCGACTGCCGAGATCACATCTTCAACCTTATGTCCCCGGAGCAGTTGCCCAAGCACGGTATTGCTCCCGGATTGCGCCCCGAAATGAAGTTTTGTGTTCGAGCAGTACCGGTTCACGAGCGAGAGCGATTCCTCGCAGACGAATTCAGGCCGGACCTCGCTGGGGAAGGTTCCAAGATAGATCTCATGGTCGAGGCATGTAAGGAGACGTTCAAGCTTATCCCATCGCGGATGAACGCCATCGGATCCATAGGCAAAAGCGTTGGGGGTGACGAACCGGGCCTGATTATAACGGTTTGCAAAAGTTTCGATTGCATCAATGGACCGGTGCCGCATGCAATGCCCGAAGATCTGCGGGGTCTGGCAGTATCCGCAGGAAAACGGGCAGCCCCGGGAGATCTCCACGTACCCCTTGTATTCCCCAAACGCAGGAAACGCATCAAGCCGTACCCCGGTGTCAGCCGGTGCGTAAAAATCCCGGGTCATCACACCGGGGATATGCCCGGATCCGCCCGCATCGATATCTGCAAGAAGCCGGGGGAGAGTATATTCACCTTCTCCGGTAATAACAAAATCTGCGTACTTTGTAACTTCACGGGGACATGCTGTCGCGTGAGGCCCTCCAACAATCGTTATACAGGAAGTGTCAGCAATCTCCTGCCGGAACATGGCCTCATTGATGGAATTGAGCGAATAGCATGTGACATCATCTTCCGGTTTCCCGACCGGATTCAGGAAATATCCTTCCTGCCCGCATGCAGCAGAAAGTGTGGCAAAAGAATTTCTTGCGGCATGGATGAGCCGCCAGTTTACTTTCATGGATCGGGGAAATTACCGGATAATAATTCCTTTTTTTTAAAAAGGGATGTGTGGATACAGGGTTAATCCCGTGTCCGGTATGCACTGAGCTGGTCTGCGACGCGATAGGTCTGGCCATTTATCGTAACATCAACCGTTATGCGATCGGTCTGCCAGGTCCCCGGGAGGTCGGCTTCATCACCCTTGTTCGAGCCGATATTCTTCGTTATAACCTGACCATCAGCACGGTAGAGGGTTGCAGTTATCTTCGATACATGGATCTGACCGAGCCCCCCCTGGAAAATTACCGGGATGCTGCCGAGATAATCCTTCTCGCCAACGGACACGGTCACCGAATTGTAAGAAGGAATAGCATCAGTCGGCTGGGTGACAAGACTCACGGGACCCGCCCCGGACCCTGTACCGGAAGTGGATAGTGGTGCGACCGTTCCGGAAGATGGCTGCGTCCCGTTGCATCCCGCTAGAGCGATGCAGGCACCGAGAACAACCACTACGAGAAGAATGTCCTTAAACTGCATGCTTGAATTGTGCGATCTGGTGTTATATGATGCTTTCGCGTTTCAGAGAAAAAAGCAAAATTCCTTAACCCTGAGTTCCTTCAAATACCAGCTCCCCGCGACTGCCATCAACCGTTACAAGGGTACCGTTCCGGAGCCGGTTAAACGGGACATCAATCCGGTCAATCATGGGGATCTCACCGATGATTGCACCGGTCGCAATGATCGGTTCTGCCTCCGCGTTGATTATTGCAGCTGGAGCGTGTCCGTTCCTGCTGAGGGCATAGAGCACATAGGAACCTACCGTAGATCCCTTCCCGTACGGGAACGCAAGCACTTTCCCCGCGATACATTCTCCGCGAAGCGGATGGCCGGTCTCGACAATGATCCCTGACTCCGGATCAACACCGGACAGGAATGATATCGGTGCCGGGCTGACAAGCAGGAGTCCTCTCCCCTTCCCGGGGGCGATCCCCCTTCCATGGATTATCAAAATCACACCACATAAATGGTTGAAGATGAACATATAAGATTGATATGGAAGAGTCTGCCGTCAATAATACTGCACCTTCACCCGAGCTCAAATACCAGATCCAGCTCAATGAACTGGAAGCATCCCTGCTCGACCTGAAAGTAAAAGTCGACGAGCTCCAGAAGGAGAACGGCCAGCTCAAGCGGGAGAACAACCAGCTCAAGCGTATGCCGCTGTTTGTCGCAGTCATTGTCGATATCCTCGAGAATGGCGAGATATACCTGCGGCAGCAGGGGAACAACCAGGAGTATCTTACCCACGCTCCCGAAGAACTTCGTCCACTCCTGAAGATGGGATCAAAGGTCGCTGTCAACAATGCACTCTCGATCGTCAAGGTCATTGGCAATATCTATGATTCGAGAGTGCGGGTCATGGAGCTCGAAGAGTCTCCCGAGATCAGCTACGCACAGATCGGCGGTCTCTGCGATGAGATAAAGGAAGTGCGTGAAGCTGTTGAGTACCCGCTGACCAAGCCGGAGATTTTCAAACGGGTCGGGGTTGAACCCCCAAAAGGGATCCTTCTCCATGGTTCCCCCGGGACCGGGAAGACACTCATTGCAAAGGCCGTCGCCCACGAGGCAAAGGCAACTTTTATCCGGATGTCGGGAAGCGAGCTCGTGCACAAGTTTATCGGTGAAGGAGCCGGGCTTGTCCGCGAGCTCTTCCAGCTTGCCCGCGAGCGGGCTCCGGCGATCGTCTTTATTGATGAGATCGATGCGGTCGGCAGCATGAGGACCAATGATGGAACCTCGGGAAGTGCCGAGGTGCAGCGGACGCTCATGCAGCTTCTCACCGAGATGGACGGGTTTGATAACCGTGGCGATGTCCGGATAATGGCAGCAACAAACCGGGTCGATATGCTTGATCCGGCACTCCTCCGGCCCGGCCGGTTTGACCGCCTGATCCGGATCCCTCTTCCGGATCTCGAGGCACGCCGCGAGATCCTGAAGATCCATTCCCGGAAGATGCAGCTCGCTGAAGAAATAAGCCTGGAGATGCTCGCCGCAATGACGGAGGGTTCAACGGGCGCAGAACTCCAGGCAGTCTGTCGCGAGGCAGGGATGATGGCGGTCCGCCGGGAAGCAACCGTCATCGAGATGCCTGATTTCATCAACGCTGTCCATAAGGTCAAAGCAGAGACAACCGGTGACAACCGCATGTACATCTGAAGCGGTTGCTCCGAAAAGTCTTCTGCCGTACCGGGAGATCCTTCATGAACATTCTTTTGATCCAGAAGGAAGGAATCGATCTCCACACAACCCTTTTTTCTTCTGAAACGAGCAGGATGATCCTGCGCTTTTACCACCCGAAACGCAAACCCTGCGGGGTATATCTTACCGTTTCCACGCTCGGCAGCGCACTCTCCCTGGTTGCCGAGCTGCGCTGGTACATCCGCAGGTATATGAAGGAGGTACTCTTTGAAGTTTCGAGTGGGATCTACTGTACCCACCCGCTTGCCCAGGATGTCTATTACGAGCGTACCGCGGTCCTTGTCCCGGCGTGGCCGTACCGGAAGCTCTACGGGTTCCGGGAAGGAAAGATGGTAAGCCAGCTCGTGATGGATGGAGGATCTACTGTCGAGGAGTACCACCAGGAGTATGCCGGTATCGACATGGCACTGGAGATCTGGTGCACGGAAGATGAACTCGGTGAACAGTTGGAACAGGAACCATAGAATTCTCGAGAACCTGGATCCTGGGTGAGGGGCAGAACTTCCGCGACAGTTTCTTTACCGGATCCCTTCTTTTAGAAAGGGGAATGTACTATTTCAGCCCCCTCCAATCCAGGAAGGATTTACGAAAGTGAAAATGATAATAACTGGACTTGCAAAATGCGATAGAAAAAAGTACATCCGCCTGGATCAAAAACACTAAACGCTCCAGGGGCTTCGCCCCACCGCTGTGGCGCCCCAATTGCGATAACGGGGTATCTATGATTCGACGTCCAGGTAATCCGGAGGAATCGCATGCGCCCCCGCCCCCTATGAGGGCAGGGCTGACGCTTGAGGGGGCGAATGATTGTTAAAAATTAAAGAGTGTCAGGGGCTGGATTAGTACTTAACCATTAAACAATTCTTTTACGTCACCCATGATTTCAAAGACCGGCCGGGGATTGTGTTTGTTTGTCTACCTGCTTTTTTCCCGGGCAGAAAACCCGGAAACTATTTTTCCCGGATAATCAATAAAGGGCAATAAGGACAAACAGGTGAAAAAAACGGAGACAACCAAACTAGGCGAGCTGACCCGGGTCCGGCTGACGAATCTTGACAAGGTATTATATCCGCTCACCAGCATCACCAAAAACGAAGTTATAACCTATTATATCCGGATGGCCCCACGGATTCTTCCCTTCGTTATGGACCGGCCGCTCACCATGCACCGCTACCCGGAAGGTATCGGGCGGGAAGATTTTTACGAGAAGGATGCCCCTCCGGGAACCCCGGACTTTGTTGAAATCTTCACCCGCTACAGTGAGACTGCGGACCGTGATGTGCATTTCGTTCTCTGCAACAATCTCGATACGCTTATCTGGCTTGCAAACCTCGCCTCCCTTGAACTGCATATATCCCTCTCAAAAGCCGGGGACTACACATCTCCCGATCTGCTCCTTTTCGATATTGATCCCGAACCCCCGCTTACGTTCGATGATGTTGTTGGTGTTGCGCATATTGTGAAAGGACATCTTGAAGATGCCGGCATCAGGTCATACGTAAAAACATCCGGAAAGAAAGGTGTCCATATTCTTGTGCCTCTTCTCGCCGGTTACCGGTTCGAACAGGTCAGGGAATTCGCCCACAGGATCGGGAGGAAGATTGCAAAGGATACCCCGCATGTCGTATCGGAGTTTCCCCACTCGCAGGACCCGGGGACGATCTTTATCGATTACCTCCAGAACGCTCACGGGAAAACAATGGCCGCCCCCTACAGTCTCCGGGGAACCCCGGGGGCAACGGTATCAGCCCCGGTCCGGTGGGAGGATCTGAAACCGGGCATACGTGCCGAAGATTTTAATATCAGGACAATAGTTCCGGGAACCAGGGATCCATAGAGGGGAATTCTTGAAAACCGCCAGAAAATCAGCAGCTAGGACAGTCTTGCCGGAATCCGCGCCGGTGAGCAGGAAGTCTGAAAAGAAGGCCGGAACGGTCGCCCAATCAGCAAAGGGCGTAGTGATTGACATGAACGGACCGGAAGACCGGCCGGAGAAGGCCGGTCTTTCCGGAAAAACACCCCCGGCACCGGTGACCGGGAGAACAACCGGTACCGGGGGGCGGGCGTTCTGGAGCGGGAGTCTCACTATTGGCCTCGTCAATGTACCGGTGCGACTTAACTCCATGGTGAGGGACAAATCGTTCTCCTTCCGGTTGCTTCACCGGGCTGACGGGCAGCCGCTCCGGTATGACCGGGTTTGTTCAAAAGAGGGGAGGGTAATCCCGTGGGCTGATACCGTAAAAGGTTACGAGATCCGGAAGGGAGAGTTCCTCATCTTCGAACCGGAGGAGCTTAAAGCCGTCATGCCTGAATCAGACCGGAAGATCCGGATTGGGAAATTCGTGCACTACCTCTCGCTCGATCCCATGTATTTCGGGAACTCGTACATCCTGGTCCCTGACCGGAGCGAAGAGGCATACAGTCTCCTTCTCACGGCCCTGACCGAAATGAGTCTCGCGGCAGTCGGGACAATCACGCTCCGGACAAAGGAGCATCCCATAGTTGTGCACTCCTATGGAGGTGGTCTTGTACTCACGACCCTCCGGTATGCTGACGAAGTAACACAGCCGCATGAGCTTGAAGTGTTCTCGGGATTACCGGCTCCGCTGGATAACGAACTTGCCCTTGCAAAAAGGATCATCACCGAACTCTCCGGCAATTTTGCGCTCGATGAATTCCATGACCGGTACCGGGAAGCGATCGAATCCCTGGTACAAAAGAAGCTGGCCGGAGAGAAGATCGTGTATGAAGAGCCTCATCCCGAAGAAGCAAAGGAGCTCATGCAGGCCCTCAAAGAGACACTTGCGACACTCTCATCTCAGTAATATTCCCCGATTCCATGACACGATATCATCCCATGCTTGCACGATCTGCAGATGGACCCTTCGATAACAACGACTGGTCATTCGAGCTTAAATGGGATGGCATCAGGGCGATTGCATATGTGGGTGAAACCCTCTCTCTCAGGACCAGGAACGATCACGAGATCGCTCCCCTGTTTCCTGAGCTCGAGGTACTGGTCAGACTTGCACCGGGAACCGTGCTCGATGGGGAAATTATTGCTATGACAAACGGGAAACCTGATATCCAAGCCATACAACCCCGGTTGCAATCCACAAAAGGCCGGCTTCCACCGGTCCGGGTCAAAAACCCGGTCACGTATATTGTCTTTGATATTCTCGAACGGAACGGCAATCCGCTGATCGGTCTCCCCCTCTCAGAACGGAGAAAGATTCTTGCAACCGCAGTGACCCAGGATCCTCGGGTTGCGCTCTCAATTCCCGTTACGGCACGAGGAACAGATTATTACCGGGCTGCAATTGCACGCGGGCTTGAGGGAGTCATGGCAAAGCGTAACGACAGCATATACGAGCCGGGGCGGCGAAGCGACACATGGCTGAAGATCAAGGGGCAACGCTCCTGCGACTGCATTATAGTTGGTTACACCCCCGGCCAGGGTGGGCGGAGTACTGCTTTTGGGGCTCTCCTGCTCAGCCTGTACAAAAAACCGGAGACTTCTCCGAGCGGCCGACAGAGTTTTGCCCCCGGGCAGAGGGGGAGAACATCCGGAACGGACGACCCGGCAGAACCGGGGAGATCAGGAGATCTTGTCTATATAGGGAAGGTCGGAACGGGCTTCTCAGATCAAGTCCTCGGTTCGCTCATGGATCTCTTTTCACCTCTCCGCACGAAAACCCCGCAACTTACTGGTACAGAACCGGGAGAAACGGTTGCCTGGCTTCTCCCGGAGACTGTCTGCGAAGTGGCCTACCAGCAGGTCACCCATGACCACAAGCTGCGAATTCCCCGGTTTATCCGGATACGGGCGGACAAAAAACCGGAAGAGTGCACGTGTGAGCAACTCACCGATACAATTGTCTCCCGTAGCCTGGAACCGGGTATCGCCAGTGGCTTTTCCCGGGAGCATATGCAGGAAAAACCGGGAGCCGCGGGCCACGATACCGGCCTCGCCAATCCCGGGAACTTTACCCGGGTGAGGGCATTAAAAACCTATAAGGAGAGAAGAGATTTCAGCAAAACAAAAGAACCGGAAGGTGTTACAACCATGACAGAAAAGGGAAATTATTTTGTGATTCACGAGCACCATGCCCGCCACCTGCATTATGACCTCCGGCTTGAACGGGGCGGAGTTCTGAAGAGCTGGGCAGTACCCAAAGGAATTCCTGAAGTCACCGGCGAGAAACACCTTGCAGTCGCCGTGGAAGATCACCCGCTTGATTACGGTCATTTTGAGGGAACAATTCCGGAGGGAGAATACGGGGCCGGGAAGGTCTCAATCTGGGATAACGGGAGTTATGATACGAAACTCTGGGAGGATGCAAAAATAGAGATCACCTTCCACGGGAAGCGACGCAACGGCAACTATGTCCTTGTACCCTTCAAACGTGCAGGAAAGAATGAATGGCTGGTATTCAAAGCAGGGCAATGAACAGCAGAATGTGAAATTCAGGTACGTAAAAAAATATCAGGGGGTCTTTCCCGGAAGGGAACCGGTGCCCTGATTGATGGAAACCAGCTGGATGGTAAAGACCAGGGGTTGCCCGGCAAGCGGACTGTTCCCGTCCACGGTTACCGTTTCGGGTGTTACCGCAAGGATTTTAACCGTATTCATGGTGTTTGTCGATGGATTCCGGTAGGAAAGCATGGATCCTTTTGTAAGATTCATGGTCACAAGGGTCCCGGTCCGGTTTATGACATGAATATATTCCGGGTGATACATTCCATAAGCCTGGTCAACCGGGATGTTAACCGTCTTTGACTGGCCTGCCTTCATGCCAATGATCGCGTTTTCAAAACCGGGGATTACCTGGTGGGAACCAACCGTAAACGTGATCGGGGTTCCGTTGATGTCTGAATCAAAGATTGTCCCGTTCGTGAACATCCCGGTGTAATAGACGGATACTGAATCCCCGGATTTCGCCTCTGCACCCGTACCGGTACCGGAAACAGCCGGCTGGACCGGTGAGATTCCCGCAGGAGAGTTCGGACCTGGTGCGAGCAGGACAACCGCTGCAACTACGATGGCCGCAATAATTATTATCGCGCCAATAACGATGAAAAGAGTTCTCCGGGCGATCATCCTGGTGTTCTCCGGGCGATCATCCTGGTGTTCTCCGGGTTTTCGTTCTTTTTGCTCTGTAGAAAACCTCTTCAAAATCGACGGCACCATGGACCGAAAGATCTAAGGTACATTGTCTCCATACTAGAGTGTGTGCTCAAAAAGTACAGAGACTAGTAAGAAATCGACGAGCCGGAATATCAGGTTTATCCGAGCAGCGATTTCGATCGTGAAAGCAATACGACTCAGTCCGTATTCCTGTAAATATTCGAAAAAGATCTACACCCGGTATCAACTTCTCGTCCTGATTCTCTTCAAAGACTATCGGAATCAGCATTATCGCGAATTTGTTGAAGATATCGGAGACATGGAGTCGATCCAAAAGGAGTTGGAACTATCAGTCGTCCCTCATTTCACGACTCTTCAGAAATTCTTCTGTCGGATAAAAACCCTGTACCTCCGCTACGCATTCAGGAAAACGACGAGTCTGTTCTATTCCAACGATGATCCAATTGCGATTACCGCTGTCGATTCGTCCGGGTTTACCAGCGGATATTCGAGTCACTATTACTCAGCCAGAACCGGCAAAATCCGAAAACATTTCCTGAAAACTTCGATCTCGGTTGACACCGACACACAAGCGATCACCGGATTCATCACTTCGAAAAGCCGAGTTCACGATACCCGGCATGCAGCCAGGTTACTCCCACAATGTCACAAGATACGACGGTCAGAGTGTTACGTTATGGATCGGGGATACGACTCCGAAGCGATTCATCGTCAGGTTCGGGAGGAACTGCTCGCTGACTCCATCATCCCGATCCGTTCCTGGAACAATCAGATTATCGGAGGAAAGTACCGAAACGAGATGGCTGGAGAATTCGATGATACCAGATACCGGAGAAGACAACTTGTCGAGAACAAGTTCTCTGTCCTGAAAAGAAAGTTCGGTGGCGATCTAAAGGCTCGAATATTCTCAATTCAGAGAAAGGAAATCGCAGGGAAAATGATTGTTTGTAACATCCACAAGTTCTTACAATTTCTCGTCATGGAGGTTTTCTACAGAGCAGTTCTTTTCTTTGGATTTGCGTGGTTTGCTCATTTTTAAAATCACTCTCAAAGTTTCCTGTTACCCAGTAATTATCACGGGGGAATTAATACTGATTGCTGTACGATCTTTGTTGAAATGATTCGGGATCGAGAGCCTTTCACCATCCAGTAAAATGACCCTGCCTGAACTTCTCAATAAAATAGTAACCGACAACTCGCTGAAAAGAGCCTGAAGAGGAAAAATTACGCGAACATCCGGCCTTCATGGTCGGGATGACCGGGCCGGTTGAAATCTGCACCCACTTTTGCAACAGCCGAGAGGAAATCTTCCTGGAGGATCGCAGGGCGGTCTTTGCGGATGGCAAACATGCCTGCCTCCATACAGATCGCGTGAAGATCCGCGCCATTTTTACCGTCAGTCATCTGGGCGACCTCGGTGAGATTGACACTATCATCAATAGTCAGGGCCCGGCAGTGGACTTTTAAGATCGAGAGCCTTCCTTCAACATCGGGGAGCGGGATCTCGATGATGCGGTCGAACCGGCCGGGCCGGAGAAGCGCTTTGTCGAGGATATCAATCCGGTTTGTAGCTCCGAGGATTTTAACGTCACCCCGGTTCTCAAACCCGTCCATACCGGCAAGGAGCTGCATGAGCGTCCGCTGCACTTCGCGGTCACCGGAAGTATTGGCTTCGGTCCGGGACGCACCCACCGCATCAATCTCATCAATGAAGATGATGGTCGGTGCTTTCTTCTTCGCCAGATCGAAGAGTTCACGGACAAGCCGGGCTCCTTCACCAATATATTTCTGGACGAGCTCGGAGCCCACGACCCGCATGAAATGGGCGTTTGTCTCATGAGCAACTGCTTTTGCAAGGAGAGTCTTACCCGTCCCGGGCGGACCGTAGAGGAGGACACCTTTCGGGGGCTCAACACCGATACGCAAAAAGAGATCCGGGCGCTTGAGCGGAAGTTCAACTGCTTCCTTTATCTCATTTATCTGGATTGACAGGCCGCCGATATCCCCGTATGTCTCCTGCGGGGTCCCGGCGAGTTCCATGCCGTAAACCTGGGCATCGAAACTGCTTGGGATAAGTTCAACGATCGCGAGCGACTGCTGGTTGAGCGTTACCCGAACACCCGGTTTCATCTCTTCCGGATTTAAGTTCGGCGAACTCCTGACCATGAAACGGGGTCCTGCGCTGCTCCGGACAATCACCCGGTTCGCGTCGATAACATCGGTTATGGTCCCGATGATGAGCGGGGGACTCCGTAACTGTTCACTCTCGCTCTTGAGCTTCCGCACCTCCCGTTCGTACCGTATCTTCTGCGTCTCGATATACCGCTTGTCAGCTTCGATCTGACGGAGCTGCTCGCGGAGTTCGAGGTTACGGGATTCCAGGTTCGATACGCGTTCAAGCATCTGTGCTTCGAGATCGTGCTTGTCAGCTTCGACCTGGTTCAGTTGTTCGCGAAGCTGCTCAGAGAGTGATCTGTACAGCCGGTAAAGCTCCTCGGGCGTCTGAGGATCTGGTGACTGGTGGAGAGTGTCTGCCATCCCGTGTCTCAATTAGCTATATAGGGAAACTGCATATAAAGTGTTTGTGAGGATTATGCAGTGTGAAATGTGCGGTGAAACGGTCCGCGGTATCCCGAAACTGGTGCGTGTTGAAGGCGCAGAATTGCAGGTCTGCAGCAAATGCGAAAAATACGGCACCGAAGTGCAGCAGAAACGCGGGGACATGAAGCGACCGGCTGCCCCGCGATCTCCCGGGGCACCGGCACCGGGACCCGCCACCCAGACAGCGTACCGTAAACGGGATCTCTTCGATTTCATGGAAGGGGAGATTGTCGACGATTATGCTGACCGGATAAAAAAGGCAAGGATGGAAAAGGGTCTCTCCCAGAAGGATCTCGCCATGCAGATGAAGGAGAAAGAACACCTGATCAAGAAGATCGAGAACAGCGAGCTGATTCCTGAAGACGATGTGCGGAAGAAGATCGAGAAGGCACTCGGGATCCGGTTGGTTGATGCAAGCTCAGATGATACGGAAAAGAAAATGCAGAACAAACTCGCACCCACGCTCGGGGACGTAACCATCATTCGTAAATCGAAAAAATAATTTTTTCCTGTATTGGAACTGTTTTTACGCGATATCGATCACCGCGTTGTGCAGGATATCGAGGGTGTCCCGCATCGCCCGGCCGGCATTCCGGAGGTGATGGTAGATCTCCTGCGTCCGGATCGCATGCATGGCATCGTTTGTCTTGAGCAGTTCTGCCATCCCCGCGATATAGATCTCTTCGAGTTCGTTATAGGTGTCCCGGGCGTGCCGGATCTCGATCTCAACTGTTTCCTTGTCATCGTTGAGAGCTTTGATTCCCCTGGCTATGCAACCGGTTCCCCTGAGAAGCTTCTCCGCCATATCCAGGATTGGTTTATCCGGGGATACCCCAAAGGCATACATCTCTTTTGCTGTCTCGCGGGAGAAGTTCAGGATATAGTCCATCTGACGGGAGATACTGTAGATATCCTGGCGGTCAAACGGCGTGGAGAACGACTGAATTAGTTTTGCCTCCATGTCATGGCGCATACTATCAACTTCGATTTCAATCCGTTCAAGTTCTGCGGGATTGCAGAGCGGGCAGTCCTTGAGCCATGAGACGAGCACCTGCACTCCTGCAACGGTGCGATCGGCCTGGTTTGCAAGCATTCCTTCGAAATCATAATCCCGGGGAAAGATCCCCGGGAAAACCCGGTGCTTTTTAGGCAGTTCCTGTTTCTGGTTATCGTTCATACAAAAATCACACTCCGGTAAGTGGTGTGAAAAGAAGATAGAGAGTTCCTGCAATAAGCATGGTGACCGGGATGGTCACGAGCATTGCGATCAGGATATGTTTCCCGATAGTCCACTTCACTTTTCGCGGGTTTTCCGCTGCGCCGACTCCCAGGACAGACATGGTTATGATCTGGGTTGATGAGACCGGGGCACCGGCAACCGTTGAAAGACCGACCGATGCTGAAGAGAAGAACTGGGAATCGAACGAGTGGATGGGATCGATCCGGAAGATCCGGCGGCCAAGCGTACTCATGATCCGCCATCCCCCCCCAAGGGTACCCAGGGTGATCAGGGCCGCACAGGTAACCCGGGCCCAGAGGGGAACATCGGCAGTTGCGGATAAACTGGCAGAGAAGAGGACGAGGGCAATAATCCCCAGCTGTTTCTGGGAATCGTTGGCACCGTTCGAGAACGCCATGACCGAGGCCGCGCACCAGTTGAGGGCAACGATCTTCCGGTTCACCGCTCGTCGTGCGTTGCGGAGAAGAATTTTTGTTCCCTGGTGCATGAGGTAACTTCCCGCAAACCCGATGAACACCGATGCAATAAAGAAAAAAAGGATCTTGACAAAACCTGCCAGCTGGTGGGAAGGGCCGATTAGTTCGTCCCAGCCCCAGAAGACACTCCCGGTACCGGCAGCCGCGATTCCCGCACCGATAAGTCCTCCTATAAGTGAATGGGAGGAGGAGGAGGGAAGCCCGTACTTCCAGGTTATCATGTTCCATAATGTGGCAGTCACCATGGCAACAAGAAGAACGAGCACTACCTGGGCCGGGGATGAGATCTCCAGAAGTCCCGTGAGGGTAAACGCAACGGCACTTCCTCCAAGGATTGCACCGAGGAAGGACATAGCGGCAACAAGAATAACCCCGGTTTTCGGCGTTGCCGACCGGGAGGCAATGAATGTTGCCGCAATCGAACTTGCGTCCTGGAACCCGTTGGTAAAAGTAAAGGCAAAGGCAAGCAGCACCGCAATGACAGCAAGTTCGATCATCGTGGAAAATCGCCCGGGTGATTCCCTGAACATTCCTGGTGCAGAGAACAAATCGTCACTAGATCCTCTGGTAATAAAAAAGTAGTGCTTGTTTAGTGAGGTTACCCGGGAAAACTTTCAGCACCAGATGCGGGACAATGGAGATAAATGCCTGAGAAGAAAGGTAATTTCCGGATCCTGCCCCGGTCTTGCGGTACGATGATGCATGATTTCCGGGCCCCGTATTTCCGGTATCCGGCTCGCCATGCTCTTTTGTAATGCGCATCTGCCCGGTGAGCTGAGGGGTATTTCAGAGAATTTTCAGCACGCCGGGAGCGATTATCTGCACGATCTTCTTCGAGATCCATGATGGTGTGAATTCTGTCCGGGACCGTGCAGGTTCGCTCGATCCCCGGAAGATTGCCGGGTCCGAAGAACGATATACCCATTGTCGATAACGGGCTGAACGAGATTCCGATCCTTATCAGCCGGCCCACCCGGGAAAACGCGGCAGAAAGAAACAGTCGAAAGAAAAGAACCTGCATGGACTGATGGGGGAAATTCCCGGATGAGATCTTGTCGTTTATGCAGGATCTCCCGATTCCGTTCCCGAATAATCGGGCTGAACGCGATACCCAGATGGTAAAACTCCAGCAGAAAATTTCCGGGACGTTCCAAAGTGAGGATGGAACCGTCGCCTTCTGCAGGATCCCGGGGACCTCTCAATGGTAAAAAAAAAATAATCGATCGATTCTTTTCTTCGGTTGTTCTCGATGTGCCCGGTTGATATCACACTATCGGTAAATAGGTACAAAAAAAGTTCGTTGCATATAACTGAAAAAATATTTTCACTCATCTAATAATTTAATTGCAGGCTCTCACCACGTACTTTTAGTCATGTCTAGTTTGGGGATGACCATGGTGAAAAAACCGATTTTTGCACTATTTATTCTTGGATTAATCGTCTGCACGGGAATCACACTTATCGTACCCGTGCATGCCGCAGAAAATTCGGCCAAAGTGATACCGGATGCCGGCGGGATAGAGACCGCCTCAAACGTTACGGATACAAGTGCGGTGACGTCCCCGGTCGAAAACACCGGGTTGCCGCAAACGGGTTCGGAAGTGGAAACCGTATCCGTTCAGGCTCCAGAAGAAAACGTGGCAGAACCTGCACATCTCGATAATGCCGCATCATCATCAGCGAATATCGGCCCGGACACAACGGATTTGTTGGCTGCGCCAGCAGAGGTGCCTGTACCAGATGCGATAAACCCCGATCAGCAGATGTTGGCATATCCATATGAAATGGATTTGCAGAATCTGCCGGCACAGAACACCGTTCAGATGGCAGCGAACATCCGTGTCTCCGGCACCGTGGCAGACTCAGGCTGGCCCATCCTGAACCGTGTCATGGCGGGTCCGGATGCATCGTTCACGGGCACCCCGGCTTCAGGCAGCACATCAACAACGGTAGGGTTCACCGACACTTCACAGGGGAATCCAACCGGCTGGGCGTGGTTCTTTGGCGATGAATCATACCGGCAGCAATGGACCGAAGTAACACATGCGCCTCTGTGGGGAAATCGGTCCGCTCATACCAGTGTCGTGATGCCGGATGGCAGTCTTATCCTTATGGGAGGATGGAGGGACCTTGCTTCCCCCAGCCTGAACGATGATGTATGGCGTTCTGTTGACAGCGGTAAAACCTGGACACAACAGACCGCCCACGCCCCTTGGGGACTCCGGTTCATGCACAGCAGTGTAGCAATGCCGGACGGGAGTATCCTTCTGATGGGCGGGGTCGATTACAGTTTCCTCAAAAATGACATCTGGATCTCCAGAAACAACGGCACAGACTGGACTCAGGTCGCCCAATCGGGTCCTCGATGGTCTCCGCGTTCGAGGTCTTCAACCATCGTAATGCCGGACGGCAGCATTGTTCTCATGGGCGGCTGGGGCTATAATAGGAATATGCTGAATGATGTCTGGCGTTCAACGGATTCCGGGCAATCGTGGACACTGCAGACTGAACATGCTCAGTGGCCGGGCCGGGGATTTCACGCCAGTGTCGTGATGCCGGATGGCAGTATTATCCTCATGGGTGGCCGTTCCATCGACACGCAGGATATCTCTACCGATTTGAATGATGTCTGGCGCTCTACCGATTACGGTATAACCTGGAACAAACTATCCACAACAGGTTCCCGGTGGTCTCCGAGATCGGCATTCCCTGCGGTCGTGATGCCGGACTCCAGTATCGTCCTCATGGGGGGATACGGTACCAACAATATTGTCAATAACGATACCTGGCGTTCAACGGATTCCGGGCGAACATGGACACAGATACAACTTCCGGGATGGAGCGCCCGCGGGTTCTCTACCGGCAACGCAATGCCGAACGGTAACATCGTGCTGCTCGGTGGGCGTGGGTCGCTCAGCGATACCCATGACGTCTGGAATGTATCGTTTGCCGGTTCGAACGAGAAAAACCCCGTCCATTCCTATACCGGTTCCGGGCCATACACCGTATCCCTGAGCGTCTCCAACAGCACCGGATACTCTGTCCTGCAGAAATCCAACTACGTGCCAACACAGCTGTCCAACATCGTTGCGTTCGGCACCCTGCCCCAACCATTTTCCTCTCCGAGCCGTACCGACCGCGAACTCGGCGGGACATCCGCGATCCGCCGTGACGGCTCGATTGAATCGTTCATCCCTGCCCCGTCACTGACCGGCACCGATTGGGTTGCCGTGACAAACGGTGCGGCATTGAAACAGAATGGTATGCTTGCTGCCTGGACACCGGGGACGACCACGGTTCGCTGGAACCCGGGTGGCTCCTACCGGTACGTTGCAGCGTCCCAATGGCGTGACTGGCTGCTGACCATTTATCTTGATGCCAATAACCAGAGCCGTCTGATGCCGATTGCCAACCCCGGGTCGAGCCCTGAAGTGTTCGGGAGCGTGCCAACCGGTACCGGCTGGAAAAAAGTTGCTGCCGGCAATAGCCACGCCCTCGCCCTGAAAGATGACGGCACTCTGGTCGCCTGGGGCAAAAATAATTACGGCCAGCTTGGCCTTCCCGCGAATATCAAGTACCGCGATATCGATGCCGGTGACGATTTTTCCCTCGCATTATCTATCGACGGCACCATCTATGCTGCCGGTAAAAATACGTACAACCAGGTTAGCGCCAAACCCGTCGGCACCGGGTTCATCGCCATCGAAGCCGGGGCATCGACCGCTGCTGCGCTCGGACCCTGCGGCAGGATTAAAGTCTGGGGTTACCCCCTCCCGGGCACACCGACAAACGACGGATACACCGATATCGCGCTCGGACCGGGTTACGCATTTGCTCTCAAGGAACAGGCCCCGGAAGTTAAGGTGACAACTCCACTCAGCCCGAACCAGAACCTTCAAACGGTCGACGGAACCGACGTCTCCATTCCACCGGGTGCTTCATTTGACCACACCCACAACGGCGTCGTGCGGGTGTTTGCTCCCGACGGGCACGAGCTCCTCTTTGCATTTGACCGGAATGCTACCCCTGTCCGATTCCCGGCCGGTGCGGTCTTGCCGCTGTCAGTCGTGCATACCGTACCCTCGGGCGCGACCGTGGACGGTACCGTCAATTATCGCGCATTGGTCACAACTCCCGGAACGACCGGGAGCAATTCGGCTTCAACGTTCATGAACGTCTCGGAAGACTCGTGGTACGACGATAGCGACCCGTCGCTGCCCCAGACTCTGCCGAAAGGTTTCTTCTTCCAGGGCCTCGGTGTTAGCGCGGGTACTTCCACTAAACAACAGGTGTTTATTACCAATCCAACACCCGTCAGTGCCAGCGATATCCCGGTCTTCTCCGCACGTCAGCTCGCCGACAATACCTGGGTCGGAACTATGAGCGTGCTGACTTCCGCGGGTACACTGAAAACGGGGACGACGCCATCATCCGTTGTCGTCAAAAAGAATCGCATGGATCCCAACCAACAAATCAATTTCAGCATACTCTCCGAAAAATGGGGTTATTACCCCGGAACCAACCTCTACATCACCGAATGGGCTAACCTCTCCAGCACCAACGCCGTCCTCAATTACGCAAGCGTTGCCACATCATCACTCCCTCTCGCGTCTTTCACTATCACGCCCCGCATCTGGCGGCAGGAAGCTACCGGTGATGTTCTTGTCTACTCCGGCGCACCCACATCCTGCACGAACAATCAGGTTTGTTCCGCAAACGGCTCGTTCGTCCCACACTGGGACTTCGCAAACGCTACCGGAACCTACTTCGCCAACATCACAACGCTATACACGCTGCCCTCTCACCTCACCGCGGGAAACCCCGCGATCCCCAGCACGTTCGGTATTATCGATCCATCCGGCAACAATACTCCGGTGCAGGAAGTCATCGTTACCGGCCCACTCAGCCCGGTGCCGCCGGGTACTAAAGTCAGCGCTGAGAACGCTAACAACACTGTCCCCTGGGGCGGGACCGTCGAACACGGCCTAAAAGATGGCGTGCCGATGACTGTTGTTTATGATGCATCAGGAAACGCGAAGTCCACAGCGGATGATACAAAAGCGACAAATATTTCGGTGCCCGGGGGCAGGATTTTACCGGGGACTCGTGTCCACGATCTCCCTGACAACGCGGTTGAAGATGTTCAAGGCGATGTTATTGCCATTACTCCGTATGCCGCTCCAAATACTGCAATGCTCACCATCCACGATAATGTCAGTGCCAGCTATCGTGAAAAACTACATTCGGATAGAAAAAATAGTGGCGTTGGGGAGTACGTTTGGCCAGATGTGTACATTGAAGGGTTTAGTAAAAAAATTACCAATCCCAGTACTTCTCTAAATTTACCTCCGTGAATTTTGGCAAGTCATCAATACTCTCAACCTCTGATCAACCAAACGGTCGAAGAACAGAAACAAATGAGACAAATTTGAGTTTTTTCCGAATCCCTTCCCAGACCAATAGCCGGAAGAAATCGAAACGGAACAAATCTTCAGCAACGGTTCTTGGTCCTCGTTGAACCTTAGAGAAGAACATCCATTGAAGAGAGACCCAGATATTTTTGAGAAGGAAAGAGATTATCGTCAGCAGGTACCGGATCACAACGTTTCTTGTGGATGTCCTTGCTTTCACGATATTCCGGATACGGTACGAAGACTCGATCGCAAACCGGTTCTTGTAGACCCGGTAGATCCGACGGGGTTTCCAGTTAATACCATACACGACGTAACCCAGGTTCACATTCCCGTATTTCTTATTCCTTCCCAGAAGGTACTGGACATCAATTGCCAGAGTAAGAGAAAGAGGTTCGCCAGTTCCCATCATCGTATACTGTGCATACCGGGAATGATTTCCCCGGAGTATTTTCTTGAGTTCTTCGCCGTGTTTTCTCACCGGAACAATGTGCGGGATCTTTTCCTTCTGGAGAAATGAGAACACATCTTTTGAGTAAAATCCCCGATCAAGACAGAGTACTTGGGTGTTCACTTTTGCGTTGTGGATAATGGCCAAAAATTTCCGGATGTACTCGACCTTTGACACACCCTTCTTCACCGGAAAAACTGCAAGGGTCTGCCGTTGACCTTTTGTTGTTATGTAGAGCGAAACATACGAGTAAAATGTGGTTGTTGATTTCTTCATTTTACTCTTGAGGACGTAATCTTTGTTCGCTTCGATAATTTCGCCATAATAAGGATCGTCGGTGAAATCTATGGCAAAATGATACGATTTTCCGGGAACAAGGATCTGATCGTTTGAATGGGTGAGGATCTTTGATTGTATTTCGAAAAGCGATTCTAAATCCACCTTCGATAAATGGTATCTGACTGACGTTTCACACGGGACTTTTTCTCCAGCCTTATTGATGGAATGCACGGATAGTTTGGTTGCTGACATCCCAACAAGTGACTGGATAAGGGTCTTTTGTCTCAGTGTTCCGTTGATGGAAATGGTGAGATTCCGGTTGATTGCATCCACTGCTATTTCGGAACAATCTTCTGCTCGGATCTCATTCTTTATTCGGCGGGTGAATTGTCGTCTATTTGCCATATGCGGCGCCCGCTGCCTATTTAGATCTGCCGGTTTTGATTAGCCTCGGCTAAAAATTAGTGAAGTACTGTGTCCGGTTCTGGGTTATTGCCTCTCTTACCATCTCGTGTATCCTGATTGCCGCCCTTTCTTTGTCCGGGCACGTGGAAACCATCTACGGGCAGCTTTTTTATTTCCCCATCCTGTACGCTGCATATTTCTACCCGCGAAAGGGGATATGGTTCTCCGGAGCCTGTGCAATTGTTTACGAAGTCCTGGCCTATATCTACGTCTTCCCCGACACCGGGGGGCTTATCGTCACTACGGGCCAGGCGATCCTTTTTGTCTGTATCGCCGGGGCAGTTGCCTATTTTACCGAGAAGGTAAACGCAAGCGAAGATCGGTACCGGAGCATCTTTGAGAGCTCTCTTCTCGGCATTGTCCTCTTCGATCAGAACAGCTTTTCGATCCGGCTTGCCAATACCCAGATTGAACGGATGCTCGGGTATACTGCAGATGATCTCTCCCGGATCAGTTTTGCCGACTTATTTTTTACAAAGGATGCACAG
Source organism: uncultured Methanoregula sp. (assembly GCA_963666355.2). Classification (GTDB taxonomy): domain Archaea; phylum Halobacteriota; class Methanomicrobia; order Methanomicrobiales; family Methanospirillaceae; genus Methanoregula. The sequence goes on from CAXXCP010000006.1 coordinate 53,131, forward strand.
CGGAGATTTTTTGAAAATCTCGGGTCGAGCGAGAATATCATTGATTTCGAGACACTCTTCCTGACAAAAAGCAGGGAACCGTCCTGGGTCAATCTCTCGTGGAGCAGGATCGACAATAACCTTGTCAGCTGTACGGTTATCGATATTAACCAGCGAAAACGTGCCGAACGTGCAGCGGAAGAAAATTATCTTGAATACAAACAGGTGACGGAAAATTCTCCGACCGGAATCATCATCATCCGGAATAACCGGATCGTGTATCTTAACCCGGCATTTACGGTTTTTTCGGGGTATGAAACCGAAGAACTCATAGACACCGGTATCCGGGCGATTCTTCACCCGGATGATGCCGGAAGATTCCCGGATCTGAGTTCAACAGGTACAGCTTCGGCTTTCCCTATGGCCAGCTACCGTTTCCGGACAAAGACGGGTACAATCCGGAACGGTGCTCTCTTCTTTACCCCCATTACCCAGAGGGGAGAACCTGCAGTTCTCATAAACGTGCTCGATGTCACGGAACGCCACCCGATCGCAGATCATGCGAACAGGGAAAAAGATATGAATCCTGGCATCGGCACCGCTGGCATCCCTGAACTTTGCTCCCCGGTTTACCCGACAATGGGTAATCTCAGGATAGCTTTTGATGACCAGAAAGCCACAAGTACGGGAGATGACGGCCGGGCACAGGATGACCATTCTGTCCGGAACGTGGATCGCGAGCAGCGGAAAAATAACCAGATGCGTGAACTTTCGAATCTCGATTCCGGCCTGGTCAATCTCGATTACTCCTACTTCGATCTGACCAGTCTTATCGAGTCGGTCATCGATGCGGGAGGGTATGCTGCACGGGCGGATCTCATTCTCGATATGCCGGAAAATCTTGTGATAGAAGCGGATGAGCGGCGAATTGCGGCAGTCATCGATTCCCTTATTTCGAATGCTGTGGTATCCCGAATTGATTTTACACATATAACCATTTCTGCGCATAGTTCAGAATCCTCTCCGGGGGTAGACGGTACCAGAATGCGTTATAAGGCTCATCGTAATCGAGACTCATGTGAGGTTTGATGACATTGTGCCAGTGAACAATTTTATCGACAGAACCGAACTTCGCGATCCTTCGTTCGACTTCTCCGAAGAACCGTTCAATTTTGCCGTTCGTTTGAGGGTGTTTTATCCTGGGTGGGATGTGTTTGATGTTGTGATGAACAAGAAACTCTCCGAATTTATGATGGGCCTGTTCACGGTTCCGAGCTGAAACGAATTGTGTACCGTTGTCAGTAAGGATCTCGCGGGGCGTACCGTACATCTGGAATCCCTGATTCAGAACCGTGAGAGTGTTCTCGGTAGTTGGAGAATCGAATACCCCGTAGCAGGTGATGAGGCGGGATGAATCATCCATGAATGCGATCAGCCATTTCTTCGATCCATTAAGTTCGAACTCTTTCCAGTCTCCCTGCCACATCGACATGGAATGAGTACGTTCGTACCGAACATATTTCCGTTGTTGCCGTTTTTTCATGTTGATCTCCACCAGACCGTGGTTCAACAATACCCGATAGATTCGATTATGCGGGATATGGATCCCGAGTGTTTCCTCAATCTTCTTCTCCAGATGGATTGGACCAATGTTGTTAGATTGATAGGTTTTGAGGATCAACTCTTCTGCTCGATCATCGATGGTTTGAGGCTTTCTTCCAGATTGCCTGAGTACCGGATATTCTCCCGATTCTCTGAACTGGTTGATGAGCTGATACACTCGTTGACGGGTAATCTGGAAATACCGGGCAATCTCAACAACGGGTTTCTCATTTACCCATTGCTGAATGATCCTCTGGATATCCCGATTCGATAATTTGCTCACATCGATATTTACATGTGATGTCAAATGATTTCGGGATAGGACACCTTATTTCGAATGCGGTAAATTATTCCAAGCCTCCGCGGAAGATCCGGATCGTGTACAAATCGGTCCAGAGTGATACCTACCACCGGATCGCGGTGCAGGATAACGGGGCCGGGATTACGGAGGCAAAACTCGATGAAATTTTTGAATGGTCCGGGCACCCGGCAGATCCCGGGGAGATCAGCCGGAAATACGAGCGGGTCGGCCTTTCGCTCTCGCTTGCAAAAAAGTATGTGCAGATGCATGGGGGCTATATCAGCGTGGACAGCATCGTGAATCTCGGCAGTACGTTCACCGTGCATATCCCAAAACAACGACGGACCACAGCGTAGCTGAGAACGGGAATATACTCTTTTGTATACGCGAAAAGCCCCTGTTAGTTGCGGGATTTCAGATCCCTGAAAAAAAGTGGGTTGAGTACCAATCCAGCCCCTGACCCTCTTTAATTTTTAACAATCATTCGCCCCTTAGCGCCAGCCCTGCCCCCCGAGGGGGGCGGGGCGCATGCAATTCCTCCGAATTACCTGGACGTCGAATCTTAGATACCCCGTTATTGCAAATTGGGGCGCCACCGCAGAGGGGCGAAGTCCCTGGAGCGTTTAGTGTTTTTGATCCAGGCGGATGTACTTTTTTCCATCGCATTCTGGTAATCCAGTTATTATCATTTTCACTTTCGTAAATCCTTCCTGGATTCAGGGCTGAAATAGTACATTTACCCAAAAAGTTTCCCGGAAGCCTTATCATCCGCAAACGGTATCCAGTCTCTGTAAAAGGTGGAAAGAAATGGCAACCGCAGAAGAGAACATGCGTCTCATGCAGACGCTTGACGATGCCTGGAACTCGCAGGACTGGGCAGTGTTTGAGAAACGCCATGCAAAGGATGTAGATGTCTTCTGGCCCGGACAGGAAAAGCCGACGCACAGCCGGGCATCGCACAAGGAAGAGTCAATGGCATTTTTCACGGCATTTCCCGATAACAGGGTCCATAACCGGCCATACCGGATCTTCTTTGGCCAGGGGGACTACACCTGCTCGGTGACCGATTTTACCGGGGCGTTCAGGGGTCCGATGACCGGGCCGGACGGGAAGCTGATCCCGCCGACCGGTAAGAAGTTCAGGGTCGACTTCTGCACGGTTGCCCGCTGGAAAGATGGAGAAATTGTCGAGGAGAAGCTCTTTTACGACAAGATATCCCTGATGCAGCAGGTCGGGCTGATGTAAAATTTTTTAATTAAAAAAAAGTTTCAGATATACCGCGCTTTCTTCGAGAGCTTGCGCGGGGTATAGAGTGGCCGGAACGGCATCACAGCAGTCTCCTTGTGGATAGCAGCGATGAGCGCCTCGGTCGTGAGGTTCTCCTTGTGCGGTTTATTGGGCTGTGATTTCTTCCGGATGGTTACGGTGAGGCTTTTGCTTGCCACTTCCTCGTCACCGACAACGATGACGTAGGGAACCCAGTCCATGCCGGCTTCCCGGACCTTCTTGCCAACGCTCTCCTCGCGGTCATCGACATCGCACCGTATCCTCGCGGCATTGATAGCGTCGCAGACTTCTGCCGCGAACGCCCCGTGGCGCTCGGCAACCGGCACGACCCGGACCTGGACGGGCGAGAGCCATGTCGGGAGTGCCGGTACAGCCTGGGTGGAGATATTTTCCAGGATCGCACAGATAACCCGCTCGACACTGCCGGTCGGCGAACAGTGGAGAATCGGCGGGTGGACGACGGTCCCGTCTTCCGTGTGGTACCTGATGTTGAACCGGGTCGAGGACTCGACATCGATCTGGACGGTCGGGTTCTCGATCGGGCGCATCTGGCCGTCAATTGCTGCGAGATCGATCTTCGCAACCCAGTAGTGCACCCGGTCTGAGAGGATCTCGATCAGCATCGGGCAGTCGGCATCCTTTACGATCTTCTTGACCCATGCCTCGTGCTGGGCGTAGAAGTCCTGGGTACACCGGAAGGCTGCGACCAGTTTAGTCTCAAAGTCCCTGCCGGTCTGCCATCCCATCGCAAGCTGCTCCTCGAAGCACTTCAGCGCCTCGGGCATATCCGTGCAGAGCGAGTGCATATCGGGCATCGTAAATGCACGCAGGCGTTTTAACCCGATGACCTCCCCCTTCTGCTCGTGGCGGAACGAGTAAGTCGAGAGCTCGTACATCTTCATGGGAAGATTGTTTGGCGAGATGTGCATATCGCGCATGATCGAGAACATCCCGAAGCACGCGGCGAACCGGAGCATCATATCCCGGTTGTTGGACTTGAACCGGTACTGGCGCTCGCCGAACTTTTCGGCATGCTCGTAGATCGCCTTGTCGCCAAGGTCGTACATGACCGGTGTCTCGACCGGTGTGCCGCCATATTCGAGAACGAGCCTGAGCACGTAGTCTGCGAGAAGGTCGCGGATAAGCTTGCCTTTCGGCATCCACCGGAGGCAGCCGACATCGCTTGCAGGCTCGTAGTCCACGAGCTCCTTTGACCGCATCAGGTCCACGTGGGCGGGTTCGCCACCGACCGGGACCGCAACCCCGAGTTCCTTCTTGACAAGGCAACCGAAAGGAGAGTCATCGGTATAGTCCTTCCAGTCGTGCTGCTTCCCATCGGGTGTAAGCACGAACCAGTCATGGGTAACTTCTTTCTTCTCCTTCTTCGGCGCGGTTTCCTCTCCGGGAACGATGGTCTTTGAGAGTTCCGAGAGCGGGTGGCCTTTGCAGGAAAGTTTGAAGGATTTGTACCATCCGAATGGCGCACGTTTGACACTGAACCCTTCCGCGGTGAGCTCGGTTTCAAGCGCCTTCAGAACAGTAACCGCAAGTTCCGGCGAAGCCAGGTCGCTGGACAGGTGGGCGTACGGGTAGATGACAATATTGTCGACCTTCACCTGGTCGGCGACCTTGTCGATCTCAGCGACCGCCTGCATCACGACATTTTCAGGATCGTCTTCGTCTACCGATTCCACGGCACAGAAGACGGTGAGGGCTTCGGTCTGCGAGTCGGTAAGGACGGCACTCTCTTCAGCCATCTTGGTCTTCTTCTTTGCCTCGTATTCGATGTAGTCCGAATGTATCAAAAGAAGTCGCATCTATTCATCTCCACATGGATCCGGTCATCCGTATACAATGGGTTTTACCACTATTTACCCTCATTGCCTTTTCATGTTGTCAATCCCGGATCTCCGGTTCCCGTGATACCGGGTGAGCGTTGCCAGTTTCTCCGTCGAGGTACTTGGCATCGCCCCTCTTGTCAAGGGGCATCCCGGCCCGCTCTTTTGCAGAGAAGACGAGTTGGCCGACAGGCATTCCGGCATAGATCCTGACCGGGCGGGCATTGACGTTTGCCATCTCAGCATTATAGTACCGCGGGACCCGGCATCGATCCACCCCCCGGTCTGGTGGACGTGACACCGGGTCGGGCGATACCTGACTTTCCTTCAATGGTGGCAACAATGGTATCCGGGAGTCCGATGGTCTCAAGGGCTTCGGCAAGAACAAACTGGCCGGGACCTGAGGACAAACGATTCCACGTAAATCTCTTCAACACCCGTATTAACACTGGCCTTGTCGTACGGGTCGATACCATCCGGACCCGGCGTATGCCAGACAAAATGATTGCCGAGCCGGATACCAATCGAGTTCGGCTGCACGAGTTTTGGATCGTAAGGATCTACCGGTGTATGGCCCCTCGCTGTCAGGTCGAGGTGCTGACAGTCCACGAGGATCATGTGCATCAGGTGAGTGCTTATTCTTCTTCAGGGCTCTCATCCTTCGGGAACCCGTCCCGCGAGATGTCACGGTTAAGCAGGGCTGGATCGATATGCCATTCGCTCCTGCGCAGGATCCCGTGCAGGGTGCTCGCTTCCCGGATCGTCAGGTTCGCCCTTCCGAGGACCCGGCGGATAAGGACCATGGTGTTCTCGCGCTTAAACTCCTGGTGGTGAATGGCATCGAGATACCGGTCGATGTGCCGGTACAGGTAATTCATATCGGTAGGGGAGGCAAGCGCATAAGAGGGAAGCGGGAGATCGGAGAGCTCGTAACAGACAACACCCACAGCATGCGAGAGATTGAGAATCGGATACTCTTCTGCGGTCGGGATCGTGCAGATCATATCGCTCCTCTTTACCTCATCGTTGTTGAGCCCCCAGTTCTCCGGGCCAAAGAGGATGGAGATCCGACCATCGACATCCTTGATCCGGTCTCGGAGCTGCCGTGGCGAATAGTATGGCATCCGCATCGAGTGACAGACCGATTTGCTCACAAGGCCGGTTGTCGCGATAACAATGTTGCTCCGTGCGAATACGTCCTCGATCGTGCAGACCTCCGCGCCATGGAGAACATCTTCCCGCGCATGGGAGGCACGGGCATCAGCTTCATTCCCGAGTTTGCAGGGATCTACAAGGACGAGTCGCCTGAACCCGAAGTTCTTCATTACCCGTGCGGTAAAACCGACATTCCCTTCATAGAGGGGGGAAACGAGGACGATATTGATCTCGGGCATAAAAAAAAAGTTACTGGACCGCGTCAACCGTTGCCTTCAGGATGGCTGCACCCTGGTCATAGACTGCGTTTCCCACGACAATAGTATCCGCGTACTTCGCCATCTGTGCCGCCTTCTCCGCGGAGTTGATCCCTCCCCCGTAATAGAGCAGGGACTGATCGAGTACCTCCGATGCGGCCTTTACCACAGCAGGATCGCCAAACATTCCGCTGTATTCGAGGTATACGATCGGGAAATGGAAATAGTGGTCTGCAACCTGAGCATATGCAGCGACCTCATCCGGCTTAATGTCGCAGCGGGCTTTTGTGACCCTACCTACCGATGAGTTCGGGTTGAGAACGATATACGCTTCAGGAACAATAAAATCCCAGGGAATTTTCCCGTTCGCCATCTGGACCCACGCCTTGTGCTTCCCGACAATCCACTGGACATCGGTCGTGTTCATGACACTGGGGACAAAGACGTAGTCTACATCCATAAGTACGGCATCGGGACCCGCAGGCTCCATGACAAGGGGGAGCCCATACTTTTTTACCTGGTTTTGTAATTCGGTGAGGTTCTCCCTGGTCACATTGAGGGTTCCAGAAAGCATCAGAGCATCGGTGCCGCTGGTCGCGATCGCTTGGATATCCCCGGATTTTAGTTGCTTATCGGGGTCGAGTTTCGTTACGTGCACCCAGTCTTTCCATCTCATGTTGTTAAGAGATGCGTCGTTCTTGCCAATAAACCGGTTACCTTCTGGATGATTGTGCAAAAACATCCAGCTGCCGGTATCGGTAGAGGACACCCGCTGATCCTGTGATCGTTTCTCCCCACTCAATCGTTCATACCGGTTTTTCCGTAAATAAAGAAGGGCATCAACATCCCGGTTGGCATGTCACGTATCATTCCGATGGAGACGCGCCCGATCGGGTAAAAGAAACAAATCCTGATGGCTCATAGTGAAACCATGTGAACACAACGAGCTCCGGTTTGGGATCAAACCTGCACGTGTCCTATCCCGAAATCATTTGACATCACATGTAAATATCGATGTGAGCAAATTATCGAATCGGGATATCCAGAGGATCATTCAGCAATGGGTAAATGAGAAACCCGTTGTTGAGATTGCCCGGTATTTCCAGATTACCCGTCAACGAGTGTATCAGCTCATCAACCAGTTCAGAGAATCGGGAGAATATCCGGTACTCAGGCAATCTGGAAGAAAGCCTCAAACCATCGATGATCGAGCAGAAGAGTTGATCCTCAAAACCTATCAATCTAACAACATTGGTCCAATCCATCTGGAGAAGAAGATTGAGGAAACACTCGGGATCCATATCCCGCATAATCGAATCTATCGGGTATTGTTGAACCACGGTCTGGTGGAGATCAACATGAAAAAACGGCAACAACGGAAATATGTTCGGTACGAACGTACTCATTCCATGTCGATGTGGCAGGGAGACTGGAAAGAGTTCGAACTTAATGGATCGAAGAAATGGCTGATCGCATTCATGGATGATTCATCCCGCCTCATCACCTGCTACGGGGTATTCGATTCTCCAACTACCGAGAACACTCTCACGGTTCTGAATCAGGGATTCCAGATGTACGGTACACCCCGCGAGATCCTCACTGACAACGGTACACAATTCGTTTCAGCTCGAAACCGTGAACAGGCCCATCATAAATTCGGAGAGTTTCTTGTTCATCACAACATCAAACACATCCCAACCAGGATAAAACACCCTCAAACGAACGGCAAAATTGAACGGTTCTTCGGAGAAGTCGAACGAAGGATCGCGAAGTTCGGTTCTGTCGATAAAATTGTTCACTGGCACAATGTCATCAAACCTCACATGAGTCTCGATTACGATGAGCCTTATAACGCATTCTGGTACCGTCTACCCCCGGAGAGGATTCTGAACTATGCGCAGAAATGGTTATATGTGTAAAATCAATTCGGGATACCACAGATCAAACCTGCACGCGAAAAAAATAAAAAAACGTTCAGATCCGGATAATTGCAGTCTCCTCTTTCTTCCGGGCAATTGCCTGATAATCGAGGATTTTATCTGCCGGAATACCGGTCTTTCCGGCAAGCTCTTTTGCATCGGCCGAAAAGAGCGCAGAGGAGTCCATGATGCCGGCGTCAATCAGTTTCTTTGCGGTTGCATCGGTTAACCCTTTCAGGCTTAACAGATATTTTTTTTGACCGGCTCTCCTGGTGTTTTGAGATTTTTTTGGGCACTGCTTTGTTGAGGGATGCACATACAATGCCCCGGTGCTTTTCCACGGTCTGGATACTCATACCGGTACGCTCGCTCATTACTGCAGGCTCCAGTTCACAGAACATCTCCGGGGTTGTTATGCCGGCAGCAAGGTATTTTTTCAGGCTGACTGCAGGGATGCCGATCTCCTTTAAGACCTGCCCGTGATAGGTGATCCGTGCATCGGCAAGGAGCTGTTCTGCTTCGCCCTCACCGACACCGGCAGTTTTCAGTTTAGCCACACTGGATTTGGCGAGATCTGCCATTTCAAGTATCCCGGAATCCTTGAGGGCAGAGAGGATCTTGCTGTAACTGCGTCCCTTTCGCGGAATCAAATGCTCACGCATGAACTTCCTGCATTCAGAACGACGACGCAGTTTATCGAGGACTGAAACCGCTTCAAGGACAAGCGTCCGGGCACTCTGCTCAGCAATCCCGAGGCGCGTCGCGAGCGCGCCCGGTTCGCTGCGGGCGACCTCGGCAACCGTATAGATGTGCCGGGCGTGAAGCGTGCTGACGAGCGAATCGGTCATCGAAGGGATCTCCTGAAGCGACCCGATATTGGAATTGATCTGCTGGCAGAGCGGGCAGCCAATGTCCCAGGGACGGGCTCCTTTCCTCACAAGCCGGACGAAATGGAGGTGGTGCTTGTCGCATACTTCGTCTGCCCTGACCGCAAATCCCCACTGTGCCGCAGGAAGCCCTATGTTGAAGCTGCATTCGGGATAGCGGGAGCAGCCGATGAACTGCACGTTTCCCCGCATATGCTTGATTGCAAGGGTTCCTTTGCAGACCGGGCACTTCCCGAGGTTCATCTCCTCGGCAGTCCTTCCCCGTATGTCATCACCGATAATTTCCTCATTCTGCTCGAGCTGGTCAAATGCCCGGTGCAGCATCTCCCGCGACTCCCGGATAACGTCTTCCCTGGTCCGCGCCTTCTCCTTGATCTGCTGCATGTGGGCTTCGATCGTCTGGGTCATATCCGGCCGGGTTATCGTATCGGCATGCGCTTCAAGCGATTCGGTTACAACCCTTCCGACAAGGGTTGGCCGGAGGGGATTGCCCTCAACATATTTTCGCGAAACGAGTTTTGCAATAACTTCGTGCCGGGTGCTTTTCGTCCCAAGGCCGAGTTCTTCCATCATCTGGATAAGTTTACTCTGGGTGTAGCGTGCCGGTGGCTGGGTCTCCTTCTCCTCAAGGTTTACGTTCCGGACCGGGAGATGCTCTCCGGTCTCGAAGTGCGGGGGGATGACCTCTTTTGCCTCGCTGAACGGATAGACCGCGTGCCACCCGGGTTCCAGTAGCTGCCCCCCGGTTGTCGTGTACTCCTCTCCACCGGCTTTGAAGAGGATCTTCATCGTCTTCCATTGTGCATCGGGTGAGAGCGTTGCAAGGAATCTTCGCAGGACGAGCTCGTACACCTTGAACGCGTCGTCCCCGATCCCTTCCCGGGTAGCGACCCCGGTTGGATGGATCGGCGGGTGATCGGTAGAGGATTTCTTTCCCCGGGTCGGGACCGGCCGCCGGTTGGCAAGTACCCAGTCGACATCCTTCCGGAACGGAGAGCCGCGAAGTGTTTTCAGGATCCCGTCGATATCGAGCGACGCCGGGTAGACCGTGTTGTCAGTTCTCGGGTACGAGATGTACCCGTTCATGTACAGGTCTTCTGCGATCCGCATTGCGTTTGCCGCAGAGAGCCCGAGCCGGGCCGCAGCGACGATATAGGTTGTCGTATCGAAGGGCGATGGGGCCCGATCCTGCTTGGCCCCGGCCTTGACTTCCGTGACGACAAGCGGGGGTTTTGTGTGGTCGCGGGCGATCTCGGCAAGCGCCTTCTCGTGGAACCGGCCGTTGGTATGCCGGGCTTCGATCGCTTCACCGGCTTTCTCTGTGGTCAGCGAGAGCTGCCAGTATTTCTCCGGGACAAAGGCCTCGATCTCCTTCTCCCGGTCTACAATCATCGAGAGGGTGGGGCTCTGGACCCTTCCCACCGAGAGGATGTTCTGGCCGCCCCGCCGTGCCGCAAGGGAGATGAACCGGGTAAGGGATGCACCCCACATCAGGTCTATTGACTGCCGTGCCTCGCCGGCGGCTGCGAGGTCAAAGTCAAGATCCGTGGTGTGAGAAAATGCGTGCCGGAGTTCTGTCGGGGTAATTGCCGAGAAACGAGCGCGATCTATCGCAACCTTTGGATTGACGGCACGGACGAGTTCGTATGCTTCTTTCCCGATCAGTTCCCCCTCGGTATCAAAGTCCGTTGCGATGGTAACCCGGTCTGCCTGTTTTGCGAGCTTCTGGAGCAGGGAGACGATCCGTGGTTCGGTCGGCCGCTTGATTGTTTTGGCATCGATAAGACTGCGGGGCGTTGAATGCTCGCTCCGCCAGTTCTGGTACCCGGGTTCGAAATCGATCTCGACAACGTGCCCCCGGAGCCCGACGCTCGTTGTGTCGCCGAAACTGTAGGTCGATACACCTGCATCCTTCCGTTCGGTGAGCTTCTTTCCTTCACCGAGTATCTCCGCGATACGCCGCGCCGAGATATTCTTTTCAGCAACGATCAGGTGCACGGGGGTTACGCCCCCCGCTCTTTGAGCGCTTCGGCAAGCATCCGGTTCAGTTCACCGGGATCGGCCTTCCCCCGGGTCTTCTTCATTACCTGGCCGACCAGGAAGTTGAGGGCCCCTGCCTTTCCGTTCCGGTAGTCCTCGAGTGCCTTCGGGTTCTCATCTATCGCTTCGGCGATAGCCGCAGTTATCGCTCCGGTATCCCCCTTCGTCATGCCAAGGTTGAGCCGGGAAACGATCGACGACGGTGACTCGAAAGGCTCGCCTTTCATGCGCTGGTCGAGCATGACCCGCATGACTTCAACCCCGCTCTTATCGGTGATGGTTGCCTTACGCAGGAGACCGACGAGCCCGGTGATGCTCTTTGGGTCTACAAGATCGAGACTCATGTCACGGTAGTTGAGTTCCCCGATCAGCGTATCGGCGATCCAGGTAGAAGCCAGTGCAGAGAGGCCCTTCGGGTCGGACGCTACAACTTCTTCGAAAAAGTTTGCGAGTTTGAGCTCCCCGGTCAGGGTCCGGGCATGGTTGAGCGAGCACCCGTACCGGGCAATGAACCGTTCGCGGCGGGCATCCGGGAGTTCCGGGAGAACGATCCCATCGACCCATGACCGGACATGGAGCGGCCGGAGGTCAGGCTCCGGGAAATACCGGTAGTCGTGCTCCTGCTCTTTCGACCGGGCTGCCTGGGTAGATCCCTGCGCTTCGAGGAAATGCCGGGTCTCCCGTACAACTTTCTGTCCCCTGCGGATGACATTCTTCTGCCGGGCGATCTCGAACGTGAGCGCCTTCTCGACACCCTTGTACGAGGTGATGTTCTTTACCTCCACGCGCTCGCTGCCCCGGATTGAGATGTTTGCATCGACACGGAGGGAGCCCTCTTTCTCGCTGTCAAAGACGCTGAGATACTCGAGAGTGGCCCGGAGTTTGTTTAAGAATTTCCGGGCCTCCTTTGGCGACCGCATATCCGGCTCGCTGACGATCTCGATGAGCGGGATTCCCGCACGGTTATAGTCAACAAGGGAATATTTGCCGCGTTCGGCGTTGCCCATGTGGACCAGCCGTCCGGGATCTTCCTCCACGTGGATTCGCGTGAGCCGGATCTTCCGCTCGCCCCCTTCGTCGCCCTCGATCTCAAGGTATCCGCCTTCTGCGAGCGGTTTGTCGTACTGGGTAATCTGGTACGCCTTGTCAAGATCGGGGTAGAAGTAATTCTTCCGGGAGAACTCGGACTCCTCGCGTACCCCGCAGTTGAGGGCCTTTGCAACCCTCATCGCATACTCGATCGCGCGCCGGTTGAGGACCGGCATCGCGCCGGGAAGGCCGAGGCAGACCGGGCATACATGGGTGTTGGGGCCGTCGTCCCGGTAGTCGGTTGAACAGCCGCAGAAGAGCTTGCTCTTCGTATCGAGCTGGCAGTGCACTTCAAGGCCGATAATTACCTGATCCTCTGCCATCTTAGTTCACCGCCTGCTCGTACGCGTACGCAACATCGATGACGCGTTCGTCTTCGAACGGTCTGCCCATGATCTGGAGCCCGACCGGCATCCCTTCCGATTTTCCGCACGGAACGGATATTGCCGGGATTCCTGCAAGGTTTGCCGGGACCGTAAGGATGTCGGAGAGGTACATGGAGAGCGGATCGCTCTTCTCGCCAAGCCGGAACGCGATGGTGGGCATGGTCGGTCCTGCGATGACATCGACCTCGGAGAAGATCCGTGCAAAGTCTTTCTTTACATTTTCGCGTGCAACCTGCGCCTTTGCGTAGTATTTCCCATAATAGCCGGAGGAGAGGGCAAAGGTCCCAAGTATGATCCTCCGCCTGACTTCGAGCCCGAAACCAGCCCTGCGCACGTCCTGGTACGCTTCGTGCCAGGACTTCTTCGTCTCCGCTGCCGGGCCGTACCGCACGCCATCGAACCGTGCGAGATTGGAGCTCGCCTCGCAGGTGCAGGTGACGTAATAGGCGGCAAGGGCGTAGTCCATCGAGGGGATGGTACAGGGCGTCGCTGTCGCCCCGAGCTCTTCGAGCCGGCCGATCGCGCCCTTCACGACGCGGGCAACACCAGGGTCAACCCCGGGACCGAAATATTCTTCCGGAACGCCGATTTTTAATCCCCTGATATCCTTACCGGGCGTATGCTCGTAGGGATTGTCGCGGGAGGTGGAGTCCCGGCGATCGTACCCGGCGATGACCTGCATAAGGGAAGAGACATCGCTGACCGTTTTTCCCATCGGCCCGATCTGTTCGAGGGAATTGGCATAAGCGATCAGCCCGTACCGCGAAACCCGGCCGTACGTGGGCTTGAGTCCGACAATCCCGCAGAATGCTGCCGGGCAGCGGATCGATCCCCCGGTGTCGGTACCGAGTGCGAGAGAAACCATCCCCGCCGCAACTGCCGCTGCGCTGCCGCCGCTCGAGCCCCCGGGAACGCGCCCGGTATCGCAGGGATTGAGGGTGGGGCCAAACGCGGAGTTCTCGGTCGTTGTCCCCATCCCGAACTCATCCATATTCGTCTTGCCGACAATCGCTGCGCCGGCCTGCTTCAGGAGCCCGACCACGTGCGCATCGTAGGGCGGTATGTACCCTTTGAGGATCTTCGATCCACAGCTCGTCCCGATGCCCCGGGTCGAGATATTGTCCTTGACGGCAACGGCAACCCCGGCGAGTTTCCCGTCACTATGGCCTGCTTTTTTACAGGTCGTCAGGAATGCATTATACCGGTCATCCGGCTCAAACGTGATCTCGTGACACCCCATCACATCACCCTCGGAGCCTTGATGAAACCGTCTTCCTGCGCCCCGGCATTCCGCAGCACGTCCTCCCGGGAGAGGGAGGGTTCCACGACATCGTCCCGCATCACGTTGATGAGATCGCGGGCGATTTCCGGTTCGCCATTAACCCGGTCAAGAATGTCAAAATACTCCAAGATTGCATTGAACTGGTGAGTAAATGCAACCAGTTCGTCTTCACCAATTCCGATATCGGCGAGCTGCCCGATATGTTGTACCTCTTTTTCACTGACCATGTTCCACCCTGCTGATGTGGTCTATGTACCCTTGTACCGACGTTTTATAACCATTGCGGCGTGCAATCTTCTGGAGCTCCTTTGCGATCCCGCTCCCGTACTGCATCGCTTTCTTTTCATACCATGCGAATTCCCGGGGAATATAATGTTCTGCTACTTCCCGCAGGCAGACTTTCCTTCGGCCATCTTTTACTTTCTCCCCGCACGGGATCCCGCGTGCAGCGCGCACAACCCGGGCATCAAGGTACGGCATGGAGAGGTACGTCCCATGAAGTGCGGCAATGGCCTGGTCCCGGGCAGCCTGCTGTTCGAGTCCTGCGAAGTCACGCGCAAGATCTTCTTCAAGGGTCGTTGATTCAAGATACCGGGAATATCCGCCGAAGAGCTCGTCAGCTCCCTGCCCGGTCAGGATCCGCCGGTATCCCTGTTCCCCGGCCCACCGGGTCAGGAAGAACTGGGTGAGGGCAATGCCGGTGTTGACCGGATCTTTCTTCGGGATCGTCCCGATAACTACGGGGAGTGCGGCCTCCACTTCGACCGGCCGGATCTCGACAACCTCACATTCAAGACCGAGGGCATCTGCGGCCCTGCCTGCCTGGGAGAGGTCGTGAGAGCCTTCGATACCGACTACCACGCAATTCCTCCCGGCGAGAGCCGCTACTAGGGTCGAGTCGACTCCTCCGGAGAGCGCGGTGACACCTTCATCGCTGCGAAGTTTCACCGCTTCAACGATAGCATCCTCAAGGGACATGGCAGGGACCATGGGCTGGATCCTCGTTACATGGTCCGCATCGCACACGAGAGTACCTTTTGGGCAGTCACCCGGGATTATGCCAAAATAGTCCCGCGCCCTGCATGTTGCCCAGCGGAGAAAAAATTCACCGCCGAACCGGGGGATAAGGTCGCGCCGTTTCTCAAGGATTTCTTCGATAGCCGGGGCCGATAGTCGCTCCCCATCGATCTCCAGCCAACCGGTGAGTTCGAAGGAACTCATCGGGCACTACATCCCTTGCTGGTCATCCACATTCTGTACCAATCCCGCTCCTCATTTACCTATCTTTGGGGGATTAGATAAGGGTATTTAAGACTGGTTATTCCGGGGCGACGTGCGATTCTCTTGAATCGCGTTGCTCATTGCTTTTGGTCCTGCACGAACCCGGGACTTTAGAGGCGTAAATCGAGTTCCTTTTAGTGTCCGTACCCGGGACGTGTCTCCTTATTTACCAGGCACACCGGGGGTGGAGCATTCATTCTACCCTGATTTCCAAAGGACAAGAGTCTTTTTTGAGTTGCAGGGTCAACTATCTAGAGCGCGAGGGTAGGAAAGCCCGGCCAACTCCGGTGGACTTAAGATCCACTCCTGCAGAGGTTCATGCGTTCGAATCGCATCCCTCGCATCTGAATGCGAAGCGCGAATTCTTCATTCTTCTTTTCAAATTTAAACGTTCAGACATTTTCTGCAACTCACGTGTCGCCCGGTCGATCACAGCCACCCTTTTTCATCTGTCAGGGATGATATGGCAGCGGGATGTGCTGAACACACCGCTCACCCGGAACCCGCCAAATCGATTTACGGGAATGCAATCGTGGCAGGAAAAGGGTGAAAGATTACCGGTATCTTTTTGTTTCCTCCTTTCCAGGATTTCCTCACTCGGGAGGGGAGATGAAACCCGGTAAAAATTACCGTTTGCATTATGACGGGTCACTCTTGCATTGTCGTACTTATGGACATGGTTTCGGCCGGAACGAATGCAAAAGCAAAGGAGAGAAACAGAGGGCCTCCCTGCCAAAAATTTCCTGCCGCCTCCCGGATCCCCACCAGAAATATTTCTGACACCCCTCATCCCCTCTCAAAAAAATCCCGGCTATCCCCCCATCGAAAATTTTTCCGCCCGAAGGGTATCCCCCACGAAAAAATTCTGTAAAAAGATCGCACCCACCACCAAAAATATTTCCGGCCACAGAGGTACCCCCTCCAGAAAAATCCGAACCGGGAAGAGGGGTTTTACGTCGAAGAAAATAAGGGGAAACCAGGTACCCCCATAAAAAATTTCAAAAAAACCCAGACCCCCCACGAAAAAATTCTGTAAAAAGATCGCACCCCCCGCCAAAAATATATCCGGAAACGGCACCCCTCCAGAAAATTAACCGGCTGGTACCGGACCCGGGTCCAAAAAAAATTCCCGGTGCGGACCCGGTGATTCAGATGAGCGCCACTTTTTTTTAAAAAAAAGGAGAGAAATTCCCGGTTATCGCACCCGAACAATCCGGATGATGATTCTGCAAAACGTTCGGGAAGTTTTGACAGGGGAGCAGTCCCACGTGATTATCGATCGGAACGGTCAGCGTTTTTTCAGGCGCGAATGATCCTTTTCCGGATCAGGAGTCGCACCGACAATCGCTGCAACTCTCCCGACCTGCCCATCCTTTAGCCGGACTTTTATCCCGTGGGGATGGGTGCCTGAATTTGTCAGGATCCCGGCAACAACACCCCGGACCGTTTTTCCCGTTGCCTGATCTTCTTTGCGGACAATATCGACCGTACAGCCGATCTGTATCGATGCCCGTTCCCTTCCTGGTGCTGAATTCATTCCGGGGAAATTACTTGTCGCGGAGGAATGTCAAACTGGTGTTCCGGGTACATCCTCCTTTAGTTGCTGAACCGGAGGGGGACAGATAAAAAAAGGTGGATCAGAGAAGTTATTTTGGTATGTCAAACGATCCGATTCCGGTCACGAGGGTTCCTTTGGCAGGGGTCCAGCCGTGATTCTCCCCGAACATCAGGAGGCTGATCTTTGCATGGTATTCGTTGGACTGCGGTTCGAAGATCTTCCAGCTGTTCATCCCGTCAAGGCTGGATGACAGGGTGACCGAGGCATCAGGCTGCGCGGAATAATCCGCGTACACAGGGGTTGTGTATTCCGAACATACCGGTGAGCCGGATCCGGTTGAACTTCCGGCGGGGCAGGTTACCTGCCGGAGATCCTGGACCGGGCGGAAGATGACCCCGTTCTCTGCGGGAGTTAAGGTATCGATGGCAGTTTTTGATGAAGTATTGATCCAGACGGTGACCACGTACGGGTTTTTGGGAGTTGTTCCCGGTGGCGGGGTAATCGATGCGGTCGTTATCTTTACAAGCGTTGCTTTCCCGGTACCGAAGAGCGTTGTCTGCCAGTCTCCCGGCAGACCGGAGATCTCCTTTCCGCTGATCCTGCTGACAACCGGTGAAGTACCCTTCACATCTTCGGGAACCGGCATAAAAAAGGTCACGTTCGAGAGCGCGGAGTCCGTTGTTATGGTCAATGAGTACGAATACGAGCCGGTTAGCGATGCCCGGTAGGTGTTTACGATAAGCCCGTCATACGAGACTACCGAGACAAATCCTATGAGCACGATGATGAGCACACCAAGGGTAATTTTGATCGTTCTGTCCATACTAAAGAACCCCTTCCGGCACGTGGACAGGGTTTTTCCCCATTGTTACCCCTTATCCGGGCCGGAGATCCTATGAAGTAGTATTGATGAATTTGGATTGAATATCTGTCGGTACATCAGGTTCGTGAAAATGTGATAGCCCACACGATCGCCATGCCTTTATGGTTCCGGGGAAAATCACTCTGTTATGGAGTCCCGGCAATCCCTTGTATTGTCCAATGTAGTCCATCCTTCAGGACGTGTTGTCGACATTACGATACGGGACGGGAAGGTTGCGCACCTGGGATCTCCCGTCCCTTCGGATCTGCGGGTTGATTGCAGCGGAATGTTTGTACTCCCCGCCGCAATTGATATGCACGTGCATATGCGCAGCGGTCCGCAATCCAGGAAAGAGGACTGGGAGACCGGCAGCAGGAGCGCGCTTGCCGGTGGCGTAACGGTAGTCGTTGACCAGCCGAATACCATTCCCCCGATAGAAACACCCGGAGCGCTCCGGGCGCGTGTCACCGATGCACAACAACATTCGTACTGCCACTTCGGGATAAACAGCAGCGTGACTGCGGACATCCCGTTTGAGGCGATGTGGAAAGCGGGTGCAATGGCTTTCGGGGAGACATTTTTCGCCCCATCGAGTTATGGCGATGCAGTTAGCAGGGATGCGTTATCGCTTGCCCTGGACCGGATTCACGCGCTCGGGGGACTTGCAACCATCCATGCTGAAGAGATCTCGGCAGGGCTGGACCTCGATCTCTCTCTGCATAACGAGAGACGATCGATTGACGGGGAGGTTCGGGCGATCAGGGCAGTCAGGGAGCTCAATACTTCGGATTGCCGGCTGCATTTCTGTCACCTCAGCTCAGCGCGATCCATCGATGCTGCCAAAGGTTCGGTGGAAGTCACGCCCCACCACCTTTTCCTCTCGCTGGATACGTGCAGGAATGACGATTCCCGTGGGAAGGTGAACCCGCCTCTGCGTACAGAAAAAGAGCGAAAGGAGATCTGGAGCCGCTGGGACAGGATTGATGTCATTGCATCTGACCACGCGCCCCACACCATCGCTGAAAAAAATCAGGATTTCCCAACAGCTCCTTCAGGAATTCCCGGCGTCGAGACCATGGTTCCGCTCCTGCTCGCGCAGGTCCTGTCCGGGAAGATCAGCCTGCAATCCGTGATAGAAAAGACGTCCTCGGCGCCCGCGGGAATTCTTGGCCTTCCCAAAGCCGGGTTTGATGTGGGCGATCGCGGGGATTTTGCCCTGTACCCAAAAAATGCGGTGTCGATCTGTGCTGATATGCTGCACAGCAGATGCGGCTGGACACCGTTCGAAGGTCAGAAAGCAGTTTTCCCGGCGACAGTAATCCTCGGTGGTGAGGTGGCATATCTTGAGGGAGAATTTTTGCGGACAAAACCTTCGTGGTTCCCGGGCCAGGGTTTTGTTCCCCTTTCATGAGGTAAAGATATCTAGCAATTTTTCTCATTCTTTTGTTTCTTAACCCCATCCCAAGTGCTAAATATCCTGACCGCCGATGATGAATGGTGCCGATACATGCGCATCCATAGGTCCCCGGGTGATCGACTGACAAGTGTCCTGATGTGATCCATGGGACAACCCGGATGCGCGACAGGCATCGCCCGGCTGGGTTAAAACACCGGTGAAGAACGGCAACACGCCACTGGTGATCCGCGTGCGTTAATGCCGGGCGACATTTCCGGAAACGGGATTTATCACGCCCTGATAGCCATGCCAACAATAAGTGATGCTCTTTCTGAAGACCGGCGTGGAACTATCATTGCAATCGAAGTTACGACAGGTGCAAAAACCGACATCTTTCCGTATGGCTATAATGAATGGCGGAAAACAATTGGATGTCGTGTTTCGTCGCCTCCGGTCGAGGGAAGGGCAAACAACGCGGTAATCTCCTGTATCTCTTCTGCACTTAAGGTACCTGCATCACGGGTATGTATTCTCTCAGGATCTGCATCGTCACAGAAAAAAGTGCATATTGAAAACCTGAAGAAAGGCAAACTCCTCGAAATCCTGACCCCGCTTTTCAGCAATTGATCGGGAATTTCAATTGTTGGTAATTTACCCATACGGTGAAAATTGATTTTTGGGAGACTGAACGCTTCTTTCCGGAATTAAAGGGAAGGTCAGTAACATACACTTTAAGTAAAAGTGTATTATATAAATATCTTATACCTATGATCAGGCCTTACAACCATTGCATGATACATGGGGGTGCGTTTACGTGTATTCACCAGATACTACCAAGTACCTTATTCACATTAACATCGCTGCAGAGGGGGTGGTCGAGAAACCCGATGTAGTTGGTGCCATTTTCGGGCAGACTGAAGGGTTACTCGGCGAAGACCTCGACCTGCGGGATCTTCAGAGGACAGACCGTGTCGGGCGTATCGACGTCCAGATAACGAGCAAAAAAGGCGAAACGAAAGGGGAGATCCTTATCTCGACCTCCCTTGACCGCGCGGAAACAGCGATACTTGCCGCATCGATCGAGTCAATAGATCGGGTCGGCCCATGCGTTGCGCACGTTACGGTCGAATCTGTTGAAGATATCCGGGTCAGCAAGCGGAAGAAGATTGTCGAACGGGCAAAGGAACTTCTCCTCGAACGGTTCGATGACGGAACAATCGACAGCGACGAGCTGCTCGATGATGTTCGCCAGACAATACGGGTCGAGAAGATAGGATCGGTTGGAGAAGAACGGATTCCGGCCGGGCCCAATGTGCTAGACTCCGATGCGATCATTGTTGTGGAAGGCCGGGCTGATGTCCTGAATCTCCTCCGCTACGGGATCAAGAATGCAGTGGCTGTCGAAGGAACGAACATTCCAAAGACGGTTATCGATCTCTGTGAGAAGAAAACGGCTACGGCATTTTTTGATGGTGACCGGGGAGGAGAACTTATTCTTCGCGAACTTTTGCAGGTTGCCGATATCGACTCGGTCGCATTCTCTCCCCGGGGGAAAAGCGTTGAGGATATGACGCGAAAGGAAGTCATAAAGACACTCAGGAACAAGGTGCCGGTCGAGTATATCCGTGACCAGTATTTCGAGGATTCGGCAGAACTGCCTGCAGATCTCAGGCCCCCCAGGGTTACTGAGGAGCCTGAAACGCCCGAACGGAAAGGAAAAGGGCATTCCGCCCCCCGTAAGACACGGGAGAACCCGGCGGGCCCTCTGACGCTCCGGGATCATATTGACGATGTCAGAGGACACAGTCTCGCACGTTTCCTCACCGATGATCTCGCTATTGTGAAGGAGACTAAAGTGGATGAAGTCGAGAAAGCGATCGAAACTATGGATGAGACGGTTACCGGCCTCGTAGTCGATCGCCCCGTTGACCAGAGACTTCTCGATCGTCTTGTCTGGAAAGGGCTGTCCTACGTGGCAGCGAAAGATTTTAAGGGGATTATCAAACGCCCGCTGTCGATCCGGCTCATGAAAATGGGCGTATAAATTCCCGCACAAATTTATTTATGCTGTATCCTACAAATTTACTGTCAGGAGTGGTAGCATGCACAAAGAGGAACTGATCAACCTTCACCAGATGCTCTATGACGTAAAAGATTATTTCGAAGAGATCAATCCCGATTTGAAATTCTCGCAGTATAGTGCACTTAAAATAACGCCCTCCCAGCAGCATAAAAGCAAAATGGAGCACAAATATGCAATTTTTGTGCTGGGAAACGAGATCGCAAATGCCATGCGGGATGTGGATTACTCTTCTTCATCACGGATATCGGCGAGAATGAAAGAACTCGCAGATAAAACATTAAAAGAAATGGATTGCTCGTAATTTACACTCCACAAATTTTGGATCTGTTCTTTGAACCGATATCCTGTTTTCAGGCCATATATTTAAAATTTGGCATGAAAATCTCAAATCCGGAAGGAGGATAAGGTCAACAATCACCCCTTCCGGAATCTGATTCCTTCAACACAATAGCAGCCTCATTCAAAATCTTCAGGATTTCACCGAGAGTAGCGATAACGGGAATTCGGACTTTGACCGTTTTCGCTGAAGGATTTGAATCCCCATTGGCCTGATTAAAGAATTCATCTTGAGTGATCAAGTGCCATATGATGGTTACAATCTTCCTGGCCAAAGCGACAATCGTTTTACCGGTTCCAATAACCGGCTTTTTCCGGTCATAGAACTTTCGGAAAACCGTATTTCGGCTTCTCGAAGCAGCGTGAGCGATCTGAACGAGGATCCACCTTGCATGCTCTGAACCACGCTTCGTGATAGAACCGGTTCTCAGTTTGTCAGCAGACTGGTACACATTTGGAACTATCCCTAACCAGTTTGCAAGTTTGTCGCCAGTGGAGAAATCCGAGAAATTCCCGATTTCTGCAATCAAGGTTACAGCGGCGATATTGCCAATTCCGGGAACGGATTTGAGAATCTTGAGTTCATGTTCAAAAGTCTCATCGGCGAACTGAAAAATACAGTCAGTAAGATCGTCAATCTCATCATTCAGACATTTCAGGAGATTCAGGCAGTGTTTAAGCCGGAAGATTGCTTCCGGTGAAATCGTTGTCTGAAGGATTTCGTCGAGTTGAGCCGACTTTTTACGAACATTAAGAGGAAGCGTTTTTATGATTTCGGTCATCGGCATTCCATCGACAATGCCCCGAAGGATTCGCAATCCGCTCTTTCCAAAAAGATCGGTCAGCACCGATGAGAGCCGGAATAATTCCGAATCCAGGATATGATGGATCTCATTTTTTATGTCGGTTCGTTTCTGGACCAATTTGTGTCGGAGTCGCACAAGGGATCGAAATTCCCGATGGGTCTGGGCAAATATTCTCGAAGGCCGGATCATTCCCTTCAAGGCCTGTTGGGCGATAAGTTCTGAATCCACTTTGTCGGTTTTCTTGTGGGAAAACATCTTGATGTCACGGGCATTCCCGACAATTACGGGTGTATGCCCGTGCATCATGTCGTAGACCGGTACCCAGAAGTCACTCGTAGACTCACATGCGACCACGTCACATTTGTTCTTAATTGTCCATTCTTTGAGCGCGAACAGACCGGTTTCTGTACGTTCAAATCGCCGCTGTTCTTTGTGCCCATCATCGGTTAGTATCGTGGCTAAAATGAATTTCTTGTGAAGGTCCAGACCAGCAGATACATGAATTTGTTCGGTCATAGTTGATCTCGAATTATGGGCAGATCAATTGCCTTCCTGGCCAATTTGGCATTCGCGATCAAGTCGCAGTACGGCCTGCGATGGCAATTTAACGGTTAGTTTTTTTCCCAGGATCGCATCCTAAAAATTCGACAGCCTGCTCTGCCCGTAGTTCAAAATGAGTTCTTACCACTTGTTGATTTTCATGGGTAAGGCCTGTGACCTTCAGGTCTCATCGGTGTTTTTTTCAAACGAAAAATTTACCGAAAGCGTCCAATACCTTTTTTTTAAAAATGCGAGGGGGTCCCTCTCCCGGGAAGGAAAATCCGGAGAGCGGGTACTATGGCTGGAAAGACAGGGTAAACACCATCAGCCCGGTCTCAACGGAGAATCCGGTCCTGTGAGAGAAAAAAAACGGTGAATTCCGGATTCAGCTTCCTTTCGCCGCCAGCATCGGTTTCAGGAACTCACCGGTGTAACTCTCCTTCGTCCCTGCAACCTTCTCCGGGGTTCCGGTTGCGATGATCTTCCCGCCCGCATCCCCGCCTTCCGGCCCGATATCGATGATATGGTCTGCGGCCTTGATCACGTCGAGATTGTGCTCGATCACGATCACGGTGTTGCCCTTCTCCACGAGATCATCAAGCACCTTGATCAGTTTCTTCGTATCGTCGAAATGAAGGCCGGTGGTCGGTTCATCGAGCAGGTAGAGAGTCTTTCCCGTCGCACGCTTGGCGAGCTCGCGGGTGAGCTTGATCCGCTGCGCCTCGCCACCCGAGAGGGTTGTCGAGGACTGGCCGAGCTTGATGTAATCGAGGCCGACCCGGGAGAGGGTCTCGAGTTTCGACCGGATGGACGGGATGTGCTCGAAGTGCTTCATCGCCTCCTCGACGCTCATGTCGAGAACGTCCGCGATCGATTTCCCCTTGTACAGGACTTCGAGCGTCTCGCGGTTATACCGCTTGCCCTTGCACTCCTCGCACTCGATATACACGTCAGGCAGGAAGTTCATCTCGATCTTGATGAGGCCGTCGCCTTCGCATGCCTCGCACCGGCCACCCCGGATGTTGAACGAGAACCGGCCCGGCGCAAAGCCACGCATCTTTGCCTCCTTTGTCCCGGCAAAGACCGTCCGGATCTCGTCGAAGACCTTCGTATAGGTCGCCGGGTTGGACCGGGGGGTCTTCCCAATCGGGGACTGGTCGATGACGATCACCTTGTCGATCTCGGCATCAAAGACGATCTTCTCATGCTTCCCGGGCTGCTCCCGGGACTTGTTGATGATCTGCATCATGCCCTTGTACAGGGTCTCGTACACGAGCGTCGACTTCCCGCTGCCCGAGACACCGGTCACGACCGTGAGGAGCCCGATCGGGAACTTCGCGGTGATGTTCCTGAGATTGTTCTCCGTGCATCCCTTGATAGTGATGTACTTCTTCGGGACCCGCCGTCTGTTCGGCACATCGATCTGCTTTGCCCCGGAGAGGTACTGGCCGGTCAGGGACTTTTTGTTCTTCTCGATCTGCTTCGGGGTGCCTTCCGCGACAATGTAGCCACCATGGAGCCCGGCGCCCGGGCCCATATCGATGACGTGCTCTGCGGACCGGATCATGTCCTCATCGTGCTCGACCACGAGGACCGTGTTCCCGAGATCCCGGAGCGTCCGGAGGGTCTCGATCAGTTTCCGGTTGTCACGCTGGTGGAGCCCGATGGAGGGCTCGTCCAGCACGTACAGGACGCCCATCAGGTTCGAGCCGATCTGGGTCGCGAGCCGGATCCGCTGTGCCTCCCCGCCGGAGAGTGTCCCGGCATTCCGCGAGAGGGTGAGGTACCCGAGACCGACTTTTTCCAGAAAATCAATCCGGCTTTTGATCTCCTTGGTGATCAGGTTGGAGATCTCCGCTTCCTTCGGGGTCAGTTTGATCTTTTTGAAGAACGCGATGCTCTCCGTGATCGACATGTCCGTGACATCGAGGATCGATTTCCCATCGATCCGGACCGCGAGCACCTTACCCTTGAGCCGCTTCCCGTCGCAGGCCGGGCAGGGGGAGACTCGCATGTAGCCCTCGAGCTCGCGTTTCCGCCAGTCCGACTGGGTCTGGGCATAGAGCCGGGCGGTCTGGGGGAGGAGCCCTTCCCATTCCCCGGTGTGCGACCACTCGGCATCCCCGTTCTTCATGCTCATCTGGAACTTCATCCGCTTCGAGGAGCCGAACATCAGGGCATTGTACTGCTCCTCGGTGAGATCCCTGATGGGGGTGAGCGTCGAGAATCCGTAATTCTTGGCGACAACCGCGAGGTACTGCCCCCGGAAACCGTCCATCGGGTTGCGGTACGGGGCGATGGCACCGTCCGCGATGCACCGCTCCTTGTCCGGGATGATGAGATCGGGATCGAACTCCATCTTGACCCCGAGGCCGTGGCACTCCTCGCAGGCGCCGAACGGGCTGTTGAACGAGAACATCCGGGGCTGGAGTTCCTCGAATGCTAACCCGCAGACCGGGCAGGCCATGAGGGACGAGTACGTGGACTCCTTGCCCTCTTCGTCTGCGACGAGAACGAGCCCCTCCGACTTCTTTAGGCAGTTCTCCACCGCCTCGGCGAGCCGGGACCGGTCGGAGGAGTCGAGCCGGTCGATGACGATCTCGATGTCCTGCATCTTGTACCGGTCGAGCTTGATCTCCTCATCGGTCCGGATGATCTTCCCGTTGACCCGGACCCGGGTGAACCCTTCCTTGTTGAGATCCTTCAAGAGCTGCTGGTACGTCCCTTTCTTCTGCCGTACGATGGGGGCGAGTATCGTGACCTGGCCCGGGTGTTCCGCGGTGATCTGCCCGGCGATCTTGTCCGGGGTCTGGGCCGCGATGGGGATATTGTGCTCGGGGCAGAACGGGGTCCCGATCCGGGCATAGAGGAGCCGGAGGTAATCGTAGATCTCGGTGACGGTCCCTACCGTGGACCGGGGGTTCTTGGAGGTGGTCTTCTGCTCGATGGAGATAGCGGGCGAGAGCCCTTCGATGGAGTCCACGTCGGGCTTCTGCATCATGCCGAGGAACTGCCGGGCGTACGAGGAGAGCGACTCCACGTACCGGCGCTGCCCTTCGGCATAGAGCGTATCGAACGCGAGCGTGGATTTCCCGGAGCCGGATACGCCCGTGATGACCACGAGCTTGTCCCGGGGGATGGTGACGCTGATATTCCTGAGGTTGTGCTGGCGGGCACCTTTGATGAGGATATCTTTCATTCTTAGCTGGTACCAATTGGTGTGGGGTATTAAAGAGGTGAGGGATGGGGCAGGTGAAAGTGAAAAGGGGGGGATGGGATAACTCGGAATTTCATTTCGTTTGTTAAATCTTCGGATATGGACAAAATCGCCAATTCGAGTACAATTTTATTAAAAAGTTTGATATCCGTTTGAGCGTTTAAAAATAGATTTGGTATAGATGAAAGCAAAAACCATCTCGATGCCAAGATCTATCGACAATGTTATTGGATCTGCAAATATTCTGAAATCCATTTTCAATATTGACGATTTTCTCATTTGGTTAAAAGAACATCATCCTGAATTAAATTCTAATGACATTCTCCCAGGTTATAAATTTTTTATTGAATCTGCAATTGGTACTTTTGCTGATTCAATCCACCTGGATAATTCACTCAATATCACTGAAGACGTTATGTATTTTAGAGCAACACATTTTGCTGACGTAGATCTCAATAAAATACCAGTTCAATGTCAAAAAACTGCATTAATGAAAAATATTCAAAAAAGATTACGACTGATAAAAAAAGCGAATTCATTTCAAGCACTAAAGAAAGCGACCGATACTTTTTCGAATGAGATATTATCCCATTTCGAGTTAGTTTTTAAAGATCACTGTGAATCAAAACCGGAATTGACACACCCAGTACTTCTCTAAATTTACCTCCGTGAATTTTGGCAAGTCATCAATACTCTCAACCTCTGATCAACCAAACGGTCGAAGAACAGAAACAAATGAGACAAATTTGAGTTTTTTCCGAATCCCTTCCCAGACCAATAGCCGGAAGAAATCGAAACGGAACAAATCTTCAGCAACGGTTCTTGGTCCTCGTTGAACCTTAGAGAAGAACATCCATTGAAGAGAGACCCAGATATTTTTGAGAAGGAAAGAGATTATCGTCAGCAGGTACCGGATCACAACGTTTCTTGTGGATGTCCTTGCTTTCACGATATTCCGGATACGGTACGAAGACTCGATCGCAAACCGGTTCTTGTAGACCCGGTAGATCCGACGGGGTTTCCAGTTAATACCATACACGACGTAACCCAGGTTCACATTCCCGTATTTCTTATTCCTTCCCAGAAGGTACTGGACATCAATTGCCAGAGTAAGAGAAAGAGGTTCGCCAGTTCCCATCATCGTATACTGTGCATACCGGGAATGATTTCCCCGGAGTATTTTCTTGAGTTCTTCGCCGTGTTTTCTCACCGGAACAATGTGCGGGATCTTTTCCTTCTGGAGAAATGAGAACACATCTTTTGAGTAAAATCCCCGATCAAGACAGAGTACTTGGGTGTTCACTTTTGCGTTGTGGATTATGGCCAAAAATTTCCGGATGTACTCGACCTTTGACACACCCTTCTTCACCGGAAAAACTGCAAGGGTCTGCCGTTGACCTTTTGTTGTTATGTAGAGCGAAACATACGAGTAAAATGTGGTTGTTGATTTCTTCATTTTACTCTTGAGGACGTAATCTTTGTTCGCTTCGATAATTTCGCCATAATAAGGATCGTCGGTGAAATCTATGGCAAAATGATACGATTTTCCGGGAACAAGGATCTGATCGTTTGAATAGGTGAGGATCTTTGATTGTATTTCGAAAAGCGATTCTAAATCCACCTTCGATAAATGGTATCTGACTGACGTTTCACACGGGACTTTTTCTCCGGCCTTATTGATGGAATGCACGGATAGTTTGGTTGCTGACATCCCAACAAGTGACTGTATAAGCGTCTTTTGTCTCAGTGTTCCGTTGATGGAAATGGTGAGATTCCGGTTGATTGCATCCACTGCTATTTCGGAACAATCTTCTGCACGGATCTCATTCTTTATTCGGCGGGTGAATTGTCGTCTATTTGCCATATGCGGCGCCCGCTGCCTATTTAGATCTGCCGGTTTTGATTAGCCTCGGCTAAAAATTAGTGAAGTACTGGGCCCAGCGGGTATAGTCCAAAAATATCGCGGGACTGTCGACTGCCAGGGATTCCTGGAGGCAGCTGATCCGGTCTTTGAGATCCTCCAGGATCCGGGCCTTCTGTGCAGGGCTGAAATTTTTTCGCAATGCCTTCTTCCCGGTCACAAACCGGTCGAACGCCCGGCCCGCAAGCTGTTCCCGGTCGAGACTTACCGCGTGGTACAGGGGGGGTTTGGGGGGAGCCATCGGGGTACCGTTATCTCTTTTTTCCTAGTGAGAGAATTCCGCTGAACGGTTATTAGCTTTCCGGTGTTCGTTTTACCGGCGCAGGATTATGGTCCCGTAACATTCCCGTGGTATTTCCCCCGGGGTTATGTCTCAACGGAAATATCTGTCAGCCATCCCCCCGGAGGCGCTCAGGTTCCGGTACACCGGTCTCCTGACCGGGAACCGCAACTGCAATTCTCCGGAAAAGGATCCGTGATCTCCCGGTTGAGCAGAAGTTTTCCGTCCCGAAGTACGATTATGGCAAAGTTGTTCTCCTCCGGGTGGAATTTGCGCGATCCTGATCCGGAACCCCGGACCGTTCGGGGAGTTTTGGACCGGACTTGCGCCAGAACGGATTTCCTGCCGGGACTGATGAGACAGCAATGTTCCCGGCAGGAGAAAAAACCGCAGGAAAAAAAAATGTCCGATCAAAAAAAATCAACAATTATTTGTTGATGTGCACGACTTTTGCCGGCGGGAAACCGTTGAAGTACGTGGATGATGCGTGGGAGTAGGCCCCGATATTTTCCGAGTACACGAGATCGTTGATATCGAGCTCGGGGAGCTCAGCCGAGAGTGTTATCGTATCAAAGGCATCGCAGGTTGGCCCGAAAACCGCCGAGATCTGCTTCTTGCCCTCCTTGAATGCAAGGACCGGGTAGATGACGTGGTCGAAGACCTGCCCGGAGTAGGTGTGGTAGACCCCGTCGTTGATATAGTACGAGGGCTTGCCGTCACGGAACGCCTTGCCTACAACTTTTGCCACGACCGTGCACGCGTTTGCGACAAGGAACCGGCCCGGTTCTGCGAGGATCTGCATATCGTCCGGGAAGAGCCGGGCGATCTCGGTCTTGAGCTGCTTTGCCAGGATCTCAAAAGACCTGACCTCCGGGTGATACTTCACCGGGAAGCCCCCGCCGATGTCGAGGATCCGGATCTTCCTGCCGGTCCGGGTCTCGGTCTCCCGGATAATCTTTGCCGAGATATCAAGTGCCTCGACATAGTTGGCGAAGTTGGTGCACTGGCTCCCGACATGGAAGCTCAGGCCTTCGACAACAAGGCCGAGCTCGAATGCTTCCGCGATAAGGTCAACCGCCTGGCCCGGGTCTGCGCCAAACTTGGACGAGAGCTCGACCATAGATCCGGTATTCGGGACCCGGATCCGGAGAACAAGGCCGGCATGGGGCGCGTGCGTTTTGATCTTTTTGAGTTCCTCGCTGTTGTCAAAGGTGACAAGCGGCTTGTACTGGTCGAGGGTCTCTAAGGTCTCGATCGGTTTGATCGTGTTCGCGTAGATGATCTTGTCCCAGATCCAGTCCTGGCGCTCCTTGGCCGGCATGGTCCGGATATTTTCATACACGATCATGAACTCGGGCATGGACGCGACATCAAAGCTTGCCCCGGCCGCAAAAAGGGTCTTTACGATCTCGGGGTTTGAGTTTGCCTTGACCGCGAAATAAGCCTGTACTCGTGGGAGGTGCTTTTTGAACTCCTGGTAATTCTCCCGGAGCTTCGCGTGGTCGATCACGAAGATGGGCGTTCCTTCCTCGCGTGCCAGTTCCTGCAACAGTTTCTTGCGTTCCTCGCTTATATGGGGGACGTCGTCGCACGCGTCCGCTTTGGCCTTCTCTTTCTTTCTCATGATCGCTCCCACTTTTTTTGTACAATGTTTTATCACAGATTTAAGAAGTTTTTCACTTGGCAAACGATTTGTGGTATCCCGAATTGATTTTACACATATAACCATTTCTGCGCATAGTTCAGAATCCTCTCCGGGGGTAGACGGTACCAGAATGCGTTATAAGGCTCATCGTAATCGAGACTCATGTGAGGTTTGATGACATTGTGCCAGTGAACAATTTTATCGACAGAACCGAACTTCGCGATCCTTCGTTCGACTTCTCCGAAGAACCGTTCAATTTTGCCGTTCGTTTGAGGGTGTTTTATCCTGGGTGGGATGTGTTTGATGTTGTGATGAACAAGAAACTCTCCGAATTTATGATGGGCCTGTTCACGGTTCCGAGCTGAAACGAATTGTGTACCGTTGTCAGTAAGGATCTCGCGGGGCGTACCGTACATCTGGAATCCCTGATTCAGAACCGTGAGAGTGTTCTCGGTAGTTGGAGAATCGAATACCCCGTAGCAGGTGATGAGGCGGGATGAATCATCCATGAATGCGATCAGCCATTTCTTCGATCCATTAAGTTCGAACTCTTTCCAGTCTCCCTGCCACATCGACATGGAATGAGTACGTTCGTACCGAACATATTTCCGTTGTTGCCGTTTTTTCATGTTGATCTCCACCAGACCGTGGTTCAACAATACCCGATAGATTCGATTATGCGGGATATGGATCCCGAGTGTTTCCTCAATCTTTTTCTCCAGATGGATTGGACCAATGTTGTTGGATTGATAGGTTTCGAGGATCAACTCTTCTGCTCGATCATCGATGGCTTGGGGCTTTCTTCCAGATTGCCTGAGTACCGGATATTCTCCCGATTCTCTGAACTGGTTGATGAGCTGATACACTCGTTGACGGGTAATCTGGAAATACCGGGCAATCTCAACAACGGGTTTCTCATTTACCCATTGCTGAATGATCCTCTGGATATCCCGATTCGATAATTTGCTCACATCGATATTTACATGTGATGTCAAATGATTTCGGGATAGGACAACTTGGCAAACGATTTTGTTCATGGCGTTTGGAGAGATCTCCACGCAAAATTGTTTCTCTCCGCGCTTCTTTGCGTTCATGAAGCCCTGTATGGGCATAAATGCAGGAGCCATCCCATCAGCTCCGCTGATTGGATCGCGCCCTTTTTCATATTCGTGCCGCATCCCCACCCATTATTATATCACGGTCCGAATTTCTTAGCAGCGTGTCATCATTCCAGCTGGTATCCCCGTTCAAACCGACCGGTTCCCAACCGGAGGCGATACGGAAATTGTCCGATGGCCTTGCGGCGGGCAACCGGTTCCAGACCCTCCTTGGCGTCACCGGGTCCGGTAAGACTTTCACCATGGCAAACGTGATCGTTGCAGCCGAACGGCCAACCCTTGTCCTTGCGCACAACAAGACGCTCGCTGCCCAGCTGTACCAGGAGTTCTGTGACTTTTTCCCGCACAACCGGGTGGAGTACTTCGTCTCCTATTACGACTACTACCAGCCGGAGTCCTACCTCCCGGCAAAGGACCAGTATATCGAGAAGGACTCGGCTATCAACCCGAAGATCGAGATGATGCGCCTCTCGGCCACCGCGTCGCTCTCGTACCGGCGCGACGTGATCGTTGTCGCATCGGTCTCCTGCATCTACGGTCTTGGCAACCCGGAGAACTTCCGGAACATGGGGTTTGAGCTCACCGCAGGCCAGAAGATCGGCCGCAGCGATATCATGGGAAGACTCCTCGATATCCAGTTCGAACGGAATGACATCGAGCTTATGCCGGGGAGGTTCCGGGTCAAGGGCGACACGATCGATATCGTGCCCGGGTACTTCAACAATATTATCCGGATCGAGATGTTCGGGAACGAGATCGAGCGCATTCTTGAGGTGGACAAGAACACGGGCGAGAAGAAAGAGGAGATGAAATATTTCTACGTCTACCCTGCCCGGCACTTCGTTACGCCCGAGAGCGCCCGGGTCCGGGCTATGGACTCGATCCGTGCGGAGCTCGGCGAGGTACTCCCGACCCTCGGACCGATCGAGGCGTTCCGGCTCGAACAGCGGACCAGTTACGATCTCGAGATGATCCAGGAGACCGGGTCCTGCAAGGGGATCGAGAACTACTCCCGGCATTTCGATGGCCGGAGTGCCGGTGAGAAGCCGTACTGTCTCCTCGATTACTTCCCTGACGACTTCCTGATGATCATCGATGAGAGCCACCAGATGATCCCTCAGCTCCACGGGATGTATAACGGGGACCGGTCGCGAAAGAAGGCGCTGATCGATTACGGTTTCCGGCTCCCGAGCGCGTACGACAACCGACCCCTCCGGTTCCACGAGTTCGAGCAGTACATGGCAAATGTTATCTTCGTCTCGGCAACCCCGGGCGATTACGAGCTCAAAAAGAGCGACCAGCTCGTTGAACAGATCATCCGCCCGACCGGCCTTGTCGACCCGGTGGTCGAGGTCCGGCCCATCGAAGGCCAGACCGGGGACGTAATCCGCGAGGTCACGGATGCCATTGCCCGGGGAGACCGGGCCCTCATCACTACGCTCACGAAGAAACTTGCCGAGGAGCTCTCGGAGTTCCTCGCGGACCAGGGGATCCGGACCCGGTACCTCCACTCCGAGATCCAGACCCTTGAGCGGAGCGAGATCATCCGGGAGCTCCGGCTCGGGAAGTTCGATGTCCTTGTCGGGATCAACCTCCTGCGGGAAGGGCTCGACATCCCCGAAGTCGGGTATATTGGGATTTTTGATGCGGACAAAGAGGGCTTCCTCCGGGATACCCGCAGCCTTATCCAGATCATCGGCCGGGCTGCACGGAACGTCAACTCGAAGGTTGTTTTGTATGCCGACCGGATGACCGACTCCATGACAAAAGCGATCGCCGAGACGAAGCGCCGGCGCAAGCTCCAGGTCACGTTCAACACCGAGCATAACATCGTGCCAAAGACGATCATCAAGCCGGTGAAGGAGAAGGAGGCTGACATCCGGGATATCAGGCACGTGCCGAAGCCGGAGATCCCAAACGTGGTGATCGAGCTCGAGGCGCAGATGAACGCGGCGGCAGAGAGCCTCGACTTCGAGCGGGCGATCGCGCTCCGGGACCAGATCCGGAAGCTGAACGACCGGATGAAGGAGGTCGGGAAGGATGGAGCGGAGAAACCGGTTGAATCGACGGCGCCGAAGAAGCGTGCGAGGAAGGGGAAGGGTTAGTTTTTGGTATGATATCCGGGATCAGACTAGCGAAAATGATGATCTTGCACAAAATTCCTGGCAAAGGAACAAGAATTAACGTAAAAAACAAGTCTTTTTAACCTCGATTCCTTTTTTCATAATAGCATTCAAAAAAAATCGGATGGTTTTATTGCAACGATTGGTTGTATTGTGAGAATTCTCCGGCATCGGAAGCAATTTCTGAGCTGCTATTGTGGGTTCTGTTTGTGAAGACCAGGTCCTGGACATACTGTTGCGAGGTCATCGATCTTGATAATGTTTGTGACGCAATTAGCCATGTTTCATAGATTCCCGTCGTCGGGTACTGAGCATTTTTGGTCTCCAGTCTAATTGTATTGATTCCCGGTTGCATGATCGATGTTATATCCGGATATCCACACCAATCATAGCCTCCGGAACCATAGGTCAGCTGTCCGTGTTCTGTTGTCACTCGTAGTGCTTCATCAGCACACATACCAGGCGGAGCGTAGTTCGGTGTATAAAGATGAACGATACCAGTTCCACTCCATAAAACGGGTGTTGTTGAGATTAACGCCCAAGTGTTACGTGGAGCAGGAATTTCATGGGGTGGCCAGACCCAGTCCGTAAGTTTAACGCCACCATCGGCTGATGGGGCAGTGAATGTTACAGAGATCGTATGATTTGTAGTGACATCGATGAAAGTGAATGAGGCGGCCGGGGATACCGATGATCCGTTCACAGTAATGTTCTGGACCATGAATCCCAGTACTTCACTAATTTTTAGCCGAGGCTAATCAAAACCGGCAGATCTAAATAGGCAGCGGGCGCCGCATATGGCAAATAAACGGCAATTCACCCGCCGAATAAAGAATGAGATCCGAGCAGAAGATTGTTCCGAAATAGCAGTGGATGCAATCAACCGGAATCTCACCATTTCCATCAACGGAACACTGAGACAAAAGACGCTTATCCAGTCACTTGTTGGGATGTCAGCAACTAAACTATCCGTACATTCCATCAATAAGGCCGGAGAAAAAATCCCGTGCGAAACGTCAGTCAGATACCATTTATCGAAGGTGGATTTAGAATCGCTTTTCGAAATACAATCAAAGATCCTCACCTATTCAAACGATCAGATCCTTGTTCCCGGAAAATCGTATCATTTTGCCATAGATTTCACCGACGATCCTTATTATGGCGAAATTATCGAAGCGAACAAAGATTACGTCCTCAAGAGTAAAATGAAGAAATCAACAACCACATTTTACTCGTATGTTTCGCTCTACATAACAACAAAAGGTCAACGGCAGACCCTTGCAGTTTTTCCGGTGAAGAAGGGTGTGTCAAAGGTCGAGTACATCCGGAAATTTTTGGCCATAATCCACAACGCAAAAGTAAACACCCAAGTACTCTGTCTTGATCGGGGATTTTACTCAAAAGATGTGTTCTCATTTCTCCAGAAGGAAAAGATCCCGCACATTGTTCCGGTGAGAAAACACGGCGAAGAACTCAAGAAAATACTCCGGGGAAATCATTCCCGGTATGCACAGTATACGATGATCAGTACTTCACTAATTTTTAGCCGAGGCTAATCAAAACCGGCAGATCTAAATAGGCAGCGGGCGCCGCATATGGCAAATAGACGACAATTCACCCGCCGAATAAAGAATGAGATCCGAGCAGAAGATTGTTCCGAAATAGCAGTGGATGCAATCAACCGGAATCTCACCATTTCCATCAACGGAACACTGAGACAAAAGACCCTTATCCAGTCACTTGTTGGGATGTCAGCAACCAAACTATCCGTGCATTCCATCAATAAGGCTGTAGAAAAAGTCCCGTGTGAAACGTCAGTCAGATACCATTTATCGAAGGTGGATTTAGAATCGCTTTTCGAAATACAATCAAAGATCCTCACCCATTCAAACGATCAGATCCTTGTTCCCGGAAAATCGTATCATTTTGCCATAGATTTCACCGACGATCCTTATTATGGCGAAATTATCGAAGCGAACAAAGATTACGTCCTCAAGAGTAAAATGAAGAAATCAACAACCACATTTTACTCGTATGTTTCGCTCTCCATCACAACAAAAGGTCAACGGCAGACCCTTGCAGTTTTCCCGGTGAAGAAGGGTGTGTCAAAGGTCGAGTACATCCGGAAATTTTTGGCCATAATCCACAACGCAAAAGTGAACACCCAAGTACTCTGTCTTGATCGGGGATTTTACTCAAAAGATGTGTTCTCATTTCTCCAGAAGGAAAAGATCCCGCACATTGTTCCGGTGAGAAAACACGGCGAAGAACTCAAGAAAATACTCCGGGGAAATCATTCCCGGTATGCACAGTATACGATGATGGGAACTGGCGAACCTCTTTCTCTTACTCTGGCAATTGATGTCCAGTACCTTCTGGGAAGGAATAAGAAATACGGGAATGTGAACCTGGGTTACGTCGTGTATGGTATTAACTGGAAACCCCGTCGGATCTACCGGGTCTACAAGAACCGGTTTGCGATCGAGTCTTCGTACCGTATCCGGAATATCGTGAAAGCAAGGACATCCACAAGAAACGTTGTGATCCGGTACCTGCTGACGATAATCTCTTTCCTTCTCAAAAATATCTGGGTCTCTCTTCAATGGATGTTCTTCTCTAAGGTTCAACGAGGACCAAGAACCGTTGCTGAAGATTTGTTCCGTTTCGATTTCTTCCGGCTATTGGTCTGGGAAGGGATTCGGAAAAAACTCAAATTTGTCTCATTTGTTTCTGTTCTTCGACCGTTTGGTTGATCAGAGGTTGAGAGTATTGATGACTTGCCAAAATTCACGGAGGTAAATTTAGAGAAGTACTGATGATGGGAACTGGCGAACCTCTTTCTCTTACTCTGGCAATTGATGTCCAGTACCTTCTGGGAAGGAATAAGAAATACGGGAATGTGAACCTGGGTTACGTCGTGTATGGTATTAACTGGAAACCCCGTCGGATCTACCGGGTCTACAAGAACCGGTTTGCGATCGAGTCTTCGTACCGTATCCGGAATATCGTGAAAGCAAGGACATCCACAAGAAACGTTGTGATCCGGTACCTGCTGACGATAATCTCTTTCCTTCTCAAAAACATCTGGGTCTCTCTTCAATGGATGTTCTTCTCTAAGGTTCAACGAGGACCAAGAACCGTTGCTGAAGATTTGTTCCGTTTCGATTTCTTCCGGCTATTGGTCTGGGAAGGGATTCGGAAAAAACTCAAATTTGTCTCATTTGTTTCTGTTCTTCGACCGTTTGGTTGATCAGAGGTTGAGAGTATTGATGACTTGCCAAAATTCACGGAGGCAAATTTAGAGAAGTACTGGGGCCCGGATTTTTTTTTGCGGAACGGAAATTTCCCGACGATTACCTCGCAACAACCCTCGCAGCCCTGGAAGAGGTAATCGGAGAAGATCTCCCCTCCGGGCTTGCGGCCCGGGCCCATGCCATCATCCGGGAGAGCATTGCCGACACGGGACACGACCCGCAACCGATCCCGTCATTTTTTTTGTCCGGCGATCCGCTCGCAAAAATCGCACAATCGTATCTTGAAGCCCTGCTCGTCCCGGATCGCAAAGAGGCATGGAGCATTATCTCCGGCGCACTCGAATCCGGAACGCCGGTCAGGGACATCTACCTCCGGGTCTTCCAGCCGGTGCTGCGCGAGACCGGCCGGCTCTGGCAGGCCGGTGAGATCAGCATCGCGGAAGAACACTTTATTACCGCATCGGTCCAGCTCTCGGTCCTGCACCTTCACGACCGGATCAGCGTTTCCGACAAAACCCGGAGACGCGGGAGAACGCTTGTTGCCGCGTGTGTCGGGAGCGAACTGCACGATATGGGGATACGCATGGTGACCGATCTCTTCGAGACGGATGGCTGGAATACCTACTACATCGGGGCAAACACCCCGGCAACGAGCCTGGTCCAGGCAGCCCGTGACCGGAAAGCCGACGTTGTTGCAATATCATCGACCATGCCATACCATCTTCCCCTCGTCCGGTACCTTATCCGGTCCATGCGTGCAGATCCGGAGACGAAGAAGACAAAGATCATGGTTGGCGGCTACACGTTTGGGATCGTCCCGGATCTCTGGCAGCGGATCGGTGCCGACGCGTTCGCCCGGGATGCGGGCGAAGCGGTTGAAGTCGCAGACCGGCTCGTTTCGTAACGCTGAAAGAATCGATTAATCTAAGAAAGTTTCCTAAGAAGACTTTCTTGCCTACATTTATCATCGGAACACATTTTCAGCAATTCTTTTGAAGATTTCAGTACTTCACTAATTTTTAGCCGAGGCTAATCAAAACCGGCAGAT
The DNA here is from genome assembly GCA_963666355.2 of uncultured Methanoregula sp. GTDB lineage: Archaea > Halobacteriota > Methanomicrobia > Methanomicrobiales > Methanospirillaceae > Methanoregula. The sequence goes on from CAXXCP010000006.1 coordinate 90,621, forward strand.
CTAAATAGGCAGCGGGCGCCGCATATGGCAAATAGACGACAATTCACCCGCCGAATAAAGAATGAGATCCGAGCAGAAGATTGTTCCGAAATAGCAGTGGATGCAATCAACCGGAATCTCACCATTTCCATCAACGGAACACTGAGACAAAAGACCCTTATCCAGTCACTTGTTGGGATGTCAGCAACCAAACTATCCGTGCATTCCATCAATAAGGCCGGAGAAAAAGTCCCGTGTGAAACGTCAGTCAGATACCATTTATCGAAGGTGGATTTAGAATCGCTTTTCGAAATACAATCAAAGATCCTCACCTATTCAAACGATCAGATCCTTGTTCCCGGAAAATCGTATCATTTTGCCATAGATTTCACCGACGATCCTTATTATGGCGAAATTATCGAAGCGAACAAAGATTACGTCCTCAAGAGTAAAATGAAGAAATCAACAACCACATTTTACTCGTATGTTTCGCTCTCCATAACAACAAAAGGTCAACGGCAGACCCTTGCAGTTTTCCCGGTGAAGAAGGGTGTGTCAAAGGTCGAGTACATCCGGAAATTTTTGGCCATAATCCACAACGCAAAAGTGAACACCCAAGTACTCTGTCTTGATCGGGGATTTTACTCAAAAGATGTGTTCTCATTTCTCCAGAAGGAAAAGATCCCGCACATTGTTCCGGTAAGAAAACACGGCGAAGAACTCAAGAAAATACTCCGGGGAAATCATTCCCGGTATGCACAGTATACGATGATGGGAACTGGCGAACCTCTTTCTCTTACTCTGGCAATTGATGTCCAGTACCTTCTGGGAAGGAATAAGAAATACGGGAATGTGAACCTGGGTTACGTCGTGTATGGTATTAACTGGAAACCCCGTCGGATCTACCGGGTCTACAAGAACCGGTTTGCGATCGAGTCTTCGTACCGTATCCGGAATATCGTGAAAGCAAGGACATCCACAAGAAACGTTGTGATCCGGTACCTGCTGACGATAATCTCTTTCCTTCTCAAAAATATCTGGGTCTCTCTTCAATGGATGTTCTTCTCTAAGGTTCAACGAGGACCAAGAACCGTTGCTGAAGATTTGTTCCGTTTCGATTTCTTCCGGCTATTGGTCTGGGAAGGGATTCGGAAAAAACTCAAATTTGTCTCATTTGTTTCTGTTCTTCGACCGTTTGGTTGATCAGAGGTTGAGAGTATTGATGACTTGCCAAAATTCACGGAGGTAAATTTAGAGAAGTACTGGTCCTGAAAAGAAAGTTCGGTGGCGATCTAAAGGCTCGAATATTCTCAATTCAGAGAAAGGAAATCGCAGGGAAAATGATTGTTTGTAACATCCACAAGTTCTTACAATTTCTCGTCATGGAGGTTTTCTACAGAGCAGTTTTTCGCAAATTGCTGTCATGTATCCTGGCCCGGGATTTCATCCGGCCATAATTTCAGGATCTCGAAATCCCGCTTTCTTGTCGCAAGGCTCTCTGCCTGCGCCCGGCTCAGCATCCGGCCCTGGACAAAATCATATTCACCGAGAATCCGCGAATTCCGGAGGAGCGTCGCCCGGATCGGGTGATGGTGGAAGATGACGCTCTCCTGGTTCCGGCAGTACCATTTTATCCGCTGAAAGGTGAGCCAGTCGAGTTTCATG
>CAXXCP010000007.1:0-347671 GCA_963666355.2 uncultured Methanoregula sp.
CCCAAGTACTCTGTCTTGATCGGGGATTTTACTCAAAAGATGTGTTCTCATTTCTCCAGAAGGAAAAGATCCCGCACATTGTTCGGTGAGGAAAACACGGCGAAGAACTCAAGAAATACTCCGGGGAAAATCATTCCCGGTATGCACAGTATACGATGATGGGAACTGGCGAACCTCTTTCCTCTTACTCTGGCAATTGATGTCCAGTACCTTCTGGGAAGGAATAAGAAATACGGAATGTGAACCTGGGTTACGTCGTGTATGGTATTAACTGGAAACCCCGTCGGATCTACCGGGTCTACAAGAACCGGTTTGCGATCGAGTCTTCGTACCGTATCCGGAATATCGTGAAAGCAAGGGACATCCACAAGAAACGTTGTGATCCGGTACCTGCTGACGATAATCTCTTTCCTTCTCAAAAATATCTGGGTCTCTCTTCAATGGATGTTCTTCTCTAAGGTTCAACGAGGACCAAGAACCGTTGCTGAAGATTTGTTCCGTTTCGATTTCTTCCGGCTATTGGTCTGGGAAGGGATTCGGAAAAAACTCAAATTTGTCTCATTTGTTTCTGTTCTTCGACCGTTTGGTTGATCAGAGGTTGAGAGTATTGATGACTTGCCAAAATTCACGGAGGTAAATTTAGAGAAGTACTGGTTGATTGCATCCACTGCTATTTCGGAACAATCTTCTGCTCGGATCTCATTCTTTATTCGGCGGGTGAATTGTCGTCCTATTTGCCATATGCGGCGGGCCCCCGCTGCCTATTTAGATCTGCCGGTTTTGATTAGCCTCGGCTAAAAATTAGTGAAGTACTGAGTCTGTATTTTATTAAAAACAGTCCGGAAAAGAATTTCACTGCCCGTCTTTTCCAGAGTTTCTGAAACAAATCCTGTTTTGCCTGTCATACTCTGCCTCTGTCAGCCATCTGATTTTTCCGGTTTTCCCGGGGATACATATTTATTTTGTTCTGCTTTTACGTTCCTAAATTGATATCCGGAATAATAAAAGGAATCGGCGACCTCCAAAAGAATAAACTACTAAAGATCATACGTCCCAATCCAATCTATGATCATATACATTGATGGAAAGTACCTTCCTGATGATCAGGCAAAGATCTCTGTTTTCGATCACGGCTTTTTGTACGGGGACGGTGTTTTTGAGGGTATCCGGGCCTATCATGGCAGGATATTCCGGTTAAAAGAGCACCTTGACCGGCTTTACGATTCAGCACAAGACGATCGATCTCATTCCCCAATCACGAAAGAAGAGATGACTGCGATTATCTGCGAGGTTTTATTAAAGAACAACCTTCGCGATGCGTACATCCGGCCCATTATCACCCGCGGTTATGGCGATCTCGGTCTCGATCCGCGAAAGTGTGCAAAGCCTTCCATTGTCATCATCGCAACAAGCTGGGGCGCGATGTACGGTGACCTGTACGAAAAAGGACTGAAGGCGGTTACCGTTTCGATCCGGCGCAACCCTGCAGAATGCATGCCACCGAATGTGAAGAGCCTGAATTACTTAAACAATATCCTTGCCAAAATCGAGGCGAACTATAAGGGCGGCGACGAAGCGATCTTCTTCGATACAAATGGCTATGTATCGGAAGGTTCCGGCGACAACCTCTATGTTGTCAAGAACGGCGAGATAATCACTCCTCCGACCCTCAATAACCTCCGTGGAATTACCCGTATGGTACTTATTGAGGTAGCAAAGTCCCTTGGTATTACCGTCAAAGAACAGAACATCGGATACTTCGATCTCTACACTGCCGATGAGATGATCTGCACCGGGCACAGCTGCTGAAGTTGCACCGATAACCTGGGTTGACGGTGCGCACGATTGGTAGCGGCAAACCCGGCCCGGTAACCCGGCAGCTGATGGCCGCATTCAAGTCCGTGACAGAGAAGGAAGGGTACCCCATACAATAATTTTTGCTTGATCGAGAAATTTTTAGTATTTTCTGTTCTGTGGAAATCCTGTGGTATCCCGAATTGATTTTACACATATAACCATTTCTGCGCATAGTTCAGAATCCTCTCCGGGGGTAGACTGGTACCAGAATGCGTTATAAGGCTCATCGTAATCGAGACTCATGTGAGGTTTGATGACATTGTGCCAGTGAACAATTTTATCGACAGAACCGAACTTCGCGATCCTTCGTTCGACTTCTCCGAAGAACCGTTCAATTTTGCCGTTCGTTTGAGGGTGTTTTATCCTGGTTGGGATGTGTTTGATGTTGTGATGAACAAGAAACTCTCCGAATTTATGATGGGCCTGTTCACGGTTCCGAGCTGAAACGAATTGTGTACCGTTGTCAGTAAGGATCTCGCGGGGCGTACCGTACATCTGGAATCCCTGATTCAGAACCGTGAGAGTGTTCTCGGTAGTTGGAGAATCGAATACCCCGTAGCAGGTGATGAGGCGGGATGAATCATCCATGAATGCGATCAGCCATTTCTTCGATCCATTAAGTTCGAACTCTTTCCAGTCTCCCTGCCACATCGACATGGAATGAGTACGTTCGTACCGAACATATTTCCGTTGTTGCCGTTTTTTCATGTTGATCTCCACCAGACCGTGGTTCAACAATACCCGATAGATTCGATTATGCGGGATATGGATCCCGAGTGTTTCCTCAATCTTTTTCTCCAGATGGATTGGACCAATGTTGTTGGATTGATAGGTTTCGAGGATCAACTCTTCTGCTCGATCATCGATGGCTTGGGGCTTTCTTCCAGATTGCCTGAGTACCGGATATTCTCCCGATTCTCTGAACTGGTTGATGAGCTGATACACTCGTTGACGGGTAATCTGGAAATACCGGGCAATCTCAACAACGGGTTTCTCATTTACCCATTGCTGAATGATCCTCTGGATATCCCGATTCGATAATTTGCTCACATCGATATTTACATGTGATGTCAAATGATTTCGGGATAGGACAGCGGTACGGAATTACGATACAATCCCATCCGGCCGGAGATCGGTTACGCTCCGGTCTTCTGCCACGAGCCGGATCTTCCCGGTCTGTTCCGTTCCGTACCCCCCGATCTTCCCGAGTGCCTGCAGGTACTCGGGCGAGTTGATGATCGAGACGAGCGACGCGATCCGCGGGTCGGAGAGCATGTCCTGATGGAACGCGAGTTCGAAGTGCTCGTGCGCAACCGGTACAAACTTCAGGCCCGTTGCCTTCGCGATGCCGGATGTGCTCATCCCGGCATCTGCAAACCCGTTACGGACCGCGGCCGCGACCGCCTGAGGACCAGAGACCTCGTGGTGGTACCCGTTGATGCAGGCCGGATCGATGTCCCGCTCGCTCAGCAGCGCATCGAAAACCATTCGCATCGATGTATCCTTCCGGGTGTTGATCCACCGGACGCCTTGCAGGTCATCGGGCGTCAGCCCATCCTGCGATACGATCCCCTGCTCGATGTCTGCGATGTGAACGAGAACTAGGCCGGCCGGGGGGAGGTGCTGCATCAGGAACCGGCACTCGGACATGAGAGAGAGTGCCGGCAGGGAGAGCGATGCCGCGTGGCAGGATCGCCGCTTCAGGGCCAGGAGTGCACCGATATTTCCCGTCGTGCTCGCGTGGATGAAGAGACCCCGGTCGTGGACAAGGTTTGCGAGTTCTTCGAGCGCGGGATCGAGCGATCCGCTCAGGATCAGGGTCCGGTCAATGCTCCCGGGATCGGTTGTCAGGAACACGTCGATATCCTGCCCGGCTTCAAAGCCTTCTGCCATGGGTGGGACGTGAACATAGGCATTGGCCTTGACCGTCGCCATTTGGACACCTGCACCCCGGGCGTGGGGCGTTCCCCAGCAGGTCTCACCGATCCTCCCGACAAAGACCGGTACGAACTCGTCGAACCCGAGATCGGAACTGACCGGCTGGGCCAGTCGTACCTTAACCGTGTGCCGGTGGGGCGGTGCAAGACCCCATGACTCAAGAAGCGGTGCGGCAAATTCCCGGAGCATCGTCTGGGCAGCGAGGGGATAGCCGGGCAACCCGAGGACCGGTTTGCCGGCAATCTTACCGAGCATGACCGGCTTCCCCGGCTTGACTGCAACCCCGTGGAAGACAAGATCGCCGAGCGACCGGATGACGCTCTCGGTAAAGTCCCGGGTTCCCGCAGAAGAACCCGCCGAGATGATGACAAGATCGTTTTCCCGGACCGCCCGTTCCATGCATTCTGCAATAAGATCCGGATCGTCCGGAACGATTGGGTACCGGGTGCACCGGGCTCCCATTGCCGAGAGGAAGACCTGGGCCATGATCGTGTTGCTCTCCACGACCTGCCCGGGCCCGGGTCGGACCCCGAGCGGAACGAGTTCGCTGCCGGTGGGGATGATCCCCACCCTTGCAGTCCAGGCCTCAATGCTTGTAATCCCGTAGGTTGCAAGGGCCCCGATATCGAACGAACGAATCTCGTGACCCCGGGGGAGGACGAGCCTGCCTTCCCGGATATCCTCTCCCGCCGGGCGGACGTGTTGCCAGGGGGCAGCGGATTTCCGGATCTGGAACCGGTCTCCAGCCTCCCAGGTATCCTCGATCATGACAACGGCATCAAACTCCGGGGGAACAATATTGCCGGTGTTGACCCGGGAGAAATGGTCAAGCGTGACCGGTTCACGGTCGCTCGCACCGATCGTGTCCCGGCTCCGGACCGCAATCCCGTCCATTGCCGAGATGTTTACTTCCGGGACGGAATATTTCGCATACACGGGGATCGCGACGACCCGGCCGAGCGACTGCGTTACCGGTATTTTCTCGGTCCGGGCGGGGGGAGCAAACGAAGTCGTGAGGAGATGCATCGCCTGTTCGAGCGAGATGAGCTGGAGGTACCGCTTCACCATATAACCTCGTCCTCCGGGTCGGTTTCTGCCACACAGATGTGTCCGTCCATCACCAGATCTCCTTCAGAGTCGTTTATAACATGATTTTGTAAAAACAATATAGTTTATTTGGGGTGTTCCTCAATAAACGATTCGTTCCCGGTCCTGCCGGAAGATGAAGGGTAAAATAGTAAAAAGTGGCAGCCTGACGGAAATCGCAGCTCTTTTTTATGCAAGCGTGACCGTCTCCTCAACTTTCCCCACAGCCGCTAAGTACACCGGCCATTGCGTCTCCATATCCAGGTCCGCAAGTTTTGCGATCAACTCATCGTGGAACATATCTGAGGGAAACACCTGGTACCCGAGGCCGGCCGAAGCGAGGATGAGGTTCTGGCAGCTGTGCCCGGCCTCGATAAGCACGCTCCGGTATCCCCGGTTCCCGAGCGCCCAGACAGAACGGTACGGGATTGCGACCCAGAGGAAGGTGACAGCTGCCCGGGTCATGACCCGGAAGTTCATGCTTGCGGTGCTCATCTCCAGGATGAGCCCGGAGTCGATCCGCTCGGCAACAATGCTGTTCGACTTCGGGAGGTACCGGTACAGGCCGGTCTCAAGCCCTTCGACCTCGTTTGCCACAAAGTACGTCTCCAGCGGATAGCGGGAACCTGCCGACGGAATGTTCCGGAGCTGGATGGTCTCGGCCACCGTCCGCTTGAACCCCTGGGTGCACCAGAGCAGGTACGAGAGTTCCCTGAGGGTCAGGGACGAGCGGGAGAAGAACCCGACAGGCTCCCAGGCCTCGATGGCTTTCCGGACCGGGACGTCCGGAAGCTTGATCCTGTTCGGGTTCGGGAGTTTGATGACGAGCTGTCCCTCTCTCACCGGAATCTCGTGAGGGGGCTCCGGGACACGGACGACAAGGTCTACTGTTGAATAATCCGGGTATCTGGTTCCTTCAATGAATTTTTTACCGATCATGTTCATGAAATACCTCCCGGGTAACACCGTTCCCCGGAAAAAACAGGTGTGCGGACTGCACGTGGATCCGGAGACTCACGCGGCAGCTTTGAGGTAGAGGTTGGCAAAGATCTCCTTGCCTTTGACTTTCGGGTGCCGCTCGCCGAGGTCGCCGATGTAGTGGTCGAACTTTGCCGTGATCCCGTCGACTTCCTTCTCAACCGTTCCCTGCTTCTGGTACCCGGGCAGCATGAATTTGATCTTCCCGAGCACGTACATGTCGCCTTTTACCATCTGGCCGCCGACCCGTCCCTCGACATCGCCTTTGACGATGACGGTGCCGCCTTCTGCGTGGGTGGAGACGTGGATGAACGCGTCCTTCTCGATGATGATCGTGCCGCCGAGCATGAAGGTGCCGATGTCGTTGCCGGCACTTCCCCTGATCCGTATCGTGCCGCCTTTCATGCCCCGCCAGTCGCCGCGGTAGGCGCAGCCGACATGGTTCTTGGCATCGCCGTCAACGAGGAGATCGCCACCTTCCATCTGGATCCCGCAGAACGAGTCTACGTCGCCTTTGATGTGGATCTTGCCGCCCTTCATCCAGCCACCAACATACATGTCCGCATTGCCATTGACGGTAACTGACCCTCCGGTCATCTTTGAGCCAATGTATTTTACCCGGCTGCAATCGCCGGCGATGACAATATTGGTCTCTGACGCGGTAGCGCCGGATTCTCCGCTGACTTCGAAGAAGTCGCCGAGGGTGACATGGATCTTGCCCTCGTGTGCCGGGAGACGGGCGATCTCCGCGGGAGTCTTTCCCGCGAATGCGTCGGAAGTGATGCTGTATCCTTCGAGCATGAGCCCGGGGATTTTTGTGGGTTTTAAGATTACAACCGCCATGATTTCAGGCCTCCACGTCAACATTGATCACAAACGGGTGGGGTGCGAGGTAGTCTTTGACCGCATAGTTCTGGAGCTGGACGGTGTAGTCCTTCGCAAAACTCTGGGTGATGTCCCGCATGACCTGCGGGTTCTCAGGCATATTGACATTGACCCAGACGGTCTGCTTATGTCCGTGGCCGAGAACTTCGCCATCCCTGACCACGATCTCACCAGACTTGATGAAGCAGGCTGCCCGCTGGAACGCGGACTCGATCTTCTCTGGATCGGATGGCATGTTCTTGTAATTGAGCTCGAAAACCGCAACATCGGCAATCATGCCGGGTGCAAGGCTGCCGTACGTGCCGGACAGGCCGAGGCACTTTGCCGGGCCGGACCGGGTCATCTGCGCGATCTCGAAGAGGCTGAGTTCGCGGTCGATGCCGTGGAGGTGGGTTGCGTCGATGACCTTGTCCTTGTGTTTGAATGAGTCGAGCATTGCTTCCCGGGCCTTCTTCGACATCAGCCACTTGATGACCCTGGGGTACCGGGTGAAGGGCCCGGCGTTCGGGTGGTCAGTGGTAATAAACGTCCGGTTCATGTCCTTTGCAAAGAGCGCAAGTTCGAGGCCGATCGCCCACTGTATGTCGCAGACCTTGATGTTCGGGTCGTACACGTACGGGACAACTCCGGCCGCGGTCTCCATCTCCACGTCCACGTTGGCCCACTTGAGATGGTTGAGGCCATGGAGGTGGTGTTCGAACGGGCCGTCGGCGGTCATGGTTGTGGTCTCGTCAAGGGTGACGTTCCCGGTGTCGATCGTGATCGCCTTGTTCTTATTGACGTAGTCCATGACTTCCTTTGCCCCGGACTCGAAGGTACCCCAGTTTTCACCCTTGTAGGAATGGAACTGGAGGTGGGTCGAGTGCAGGACCTGGTCGCGGCCGAACTTGTTCTTCGGCTTGACGCCTTCGGAGATCTTCAGGGACTCGATGGTGCCCGTATAGTTGCCGGGGTTGCCGAGATCGTTCTGATGGACATGCATCGAGTGCGGGAGACCGAGGTACTCGTTCGCTTTTAAGAGACCGGTGATGATCTCCCGGGGGGTGATCTCGAAGTACGGGACCACGTCGTCGAGATTCAGGCAGTTGAGGCCCCAGCCCCAGGCTGCCGTGCCGCCGGGGTTGACGACCTTGACGCCGAATCCTTTCGTTGCCCGGAGGAGCCAGGCAATGTAGGCTGCCGTGTTCTCAACCTCCCCACCCTTGAGGTACTCCATGACAAACCAGTTGTTGCCAAAGACCGGTAGCGCAGCCTCATCGATAATGGGGGTGTCGTGGATCTCCTCGTGGACGTGGGGGGAGTGGATCGGGGGCATCGCTGCCTCCATGACAAAGCCGTAGCCCATCCGGGCATAGTCGTACCCGGTTTTGAAGGTGTTCGGGATCGAGAATCCGGATTCCATATGGTACCCGTTTTTCTGAGCCATCGTGCTCCGGAATGTCCCGGCAAGGAGCTTGTCCTCAGGCCTCATCAGCCGGCCCACGTTAACCTTGGGGCCTGCCACATAAGAGTGGACATCCACGCCACCGGCCATGACAACCTTGCCTTTCGCATCGATCACCTTTGCCGATGAGCTGACCTTCTCGACAATTTTTCCATCCTTGATCGCGATATCGCCAACATCCCCATCAACCTTACGGGCCGGGTCGATGACAAACCCGCCTTTGACAATGATCTCACCGTGCACCATTTCAGCTCACCGCCGGGTTTGTGTTGTGCGGATATTTCCGGTGTTCCTTTGCCGTAAGCCAGATCGGCTGGCAGTTGGAGAGCTCACACATGCGTTCGTAGACCCGGTCGAAGAGTTCCTCATCGCTCGGTACGCCGGGCAGGCCCCTGATCACGGCCTTGAACTGGATCGGCACGTTGTCCATCCGGTAGACAACACCCGGCTCGTCAACTCCCGCGATCCTGACCGAGATGTGGAGGTCGGCTATCTCGCTTGCCATGCAGAAGTTCGGGTCGATGGTGATGAACGGGTGCTTCTTTAAGTGCTGGACCGCCTGGATGGGGAAGTGCGCCCCGGCATCGGTCCCGACATTGACAAAGCAGTCCACCTCGTCCCGCATGGCGAGGTCAATGGAGCTCGTCTCGCCCGGGTTCATGTGAGCGTGGGTTCCCTTCGAGAGATCGATGCAGTACGGGAAGCCGAACTGCCAGGACCAGACCTGGCCCGGCCCGGCGATGTTGTAGTGGCCCCGCATCGCCATGATCGAGCACTTGGTGTGGTTGTTGAGGTCACGGGTCAGGCTGATTGCATGATCGATATTGTGGTTGCGGCCGTCCGTGTGGGTGCAGCCCATACCGAAGAAGATTATGCAGAACCGGGCCTTCTTCATGATCTCGACCGACTCTTTGATCTTTTCCCGGGGAATACCGGCAACGATTTCGGGGATCTCGTACCCCCGGAGCACGGTCCGGAAGGCGTCGAAGAGCTCGTAGTCATGGCCCTGGTCGAGCATGAGGTGGTGGTCGGCGAGTTTTGCGGTATCGGTCTCACGCGGGTCGACACAGAGCACCGTACGCTGCATCTGGCCCTTCTGGGTGAAGTAGCCACGCGGATAGATCGAGTACCGGGAGGTGTGCCGGGGGTGGGCATGCATCGGGTTGCAGCCCCAGAAAACAACGACATCGGCACGGTTCTTGGCCTCGCCGAGCGTGCAGCTCGGGTACCCGTTGTCGAAGATCGCGAGGAACGAGGGTCCGTGGCAGATGGTCGCACGGTTGTCGAGCACCGCTCCGGACTTCTCCGCGATCCGGGCCACAGCACTCATGCCCTCGCAGTTGGTGGAGCCAAAGCCGTAGATGAGAGGCTTTTTGGCCGCAAGCATGGTCTTTGCCATCCAGTCGATCGCATCATCGTACGGGATCTCCTTCATGGAACCATCCGGCTGGCGCATCCGCGGAAGCTTCGGCCGGGTCGGATCGTTTGCATGGAGGAAGAGGTTGCTTCCGATAATGCAGGCATTGTGGACCTCGAGGATCTTCGTCTCGTCATCAGATACAATGACTTCAATGTCATCGCAGGACGATCCGCAGTACGGGCATCCTACACCGGTGATAAGTTTTGGCATGTTAGTTCCCTCCTTTCCAGAGCCCGACCGAACCCTGGACAAGTTCGAGGGCGGATTTCAGTTTCTCGTTTACTGCCGGTTCGATGGTGACCGGGAACCCGCTGTATTGCGGCGTGCCGGTCGACTGGGTCCGTGGCGGTACGATCTGGTTGGCCCAGACGCCCTGCCGGATGTGGGCAAGGCCGGGCGGGCAGTACTGCGTTGGCTCGATCGCTTTCACGATTACGCTGCCACATTCGCTCGTTACCCGGACATTGGTGTTCTTCCAGATGCCGAGCCGCTTCATGTCTTCCGGGTTCATCTCGCAGATGGAACAGGCCTCGAAATAGTCGGGATTTGTCTTACCCTTCTCCATTGCTGCACCTTCTTCGATCGAACGCTGGGTGATCATATTCAGGATAACTTTGGTCATGGTGGATCTCCGTTTTTGACTCCCTGGCTCACGACAGAACTGCGCCTGCACCGGCAAGGCTGATCACGTCGTACGGGCACGCCCCGATACAGACACCGCATCCTGCGCAGAGTTCAGCCTTGAAATCAAGGTGAACCGATTTCCCGTCCCGGACCGCGTAGATCTTCTCGTTCGTGACCGGATCGACGGTCGACAACTCCAGCGCATCGACCGGGCAGGAAACCACACAGTTTCCGCAGCCGGTGCACCGGTTTATGTTTATATGAACCGCAAAGGCCATGCACATCACTCAATTGTTAATATGGTTTTATGCTAAGTGATCCTTGGTTTACTATAATTGATAAACCTTTTGAACATTTTGTACAGATTCATTAAATCCCCATTTTTGTCGTCGGATGTGTGGGAAGGATGCCGGGCAATCGTACCCGTTTTATTAATCGTGGCAATCTCCTCTCCCCGGTTCACGGGTGACCCCCTGATGTGTTAATGGTTAAGTCAAAAAAAATGCAGGATAGTTACCAAATTATTTTTACTTTAACCGTTCAATGATAGAATGGTGTTAACTTATGAGTCTCAACAATATTGATGCACAGCAGGTCAGGGACTATAAGGCAGCGATCGAAAAAGATCCCGGCGAGGCAAAGTTTACTGCACGGATTGAAGGCGACTGGCTTTTTTCCGAGGGGGGCCCCCAGTTCCGTTCAAGCGTCAAAGTAAAGAATGGCACGTACGTGATGGAAGCAAGCCACCCCAATTTTGCCGGGCCCGGGGTTGCACCCGGCCCCATGGCATTCGGGCTCTTCTGGTTCGCTGCATGTTATTCAAGTACGCTTGTAACGGAAGCCACCATGAGAAATATCCAGCTTACAGCGGTAAAGACCAAAGTCGAAGCCGATCTTGATTACACCGCACAGTTCGATCTCGGCGCAAACCCCCTTATCAGTGAGTACCGGGTGATGATGACCGTTACCGGAAACGCAACGGATGCACAAATCCAGGACCTGAAAAACTATGCCCTTGAACGGTGCATGGGGATGTTTACGATCAAGCATGCCATCGTGCTGAAGGCTGACGTGAAACTCCTGCCGTGAGCAGGGCAGGATGGGAATTTTTTCTTCTATGCCGGAACAGTTTTCCCGAGTACCTCCGGCAGAGGTCCGGAAGATCGCAGAGGCGTACTACCGGACCGGGCAGTTTTACTGTTCAGAAGCGATTGTAAAGGCGATCAACGAAGCGTTTGCGCTCGGGTACCCGGACACCATCACCGCAGCGGCATCCGGGTTCCCGATCGGTATCGGGGGAGCCGGCTGCGCCTGCGGTGCCGTCACCGGGGGAGTCATGGCACTGGGTATGGCATTTGGCCGGACAAGGCCCGGTGACCCGCCGGTTGACCGGTGCCTTGCCCTTGCCCGGGAGCTGCACGATCGTTTCTTCCGGAAGCACGGGTGCACCTGTTGCCGGGTGCTGACCGCGGGTATGGTGCTCAAATCCCCGGAGCACATGCAGCAGTGCGTCACGTTCACCGGGGAAGTGGCAGAAGAGACCGCGAATATTATCACCAGGGAGATGAACACGCCCGCTGGTCGTGCGATTACCTGAAATTTTCAATTTAACGAGGAGAATTATGAGACCGGAAAAAATGAGCTATTTCGATTCGGTTATCCCGAATGCATCGGCATCGATCAAGAGCGTGAAGGACCAGGGAAAGAAGTTCGTCGGCTTCTACTGCGTCTTTGCCCCGCAGGAACTTATCGTTGCTGCCGGTGCGGTGCCGGTAACCCTCTGTGCCACCAAAGAAGAACCCATCGCGGACGGGGAGAAGCACCTCCCCCGTAACTTCTGCCCGCTGATCAAGTCGAGCTACGGGTTTGCGATCACGGAGAAATGTGCGTTCTTTAACAACTCCGAGTTTATCATCGGCGAGACCACCTGCGATGGCAAGAAGAAGATGTTCGAGCTGATGGAGAACTTCAAGCCGATGGTCGTCCTTGAGGTCCCGCAAAGTGCAAAGGGCGGGACCCAGAAACAGTTCTGGCGCTCCGAAGTTGCCCGGTGCAAGGCAGAGATTGAGAAGCGTCTCGGTGTCTCCATCACCGATGCACAGGTGAAAGAGGCGATCCACGAGCTCAATGACCAGCGTGCCCTTATGCGCGAGCTTGCGTCCATGAACCGCGAAAGCCCGGCCCTGCTCTCGGGACTGGATATGCTCAAAGTTACGTGGGCACGCAACTTTACGTTTGATCGTGCAGCCTTCAATGCGAACGTGAAGGAGCTCATCGCTGAACTCAAGGCAATGAAGGCACGGGGCGAGGGAGCGTTCCCGCGGGCCGCAAAGCGGATCATCGTGACCGGTGTCCCGACCGGTGTCGGGGCAGAAAAGGTCATTAAGATCATCGAGGAATCCGGCGCTGCGGTTGTCTATATCGAGAACTGTTCGGGCATGAAGCAGTACCTCCACGATGTCGCAACCACCGGCTCACCGGTCGATGCGATCGCGGACAAGTACCTCGCTACCCCCTGCTCCTGCATGAGCCCGAATACCGGGAGGCTTGAACTCCTCGCAAAGCTCGCAAACGAGTACCACGCGGATGGGATCGTTGACATCACCTGGGTCGGCTGCCACACGTATAATGTCGAGTCCCGTGTGCTCCGGGAGTACCTCGCAAAGCATGGCGGGGTCCCGCTCCTCCAGGTTGAGACCGATTACTCGCAGAGTGATGTCGGCCAGATCCGGACACGGGTCGAGGCATTCCTTGAGATGATGAGGAAATAAATTCCGGCCGGAGCCGGATTCCTAAAAAAACACCGATGAGACCTGAAGGTCACAGGCCTTACCCATGAAAATCAACAAGTGGTAAGAACTCATTTTGAACTACGGGCAGAGCAGGCTGTCGAATTTTTAGGATGCGATCCTGGGAAAAAAACTAACCGTTAAATTGCCATCGCAGGCCGTACTGCGACTTGATCGCGAATGCCAAATTGGCCAGGAAGGCAATTGATCTGCCCATAATTCGAGATCAACTATGACTGAACAAATTCATGTATCTGCTGGTCTGGACCTTCACAAGAAATTCATTTTAGCCACGATACTAACCGATGATGGGCACAAAGAACAGCGGCGATTTGAACGTACAGAAACCGGTCTGTTCGCGCTCAAAGAATGGACAATTAAGAACAAATGTGACGTGGTCGCATGTGAGTCTACGAGTGACTTCTGGGTACCGGTCTACGACATGATGCACGGGCATACACCCGTAATTGTCGGGAATGCCCGTGACATCAAGATGTTTTCCCACAAGAAAACCGACAAAGTGGATTCAGAACTTATCGCCCAACAGGCCTTGAAGGGAATGATCCGGCCTTCGAGAATATTTGCCCAGACCCATCGGGAATTTCGATCCCTTGTGCGACTCCGACACAAATTGGTCCAGAAACGAACCGACATAAAAAATGAGATCCATCATATCCTGGATTCGGAATTATTCCGGCTCTCATCGGTGCTGACCGATCTTTTTGGAAAGAGCGGATTGCAAATCCTTCGGGGCATTGTCGATGGAATGCCGATGACCGAAATCATAAAAACGCTTCCTCTTAATGTTCGTAAAAAGTCGGCTCAACTCGACGAAATCCTTCAGACAACGATTTCACCGGAAGCAATCTTCCGGCTTAAACACTGCCTGAATCTCCTGAAATGTCTGAATGATGAGATTGACGATCTTACTGACTGTATTTTTCAGTTCGCCGATGAGACTTTTGAACATGAACTCAAGATTCTCAAATCCGTTCCCGGAATTGGCAATATCGCCGCTGTAACCTTGATTGCAGAAATCGGGAATTTCTCGGATTTCTCCACTGGCGACAAACTTGCAAACTGGTTAGGGATAGTTCCAAATGTGTACCAGTCTGCTGACAAACTGAGAACCGGTTCTATCACGAAGCGTGGTTCAGAGCATGCAAGGTGGATCCTCGTTCAGATCGCTCACGCTGCTTCGAGAAGCCGAAATACGGTTTTCCGAAAGTTCTATGACCGGAAAAAGCCGGTTATTGGAACCGGTAAAACGATTGTCGCTTTGGCCAGGAAGATTGTAACCATCATATGGCACTTGATCACTCAAGATGAATTCTTTAATCAGGCCAATGGGGATTCAAATCCTTCAGCGAAAACGGTCAAAGTCCGAATTCCCGTTATCGCTACTCTCGGTGAAATCCTGAAGATTTTGAATGAGGCTGCTATTGTGTTGAAGGAATCAGATTCCGGAAGGGGTGATTGTTGACCTTATCCTCCTTCCGGATTTGAGATTTTCATGCCAAATCCGGTATGAGGAATTTTTTTTGTCAAGTGGAACAAAGAGAATATTTCGAACCCGCAAACGGAGCGGGAAAACAAAGATAAAAAAAAATTCACATCAGATACAGTAGCACGAGAGTTTGTCGATGACCCGCTCGACCTGCTGAACCGATGTGCCGATGTAGGCATCCGGCGAGAGGAGCTGCACGATATCCGTCTTCGAGCAGTACCGCACGACATCAAGGTCCCCGGCAAGAACATCGGCAAGGGGCCGGTTCTCTGCAAGCGCCTGCATGCTTGCCATCCGGATCTTTTCATGGGCATCCTGCCGGTTCATGCCCCGCTTTGTCAGCTCGATCATGACCGATTCGGCCATGTTGATACCGTGCAGGAAGGCGAGATTCCTCCGGATCGCCGCCTTGTTGATAACCAGGCCGTCGAGCACGTTTGTCATCAGCCGGAGGCAGTGGTCGGTAAGGATCGATGCCTCGGGAAAGAGGATCCGCTCGCAGGATGAGTTTGTCAAGTCACGCTCGTCCCAGAGGGTATTATTGCCAAGCGCCGGTTCGACCGCTGACCGGATGATCCGGGCAAGACCGCAGACCTGCTCGGACTTGATGGGGTTGCGCTTATGCGGCATGGTCGATGACCCGACCTGGTTCTTGCCGAACGCTTCCTCGACCTCACCGATCTCGGTCCGCTGGAGTGTGCGGACCTCGATCCCGATCTTGTCAAGCGTTGTCGCGACACCGGCAAGGAACATGAAGTACTCCGCGTACCGGTCCCGGGAGATGACCTGGTTCGAGACATCTACGGAGGCAATGCCGAGGTTTGCCATCATCGCAGCCTGGACTTCCATCGCTTTTGGGCCAAGCGCAGCCTGCGTCCCGACCGCACCGGTCAGGTGCCCGACAACGACCCGGGGCCGGAGCTGTTCGAGCCGTTCGATATGCCTGCCGACCTCGCTTGCCCAGATCGCGAACCGGAGCCCGTATGTTGTCGGGACCCCGTGCTGCCCGTGTGTCCGCGCAATGCAGACAAGAGCCCTTGTCTCGCCCGCGCGTTTCAGGAGCACGCCAAGAAGCCTGCGGAGTTTCTGGTCGATGAGGTCGAGTGCATGCCGGAGCTGGAGTGCGGTAGCGGTGTCGAGGATATCGTTGCTCGTAGCACCGTAATGGATCCACCTTCCTGAATCCCCGCACACCTCCGAGACCGCCTTCACGATGGCCATCATATCGTGGCTGATCTCGTTCTCGATGATTTTTGCCCGTTCGAGCGATGCCTTATGGGCACACTTGTCGATCTCGATCGCTGCATCTGCCGGCATCATTCCCTGCGATGCTTCAGCCCGTGCAAGCGCGACTTCAGCGGCAACGACGCACGAGAACCGGTTCTTCTCACTCCATACGGCACGCATCTCGCTCGTACCGTAACGCTCCTCGATCGGGTGGACTGCCATGTGAACAGATTGGTTGCAGGGGAATATAGTGGTTGATGGTCGGATCCGGATGTATGCGCGACCAAAACCAAAAGAGGACCGGGCTTTCATTTTTCCCCAAAACAGGAAAGATTCGTTACATTGAGATTCGAAACCGTGGTTACATTAAAAAGGTGTAGCATGAAACCGCTTACTGCAGATTATCTCCAGTCCCTGTTTTCAGATCTCGAAACCGGGAATTCGGAAGAATTTTTCCGGAATGTTGCCGAAGATGTAAACTGGACGGTCATGGGGACGCACCCGCTGGCCGGCACGTATACCGACAAAACTACCTTTATCCGGAGCACATTCCAGCGGTTGGGCAGAGTTCTCCGGGACGGTGTCCGGCTTCGGGTAACAAACGTGATCGTAGCCGGTGAGATCGGCGTGGTTGAACTCGAAGCACTCTCCACTGCACTGAACGGGACTCCCTTCAATAACCGGTACTGTTGGATCTGCCGATTCAGGCACGAACAGATCGTTGAAGTCAGGGCGTACCTTGATTCGGCTCTCGTGGCAAAGATTATCAAAGAGAATGAACCCGCGGCGAATCAGGAGAATTCTTAATCACTTTTTTTAAATCCCGGCGCATTCTCCCCGGCGAAAAAAAAGAAAAACCGGTTTTTACTTTCACGCCCCCATCCGACGCCCATAATATCAACAAGCGCCAACCTTAGTGACAATGGAGAGCATCGATACCTACTTCCCGTACTCGGAATACCGGCCCGGCCAGCGCCACATGCTCGAAGTCGCAGCAGGGGTCGCACGCGAAGGCGGGATCGCAATGATCGATGCGCCGACCGGCAGCGGGAAGTCGAGCGTGATCGCCTCGCTCCTTGCCGGGCGGAAGGGACGGAAAGTCGTGGTCGCGGTCCGGACGGTCAGCCAGCTCACGACCTTCATCCGCGAGCTCGAACTCGTCCAGAAGAAAAAACCGGATCTCAAGGCAGTCTACCTTGTCGGCAAGCGGAGCATGTGCCCGCTCGGCGGCGAAGGGGATGTGTACCGCAGGTGCGAGGGGGTCAAGGCATTCTCGACCTCGCTCATGCGGGACCGGGCCGACAAGGGTGCTCTCATCCCATCGAAGGACCCGTTCATCATCCAGCAGATCCGGCGGATGGACCGGGAACACCCGCTCATCTGCCCGTACTTCATCAACAGCAAAATGTTCGTGCCCGGGGAATCCATGGGCCTCAGGATGGTCCCCTCGACCGCGCTTCGCTCGAAGGCCGAGCGGGTCATCGCGCAGCAGGTCGGGCCCCGTGAACTGGGGGAGTTCTGCGGCGAGATCTGCCCGTACGAGCTGATGATGCACGCGGCCCGGAATACCGATGTCGTCATCCTCAATTACCACCATCTCTTCAACCGCGATATCCGTGAACAGCTGTACGCGAACCTGGGAGTCGAGGCTCACGATGTCCTGCTCCTCATCGACGAAGCCCATAACTGCGGCGATGTCATCACGAATATCGAGAGCGTCTCCCTGGAAGAGAAAGATCTCGACCAGGCAGCCCGCGACCTCACCACGATGCGCAAGCGGCACAAGGGGGCAGACGCGGTGATCCATGTTCTTCCCCGGCTCACCGATTTCATCCGGGGCCTCGCCAACTCGTCTGAAGCCAAGGACTGGTTCGACCCGCAGATCTTCGACCGGATGATCGTGCGGGGCTCGCTCTACAAGGATATGGACGAGATCGTGGAAGAGCTCCTCGGGCTCTCGGAGACGATCCGGGAGAAGAACCAGAAGGCCGGGGAGTTCCGGGAGACTGCGATCGAGCGGCTCACGACCTTCCTCTTCCGGCTCTCGCAGTCATCGACCGACCCGGCGTTTCTCACGGTATACCGGAAAGGAGATCTTGGTGTCACGCTCGAGGTCCGGAACATCGATCCCTCGGCTCCCCTCCGGGAGATCTGCTCGGCCCACGCGTGCTGCATCCTGATCTCGGGCACGCTCTCACCGGTCGCGAGCTTCCGGAAACTCTATTTCGGTGACCTGAACGTCACGACGCTCGCGCTCCCGAATGCGTTCCCGAAGGAGAACCGGCTGGTCTGCGGGGCTACCGATATCACGACCGCGTACTCGATGCGGCAGAACAAGGAGAACACGGAGAAGGTCGTGAATTACATCCGGGCCTTCTCCGCACTCAGAGGCAACCGTGCGGTCTACTTCCCGAGCTACCAGATCCTTGAATCGTTTGCGGGCCTCGCGGTCCCGCACCTCCGGGGGAAGGAGATCTTCATCGAGCCCCGGGACGCGGCCGATGCGGGGGCACAGCTCTCTACCTTCCTCTCCCTCCCGGCCCAGGGCCGATCGGGTGTCATGTTCGCGGTCTGCGGGGGAAAGTGGAGCGAGGGACTCGACTACCGGGGCGAGATGCTGAACGGCGCGATGGTGGTGGGCCTCCCGCTCGCGCCTTTCAACCGGGTCCGGAAGATGATGATCGAGTACTTCCGGCACAAGTTCGGCGAGGAGGGCGAGTTCCTCTGCTACACCCTGCCCGCGATCAACAAGTCGCTGCAGGCGCTCGGCCGGGTCCTCCGGACCCCGGAGGACAAGGGCGTGCTGGTGCTCGGCGAGAAGAGGTTCCTCGAGAACCGGGTCCGGCACGCGCTCCCCGTATGGATCCAGGAAGAGATTATCCCCTGCGATGCGGCGAAGTTCAAAGAAATAGTTTCGAAGTGGAAGTGCTGATAAATGGAAGTAGTGGAGGGGTCCTGCCGGTTCGGGCTCTGGTTCGTCCGGGTTGCGTGGAGCGGGAAGACGATCCACCAGCTGAGGTTTGCGACCACCGGGATCGAAGGGGATGTCCCGGCCCTGATCCGGCAATACTGCGCCGGGCACCCGGTCGATCTCTCGCAGCTCGAAACTGTTGGTATCCACGAGGGCACGGTCTACGGCCGGGTCTACGCAGCAGTCCGGGAGGTCCCGTACGGTGCGACTGCCACGTACGGGCAGATCGCCGCGATCGCCCGGACCTCGCCCCGGGTCGTGGGCCAGGCTATGGCCCGGAACATCACGCCCCTCATCATCCCCTGCCACCGGATCGTGGCCGTAAACGGGATCGGGGGTTTTTCACCGGATATCGGGATAAAGGAAGCGCTGCTCGCGATGGAGAAGAAGGGATCGGAAGCTGGAGCGAAAAGGAATCGTGAGATACGAATCTTTCGGAACAACAAAGAAAATTTTTTGGAATGTTCCCTCTGAAACGATATACTTCCCTCTCTTAACGAAATGTCGCCCTTCCTGAAGAGCAGCCTCTCCTGACAAACCGGTGACTTACCGGTGACTAACCGGTGACTAACCGGTATACCACGGGGAATCCGGTATTGGCGAATTCAGAAATAGGTGATCGCCCAATATACCGTTACCTTTCAGGAACCCTGACGGGATAATTTGCGGAATGGATGGAAATGGCAGAACAAGAATCTCTGAGAGAAACCGAAGAACCTTACCCGGGTTCACCAGGCGAAGAACAGGATGATGAAGCAGACAAACCCGAGGAGAAGATGCCCCCCGGGTTCTATCTCGCGCTCGGGCTTATCGGTGTTCTTGTAGTCCTGATTGTTGTTTTTAATATTCCGGGCATAAAAGCGTCCGCGGGACTGACCATGACGCAGGCAAACTGGACCCTGCAGTCGTACACGGATTCCACGGGGATTCTTGTGCCGGCGATTTCCGGATCGGCCGTAACGGCCCGGTTCGGAACGGACGGGCGCGTGTCAGGATCTTCCGGCTGCAATCATTATTCGGCGGCCTATTCAGTGAAAAATTATGAAATATCAGTCTCAAATGCGATCTCCACTTTGATGTACTGTCCATCTCCCGGGATTATGGCGCAGGAAACCGATTACCTCAATGATCTTTCAAAAGCCGTATCCCTCGGCGTCAGCGATGTGAACCTGAAGTTCTATGATCCTGCTGGAAAAACCATCCTCACGTTCGTTCGTTCGTAAATTTTCCCGCCCTCCGGTAGTTCCGGTTTTATTTAACGAGAGGGTGTACCGGCCGGGGGGCAGAGGTTTTTGTTTGTCCGGCTGGTCTCTCTTAAAAAGACCCGGCCACCGGGTAGTGTAGGAGTGGATCCTGCACTATTTATCTGATGTTCATTCTTTACCGCCGGTGACTTCCCGCGGCTCAACCGGATCCGGCTGCTCCTTCTCCTCCGTCCCCGGTTTTTTCAACTCCTCGCACTGTTTAAGGTACTGTTTGATCCTCTCCTCAAGCTCCCTCGGGTTGAATTGCAGTTCCTGCGACAATAAGAACATCCAGGCTGAATCCCCGATAGCGGTATGAGAATCAAGCCAGTTCCGGTACTCTGCCGGGACGGTATAGCGGAAATGGAGAGATGAGATCTTTCCCTTTTCCGCTTTGAACCCGATAACGTAAGAAAGCCGGTCGAGAGACATGACTTCTTTCATCGAAAATGCAGCCTTCAGATCGCGCTGGAGATCGCAGACCTCAAAACCGGTGAGATTGACCCGCGCCTGGGCGAGTGCTGTCCGCTCATAATCCGCGGCGAAAAAAACAATCCTTGAAATTCCCCTGCTGTTGAACCCCCGCATGAACTCCTGGAGTTCGGTGTGCACCGAAGCGGATACCCGGTACGCAGTTTTCCGCTGTTCCGGGGTGAGCCGGATCTTCCGGTTCCCGGGCACCCCGTTTCCTTCCTGCGACGGGTTAAGAGTACAGGGATTTTTGCCAACCGTCCTGCCAAGTTTATCGGTTATATTCTTCCAGACCGTGATATCGAGATCGTACCGGAACTTCCTGCTGGCAAAGGAAAGGATGTCATTCTCCCCATCGTACACGACCATGCCAGCCTCAACCGGGACTTTCATGCGCTGCCAGGTGCCGCAAATTCCGCCGAATTCCATGTCCATGAATGCTGTGACCTGTATGACCACTGTTGAGTCCCACCGATCGGTATGATCCACATTAGGATCTTTTCCTTCTATTCCCTTTCGAAACAGGATCTCCGCTTGCACAATTTTGGCATGAAAATCTCAAATCCGGAAGGAGGATAAGGTCAACAATCACCCCTTCCGGAATCTGATTCCTTCAACACAATAGCAGCCTCATTCAAAATCTTCAGGATTTCACCGAGAGTAGCGATAACGGGAATTCGGACTTTGACCGTTTTCGCTGAAGGATTTGAATCCCCATTGGCCTGATTAAAGAATTCATCTTGAGTGATCAAGTGCCATATGATGGTTACAATCTTCCTGGCCAAAGCGACAATCGTTTTACCGGTTCCAATAACCGGCTTTTTCCGGTCATAGAACTTTCGGAAAACCGTATTTCGGCTTCTCGAAGCAGCGTGAGCGATCTGAACGAGGATCCACCTTGCATGCTCTGAACCACGCTTCGTGATAGAACCGGTTCTCAGTTTGTCAGCAGACTGGTACACATTTGGAACTATCCCTAACCAGTTTGCAAGTTTGTCGCCAGTGGAGAAATCCGAGAAATTCCCGATTTCTGCAATCAAGGTTACAGCGGCGATATTGCCAATTCCGGGAACGGATTTGAGAATCTTGAGTTCATGTTCAAAAGTCTCATCGGCGAACTGAAAAATACAGTCAGTAAGATCGTCAATCTCATCATTCAGACATTTCAGGAGATTCAGGCAGTGTTTAAGCCGGAAGATTGCTTCCGGTGAAATCGTTGTCTGAAGGATTTCGTCGAGTTGAGCCGACTTTTTACGAACATTAAGAGGAAGCGTTTTTATGATTTCGGTCATCGGCATTCCATCGACAATGCCCCGAAGGATTCGCAATCCGCTCTTTCCAAAAAGATCGGTCAGCACCGATGAGAGCCGGAATAATTCCGAATCCAGGATATGATGGATCTCATTTTTTATGTCGGTTCGTTTCTGGACCAATTTGTGTCGGAGTCGCACAAGGGATCGAAATTCCCGATGGGTCTGGGCAAATATTCTCGAAGGCCGGATCATTCCCTTCAAGGCCTGTTGGGCGATAAGTTCTGAATCCACTTTGTCGGTTTTCTTGTGGGAAAACATCTTGATGTCACGGGCATTCCCGACAATTACGGGTGTATGCCCGTGCATCATGTCGTAGACCGGTACCCAGAAGTCACTCGTAGACTCACATGCGACCACGTCACATTTGTTCTTAATTGTCCATTCTTTGAGCGCGAACAGACCGGTTTCTGTACGTTCAAATCGCCGCTGTTCTTTGTGCCCATCATCGGTTAGTATCGTGGCTAAAATGAATTTCTTGTGAAGGTCCAGACCAGCAGATACATGAATTTGTTCGGTCATAGTTGATCTCGAATTATGGGCAGATCAATTGCCTTCCTGGCCAATTTGGCATTCGCGATCAAGTCGCAGTACGGCCTGCGATGGCAATTTAACGGTTAGTTTTTTTCCCAGGATCGCATCCTAAAAATTCGACAGCCTGCTCTGCCCGTAGTTCAAAATGAGTTCTTACCACTTGTTGATTTTCATGGGTAAGGCCTGTGACCTTCAGGTCTCATCGATGTTTTTTTAGGAAAGTACACAGCCGATCAAAAATGATTGTCGGTCATGCAGTACTTTACCGATACGGATATGGGGCTTGATCTCGGTCTCGTCAACCTTGCCGTCGAATCTGCATTCTCGGATCATGGAAAGGGACTTGTCCAGATGCCTCCCAAGGTGTACGTCACCCTGCCGGAGGGTGATTTCCGTACCATGCCGGCGTACCTTCCTTCTCTTGAAATTGCGGGGGTAAAAATTGTCAACGTTCATCCGGATAATCCCACAAAAGGACTTCCTACCGTTATGGCCCTGACAATTATCCTGGATATCGCAACCGGAGAACCCGTGGCAGTAATCAATGCTACCCGGCTGACCGATATGAGGACCGGCGCAGCTGGTGCAATTGCGGCAAAATATCTCTCGCCGAAAAAAGAGATTGTCCTTGGGGTTATAGGGACCGGAAAGCAGGCCGAAGCACAGGTCGCGGCAATCTCCCGGGAGCTGAAAATAAAAGGGATTAAAGTCTGGGGACGCAATCCGGATCACATCCGTAAATTCGCTGACCGGTTTATGGAATATCCCTGCTCTTCCGGGTCGCCTGAAGACGTCTGCGATTGCGATGTTCTTGTGACCACCACACCCTCCCGGAGCCCGATTGTCAAAGCCGAATGGATCCATGAAGGAACCCACATCAATGCCATAGGTGCCGATGCGCCCGGAAAAGAGGAACTTGAGCCGGCCCTCCTGAAACGCGCCCAGGCCTTTGTCGATGATCCTGCCCAGGCAATTCACTCGGGAGAGATCAATGTTTCGATCAGCCAGGGAAGCTACCGAAAATCCGATATTGCCGGGACTCTTGAAGAAGTTGTGATCGGAAGAAAAAAACGCGAAGGAAAAGAGAGCATAACAATATTTGACTCAACGGGTCTTGCGATCCAGGATCTTGCCATCGCGCATATCGCAATGCAGCACGGAAGAAAGATCAACCTTCCGTTTCCCTGATCACGTTATAAAAGAGAGGAACCGGTCTGTTATTGTTCTGGTTTCTTCGCGAATTTTTTCCAGACCTGTTCTCTATAGACCGGACCGCTGTTGTAAGTACAGAATGGAATGAGCTTCCCATCCGGAGTAGCGTAGTGGATACAACACCGTGAAACCCGGTCGAGATCGTAATTGTACTTATCCATGAAGTGCATGGTCCCGATAAAGAGGGCATTCCAGTGGAATTCGCGGAGGGCTTCGAAATTCTGCCCGATAAGGGTCTTCCCGATCATCTTCCAGAATTCCGTTGTATTACCCTGCTCTCCTTTCTTTACCGAGGAATGCATATTCTTAACCCCTTCGAGAAGAGCCTTGTATTTATTTATGGTCCCGCCTTTCTTTATGGTCTCTGCCATCTGGGTGATCGATTCAAAGAAACTCTCAACATCAACCATGCGGTTTACCGGGACGATGGAGTCCTTCTGGACGAAAATATACGTTGCAGCCCCACAATGCTGGTGCGCGGTAAAACGTACCTGGGGTCTCCCGGTGTATGCCTCTACGAGATCGGAGAATGGCAGGACGCAGGGAACCGGGTAGAAATCCTCTTTTTTGAGAACACCGCCCATCTGCTCTTCAATATTCTGCAACACGTCAGGTATGGTTATCCGGGATGTCCGGACATCATCGTCGCTTGCGGCCCCGGTAAATGCCACCGGCTGGAAGTTGACCCCCCGGATAACTGCGATATGCTCAATCGCGAACCGGATAATATCGCCTACCTCGTTGTCGTTCCTTCCCCGGATGATCGTCGGAACCAGGACAACCCCGAGTCCTACAGCCTTTAAGTTCTCGACAGCCTTCTCGTGAATTTTCAGGAACGGGTTTGTTCTCGGCGTTACCCCGTCAAAATGGAGGTAAACCGTATTAAGACCGGCATCCTTGAGCCGCTGCACCAGTTCCGGCTCCTTTGCAATACGGACGCCGTTCGAAGCGATCTGGACCTGGGGGAACCCCATCTCCTTTGCGGTTTTGATGATCTCGACGAGATCCTCCCGCATCGTTGGCTCGCCACCGGAGAACTGGACCGCAGGTGCCGGGACGGGTTTTTCGTCCCGGAGCATTTTCATCATCCTGACGATATCTTCAAAATCCGGTTCGTAGATAAATCCGCACGCACGGGCATTTGCAAAACAGAAATCACAGTCCAGGTTGCACCGGTTCGTGAGATCGATATTTGCCAGCAGCGTCTGGGAATGATGGTTATTGCAGATCCCGCATGCGGTCGGGCAGCTCCCGGAAGGCATATCGGGATTCTGCGGGTTTGCTATCCCGTTACCGACGGCATTATATTTTTCGAACCGGTGATACATCGTCGGGTCTGACCAGTAGAGATTTTTGGACAGCCCGTGTTCCGGGCATGTCCGCACCAGCCAGATTTTCCCCTCCTCTTCCACGATATCCGCATTGATTACGGCATTACACGTGGGACAAAGACCTCGTGTCTTTTTTATCAGCATTGATGTCCACCCCCTAGAAGATTTGCACAATTTCCCGAATTATTAGTAACTTTAATCTTTACTCCTGCTCTTTATTACAGGTATTGGAGTGCTACATTATTAGTATCGAGTCCTTCATAATACCATTGCTCTCCGCGATCTGGATTATGCTCCCGGCGTATCTTCCGAATCCCACTGCAGCACTCTTTGGCGGGGGAACCCCCATCGACTTAGGCAGGAATTTTTCTGATGGCCGGAGATTTTTTGGTGACGGTAAAACGTTCCGGGGTTTTATCCTCGGCGTTGTTGCCGGGATCGCAATCGGCATTGTAGAGATTTGGGCACGGGGTGCATACGATCTTGTCAGTCTTCCGGAACAAACGTTCACCTCGATCATTGTTTTGTCGTGCGGAGCGCTTCTCGGCGACCTGGTCAAGAGCTTTTTCAAGAGGCGGCTCGGCAAAGACCGGGGTGCGAAGTGGCCGATCGCTGATATGTATGATCTCGTTGCCGGTGCATTGATACTCATGCTCATCGTCGACCCGGCATGGATGTTTACAAACGTCACGATTCCTGTACTGATTTTCATTCTTATCCTCACGCCGATTCTTCACCGGTCGGTGAATATTATCGGCTATCTTTTGAAAGTAAAGGAGGTTCCATGGTAAACGATATTGCAGAGATGCTGATCCGGTACAGGGCGATAGAATTTGGCGAGTTTACCCTCGCGTCAGGTGCGAAGAGCACGTATTATATCGATGTAAAATCAGCGGTAACAAATCCCGTACTGCTTGCCGCCATAGCGCAGACGGTCACCCGATTGCATGAATTCGATGTCATCGCCGGGGTTGCTGTTGGCGGAGTCTCCCTTGCGGTAGCAACCTCCCTCGAGAGTAATAAGCCCTATGCCATCATCCGGGCTTCGGAGAAGAGCCACGGCAAAAAAGATGTCATAATCGGGTCCGTTGCCGGAAAGAACGTGCTTCTCATTGAAGATGTCACCACCTCCGGGGGTTCAGCATTGTACGGTATTGAGTCCCTCCGGAAAGCAGGAGCAAACGCGACCCGGGTGATTACGGTCGTCGACCGCGAACAGGGCGCCGGTGAGATGTTCCGCAATCACGATATCCAGCTTATTCCCCTCGTCAGAGTAAGCGAGCTTTTAAAAAAGTAAGGAATTTTTAATGAGAAACGCACAATAGATGGTATCATGAAGATACTCGTTGTGGGCGGGGGAGGAAGAGAGCATGCCATTGCCAGTGCCCTTGCCCGCAACCCGGAGACGGAAATTTTCTCTGTGATGGCGAAGCGGAATCCCGGGATCGCGCTTCTTTCAAAAAAAATCCTGTTGTCAAAGGAGACCGATACTTCCCGGATAGCCGGGTTTGCACAAGAGACCGGGGCAGAGTACGCTTTCATCGGCCCGGAAGCACCGCTCGAAGCCGGGATCGTGGATATCCTCCAGGCCGCAGGAATCTCCTGCGTGGGGCCGACGCGAGCCGCGGCCCGGCTTGAAACCGACAAGGCCTTCTGCCGGGATCTCATGGAGAGGCAGGGTATCGAGGGCTGCCCCCGGTACCGGGTATTTTACGATACGAAAGAGGCCGTGGATTTTATCCGGGAATCCGAAGGAGATCTCGCCATCAAGCCGATAGGCCTGACCGGGGGAAAAGGTGTCCGGATCATGGGTGAGCAGGTCGACTGCGAAGGTGCGATTGCATATGCCAGAACTCTTGACTCGGGCGTCGTTCTCGAAGAGAGACTCATCGGCGAAGAGTTTACGCTGCAGGCATTTGTCGACGGCAATCATCTCATTCCTATGCCCCTTGTCCAGGACCACAAGCGTGCGTTCGAGGGCGATACCGGCCCGAACACGGGTGGGATGGGTTCCTACTCCATGCCCGATCACCGGCTTCCCTTTGTAACAGATGGTGAGTACAGGAAAGCGATCGAGATCATGAAATCCATCGTTGCAGCGATGAAACGGACGGGCCAGCCGTACAAGGGTATCCTGTATGGACAGTTCATGAATACCGCGAATGGACCCAAGGTGATTGAGTTCAATGCACGGTTGGGTGATCCGGAAGCGATGAACGTTCTTTCCATCCTGACCAGCGACCTTTCGGAGATCGTGCGGAGAATAACCGAAGGCACCCTGCGGATTGGAGACGCGGTTTTTGAACCGGAAGCGACTGTCTGCAAATACCTTGTTCCGGAAGGATACCCGGACTCCCCCCGGACCGGAATGCCGGTTTTACTCGGGGATCACCCGGATACACTTCTGTACTATGCAAATGTCGAGGAGAAGAACGGTGGCCTGACAACGCTCAGTTCCCGGACCCTGGCGTTTGTTGGTAAAGGTAATTCGCTTGAAGAGGCTGAGGACGCAGCGGAACGGGCAGCAGCTTCAGTCCGCGGCGGTGTTCGTCACCGCCGGGATATTGGAACCAGGGAGCTGCTGGACCGGAGGATCGCCCACATGAAGGAGTTACGATGAAGAAGGATTTTTTATCCATTCTTGATATTACGCAGGCGGAGCTCACCGAGCTCCTTACTGAAGCCAAAAGGCTCAAAGCACTTAAAAAAGACGGAAAAATCCACGATTACCTGCGGGGAAAGAACCTTGCGATGATCTTCGAGAAATCATCCACCCGGACGCACATCTCGTTCGAGGTTGGCATGAACGAACTCGGCGGTCATGCGCTGTTCCTGAATGCCCGTGATATGCAGATCTGGCGGGGTGAGGAAATTCGGGATACGGCCCGGGCTGCCTCCCGGTATGTCTCCGGCATGATGATCCGGGCCTATAAGCACAGTACGATTGAGGAGTTTGCACGGCACGCAACGATACCGGTGATCAATGGCCTCTCTGATCTCGAACACCCCTGCCAGCTTCTCGCTGACATTATGACCATCGAAGAGCACTTTGGTTCCGCCCGGGATCTCAAGGTAGCCTGGGTCGGTGACGGGAACAATGTCTGCAATTCGCTGATCCTTTCGACGGTTCTTACCGGTATGAATGTCACGGTTGCAACCCCTTCAGGGTACGAACCGGCTGAGGCAATTGTAAAGATGGCACGGGCACTGGGGGGTAAGGTTGAACTGGTCCGGAAACCCGAAAAGGCAGTGACCGATGCACACGTGATCATCACGGATACCTGGATCTCGATGGGGGACGAGCAGGAACGGGAAGAACGGATTCGGTCGTTCCGGAAGTTTACCGTTGATACAACCCTTCTCCGGCATGCATCCCCTGACGCACGGGTCCTGCACTGCCTCCCGGCACATCGTGGTGAAGAGATCGCTGATGAAGTAATGGAGGGGGGCCAGAGTCTCGTATGGGATGAAGCAGAGAACCGGCTCCATGCACAGAAAGCCCTTCTTGTCCGGCTTTTAAAAAATTAATCTGATCCAAAAAGGGAGAGATTTTTATTCTTTCCCGATAAAATCATCGAGCCGTTGGAGCATGAATTTCTCCACAGCTTGCGCAACTTCCATTTTTCCACGGAATGCGAGGAGTTCACGTTCATCTCCTTCCATGTTTGCAAAGTTCAATCGCTCCTTGCGTTCGACTACTTTTACATCCGGAAATTTTTCAACGACTTCAAAAATAATGGATCTCGGTACCCCGGGGGGGATGATTACATCGTACAGCTGCTCTTCGTCTTCCATTGTTCACCTTTTCATTTACCTATCTTTATTCGCCGGTTCATAATACATGGGCCTCCCCGTACCCCACCAATTGGGTTTTTCGGCTTTCCCAGCGAATTCATGCATCGGCCCATAAGGGCTGCGCCGCGTGCCAGACCATCATCGACAAAGACGAGATGATCATGAGGATCGTCGAAAAGGTTACGTTCGATGATTCCTTTAAGAATATATTCCGGCTTCCGTCCCGATATGGCGGCTCTCCCGGTAAACCCGATCGATGAGTTTCGGGGGACGATCTTCTGTGCGACTGCCACATCGATAAGGCGGAGGGCCGTCTCTGCACAGACGTGGTCAATGACCTGGTTGAGGGTAGCGAGGC
The DNA here is from genome assembly GCA_963666355.2 of uncultured Methanoregula sp. Lineage (GTDB taxonomy): Archaea > Halobacteriota > Methanomicrobia > Methanomicrobiales > Methanospirillaceae > Methanoregula. Next base: position 28,982 of record CAXXCP010000007.1, read on the forward strand.
TGTGATTTTTGTGAATTTCTGCACCAATCGCCGCGAGTTTATCGAGATCGCTGCTGTTCACGCCACAATCACACCCGATCATTGCTATGCCGGACTCCATAGCCAGTTTTGCATTGACCGGCACCCGGCCGAACCTGTCCCGGTCCGGGGGTACGATCCTGATGTCAATATGCTCATGGCATCGCTTAACGTAATCGTCAACAACCGCCTTGTTTCCTCCTCCCAGCAATCCCCCTCCAACGCTGTGCTCACCGAAAACATCAAGGGCTGTTCCTGTCCGCTCATGTACAAGACCGGTTCCCCGGACAATCGCGTCAGGAATAGCCCCGGCAAGTCCGCAGAAATTTCCGACGGTCTTTGCAAACGGGTTGGGATCATCCGGGAGGACATCGCTCGTTATTCTCCCGTCGAGGGTGGTCCCGAAGTCCACCGATACGCAGGGGTTCCGGAAGTCAACCGGTGTCCACTTCGCGCCTTCCTTGATTCCTGCCATGGCAAGTTCACCTTCCATCTCGTTTGCCACCATCTCCACGCCAGTCGATCCAACCGGAGGAATAACTCCCGCGACCGCCCCGATAAAAACAACCTTATCAGCAAAACTGAAGGGCTGTAATTTCTCCGGTTGGTTTGCTTTCGACATAGGGGGCGTCATTTTCCGGGGTGGAACCCCTGCAGCAAGGCATCCGTTTGCAAGAGCAATAACAAAGTCCCCGACCTGATCCGGTGACTCCATCTCCGCCACGACACCAGTACTTCGCACAACAAAATCGAGGTCTTTCTGGATGCTTAAGTGTGCCTCATCATGACACCTGATCAGGGTATCCCGGACGAGTTCTGTCACCGCCTCCCTTGTGAGCTCGGTGCCGTCGAGTGTTTCTCCAAATATTGTCTCGCCGGGTTTTGGCTTCCGGATATCCCGGCTCATGGAGACGGTCTTGTTGATGACATATGACATCCCGGTTTCAAGACTCACTCCCGTAAGGATACATTTCGTCGTGGTATTTCCCATCTCAACCGATGCCACAATAAAATAGGGCTTGTTCTTATATTCCGGGACCTGCATCCCGGCGCCATGGGTTATTGCTGGAGGGGGGGGACTCTCCACAATATGAGGTTTTGGTCTCGTGAAGCGGGAAAAAAAGCTGGCACACATACTACCGGATACTGATTAAAAATCCTTATACATTTCCATTTGTGACGAGACAATTTATCCGGGCTTTGGATCCCTTTAAAATTTCCCAGTCAACGTAACCTGAATCAAGAAGATTGCTGATTTGCGGAATTTTGCATGTTGATGGTAAATTTTTTACGGGAATTGAAAAATAGCATCCCTGATATGAAGGATAGACCGGATTTTGAAAAAATTGGTTTTTAAGGCAGGAATTATCTCTTTTTCATCTGCCTGACCATGCGTCCCTGGATGCCAAAGTAGTGGGAGACCCCGATAGCATGGCACTGGTCGATGGTTGCACTGTCGAAGGATACAAGATCACTCGAATAGATTGCATCGGGAGATTTCCGGCCCAGTATCCTGGCATTGCCTTTATACAATTCAAGATCGACGGTACCATTTACCCGTTCCTGTGTTACATCGATAAATGCATTCAGGTCATTATAGAGTGGCTCATAGATCAAACCCTTATAGGCAAGGTCGGACCATGCATCGTCAACCATACGTTTGAACACCAGCTCATCGCGGCTCAGGACAAGACTTTCCAGGTCATGGTGAGCCAAAAGGATAACTGTTGCAGCAGGGTGCTCGTAGTTCTCCCGTGCCTTGAGGCCAAGGATCCGATCCTCAACCATATCGTTACGACCGATCCCGTGCTTGCCGGCAAGGACGTTCAGCTGCTGGATAAGCTCAAAACCGGGCATCTTTTTCCCATTAATCGCCACCGGGACGCCTCCCTTGAATTCAAGCGTAAGCCTGGCCGGCTTGTCCGGTGCCTTCTCCGGTGAGACCGTCCAGAGATAGATCTCTTCCGGCGGATGATATGCGGGATCTTCGAGCTGCCCTCCTTCAATGCTCCGGCTCCAGCAGTTCTCATCCATACTCCATGGCTTATCTTTCTTGACGGGAACGGGAATCTTGTGTTCTTTTGCGTACTCGATCTCCCATTCCCGGGTAAGGTTCAGTTCACGGATGGGTGCGACAACCTCGAGTCCGGCCCCCCGGATAATAAAATCAAACCTCAGCTGGTCATTTCCCTTTCCCGTGCATCCATGACCTATCGCAGTTGCACCTTCTTTTTTTGCAATCTTGACAACTTCCTCTGCGATGAGGGGGCGTGCAAGGGAGGTACCCATGGGGTAACCTTCGTACGACCCGTTTGCCTTGATCGCCGGAAAAATATGTTCTTTCACAAACTTTTCCCGGGCATCGATCGTGTAGTGCTTATCGGCGAGTTTTTTTCCTTTCTTTGTCGCGACATCGATTTCTTCATCGCGCTGGCCAACATTAACAGCGACGGTAATGACATTGTCATAATCATACCGTTCCTTTAAAAGCGGGATACATATGGAGGTGTCGAGGCCTCCTGAATATGCAAGAACAATGGAACCTTTTCCCATGGTAATCTCCGAGTTACTGGATACAGGTTTGCAGTACGAGCATATATTTGCGTAGGAGTAAAATTCAAAAATTCCCCTGACGGAGAAGAGAAGGATGAAAATAGTGTTTCAGGATTTCCTGAAAAGATGTATTGTTGGTGAATTACTTGGCGGTAACTCTGATGATTCCGGTTGTTGCCGGCTGGTATACGGTAGCGTAGTTAAAAGCTCCGACTTTGTCAAAGGTGACATCGAAGGTCTTTCCGTACGGGATTTCAACGGTGCTCATGCTGCCGAAGTATCCACCGGTCTGGATATCAACCGCGACAACTGCGTGGGGTTTAAACCGGTCATTGTTCTTCCATGAAACAGTGGTTCCGACCGGGATGGTCACGGAGCTTCCGGGAGTAATCGTTCCCTGCTCGTTGAACGTTATTGTCACGACTGGCCGTGGGGTTGCTGTTGCATTCGGGGTTACCGTTGCAGTTACATTCGGCATAACGTTCGCAGTTGGCATGACAGTGGGGACAACAGTAGGTACTGCAGTTGTGACAACGGTTGTCGGCGCCGCAGTTGCTGTGGGGGTAGCTACAGGCGCTGCTGGCTGGGATGTGCATCCCGCGAATAAAATCCCGATAAACAGGACTGCGAGAACAACAAGAAGTTTCTTCATGCATCTTTTTTTGTCATTTCGGTATATAAGGATATTCTAATAATCCGGGCACTTTTTGGAATCCAATAAAGGAACTCCGTTCATCCGGGAAAAGTTGTGATCAGTAAAAACGGTTAAAATTGGTTGTTCTTATCCCCGATTACTTCAGATAATAGCTGATTGGCTCAAGCGTGACTTTTTCACGCTTGATTGCATCTATAGCAAGTGCCGCTGCCCACGCTGCCTGAAGCGTGGTAATATAGGGTATACTCAGGTCTACTGCCGCACGCATGATCTGGTAATGGTCCTGCCGGGACTGGCGATCAAGTGGAGTGTTGATGATCAACCGGATTTCACCATGTCGCATCATATCGAGGACGTTGGGAGAGCCCTCCTGCACTTTTCGTACGAGATTTGCCTCGATACCTGCTGCATGCAGGTAATCAACAGTTCCCTCGGTCCCAAAGAGGGTGAGTCCGAGATCCCTGATCTTCCGGGCAATCGGAATGACTTCATCTTTCTGGCTGATATTGACCGATACAAAAACATTCCCATTAAGGGGCAGTTCATTATCGGCCGATATGCAGGCTTTGTAAAATGCCAGGCCGAAGTCATAGTCAATCCCCATGACTTCTCCGGTGCTCTTCATCTCCGGGCCGAGCATCGTGTCAACACCGGCAAGCTTGTTGAAGGGGAGCAGTACTTCCTTTACCGCTACATGTTCGATCTCGCGTTCTTTGTAGCCGAGATCACCCAAGTTACGGCCTACCATCACCTTTGCCGCAATCTTCGCAACCGGAAGCCCGGTTGCTTTCGAAACAAACGGCACCGTCCGGCTGGCCCGGGGATTTGCTTCGAGGATATAAACGATATTGTCCTGAACCGCAAGCTGAAGATTTACCAGGCCGACCACCCCCAGTCCCAGCGCGATCTTCCGGGTGTAGTTCCGGACATTCTCAATAACCGAAGAAGCAAGTGATTGGGTTGGTATCACGCATGCAGAATCACCGGAATGGATGCCTGCCTGCTCGATATGCTCCATGATTCCCCCGATAAGGACATCCTTGCCATCGCAGACTGCGTCCACATCAAGTTCTACGGCATCACGGAGATACGAGTCTATCAACACGGGGTGCTCGGGACTTGCCAGAACCTCTTCTTTTTTCATGTAGGCTTCAAGCTCCCCGGCATCGTGGACGATCTCCATTGCCCTTCCTCCAAGAACGTACGACGGGCGGACGAGAACCGGGTACCCAATCTTTTCCGCCTTCTCCCGGGCTTCATCTTTCGAACGTGCGGACGCGTTGGGGGGGCTTGGAATCTCCAGTTTGTCAATAAGAACGCTGAACCTGTCCCGGTCTTCGGCAATATCCATCGCGTCCGGACTCGTCCCGAGGATCCTTGTTGAAAGACCAAGCCGTTTGATCTCCTTTTCTATGGGCACCGCGAGGTTTACCGCGTTCTGGCCCCCGAACTGGACCATCACCCCGTAATAGTGGTCGGTGGTGAGGATATTCATGACATCCTCGAGCTGCATGGGCTCGAAGAAGAGACGGTCGGAGGTATCGAAATCGGTTGAGACCGTCTCGGGATTGTTGTTGACTATGTGGACTTCGACGCCCTCGTCCCGGAGTGCCTGGACCGCATGGACCGTGCAGTAGTCGAACTCAATTCCCTGTCCGATCCTGATGGGCCCGGACCCCAGGATCAGGACTTTCTGTTTATCATTCGGAACGATCTCGCAGGCAGCGTCCCAGGTTGAATAGAAATACGGGGTGGTAGCCGGGAACTCGGCAGCACAGGTATCCACCATCTTATACGATGGTCTTCCAACGATCTTCCTGATCTCATCTGCCGGTATTCCGGTTATCTTCGCGATCTCACCATTCGAGAAACCCAGCTTTTTTGCCTGTTTTATATCATCCGGATTCTGATGGCCTGCGAGATAGCGTTCGAAATCAACCAGGTTTTTGATCTTCTCCAGGAAAAACGGCGTTATTGATGTCAGGTCGACAATCTCGTTGAGCGTGAACCCCTGGCGGAACGCGTCGAAAAGGCAGTGGAACCGTTCATCCGTGGGGCGTGACAGAATCATCCGGATTTCGCTCGGACTCGTGTGGGACCGCACCTCGGTGTCAAGCGATCGCTTCGCTTTCATGAACGCCTCTTCAAGTGTCCTGCCGATCGCCATCACCTCTCCTGTACTTTTCATCGATGTTGAGAGGGTCCGGTCGGCGCCCTTGAACTTGTCAAACGGCCAGCGGGGGACTTTGACCACGATGTAATCGATCGCCGGTTCAAATGAGGCCGGCGTGCACCCGGTCACGGTATTGGTGATCTCGTCAAGTCTCATCCCAATGGCGATCTTTGCCGCGACCCGGGCGATCGGGTATCCCGTTGCTTTCGAAGCAAGTGCGGATGATCGCGAGACACGCGGGTTGACTTCGATGACCCGGTAATCCCCGTCCCGGAACGCGAACTGGACATTGCAGCCTCCCTGCACATCAAGCGCACGGATGATATGGATCGCGGCGCTCCGCATCATCTGGTACTCATCGTCCCTGAGCGTCAGGATCGGCGCAACGACAACGCTCTCGCCCGTATGGATACCCATCGGATCGACATTCTCCATTCCGCAGACAATGATGCAGGTGTCTGCCGCGTCCCTCATCACCTCGAACTCGATTTCTTTCCACCCGAGAACGCTCTCTTCAATGAGCACCTGGTGGATACGCGAACGGGACAGGCCAAGCTCGATAATCCGGGTGAGCTCCTCCTTCGTCTTTCCGATCCCGCCTCCCGCACCCCCCAGGGTATATGCCGGGCGTACGACTGCCGGAAGACCGATCTCCTTAATGGCATCGTCTATCTGGCTGAGTGAATTAATGACAACACTTTTCGGGACCGGTTCTCCGATCTCGGTCATGAGATCCCGGAACTTCTGCCGGTCTTCCCCTTTGTAAATCGCTTCCAGGGGAGTCCCGAGGATTTCAACGTCCTTCAACGCGCCCATTTCAGCGAGTTCCGCGGTCAGGTTGAGGCCGGTCTGGCCTCCCATTCCTGAAAGGATCCCATCAGGTTTCTCCTTCTCGATGATCTTTGCGATGAAATCCGCCCTGAGGGGCTCGATATAGATCTCATCAGCCATCTCGGGATCGGTCATGATTGTCGCCGGGTTCGAGTTAACGAGCACAACTTTGATCCCTTCCTCCCGGAGAGAGCGGCATGCCTGCGATCCCGAGAAATCAAATTCGGCAGCCTGCCCGATCTGGATCGGACCCGACCCTATCAGGAGGACTTTTTTGATGTCAGGCCGTTTGGGCATTTAGTCAATCCTCCTGAAGAGAGCGTTGAAGAAATGCGCTTCCGTATCCCGTGGGCCCCCGTGGGCTTCAGGATGGAACTGTACGGTTGTGAGGCAGAGATCCTTGTTCTCGAACCCTTCCACTGTGCAATCGTTGACATTCGAGTACGTGATCTCACATCCTTCCGGGAGGGACTGGGGGTCTACACAGAACCCGTGGTTCTGCGTCGTGATAAAGATCCTCCCGTCTTTGTACCGTACCGGCTGGTTCGCGCCCCGGTGACCAAACCTGAGCTTGTAGGTGTCACCCCCGACCGCAAGCGCCGAGACCTGGTTCCCCATGCATATTCCAAAGACCGGCATCTGCCCGAGAAGGTCACGGATGCAGGTGATCGCGTGCGTTGCCTGCTTGGGGTCGCCGGGGCCGTTGCTGACGAAAAGAGCATCCGGTTTGCAGGCAAGGATCTGGTCAGAGGTTACATCATGGGGGAAGACATAGAGGTCGCCTTTCCGGTTCGAAAGGCTGGTAAGCATATTTTTCTTGATGCCGAGATCGATGACTGCAATTCTCTTCCCGGTTCCCTTTATCCGGTACGCCTCTTTGCAGGAAACCTCGGGGATTGGGGCGATATCGCAGAAGGTGGGGGTCCTTCGGGCAAGAGCAACGGCATACTCCCCGTCATCACTCCCGACAACGAGGGCCGCCCGCATCGTCCCGTGGACCCGGAGCTTGATGGTCAGGGCCCGGGTGTCAATATTGGTAATGCCGAGAAGACGGTTCTCTTCAAAAAAAGATCTGATGGAGGGGCCGGCGGCAGGCTTCTCGCAGATCTCACGGGTGATACACCCGAGCGCACAGACATTGCGGTTCTGGAAATTCCGCAAATCAACACCATAGTCTCCAATGAGCGGAAACGTGAACATCAGGATCTGCCCGAAATAACTCGGATCGGTCAGTGACTCCATGTAGCCGGTCATCTGCGTGTTGAATACAAGTTCCCCGGCGCACTCCCCCTCGACACCAAAACCTTCCCCGACAACAAAGTGCCCGTCTTCGAGACCCAGAACCGCCTTCATGATTTCCATATGTTATGCGTCCGAATAGTTATTAACGATAATGCACCCTGCAGGTTTGCTGACGGGAAAGCCAGGATCCCGGGAAAAACCCGGTTTTCTTTTGGGGTACGGATATTTCTCCGGCACTTTTTTCACATCTGTTTTTCATTTCCGTTTTTCCGTTCCCGTTCTCCTTCCCCGGGTATTGTAAAAACCTCCCGTCGCATCCGCAGCCGGCCTTTTACATCCCTATTTTAACATCCCCATTTTTATATAGTAAATGCCGCTACTTCATTGATAGACAGGATAGTGAAACCAAGATGGCAATCGAGCATGTTACCGGAAAGAACAAGGGTAAGATCACGCTGTATGCCCTGAGCACCTGCGGGTGGTGCAACAAGACCAAGGAACTCCTTCGCGAGATGGGGGTAGAGTTCAGTTATATTTATGTCGACCTTCTCGAAGGACAAGAGCGGGAAGACACCCTGAACACGATGGAAAAATGGAACCCCCGGGGATCGTTCCCAACCCTTGTTATTAACGATAACGTCTGCATCGTAGGTTTCCGTGAGGAGGAGATCCGGGAGGCACTCGGGAAATGAATTTTGCAGGAGTGACGGAGCCGGAAGTCGATCGAGTTTACCAAAGGCTCTTTGCAGAAGCCGAAGAAGGAGGGTATCATCTCAATCCCGATGTAGAATTTACCAAGAATCTTGTCCGTGGGTATCTCAGGAACGAACAGCGGTACGGATACCCCTCGTGTCCATGTCGGCTTGCCTCCGGGAAAAAAGAGGAGGATCTTGATATTGTCTGTCCCTGTGATTACCGTGACCCCGATATCGATGAGCACGGGGCCTGTTATTGTGCACTGTATGTAAACGATGAAGTCCTTGCGGGAAAACGTCTCCTTGCTCCTGTACCCGAGAGGAGACCGCCCCGGGGGGAACGGGGTCATTTGAGCACGGTAAAGATTGCGCCCGATACCTCCAATCCATTCGCAACCCTTCCCTATCCCGTCTGGCGGTGCAAGGTATGTGGTTATCTCTGTGCCCGGGACCAGCCCCCGGGGATATGCCCGGTCTGTAAGGCTAAGAAGGACAGGTTCGAGAAATTTATCTGATTTACTCATATTTTGTTTTCCCCCTGCTGTGATAATCCAACCCGGGGGGTCTGGTTCCCAATCATCAAATACCGCCCGGTTCACAATCTATTATGGCCAAAATGGTGAATGTTGAGATTATCGCACTCCCCGGAACCTCCTGCTCCCCATTCCCCTGCGATGAAACCCGGAGCTGCGGTCTCTCAGACTGTTATCCTTCCGGGCAGATCGCAAAATCCTTCGAGGTACTCAGACAGGCTCTTTCGGATGAGTTTGGCGACAGGGTCGAATTTACCCTCACCTTTATTCACAACGGTGCACCTGAACGGATAAAAAAGATCATCGAAGCGGAACACCCGCCGCTCCCGATCATTCTCGTGAATGGCCGGCTCACCCGGATCGGGCGGATCGATCTCGAACGGATACGAAACGAGATTAAAAAAGAGTTATAACGGGATCTGATTTCCCCTTCCTTTTTATATCATTTTTTCGCTGACTCGCGAAAGAAGCCCGTTTTCGAGATTATAGTACAGGCCATGGATCTCAACCTTCTTATCGTCCACCGCTTTTTTGAGGATTGGATATGTCGCAAGGTGTTCGATCTGGAGCCGGACATTTTCCTGCTCAATCAGGCGGTACCGCTGACTGTTCTCTTCAGGGGTTTTCGGGGCATCTATTCTCGTGTCCACCCGGACTTTTGCTTCCCGTGCGTTATTCAGCCAGAGCGGGATGTATGAATCGGTGCTCTCCTTGTCGAGTGCCCGTATAGCCCCGCAATTCGAATGCCCGCAGATGACGATGTCGTCGACTTTCAGGTGCACAAGGGCATATTCGAGAACGGTGGCAAAGTTCCAGTCATGAACCGGCACGATGTTCCCGATGTTTCGCTGGATAAAGAGTTCCCCGGCCCGGGCCTGGGTGATATGGCCGGTCTGGAGACGGGAGTCAGAGCAGCCGATCCAGAGCACGGTCGGGTGCTGGCCTCCGGCAAGTTCCCGGTAATAGTCAATATTCGGGGTAAAATCAGTTTCCCGAAATTTGTAGTTTCCGAGTAGAAGTTTATCGATCATTACACACACACCTTTTAAAGCCCGTGATTACCTCTCATAATCACCGGCGATACTGTGGACTTACGGCCCGGAGAAAGTTAAACGTTATCATTTGATTTGATCGGGAAAAAGAGATAAAACGCGGGTGAAATAAGAAGATACGGGTTTACCAGAGAAATCAGGGAATACCTGAACGGTTTGCCGGAAAACGCGCATACCGGGTGAAATCCTGGATAATCTTTCTTTTCTCCCATCCGGTCGTATTCTTGTGAAATCCGGTTAAGGAAGAAGTGGTCGGGGGATTATGCCGCCACCAGTCAAGCCGTAAATCTGCCGGATTTACGGCTGTATTCTGGAAAATTCTATATATTGTCTGAAAGGAACAGTAGTAAACTGAAAAAATAATGATGATCTGAATGCAAAGACAACCCCGTATTTTTTTTCCATCCCCTGCGGAAATTTCCGGGGGTGCCCTGTGCCGATAATTTCCGCGTTCACCGAAACTGAACCATATAGCGAGGACGCAACGCTCCTTACCCTGTATTCCCTTGCCGGGGAAGAGAGCGGGGGTTTTGTCACCTTCAGGCCACGGTTCTTCCATGAGATTGGTAAAGCCTTTTTTGCGTCGGGAACGACAGTCAGCAACGCAGAAATTATTGAAACTGTCGAAGTCAGGGAATTGAGCACATCAGAGATGGTCCGGGCAGAACGGGAACTCTGGGTCCACTACCACCAGCAAAAGGCAAACCGGGAGACCGACCGGCTCTTTGCGGTCTTTACCGGCTCGAAGATTATCGGGGTAGCACGGTGTTCCCGGCATCCCGACGGGCTTGAAGTCGATGCGGTGTACGTTCTTGATGAATTCCGTCGCCGGGGATTTGCCCGCTCGGTAATGCAGCTCCTGCTTGAAGAATGCGGGCGGCATGAGACGCTCTATATGCATTCGAAAGTCGAGCTCGTGGATTTCTATGGTGCGCTCGGGTTCTATTCCATCCCCGAGGCGGATCTGCCAAAGACCATACGGGACCGGTTCGACTTCTGCCTCGGCGAACTCAAAGGGATCGATGTTTGCCCCATGAAGCGCGACCCATCACCGGTTGTCCAGGGCCGCCTCTCCTACCAGACAGCGGAGATCCGGGTATGAGCCGTTTTTCAGCTTACTTGCGTGAACCGTTCTGCCCGGTTCTCACCCCTCATTTCCGGACATCCACCATTATCCGTAGCATCCGGACTATGCCGGATCCGGTTTTGGAGAACAGGGAGAAGGTGATGTGTGTATGATCCCGGAACTCTTTGTCACCGCAATCCTCGTTTTGCTTGCGGGGGCAGGCCTGACCTTCGCGTTGTCGTCCCGGGACGAGAGAACTGTCAGGATCGTCGCGCTCGGGAGCACGATCATCGCATCCATACTCCTCGCAGGGGTCTCGCTGTACACGCTTCTCTCGGGAGTGGTCTTTGCATTCACGGCATACCAGCCATTTCCGGATCTTTCCATCTCGTTCATCATCGACCGGCTCGCTGCGTTCTTCATCCTCCTTATCGCCATCGTAGCCGGGTGCGTGGCCGTATACTCGATGGAATACGTGGAGCGCCTCGAAGGAGGAGCGCGGAGGAACGTCCTCTGCGCCTTTACCAATATCTTCATCCTTGCAATGATCCTTGTAGTAGCCTCGGCGACCACGATCTCCTTCCTTTTCTTCTGGGAACTTATGGCCGCAAGCTCGTTCTTCCTCGTGATGTACGAGTACACCCGGGAAGAGACGAGAAAAGCCGGGCTCTTCTACTTCATCATGACCCAGTTCTCGACGCTTTTCGTGATGCTTGGTATCCTCGCGCTCTCTGTCCAGACCGGGTCATTTGCCATTTCGCCACTCACGGCTTCATCTCCGCTCGTCACCATCGCCTTCCTTGCGCTCTTCGCCGGATTTTCCATTAAGGCCGGGATCATCCCGTTCCACAAGTGGCTGCCCTACGCCCACCCGGCAAGCCCATCGCCGATCTCCGCGCTCATGTCCGGGGTCATGCTCAAGATCGCGGTGTACGGCCTGATCCGGTTCCTTCTCATCGTATTCCATCCCGATATCTGGTGGGGGATCCTCATCCTTGCGGCCGGCACGGCATCCGCGGTTCTCGGCATTATCTATGCCCTGAAAGAGCACGATGTCAAGGCAATGCTTGCGTACAGCAGCATCGAGAATGTCGGGATAGTCTTCGTAGGCATTGGCCTTTCGATCATCCTCACCGCCGCAAACCTCCCGGTCCTCGCAACGATCAGCCTGCTCGCGGCACTCTTCCACGCGCTCAACCATGCACTCTTCAAGGCCCTCCTCTTCCTCACCTCGGGCTCGGTCGTGCACGCGACGCATACACGGGACATCGAGCACATGGGTGGCCTTGCCCACCGGATGCCCTATACATCCGCCCTCTTCTTCGTCGGGGCGGTCTCGATCTCCGCCCTCCCCCCCTTCAACGGGTTCGCAAGCGAACTGATGATCTTCACCGCATTCTTCTCTTCGGTTGCAGCGGTCGATCCCCTTCTTAAAGTCCTCCTCTTCATCAGCCTCGCCCTCTTCGCCCTGACAAGCGCCCTCTCGATGGCCTGCTTTGTCAAGGCGTTCGGTTCGATCTTCCTCGCGCTCCCGCGCTCTGCCGAGAGTGAGAAGGCACACGAGGTACCGAAGATGATGCTCATCGGACCGGGTATCCTTGCCGCCGCGTGTATCCTTCTCGGTATCTTCTCGTACCAGATCTTTGCATTCGCAGGGTATCCGGCGATCATTCCCGATATGCTGCTCGTCGGCATTCTCCTCGTCGTCATGGCTGCGCTCACCTACATCTTCCTGTACTTCGCCGCGTCCCGGGAGGTCCGGGTGAGCGAGACCTGGGGGTGTGGGACGCTCTCCCAGCAGCCGGCAACCGAGTACACCGGCCACGGCTTCTCCGAGCCGATCGACATCATCTTCTCCGCGATCTACCGGACCCGGACGAAGAATGAGCGTACGTTCTTTGATCGGGCGAACTGCATCTTTGCCGAGGGAACCGGGGAGATCCGGCTCATGAAGGTCTTCGAGGAGTACCTCTATATGCCCATCTCCCGGACATCGGTCCGGACAGCCGATACTACAGCCCGGTTCCAGAACGGGTGTCTCGACACGTACCTCCTGTATGTCTTTGTCACGGTAGTTGTCGTCATCATCTTCCTCGGGTGGTTTGCATGACCCTGGATTTTGTCGTCTACATGGGGGTAAACACCCTGCTTGTCATAGCTGCAGCGCCGTTCTTTATGAGCCTTATCAGGAAAGTGAAGGCATGGGCCCAGGGAAGGCGCGGTCCGTCAGTCTTCCAGACCTACGCGAACCTTGGAAAGCTCCTGAAAAAAGAGGTTATCTACTCTCCTCACTCCTCACGGATCATGCGGGTCACCCCGTACGTGAACATCGCGGCTGCTCTGGTCGCGTCCCTCTTCGTCCCACTCGCGTTCGTCCCCGAATCCATCGGGGGGATCGGGAATATCATCCTCTTCCTGTACCTGCTTGCTCTCGGGAAATTCTTCATGGCCCTCTCCGGTCTTGACGCCGGAAGTTCTTTCGGAGGCATGGGGAGCTCCCGGGAGATGAGTATCTCGGCGGTCATCGAGCCGACCACCATTATTGTCTTTGCTGCGTTCGCCTTCGTCTTCAAAACCCTCAACATCTTTGATATGTTCTCCGTCACCGCGGGTTCAGCAACCCCGGTCACGCCGACCCTTATCCTGCTCGGGATCTCCCTTTTCATCATCCTGATCGTCGAGACGTCCCGGATCCCGGTCGACAACCCCGAAACGCACCTCGAACTTACCATGATCCACGAGGGCATGATCCTCGAACAATCGGGGAGGAACCTCGCGCTAATGGAGCTGAGCTCGGGGATCAAGCTGACGCTCCTGATGGCGCTCCTGATCAATCTTGTCCTGCCATTCGGACTCGGGACTACCCTCACGGTAGCGGGTATTCTCATCGCGGCGGTGCTGTTCATGCTCAAAGGCGTCATCCTCGGCGGGATCATCGGACTCTTCGAGTCATCGATGTCCAAGATGCGGTTCTTCCGGCTCCCGAGCCTCTTTGCCATGGCGTTCTTCTTCTCGACCCTGACCATCATCATCGAGGTGTTCGCATGACCGATATGACGCTCATCGATGGGATCATCAAGATCCTCTTCGTCGCAGTCATCATCGCTGCAGCCTACATCATCTCGACCCGGAACATCCTCTCGCTCGTCTCGGTGTATGCCCTCCAGTCCCTGACCCTTGCCGCTATTGCATTCGCACTCTGGCTCTCCGAGAACAACATCGTTCTCCTGGAGATCGCAATTGTCACGATCGCAAGCAAGGTGCTGATCATCCCCTACTTCATCGCAACCATCCAGGAACGGATCCGGATCAAGCGGGACATCGAGTTCCACTACCTCAACCCAACGACCTCACTCCTCGTCTCGATGGTTATGATGCTGGTTATCTACTTCGCGCTCTCGCGGATCATCCCGACCGCGTCGGGTAAGCCTGGCCTCCTCTTCTTCGGGGCGGTCATCGGGATCTCGCTGATGCTGATGGGCATGATGGTGACCTTCTCCCGGAAGCGGGCAATAACGAAGGTCATGGGGTACCTCTCTATGGAGAACGGGGTCCTGATCTTCGGCATGTTCGCAACCGAGCTCCCGCTTATCATCGAGTTTTTGATCATCATCGACCTGATTATCCTTGTCCTCCTGACGACAATCCTTGCTGTCGGCATCGACTCGACTCTCGAAGAGTACCACAACCGTCTCCACCGGTTCCATCTCTGGGAAGATAAGGAGGATTCATCATGATCCTTGCTGCTTTAGTCGTGGCAACTCTCGTCGCCATCGGTCTTGTCGCGATATGCCATACGAACCGGCAGATGAATACCATCGCCATCACCCACGGTGTATTCTTTGTCGCGGTTGTTGTCGCCACGCTTGCGACCGTATCCCTGCCCGTAAATACCATCCTTCTCGGGAGTCAGTACTTCTCGATCGATCACTTCGGCCTCTTCGAGATCCTGATCGCGGTCATCATCTTCATGCTCGGGGCGATCTACGCGGGCGGGTACGTGGAGAGCCTGCTCGTCTCCGGGGAACTCGAGAAGGGAAGCCTGAAGCTCTTCTACGGGGCATGGTGCCTCCTCCTGCTCCTCATTGTTCTCGCCTTCTCCGCGGATAACCTCGCCCTGTTCTGGATCTTTGCCGAACTCACGACGATCCTCTCAGCGATGCTGATTGCTGTCCTTTCGGCAAAAGAGAACATCGATGCAGCGATCAAGTACATTTTCATTGCTTCGACCGCGATGCTCTTCTCGTTCGTGGGCTTTATCTTCCTCTTCGAGGTCCCGCGGACAACTCTCGGCACCGGCACCCTGAACTGGAGCGAGCTGATGCAGCATGCGGGATCGTTCCCGCCGTCGATGATGATCGCGGTCTTCGCGCTCGTCTTTATCGGCTTCGGGGCAAAATCGGGGATCTTCCCATTCCACACCTGGCTGCCTGAAGCCCATGCGAAGGCGCCGTCTGCGGTGAGTGCCGTCCTCTCCGGGGTTCTCCTGAATGTAGGGATCTACGGGATTATCCGCACCGCGGCACTCGTTCACCAGACCAGCGCGATGACGATTGTCTCACCGTTCATCCTGCTCTTCGGTATCCTGACTGTTGGTATCGCAGCCTTCTCGATGCTCCCGCAGCGTAACCTCAAGAAGCTGATCGCCTTCTCAAGCATCGAGAACATGGGGATCACGCTGATCGGGCTTGCGATCGCGACCCCGGTGGCAGTCTTCTGGGTGATCTTCCATGTCATGGCCCACGCGTTCACGAAGGCCTCGCTCTTCCTCTCGGCAGGGATTCTCCACCGGCAGTACCACAGCAAGTTCTCGGGCGATGCACCGGACGATATCCGGGACGTCTTCCGGTACCAGCCCCTCGCCGCATGGGGACTTATGATCGGCGGTCTCGCTATCATCGGGATGCCGCCTTCACCGGTCTTCTTCTCGAAGATCTTTATCCTGCTCCAGCTTGCAGGCTACTCGCTCTGGGCACTTCTTGCGGTCCTCGTCCTGCTCTTCATCGCGGCCGGGGCGTTCGGGTACTTCGTCATCACGTCCTTTATACAGGGTGAATCAGAGGGAGCCCCGGACATTTCGGCTACCGGGTCTCATGGCTCCCCCGAGTCTTCCGGTTCACCCCTGGATTTCGAGCCATACGTGACCCCGCTTGGCATGAAGATCCCGATCATGGTGCTCGTCGCGATCGTCATTGTCCTTGGGATCTGGTTCCCTTCGGGCGAGACTGCGTTCATCAGCCAGATTGTTGCGGATTTGAGGTTCTGATATGACCGGCGAAACTACTGACCCGGCAGCGCACATCTTCGGGATAGTCGGTACTATCCTGTCAGCCGACAGGATGACCCGTGGGTGCGTGGGCGAGATCTACGTACCGGTTACCGAAGAGGAGTTCGAGCCGGTCATCAACCTTCTCACCGCCCGGAAGTTTGTGCTGATCGCCCTCTTCGGGGTAGAAGGCTTCCGGTACTCCCCGGGCACGAGCCTCCTCTACGTCTTCGAGAAACGCGGGGGGATTGTCATCCTCGTCCGGGACGCGAACACACCGGTATCTTCAATTGCCGCCATGATCCCATCGGCCTCGTGGTTCGAGCGCGAGTGCCGGGACGGGTTCGGCATAGAGTTTACCGGGGCATTCGATACCCGCCGCCTCCTCCTCCACGAGACCTATCCGGATGACTTCCACCCCCTGAAAAAGTCGTTTGTGAACAGGCCGATACAAGCAAAACAATCCATCGATCCGGCCGACGAATACCCGTTCCGGAAAGTAAACGGGGAAGGGGTATACCAGATACCGGTCGGCCCGGTCCACGCGGGGATCATCGAGCCCGGGCATTTCCGGTTCTCCGTGATCGGCGAGACGATCTTCAATCTTGAAATCCGGATGTTCTACAAGCACCGGGGGATCGAGAAGCTTGCCGAGGGAAAGACTCCTCCTGAATGCATCCGGATCGCCGAGGCGGTGAGTGGCGACGAGTCGGTCGCAAACGCGACCGGGTTCTGCATGGCGGTCGAGAAGATCTCAAAGATTACCGTTCCTGACCGGGCATGGCAGCTGCGGACGATCCTCCTCGAAATGGAGCGGATCGCATCCCATCTTGGCGACCAGGCCGGGATGCTCGTCGACGTCGCGTTCCCGCTCGGGGCAAGCCAGTTCTCCGTCCTTCGGGAAGAAGTGGTCCGGGAGAACGAGCGCCTGACCGGTTCCCGGTTCATGCGGGGGATGGTCACGGTCGGCGGGCTCTCGAAAGATGTGCGGAAGGAGCACCTGTACGAGCTCGGGCGTTTCCTCGACCAGTTCCGGAAGCGGTACCGGATCGGCCTCAAGATCGTCCTCTCGACCGCGTCGGTCATTGACCGGTTCGGGACCACGGGCGTTATCCGGCAGGGTCTCCTGCGCCCGCTCAACATCACCGGCCCGGCAGCCCGGGCTTCCGGCGGTAAGGTAGACACCCGGGTGAACTGCCCGTACGGCATCTATGCCCAGTACCCGCCGACCCCGAAGATCCTGAAAGATGGCGACGTCATCTCCCGGTTCACGGTCAAGGCCGCGGAGATCATGGATTCGGTCGAGATGATCCGGAAACTGCTGGCATCGATGCCTGAAGGGGAGTCCCGGAATGAGACCCCGGTCATCGACGGATGCACCTTCTCCCTCGTCGAGTCGCCCCGCGGGGAGAACCTTGCGTTTGTCTGGGTGAAGAACGGGAAGATCGAGCGGTACAAGGTCAGGACGGCCTCGTTCTGCAACTGGCAGGCGATCGAGCATGCGGTGCAGGGCAACATCGTCCCCGACTTCCCGGTGATCAACAAGAGCCTGAACCTCTCGTACGCGGGGACGGATCTCTAGGAGGCAAAAAAATGGTCAACGCATTCTCCTGTATGCTGAAGGGAAAGATCACGGAGTCCGGACTCGTCCGCGATGAGGAGGTCGAGCGGCTCGGGCGCGAGCTGAAACGCGAGGTCGATTCGGTCTTCGGCGGCAGCATCGCGATCCGGGAACTCGATTCCGGGAGCGACAATGCGACCGAGATCGAGATCAACAACCTGAATAACGCGTTCTACGACGCCGAAAGGTTCGGGATCTCGTTCGTTGCCTCGCCCCGGCATGCGGACGTGCTCATCGTTACCGGGGCGGTCACCCACAACATGGCGGTTGCGGTGAAGAAGACCTACGATGCGATGCCCTCGCCGAAGTTCGTGGTCGCGGTCGGTGACGATGCCTGCGATGGCGGGATATTTGCCGGGACGTATGCAGTGCTGGGCGGCGCTGATAAGATCCTGCCGGTGGACATCAAGATCCCCGGGAACCCGCCGTCTCCCACGCAGATCCTGGAAGGGCTGCTCGCGCTGATGCGGAAGGGAAAGGAAGGGAAGAAGAAATAGGATTTCCTTCCAATCATTCCTGGAATTCCTGGGCTGGTTTTCAGCGATCGGAAAAAAATGACAGTATTTTAATCGCCTTTTACTGATATCCGGTACTTTGTTTTCCTGGATGGAACCCCATGCAATTCCTTCTTCACGGGTTCCTGATGACCAATGGTTCCGGCAGGTCAGATTCCAACCTCCATCAAAGGTTTCATTCGCCCGCACCGCCAATACCTCAAAAACGGTGATGCATGAAAGACCGGATAGAAGAGCTTATAGACGAACTGCGGGTCTCGCCGGGGATGGTCTTCGATCTCCAGAAGGATTATGACCCGGGGTATATCGACGATTTCCTGAAAAAGGATGAGTCCGATGCGGCCATCGCGGCGGGAATAAAACATCTTGCCGAACTCCAGGACAAGCTGTACGCCCAGAACACTTATGCGGTCCTTATCGTACTGCAGGCAATGGACGCTGCGGGCAAGGACAGTACCATAAAACACGTGATGTCCGGGGTAAACCCACAGGGCGTTGAGGTCACGAGCTTCAAAGAGCCGAGCGCCGAGGAGCTCGAACACAATTTCCTCTGGCGGAACATGCGGGTCCTTCCCCGGCGCGGGAGGATCGGGATCTTCAACCGCTCGTATTACGAGGAGGTGCTGGTCGTACGGGTCCACCCGGAACTGCTCGAACGTGAGCATATCCCGCGGCAGCTCATGGACAAGAATATCTGGAACCGGCGGTTCGACGAGATCAACTGTTTCGAGAAGCATCTTGCCGATAATGGCATCGTTGTGGTCAAGATCTTCCTCAACGTCTCAAAGGACGTCCAGAAAAAGCGGTTTCTCGACCGGGTTGATGAGCCGACAAAGAACTGGAAGTTCTCCGCACATGATATCCAGGAGCGGAAGTACTGGGATGCCTACATGGCGGCGTACCAGGAGATGATAATGAGGACGAGCACTCCGGGTGCGCCCTGGTACATCATCCCCGCGGACCACAAGTGGTTCACCCGGCTTGCGGTCACGGCGGTCATCACCAAGACCTTGGAGAAGCTCAACCTCTCCTACCCGGTGGTGAGCAGTGAGCAGAGGGAAGCCCTGCTTGGGGCAAAGGCCGAGATGCTTGCGGAGGACAGCGGGGCAGATCCGGAACCGGTGGGGAAGGAAGGGGCAAAGAGGAAGAAGGGAAAGTGAGCGGTTCCCGGGCGATTTAAAGGACAACAGGAATCGGGCGAAAATAGTCAGGGTGCCTCGACGCGAACGGAAAATTTGCAGGCACAAAACAATTATTGTCCCTGCCTCTCCCGATTATAGACAAAGACCTGTTGTTTCCCGTCGAGATATTTTTTGATTTTCCCTTTTCTTTCGAGAAGCATGAGATCCGTCCGTGCTGTGGGGAGAGTAACTTTGTACTTTCCGGCAAGCTCACTGAATGTGTATGGTCGTCTGGGATGTCCGATGAAGTCACGAAGCATTGCTGCCTGGCGGAACGAGAGATTGGGATTTTGTTCTCTGAGCCGGAGAGATTCCGTTTCTTCTTCCTTTTTATGAATAAGATAACGTCGAAGATCATCCAGCGCAGAGCTGATGATATCAAGGTTGAAATCAATGAAGTAGGTCATGTCATTACTGTCGGTCTCGGTCAGTTGGTATGCCCGGGGGTAATGTGATGGGGCATGGACGAAGATCCGCGAGATTGAGAGAAACTCAAACAGATCGTAGTGGTGCTTGAGCGCGTACCAGGTGAAAAGCGCCCTCGCAGTTCTGCCATTACCATCAGTGTAAGGATGGATGTAACCGATCAGGAAGTGGAGAATGATCGCTTTGATGATGGGATGGAGATGTTCATCATCGTTGTTGGCAAAAGTACAAAGATCGTGGATCATGTCCGGGATCTTTTTCCAATCCGGCGGGAAATTATGAATTTTTGCCGGATCCCCCCGGCTCCCTACAACGATATTGTTGCTGGTCCGGAATTTTACTTCCTCCTTTGCACTCTCTAATGTTCTCTCGGTAATCGCCATATGGATAGCGGTAAGGAGTTCGGGGGAGAGGGGCCTGTCCCGCAGCTCGTTGAGACTGCCAATCGTTCTGAAGTTATTGACAATCATTTGTTCTGATATGTCCCTCGGTTTCCTGCCTTCCCGAAGAATTTTTTTTGCGTATGCCCGGGCCGTGGCAGACCCTTCGAACCGGCTTGAGGCAATGGCCTCTTCCATCAGGGAATCAATGAGATAGAGTTCACGGTTCGCCTCATGGGAAAGCTCACCGAAAAGTCTGTCAAACGTTGCGGGAGAGGCTTTGTCGATTTGAAAGAGGTGCTTTTGGAACTTTTCCGGGATACAAAATGAGAATATTTCGTCGTCGATTTCGATTTTACTGCACTTTGTGCTGCGAATAGCTTGTAAAACAAACCAGAATGCAACAGGGTCAAAAGGGACTTTCTCCTTGCGTAGATCGTCCCAGTGGATGTACTCAAGTTCATTGTTCTGCCGGATCAGGTCCCGTATTTTTTCCGACTCTTCGTTCTTCTGATTTACCAGGGAGGCCAGATAGTTGTACGTATCCTGGTAATCTTTCCAGACCCTGGTAAAATCCGGCGGTTCCTGAGGTTTTTTCATCCAACACCCAAACTCGTGCCCATCTTCCTGATCCCGGAAAATGTATCATAACATTTTCAGAAATTTTCCGGTGTGCAAGAACTTTATAACTAATATTTTAAAATTTATATAAAACACTTCCGACTTTTAATGAGAGCGGGACTTTTTGCGTGATCCGGATAGAGATGCACGACTTATTCGAGACTTGAACTCAAAAACTAAATTTGGGAAAACAAATTTTTTTCAGCAAGGATGGAAGTCCAGCCTTTTTGGCTGGGGTGACCGGCTCTTTTTCAGGAGGGGGGCAGGGCCCGGAGTAACACGAACACGAAGGCAGGGGAGCGATCCCCTGCCGGGAACTTTTCTGGATCGATGTCGTAACCGGCACCGCGTACGCCCGAACATTCCAAACGAACCGCTCTCTATCGTGTTGAGATCGCTTTCTCCGGTGCCCCGTTTTGCCCCACCCATTCTCCATAAACCCTTGCTGGCACCGTACTTATTTTGATGAGCAACGATCAATTAATAACAGGTACCCATGGCGCATGTTCACCGGATAGAGGCCCGCTATAAGGCAGATCCCCGGCTTAAGGTCAGGACCGATCGGATCCGCTCGCTCGGGTTCCCGATCGAGGAGCTGCATCTCATCGGCGTCTATACCATCTCGACAGGCTCGCGGGATTTTTCCACCGGCGAGATTGCGGAGATCGGCTCGCAGCTCATCAACCCGGTCGTGCAGGAGTTTACCGCCGACGCAGCGACTCCGGCGAACTTCGATTACGCGATCGAGGTAGGGTTCCTGCCGGGCGTCACCGATAACGTGGGAACCACCGCCCGCCAGACCATTGAAGACTACTTCGCCATGAAGTTTGATGACGGTGAAGCGGTCTACAGCTCACAACTCTATCTTGTCCGGGGAAGGCTCGCGCCTGAAACCCTCAAAAAACTCGGTGCGACCCTTGCAAACCCGCTCGTGAACCGGGTGCACGTCAAGACCCGGCAGGAATACGGCTCCGGGGGTATGGACCGGGTCGTCCCCCTCGTCGAGCTCCACGAGCTTCCCACCGCCGGGCCGGTAAATCTTGATCTCGATGATGCGGAACTCGCCCGGCTGGGGAAAGAGGGGATCGTCGACCCGCAGACCGGGCAGCGGCGGGGACCGCTCGCCCTCGACCTCCCCCAGCTCCACGCCATCCGTGACTATTTCCGGGCGAAGGGCCGGAAACCCACCGACGTCGAGGTCGAGGCGCTCGCCCAGACCTGGAGCGAGCACTGCAAGCACACGATCTTTGCCTCGGCGATGGACGATGATGTGCCGAAGGGACTCTACAAGACATGCATCCAGGCGGCGACGAACAAGATCCGGGAGGAGAAGGGCGAGAAGGACATCTGCCTCTCGGTCTTCTCCGACAACTCCGGGGGCATCATCTTCGACGACACGTATCTCGTCACCCACAAGGTCGAGACCCACAACTCACCCTCGGCCCTCGACCCGTTCGGCGGGGCGCTCACCGGTATTGTCGGGGTGAACCGGGACACCATCGGCTTTGGCCTCGGGGCAAAGCCCTGCATCAACATCTACGGGTTCTGCGTCGGTGACCCGGAGAGTGACCCTGCTCTCTTCCGCGGGAAGGATAAGGCAAACCCGATCCTCTCCCCCCGCAGGATCCTGGACGGGGTCGTGCGGGGCGTCGGGGTCGGCGGGAACTGTTCCGGCATCCCAACCCCGCAGGGCTTCGTATGGTTCGATGACCGGTACGTCGGAAAACCCCTCGTCTTTGCCGGGACGGTCGGTGTCATGCCCCGGGAGCGGGACGGAAGACCGCTCTACGAGAAGCAGGCACAGGCCGGTGACCTTATCGTGATGCTCGGCGGCCGTGTGGGAAAGGATGGGATCCACGGTGCCACCTTCTCTTCCGAGGCCCTCGACCCGGCAAGCCCGGTCACCGCGGTGCAGATCGGCGACCCGATCACCCAGAAGAAATTCTCGGACGTCATTGTCAAGGAGGCCCGGGACCGGGATCTCTACCACAGTATCACCGACAATGGTGCGGGCGGGATCTCCTGCTCGATTGCCGAGATGGCAAAGGAGTGCAACGGGTGCCATGTCCAGCTCGACAAGGTCCCGCTCAAGTATCCCGGTATGGCCCCGTGGGAGATCTGGATCTCCGAGTCGCAGGAACGGATGACACTCGCAGTCCCCACGGAGAAAATCCACGAGTTCATGGCCCTGATGGAGGCACGGGAGGTCGAGGCAACCGTTATCGGGACATTCAACGACTCCGGCCGGTGCGTCGTCGAGTCCCGGGGTACGGTCGTCATGGACATCGAGCTCGCGTTCCTCCACGACGGCCTGCCGAAGAAACAGCTCCGGACAACCCTGACCAGAAAAGAGTATCCCGAACCGGCGGACCCATGCCCGGAACGGCTGGACGGGCTCCTTGTGACGATTCTCGGGCGCAGGAACATCTGCTCGAAGGAATTCATCTCGATCCAGTACGACCACACCGTACAGGGAGGTCATGTCCTCGGCCCGGTCCAGGGAGCAGGCCGGGTCCAGGGAATGGCAACGGTTACGAAGGTAGTCCCCGGCTCGAAGCATGCGGTCGGCCTCTCGCAGGCGCTCTTCCCGGCATACTCGGAGATCGACCCGTACCGCATGGCCATCGCGTGCATCGATGCGGCAATACGGGGCCTGATCGCCACCGGTGTCCCACTTGATGCGATCGCCATCCTCGACAACTTCTGCTGGTGTTCCTCCAACGATCCTGAGCGCCTCGGCCAGCTGAAGCGGGCGGCGTTCGGGTGCCATGACGGGGCGACCGGGTTCTCTACCCCGTTCATCTCCGGCAAGGACAGCATGTTCAACGACTTCTCCGGGTACGATGCGGAGAACAACAGGGTAAAGGTCTCCGTTCCCCCGACCCTCCTTATCTCCTCTATCGGGATCCACCCGGACGCAGGAGCCGCGGTCTCGATGGATGCAAAGATCGAGGGTGATCTTGTCTATGTTGTCGGGGATACCGCGGAGGAACTCGGGGGATCGGAATATTTCGCCTGGCTCGGCTGCCCGGGCAACACCGTCCCCTCCCTCGATATCGCGGCAGCGAAGGCACGGTACCAGCGCATGAGCGACGCCATCTCCCACGGGCAGGTGGCCTCCGCGTTCCCGGTGACCCACGGGGGCCTTGGTGTTGCCCTCGCGAAGGTGGCTATCGCCGGGCGGCTCGGGATGGATATCACGATCCCGGGCGATACCCGGCCGGACCGGTACCTCTTCTCCGAGTCACTCGGGAGGTTCGTGGTCACGGTTGCACCGGAGAACAAAAGGACCTTCGAGCGGATCCTCGGCGCCGATGCGCACCTTATCGGCAGGGTAAAGGGATCGACGTTAAGAATCTCCGGCCGTACGACACTTGTGGACGTACCGGTCATCGGACTCGAATCTGCGTATAAAGCGCCGTTTGGGAGGTACTGATATGGCACCCTCATCCCTCCGCAGGAAGATCACACACAATTTCGTTGCATCCGGTTCGCCATCGACAAAAGGTGGCGGGGAGACGATCCCGGAGCGGGCGCTCATCATGAGCGGCTTTGGTATCAACTCCGAGATGGAGACAAAGGAAGTTCTCGCCCGGGCCGGGATGGAAGCCGATATTGTCCACATCAACGATCTCATCTCCGGGAAGAAACGGATGGCAGAGTACCGGCTCCTCGTCTTCCCCGGCGGTTTCTCGTACGGGGACGACACCGGTGCAGGCAACGCGTATGCCAACCGCGTCCGGAATAACCTCCAGGAAGACATACGGGAATTCCTCGATGAGGACAACCTCGTGCTTGGCATCTGCAACGGGTTCCAGATCCTCGCAAACCTCGGTCTCGTCCCGGCGATTTATAAAAAATTCGACCGCGAGATCGCCCTGATGCCCAACCGCAAAGGGGTGCTCGAATGCCGGTTCGTCACCCTCAAACCCGTTGCCGACAATCTCTGGACAAAGGGAATCGAGCGGATCACCTGCCCGGTCGCCCACGGGGAGGGGAACTTTTCCTGCACGAAGGATACGCTCCAGCACCTGCAGCGGAAGAAGATGATCGCGTTCACGTACGTGCGGGAAGACATGAGCCCGGCGAATTGCGAGTATCCCTTCAATCCCAACGGGTCGGTCGAGGATATCGCGGGCATCACGTCCGCGGACGGAAAAGTTCTCGCGCTGATGCCGCACCCTGAGCGGGCGATGGAATTTACTAACCTCTATGACTGGCCGCTCCGAAAGGAACAGCTGAGACGCCAGGGCCTGCCGGTACCGTCCGGGTCCGTAAACATGAAATTTTTCCGGAACGTCGTGGATTACTTCCGGTAATTTTTTTAAATTTCAACTCCCCTGCACATTCCTCTACCGGCGACAATTTATATTCCGGGGAAGAAACCGTATAGTGTCATGACACCGGTACGGAAATGGGGCCCCGGTCCTTATTCGATAGCCGTCATCCACGGAGGCCCGGGGGCACCCGGCGAAGTCGCACCGGTGGCCCGGGAGATCTCATCGATAACCGGGGTCCTGGAGCCGTTCCAGACGGAGACCACCCTTGCCGGGCAGGTCCAGGAGCTCCGGCTTGCATTAGTCGAGCACGGGATGACACCGGTTACGCTTGTGGGATTCTCGTGGGGCGCTTTTCTCTCGTGGATGGTCGCGTCCCGGCACCCGGATCTTGTAAAAAAGCTGATCCTTGTCAGCAGCCCGCCGTTCGAGGAGCAGTATGCGGCGTCCATAACCAAGCTCCGGCTCAACCGGCTCAAGTCGCAGGACAAGGCAGAGGCACAGGCGCTCATCGAAGAACTCGGGAGTCCGACACCCGGCGACAAGAACCAGACGCTTGCCCGGCTCGGCGTCCTGCTCACCCACGCGGATGCCTTCGATGCGGTCCCCGGTGAGGGTGAAGGCTTCCACTGCCAGTACGATGTATTCCGCGGGGTCTGGGACGAGGCAAATGAACTCCGGCGGACGAGGATCCTCATCCAGATGGCAAAGTCCATCCGGTGCCCGGTGGTTGCTATCCACGGGGACTGGGATCCCCACCCGGGCGATGGCGTGTATAACCCCCTGAGCCGGGAATTACAAAACTTCCGGTTTATCCTTCTTGAAAAGTGTGGTCACCGGCCGTGGACCGAACGCAATGCGGCGGAGAATTTCTTCAAGGCTCTCGTAGAAGAGATCTGATCTTTTAACCTTGTTTTATCTTCTTTATCCTGTTCAGGAATTTTTAAAAAAAACCTGGTTACGTGACATACATCATATCCCGGAAACCCTGTCATTCAGGATCTGTTTTCCCGGTTATGCTCACGATCCGCTCCAGCAGTCTCCTCCCGTGTGACCCGTTCCAGTATAGTTTCCCGCAGCGGGGGCACCAGAAAAAATGAAAACCGGTTCTTTCCCGGGGAGCGTAGTCTGCACCGTCAATCTCCCCGGGTGTTGCATCACGGAGCTCGCTGTTGCAGATCGAGCAGCGGGTGAGACGAAGCCGGGGCTCCACGAGACCGAGCCCCGCGAGCTGGTCGATCTGGTCCATCACATTCCCGGCTTTTACGAGCACTGCCAGATCTTTTCCCCGCCTCGCGAGTTCGGCGTCCCGGGTGAGAAGGATCCGGTCTTCCCGGTCTGCCAGTTCGAGAAGATGGGTATCTTCCCGCGAATCGCCCGAGCCAAAATCGTTTGCGCTCCGGGTATCGTAGCCCATGAACCGGAGGTACCGGGTCAGGGTGCCGAGCATGCGATCGACGATAAATCCTCGCTCGCGATTCCCGATCGTATCAGCGGGTTGTCCGGACAATGGCAATCTTCTCGCCGCATTTCCTGCACTGCGTCCCGTCAAGCATCAGGATCCGGGTGGCAAAGCCATCCCGCTCGATGAGGGTTGTGCCACAGGACGGACAGTAGGTGTTCTCGTACCGGGAGCTGCGGACATTCCCGAGGTAGGGATACCGGACGCCCAGCCGCTTTGCAAGCTCGTAGATCTTTTCGAGCGTCCCGGGCATTGTCGGGCCCCGGTCGGTCATCCTGTAGTCCGGGTGGAACGCGGAGAAGTGCATGGGGGTATCAGGGCCGAGGTTCTCCACCACCCACCGGATGAGCCGGTCCATCTCCTCCGGGGTGTCATTGTGACCGGGGATGACCAGCGTCACGGTCTCGATATGCATGCCGAGCTCTTTTGCGAGGAGGGCCGAGTCAAGAACCGGCTGGAGCCGGGCCCCGCAAATCTTCTGGTAAAACTCGTCATCGAAGGCCTTGATGTCCACCCGGTACGCCTGGAGCACAGGGGAGAGTTCGCGGAGCGCCTCTTCGGTGATGTACCCGTTCGTCACGTACACAGTCCCGAGCCCCTTTGCCCGTGCGATCGTTCCCATATCCAGCGGGTACTCGTGCCAGATCGCGGGCTCGTTGTAGGTCCACGAGATGCTGGTACACCGGTTTTCTATCGCCCGGGCCACCCCTTCTTCTGGCGCGAGAGACCTCAGGCCGGATCCGACCTTCTCGAATGCTGCGCGGGAGATATGCCAGTTCTGGCAATGCTCACAGTGGAAGTTGCAGCCGATAGACCCAAGAGAGTAGGATAGTGTCCCGGGAAGGTAATGGAAGAGCGGTTTCTTCTCGATCGGATCGATCGCCTCGGCGCTGATCTTTCCGTACGTGGCCGCGTTGAGGATGCCGTTCTCGTTCCACCGGACCCCGCAGATCCCGTGGGTACCCGGTTTGATCATGCACCGGTGGTTGCACAGGGAACACTTTACTCCGTTGTTTGCGAGTTTCGTGTACTGGCGGGCTTCGTGCATAGGTGTCCTTTGTTTTCCGGTAGCCTTTCAGGTTCATGAAGATATGGGTATTTTTTTGAAATCTTTCAAATACCTGGCAGAATTCAAAAGGGCAATCCTTTTTTTCCGGTGCTGCCTGAAGATCACGCAATGATGACGCACCGGGGGGAGCTGAAACGGGCTGGCAGCACTCACCCCCTGCCGCCTTTCCTGCACCTGCACCTGTTTTCCCTGCGGCATTGACGATCTCTGCATGGAACCGGGCGCTGCACCCGGGGGGTTCTTCCGGTTCTAAGCCGGGGGTAACTCCGTCCTTCAACTACTCCCGCAGCCCGAATTATCCCGGTTCCTGCCCAAAAAAAGGTCGCAGTCACAAAAAAATTCCGGTAATCCGGCCGGGGGAGTTACTCCGTATCGTGGAGGGAGCCGTCCCTTTCCGGATCATCGGTCTCCAGAACAAACGATCCCCGGTACCCGCATTTTTTACAGAGATAGACCTGGCCGATATAGCCACCGGCGACCGCAAAGATCTGGTCACTCTTGCATGAAGGGCAGAACAACATTCAACAACTCTATATGAGCAACCGGTACAAAAACTAGTGCAATGAAGAAGGTTGTCATCTCGCTCGGGGGCTCAATCCTGATCCAGTCACCGGAGAGCAATACCATTAAGACGTACGTGCCTGCCCTCCGTGCCATCGCTAAAAACCACCGGCTGTTCGTTGTTGTCGGCGGCGGCGATATGGCCCGGCGGTACATAACGGTAGTCAGGGATATCGGGGTGGATGAAGGTACAGCGGATGAGATCGGTATCCTGCTCACCCGGCTGAACGCGACCCTGCTCATCGCAGCCCTTGGCGACGACGCGTACCCGAAGGTTGCGGAGACACATTCGGAGGCAAAGAAGTTTGCCGAGACGGGGAAAATTGTTGTTATGGGCGGGATCACCCCCGGCCAGACAACCGACGCCGTCGCCGCAGTCCTCGCCGAGCGGGTCGGGGCATCGGTCTTTATCAATGTAACTTCCGTTGATGGGATCTACAGCGAAGACCCAAAGAAGAACAAGAATGCGAAACATTTCACTGCCATGACCCCAAAGGAACTCCTGGGAATCGTCGGCGGGACCGCTCTTGTCGCCGGTTCGAACAATGTCCTTGACATCGTCGCCGCACGCGTGGTAGAGCGGAGTCATATACCCCTTGTCGTACTCGACGGACGGGATCCCGGTAACGTTGCGGGTGCGGTCCTTACCGGGAACTACCGGGGAACCATTGTGAGCGACTCGATGAAAAATCCCCTGCCACTCTGATCTGCCAGCGGATGATCCCCGTCTCTTTTTCAACAGCTCTGAACCACTACCTATTTTTAGCCTCCCGTCGCAAGTATGATGGCGCGGGGTAGTAGGGTAGCCTGGTCCATCCTAGAGCGTTTGGGACGCTTTGACGGCGGTTCGAATCCGCCCTACCCCATCTTTATGAAAAAGGTGGAAGCCCAAAAGATCTATTTTCTTCTCTTAAAACAGTATCCGGACGCACGCGATTCCCCGGTAAAGCTCGCTCTCGGAACCCCGTTCGAGACGGTCATTCTCACCATCCTCTCGGCCCAGACAACCGACCGTGCGGTCCTGAAGGTCAGGGAGCCGCTCTTCTCGCGGTACCCGGATGCACGGTCCCTCGCCGTTGCGGATATTGCTGATGTGGAAGAGATCATCCACAGCCTCGGGTTCTTCCACGCCAAGGCCCGGCACATCATCGATGCGGCAAAGATGATTGCAACCGAATACCAGGGCGTTGTACCTGATACGATGGAGGGGCTCCTGACCATCCCGGGTGTCGGGAGGAAGACTGCTAATATCGTTATGTATCATGCTCACGGGAAGAACGTCGGGATTGCGGTCGATACGCATGTCCGGCGGCTGGCCCGGAGGATTGGGTTCTCCGACACCGATAATGTAAGCATTATCGAAAAAGACTTAATGGAACTCTTCCCGGAGAAGGACTGGGGCGATCTCACCGATGTTCTCATCGCCCATGGCAGGACGATCTGCGATGCAAAGAAACCGAAGTGCGGGATCTGCCCTATCAGCCGGTACTGCCGGTATTTCCGGACGGGTGCAAAACCGGAGAATAACTGAGTTCCGGCTTTTTTTAATCCCGGAGAAATTCCGGGAAATTTCTCCCGGGTTGTTACGGGAAAGTCAACGGTCTAAAGCCCCTTTTGAAAACGGCGACACACCCGGGACCAGGCACTCAGGCACCGCAGGTTTTTAATCCGTTTTTCCCCCAGCTGAACGAGTCTCATGTTCACCGGATGACCGGCCCAGTAAAACCGCTTTTTTCCCTGCCGGTTTTTTTTGTCTTCTGCGAAATTATCCGGCGGCAATCCAAAAATATTTATAAATTTGGTGGCATGATGAACGACCATCAACTCCAATTAATGGTGATACAATTGCCTTACATTACGGTAGGAAGAGAAAACTCCGAGGACATCGATCTCTATTACGAGGATCACGGCACCGGCCAACCGGTCGTACTGATCCATGGTTTTCCATTAAACAGCGCATCGTGGGAGAAGCAGACACAGGTTCTTCTCGATGCCGGGTACCGGGTCATCGCGTATGACCGGAGGGGATTTGGGAATTCATCGCAGCCCACGACCGGCTACAATTACACGACGTTTACCGAAGATCAGCACCTCCTGATCACACGGCTTGGTCTTAAGGACATCGTGCTCGTGGGTTTCTCGATGGGCGGGGGTGAGGTTGCACGCTATATCGGCTCGCACGGGACAAGTCGCGTTGCAAAGGCAGCGTTTATCTCGGCAGTCACGCCATACCTCATGAAAGCTCCTGACAACCCGGATGGGGTTGACAAAGCCGTGTTCGAGGGTATCCAGATGGGAATCATTGCCGACCGGCCGGCGTTTCTTACCCAGTTTTTTGGGAATTTCTACAACACCGACACGTTTATGGGCAACCGCATCAGCGAGGAGGCAGTCAGGCTCAGCTGGAATGTCGCGGTAAGGGCCTCACCGAAAGCGACCTACGATTGTGTCTCCTCGTGGCTGACTGACTTCCGGCAGGATCTCGCACGCATCGATATCCCCACGCTCGTCGTTCATGGGGACGCAGACCGGATCTGCCCGATAGGGATCACCGGGAAGAAAACAAGTGAGCTTGTTAAGGACGCCCGGCTTGTCGTGATAAAAGATGCCCCCCATGGTCTTTGCTGGACGCATGCAGAGGAACTGAACCAGGCACTCCTCAAATTCCTCGGGACTTCAAAAGAAAACCGGGAGAAGATCCGGCCGGGTGAACGTGCACAGTCCCGGACGGGTCGTGAGGCGCAACGGCCGGCCCCCGTGATGCGGTGAGCCCGATCCTGCCCGATGGGTTCACGAGTGAATCTGGAAAACTCCTTTTTATTGATGATGAAAAAAATATCTGGCTCCCGCCCTAGTACCCGATAACGAGCCGGATGGCCTGGAACGAAATAAAGCCGATGAGGGCACTTACGGGAATCGTCATGATCCATGCAAACAGGATACTCCGTGCAACACCCCACTTTACCGTGCTTGTACCCATCGTCGATCCGACACCCATGATGGATGTGCAGATGACGTGGGTTGTACTTACGGGAATCCCTGCTGCGGACGCGCCAAGAATGGTTGCAGCACCGGCAGTCTCCGCGGCAAACCCGTGCACCGGCCGGAGCTTGGTTATCTTGTAGCCCATCGTCTTGACAATTCGCCAGCCGCCGGAGAGAGTGCCAAGTGCAATCGTTCCGTACGAGAGCAGGATCACCCAGAGCGGGGCTCCCAGGTTGTTGGGATCTGCGGTTGCCCCAAAGTACCCAACCGAGAAGAGGAGGGGAATGATAATCCCGATAGTCTTCTGGGCATCGTTTGTCCCATGGCTGAAACTGTATGCCGCAGCAGAGCAGAGCTGGAGCCGTTTGAAATGTCCCTCTGCCGATTGTTTGTTTGCCTTCTTCGTGAGGTTGAGGATAAATGCCATGAAGAGGAAACCACAGGCAAGGCCGATGAGCGGCGACAGGAACATGAACGTGGCAACCGTTCCAACGGTAGACCATTTAATGGCGGCAAACCCCGCTGCCGAGATCCCCGCACCGGTAAGGCCCCCGATGAGAGCATGGGAGGAAGACGTTGGCAGGCCGAAGAACCAGGTAATGAGGTTCCACGTAATCGCCCCGATGAGGGCCCCGAGAACGATGTAGGGGATTACCGCTGCACCAACGATCTTGATCTCGACTATTTTGCTGATCGTGTTTGCAACCGCTACACCGAAACCAAAAGCTGCGGTAAAATTAAAGAATGCAGCAAAGATAACAGCGTTTCTCGGTGAGAGGACCTTTGTGGATACGACAGTTGAGATAGAATTGGCCGAGTCGTGGAACCCGTTGGTAAAATCAAAGACGAGTGCAATCCCGATAATGGCAAATATGAGCATTAAGGGTGCTTCGATCATGCTCTTCCCTCACGTTCTCCCGGATGGTTCATGAGTGCCGGATCGCAATGTCGGAGAGGACGTTTGCAACGTCTTCGCAGTAATCAGTGGCGGTTTCAAGGTGCTCGTAGATATCCTTGAGCTTGATGATGGCGATCGCATCGGTTGTCTTGAAGAGGTCGGTCACCGCGTGGGCAAGAACGTCATCAGCAATATTTTCAAGCCGGTTAACCTCGATGCAGCGCTCATCGATGTAGCGCGGGTCCTTGATCGACCGGATTCCTTTCACTGCAGCCTCAATCTCGGCACAGGACATGTGAATCAGTTTTGCAAGTTCGATCATATGCGAGTCCGTGGAATCAATACCATAGTAATACATCTTCTCGGTTGCGCCGTCGATATAATCCAGGACATCGTCCATCGACGAGGCAAGCCGGGAGATCTCCTCGGGGTCAAGCGGAGTGATAAATGTCCGGTTCAGCTGATCGTAGATGTCGTGGGTGACCATGTCACCCTTGTGTTCGAGCAGTTCTATCGAGTGCCGCTTCTCCTTCACGCTGGTGAAGTCCTCGGTCAGCGCGACAAGCTGCCAAGCGGCTTCCTTCACAATCCCGGCCTGTTTCTCGAAAAGATCAAAAAATGCTTTATCCTGCGGTATCAGCAATTCACGAAGACCCATAACAACTCTTCATGGTAATCGGCGGGCACACTAAAAAAATATAGCGAAATATCGTGATCTCTGATCCGCTCCAGCCGTACGAATTTTTGTACACCTTTCGGCTCGTCAGAAAAGGGGAATAAGACGAGCGACAACAATGTACCCGGCGAATGCACAGGCAAACGTGATCGGGATGGTGATAATCCAGGCGATCAGCATCTCGCGGACCACCTGCCAGTGAACGGCATTCTTTCCCCGGGTTGCACCCACACCGACAATAGCCCCGTTTATCGCGTGAGTCGAGGATACCGGGATCCCCATACGGGTGACTGCGACAAGGATGCTGCTGCTCGCCGTCGCTGCACAGAAACCCTGGTACGGACGGATCTTCGTGATCTCCTTTGCCATCTTTTCAATAACGCCCCACCCACCAAAACAGGTGCCAAGGCCGATTGCAAGCCCGGCAATAAGGATGACCCAGAGAGGTACTGCAAACGTGGCAAGCGCTCCGGAGGCAACGAGCAGGGCGGTTATCAGTCCGACCGCGTTCTGCCCGTCATTCCCCCCATGGGAGGTTGCCTGAACGAGGCAGGCGACGACGTGAAGCGGCTGGAATATCCGCTTCATCCGGTTCTGGCGGGAGTGACGGAAGAGGTGGGATACCAGGATATCGAGAAGAAAAGCCGAGAGCATGCCGATTATCGGGGAGATAAAAATGAAAAGGACAATCGCGAGGATCCCGGTAAGTTTGAGTATTCCCAGAATCATCAGGATCGGGACGACGATTGCGGCCCCGGAGGCAGCACCAATGGCAGCGGCAAGCCGTATGTCTTCCCGGAGAGCAAATGCGAGGAGTGCAAGAACAATCGCACCTGCGATAGCGCCGGCCGTTCCATAGGTAAAAACCTGGACAAGTGTGCTCACCGGGGGAAGGATTAGTGCCGCAAGGCCGAATGCCCCGACACTCGCTCCCAGGAGCCCTCCTACGATTGCATTGCTGCTGGAGAGCGGGAGCCCCGCACGGGTAGCGACAAGAATCAGGATAAATGCGGTACCCATTGCGACGACGAGCGTCAGCGGAGTGAGGGCATCCCGGGTAACAATCGTCGTTCCTATTGTTGCAGCAACAGCAACGGGAAAGACAAACGGCCCGATCATGTTGCAAAGGGCGGTAAGGAATACCGCTTTTACCGGTGACAGGGCCCGTGTGGCAACAATAGTCGCAATAGAAT
Organism: uncultured Methanoregula sp.; assembly: GCA_963666355.2. Taxonomy (GTDB): domain Archaea; phylum Halobacteriota; class Methanomicrobia; order Methanomicrobiales; family Methanospirillaceae; genus Methanoregula. The sequence continues at coordinate 62,931 of CAXXCP010000007.1, forward strand.
GAGCTGCATCGTTGAGACCGTTTACGAACGCGAGACTCAGTGCAAGGAGAATCCCAAAGAGAAGGAAAGGTTCAAAGACGATCATGAATGTGCCATTGCGATATCATTGAGGGCATGACCGACATCATTGCATTTCTCCATGACCCGGGCCATGCCCTCATAGATATCCTTGAGCTTGATTATCATCAGCAGATCCTTGTTCCTGAAGAGCTCGATAACCGCCCTCGAAAGAAGCTCGCTGGATAGGTTGTACAGCCGGTTGATCTCGATGGCGTGGGTTTTTACATCTTCGGCGTTCCGGAGCTTTGAGAGGTCATCAACCGCATGGTCGATCTCGACGGCAGCCATCGTGATCAGGTAGGAGTACTCCTTGAGGATATCGTTTGACTCAGGGATCCCGTAGTTTGCAAGCTGGTGGGTGACCCAGTCGAGCCGGTCCAGGACATCGTCGAAAACGGGTGCAAGCCGGGAGATCTCGTCAGGTTCCAGCGGTGTGATGAGGGATTCGTTGAGCTGCTCGTAGATACGCCGGGTTATCTCGTCCCCGTGGTGCTCGATCTGCCGGACCTTATGGGCTTTTTCGACGCCGTTTGGGAGTTCATGAGTGATCTCATTCAGGGTCGCGGCGGAGAGGGTTATCTGCCCGGCCATTTCCTTGAACAGGGAAAAAAAGACACGGTCTTCTGGGAGGATAAGATCACGGATGCGCATGGTTCAAGAGAACCTGAACGTTAAAGATTAAAAACTCATGCCCTGCCCGGTTGCCAGCCGGGTTTCCTGCGCATGGGAAGAACCTGGACACCTTCGAGGTTGCCCGACGCCCAGCGGTACCGTTCCTGCACGGACTGGGGAAGGCTGTTCTCCGGGATCGGTTCGAACCCGAACCGTGAGTAGAAGCCGGTCAGGGTGCTGATCGCATACATGAACAGTTCATCGTTATGGCAGGCCTCGGTGAGTGCCGCCATAACCGCAGAAGAGCAGCCATGTCCCCGGTATGCCGGGAGGGTGAAAACGCCATCCACTTCAAGACCATCCGGATGCCGCCGGCACCGGGCAAGGGAGACGAGCTTCCCCTCGCAAAAGAGCGCAAATATCCTGTCCCGGGATGGATCTCCCGAGGTATCGTGGTATTCGAGCCAGGCAGTATCGGCAAGGGCAAACTCGTTGGATCGCAGCTCCCGCACATCGTTCATATCCCTGCATACGGAGGCTTTTGGATTCGCTGCGGTGCTCTCTGTCACGCGAGTCGCACCGGTTTCTGATCGTGTGTCCTCTGGTGTCATGCCGTTTCCAAGCTCCCTCACCGGATCCTGTACCCTTCTGAAGGGATCAGGATCTCAAACCGTGTTCCCTGCCCGGCAATCCCGGTTTCCCACACCGTCATTCCCGTTATCGTCAGGATCTCATGGGCAAGATATAACCCGCAACCATATACTTCGCTTCTCCGTGAGAAGAGCGACTCTTTGACAGAATCGGGTACCCCGTTCCCGTCACCCTCGATAACGATGGAGCAGCCGGATCCGTGGAGGTTATAGGTCACGACCACGTTCTTCACCCCGGGTGTGCGTTTGATGTTCTCGAAGAGCTGGTAGAATACTGCCGTGATATGGGGATCGGCAAAAACTTCCAGCCGCTCGGTCCAGGCCCGGAAGCTTACCGCAGGAAAATCGGCCTGTTTTGCGGCGGAAAGAACGGCAGGCTGGACAGCTATCCACGCGGGGGGTTCTGTCCCGAGATCCCGGAACTCGCGCGAGATCTCGACCTGGCGCTGGATTCCATCAGTGGATTCCTTGATGTTTGCAATAAAAGCAAGGAACTCCGGGCTGCCGGATTTCATCACGCCAATCGAGAGGTGACCGTAGAGGACCGAGAGTTTCTTTGCGATATCATTCCTGACGATGCCGGCAAGGATGTTGAGCCGGGAGCTTGCGGTCTGCAAAGCGGCTTCCGTCATAACCTGTTCGGTTATATCCCGCATCGATTCAATGGCCCCGGTAATCCTTCCGTTTGCATCGGAAAGCGGCGCTGCCGTAACCCGGAGCCGGGCACCTCTTCCCCCGTGGAAATGAGGAATCGAGACTTCTGCCACGAGCGTGTTCCCTTCATGCCGGACCCCGGGATAAACGATTGTCCCCGTTGTATCCGGGTTAACGATGAAGTCAGCGAGGAGGGGTCTACTCGCATGATAGAAGGGGAGGGCGTATTCGTAATCGCCCTTCCCGAGCATCTCCGCTTCGGTTTTCCCGGTCAGGTCTTGGATCGCCCGGTTCCATGCTATCACGCGTCCTTCGGTATCAATACCAAATGTTGCGTCCGGCAAAAATCCGATTATATCATGAAGCTGCTGCTCCGATTCGCGGAGCTTTATCGAGAGAAGCGAGACAGCAGTTCCGGTGATAACGAGAATGACACACCGTGCAACCGTTGCAATTACACCGTATGAATCGATAGGGACAAGAACCGGTACGGCTATGCCGTAAATCGCAGACAGTATGCAGGAGAACAGGATGCCTTTCCGGGGGAACCAGTATCCTGCAAGAATGAGGGGGAGGTACAGGAAATGGGGAAATACTACGGTGATTCCTCCGGAGAGACCGATCAGGTTAGCGGCAAGGGTTGCGACGGTGATCGCTGCGACGATCATAAGGCGGTTTCGCTGTGCGGGATCCACCCTGCCAAAAACATCCCCGATGCTCATGAAAGTTTAACACCTCTCGCGTTTCTGCCGGGCAAATAAAAAATATTCTCCCTCAAATCCGTTCAACCCCTTTTCAGGGCAGTTTTTTTGGGGGGAGAAATATTCCGGGCCCCCGGAGCAGGGATAATCTGAATTTATTACCCACCCCGTCTTTTAGCACTGCCCGTCATTTGTTTTTGAGAATGCCCTCCGGACAAATCATCTCAAAACGGGCCCCCTGCCCGGGAATACCCGTCTCCCGGATAGAAATTCCGGTTATGGCAAGAATTTCCCGGGAGAGGAAAAGGCCAAGGCCGGTATTCATGCCATACTCGTAGCTAAAGATCTTCTCCTTCTCATCGCAGGGGATCCCTACCCCATCGTTCTCGCAGACAATCATCCACGATCCGTCCTTCTCTTCGCAGGAGAACCGGATTTTCGTTATCTTCCCCCCGTACCGGATGGCATTCTCGATCAGGTTTGAAAATACTTTCTCGATTAAGGGATCAGCAAAGATCCCGGTCCCTGCCGGTACGGCGTTTTCCAGGTTTACTGCGCCGAGCGGAGTATATTTCAGGGAATCATCGACAAGGGTCCTGACGTTCTTCCAGACAGGAGCTTTCATCCCTATCTTCTGGTACTCACCGGTGAACGTGATCGTATTGATGGTCTGTTCAAGAAGACCTTCTGCGCTCCTCACCCGGTCGCGGGCCCGGCCCGGCTCCTTCTCCCACATCATTTCCGCAAGCTCGATGCAGCCACGGAGGGCTGTGAGCTGGTTGAGAATATCATGCCGGGTAATGCTGGTCATCAGCTGGAGTTTCTTGTTTGCATCGGCGAGGGCCCGCTCGACCCGCTCCCGTTCGCCGATCTCCCGGTGAAGGGATGCATTGGACTCCCCGAGATCCGAGACTGCCTGCTGGAGCCGGTCATTGACGAGGTTGAGTCTTTCCTGGGACTCCTGGAGCTCATTGTTCTTCCGGATCGCAATCTCGTAGGTAGAAAGGAGGATATTGAGGATTTGTCTCCTGCCGGATGAGACCGCATGCTCACCATCGGCAAGGGTGACGGTAAGAGAATTCCCGTGCTCCGCCCGCTGCTCCCCGTTACCGGCACGGATAACATCGTCGATGCGCGAGATAATGTCCCCTTCCTCGTACGGTTTGATGATAAAATTGTCCGCCCCGGCTTCAAGACCCCGGATAACATCCACGGTATCGAAGAGCTGGGTTACCAGGATGACCGGAATGGACCGCATCGTCTCATGCTGCTTGATCCTGCGGCAGAGCTCGTAACCGTCCATCTCCGGCATCATAATATCCGTAAGGACAAGATCCGGAACAGTGCCCGCAATGTGTTCCAGGGCCAGTTTTCCATTCAGCGCTATCGTGACATTGCACCCTATCTTCTCGAGGATGTGTTGTAATGACTCTGCCTGGGTCCGGCTGTCCTCAGCAATGAGGACGTTCAATCCATCGCACGTGATGTTCCTCATGATCCGCTCCTCATGCTCCATTCCTCCTGAAACCGGCGCCTTCTCACCCTTGCCCACTGCGCCCTGTCTTCTTCCCTGCTTTGAAGTTATATCCTGATTCTATATATTTGGTTTACACCAGATCCCGGAAGTCCGGGAAAAAAGAGAGAAATCCCGTAATACTCCCGCCCCGGGTTCCGGGAAAACATCCTGGCAATCAGGCCCCATTGCGGGCCATGAGAGCCCGGATACTGTCCAGCAGGACGGTACTGGAAAAACTGCTCTTAACGATGTACGCATCTGCTCCGACCGCTGCCCCGTGTTTCTGGTCTTCGGGAGAGTCAAGGGACGTAACAAGCACAACCGGAAGCTTTTCGAGACGTGGATCGGTTCGTATTTTTTCCGTTAAGGTAAATCCGTTCATCCGGGGCATGTCAACATCCGAAACAACCATGTCGAAGTCATTTTCCTTAAGGATCGCAAAAGCCTCCATCCCGTCGACGGCGGTCATGGTCCGGTAACCTGCCCGTTCGAGAACCGCTTCGAGAAGGGCCCGGGAGGTGACGGAGTCCTCAACAATGAGGATCCTTTGGGGAGCAGATACCGTTGTCCTCTTCTGGGGATGGGGGATGTGTCCTTTCAGCGACTCCTGGATAAGTTCGAGAGGATCGAGTACGAGCGCGACATTCCCGTCACCGAGAATTACCGCACCGGTTATCCGTTTGACCCGGCGGAGCTGGCTGCCAAGAGATCGTGCTACAATCTCCTGTACCCGCACAACTTCATCCACGATACAGGCAATCTGTCCTGCACCGTATGACAGAATTACTACCGGCATTGCCTTGTTTTTCCCGGAGGGAACGGCATAATGGGAAATTCCGAGCGCTTCGGTTAACCGGATAACACCAATCGTTTTATCCTGGATCCGGATCACCGGTCGTTCTCCTTCCATCCGGACTGCACCGGGCGTGAGCCGGATGACCTGCGCTACCTGCTGCATGGGAAGGACATATGCCTGGTTACCTGCCCGGACAACCACACCCCGCATGGTTGCAAGCCGGACCGGGACAATAATATGGATGGAGGTCCCCTTACCGAACTTTGATGAAACGGTTACGCTGCCCCCGAGACGTGTCACCGAATCTTCAACAATAGCAAGACCGAGCCCTCGTCCCGAAATATCAGTGATCAGGGGATTTGTTGAGATCCCGGACCGGAAGATAAGCCAGATAACTTCATCATCGGTGAGAGTTGCTGACTTTTCGCTCCCGATAATTCCTTTTTCAAGGGCTATCTTCCGTATAAGGCTCCGGTCGATCCCCGCACCATCGTCGGAAATTTCAATCCTCACTTTGCTGCCGGAGAGGAGATCGATCCGGACCTGCACGGTTCCCCGGGCCGGTTTGTCGGCCGCGACCCGGACTGCAGGGGGTTCTATTCCGTGATCGATACTGTTGTTGATAATATGCATCAGCGGATCCTTAAGCGCCTCGAGAATACGCCGGTCCATCTCGATGTCTCCTCCATCAACCTGGAAATCGATCTCCTTTCCGGACTTACGGGAGAACTCCCGGACCAGCCCGGAAAAAGGGGTCAGTACACTCGATACGGGCAGGAGTACTGCATTATGGATGAGATCGGAGATGGCAGAGGTACTTGCTGCGAGGGCAGATCGGTCAATCTCGGTTTCACGGATGTGAGCCCCGAGGTCGTGCTGAAGGTAGGCAACAAATTCACGGTCATATTCAAGAAACTCAACAATCCTCTGGAGAGGAAGAACAAGTTCCGGGGGAAGATCGGATTTCTGCGAACCAAACGATGTTTCCCGGATACGATGCAGGTCACTTGAGACCAGGGCAAAATTCCACCTCCAGAGGGTGAACCTCCCCATCATCTCTTCGAGCTTTTGCATCCGGTGGGTGATAAAAAGCCGGGTAGTAAGAAGATTATCGGAACCGGCGATAAGCCGATCGAGTTTGCCTGCAGCAATCCTTACCGTTCCGTTTTCCCGCGGTGGCGGGAAGGGGGTTCCCCCGCGGACCCGGCTGTCTCCGGCGGGAGCGGGTTTTCTGAACTCTTCACTCCCGGGAACTGCGCTTTTGTCATGTTCAGGAATTCCGGGCTTTAAGGTACTTGCACGTGTCTCAACCGGGTGTACCGGGGGAAGCTTCACCGTAAGATCAAGAAGCCTGGACGAGCCCTCACCCATCCGGGAAGCGTCAAGTGCTCTCAGCGAGCGCACGAGCCCGGAAACCGGGGGAACCGGGGAGGGATCGCCAGCGATCAGGCTCGTCAGTGTCTTGATCGCATTGTGGAAAATATCAAATGTCTCGGCGTCGGGAGTAAAAGTCCCCTTTTTGATCGCGGAAAAGACCGATTCAAGGTGCTGGCACACAAGCCCGATCTCCTGCTGGTCTACAGCCCGTGCTGCTCCCTTCAGGCTGTGGATCCGCCGGTAAATCCGTTCCGTGAGAGGAGTTCCACCCGTGACCCCGGCTTTTTCAAGCGCGATGAGATCGCCCGTTATCTCCGATACGTGTTCTTCTGCCTCTTCACGGAATGTCGCAAGGATCCTTTTTTGAAACTCAGCATCCGGCCCGGTCATAGCAGGAATATCAGATATGGTATTGTGCCGTTATCTTCTTGAGCCGGATACCGAGTTCGTGCAGGTCTTCTGCTGTCTTCTCGGCTTTTCTCGTTATTTCGAGGTTCCGCTCTGCAGCATCGCGGATATTCTCCATGGCAGTCGAGATCTGGTCCATACCTGCCGCCTGGTCCTGTATGGATGATGCGATCTCGATCACTTCCCTTGAAGAATCGGCGATTGACCGTGTCAGCACTTCGATCGCTTCCCGTGCATCGCTCGTCAGCCGCGCTGCATCGGCAACCGATTTTGTGCCTTTCTCGGTAGAAATCACCGTTGATGAGACGCCGCGCTGGATATCCGTGAGGAGTGTCCTGATGTTGGCAGTCGCCTTTTTGGACTGCCCGGCAAGGTTGTGGATCTCATGTGCGACTACGGCAAACCCTTTCCCGAATTCTCCGGCCTTGGCCGCTTCGATCGAGGCATTTACTGCAAGAAGGTTCGACTGCTCGGAAATATCGGTAACGGTTGCGATGATCTCCCCGATCGCCTGGCTCTGTTCCGAGAGTTTTATGACATTCATTCCCACCATATCCATCTGCCGCTGGATATGGCTCATCCCGTCAAGGATCTCCTGGACTGATTTCTGCCCCTCCCCGGATACCGCGAGTGCCTTCATTGCCTTCTCAGAAACCGCTTTTGTCTTCTGGTTCACCAGATCGGTCTTCTTTCGTACCGCTTCAACGGTCTCCGAAGAAGTATTTACCGTAGCCACGGTCTGTGAACTTGCAGATCCCAGCTGGGTTGTGACCGTCAGGATCTCGCTTGAAGCGGAAGACAGAACAAAGACTCCTTCATAGAGTTCTTCATTGATCAGCTTCATCAGGCGCGAGAGTTCGATACCGATGGTGTTGAGTGCGTCACGGTACGCGACAAATTCGCCTGCCACCGGTATGTTCTCGTCGAACCGTGCGGTAAAATCACCGGCAGCATAGAAACCGGCAAGGCGCATTGCTTCATTCACGGGTTCCGTGATGGTCTCGAGGGTCTTGTTGAATCCCGCGATGATCATCCGGTATCCTCCCCGGAAAGCGTGTTCATCTCCCCTCACGGAAAGATCGCCAGCCCGGCTGCATCCGTCAGTTTGATCGTCTCTTTATGGAGGTGATCGAGGGATTCGACCATCATCCGGAGTGCCGGCCGGATCTCATCACGATCATCGACCGGTTTATTGAATTCCTGGATGTATTCCCCGTTTGCGATCTTCTTGATATTGCCAACGACGTTGATCTGGAGGTCGTCTGCAAACTCATCCATGGTTGCAGCCATGACCCCGATCTCATCTTTCCGGCGGACTTTGAGCCGGGCAGAGAGATGCCCGTTCCGCAGTTCCTTGATCATTACCACGACCTGCTGCAGGGGTCCGGAGATCGATCTGCCGAACAGGATTGCTATGATCGCCCCGATGGCTATCGAGGCAACCACGATCATCAGGATGGTATTCCGGATCGTGTCAATGGGTCCGGTGTAATCCGAGAGAACCGCCCGGGATACGATATACCAGTCGAGCGGCTCGTAATACGTGTAATCATCGACAACGGTCCTGCCATCAACCTGGTGGGTGATTGCGCCATCTTTTTCCGCAAACATCTCCCGGACATAACTTTCATTCGACCAGTTCTCACCTTCGCGACTGGGATGAACAAGCACGGTTCCCGTACTGTCAACAACAAACATGTAACCCTGGTGGCCGACAATTGTATCCCGTATACTCTTTTTGACAACGTCAAGGGTCTGTCCTTCTTCAGTCCCTACGAAAAGAACACCGATAACATGTCCGTTTGGGTCATGAATAGGCTCATAGGCGGTAACGTACTTTTTCCCGAACAGGTCACGCCGCCCGTAATAGGTCGTGTTCTGCTTGACGGCGACATCATAGACATTGTCAGTAAGATGGGTCCCGACAGCCCGCTGGCCGTTCGTGTCGAGAACGTTTGTCGAGATCCGGGCCGCGTAACTGTTATTATACACCTGAAAAACGGTGGCAGCACCACCGACCATTGCCTGGACTTTATCGACTATTTCGAAGTTGTCATTGACGACATAATTGTCGCCGGTTTCATCGACAAGCGTCATCTTTCCATTGATAATGTCAGGGGTTCCTTTCCCGTAGAAATTCTGTTTTGCGACGTTGAGGTCGGAATTGACTTTGTTGCGGGTCAGTTTGTAGACATCGTTTGTCCACCCTTTCATATCCTGGACCTGGGTTTCAAGGAGCGCCTGGGTTTGTTCGTTAATAACCGTGCTCGAGCTCGTGTATGCCACGAGGCCAAGCAGCAGGGTTGGGATTATTGCAAGGAAGAGGCAGATAACGAGAATCTTGGTTCCGACTTTCATGTTGGAGAATATTTCGAACACCCGGGTACACCCCTCTGGTACGGTAATTTCCGTTCTGAATAATCCTCTGATTTTCACTCGGCATTAAAGTAGTGATCTTACACGTTCGGCTCCTGGCCAAAAACAAACCTGAACACCGGGAAGGTCCGGTGCAAAATCCGGTGCAAGAAATCAAAAAAAAGGGCCGGCACCCTGTACCGGGTAAACCGGAAAATCCCGGGGATCCTAATCGCTTTCGTCGATTATCATCCGGGGATCCGCAAGGATTGCTGCAGCGTCGAGAATGAGCAGGGACTCCCCGGAGACCCCTTTAAGGTACTCGTTGCTGATCGGGGTATATCCCGGGGGTGCGGGCCGGATATTTTCAAGCCGGATGGTATCGACACCGGTGATAGTGTCTGCTGAAATCCCAAAGGTAATTGTTCCATTGGTGATGACAAAAACCCTGTTGAGGTCAGTAAGACCCTTCTCCGCGAGCGAGAACAGGGCACGAAGATCGACAAGCGAGATGATCTCCCCCCGGGTTGTGTAGATGCCGGCAATATAATCCGGAGTTCCCGGAACAGGGGTTATTTCCCCGGTAAGGATAACCTCGCGGACGTATTTCATCTCGACGGCATATTCCTGGTACATCAGCCCGAAGCGCAGGAGCTCAACGATAACCTTGGGGTGGTTTTCTTCTTCGGGATGGGCGAGCTCGTCAGCCCTTTTCCGGAGGATGGAGTTGATCCCTGCAAAGCCTGCGGTATCATCCGGTTCCTGGATCGTTCCTGCAGTCGCATGACCCGGTTCATGGCTTTTGCAAATGTCCCCGGCCGATCGTTTCTCATCGACTATGCCTGCAATGAACTGAGCCAGGCCTGTAATAATACCGGTTCCATCACCGGTGCATTGAACACCCCGGATACCGGGTTTACGCTGGACCCGGTCAACAGTTTCTTCCGGAAGCGTGAGATCCTGTATACCGGTTGTCATATCCGCCCAGATGGCAAGGTACTCCCCGCGCTGGCAAACGATGATGAGGACATCTGACAGCAGGGGTTCTCGATCCGGTATTCCCGGCAACCCCCGGACTGAAAATACCGGAATAATCTTTCCATGGAAATTAATCGTGCCGGTACTTCCCGGATATCCCCCGGAATCCGGGGAAAGATCAACCATTCTGATAATAGACCAGATATCGTTTATGGGAAGCGCAAGCTTTTCCTCCCCTGTCGAGAACGAGAGAATAGTTGTCATCAGCATCCGCCGGATATCCATTCGTAGGTTTTGTGCGGTGAAAAAGCTGAAGGATGGGATCATCCGGTAAAATCGGATGACCGGGGTGCCCGGCAGTCATCCGGACTCCCGATAAATACTCCTGCCTGACCGGAAAGATGGCGGGAAAAATTCTGGTTGGGACGGGGTCCGCATTTTCATGGGGGGTGACCGGGATATTTTTTTTAGCGGGGGTGCCGTTCACGTTTTTTAGCCGGGGGCGGGCCCGGGTTTTTCAGGCCGGGGTGGCCGGGACTTCATTTTCCGACAGAAAAAGGCTTAATTATCCGGGTGCAGCCCGTTTTTTTGGCGAGAAATGGTCCGGGTGTTTTGGGAGGGGGGCGCCCGTTTCCTTTTTTTAAGCAGAGGGGGCCAGCCACTTTTTGGTTGGGGATGAGGTCTGGATTTTTGGGAGCTGAGGCTGCCGGTCATCCGGAACCGGGCGTTAAGGTTCCGGAAAACCGGAGGAGAGCGATCATGATTCATCCAGGTTGTGGGCGATTGTAACCCGGTTTTTTGTTAAGGAACATGCGGGTAAAAACCCGGAATCACGATTGGGGAAAAAAGGGCTCGCGAAAAATTTTTGTGCGCGGGAAAAAGAGTGGACCGGGCGGGAATTGAACCCGCGGCCTCTTCCATGCCAAGGAAGCGATCTACCACTGATCTACCGGCCCGCCTTATACTGTAGGATGCCATCAGTTAAAAGAATTGTTCGTCCGGGTCTCATCAGGGTGTATTCGCCCGGAGGGTTGCAAGCGATGAAAGAACCCGTTCCCGTGCGGCATGCATGTGCGCTTTCTGAACCATACGCCCTCCATCGATGCAGCGCGTGAGGAGCGCGGTTGTGCCCTTCGGCGCCTCCTCCGCTGCCGGGAGCATCCGGTGGACCATGGACGGGTACTCATAGACCTGTTTTGCCCCGCTCCGTTTCCCGCGTTTCGCCCGGGGTTTCCCGTTGATCTCGACAATATCCAGGGAGAAATCGATGACCGGTGCATTGGCTATCGCTCCTCCGACACCGAATGCATCAACGATATCCCGGTACGCGAGGATGTCTTCCCGGGTTATCCCGCCGGACAGGAAGATCCTGACACCGGAGTAGCCGTGTGCGTCGAGTTCCCAGCGCACCTCTTCGATAATAGCGCGCATGTTGCCTCTCCGTGAGCGTGGCGTATCGAGCCGGACCGCGGTGGCACCGCACGCTGCTGCGCGGAGTGATTCGGCTTTCTCGTCGCAGAAGGTGTCGCAGAGCATGATCCGGGGGATCTCTTTTGGGGCATTCCGGTCAAATGATCGCCATGCGTCCTCGGTTTGTCATAGCACATGACAAACGCATGCGGCATCATCCCGACGACCGGCATCCATTCCGGTGCGCACGTGTTGGAAACCCCGTCGACGCCTCCAATCCATGCGGCACGCTCGATCATTTTTGCAATCGCCGGGTGCTGCCTCCGGGACCCGAATGAATAGACCGGGCGATCGCCTGCGGCAAGCCGGATATGGGCTGCGGATGACGCGACTCCCGATGCATGGCAGAGGAAACCGAGGATAGCGGTCTCGTACCGGCAGAAGTCGCGGTATCTTCCCGTGATCCGCATCACCGGCTCGTTCCGGTAAAAGACACTCCCTTCCGGCATAGCATCGACCGTGACAGGAAACTCCTCAAGAAGCGTGAGAACATCGCCAAGACCGCAGAAGACAGCCCACGTATCGGGGAGTGCGGTTGCCGTGATCTCCATGACGACCTCGGGGTTGATCTGGTCGTGATCGAGAATCTCTTCGGTCCGGAGGAAGTAAATATCCGTGCACTGACCGATCCGGATCTCATCGTCGCCTACGGTGTCGAACCTGCCCATGCCGGGATAATAGAACCTCCTCATTCTTACGTTTAGCTTAATTATTCCCGTAAAGGGCCCGGGATTTCTCCGGCCGGGTTTTGTATTTCGTTACGTATTAGTGCAGTCGCACCCAACATCTTTCCAAAACCGGGGGATACACGTGAAGATACCAGGTACTCATTTTGCAGGTTGGACATTATCCGGTTGCAGGGGCTGATTGCTGAAATGCTCGGGATTATCGGGGGGACAAGCCTCCTCTTCTCTAACCTGCCGGCACGTGAGAAGCGGCAGGTCGCAACCCCCTTTGGGGTAGCGGATCTCCTCTGCGGCGATATCGTGATGCTGATGCGCCACCAGGGGGGCATACCCCCGCACCGGATCAACTTCCGGGCAAACCTGGCAGCGCTTGCGCTCTCCGGCGTCGACAGGATCGTTGCGTTCGGGTCATCCGGGTCCTTAAAACCGGCAATCGTTCCCGGATCCCTCATGATACCGACTGACTATGCAAGCGTGAGCGACATCCCGTCCATCCACGATCACGCGATCGAGCACGTCCGGCCCGAACTCTCGCAGGATCTTGCAAAAAAACTGTCGGCCCTGGTGCCGTCGGCCCGGCTGGGCGGCGTCTATGTCCAGACCCGCGGGCCGAGGATCGAGACCGAAGCAGAGGTCCGAAAACTCGCTCGTTACGCGGACATCGTCGGCATGACCGTTGCATCGGAAGCAACGCTCGCCTGCGAGCTGGGCATCGATTTTGCCGCTCTCTGCACGATAGACAATTACGCAAACGGCCTTGGCGGCGATGTGCTGACCTACGAACACATCCTCGAGACCTCAAAGGCCCACCGGCTCAGGACTGAAGAGATCGTCAGCAGGATCGTGCACGAACTGGGTTGAATGTTTAAAAAAAAACTGGAGGTAAGGACTTTTATGAAGGCAGATAGTGACATGGACGGGATTTTTGAAGGGAAGAAGTCCCTGCTCCTCACGGATGTTATAGTCGACGGGAAAAGCACGGATATTTTTATTGACGGGACCGGAACAATCGCTGCAACCGGCGGAAACCTGAGGGCAGGCCACAAGACCGAGGCAGACTATATCATCGACGGGGACGGGGCCCTTGCACTCCCGGGGCTTGTCAATACCCACACGCACGCCGCGATGTCGCTCCTCCGGGGATATGCCGATGACATGATCCTCCAGGACTGGCTCGGGCAGAAGATCTGGCCGCTCGAAGCCCACCTGACCGGTGAGGATGTCTACCGGGGAACGAAACTTGCATGCCTCGAGATGATCCGGACCGGGACCGTGGCGTTTAACGATATGTACTTCTTCATGGAAGATGCAGCCCGGGCGGTCGATGAATCGGGGATCCGCGCCATGCTCTCCTATGGTTTCATCGATCTCTTCAGCGACGAGAAAAGGGAGAACGAGTGCCGGGCAACGGAAAAACTCACCGCTCACGTCCGATCGATGAACAACCCCCGGATCAAAACCGCGGTTGGCCCCCACGCGATCTATACCGTCTCACCCAAAAGTTTGCAGTGGTGCGCTGAATACGCAAAGGAGCAGGGGATCGGGATCCATATCCACCTCTCGGAGACCGAGAAAGAAGTAAATGATTGCATTGCCCAGCACGGGAAACGGCCGGCCGCTCACCTCGATGAATGCGGTATCCTCACCCCACGCACCATTGCGGCTCACTGCTGCTGGCTGGACGATGCGGAGTGCGATCTGCTCGGGCGACACGGGGTCAGCGTCTCGCACAACCCGGCCAGCAACATGAAGCTTGCAACGAACCGGGCGATGCCGTGGCACAAACTCTCCGCAGCCGGGGCAAACGTCTGCCTCGGCACGGACGGCTGTGCCTCGAACAACAACCTCGACATGTTCGAGGAAACGAAGATCGCAGCCCTCCTCCAGAAATTCTCCTGGAACGATCCCACGCTCCTTTCGGCACCGGCTGCGCTTCGCATGGCAGGCCCGGCAGGAGCAAAGGCACTGGGCTTTGGATCCGGTGCCATAACCGTCGGTTCACCGGCCGACATCATCCTTGTAGCGACAAAAACACCCTGCAACACCCCGCTCCACAACGCGACCTCGAATCTCGTGTACGCCTGCAATGGTGGCGGGGTCGAGACAACCATCTGCGGTGGCCGGGTCCTGATGCTCAACCGCGAGGTTCCGGGCGAACAGGAGATCCTCGCGGGTGCGTCGAAAGCAGCACGCGATCTTGTCCGGCGGGCCGGATCCGCATAGTAGCAGGAATTATCGTTCATGAAAATTTTTTTCCCCTCCGGTCTTCCCGCCACCGTACTGGTCGTTCTTCTCTGCACGGTTGCAGCTGCCGGCTGCATCGATAATTTCGGGCACAGCTCCCGGCTCGCAGAAAACGAGGGAAAACTCTCCGCGTATTTCCTCGATGTCGGGCAGGGGGATTCGACCCTGTTTGTCTTTGGAAATAAGACGATCCTCATCGATGCCGGAGAGATCGATATGGGAGACCGGGTAACGGCAGATCTTTCCCGGCTCGGGATCGATCACATAGATCTGCTGGTTGCAACCCACCCCCATTCGGATCACATCGGCGGGATGCAGCGCGTGCTCGCGGCATTCCCGGTTGGCCGGGTTCTTGACAGCGGAATCCCGCATCCCTCCCCCTTATACGAACACTTCCTTGATTCTGTCGAACGCCTCGGGATTCCCTACACAAAAGCAGAGCAGGGCATGACCATCGATATCGATCCCAGGCTCCGGGTCCTCGTTCTCTCGCCACCTGCCCGGCAGTCCGATGACGATCCCAATGCAAATTCCATTGTGCTGCGGATCTCGTACGGGACCGTGGATTTCCTCATGACCGGGGATATTGGCGGGGAGGCGGAATCCGCTCTCGTCCGGTCGGGATACCCGCTCGATGCGGAGATCCTGAAAGTCGGCCACCACGGCAGCGAGTATTCGGGTTCCCCGGCGTTCCTTGTCCGGGTTCATCCGGAGACCGCGGTGATCTCGGACGGTAAGGACAACCCGTACGGTCACCCGCACAAAAAGACGCTCGATCTTCTTGCAGCGACCGGAGCACGGGTGTACCGTACCGATCTTGACGGGACCGTTCGTGTCCGTACCGATGGGTCTTCCTGGTCGGTTGCCACGGAAAACACGGGCAACATCTGGCAGAAACCATTACCCGGATCCGGTTCCGGTTCCCCGGGGGATTTATCCTTCAATGCATCCGCACTTCCCGCATACACCCTTCTACCGGACATTCTTCCGGAAGTAACGATAACCCTCCCTGCACTTCCCCCGGTTCAGGTTGGCAACGCAGATCAGGTTTTCATCACCGAAACAAACTTCAATGCACCGGGCGATGACCGGGTTAACCTGAATGGTGAATGGGTAAAAATCTCAAATAACGGGAACAGCACCGTCCACCTGAACGGTTGGACCCTCTCGGACAAAACACGATCGTTCTCCTACATCTTCCCCGCGTTTATCCTGCAGGAGGGTTCTTCGGTAACCGTATATACCGGATCCGGCATGATGAACGATACATCCCTGTACATGGGGTATGGGAGCCCGGTCTGGGGGAATAGCGGCGACGAGGCAATCCTTGAAGATGCAGCCCGGAATATCATTGATGTGAGGAATGGATGACCGCATTAAAAGCAGTGGTCGACCGGATCGAAGGTGACATTGCCGTGCTGATCCCGTGCGATGATGAGACGATCCGTTTGACCCTGCCCCTCTCCCTGCTTCCCCCGGGAACGGGTGAAGGAGCAATTCTTTCAATAACCCTTGACCGTGACGATCCCGGGACGGATGCTGCACGACAGCGCCTTGTCGACCGGATTGAGAGACTTGGACGGGGCAGGTGAGCCCCGGGAGCGTTTCGACACGTCTTTACGTCGCGAGGATCCACCCCTTCGTATGACCCATTTTGAGGAACACCACCATACTGAACCGGAAAAGAGCTGCAGGCTCTGTTCTTCCGGGTACTCCCACGAGAAAAATCCCTCGCGTTTCGGTATATGCGAGAAGTGTTCCTACAAGGTCCTGATTGTCCTCTTTGTTGTCATGATCATGGCAGCGTACGTTGTGTGGATCGGTATTTTTTGAAACAACTTTTTTTTCTCCCATTCCGGGGAGTTCCATAAATCGTGGAGCCCTTGATTCAAGAATCAAGGATACTAATGGTTTCCCATTAATCTTCCCTATTTATTGCGGAAAGCCAATAACCACTCGTTAACATAAAATAAACTTCACTCATCGCCACAATTTTAAACTAACAAATAACTAACCGAAGTAATGAAAACTTCAACCATTCTGTGCTTAATTTTGGGCATTTGTTTCGTATTGATTATTGGTATATTTCAAGCTCAACAGGTTCAGCCATCTTCCCCACATCCTCCATTTATAATTACCAAAGAAGACGTTGGAAAAATTTATGATACCCCCAATCCGCACGTAAATGTAGATAGTATTCCATTCATCTTTGCGGTAGTACCACAATCGTTTTATTTATCGCATAATTCAATCAGGAACACCGGAGTGACTTTTACTATTCCTAACGATTTCATCCTTCGACCTTCTTTTAAGGCAGGTACAACTGCACAAATGCCGGAGATTCCGCTCATCTGGCAACAAAAATTTGGTCCGACAACGCCATTGATGATTTTATGGGCCCCGGAAGACATGTTTCATGTATCGAGTGTCCCCGAAGGCATGGAAATCTCCTGTTCAGCGAGGGATTTATTATTTCTGCCTAACATAAGTGCGGCTAATTCTCTGATCTCCGAAGGAAAAAAAACAAATTATACGATGAGCCGGGAGGCCTTCCTCGAATCAGTGCCGTCAAAAAATGAAGTTACCCGGGATAATTCTACCGTAGGCGGGTAGTGAGCGGATTTCATTTCATAGGTTTCACAAGAGAATTCTAAAAAACACCCTGGTGACGGTTAGTACTTTATCTTAGTTCAACCAAGGACGAGTAGGGGAGTCCCTGTCAATTTTGCATCGGAGAAGCGTTAAACATGTATTCTTCACTCGCAGCAAACTATATGTATCAGGTCAGGGTATGGGGTGCATAAAAGGAGTGATTTTTCATGAGAAACCATGTCTGTCTTATCGGTATTTTTCTCCTGTTTGCCGTGTTGCTGGCAACCGGCTGCATGCAGCAACAGCAACCCGCAACACCTGCCACGACAACAAGCCCGGCAACGGTTACGCCTTCGGACACCATGAAGATCGGCGCGACATCGCTGGGAAACGTCCTGACCGATGCAAACGGGATGACCCTGTACTATTTCGCAAGCGACACGCCGGCTGCCGCTGCAACGGCCTGCGGTGCCGGAACCTGCGCCTCGAACTGGCCGATCTTCTTTGCTCCCACGATCTCCGTATCCGCCCCGCTGTCGGCATCTGACTTCTGGTCGGTCACGCTCCCGGACGGAAATCAGATGACAACCTACAAAGGCTGGCCGCTCTACCGGTTTGCGAAGGATACAAAACCCGGCGATGTCAACGGTGAGGGGATCATCCAGAAATGGTTTGTCGTAAAACCCGGGTACACGGTGATGGTCGGAAGTACCCCGCAGCTGGGATCCTTCCTGACCGATGCCTCCGGAAAGACGCTGTATATCTTCACGAAGGACTCGACCGGAACGAGCGCCTGCACCGGTGCCTGCCTGACGAAATGGCCGGCATTTTATTCCACACCGGTCGTCGGTCCCTCGATCCTGAAAGGATCCGATTTCACCACGATCTCCCGGGCGGATGGCGTGAGCCAGAGCGCCTACATGGGCTGGCCGCTCTATTATTTCTCCGGTGACGCAACCGCCGGCGTTTCGACCGGCCAGGGATTCAATAACAACTGGTACGTAGCAGGTATCTCCGGCCCGGCACCGGCTGCCGCCAGCCAGGCTGCCACAACACCGGTTCCGACAACCATCGCAACAACCGTCCAGACGCTGAGCCCCTCCGGGGGAGGGATGGGTGGCGGGTACTAGTACTAATATTGTTCTCTTTTTTTTAATTCCGTAATCCGGATATCCGTACCCGGCAGGGACAGACCCGAAGATCCCGGATGCCCGGCCCGTTGGGGTACCCATTTTTTTGTCAACAGGCACATCCGGTAACAACCGGAAAAAGGAGACAGGAAAGAAGAAAAAAGAAGATCCGGTTCCCGCTCACGCGGTCTCAACTTTCGAGGCTTCTTCGAGCCCGAGCACCCGGATTGACTCGTCCCGCATCTTGAACTTCTGGATCTTACCGGAGATCGTTATCGGGAAATCGTTTACGAACATCACGTACCGCGGGATCTTGTAGTGGGCGATCCTGCCCTTGCAGTAGTCCTTGACCTCCTGCTCGGTCATGGCCTGGCCGGGTTTGAGTTTCACCCATGCGCAGAGCTCCTCGCCATACTTGATGTCCGGGACCCCGGCTACGTAGACATCGAAGATCTTCTCGTTGTGGTGGAGGAACTCCTCGATCTCCCGCGGGTAGATGTTCTCGCCACCGCGGATAACCATGTCCTTTAACCGGCCAACGATCTTGAAGTATCCCTCCTCATCGAGGGTGCCGAGATCGCCCGTGTGGTTCCAGTGGTCCTTGTCGAGCGTTGCGTGGGTAGCCGAGGGATTGTTGTAATAGCACTTCATAACGCAGTAACCGCGGGCGCAGATCTCACCGATCTCACCGGTCGGGACGATCTTCCCGGTTGCGGCATCGACGATCTTCAGCTCGGTGTGGGGGAAGGCCCGGCCAACGGTCGTGACCCGGCGATCGAGCGGATCCTTTGTCGTCGTCATCGTGACGCCGGGGCTCGTCTCGGTCTGGCCGTACACGATCACGATCTCGCTAATGTGCATCTTCTGGTTTACTTCCTTCATCACTTCGATCGGGCAGGGGGAGCCTGCCATAATGCCGGTCCGGAGGGTCCGCATATCGTACTTCGCGAAGTTGGGATGGGTGAGCTCGGCGATAAACATCGTCGGGACCCCGTGGACCGCGGTGCAGCGTTCTATCTCGATGGTCCGGAGAACCGATTCGGCGTCGAAGGTAGGGGCGGGAAGGACCATCGTTGTCCCGTGGGTCACGGAGGCGAGATTTGAAAGGACCATGCCAAAGCAGTGGTAGAAAGGAACAGGAATACAGAGCCGGTCATTCCCGGTAAAGCCCATGCCCTCGCCGATAATGTACCCGTTGTTCAGGACATTGTGGTGGGTGAGGACCACACCTTTTGGGAAACCCGTCGTCCCGCTCGTGTACTGGATATTGATCGGGTCATCGAACGTGAGCCCTTCGCCCCGCTCGATCAGTTCGTCGCTTGTGATCTCGTCTGCTTTTTTGAGGAAATCTTTCCAGGTGTACATGCCGCCGTACGGGATGTCGCCCATGAAGATTGCATTCCTGAGGAACGGGAACTTCTCGGAAGAGATTCTCCCCGGTTTCGATTCGTACGCCTCGGGGCAGGCTTCGTAGAACATCCCCACATAGTCGGATGTCTTGAACCGGCCCTGGACGATCAGGGTTGAGATCTCTGCCTGCTTGAGCACGTATTCGAGCTCGTACGTCCGGTATGCAGGGTTGATGTTCACCATGATGGCGCCCATCTTCGCGGTCGCGAACTGGACGATAACCCATTCGGCGTGGTTCATTGCCCAGATGCCGACCCGGTCGCCTTTCTCAACACCTAGACCCATGAGCGCCTTTGCGACCCGGTTCACCTCTCCGAGAAATTCCCGGTACGAAAGCCGGATATTCTGGTGGACCGATACGATCGCCTCGTTCTCCGGGTATTTTGCTGCGATGCTGTCGACCATCTCCCCGATAGTCATGCCCAGCAGGGGTACTGCCGATGTTCCACACGTGTAACTGCCCTCGACCATCGTAAATTATTGCACCACATGACAATATATGGATAATGATCTGCCCGGAACGTGGTGCACGTTTCCGATCCGGGACGCCTGGAAGCCGGAATCAGGAAACAAATGATGGAGCGCAAAGATTTTTTGTGCTTCGGGAATAGTTCCGGCCGGTTTTTCGTGCAGGGATCGCGGCTCGTGCACGGGAGCGCCCGGAAATTTTTTCGGGTTTGTGCCGGCGGCAATTTTCCGGTGATCCCTGATATTCACCATTAAACGGTGCCCGTATACCTGAGAGACACGTGATACGGGTGCGAACAAAACTCTTAAGTTTCCGGACTGCGATTTTACTGGGTCAGCAAAGAGGAAGCATTCCTCATGCAGGCGCGAGGGGTTGTGGCCTAGCCCGGAATGGCGACGGGCTCCAGCGGTCTTTGCGTTCTTGTGCTGCAGATGATGAACAATGGGTCTGCTGAGTTCATGTCCGGTTTTTGCCGGGCAGTCACGTTTGTAACCTTTGGTGGTTTCCCGTGATTCGATGATGACCCGTTGGAGCACTGATGCATGTCGGAGAGACCCGTCGATCGTGAGTTCAAATCTCACCAACCCCACATTTTCTAAAAACGTCTTCAACCTGACGCCGGGATTTTCTGATTCTTTCGTTTTCTCCCTGCCGGGCCCTGCCAGAGTACTGCAGGAAAATTTTCCGGTAACCGGCAAGGAGCTGATCACGATTCCTTGTGCCCGGGCCTGTGCGAACCGGAACGAAACGACTGAAAAAATCGTGCAGCAGGGCAGGCCCCTAGTATCCGTATTACCCGCATGCATCCGGATGCTGCCCCCCGATTCGCAACTTTATCATAGCTAACGGGCGCATAATAACAGGATAACGGAGAGTTCCATGTATCTAGTCGGAGAAGCACTCATTGGCGATGGCCCGGAACTGGCGCACATCGACCTGCTCATGGGCGACAAGGAAGGCCCCATTGGCTCGGCGTTTGCAAACGCGATCTCACAGCTTTCATCGGGCCACACCCCGCTCCTTGCGGTTGTCCGCCCGAACCTGCTGACCAAGCCGGCGACCATTGTCATCCCGAAGGTTACGTTAAAGGACATGTCGCAGGTCAACGAGATGTTCGGCCCGGTACAGGCAGCGGTTGCAAAGGCCGTTGCAGACTGTGTTGAAGAAGGCGCGTTCTCGGGGATCGATATCGAGGGAACCGTCATCATGGTCTCCGCGTTTGTCCACCCGGATGCGAAGGACTACAACAAGATCTACCGGTACAACTACGGTGCAACCAAGCTCTCGATCCACCGTGCGCTCGACAAGTTCCCCGACCAGAAGACCCTCGTGTACGAGAAGGACCGTGCAGCCCACGGCATCATGGGCTTCAAGGTCACCCGGCTCTGGGACGCCCCCTATCTCCAGGTCGCAATGGACCTCGTGGACATGGGCAAGGTCGCCCAGGTCTTAAAGGCCGTTCCCGAGAACGACCACGTGATCATCGAAGCGGGAACCCCGCTGATCAAGAAGTTCGGCCTCGGTGTTATCGGCGAGATCCGGAAGCTCCGGCCGAACGCGTTCATCATCGCGGACATGAAGATCCTCGACACCGGGAACCTCGAGGCCCGCATGGCTGCCGATGCAACCGCTGATGCGGTCGTGGTCTCGGGTCTCGCACCGGTCTCCACGATGGAGAAGGCGATCTCGGAAGCACGGAAGGTTGGCATCTACTCGATTGTCGACATGCTGAACGTGCAGGCACCGGCCAAGCTGATCGCAAGCCTCAAGGTCAAGCCGGACATCGTGGAACTCCACCGTGCGATCGATGTCGAGGAGTCAGCCCATGCGTGGGGCGACATCCCCGCGATCAAGAAGGCGGCAGGCGGCAAGCTGCTTGTCGCGACCGCAGGCGGCATCCGGGTCGATGTCGTCAAGGACGCCCTGAAGGCAGGCGCAGATATCCTCGTTGTCGGCCGTGCGATCACTGCGAGCAAAGATATCGAACATGCGGCAGAAGAGTTCCTCGACCAGCTGAACCGGGAAGAGATCGACCAGTTCAGGGTCATGACGGATTTCTAAAAATCCGGAATATTTTTTTATTTCAGGACCCGGCAGGATGTCGGTTATCCAAACCTGATCATGGACGCTGTGCCCCCGACCCGGATCCTGTGTGCGATTTTTTTGGGCATTGCCCTGTTCCTTGCCGGGTTCGGTGTGTTTATTCTCATTTTCTCGCACGGCATCTTCGAGGTACCCCGGGGGGTTCCCGATACCACAACATCTGATTCTCCTCCGGTTGTTGTCTCCCGGACGTTTCCGTTCCAGAACGGCTCTGCAACGGTCACGATCTTTGTGAATGCTTCCCTGTATGCGGCTTCGAAAAAGACATTTCGGAGTACGTTTCTCCTTGGCGATCCAAACGATCTCGGGACCCGGTATTACCAGGCAATGATCAACGATCCGACCCAGGAGCCAGTCTATCAGGATCTTCTCAGCCGGTTCCGGACTATCCGGGATGAACGGAACCTGAGCGACGACGAATATCTTGAGCTGATGACCGCGTACGTCCAGACTATCGCGTACAAGAACGGCGGGAATGCACCTCCCAAGTATCCGGCCGAGCTGCTGGTGGAGAACATGGGCGACTGCGATGACAAAGCTATTCTTCTCTCCGGCCTGCTCGCCCGGGAAGGCTACCCGGTGGTTCTTTTCAAATTCGGGCCCGAGAGCCACATGGCCATGGGGATTGGTTCCGATTCCTTTCCTTACAAATCAACCGGTTATACCTATCTCGAAGCGATGACGCCTTCGTACGTGGGGATTCCATCGTTCTACGTTATTGAACACCGGATGTTGCATTCCGATCCCCTTGTCCTGCCGGTCAGCAACGGCACCCGGATGTACACGAGCGGTGCCATGACGAGTCACCTCTACAATACGTCAATACTTGCGGACCAGCGGGCAGCGGAAATAACTCTCCGGCTCGATCAGATTCCCGAAGCGGAGCGAACCGGATCGGAGTACACTTCTCTTGCCAGCGAGAGGGACCGGTATCGTGCGATCCGCCAGTATATTGTGAACCACCCGAACGACCGCCGGGGCGTGAACGAATACCTGAAAGAGAATCCGGTGGCTCCGGATGCAACCGGCTGATGGCGGGTGCGGATAATCTCGTTGTCGTCAGTGCGATCACCGCATCGAAAGATATCGAACTCACCGGCAAAGTGTTTCTCGATACGGGCTGAACCAGAAGGAGATCGATCTGTTCAAGGTCATGACGGATTTCTCAATCAGAAATTTTTTCCCGGTTTTTTTGGTCATCACAATCTTGTGATTTTGCTCCCGATCCTCTGGTTGCCGTGCCTTCCCGCGAGTGAGATCTTCGTTTATTTTACCCGGTCCTTACAGCAAGGTATATCGTGTGGGGAGAATATCTATTTCTGGTGAGAAATGACGAAAGTGGAGATTAAATCTGTTGATGCCCGGGGGCGGGTCATCCTGCCAAAAGCCTGGAGGAACCGGCTGAAAACCAGTTCCGTGCTCATCATTGATGAAGATGACCGGCTGGAGATCCGGCCCGCTGACGACGATCTCTCGCGTTTCGTCGATGCAGTCGAGATAGAAGGAGACCATTTCGGGGATTATCACGCACTCCGCAAGGACTTAAGAAAGCATGCGGTTCATTGACGCGAACGTCTTCATCTATGCGATTCTTAAACCGAAGAAAACCCTGCCCGATTCGGTGATGATGAAGAAGAAAGCGGCCCGGGAAATTTTCCTGAGAGTGAATTCCGGGGAACCAGTCATAACAACCCCGGTTCACCTGAGTGAAGTTGCGAATGTCCTTGAAGATATCGCGGGGCTGGAGTTCACGTGCGACCTGCTCTCGTCGATTATGATAAAATCCTCCATCCTGATAGAGCCGGTCTCCGGTGATGATTACCGGGAAAGTGCCGAACATGCGAGGAAATATAAAATCAGCGTCAACGATGCCCTTGCACTCGTTATTATGGAACGGAAAGCGATTCAGGAGATCTATTCCTTCGACCGGCATTTTGACAGCACCCCTCTCCGTGTCGTGCAGGAATAAGCGTCTTTAAGAAAATGCTCCTTCCCGGAACGGGAACCGGATTTCACCCGGTATTTGCGTGAACGTTGTCAAGGACGCCCGGAAGATTCATCGCACCGGCAACGACAACCATTGTAACTCAAGGCATGTTGTAACCGGGATTTCTTGCCCGGCATTTATCGTGCTTTTGTGGGGATATCAGCACAAACAAGGGTTCGCGAAAAAAAATTTTAGCGTGTGGAGGATATCGTCGTCCAAAATCCTTCTGGAACCATTAAAGGAATTCGCTTACGAATGCCTCAACAGGATTTCGCGATCCAATTACTTTTTGCGGAATCCCTGATTTGTTCAGGATCACAATACGGTTGTTGAAGGTATCAGCGACAAGGATCGTACCATCCTGGGCAACGTCAATACCAAAGGGGTTGTCATATGAAACCGGCAGTACACCTCCCAACAGTCCCGAACTCCATTCCCCGACATACAAGCCGGATGCGTCAAGTACCTAAATCCGGTTATTGACGGAATCTGCGACGAGAATATTGTCTGTGCCGGTGACCGCCACATCAGAAGGGCTCCAGAATTCACCCGCACCCCACCCCTGAACATTCATATATTTACCGGTTTTCCAGAGAAATGTCCCGTCAGCGGTGAACGCAGAGATCCGGTTATCGAAGGTGTCGGCAATAATAATATCCCCGGAATGGTTTATGGCAACACCTTCGGGATGGTTGAAGTTATAGCCATCCAAATCCTCGAATGAATCCCATATGTTGACAATCCTGCCCTCAGCAACCTGAACTACGCTGCCATTTTCCCCCCGCCCGGCTCCAAATGAGTTCGGCTTGGTATAGACCCCCCGTGCATCAACAACCGGACCTGTTGCACCCCATTTCCGTTTGAATGTGCCGTTACGATCAAAAACCTGGACCCGGTCATTGTTCCGTTCGGTAACAATGACGTTTCCATCAGGGGCAACTGCAAGGCCATGCGGAGAATCCAGCTCGCCATCGCGACATCCTTCATGCCCCCACATTTGCAGGAATGTTCCGTTCTGATCAAAGATCTGGATCCGGTAATTCCAGCTGTCAACCACAAAGATGTCCCCGCCCGATGAAACTGCCACTGCCTGCGGGGACCTGAACTGACTGCTGCCATTTCCCTCCGTACCAAACGAACATTGAAATTTTCCTTTATCATCAAAGATCATTATCCGGTTATCCAGGGTATCGGCAACAACGATCCGTCCGTCGGGTGCCGCAGCAACATCGAAGGGGTGTTCGAATTTTACCTGCCCGGGTATCATTCCCGCCCAGAAAATGATTGACAGAAAGAGAATGAATCCTGTGCAGACTCCAATTACGACTGCCAGTTTTCGCAATCCGGAATTATTGGTACTCATGTTTTGCATTTAGAAAGACACGTTATAACAATGCTGATGAGTGAAAAAAAATATGCAGCAACACCAGAGAACACGACCTTCGAAACAGGGAATATTTTTCCCTTTCGTCAATTGAGAAAAATTTCCGGTTCGATACTTTTTTCCTTGATAAGCCGGCAAAAATTTCTCGCAAACCCGCTCCGGAAAAAAGTGTTTTCTCCCGGCAACATCCGGTTTCGTTTTTTTCTGGTTTGTTTGCAATCTTCATATCTTCTGATACTGCTTCACCGGCATATTGGACAACCCCTTCTCCCTCGTGGCCTCTTCTTATACCGGATTCTGCGTTAACAATCATCGCGGTATTTATAGCTATTTTCGGATTGAGAATGCGGAGTTCCGTAACAAAAGATCGTGAAAATTCAGCTCTCGAAAAATCTTTTGTGTTCTCAAGCAGTGGACTTGACGACGGTGACACCCAGTTTTTGTATTTTTGGGCTCCAAAGAGCGTGCTCCAATGAAGCGGTGAGCGTCCGTTACGGGATCACAATACCTAGAATTTTACGATATTTCCTAGTAGCGCGAAATTTCTTAAGCTGGCTTATGTATTTAGCAAACCCATAGACAGGAATTTACATGAAATATTTTGTATCCCATTCTTCTTTCCATTTTTCGCAATTACTTGATAAATTTCCATAATTTCAGTCTGATTCACTTTCCAGTCTTTATTTATCTGGACATCCATTGACCCATAAACATCATAACCATGACCAATAACGGGTCCATTGGGATAATAATACATATCAAGATCTTTGTCGGAATCGATGGTTACCTGTCGCAATTTTGAAAACCACTCATCATAATTTTCCATAGACATATTTTGTGATGTCAGTGGAGCTTTCCCAATTGAAAAAATTACAATATTCTCAGGATAACCGGAATTGTTACTGCCATAAGCTACCAGCTGCATTTGGAACAATAAAAACGTCACTGTAATGAATAGAACAAGGCAAGCGATTGAGCCAAAGATAAGAAATTTTTTATTCATTCTTTATTACCTTAAATTGTAAATGAATATACTTAAAGAATCGTCTTGTACAAGTGAATATTCTAACTACTAAAGTTTTAACAGCAGAAGCAGGTTATTGAAATGTTCGAGAAAAGTTCGAGAATTGCGGCTTAAAAATTTAGAGGGCAAGAGTGATACCGAGATCACTATCAACCGCAGACACCGGACTGAAAACTCCATATCCCGGATCTACACTTCCCATGTGAATTCCGGTGAGAATGTTCGCGAAATTACCTGATTTATAATAAACCGGTGCTCCGCTATCCCCTGCTGCAGAAGAGTACGATGCAAAAGCCTGGTTCCAGTACTTCTCTAAATTTACCTCCGTGAATTTTGGCAAGTCATCAATACTCTCAACCTCTGATCAACCAAACGGTCGAAGAACAGAAACAAATGAGACAAATTTGAGTTTTTTCCGAATCCCTTCCCAGACCAATAGCCGGAAGAAATCGAAACGGAACAAATCTTCAGCAACGGTTCTTGGTCCTCGTTGAACCTTAGAGAAGAACATCCATTGAAGAGAGACCCAGATATTTTTGAGAAGGAAAGAGATTATCGTCAGCAGGTACCGGATCACAACGTTTCTTGTGGATGTCCTTGCTTTCACGATATTCCGGATACGGTACGAAGACTCGATCGCAAACCGGTTCTTGTAGACCCGGTAGATCCGACGGGGTTTCCAGTTAATACCATACACGACGTAACCCAGGTTCACATTCCCGTATTTCTTATTCCTTCCCAGAAGGTACTGGACATCAATTGCCAGAGTAAGAGAAAGAGGTTCGCCAGTTCCCATCATCGTATACTGTGCATACCGGGAATGATTTCCCCGGAGTATTTTCTTGAGTTCTTCGCCGTGTTTTCTCACCGGAACAATGTGCGGGATCTTTTCCTTCTGGAGAAATGAGAACACATCTTTTGAGTAAAATCCCCGATCAAGACAGAGTACTTGGGTGTTCACTTTTGCGTTGTGGATTATGGCCAAAAATTTCCGGATGTACTCGACCTTTGACACACCCTTCTTTACCGGGAAAACTGCAAGGGTCTGCCGTTGACCTTTTGTTGTGATGGAGAGCGAAACATACGAGTAAAATGTGGTTGTTGATTTCTTCATTTTACTCTTGAGGACGTAATCTTTGTTCGCTTCGATAATTTCGCCATAATAAGGATCGTCGGTGAAATCTATGGCAAAATGATACGATTTTCCGGGAACAAGGATCTGATCGTTTGAATAGGTGAGGATCTTTGATTGTATTTCGAAAAGCGATTCTAAATCCACCTTCGATAAATGGTATCTGACTGACGTTTCACACGGGACTTTTTCTCCGGCCTTATTGATGGAATGCACGGATAGTTTGGTTGCTGACATCCCAACAAGTGACTGGATAAGGGTCTTTTGTCTCAGTGTTCCGTTGATGGAAATGGTGAGATTCCGGTTGATTGCATCCACTGCTATTTCGGAACAATCTTCTGCTCGGATCTCATTCTTTATTCGGCGGGTGAATTGTCGTCTATTTGCCATATGCGGCGCCCGCTGCCTATTTAGATCTGCCGGTTTTGATTAGCCTCGGCTAAAAATTAGTGAAGTACTGGGTTCGGAAGTCTCTTCCCAAGATATGGGTTGTATGCGAAATTGAAGAATATAATTGAGCCAGATGTCAGACCAGTTGCAGCGCCATTTTTATATACGGTCTGACCAGTTACAGGATCTCCAAAGTCGAGATAAGTTATATAAACTCCATCCGAATAATAAAATGTCCCGGCAGTATTGCTATAGGGAATAAATGCTGAATCCGATAGCGTAGTTCCTAAAGTGGAAATTGTACCGATAGATGAACCGGTCACGCTTGAGTCCGGCTGATAAACCACTGCGTTCAGGGTTCCAAGATGTCCAGCAGTAACAATTCCCAGAGTTCCCGCACGATTTCTTCCACGGAAACCCGTTGTGCCCCAACCGTTCGCTGAAGTAATTTGGATTCCTCCAACGACAGGTTTGATCTTGTCGAATCTTGATTCCACGTTCATCAGACCTGTTGACAGAAATTTACACGGAATTTCTTTAATTCCATTTTTTTCTCCATTCTTTTTAATCACCTCATAAATCTCTTTTATTAACGATGGATCCACTTTCATGTCTTTGTCTATCTGAACGTCCATTGTCCCGTACATATCATATCCATGGCCAATTACCGGCCCATTTGGATAGTAATATTTGTCAAGATCCTTATCCGCATCAGCGGTCACTTTTTTGAGCTGAGCGACCCACGAATTCGAAAACGAATTTGTCATTGCGATATTTTTTTGTGTATCACTGGACAAATTTCCAAAAGAAGTGATGAGAATATTTTTGTAATATACATCATCCCCATTTGTTGCACTCACCATCGGTACCATCGCCATCGGCGCCAGCAACAATGCGAGCAGGATGACGCTCCATTCGAACACTTTCATTTTTCCCTACCTCCTGAACGTTTGCTTCGCTCGGGGCATGGACGGGAAAATTTTTTATGGGCAGAGGTTGAAGCATCCATGCCTGCGGGCAGGCACGGGTTCATTTTAGTGTGCTAACTAAGGGGTGAACCCGTCCTTTCTTTTGGGACACCGTGTGGTCGTCCGCAGTATGCGGTTTAAAGAGCCAATATTTAATTATTCTGTCTCATTTCTCTACCGGTCTGATGGGGAAAAACGTCAGTTCGGGCAGATGGACAAAAGAGAATAAATGGAGGAAGATTTTATTTTCAGGAAAATAATTCTTACCGACGAATTTTTTTTATTGCGCGCTGGAGTTTTTATTATTTTTGATTCCGTACTGCTATGCCCACGAGATCCAATAATCCCAAACAACCCCGTACGCCCGGGATCCTCCGGAGCACTTCATAATACCCAGCCCCTCAGCACAAATCCCAAACTGACCTCCCCCCATCCGGTCCCGTTCCAGCCCCCGAATGCTCATTTTCTCCCTGCAAGCGACACTAATTCGCGGAAAAACCGGAGCTGAATTTTTAAAAACGCTCATTTCAGTCTCCGATTGCGATATTTCCACATTATTCGTGCCCGGAAAAAACACTAATTAGCAGCATTCCCGTGGCCTCCGGGAAAATATTTGAGCCATCCACCTTGCAAAAAATGACCCCCAGAAAAAGTGCCCTGGAACCTGTTTAATCGCCATCCTGGCAACAATAATTTTTCACGTCGGAGAATCCATTTCTCGCGGCTTTCCCCACAAACAGAATCCCGGGATCCAAAAAAAGGGTAAACCCAATCCGGGCACGCAGAGGGCCCGGATTCGATCCAAATCTCCCCGTAAAACGCCCGGATTCACAAAGTCCTCAATTCAGGCTTATTTTCGCAATCGGACGATTTTCCGGATCGTCATAGCGGGGCTTTGGAGGCACGTTTTGCCAAAAACAGGATTTTACCAATCCGTGGCGGAGAAATGCCACAGGAACGGGGTTGGTTGAATTTTAACGATGTGCAGGATAAAAGTCATACGAGCTCCGATTGGCATATGGGGCTCGAATTATGGGGGGATTCACGACGGAGGAGTTGGTCTCCGACGATAGAGGGTGCCAGGGGGAAACCGGCCGTAAGATGGGATCCCGGGTATTCGCTGAGGCAAGCCCTCATGACTCCTTTCCGGATTTTTTTATCGCCATTCTGCGATACGAGTTCTTACGTTGAGGCGAGTGCCCGTGACTTTCTCGCACCTTCAGAAATTTTTGGCATGAAAATCTCAAATCCGGAAGGAGGATAAGGTCAACAATCACCCCTTCCGGAATCTGATTCCTTCAACACAATAGCAGCCTCATTCAAAATCTTCAGGATTTCACCGAGAGTAGCGATAACGGGAATTCGGACTTTGACCGTTTTCGCTGAAGGATTTGAATCCCCATTGGCCTGATTAAAGAATTCATCTTGAGTGATCAAGTGCCATATGATGGTTACAATCTTCCTGGCCAAAGCGACAATCGTTTTACCGGTTTCAATAACCGGCTTTTTCCGGTCATAGAACTTTCGGAAAACCGTATTTCGGCTTCTCGAAGCAGCGTGAGCGATCTGAACGAGGATCCACCTTGCATGCTCTGAACCACGCTTCGTGATAGAACCGGTTCTCAGTTTGTCAGCAGACTGGTACACATTTGGAACTATCCCTAACCAGTTTGCAAGTTTGTCGCCAGTGGAGAAATCCGAGAAATTCCCGATTTCTGCAATCAAGGTTACAGCGGCGATATTGCCAATTCCGGGAACGGATTTGAGAATCTTGAGTTCATGTTCAAAAGTCTCATCGGCGAACTGAAAAATACAGTCAGTAAGATCGTCAATCTCATCATTCAGACATTTCAGGAGATTCAGGCAGTGTTTAAGCCGGAAGATTGCTTCCGGTGAAATCGTTGTCTGAAGGATTTCGTCGAGTTGAGCCGACTTTTTACGAACATTAAGAGGAAGCGTTTTTATGATTTCGGTCATCGGCATTCCATCGACAATGCCCCGAAGGATTCGCAATCCGCTCTTTCCAAAAAGATCGGTCAGCACCGATGAGAGCCGGAATAATTCCGAATCCAGGATATGATGGATCTCATTTTTTATGTCGGTTCGTTTCTGGACCAATTTGTGTCGGAGTCGCACAAGGGATCGAAATTCCCGATGGGTCTGGGCAAATATTCTCGAAGGCCGGATCATTCCCTTCAAGGCCTGTTGGGCGATAAGTTCTGAATCCACTTTGTCGGTTTTCTTGTGGGAAAACATCTTGATGTCACGGGCATTCCCGACAATTACGGGTGTATGCCCGTGCATCATGTCGTAGACCGGTACCCAGAAGTCACTCGTAGACTCACATGCGACCACGTCACATTTGTTCTTAATTGTCCATTCTTTGAGCGCGAACAGACCGGTTTCTGTACGTTCAAATCGCCGCTGTTCTTTGTGCCCATCATCGGTTAGTATCGTGGCTAAAATGAATTTCTTGTGAAGGTCCAGACCAGCAGATACATGAATTTGTTCAGTCATAGTTGATCTCGAATTATGGGCAGATCAATTGCCTTCCTGGCCAATTTGGCATTCGCGATCAAGTCGCAGTACGGCCTGCGATGGCAATTTAACGGTTAGTTTTTTTCCCAGGATCGCATCCTAAAAATTCGACAGCCTGCTCTGCCCGTAGTTCAAAATGAGTTCTTACCACTTGTTGATTTTCATGGGTAAGGCCTGTGACCTTCAGGTCTCATCGGTGTTTTTTAAGAAAACAAATCTTTTTCCAAAAAGGATAGCTGTTATGGCGGCTGTGAGAGCAAAAGGCAGTTCCTGCCCCTGCTCCCAGGTGTGATGCGCCGCTGTGCGATTACGCACTGTTAAGGGTCAATGCGGACGTATTTAAGCCAATAGGGCCTGCTATCGCGAGCGATTATAATTACATTGTAATATTACAATTGCAGTACAACGGCGCCTTATAACTATGACAAAATAAGCACATTTTTAAGACCGGCCGCGCATTGTTGACAAATAAATAAAGCAATAATAAGACAAATATAATTCCATTTACCCGGGAGCGGGTCTGCACGACATGACCGATCTGTTTGCGACAATTTCGGCGTCCGAAAAACGCCGGAACCTGATGATCTACTTACGGAAAGGGCCGAAGAACTGGGGTGCGATAAAGGAACAACTCGGGGTCACCTCCGCGGGTATGATCCCCCAGATAAAGATCCTGGAAGATGCCCGCCTGATAACCCGGTCGGGAAACATCTATTCCCTCACTACACTGGGACTCGTGCTTGCGACCCATATCGACAAACTTACGAAAACGACAGATTTTTTTGGCAGGGATCTGGCATTCTGGGACGACCATAACCTTGATGTCATCCCAAGCGATCTGTTGAACGAGATCTCGGATATCGGAAAGTACGATCTCCTGATTGTACCCGAGGCCGCCATTTTTGACATTAACCCTTTCCTGGAGAATCTGCGGGATTCGAAGACCGTTACCGGAATCCTCCACCACTGCCACCCGAGTCTCCCCCCGTTCTTCTCGGCACTTGCAAAGAATGGGGTGAAATCCTCCCTGGTTTTCACCCCTTCGGTTTATTCTCTCCTGAAGGAACGGTTCCCGTGGTTCCTTGAAGAATACCTCCCGCTCCCTCGTGCAGAAGCATACGTGCTGAAACACGATCTCAAACTCTCCTGTGCGATCTCAGATACCTATTTCTCCCTGTCCCTCTTTTTCCGGACAGGAGCGTTTGATACTGCCCGCGATATAACCAGTCGCGATCCTTGCGCGATAAAATGGGGAGAACGCCTTGTGGCACACTATCGCGAACAATCCGTGAAGGTCGAATCTCCCGGGCAGGCTGTACCGGGGAATATAAAGTAACCCCCCGGGAATCCGCCCGGAGTCCTGTTTTTTTTGCTCTGTAGAAAACCTCCATGACGAGAAATTGTAAGAACTTGTGGATGTTACAAACAATCATTTTCCCTGCGATTTCCTTTCTCTGAATTGAGAATATTCGAGCCTTTAGATCGCCACCGAACTTTCTTTTCAGGACAGAGAACTTGTTCTCGACAAGTTGTCTTCTCCGGTATCTGGTATCATCGAATTCTCCAGCCATCTCGTTTCGGTACTTTCCTCCGATAATCTGATTGTTCCAGGAACGGATCGGGATGATGGAGTCAGCGAGCAGTTCCTCCCGAACCTGACGATGAATCGCTTCGGAGTCGTATCCCCGATCCATAACGTAACACTCTGACCGTCGTATCTTGTGACATTGTGGGAGTAACCTGGCTGCATGCCGGGTATCGTGAACTCGGCTTTTCGAAGTGATGAATCCGGTGATCGCTTGTGTGTCGGTGTCAACCGAGATCGAAGTTTTCAGGAAATGTTTTCGGATTTTGCCGGTTCTGGCTGAGTAATAGTGACTCGAATATCCGCTGGTAAACCCGGACGAATCGACAGCGGTAATCGCAATTGGATCATCGTTGGAATAGAACAGACTCGTCGTTTTCCTGAATGCGTAGCGGAGGTACAGGGTTTTTATCCGACAGAAGAATTTCTGAAGAGTCGTGAAATGAGGGACGACTGATAGTTCCAACTCCTTTTGGATCGACTCCATGTCTCCGATATCTTCAACAAATTCGCGATAATGCTGATTCCGATAGTCTTTGAAGAGAATCAGGACGAGAAGTTGATACCGGGTGTAGATCTTTTTCGAATATTTACAGGAATACGGACTGAGTCGTATTGCTTTCACGATCGAAATCGCTGCTCGGATAAACCTGATATTCCGGCTCGTCGATTTCTTACTAGTCTCTGTATTTTTTGAGCACACACTCTAGTATGGAGACAATGTACCTTAGATCTTTCGGTCCATGGTGCCGTCGATTTTGAAGAGGTTTTCTACAGAGCAAATTTTTCATTTTCTTATCGGAGATCTTGTTCGTACCTGGTGTCGAATGTAAAAATGCCAGAATCCAGATTTCCCTTTTTATTTTCCGGTCTAATCACCCAGATTCGGGTCATTTTTCCTCTGGACTAATGGGAGTTTATTTTTCCGGGAAAGATGCAATTAAAATCCCCCATCCTTCTTTTGGAAAAATTTCCCGCGTGCAGGAAAATACTGATATCCGGCTCAATGATGGAATCTGATATTTGCGAGGCAATGCGACATGATTGTATTTTCCCCGATATAACTCTCTTTTTTTAAATACAGGGTTTCTTTCTGCGTTAATATGAGATGCACAAATTCTAAAAATCAGGAAAAAGAGAATTTTCGGGGTTCAGGTAACGGTAAAGGTACCGAACATAAGTGTCGGGTGGACATCGCACCGGAAGAAGTAATTTCCCGGGGTTGACGGGGCATCGAACGTATACGTGGTTGTTTTTACTCCTGTTATGAAATCCCCTACAAACAGCTTTGTTTGCGCGGATGAATCCGTGTACAGGGCAAAATTGTGCGCAACACCGGCATCATTGTTTACAAACGTCATCACGACGTGAGAACCGGCAGGGGCGCTCAGGGTTTTCTTATCGAATGCGATATTCTGGCAGGTAAGTGTCATCTGAACAGTCTGTCCGCTGCTGGATGATGCTACAGATTGGGCTGGTGTCGCAGGAGCAGATGAGCCAGGACTTCCCACCATCACCATAACTGACTGGACAACCGGCGGCTGGACCGGCGTGTGATCATTGTTGGCAAGCTCGACAGAGAACGTGTGCATACCCGCAGGGACGTTTGCGAACGTGTATGTTGTTCCTGACACGTGAGCCCATGCAGCATTTTTATCCGCAGGGATCGCAGGTTTCCCCGCATCCGTAGGGATGGGGTTGACATCCATATAGAAATGGAGGTGCCCTTCGCCTGCAATATTTGCCTGGCCCTGCTTATCGACAACATTGAAGTTGCTGACCTGAGCTGTTACCGTAACGTCGCCTGCCGGAACTGTTGCACCATTCTGGGGCGATGTAATCGTCAATGATGGCGCTGAAGATGCTCCCATCGTTGTTGCAACCGTCCCTGACGGTGTCGTCGCCGACGGGCTGCCATAATTCGATGTGCACCCGGCCATAAAGACCGCAATGGCGATTGCGGCCAATAAAATAATTGCACTCCTCGCTTTCATACGGCACCGATAATAGTTCGGGATATGATAAATCTTGCGGGGAATGCGTCTTCAAAAGAATCCTTAAAAACAGTGGGCCCGTCGTGATTCGAACACGAGATCTTCGCCGTGTGAAGGCGACGTCATAGCCAACTAGACCACGAGCCCCTATGCATCGACCGGGAATTGAACCCGGGCTATAGGCTTGGAAGGCCTAAGTCATACCACTAGACCATCGATGCGATGCTTTACAATTTTAGCGGGGCAGCGTATTAATGGTTGTCCTTTCTGTCAGCATCCGGTGACAACAATCTGGTAAGATGCTATCCATGTATTTGCAGTGTACCGTGTTCACCCCACCGTTCCGGAATAATTGCTGCCCCAAGAGACATCAATGGGCCAATTACCAGACCGGTCCAGAAAAGGATCCCGATTATTCCTATCAGGGCGAGTAAGACGCGTGTCTGTATATCACGCGGTCTGGCCGTCCGTGCAAGGCGCATAGCCCAGATACCGAGAATTGCCGGAACCATGACATATACTAGAGCAACCGGCACAAAGGGAGAGAGTCCTACAATCTGTACGAGCCGGATCATCTGCACAAAAACAATTGCAGAACTCCCAAGATAGAATAATCCTGAGCACATCGCGAACCAGAACAAGAGGGGATGTTTCATTCCTTTTCTCTGCTCGCGGCGGAGAATAAGAACGAAGCCGAGAACAAAAACTGCGAGAAACGGGGCAAAAAATTCAAGGACAGACTGGCTTACACCAGCAGGGGAATTTTGGATACCTGCCGGGATTACTCCGGTAAATGGTACGAGATCGTTTTCCGTTGCCACCGGCATGGCAGCTTGGACCGGTAGAATACCAGCAATTAACAGCAGGAGTAAAAATGCTGATGTCAACCGCCGGATCATATAACAGCATTGGATCCCGGAACATAAAATATGGGTTTTTACCAGTGCAACATCCGGCGAGATGAGTGCCACGCTTCCCGGTTCTGATGGAAATTCTCCCGTCTTCCCGATGAGCGCGTAACAAATTTTTAATAGACTTCGTTCCGTCTGACGGCAGCCGGCACTTCCGTCACGGAAGCACGAATGTCTCGTGCCCGGTTGAAGTAGAACCGTGACTCCCCGGTCCGCCCCAGATCTTTTAAGCATATCCCGATATGGGCCCAACCATCAGCATTGTCGGGAACAAGGTTTACCACTCTTTTAAACGTCTCAACAGCGGATTCGAGATATTTGGTATTCATATACATGATACCGATCCGTTCGAGTGTTTCGCCGAGATTGTTCAGCATATCCGGGTCATCCGGTGCAAGTTCAACTGCCCGTAGAAAGGACCTGAGGGCTTCAGCGAGATCATTGAGTTCCCGGTAACAGAGGGCCCGGTCGTTCCAGATATGCGCCAGTTTGTCATCATTTTTTAGTGCCTCGTCAAATGCGGCAATGGCTGCCAGATAATCTCTCTCTTCCCGGAACAGGCGCCGGCCTTCCTGGTACAACCCGGCGGATCTTCCGGGCACGCGTTTGAGAACTCCGGTTTCTGGTCCGGCGTTTACCGCTCCAGTTGCCGGGGAGAGAAGATCTTCCTGCTCATCCTCACCTTTGAATGGCACATCGGTGATGGAATCGGTTATGTCGCGAACCGATCCGATAGCAGCCATAAAATTACCCTCGCTGTCATAGGCCGGCATTGCTTTCATCCAGAGCGTCCACTTCTGATTGTCATGCCTGGTCCCCGTTGTCACCGCCACAACCGGCCCCCGCCTTATCCGGCTGACCAGCATGTACTTCTGTTTCCGGATTTCCTCGTCGGAATCAAAGAGCAGGTCAACGAGCATCTTCTTTTTTTTACCGAAAAAAGGCTCGGCGTAAATATTATTCCCCTTGCCAAGGATTTCCGCTGCCGGGATGTCAGTAAGCCGTTCCATCGATTCGTTCCACGCGAGAACGACACAGTCCGGATCGATGGCAAAGCTGGGATCTGATGAAAAGTCGATTATATCTGAGACAACTTTCCGGGTGAAAGCCGGGGATTTCATTGTTCGCTTTTTCTCTACCGATCTCTCAACCATGGTCAGGAGCTCCCCAAACTGCTGTGCAGGGTCGGTCCCCTTTTTAATATAACCATCAGCCCCATTGTTGAGCGCGTCGATTGCGGCCTTTTCCTGGCTGGCACCGGTAAAAATAATGATCGGTGTTGTATCCCCACGGGAACGGAGGATCTTCAGGAATTCGATCCCATTAACCTCGGGCATCTCGTAATCGAGAATAATCGCATCGAACGATTTTCCTGCAAGGATCTTCTGGGCTTTTTTTACCGATTCTGCGGTGCACATCGTCATCTCGCGGGACTGGTCTGCGAGGATAGAGATGATCTCCAGGAAAGCAGTGTTGTCATCCACGAAAAGAACGGAGAGCATGAGGGTTTCGATCCATAGTCTTGTCCTTCAGTAATAAAATTTTCCTAGAAATTGTTAATCCCGGGAGAAACCCGGCACATCCGGGATGTCGTTCCGGAGCATGAACATCCGTTTTTGGGAAAAATGGTTAGTTTTGGGGGATTTTAAAAATTGCAGGATGTATTGGAGGATTAGTATCCCCGGAGTTCTGCTTCTACTTTCTCGAGGTTTGCTATCCGCTTCTCAAGTGCCGGGTGGGTGGAGAAGAGCTCCATGATGGTGTTTCCGGAGAGGGCGGGTATAATGAAGAATGCGTTTGCACCTTCAACCTTTGCCCTGGCATCGACCGGTACCGCATCCATCCTGCCGCTGATCTTATTCAGTGCGGAGATGAGTGCCCGAGGGTTCCGGGTGATATAAGCGCTGCCGCGATCCGCCGCGAACTCCCGGTACCGCGAAAGGGCAAGGATGAGGAGCGTGCTCACGGCATACACGATAATCGAGACGATCCAGATAACAATGAAACTGCCTCCCTCCCGGTCGCGCCCTCCGAAGAGGGCCGAGAAAAAGAAGCTCTGCATAATCATTGATGCGATCATTGCGATGAAACTCGCCATCGTCATTGTCAGGATGTCGCGGTTCTTGACATGCGAGAGTTCGTGGGCAAGTACAGCCTCAAGCTCGTCCTTATTTAAGAGACGCATGATCGAGTCCGTACACGCGACTACTGCATGTTTCGGGCTCCGGCCTGTTGCAAATGCATTCGGGACCGGACTTTGCATGATCGCGATCTTTGGCACAGGGAGATCTGCCTCTTTGCAGAGATTTTCTACGGTCCGGTGAAGATCGGGATATTCATCCGCTTCGATTATTCGTGCTCCAGTCGACCAGAGCACCATTTTGTCGGAAAAGAAATACTGGACAAGGCCCATTCCCACAGCCAGGATCACAAAGAGCCATATGCTGGCGCTTGGGAACAACACCAGCAGTATTGTCATAAAGATGAGGTAGAGGATAAGCAGCAGGAAACCGGTAAACAGTACCCGTGCCGTTAATCCCCAGTCACGTTTCCACTCCATAGTTGGTACATGTTCGTATCATGCGCTCATAAATCATTCGACAATTACAATAAAGCGAGAGTATCAGGGGAATTTAGGAAAATTAAGGTACATCAAATATTGTCATATCCTTCCGGAAGATCAATACAAAAGCTATTATTTCGGGAACATCAGACGAGTTATCCATGGCTGAAGTCGATCCCGAAGCGCTGGCTGACGTGGCATACGGCATCTTCGAGCACCTTCTTAACCGCGGTCTTTTGGCAACCGGCAGGTACCTTTTTGCCCTTGTCGAGGAAGGTATTGACTTCAAATCCGATCTGACCCGGATTTTTGATGAGTTTGCAAAAGAATATCCCCAGCTTGCTGAGGTCCTGCTTAACCGGTTTTCAGCTGTAGATACGATCTATGTGATGCTCAGGGAAGGCGAAGGTGTCCTACCTTCGAAAACGATGCAGACGTATTGGATCGTTCAGGATGCTCCCGGCAGTGCACCTGAAGCAACCGAAGACGAAAATGCGGGAAAGTGGTTGATCTTCCAGGAACCGAGCGCTGTTGACAGCGCATGGAAGAAGGTGAGAGATGCAACGGTGGCTGGAGAGCTTGGTATATCTGCGAAGGTAAGCACGGCAAAACCAAATCCCGATTCGCGCGACAGCCGCAAGGTGATATATGTCTATACGAAAGACTGGGCGGTCGAGACTGATGTTATGCGGGTACGTGAGAAGTTACGGGAACTTGGCTTTGTCGACCGGATCGGATACAAACGGAATATTGAGACCTTTGCGGGGGAATACGCAAAGAAAGGAAAGCGCGTTACCTATTATTCTGCCTGATTTCTGGTTTTATTCTTTCAGGTTCAATTTTGATTGGGCTGAATGAATTTCCATCCTCAGGATTGTTCTATAAACCCGCTGAACGCTCTTATCGAAGCGTGGATCTCACATCCCGCAGATGATTTTTTAAAACAAAATTTTTGCTCTGTAGAAAACCTCCATGACGAGAAATTGTAAGAACTTGTGGATGTTACAAACAATCATTTTCCCTGCGATTTCCTTTCTCTG
Source organism: uncultured Methanoregula sp. (assembly GCA_963666355.2). GTDB lineage: Archaea > Halobacteriota > Methanomicrobia > Methanomicrobiales > Methanospirillaceae > Methanoregula. The sequence goes on from CAXXCP010000007.1 coordinate 102,658, forward strand.
AATTGAGAATATTCGAGCCTTTAGATCGCCACCGAACTTTCTTTTCAGGACAGAGAACTTGTTCTCGACAAGTTGTCTTCTCCGGTATCTGGTATCATCGAATTCTCCAGCCATCTCGTTTCGGTACTTTCCTCCGATAATCTGATTGTTCCAGGAACGGATCGGGATGATGGAGTCAGCGAGCAGTTCCTCCCGAACCTGACGATGAATCGCTTCGGAGTCGTATCCCCGATCCATAACGTAACACTCTGACCGTCGTATCTTGTGACATTGTGGGAGTAACCTGGCTGCATGCCGGGTATCGTGAACTCGGCTTTTCGAAGTGATGAATCCGGTGATCGCTTGTGTGTCGGTGTCAACCGAGATCGAAGTTTTCAGGAAATGTTTTCGGATTTTGCCGGTTCTGGCTGAGTAATAGTGACTCGAATATCCGCTGGTAAACCCGGACGAATCGACAGCGGTAATCGCAATTGGATCATCGTTGGAATAGAACAGACTCGTCGTTTTCCTGAATGCGTAGCGGAGGTACAGGGTTTTTATCCGACAGAAGAATTTCTGAAGAGTCGTGAAATGAGGGACGACTGATAGTTCCAACTCCTTTTGGATCGACTCCATGTCTCCGATATCTTCAACAAATTCGCGATAATGCTGATTCCGATAGTCTTTGAAGAGAATCAGGACGAGAAGTTGATACCGGGTGTAGATCTTTTTCGAATATTTACAGGAATACGGACTGAGTCGTATTGCTTTCACGATCGAAATCGCTGCTCGGATAAACCTGATATTCCGGCTCGTCGATTTCTTACTAGTCTCTGTACTTTTTGAGCACCAGTACTTCTCTAAATTTACCTCCGTGAATTTTGGCAAGTCATCAATTCTCTCAACCTCTGATCAACCAAACGGTCGAAGAACAGAAACAAATGAGACAAATTTGAGTTTTTTCCGAATCCCTTCCCAGACCAATAGCCGGAAGAAATCGAAACGGAACAAATCTTCAGCAACGGTTCTTGGTCCTCGTTGAACCTTAGAGAAGAACATCCATTGAAGAGAGACCCAGATATTTTTGAGAAGGAAAGAGATTATCGTCAGCAGGTACCGGATCACAACGTTTCTTGTGGATGTCCTTGCTTTCACGATATTCCGGATACGGTACGAAGACTCGATCGCAAACCGGTTCTTGTAGACCCGGTAGATCCGACGGGGTTTCCAGTTAATACCATACACGACGTAACCCAGGTTCACATTCCCGTATTTCTTATTCCTTCCCAGAAGGTACTGGACATCAATTGCCAGAGTAAGAGAAAGAGGTTCGCCAGTTCCCATCATCGTATACTGTGCATACCGGGAATGATTTCCCCGGAGTATTTTCTTGAGTTCTTCGCCGTGTTTTCTCACCGGAACAATGTGCGGGATCTTTTCCTTCTGGAGAAATGAGAACACATCTTTTGAGTAAAATCCCCGATCAAGACAGAGTACTTGGGTGTTCACTTTTGCGTTGTGGATTATGGCCAAAAATTTCCGGATGTACTCGACCTTTGACACACCCTTCTTCACCGGGAAAACTGCAAGGGTCTGCCGTTGACCTTTTGTTGTGATGGAGAGCGAAACATACGAGTAAAATGTGGTTGTTGATTTCTTCATTTTACTCTTGAGGACGTAATCTTTGTTCGCTTCGATAATTTCGCCATAATAAGGATCGTCGGTGAAATCTATGGCAAAATGATACGATTTTCCGGGAACAAGGATCTGATCGTTTGAATAGGTGAGGATCTTTGATTGTATTTCGAAAAGCGATTCTAAATCCACCTTCGATAAATGGTATCTGACTGACGTTTCACACGGGACTTTTTCTACAGCCTTATTGATGGAATGCACGGATAGTTTGGTTGCTGACATCCCAACAAGTGACTGGATAAGGGTCTTTTGTCTCAGTGTTCCGTTGATGGAAATGGTGAGATTCCGGTTGATTGCATCCACTGCTATTTCGGAACAATCTTCTGCTCGGATCTCATTCTTTATTCGGCGGGTGAATTGTCGTCTATTTGCCATATGCGGCGCCCGCTGCCTATTTAGATCTGCCGGTTTTGATTAGCCTCGGCTAAAAATTAGTGAAGTACTGTGGTTGAAAATTATGATTATTGTTATTGTCGTCATCGTTCTCGGTGTTGCTTACCTTGTCCTGAACTCTTCCGCACGGTAAGGGCTTCATAGCGCCGGCTCACCGTCTTTTTCATTATCTCTGGCATCTGTCTTGTCGCAGCGGTTGCGGTGCTCTTTTTCCCTTTTCCGCGCCGGGTTCCGGATCGTACTTCACCTCCTGCCTCAACGAAAATATCTTCCAGAACAACCGGTACTCATCTGTCACCTCAGACAGTATCTGGAGGTACGAGTACGAATGGACTTTGCCGGAGGAGATTGCCCGGTCAACGGTCGCGGGGTGCCTGAACAATCCCTGGTACCGGAAAAATATTCTTGCGGCAACATCTGACCGCGAGGGAATCGTTGTTGCGATCTCTGCGGACGACAAGATCTCCATCACCGGGGATTTCTGTTAGCTAGCGCTGGTAGCCGGCGGGCGAACCGGGAGCACGCGATCTCTCCTGCTGCCTCTCTCTCTTCGGCCTCTTCCCGGGAAAGTTCTCACCGCGTCACCGGTATCATTCATCTGCCGGGAGGTACAATACGGTCAGAGGAAGTTTGGGATGCGGGTTTTGTCTCTTCTCATTATTGCCAGCCTGTGTGTGCTTGTCGCTGCGGGTGTGGGAATCTTTCTTCTTGCCGGTGACCCCGGGCACGGTGTCCGGTACGTACCGGCGTCGTCGTTTCCGGAACCACGCTATTATACCGGGATTGATTTCGATACTCTCCGGTCGAATGACCACCTCACCGTCATTCCCTTAAAGGCGTACCGGCAGCAGGTGACAAACTATAGCTGCGGGGCAGTAGCAGCAATGACCGTCATGTCGTATTACGGGAAGCCGGCGAACAATACTGACAGCGAAGAAGAACGGATCGCCCGCGAGATGAACCCGACGGTATCAGATTCCACCGGGATCAACCCGGAACAGATCAGTTCATGGTTCAACCGCAACGGGTGGAATGCGACGTGGGGAACTGGTGGAAGCCAAAAGATGCTGCGCTCCAACCTGGAAGCGGGGATTCCCACGATGGTCGAGTGGATGGACTGGGGGGGCCACTGGGTTGTAGTCGTGGGTTATGATACCCGGGGAACAGAGACCTCACGGGACGATGTGATCATCTTTGCTGATTCCGTAGACACTCACGATGACCGGGCTGACGGCGTCTCCTATTTCAATTACAGCGAGTTCGATGCCATGTGGTTCGATGACCACTACTTCCCGGCCACCATGCGGGACCGGGCATGGGTAGTCGCGGTGCCCGGGCGATAAAGGAAAATTTGATCATTTCGTTTTTATCGGATGAACAACAACCTGTACAAGATTCAAGGGAATACCATGTCACAACAACTCGGGGGACAACCCATCATCATCATGAAGGAAGGCGCGACCCGGAGTCGCGGCGAGGAGGCACAGAACAGCAACTTTGCCGCGGCAAAGGCGGTTGCGGCGGCGGTGCGCTCGACGCTCGGGCCACGGGGGATGGACAAGATGCTCATCGACGGGATCGGCGAGATCACCATCACGAATGACGGCGTCACTATCTTAAAAGAGATGGACATCGAGCACCCGGCAGCAAAGATGATTGTCGAGGTCGCAAAAACGCAGGACGCTGAAGTTGGCGACGGCACAACGAGCTCGGTCATTGTTGCCGGCGAACTCCTTAAGGAGGCCGAAGGGCTCCTTGCGCAAAAAGTCCACCCGACCACCATTGCCGAAGGCTACCGGATGGCGGCGGAAAAAGCACTGGAGCTTCTTGACGATCTCGCGATCACGGTCAAGCCGACCGACACCGCAGTCTTAAAGAAGATCGCGGGCACGGCAATCACCGGCAAGAACGCGGAAGTCGCAAAGGATGCCCTCTGCAACATTATTGTAAAAGCCATCGGGTTCGTAACCGATGCCGACGGCACCGCAGACATCAGCCACATCAACGTGGAGAAGAAGGCTGGCGGTTCGATCGATGACACAGAACTCATCGAAGGCATGGTCATCGACAAGGAGCGGGCACACCCGAATATGCCGGTCTCGGTCAAGAACGCGAAGATCCTCCTCCTCAACGTGGCGCTTGAGTTCAAGAAGACGGAAGTCAGCGCGAAGATCAACATCACGTCCCCCGAGCAGGCACAGGCGTTCCTCGATGAAGAGGCCCACATGGTGCAGAAGATGACCGGGAAGGTTATAAAGAGCGGCGCGAATGTCATCTTCTGCCAGAAAGGAATCGACGACGTTGCCCAGCACTACCTCGCCGAGGCAGGAATTCTTGCGGTCCGCAGGGTCAAGAAGAGCGACAGCGAGAACCTCGCCCGCGCAACCGGTGCGACAATTGTCAACAATCTCGATACAATCTCGGCAAAGGATCTCGGGACAGCCGGCCTTGTCGAGGAGCGGAAGGTATCAGGTGGCGAGATGATCTATATCTCGAAGTGCAAAAACCCGAAGGCTGTCTCCATCATCGTCCGCGGGGGAACCGAGCATGTTGTCGAGGAGCTCGAACGCGCTATCCACGATGCACTCATGGTCACAAGCGTTGTTATCAAGGACAAGAAAGTCGTCCCGGGCGGCGGCGCGATCGAGACCGAACTTTCCCTGAAACTCCGGGACTTCGCCGCAAGCTCCGGGGGACGGGTCCAGCTGGCAATCGAGGCCTTTGCAGCCGCCCTCGAAGTCATCCCGAAAACCCTTGCCGAGAATGCAGGGCATGATGCAATCGATGTGCTTGTTGATATGCGCGAGGCGCACCAGAAGGGAAAGAAGACGTTTGGTGTCAGCGCCGAGACCGGCAAACCTTCCGATATGCTCAAGGAAGGTGTTGTCGAGCCGCTGCGGGTAAAGACCCAGGCTATCTCAAGTGCAGCTGAGGCAACGGTCATGATCCTCCGCATCGATGATGTCATTGCCTCCCGGCAGTCAGCAGCACCCGGTGGCGGAATGCCCCCCGGGATGGGTGGCATGGGCGGAATGCCCGGTATGTGAGACCATAACCGATCCCTCTTTCAAATCTTTTTTTCACAGGAACAGACGTTTTTGTAAAATCTGCTGCCTTCCAATAAATATGGTAAAAACCCTGCTCTTCCCGGAGGGAGGCTGCCGAATCCGTCACCATCATTGGCAGGCGCTGCGGGGGAAAATCCGGGGAACGTCTCTACCATTATTTTACCGATAACTGCCGGATTATTTTCTCCGATGAAGAGATCTTCAGGGATGGTATGTCTATCTTCCTGCATTTCGACGGGAAGCTCTCGGTCTCCGATTCGATTTCCGTTGCCGTAATGAAGGCAAAAAACACCGTCCGGATCCTCTCTTTTGACTCCGATTTTGACCGGGTTGATGGGATCTCCCGCGTGTGTTAAATTTTTTGTCCATTCCACGTGCAGGATGCAGCCTCGGATCATTTCTCCTGTAGCCTCATATCTCCCGCGATCCTATTTCTTTACCGGAGCCAACGAAACCATGAAGATCCTTGCAATCCACGGGAGCCCCCGGACAATCCACAGCACCACGCGAAGACTCACCGGGCTCGTGCTCGAAGGTGCACAAGAAGCAGGCGCAGAGACCGAGATCGTCGATCTTGCGGATCTCCGGGTAACCCCCTGCACCGCATGCGAGGGATGTTCGTTTAACGGCGTCTGCGTGTACGAAGACGATCTCCCGGCACTCATGACCCGGATGCAAGAGTCGGATGCGATCATCTTCGCCTCGCCCGTATATCTTGACCAGGTAACCGGGCTGATGAAAATTTTCTTCGATCGGCTTGCCGATGCGATCCATTACCAGACACTGGCCGGGAAGTTGGGGTGCTCAGTGGTGACAACCCACGAGTCCGGTGGCGAAGAGACTGCCGCGTACCTTGACCACGTGCTCAACTACCTCGGGATAGTCTCTGTTGGAAGGATCCATGTTGCAACCGGAGGGGATGCCGGGGCCGTGGACGCGACCGAACGGGAAGCAGAAGCCCTTGGCAGGAAACTCGCCGGTTCGATTGCAAACGGATTCTCCGATCCGGCACAGGAAGCAATCATTGCTGACAACCGGTTATACTTCAGCGCAATCGTCCGGGAGAACCGCGATCTCCGTGCGGATGAATACGAGCGGTGGGTCCGGATGGGATGGATCCCGTGATCCCCGTTCCGGATCCTGGAAGATACCTCGATGCATCGGGCGTTATTGACCGCGATCATCACGGTGTACGATCGCTTGCCCGAGCTTGCCGCCGGACTCATTTCCGGCCGGGATAGCGCAGCCCGGTGCTTTCTCTTCGTTCGCGATGAGATCCGGCACAGAAGGGATTTCCGGCAGAACCCGGTTACTCTTGAATGCTCCGGAAGTCCTGGCACACAGGTCCGGTTTTTCCTATGCCAAGAGCTACCTCATTGCCGCCCCTCTACGGGCAAACGGGATCCCGGCCGGCCTCTGCTGCCAGCGTTTTGCAAGCGAAGATCCTGCGCGGCCGTTTTACCTGCACGGTCTCAAACGCGCTCTTCCTTTTGAGGAGATCGGCTCGCTTCGGTCGACGCCAGGGACAACCGGGCCGGCGTGGATGCACCGTTCGCGCTACCGGCCGGGCGGCTGGCTTTCCCCTAGGGATCTCCCGGGGAAAAAGATCTGCCGGGCATTTATCCGGAACCCGTGCCGGTTGTTGTTGTCGCGCTGGCCAAACAGCCGGTCATTTGAAGATGTGCTTTTGCGAAATACGCCCGATTGGGATGGGATGCGATGATGTGGCCGAACGAAAAAACGGGTGGTGGAAGATGATCCGGCTTTTTTAAAAAAGGAATAGTTTATGAGTTTTCCCGGCAGGTATCATCAGTATGGAATTTGTAACCCGGGTCATTGAGTCCGTTACCTGTGGTGCATCGGCGTTATCCGTCCGGTTCGAGAGACCCCGCGGGTTTACGTTCCTCCCCGGCCAGCACATTTTCATCACGATTGGGACCGGATCTTCGGCACTCACGAAGCACCTGACCCTTTCGGGCAGCCCGAATGTACCGTATTTTGAAGTGACAAAGGGCATGACCGGCCACCCGTTTGCGCAAGCCCTCAAGGCCCTCAAACCGGGTGATGAAATTGCGGCCCGCGGTCCCTTCGAGGACTTCACGTTCATCGGGGAATACAAAAAAGTTGCATTCATTGGCGGTGGGATTGGCCTTACTCCTCTCTGGAGCATGACCCGGTACGCAACGGAGATGATGTTTACCACCGACATCACGCTCCTCTATTCGGCAAGAACCGAAGACCGGATCCTGTTCCGGCACGAGATGCGGGACCTGACCGAGCGGAACCCTCACCTCAGTATCGTCCTTACCCTCACCGCCCCCGGTCCTGGCTGGACCGGGAGGACCGGGAGGATCGATCGCCGGATGATCGATCAGGAACTGCCCGACTGGCGGGACCGGGTCTTCTTTACCACCGGGCCTCCGGCGATGGTTGACGCGATACTCGCGATCCTCCGAGAGATAGGTGTTCCTGACAGCCAGCTCCGGTTTGAATATTTTCCGGGATACTAAACCCTCCTGGAAAACGATCGGGCCGTAATAACCGCGGTGTGCCGGGATTTAAAATCCAGCCATCCTTTCACCCCCCGGTGGCGCTCGGGTTTAAAAGAAATCCAGGAGGAAAAAGCGATGATCCTTTCCCCGTTATTTTACCAGCAGGATACCATAACGGTAGCCCGGGGGCTCCTCGGCTGTTGTCTTGCTCATATCGATGGCACCAGAACCACGGCAGGGATGATTGTAGAGACCGAAGCATACCCCCGGCAGGATCCCGCGGCGCATTCGTTTCATGGGCAGACGCGGGCAAACAGTGTACTCTTCGGTCCGCCGGGTCACGCCCATCTCTTTTTTGTGTACGGCATGCACTGGTGCATGAATGTTGTCACCGGTAAGGATGATGCCCGGGGGGCCGTTCTCCTGCGGGCGCTTGAACCGGTACAGGGAATCCCGGTCATGCAGCAGCGCCGCGGGAAAGGGGACCTCCGCCTTCTCTGCAGCGGCCCGGGAAGACTCACGCAGGCACTCGGCCTCACCGGGGAATTGAACGGTACCCCTCTTGATTCCGGTTCGCTCAGGATGTATTCACGGCAGAGCGTGCCCGGATTTCAGCCGGTGGAAGAGTCCGGGATCGTGCAGACAACCCGTGTGGGAATATCGAAGGCGCGGGAGGAGCCGTACCGGTTTTACCTGACGGGAAACCCGCACGTCTCGCGAAGATGACTCCCACCAGACGCCCGGCAATATGCAGTGACCTCGGTGCAAAAAGCCTGAGGCTGCCAGCAAAACGATAAAGAAAACGGGCCTGAAGGGATTTGAACCCTTGACCTGCGGATTAAGAGTCCGCCGCTATGCCGAACTAAGCTACAGACCCAAGCCTGTTAGACCTAATTAAGTGGTCGATATTCGCGAATAAATGTTTTGGATATTTCGCGACTCGAATCCCTTAATACACTGGAATGGTACATCTTCTGTAACATGCCAGAACAAGCCCCGTTTGAGCCGCAGGGACCATCAAAATACTGCATTTTCGGGTGCGGGACGAACGGGTACAACATCATTCTCGAACTCGCAAAAGAGAATGAGCGCGTTGTCGTTGTGGACAAGGATGAGTCGCGGGTCCGGCACCTCCGGGACCAGAAATACGATGCCTACCAGCGCGATATCACCTCATCCGACATGCTCTTTGGGCTGCCATCGTTCGAGATCGCGTTCGTGATGACCGGTGACCCCGATGCGAATCTTGCGACTGTCGTTACTATCAAGAAGCGATATCCATCCGTGCAGGTCGTAGCCCGGTCGATCGATCCGGTCAACGGCGGCAAGCTCAATGCGGCAGGGGCAGAGTTCGTCCTCTACCCGCAGGAGGTTGTCGCCCGGGCAGCGATCCTCCAGATCCGGAAACAGCACTCGAGCCGGATCTCGCAGAGGCTGTACGGGCTCCTTGCCGGGTGGGATGGAACCCTTGGCATCATCACCCACAAGAACCCAGACCCGGACGCGATCTCGTCGGCAATGGCGCTTGCCGAGATCGCCCGTGCCGCAAACGGGAAAAACCTGGCTACCCGGATCTTCTACGAAGGCAATATCGGTCACCAGGAGAACCGGACGTTCGTTAACCTTCTTGATATCAAGATGGAGCACCTGACGGTCGAAGCACTCCAGAAATGCAATTACCTCGCAATGGTCGACTGCTCCGGGCCGGGTGCGAATAACGATGTCCCGCCCCAGACAAAGATCAACATCATCATCGATCATCACAAGGATGCAAAACACCTCTCGGCACAGGGTACGTTTGTCGATATCCGGCCCGGTGTCGGCGCAACCGCAAGCATCATGACCCAGTACCTGCAGGAGCTCGATGTCCCCGTTGATATGCGGGTTGCGACCGCGCTCCTGTATGGGATCAGGACGGACACGAAGGAGTTCAAGCGGAACGTCACACCGCAGGATCTCAACTACGCAGGTTTCCTCCTGCCCCTTACCGATGCCGACCTGCTCGACAAGATCATGTCTCCCTCTATGTCGCAGGAGACGCTCGACGTTATCGGGAAGGCGATCCAGGAGCGGAAGATCCAGAGCGGGTACCTCTTCTCTAACGTGGGGTACGTGATGAACCGCGATGCCCTCCCGCAGGCAGCCGAGCTCCTGATCACGCTCGAAGGTGTCAACACGGCTCTCGTGTACGGGATCACCGACACCGCAATTGTCATCTCCGCCCGCAACCGGGACATACGGCTTCACATCGGAAACGCACTCTCCGAAGCATTTGGCGAGATGGGGGATGCCGGCGGCCACCCGAACATGGCTGCTGCAACGCTCCCGCTCCACTACTTCGGTAAAGTCGAGAACAAGGCAGAGCTTTTGAGTTTTGTGATCGAACCTATCCTGCAGAAGTTCAAGAACCTCGTCGGTCTCGAAAACGAGGGCAGAAAGAATGGAGTTTAAGGACTGGGAGCCCCATTACCGGGAGATCCTGGATTACTTCGGTTTCGACCGGGCTGCAGATGAAGAAGCCGCACGGGTGCTCTCGTCCCTCATGACCCGGGATAACCTGCTCTCTCTTGCTGCACTCACGAACGGGAACGAAGTGACCGTCTGCGGCAACGCTCCCGGATTAAAGGATGAGCTTGGGAAGATCTGCGGCATCGTGTTCGCGGCGGACGCGGCAGCTGAAGTTCTTGACCGGAACGGAATACACCCTGACGCCATCTTTACCGATCTCGATGGAGCTACCGACCGGTTCGTCGAACTGAACCGGGAAGGGACGATCATCATCATCCACGCTCACGGCGACAACATACCGCTCCTGAAGCACTGGTTGCCAAGATTTACCGGCCCGGTAGTTGCAACGACCCAGAGTGCCCCCCTTAAGAATGTTCATAACTTCGGCGGATTCACCGATGGCGACCGGGCGGTCTTTGCAGCCGAGGAGTTCGGGGCCTCGCATGTCACGCTGGTCGGATTCGATCTCGACGATCAGGATGTCGAACCCATGAAACGCGGGAAACTGTACTGGGCAAGAAAACTTCTCGCCCTGATCGGCCATGAAGCGTAAGCGGGTTCGCGGGAATTTCGCGACTGTCGTCGTGACCGAGCCGGAACCCGCGCCGGTACCGGAAGAAACCGGAGGAGCCAGTGGCCCGTCACGGGCCGGAGGTAATGGACCATCCGGAACCGCGGTTATCCTTGATGGGTACGTAGATGAGCCTGCCTGTCTTGGCGTACCGCCGTACATCTCGCCGTACATCCGCACGGTAGCGGGAGCACTTATCGATAACGGTTACTCTGTCCGGTATCACACGATCGATCAGCTGAGAAAAGAACCACAGACTGCAGCGGATCTTAACAATGCCGACATGCTGGTTATGATAGCCGGGGTTACAGTCCCCGGTAAATACCTTGGCGGAACTCCTGCGACTCTCACCGAGATCCAGCAGATCGGGCATCTCTTCCGGGGAAAGAGAAAAGTGGTCGGCGGGCCGATCGGATTCGGGTTTGCATCCGGTGGCGGACAAAAAGCAATCCGGCAGGTGATTGCCGGGTACGATGCGCTGCTCGAAGGTGAGCCGGCCATCGCTCTTGACAATTACCTGGGTGGCAGCGAACCGAAAGGGACGCTGGACTATGCCCGGACCGATCCCTGGAGCGTGAGCGGCAGCTTCGTCATCGGACAGCACCCCGGTTACCCGTACGTGATGTGCGAGCTCGAAACTGCACGCGGCTGCTCGCACGGTGTAACGGGTGGTTGTTCGTTCTGCACAGAGCCGTTCTACGGGAGCCCGAAGTACCGTAGCGTGGAAGCGATTGCCGCCGAGGTCGCGGCCCTGCACTCGCACGGAGCCCGGCACTTCCGTGTCGGCCGGCAACCGGATATCCTTGCGTACGGCGCCGGGCCCGGGGAATATCCTGCACCCCGGCCCGAACTTCTCGAAAAACTCTTCGGCTCTATCCATGCAGTAGCACCGGATCTCCGGACCCTCCACATTGACAACACGAACCCGGCTACCATCGCACGCCACGAGGAGGAGAGCCGGGAGGCTCTCCGTGCAATCATACGCCACCACACCTCAGGCGATGTTGCTGCGTTCGGTATGGAGACTGCGGACCCGGCGGTGATCGCGGCAAACAATCTCAAGGCACTGCCGGATGAAGTCTTCCGGGCGATAGAGATTGTCAACGAAGAAGGCGGGATGCGGAGGGACAATGTGCCCGAACTCCTCCCGGGTCTCAATTTCGTCTGCGGTCTTGCCGGAGAGACCATAAAAACGTACGATCTCAATGGGCAATTCCTCAAACGGGTGCTCGATGCGGGGCTTCTTGTCCGGCGGGTGAATATCCGGCAGGTGATGCCGTTTGAGGGAACGCCGGTGTATACCGACAACACTCTTGGAAAATTCGAACGGAAATTCAAGGCCTTCAAGGAGTTTGTACGGGAGAGAATTGATCTCCCGATGCTAAAGCGGGTATTTCCGGCCGGGATGGTGCTCAAGGATGTACTGATTGAAGTCTCCGGAGAATTATCGTTCGGTCGGCAGATGGGATCGTACCCCATCCTTATCGGGCTCCCGCTCCGTCTCGACGTGAGGACCGTGACTGATGCCGTTGTTGTTGACTGGGGGAGCAGGTCGATCACTGCTCTGCCTGTCCCGGTCAGGATCAACCAGCTGCCGGCAACAGCGCTCCGGTGGCTGCCTGGCGTGGGGAAGAAGAGGGTTGCAGCAGTTGTTGCAAAGCGGCCGTTTATGGATCTTGAGGCGTACCGGAAGGTGGCGGGGAGTTCGGCAATCGATCCGGTCCTCAATTTTTCCTCATAATTCATCGTGGAGAACCAGCGAATCGTGGTCGCTCATTTTTCCGGACCTGCAACCGGCCCGGTGCCATAAAACGGGTTTGCACAAAAAAGAAGGAGGAATAAGCCGGTTTTAGGCTCTCAAATCTGCTTCAGTTCGGTTATCTTGATAATATCGGTCCTGGTAATGATACCCAGGAGTTTCCCGTCGCCCACGATCGGGATCCTGCCAATATTTCTTGCCGACATGATCTTGAGGGCATCGATCACCGGTGCCGTCGGGGGAAGCACGATGAGATCCCGGGTCATGATATCCCGGACCTGCATTGCTTCACGATCGATCGAGGATGTCCGGTTAACATCAGCAAGGGTGATCATCCCGACGAGCGTGTCCCGTTCAACGACCGGGAACCCGAGGTGCTTGCTCGAGTACATCATGTCGATGACCTGGCTGAGCGGGAGCGTTGACGGGACCGTTGTTACCGGTCTGCTCATCATATCTCCCACCGTTACGTCCTGGAGCAGGAAATTGTATTTTACCGCGTTCGACTCCATGCTCGCCCCGATATAGATAAAAAGGGCAATAAGGATCAGGAACGGGTTTAAGAAGATGATGCCGACGATACCAAAGAGGATCGCAAAACCCCTGCCGATATCGGCTGCGATCCGGGTCGCCCGGTGGAGCGGCATCCGCTTCGCGAGAAATGCCCGGAGTACCCGGCCCCCGTCCATCGGGAAGGCCGGCAGCAGGTTGAATGCGAAGAGGATAATGTTGAGCAGGCCGAGGTACGCGAAAAGGAAGACCAGTACACCGGCAGTCGCGGGGTCCGGGGTGATGGCCGGGACGATGTACACGATCCCCGAGCAGATGACACCGACCACGAGGCTCATCAATGGTCCAACGAGGGCCATAGGGAGTTCCACCTTCGGGTCCGGCGCCCCCTCTTCCATGCTCGATATCCCGCCAAAGATCATCAGGGTGATATTATTGATCCGGATCCCGTTCCGTAGGGCAACGACCGAATGAGCGATCTCGTGGATCAGCACACCGCCAAAGAGCCCGAGAGCAACGAGTGCCCCAAGGATGTAGGGGATAAACCCAGTCGTGATCAGGGCCGGATCGATCGGGACCGCGTACACCCCTTGAGGAGATCAATAGTGGCGGAGATCTGGCTGCCGATGATCCAGGCAAAAAGGGGGATCACCAGCAGGAAGGTATAGTGAATCTGGATCGGGATGCCGAATAAGCGCCCGATTCGAAAGGACCCGTCCATAGCAAAGGAGTATCTTTTTAACTCTTAAGTATATACTTTCATCTGATAACGATGGAAACCCAGATTACCGAGTTGTTCGGGCTTCAGATCTATACTGACAAGGGCATGTTTGTTGGCGAAGTCGAGGATGTTGTCATTGACGTAGACCAGAAGAAGTTAGAATCCATCGTCGTGTGCAAGGTCAACGACGAGCTCTTCGAACTCCGGAATTTCAAGGGACTCAAGATCCCGTACCGGATCATCAGCGCGATCGACGATATCGTCCTGATCCGGCACCTCCCGGGCGCATTCACCGGTGGAAGCGGCGAAGAGTAAGCAGGAGTACCTGCTTGTTTGGGGAGACCTCCGATAATTTTGAGGCAACACCCCGGTGGTTGACCTATGGAAAACCGGGAAATATTTTCTGCTATCTCAACCATCCCCCCTGTTTTTGTCCGGCTAGACGGTCGTGCATTCCACAACCTGACCAGTACACTCGGGTTCCAGAAGCCGTTTGACGAATCTTTTAACAAGGCCATGGTCGCTGCCTGCACATCGCTTGTAGCCGACAGCGGTCTCTCCCCGGAATTTGCGTTCACGTTCTCGGATGAGATCAGCCTGTACCTGACAAAGCTCCCGTTTAATGGTCGCGTGGAAAAGATAGATTCGGTCGCTGCCTCGTACGCGGCAAGCGCACTGAGCATGACCCTTTGCTGTACGGCACCGCTGGCCTTCGATGCCCGGATCGTCCAGGCGACACCGGAGTTTGCATTTGAGTACCTGGCCAACCGGCAGAACGAAGCATGGCGGAATCATATCAACGCGTACTGCCAGCAGGCTCTCATCAGTGAAGGAATGACCGGGCGTGAAGCTGCACACCGGCTCCGGGGAATGCAGGCAAAGGAGATGCACGAGATGATGCACGAGCGGGGGATAAACCTTGCAACGACCCCGGCGTGGCAGCGCCGTGGCGTGCTCGTTCACAAGGAGCTGTGCCGGAAAGAAGGGTTCAACCCGATCACGGAAGAGGAAGTGGTCGTTGAACGGAGTGCGGTCGTGGAGAACCGGGATTTACCGTTGTTCTCAAGCCCGGAGGGTAAGGATTTTTTGAAAAAATTAATCGCGGTGTCGAAGTAAAATACCTCTCTTCATTTTTATCGATATTCCCGTGTCAGAATATCAATCAAATTCTTTTTTGATTTTTCCGGGCGGTTGAGAGGAACACATGCATTTTGTCAGCACATCGCTGGGCGGCCTGGCGTTATACCGTGACCGGTCTTTGGAAAGCAACGGTTTTTTGCAATCTCAGTACTTCACTAATTTTTAGCCGAGGCTAATCAAAACCGGCAGATCTAAATAGGCAGCGGGCGCCGCATATGGCAAATAGACGACAATTCACCCGCCGAATAAAGAATGAGATCCGAGCAGAAGATTGTTCCGAAATAGCAGTGGATGCAATCAACCGGAATCTCACCATTTCCATCAACGGAACACTGAGACAAAAGACCCTTATCCAGTCACTTGTTGGGATGTCAGCAACCAAACTATCCGTGCATTCCATCAATAAGGCTGTAGAAAAAGTCCCGTGTGAAACGTCAGTCAGATACCATTTATCGAAGGTGGATTTAGAATCGCTTTTCGAAATACAATCAAAGATCCTCACCTATTCAAACGATCAGATCCTTGTTCCCGGAAAATCGTATCATTTTGCCATAGATTTCACCGACGATCCTTATTATGGCGAAATTATCGAAGCGAACAAAGATTACGTCCTCAAGAGTAAAATGAAGAAATCAACAACCACATTTTACTCGTATGTTTCGCTCTCCATCACAACAAAAGGTCAACGGCAGACCCTTGCAGTTTTCCCGGTGAAGAAGGGTGTGTCAAAGGTCGAGTACATCCGGAAATTTTTGGCCATAATCCACAACGCAAAAGTGAACACCCAAGTACTCTGTCTTGATCGGGGATTTTACTCAAAAGATGTGTTCTCATTTCTCCAGAAGGAAAAGATCCCGCACATTGTTCCGGTGAGAAAACACGGCGAAGAACTCAAGAAAATACTCCGGGGAAATCATTCCCGGTATGCACAGTATACGATGATGGGAACTGGCGAACCTCTTTCTCTTACTCTGGCAATTGATGTCCAGTACCTTCTGGGAAGGAATAAGAAATACGGGAATGTGAACCTGGGTTACGTCGTGTATGGTATTAACTGGAAACCCCGTCGGATCTACCGGGTCTACAAGAACCGGTTTGCGATCGAGTCTTCGTACCGTATCCGGAATATCGTGAAAGCAAGGACATCCACAAGAAACGTTGTGATCCGGTACCTGCTGACGATAATCTCTTTCCTTCTCAAAAATATCTGGGTCTCTCTTCAATGGATGTTCTTCTCTAAGGTTCAACGAGGACCAAGAACCGTTGCTGAAGATTTGTTCCGTTTCGATTTCTTCCGGCTATTGGTCTGGGAAGGGATTCGGAAAAAACTCAAATTTGTCTCATTTGTTTCTGTTCTTCGACCGTTTGGTTGATCAGAGGTTGAGAGTATTGATGACTTGCCAAAATTCACGGAGGTAAATTTAGAGAAGTACTGAATCTGGCAAACGTACCGGCATCGATACAATCCGGAACAGATCCAGGGTAACAACCCGTGCCGTTAAAAAACCGGGATCACAAGCAAAACGGACGAGGGAAAACCACGCATTTAATACCATCATTACCAACCATTTGTAAAGGACCGTTTGAAGGCCGGTCCGGTGCAGATGTATGGCCGATCCGACCGATACCCTCCTGAATTCCCCGGCAGCGAAAAAGATCGTTATCATCCTGTTCTTCCTGATCGTTGCTGTTTCAGTCTTCCTGTTCATCGCGACCTTCCAGCAGACACAGGGTGTCGTCATGGAATCCACCCGGCTTGAGGGAATATCCTCAGTCCGGCTCGCTGCACAGATGATCGATGGCGACACTTTCGCGAGTCTGAATCCGGGCGACGAACAGACCGCAGCTTATGCTGCTGTCCGACATAACCTCGATCGCATCCGTACGACAAACCCCGATATCCGCTACATTTACACAATTAAAAAAGTAGAAGGGACAGTCACCCTTGTTGCGGATGCAGATTACTTAAACCCGAATGCCCGGCCGGCCGGTGCATCCATCGGCGAACATTATTACTATGTTACCCCCGCGATGCTGAACGGGTTCTACCTTCCTACGGCAGAACCCGGTTTCACGACAGATTCGTGGGGAACCGTATTCTCTTCCTATGCGCCCGTCTATAATTCCCGGGGCGAAACGGTCGGGATCGTAGGGGTCGATCTCGACGCCGGTCAGATCTCGTCACGCATCATGATGCTGAAGATATTGTACCTTCTTGTCCTGATCTTCACCTTTGTCCTTGCCCTGTCTGCTGCCGCACTTGCTACGCTCAACCGCGACCGGGCATTCAACGAAGTGCGGGAGAATGAAGAATATCTCAAGACTATCATGCAGTCAATCCAGGCCGGGGTCCTGATCATTGAAGCAGATACGCACATTATCACCGATGTCAACCCAAAAGCGCTCGAACTGATCGGAGCTTCACGGGAAGAGGTTCTGGGCCGGCCCTGTCACCGGTTTGTCTGTCCCGCAGAGGTGGGCCGATGCCCCATAACCGATCTCAACCAAAAGGTCGATAACGCCGAACGGGTTCTTATCGATATCTATGGCCAGAAGATCCCCATCATAAAAAACGTAAAAAGTGTTACACTGCGGGGGAAACGGCTCCTCGTTGAATCTCTTATCGATATTCGTGAGCGGAAGAAGATGGAGGAACAGAATGCCCAGCTGATCCGCGAACTGGAGATCGCGAACTCAGAACTCCAGGATTTTGCCTATATCGTATCCCACGATCTCAAGGCCCCTCTTCGCGCAATCGGGTCTCTCTCCCAGTGGCTGTACGCCGATTACCGGGACAAGTTTGACGATGAGGGAAAGACCCAGATCGATCTTCTCGTTAACCGGGTGACCCGGATGCAGAACCTGATCGAAGGCATCCTTGCCTACTCCCGGGTTGGCCAGTTCCGGGAAGAGAAAGAACGTGTCAGCCTCGAAGAGGTGGTGCGCGAGACACTGGACAGCCTTTCGCCCCCACCCCATATTTCCGTATCTGTCGATACGCCCCTGCCGGTAATCCGGTACGAGAAGACCCGGCTTCACCAGCTCATGTCGAATCTTGTCGGGAACGCGATAAAGTACAATGACAAGCCGGCCGGTGAGATCCATATTGCCTGTGCCCGGGAAGGCGATTTCTGGAAACTCTCCGTCCGGGATAACGGCCCGGGTATAGATCCACGGCACCATGAAAAGATCTTCCAGATATTCCAGACCCTTCAGCCCCGCGATAAGATCGAGAGTACCGGGATCGGGCTCTCCATCGTGAAAAAGATCGTGGAGATGAACGGTGGCCGGGTCTGGGTTGAATCGGAGGTTGGAAAAGGAAGTGTTTTTTATGTCACGCTTCCGATATCCCCTGATGAAGCGGATGGTCAGAAATGAAAAGCGATAAAAGCATACTCCTTGTCGAAGACGATCTCGTAGACATGATGTCGGTAAGAAGGGCCCTCCGTGACCTGAATGTCACAAATCCGCTCTACCATGTGAATAACGGCGAGGAGGCCCTCGAATGGTTGAACGATCCGGCAAACCCAAAGCCTTCGATCATCCTTCTCGACCTCAACATGCCCCGGATGAACGGGATCGAACTTCTCGCAATCCTGAAAAAAGATGAGAATCTCCGCCGTATTCCGGTGATTGTTCTCACAACTTCCCGGGGCGAGCTCGATAAGGTCCAGAGCTTCGATCTTGGTGCGGCCGGGTATATGATCAAACCCGTGGATTTCCTGCAGTTTGTCGAGGTCATGCGAACGATCCGCATGTACTGGATCTTAAGCGAATTGCCCGGCTGATCGAACCGTATAACCGTTACGCCAAATAGCAACCGGAACCTGACGATTCTTCTGGTGGAAGATGACCGGGTAGACCAGATGGCTTTTACCCGGATGATCCGGGACTCCTACCCGGCATATTCCGTGAGGATTGCCGGGTCTCTTGATGAAGCACGGTCTGCCATCGGAAAAGAGCAGGTTGATATCGTTGTCTGCGATTTCTACTTAGGAAACGGGACGGCATTTGATATCCTGTCGATATTACGGGATTCCGGAATCCCGGTTATCGTTGTATCCGGGGCTGAGGATGAGGAAGCTGCACCCGGTACGATCCAGAGCGGTGCTTTTGAGTACATCGTCAAGGACCCGAATTACAATTACTTAAAAGTACTGCCCCTCTCGATTGAACGTGCCTTGAGAATTTCCCCCGGAATGCCCGCAGACCGGCCCGGGATTCCTGCCCCCGCGACCCGTTCCGGATCGATTGGATCTGACCTCCTCTCAGACCGTGATGAGATCCAGTTCCGGCGGCTTATCATCGATCCGTCTGAACTCATCGCCCGCTACCATCCAGATGGAACAATCCTTTTTGTGAATGACGGTTACTGCAAGTACTTCGGAAAAACGCGGGGTGAGCTGATAGGGCGGCTGGCGGAACAGTTCCTTGCTGAAGAGGACCGGGCAGCTCTTGTGGAGCACCGGGTGATCTTAAACGCCTCCGACCCGGCGTACACCCGCGAGTACCGGGTACTGCATCCCGACGGTTCACCCCGCTGGGTCCGGAGGACCGACCGGGCACTTTTCGATGATAAAGGCCGGATCATCGAATTCCAGATGGTTGCCCGCGATATTACGGAGCGGAAACTGGCTGAAATGGCCCTCCGGGAGAGCGAGGAGCGTTACCGGATGCTTGCAGAGCATGCATTCGATGGAATCCTGATCCAGGATCTTGATGGAACGATCCTGTACGTGAACCAGAGTATTGTGAAGATGTTCGGGTTTTCCCGGCCGGATGAGGTACTGGGGAAGAATACACTCAGTTTCATCGCGCGCCGGAGTCAAAAGAGGTTGTCGTCCAGGATCTCCGGAACGTTCTCGAAGGAAAGGAGGGCTATATCCAGAGGTACCGGGCCATCAAACCTGACGGAAAGGAAATAATTCTTGAATCTGTCGGAACCTTGATCCCGTACCAGGGAAAGACGGCCAATATCGTTGCATTGCGTGACGTGACGGAACGGGAGATGTCCAGGCTGCGCCTTCAGAAGGAGCTCGCACGGAAACGTGACTTTATCAATGTCGCCGCCCACGAACTCCGGACTCCGCTTCAACCGGTTATCGGGTACCTTGACCTCCTGATCGATGATGATACATTTGGTATACCTCCGGTCGCGAGAGAGATCCTCCGGAAGGTCTATTCGTACGTGGAATCGGAACGGCACATGGTGAGCCAGATCCTCGAACTCAGTCTTCTCGAATCGGTTCATAAGAAAAATTACTGGCCGGATCAGGAACCGGTTGCCGTGCGCGAACTCGTAGAGATGGTGGTACGGCAGGGAAAATATGATGCTGAAGCATCGATCACGATTACCATCCCGGCAGGAACAACCCTTACGAGCAACGGCCCTTATATTCATGAGATTCTCGACGCGCTCATTGCGAATGCAGTAAATTATTCCCGACCGCCCCGGATCATAACGGTGAGTTCGGAGGATACCGGGGAGAAGCTCCGAATTTCGGTAACGGATAATGGTATCGGCATTGCCCCGGATAAGCAGGAGATCATCTTCGATCCGTTCTATATCAGCGATGCTGACAAGCTCTCGCGCAAGTACGGTCGCCTCGGTGTCGGCCTGACCATGGCCCGGTCCCGGACCTCACGTCTGGGAGGTACCCTTACGGTAAAAAGCGTCCCGGGTATTGGTAGTACTTTTACGCTGAGCCTTCCAAAAGATGGCAGGGTGGATGCCGGTGCTGGCAAGACGAACGGGCAGTAAAGGACTCGGGGAAAAATTCTTTTCTCCACAAAATTAAAAAAAAAAGAATTTGGAATCGGTGGTATGATCTTTCTGCCAGCTCTTTTGGCTTCATAAAACTACTAAAAAAAGGAAAATTGAATGGAAATTTTTACGCAATTTTCGACATGGCAATTATCATTTCCACGCCTTCTACGTCCCATTCCCGGACTGACTGGTAGTGTGGCTCATCGACTGGCCGGTGCTCCGGGAGGAAACCAAACTGTTTTGCCCGGACTTCGTCAGCAATCGTTCTGGTGATCGCGCCCTGGCTGAGCAGCGAGACAACCCGTGCATCCTTCACGAGAATATCCACCCTGATGAAGTCCTCGACCGCGAGATCAAGCTGGCGCCGGGTCTCCTGTATCCTGCGGATGACCTCACGGGCGTACCCCTCAGCTTCGAGTTCTGGCGTCAGCTTCACGTCCACGTATACGGTTGCCACCGGCATTGCTGCCGAGAAGAGATCCTCCGGGAGTTTTTCAGCAAACGTAACATGTTCTGCCCCGATCTCGAATGCCTTTCCCTCGCTTTCGAGCTGGAATGTACGGCCGACATCGACCGCGGCCTTGATAGCATTGCCGTCCGCAGCTTCGATCAGCCCCTTGACCCTGAAGGAATCCTTGCCAAACCCTTTGCCGAGTGCCTTCATCACCGGCTCGGCGTGCCAGCCGATACGATCCCAGTGGCCCATGACAACCGTGACCTTCCGGGCATTGGCCCGGTCCACGCAGACCGGGTTGAGCCGGGTGATTGCGGCCCGAACGGAATCGTCCTTTGTTACAACGACAACTTCTGCCACCGGCCACCGGAGCTTTCGTTTCCCGGCCTGCCGGGCGTTTGCACTCGCATCGTCAAACTGCCGGATAACCTCCATCGCGTGTTCGAGTTCGCGGTCGACAAGAGTCATGTCGCCCGCCTCCCAGAAGAGCATGTGGATGCTCTCCGGGTCGTATTTTTGCCGGAGGTTCCGGTAGATCTCTTCGGTGATGTGCGGGCAGAAGGGTGCAAGAAGGCCCGTGAGCCGGCGCATCACGTAGTAGATGGTTTCGTACGCAAAGAGTTTCTGCTCTGACTCTCCTTCAAGCCACATACGGGGTCTTACGAGCTGGACGTACCAGCGCGAGAGGTCTTCGAGGATGAAGTTGATCAGTTCGCGGGTTGCCCGGTGGAGCTGGCACTCTTTGAGCGCTGCATCGACGGTCGCAGCGACCGAGTTGATGCGCGAGATAATCCAGCGGTCCTCATCCGGCATCTGCCGGAGGTGAGCAGCGACAAACGCACCGTCCCATGCACCTTCTTTTGAGGCAGGCTCGAATGTGTCGAGGATCATGTACGGGAGAGGGAACCGGTACACGTTCCAGAGGATATTTACGGCCCGGTTAACCGTGCCGACACCATCCCAGTTGAACTTGAGATCATCCCATGGTGCCGAAGAGGAGAGGACGTAGAGACGGAGGATATCGACCCCGACTTTCGCGATGACCTCTTCGGGTGTAACCACGTTGCCAAGGCTCTTTGACATTTTCTTTCCTTCGGCGTCGAGCGCGAAGCCGTGCATGCAGACACTCTTGTAGGGTGCTTTGCCGAATGCTATCGTGCTTGCCCCGAGCTGCGAATAGAACCAGCCACGGGTCTGGTCCTGCCCCTCAGTGATAAAGTCGGCGGGCCAGAGTTTCGAGAACTCCTGCTCCTTCCCCGGGAAACCGATGGTTGCCCACGATGCAACCGCAGAATCGAACCAGACATCGAAGATGTCCTCGACCCGCTTCATCGTGCCGCCACAGCTGCATGGTATCGTAACCGCATCAACATACGGGCGGTGGGGGTCGGGGATTTTCTTTCCACTCGCTCTCTCAAGCTCCCCGATCGTCCCGATAACGTGGAACCTGTCGCACGTACCGCAGACCCAGACCGGGATCGGGATTCCCCAGTACCGCTGCCGGGAGATGCACCAGTCGCGGGCTTCCTTGATCCAGTCATGGAACCGGGCGCTGCCTGCCCATTCCGGGTACCACTCGACCTTTGCGACTTCAGAAAGCATCAGGTCTCGCATCTCGGAGGCTTTGAGGAACCACTGCGATGTCGCCCGGAAGATAATCGGGGTCTTGCACCGCCAGCAGTGGCCGTACCTGTGGACGACTGCTTCTTTTGCGAGCAGGTGATCCCCGAGAGCTTCCATGACATTCGCGTTTGCGTCCCGGACGAACTGGCCGGCGAACGTACCCGCTTCTTCTTTGAATTTCCCTGCACCATCAACCGGGCAGACGATCGGAAGGCACTCCTTTGTACCGAGTACATAGTCGTCCCAGCCATGGCCGGGAGCTATGTGGACCAACCCGGTGTTTTCAAGCGCGACGAAATCTGCGGTCACGACCTTGTGCTCGATCCCACGCTGGAGCGGGACGTGGCTGTGCAGCGGCGAGTCATAGACCCAGCCGACAAGCTCGGTGCCTTTCTTCTTACCGAGGATAGTGAAATCCTGGTACCTGCCCTTCTTGAGAACGGATTTCACGAGCGGCTCTGCGATCCAGAGGTGCTCTTCGCGGCCGTCTTTCTTTGCGAGCACTTCTGCGTACTCGAACTCTTTTCCCACTGCCACGGCGACGTTGGCGGGAAGGGTCCATGGCGTTGTCGTCCAGATGACGAGATACTCGTTCGTTTTTCCCCGGATCGGGAACTTGACGAAGATGGAGGGGTCGGTCTCGTCCCAGTACTCGACTTCGGCGTCCGCGATCGCCGTCTCGCACCGAGGGCACCAGTTCACGACCCGGTGGCCGCGCTCAAGCATGCCTTTTTCCTGTGCCCGCGCAAGCGTCCACCATGCAGCCTCGACATAGTCAGGTGTCACGGTCTGGTATGCATTCTTAAAATCGAGCCAGACGCCGAGATTCTCGAACTGGCTGTCCATGAGGAGTTTGTTGTTGATCGCGAACTCCCGGCATTTTTCGATAAACTCGCCAATGCCATACTTCTCGATATCTTTTTTAGAGACAAAACCGAGCGCCTGCTCAACCTTTACCTCGATGGGAAGCCCGTGCATATCATATCCCGCACGATCGATCACGTTCCTGCCGCACATCCGCTGATAACGGAGGAGACTGTCCTTGATGATCTTGTTCCACGCGGTGCCAAGGTGGATGGTGCCGGTCGTGTAGGGTGGGCCATCGACAAAAAAGAACGGCCTGCCTGCCGCACGCATCTGTTTTACCAGCCGGTATGTCTCGCGGGTGCGCCAGTATTCCTGCACCTCGCGCTCTATCTCTTTTGCATTGAAGTTCGCGGTGACTTCCTTCACAAAACCCCTCGCCACCCTGGCACGATCGCCAGGCATGATGACTAATGTTATCGCTTGTGGACAAAGTAGTTTTTCTCCTGCTCCTGTGTGCTTCCTTTGGGCCATATGAGGTTTTCTCTTTCCCGTGCACTTCATTTCGGAGTTCCGGGATACGGACCGTCCCGCAGAACGAACCCCGGGATCGCAACCAATATATGTGCTCCTCGCCGATTGACAAATCATGAGAAACCGGGGATATCTCTGCTTTGCTGCGATTCTCGCAATCGCAATCATTCTTGCCGGATGTACGACTGCACCGGGTGCAGGAACAACCGCTCAAACCACAGCTCCCCCGGCCCCGGGAACCTCTGGAGCATCCCCGGGCCCTGCGGGCACCACAGCGGCGTCGATGCAGACCCCGGCAAAAACCGCGGGACTTGATACCACGATCGATGTTCACCGGAACGACTTTGCCTGTATCGATGTGACTGCCGGGATGGGCGTTGACTACCTCTTCCCCGGCCAGAAATTCCAGATCCAGGCAGGTCCCCCGAACAACCAGGTGAATGTCAACATCCTCTTCCTCGATGTCACGGATAATGCGAAACTTCTTTCCGTCTCACCGGTATGGGACGAGGTCAACAAGGTCTGGACCTACGCGGGGATTGTCCCGATTGTCCAGTGGAGCGATCTCGCAAAGACACAGACAAAAACAATAACCATCAAAAATCAGGGAAAATATTTCCTCTGTGCCGATGACCGGAAAGAGGTTGGCGGGAGTGAGGCGGTCTATCACGTACCGGTGAAATTTTTCCCGGTTCCATAATTTTTATCTTGGTTACCTGATTTTGGCAGCATTAAAAATTCTCTATGCATTATTTTCATGAAGTACGCTGACCGAGTACAGTACGATCAGGTGAGCTTGAGAACCATCATGAAACTGTATCCGATACTCCTCGGGGGAGTACAGAAGCAGACTGCTGAGATCGTCCATGTGGGATTTCCTTATACGGGCGAGGTATACGCAGATGTCTGCCTGGCGAGTACCCACGATCTCAAAGCAGCAGTAACTGCAGCATGCCGGGGATTTGAACAGACCCGGGCCCTGTCATCGCACGAACGGGCCGGTATCCTGTTCCGGCTTGCCGATGCTATCGAAAAGCGATCGGAAGAGCTTGCAGATACCCTGGTCATGGAAGGTGGGAAGACCCGGAAGTTTGCCACAAATGAAGTAACCCGGGCCGCAATAACGGTCCGGACATCAGCTGAAGAGGCAAAACGGATCTATGGCGAGATTATCCCGCTGGATGTTACCGGGGATACTAAAGGGATAACCGGTTACCTCAGGCGTTTCCCGATCGGCCCGGTGGTCGGGATTGTCCCGTTCAACTTTCCGCTCAACCTTGCATGCCATAAACTCGCTCCGGCCATTGCTGCGGGGAACTCAGTTATCCTCAAACCCTCATCAGCGACACCGGTTTCGAGCCTTGTTCTGGGAGAGATGGTGCTGGCAGCAGGACTCCCGCCGGAAGCAATCAGTGTTGTCCCCTGCGCAAACGTCCGGGCCGAGCAGCTTGCCCGGGACCCCCGGGTGGCGTACCTCTCTTTTACCGGCAGCTGTTCAGTGGGGTGGCACCTGCGCGAGATCGCCGGCAGGACAAAGGTAGGCCTCGAACTTGGCGGGAACGCCGCTGTGATTGTTCATAAGGATGCAAATCTTGACTATGCAGCAAAAAGAATTGCAACCGGTGGCTTCATCAATGCCGGGCAGGTCTGCATCTCTGTGCAGCGCGTCTTGGTCCATCGCCCTGTCTACGAGATCATGCTGGAGAAGATCCTCGCTGCACTCCATGAACTGCGCGTTGGCGATCCCCGCGACCAGGCAACAGATATCGGGCCTATGATAGACCGGCTGAAGGCTGAGGAAGCGTACCGGAAAGTGCAGGAAGCAGTGCGGCAGGGGGCCCGGATTCTCACGGGCGGAACGCTTGAAGAGAATATGTTTGCCCCAACCGTTCTTGTCGATACGACTCCCGCCATGCGGGTGAACCGGGAAGAAGTATTCGCACCGGTTATCTCCGTAATCCCGTACGAGAATTATCCCGAGGCTCTTGCTATTGCAAATACGGGGGAGTACGGGCTACAGGTCGGGGTTTTTACCCAGGACATCAACCGGGCACTGCAGGCGTTTGGCGAGATGGATGTCGGTGGCGTAGTTGTAAACGATATCCCGACGTTCCGGGTCGACAATATGCCCTATGGGGGAGAAAGGGTTCGGGCCTCGGGCGTGAAGGCCCACGGTTTGCCATCGAAGAGATGACCTCGCTCCGGCTCATGGTTATTAACCCCCATGGAGGTATTGACTCCTGAGGAGAACATGAAACAAATTGCGGTGATCGGGGCAGGAGACTGCACGGCGGAAGAATACGAGACCGCCCGGATCGTCGGCAAACGTATTGCAGCGTATGGCTTGACCCTTGTCTGCGGAGGGCGCGGTGGTGTTATGGAAGCAGCCTCGCGGGGCGCACGGGAAAACGGCGGGCTGACTGTCGGTATCACACCTGACACAGGAGATGGAAATGCCTATCTCTCCATCGTTATCCGATCCGGGCTTGGTCATGCACGGAATGCTCTCGTGGTCCAGTCCGCGGACGCGGTGATCGCGATCGGCGGAAGCCACGGGACGCTCTCCGAGATTGCGCTGGCCCTGAAAACCGGGCGTCCGGTTTTTGGGATAAAAACGTGGGAAATCCCCGGTGTAACCCCGTGTGCAGCACCGGAGGATGCAGTAGTTATGGCAGTTCGCGCAATGTGCCCGTCTCCCGCGAATCATACCCGCCGAGATGGTCAAGAGTTGCCCTGAAGTCGGAGGAGGCGATCAAATCAACCAGAGCAGCGACCCGGGGGTCGGTGAAATGTTCTTTCCGGATCGCAAGCTCGTACCGCTCTGATGCCACCGAAACGAACCTAAGGCCCAGGATCTTTGCTGCGCTGTAAACACACATCCCGGCGTCAGCCTCCCCGGATTTTACCGCGAGAGCAACGGCGAGGTGCGTTGTTGCCTCGCGATCGTAACCCAGGATCGACGCAGGGTTGACTCCCCGCGTCTTGAGTTCATGGTCCAGGAGTATCCGTGTCCCGGAACCCCGCTGCCGGTTGATAAAAAGACCGTTTTTGAGTTCATCGAACCCGATGCCATCTTTCGAGACGATCCCCTGCTGCCGTTTCGCAACGTGAACGAGAACAAGCCCCGTTCCGGGCAGGTACTTTTCGAGGAACGGGACATTGTAGCTCCCGTCATCCGCGAGAAGATGGACAGGGGCCGCGTGACACTCGTTCTTTTTTAAGGCAAGGATGCCACCCACGCTGCCGACGTGGGTCGAGTGGACCTCGACATCCTTTTGCTGGAGCATGTCCGTGAGGTAATCGATGACCGGGTCATGGCTCCCGGTGATGAGAAGGGCTTTCTCCGCGTTCTCCGGGGGCACCGTCAGGATCCCCTCAACCCGTGACCCGGCTTCGTATCCTTCTGAGCCGGAAGGTATCCTGAGGTATGCGTTTGCCCGCACCGCGCTCATCTGGACCCCGGCTCCCCGTGACTGGGGCGAGATGACGAACCGGTTCCCGACCCTGCCGGCTGAACAGAGGACGAATTCGTCGCTTCCCGCCTCCTTGTAGATTGACGTGGTAAGGTGAGCGGGGATCGTCGCCGGGACCGGGACCGGGAGGCCGTACCGGTGCAGGAGCGGCAGTACGATCTCACGGAGCACGGTCAGTGCCGAGAGCGGATAACCCGGCATCCCGATAACCGGCTTCCCCTTTATCCGGCCGATGATAACCGGTTTCCCCGGCTTAATTGCAACTCCGTGGACAAGCACTTCGCCAAGTTCACCAATAACATCGGCCGTGTAATCCTTCGTTCCCGCGGAAGAGCCTGCGGAGATAATGACAACCTCATTCTCTGCGACCGCTGTTTCCAGCGCTGAACGGATAAGGGACGGGTCATCACTCACGGGAGGATACCGGGTGCAGGAGGCCCCGGTCGTCCGGATAATTGCCTCGGCCATCACCGTGTTGCTTTCAACAACCTGTCCGGGTGCGGGATGGGTCCCGTGCGGGACAAGCTCGCTTCCGGTCGGGATGAGGCCGACGCTGACCCCAAGCACCGGGACACCGGTGATCCCGTACGCCGCAAGCGCCCCGGTCTCCGCCGGGCGGATGCAGTGCCGTGACGGAAGCGCCATCTCCGATTCCGCAATATCTTCGCCTGCGGGCCGAATATGCTGCCAGGGTGGTGCGGCTTTCCTGATGGTAAACCGCTCTTTTTCGACAAACACATCCTCTATCATGATCACCGCATCGAAGGGGAGCGGAACAATGTTGCCGGTATTTACCCGGGCTGCATGGTCGAGAGTCACGGGATTCTGTTCACTCGCGTCACGGGTCTCGCTGCTGATGACGGCGATGCCATCCATTGCTGCGAGATGAACCTCGGGCACAGAGTACCATGCAAAGATCGGTTCTGCGGTCACCCGGCCCACCGAAGCGAGAAGCGGAACGCGTTCATGCGAGGGAACGCAGTCGAATGCCGTCCCCATGAGATTGAGAACCTCGCCGAGCGGTTTTACGTTCAGGTACCGTTTCACCACAGGATCACCTCGACCCGGGTACCTGTCTCAAGCCCCTCGCTCTCCGCGGGGATGCGAACAATCCCGGTGCTCTTCACAAGCGTATTGAGCAGGCCGGACTTTCCAAAAAGGGGAGTTGCGATACCGTCGGTTACTACGACCCTCGCGTAGTCTTCTCTTCCCCGCGTGGACGGGATATTCTGTGCGAGAGTTGCCTCGATAGTCCTGGTAAGGCTACCGGTCTCGCCGGTCATCGCAACAATAAGGTGCCGGACGATTGCGACAAGAACGATAAACGCTGAAGCAGGATGGCCGGGAAGGCCAATCACCGGCTTCTTCCCGCTCTGCCCGATTATCGTCGGTTTTCCGGGTGCAATTGCTATCCCGTGAATCAGTACCCTTCCATGCTCCGCGATGATGGCTGCAACCATATCCCGCTCGTCTTTCGAGCTCCCCCCGGAGACAAGAACCGCATCATTCTCACGGACTGCCCGATCGATCGCGTCCCGGAGCTTCTCCCGGTCATCGGGAATGATACCGTAAACTACCGGGACGCACCCCAGTTCTTTCAAAAACGACGCGATGACGTACGAGTTGACGTCACGGACCTGCCCCGGGCCAGGAACGTTTGTCACCGGTACAAGTTCATTACCGGTCGAGAGGATGCCGATCTTCGGTCTTTGTGCAACCGTCACGGAAACACAGCCCGCTGCTGCAAGAACCCCGGAATCCCGTGATGAGAGCCGTCTTCCGCGTCCCAGCACAATCTCCCCCCGTGAGAAATCCTCGTTATACAACAGGATATTTTCCCCGTGGGCAACCGGTTTTTTCACCAGGACTTCATCACCCAGCTGCTCGGCATTCTCGATCATGACGACCGCATCCGCCCCCTCCGGGAGCACTCCCCCGGTCGGGATATACATGCAGTCCGCACCGCTGATCGCTGTACCGGCCCGGGCACCCATAGCGATCCGTCCACGCAGGGAGAGGATCGCCGGGATTGCATCACTCGATCCGTTCGTATCGGCAGCCCGGACAGCATACCCGTCCACAACCGACCGGGTAAACCCGGGGATATCGACATCAGATGTGACATCCTGTGCAAGAACTCTGTCGGCTGCTTCGCTTAAGGGAACCCGTTCATCGCCAATGGCTGGTGCAAGACTCCTGATGACAGAGATCGCTTCTGAGACCGGAACGACGTTTAGGAACAAACTCATTTGAAGCAGCCCAGCTGGCATGCCTTGATCTTGATCTTGTGCGAGTTGCAGTACTCGCTGATATCGCCTTTTGCAATCTTATGCTTCTCTGCAATGTGGAATGCCTGCGGGCAGGTGATCTCCCGGTCGATACCTTCCTCAAGAAAAATCTTCTCAACTTTCTTGGCGTCCATGGTACCTAGTAACATGTTCTTCCAGAAAAGGATTTACCCGGTTATGATGCCATCCTGTATGGGGGCCGGGGGGAGGATATACATTATCGGGTTGGAACAGGAAATATTCAAACAACCACAAGAGTACTTCTGCAAAAGTACGGGCAGGAAAAATTGTGCATGATAGTTTTTTTGAGGCTGGCGGGATGACGAAGTGTGCTGAAGGAGAACTGAACCGGTCTGGTGCATGCGCATCGGGAAGGAAGAGGCTGATGAAAGTTGCACTTGTCAATTCCCGCCAGGATCCTGCGGGAAAGAACATTCGCAACCAGATCGAACTGCTGCTTGATTCGCGCAGTCCCGGTGACTGGCCCGGGGCCGAGAGGACATACGAGTTTTACGAATCCGATGAACGGCTGATCTATGCAGAGAATGTTGATTCTGGTATCGATGTCGATCTTGTCATTTTTCTCTCCCGCCACTCCAGCACAAACCCGGTCCCGGTTCTCACGGTCCATGTTACCGGGAATTACGGGAACGCAGAACTTGGAGGCTCTCCCCGGACCCTTGCGCCCGCAGCGCCAGGGATGATGCAGGCAACCCTCCGTTCGCTTGCGAAGCACTGCCCGGCGGGGTACCGGATCTCCTACGAAGTTACCCATCACGGCCCGACCAGCCTCTGCCACCCATCATTTTTTGTTGAAGTCGGATCTACCGAGAAAGAGTGGACAGACCCGGTGGCCGGGAGAGCGGTTGCCGAGAGCGTCCTCTCCGCGGTCATGCAGAACCCTGTCCCGCTCATAGGATTTGGCGGTACCCATTACGCCGCCCGCGAGACCGCGATCGCCCTTACCTCACGGGGAGCGTTCGGCCATATCGCCCACACCCGGGAGATCGCGGGGATGAACGATGAGATGATCCGGGCAATGGCTGAGAAAAGTGGTGCAGTTGCCGCCTATATTGACCGTAAGGCGCTCAGCCGCGAGGAACTCCTGAAGCTGATCACCATGCTCGAAACCCTTGGGATCCCCCGGCTCAGCGAGAGCGAGATCAGCTCCATGGGTCACCTGTCATGGGAAACGTACCGGGTTATACGGGAATTGGCAGAAACCCTGTCCCCTGATGCCCGGTGTTACATTCATGACCTTCACGATCCTTCGGGTTGCAAAGCAAGTCCCGGCCATTGCATCCACAAACTGGAAATAAATCCGGAATTAATCGCAGAAACCGTCAAAGCAGATGAACCGTGGTTTATCCGTGAACTCGATGCATTGCCCGTGGTTCACGTAACCACGCGCGATAACCGCCTGCTTCCGGTTTTTTTCGGGTGTGGGGAAGATACGTCGCAATTAATACATGATTTAAATACATTGTGCGTAAAAATCATACGTAATAAAGAGATCACTGCAACGGAGAGCGATCATCTGATTATAACCAGGGTACGATTCGATCCCCAGAAAGCGCGCGAACTGGGAGTACCGTCCGGACCGTTCTACAAACAACTCTCATCAGGCCGGGCCGTTGAAATCGGCGGCAGGGTCATTACACCCGACATGGTTGCATCAGGCAGTGAAGTAAAAATCCACATCCCGGGGTTGAAGAAGTTTCCATGAGATCAATTGTTGAAGAGGCACTCACGAAGGCGAGGGACGACACAAGTGCTCCAGCGCAAAACAATGATGACCTCGACCAGATCCTGGCCGAGCTCAAGACCGAGATCGCGGTGATTGGCTGCGGCGGCGGCGGTTCGAATACCATCTCCCGCATGATGGAAGAAGGGATCCATGGTGCAAAGCTCATCGCCATCAACACCGATGCCCAGCACCTGATCCGCACCCACGCGGACCAGCGTATTCTTGTCGGCAGGCAGCGGACCCGCGGACTTGGTGCCGGCTCCATCCCCCAGATCGGGGAAGAGGCAGCCCTTGAAAACGAGCAGGAACTCCGGGCGGTTGTCTCCGGCTGCGACATGGTCTTTATCACGGTCGGGCTGGGCGGCGGTACTGGTACTGGTGTAACCCCGGTTGTGGCAAAGGCGGCCCGGGAGGAAGGGGCCCTGACAATTGCCGTCGTCACCCTCCCGTTCAATGCGGAAGGTGCCATCCGCATGGAGAACGCAGAAGCAGGACTCGAACGCCTCCGGGATGTGGCGGATACGGTCATTGTCGTGCCCAATGACAAGCTCCTCGAGATCGTGCCGAAACTTCCGCTCTATGCAGCATTCAAGATCGCCGATGAAGTCCTGATGCGGGCGGTCAAGGGAATCACCGAACTCATCACGATGCCCGGGCTCGTCAACCTTGACTTTGCCGATGTGCGAACGGTCATGGAACGTGGAGGGGTCGCTATGATCGGGATGGGAGAAAGTGACAGCGAGGATAAGGCGGCAGATTCGGTCAAGAAGGCCATCCGCTCCCCGCTTCTCGATGTGGATATCAGTGGTGCGACCGCCGCGCTTGTCAATGTGGTCGGTGGCCCGGACATGACCATGGAAGAGGCAGAAGGCGTGGTCCAGGAAGTCTACAGCCGCGTTGACCCCAACGCCCGGATTATCTGGGGTGCCCAGATCGATCCGGCGATGCAGAACAAAATGCGTACCCTGCTGGTTGTCACGGGCGTACGGTCGCCACAAATATATGGTCGCAACGAGAAACTAACCCCCAAAGTACAGAAACAGTTTGAGATCGATTTTCTCAAGTGAATTATCATGGAAATTTCAAAACCTGAAATCAAGGCAAATGTGCTCCACGAAGAGCTGTTCCGCAAGTACTTCCGGGTCTTAAAGCTCGCGCGCACCCCGACCCGGGAAGAGTTCACCAAGATCGCAGCCGTTGCAGCAGCCGGTGTCATCCTTATCGGGCTGATCGGTTTTGTCATCTACGAGATCTTCATAGCATTGCCGAAATGATGGCCATGACTGAACCAGCACCAGCTACCGCGCAACCGCAGACACCGGAAGTCTTTGTCAACCGTATCTTTGCGATAAAGACTACGTCCAAGCAGGAGCGCACCGTAGCCGACAATATCCAGAAGGCCATTGACACCAAGGCAACCGATGTTAAGGTTACCGCGATCATCGTCCCGAACGAGCTGCAGGGCTATGTCCTCATCGAAACGCCGGAGAAACTGAACCGTGTCGAACAGCTTGTCGAGAAGATCGCTCACGCCCGGGCAGTGATCATGGGTGAGACGAGCCTTGCCGAAGTCGGCCACTTCCTCATCCCGAAACCGGTTGTTGCTGGCATTGACGAGGGAACGATTGTCGAGCTTATCGCCGGTCCGTTCAAGGGCGAGAAAGCGGTTGTCAAGCGGGTTGATTCCGCAAAAGAAGAGATTACTGTAGAGCTCTACGAGAGCGTGGTCCCGATCCCGATCACGGTTCGTGGGGATAATGTCCGGGTTGTCGAGAAGGTCAAGGACCGGTAATTTCCTGGATCCCCTGATCCTTTTCTATCCTCAATCGCATCATTTTTCTTTCTTAACCCAATTTCTGGTTTTCCCTCACGGCTTTTCATGAGTATTCTGGTGGCTGTTTCCGTGCCTGTTTTTCCGCAGAGTGAACGTTTATTCAGGGATTCGTGTTTACACTGTATTTTGAATGTTAAGAAAAACGAAATACCGGATAAAAAGGGTTGAATTTTTTCGGCTTTTGCCGGAACTCGTGAGAATTACCCGACCGGTATCAGGCCCGGGTGACACCCGGTGATGCTCTTTCCGCCGGATGTGGTTACGAGGAAGGTGTTTTCGGTACCAACCATCCCGATTCCCCTGATACCTTTCTTGGGTTCGAGCGCGATGACCATCCCTTCTTGGAGCGGTTCATTAAAGCCTTTTGTGATTACCGGGTTTTCTGCGATCTCAAGACCGATCCCATGACCGAGGAATTCGACCCTGCGATTCCCGTATCCCATGAAATTCTCAAAGAACGCCGGCTCGAATTCACCGGTTATCGTCTCGTAGATCTCCGACGGGATTGCACCGGGGCGCAGAAGGCGTGATGTCGCATCCTGGATACCGACGCACCGCTTGTGGATAGCGACAACCTCATCCGGCAGGGCCTTTCCGAAGACATAGGTCATGGTCTTATCGGTGTGGTATCCGTTGTAACCGCAACCGATATCGCAGAAGACGAGATCACCGTTCATGAGCTTCCGGGTCCTGCTCCCGAGAAGTGGGACCGCGGGGCACAACCCGGCATTTCCCCCGGGGCTGTCCAGATAGGTCGGGTAGATCGAACTGTCGCCAAAACCGATCAGCCCAAGTACGATCTCGGCCTCAGACATCCCGAACCGCACGATCCCGTGATGGCCCTCCCGGACCATGATCGTATAGATCTCGCTTGAAAATTCCGCTTCACTCATCCCTTCCCGGAGGAGTTCCGGTGCAAGTTCCTCAAGAACGCGGCGGTGGATCTCCCCCGCCTGCTCCATCTGTTCGATCTCATACCTGCTCTTGACCGCGCGGATATCAGCGATAATACTATCGATCCCGACTACGCGGGTGAATGCAAAATATTTCCGCAGGCGTTCGAGGAGCGTTACGGTAACCTGATCAGATTCGAGATGAAGGGTCTCCGGCGTTGTGCCCATTGCCCCGGCTGCATCCCGGTAACTCTTCATGGGCCGGATCTGCGGAAAGAGGGACTCGTCCATTGCCCGGGTAAAACTCCTGCGCACCCAGAGAACCGCATCGTGGTCTGCCGGGATGAGGAGGATGCTGTCCTGTATCGTGCCGGTAAAATAATAAAGATTGACTTTGCTGGAGATGATAGCAAGCTCCCAGCCCGGATGCCTGCTATCCATCCGTTCCCGGAACCGCCG
The DNA here is from genome assembly GCA_963666355.2 of uncultured Methanoregula sp. Lineage (GTDB taxonomy): Archaea > Halobacteriota > Methanomicrobia > Methanomicrobiales > Methanospirillaceae > Methanoregula. The sequence goes on from CAXXCP010000007.1 coordinate 137,370, forward strand.
AATCCTCGCATCGAGTTCACTCTGCGGGACTTTCACGTGCATGCAGTAGTGTAGTACGTGATGATCCTAAAAACTGGCGGTAGAAAAGTGGCAGGAGAAAACTGCAGGAAGAAAATAACGGAAAAGAACATTATACCTCGACAATATACGGATCCCGCCTGCAAACGCAAAAACAACCGCCGATCTGCCCCTTACTCATCCGTCTCTTTTTTCCCCGTTACCGGCGGTCTGGCAAAACAATAAAACCAATGACCATCACTGGATGGTCTCATGGCACAGACACTCAGAAGCCTGAAGAAACCGAAGGCAGCCCCGGAGAAGAAAAGCGGGCAGCTCCTCATCACCCGGATCTTTGACGCACCGCGAGAGATGGTCTGGAATGCATGGACCAGACCGGACCTGGTCATGCGGTGGTGGGGGCCGAAGAACTACACCGCTCCCGCCATACAGATCGATCTCCGGGTTGGGGGCAGATATCTCTACTGCATGAGATCCCCGGAGGGGAAGGACTACTGGAGTACAGGCAGGTTCCGGGAGATTGCCCCCCAAAAACGGCTTATCCTCACGGACAGTTTTTCCGATGAGAAGGGAAACATCGTTCCCGCTTCGTACTACGATATGTCCGGGGACTGGCCCCTGGAGCTCGAAGTAAAGATCAACTTTGAAGAGCAGAGGAACAAAACGAGGCTTAGCGTCCTGTACGAGCACTTCCCCGCCGGAGATGTGGCCGGGCTTGCAGGGCAGGGCTGGAACGAATCTCTCGACAAACTCGGTTCACTTCTTGCCGAACAGAAGACCGCAGGGGAACCGGCCACGCTGATCGCAGAACCGGGCCGGCAGGAAGCAACCATGATTCGTGTTCTTGACGCTCCCCGCGAGCGTGTTTTCAAGGCCCTCACCGACCCGAAACTCATCGAGAAGTGGTGGGCGCCGCGCCGGTTCACGATCATTGTCGATAAAATGGATCTTCGGCCCGGTGGGAGCTGGCGTTTCCTCAACCGGGATGCCGAAGGAAACGAGTACGCGTTTCACGGTGTGTATCACGAGATTTCTCCGGCAAGAATCGTCAGCACGTGGGAGTACGAAGGTATGCCGGGCCATGTATTGCTTGGCATCTGGGCGCTTGAAGAGGAAGGCGGAAAGACAAAGTTCACGTCAAAATCCATCTTTGAATCGGTCGAAGACCGGGATGCGATGCTGAAGACCGGGATGGAGGAGGGTGGACGCGAGACCATGGACCGGCTCGCGGAGCTGGTTAAAGAAACCTAAAAAAGGAGGTTTTCCCTGAATCCGGAGTGCCCGGTTTCTCCCGTGTATCTCATTTTCCCCCCATACTTCTCCACATCTCTTTTGGTATGGAGATCTCGAACCGTACTCCTTTTCCCGGTTCCCCATTCTCGGCGATCGTTATCCCGGTGATGGAAAGAATTTCCCGGGAGAGGAAGAGCCCGAGCCCGGTGTGCTTGCCAAATCCCTTCTGGAACAGGTGTTTTTTATCGGCATGGGAGACCCCGGCACCGTTATCCGAATAAACGATAACAAGGCCGTTATCCGTTATCTCCGCGGAAAACGCAATTCTTGTTACTGATACACCATGACGAAGGGAGTTTTCGATGAGATTGTAGAACACTTTCCCGATAAGAGGATCGGCGAAAATTTCGATGCCGGTAATGGTGTTATCCAGCTGGATCCTGCCCAGGTCCAGTTGCTGGCTTGCGACGCCGATGAGATTCTCAACATCCTGCCATGCGGGCGCCTGCACCCCTATTTCCTGGTAATACCTCGCAAACTCGATCTGCCGTTCGATCCGCTCCGCAGTCTCGTCCTCTTTCCCGAGGTACCCGAGAAGCTCCGGGTCAACGACCGTACTTTTCGATAATTCGATATAGGTCCTCAGGGCCATCAGCTGGTTGAGCATGTCGTGCCGGGTGATGGAGGAGAGCATATTGAGCTTGCGGATTGCCTCTTTCAGCGCAATCTCGGTTCGTTTCCTTTCGGTGATATCCCGGATGATCCCTACGATGAACACCTCTCCGGCCCCGTTGATGTACAGGGACTTCTTTGTCACAATCCGGTGTCGTATTCCCTGGCGGTCGGTAAGATCCTCTTCGTTCTCGTTCACCTCTTTTGTCTTGAATACCTCCTCGTCTTTCTCCCAGAACGTATCAGCCTCAGCCTTTGGGAAGAAATCGTAATCTGTCTTTTTCAGAAGTTCCTCGCGCGTATGTCCGACAAACTGGCAGAAACCTTCGTTCACGGTCAAAAAACGGTGTTGCCTGTCCTTGACGAAGACCGGATCAGAGATCGCGTTGATAATGGCGTCAAGATAATTCTTTGATTCCCGCCAGGCCTGGGCGAGTGCCTTGTGGTGTGTGACATCGCGGAGGGATTCGATTGCCCCGACTTTCTGCCCGCGCCGGTCGAACAGCGGTGTGGCGGTCAGCCAGAACTGAATCGGCGGACGATCCAGCCGGGGAGTCTCGGCTTCCGCCCGGATCGTGCGCCCCTCGGTATGGGATTTCGGATATTGTCTCTTTATCTCGTCGGGATCTCCTTTGAGGACAAGATCGATCAGGACGGGCCGGGGTTTCCCGTACAGCCAGATCCCGTATGCGTAATCTCCCTTCCCGAGAATGGCATCTTTTGGGATGCTGGTGAGTTCCTCCATCGCCCGGTTCCATGCCGTCACCTTCCCGGTTATATTGATAACAAATGTTGGATCGGGAAGGAATTCGATAATATCTTCAAGACGCCGGTGGGCTTCTTTCAGCTCGTCTTCCACCGATTTGCGATGGGTGATATCACGATTGCTCGCCCTCCTGCCGATAAATTTTCCTTCTGCATCGAATATCGGCTGGCACACATGGCCAATCCACCGGATATCCCCGTCACGGTGGATAATCCGGAAATCGACCATGTCGGGTTTGTCCTGTTTGAACTTGCATCCCATATGGTGGTCGAAGGTGTGCACGTCATCGGGATGGATAATCTCCCGGGGAAGATCCTTCCGGGCGTAGAACTCCTCCCGGGTGTACCCGGTAATCCGTTTGCAGGACGGGGTGGTGTAAAGGATTGTCTGGTCGGGTGCAACCCAGTACTCCCAGTCATACGTGTAATCCGCAAGCATCCGGTATTTTTCTTCGCTCTCCCGCACCCGCAGCGTCAGGAACGAGACAACGGTTGCAATCAGCATGAAGAGGAAAATCCTACTCAGTGCTTCAAAGATATGGTTTGCCTCAGAGAGTGTCAGCGCCATAACGAAATAGATGGCCGAAATGACGAGAGCGAACCAGATCCCTTTTCTTGGATAGTAGTATGCGGCAAGGATGATCGGGATGTAAAACAGGTGCGGAATTACCGTGTTTACTCCATTTTCCAGCCCAAAGGCATTGAGGAGAAGGATGATGACGGTAACAACGGAGATAAGGATAATGTTTCCTGGCGGTTTTTCCAGAGCGGAAAGAAATTTCATCTGCACCATTGCCTGCACCCCGGATGTATGATCCTTTTCTCTGTTGTACCTGCTACTAATATCTATCCGTATTATTCGTCTTTTCACGATCGTGTGGTTTAGAGAAAGAGTATGTCAATTTGCGGCCGATATAATCCAATTGTGAAAAATTCCCGGTTTTCATGCACCGGATCCCCCGGGTTCTCCCGGTTTTTTTCCGAAAAACCCCGTCCCAGGAATCCATGAATCGCTGAATTTATCCTGTTTTCAACCGAATGGTAGTGAGAACTGGCGGGATACGAAAGATTTTCTGGCCCGGGATCGTGGCGTGATTGCATGGGATTTTCTCTTGAAACACAACGGCTTATCTTAACAGACCTGACCGAAGAAGATCTTGCCGATGTATGGCGGATCGCCCGTGACCGTGATGTTATGCGGTACGTCCTCATCTGGCTGGAGAATGAGGAGCACGTGACCGGTTTCCTTCGTCACGCTGTCGAAGAATCCGGAAGAGAGGACCGTATGGACTACATCCTTGCTGTCCGTATGCCGGAGACCGGGGATTTTGCCGGTCTTGCATTCATTCAGATAGATCCTGGCCAGGTAAGTACCGCAGAGGTCGGGTGCATCCTCCTTCCCGCGTACTGGAAAACCGGGTATGCTTCAGAAATTCTCCGGATCCTGCTTACATTCGGGTTTACCACACTCAGACTCCATCGCGTATACGGGAAGTGCGATGAACTCAATGCTGCATCGGCTCATGTCCTTGAGAAAGGCGGGCTCCGCTACGAGGGAACACTCCGCGAGCATGTCTGGCTCCGGGATCACTGGAGGTCCACCCGGTATTATGGGATGCTGGCAAGCGAGTACGAATCCCTCCGGGCCCGGTAAAAAGAGCCTGATCGTTTCTTTTTGTCATATATGTGTACCATGTGGTGACCCGGGACCGGCTTTTCACCTATCCCCCTGAACCAGATGAACCTGCAAGGGTGTTTTCAGACCGTTCGAAAATTTTGTAGGGGGAGGGGGTCTGCCAAAAAAATCCGGGAGGGGGTGGAGGGGGGTATCATAAAATCCAGGCTAGGGGGGGTCCCCACCCTCCGGGGGGAGGAGGGGGTGCGGGTGTATTTCAGCGTTCCTGGAGACCCGCAACCCGCGAGTCCTTCGACGAAGAATTGGTTCATGATCGCGTCCGGGTGATGTTGATTCTTCGCTCCTAAGCCGCTGCCGGAACCCCCCCTGGCCGGGGGGAGGGGGGGTGCCCGATAATTTCCGGAGGGGGGTGAGGGGGGTTCCGGCCAACAATGAAGAGGGGGGACCCCCCTCCGGGCATGATCCAAAAAATGTGGAGTTTCCGTCGGAGAACGGACCAGGAAAATGGTAAAACAAGAAAATTGGGGGGGTGGGGGGGAGGGAGGGGGGCAGGCAACATCAATGCACGTTCCGGTTTCGGAAATGCAGGCACTCCATTGTCCGGCCTCTTCCCCCCTCTTACGATCACCTTTATTTCCCTTCACATCAATATCTACAGACCCAAGCTTGGAACCCGCTTTTACGGGACGGCATGGTGCAAAGACTATGGCAGAAGTGGTCGAGGTTTTAGTACCCGGCGGAAAGGCTACGGCTGGTCCACCATTGGGACCATCGCTCGGACCACTCGGTATCAACGTGAAGGGAGTCGTTGACGAGATCAACAAGAAGACCGCCTCATTCAACGGAATGCAGGTCCCGGTCAAGATCGAAGTCGACGCAAAAAAGAACTTCACGGTGACGGTCGGTATCCCGCCGACCACGGCGCTCATTAAGAAAGAGGCCGGTATCGAGAAAGGATCCGCAGAGCCCAACGTCAAAATGGCAGGTAACCTGTCATTCGAGGCCGCTGTCAGAATTGCCAACATGAAACTCGAAGGCATGCTTTCGTACGAGCTGAAGACCGCAGTAAGAGAGGTCATCGGAACGTGTGTCAGCATGGGAGTCACGATCGACGGCAAGAAGGCAAAGGAAGCTCTCGCCGACGTCGCGGCTGGCAAGTATGACAGTGTTCTCGTGAAATAACATGAGACAACCATAGGAGATCGACAGTGTCGGTCGCGAACTATGGAGGAATCTGATGGTTGAAAGGGCCAAAATATTGGAAGCCGTGAAAACGGCGATTGAAAAAGCGCCTAAGCGTAAATTCTCTGAGAGCATCGATATCACCATCAATCTCAAGAATATCGATATGGCGCAGCCGAAAAATCGTATCGACGAGACGATAATGCTCCCCTACGGTACCGGAGAAAAAATCAGTATCTGTGTTATCGGAAAGGGAGATATCGTCACCCAGGCAAAGGAAGCCAAAGTCGAGCTGATCATCGGCCCTGAAGAAGTTGAGCGTCTCGGTGGTGCACCCCGCGAAGCACGGAAAGTTGCCAGTACCTACCGGTACTTCCTTGCAGAGACTGGTGTCATGCCCGGTGTCGGCCGTTACCTCGGTCCACGCCTCGGCCCGAGGGGAAGGATGCCGATGCCGATTCCCGGCAGCATGGATATCCGCCCGATTGTCGAAAGACTGCGCAACTCGGTCAAGATTAGGACAAAAGACAAGTCGGTCTTCTCGACAAAGGTAGGCTCCACGACAATGACGCCGGAGCAGGTCGCCGAGAATATCGAGACGATCTTAAAGAGGATCGAGTCCGTTCTTGAACAGGGGTCGCTGAATGTCCGTTCTGTCTTCGTCAAGACCACGATGGGTCCCGCAGTGAGGCTGGAATAATGGCAGTCTATACCCACCACCTCCCCACGTGGAAGAAGGACGAGGTAGCCGAGATCCGGGCGAATGCAAAGAAGTACTCCCTGATTGGGCTTGTTGACATCTACGGTATTCCCGCACAGCAGGTTCAGCAGATCCGCAGGAACCTCCGCGGAACCGCTGTCATCAAGGTGACAAGGAACACGCTCATCAAGCATGCACTTGAGGAGATGGGCGGTGAAGTCCTCGGGCTCTCGAAGTACATCTCCGGGCATTCCGCACTTATCTTCACCAACGACAACCCATTCAAGCTCTACAAGGCACTCGAGAAGACCAAGACCAAGATGGCCGCAAAGGCCGGCGAGACCGCACCTGAGGATATCGTCGTCGAGAAAGGACCGACCAGTTTCAAGCCGGGCCCGATCGTTGGCGAACTCCAGCAGGCGGGCATCCCCGCAGCCATCGAGGCCGGCAAGGTCAAGATCCGTGAGACCAAGACCGTTGCCAAGAAAGGCACTGTAATCTCGGCAAAGATCGCAGCAGCGCTCGCAAAGCTCGACATCAAGCCGATGGATGTCGGTCTTGCTCTCCAGGCAGCATTTGCTGACGGCGAGATCTTTGAGCCCTCGGTCCTCTCGGTTGACGAGACGGTCATACTCGGCCAGCTCCAGCTTGCAGGCGCCCAGGCATTCAACCTCTCGGTCAATGCAGCTATCCCGACAAAGGAAACCATGGCACCGATCCTTATCAAGGCGGTCCGGGAAGCACGCGGGCTTGCAATCGAAGCAGCTATCTACGAGAAGGATGTTGTCGATGCGATTATCGGTAAAGCGTACAGGGAAAGCCAGGTCCTGAATGGCCTGGTAAAATAACATTTTGATATTTGGAGTGATTTAAGATGGAATATATCTATGCAGCACTTCTCCTCCACAAGGCAGGAAAGAAGATCGATGAGAACGGCGTCAAGGCAGTCCTTACCGCCGCAGGTGTAGCAGTCAACGAGTCCCGTGTCAAGGCACTTATCGCAGCGCTCGAAGGCGTGAACATTGAGGAGGCAATCTCCAAGGCAGCAGCAGCACCTGTTGCAGTTGCAGCAGCACCCGCTAGCGCCGGCGCAGCAGCACCCGCAGCCAAGGAAGAGGCTCCCGAAGAGCACAAGAAGGAAGACGAAGAGAGCGGCATGGCAGGGCTCGGTGCCCTGTTCGGCTAAACTCTTTTTTCTTATTCCGATACGTATCTCCCCATAAGCTCTGTTCTCCTACCCGTCGTCCGAGAGTGAAACGCCGGATTACCACCTCAACGTGCCGGCCACAAGAAGCAAAACGAACCCGTTCGTCCGGCGGGTTCACGTCAAAATAAAAAAATTGAAGATGCCGGATACCCTTGTCAATTCCATGAGAAGATGCCACCCCTTCCTTTGCTGCTTCCTGATCCTTATTTTGATCCTTATCGTCGGCTGCACGCAGACCGGCACCGTACAGCCCCCATCGGCGGGCCCGTCACCACCTGTCCCGCTATCTCCTGCGCCCGAAATCTCTCCGGTGACGACTGCAGTGCAGGCTGTCCCAGCGGTTTCACCGGCTGCCACAACCCCGGCAACCCTTTTACGGGGCACGGCAGACCCGGCATTTGTCGTTGATTTTAATGAATCAGACAGGATCTCCCCGGGAACAACCCTCCTTGTTGATAATCACAATGCAGCCCGTCCGCGGATCGTTGAAGTCAACAGACTTGGGGAGGTTGTCTGGGAATACCTGCTGCCGGATTCCCTGAAAGCCTATACGAACCCCGGCTGGGATGTTGAGATGCTGCCGAATGGCAACATACTTACCCTTCTTCCCGGGAACGGGGTTTACGAGCTCAGTCGCGACAAGAAGGTTGTCTGGAAATACCTGGACCCGAAGGTTTCTCACGATGCCGACAGGCTTCCGGATGGGAATACCCTGATCGCGTTCGGGAATGGCGACACTGCCACCGACACCCAGGTTAAAGAGATTGATTCGAAAGGGAACGTTTTCTGGTCATGGCATGCGCGTGACGCCTTCAATGGGCCGGAATACGCTGGTATCTCCGAGGAGGGATGGACACATACGAACGCGGTAACGCGCCTTGCATCCGGAAATACCCTTGTCAGTCTCCGGAATTTCAACCTGATCGCAGAGATTGATCCAGCGGGAAAACTTGTGCGGACAATTGGCAAGGGAATCCTTACGGCTCAGCATGATCCCCTTGTTCTCACCAATGGGAATATTCTCCTGGCTAACCACGGTATACCGAATGCCGCACTCGAACTCGACCCCACTGGGCAGGTTGTCTGGCATTATGTCGTAAATGATCGCAGGTCCTGGCCGGTCCGTGACGTGAACCGGCTTGCGAATGGGAACACCCTGATCACGGAAGCCGACAGGATCATCGAAGTGACCCCGGACGGGCAGCTTGTCTGGCAGTTCAGGCTTGCAACACCTCTGCCAGATACCCTGTCGGATCCGCAGAACAACCCGGCAAGCCGGGGATTTTACAAGGCTGAGAGAATCCCCGCATGATCGGTCTAGGGAACGCGGGGGAGTGCGATCCCGGTGGCAGAGAGCCCGGGCATGGGGTTCCCGATAAAAAACGTTTTTTCTCACTCTTTATGGGCCCGGGCTTCATTTATCGCATCCCGCCGGGCAGCGGCATTGGCAAAGAGGGTCTGCACCTTCTCCAGTGTCTCCCGTGAATCTCTCCTATCCGTCTCCTTCCCCGCTACGGTTGGCGGTTTATACGGTACGGTGCCGGCAGCAGAGAAGTCGTCCTCAGCAATCAGCATGCCAAATTTTCTCCCAACCTCCGGTTCGATCACGGTATTAAGCGGGTTGCTGCCCCGGAATGCCACTTCAATGTCGAGGGCGTTTTTTAGTTCCTCCATGGTCGTTGTATCGAAACCGATGACGATAATCTCCCGGGGATCGAAGATATTCTGCAAGGTGAACATCCGGTTGCCGCCCCTGCCCTCCCCCTCTTTTGGGATCCCGAACCCGGTGGAATGGTACCAGGCCTTCCGGAAATCTTCGTATGTCTTTCCTTCATTTAGTCTCCGGGTGATGATGGAGACGGTTGTGACGAGTTTTTCATCCTCTGCAGCCATAATGCTCCGGTGAGTTGTTGGGGAGTTGTAGAGATAAGTACCATGGTACAAGGACAAAAGATAAAAGAAACATCCGATCTTCGGCTCGATAGACGAAGCGTTTTCTGTGCGATCGGTGGAATCGCATGCGTCTCTCATGCACACCAAAAGGATGTATCGCCGGAACTGATTGTATCATCTACCCCAGTCTTGATATGGTACCGAATCCATCTGCGGACCATGTCAGAAACACCGGTAATGGTACGGTACATTACAAACGATGTCGATGCCGCGATCGCATTTTACACAAAACATCTCGCATTCCCCGTTGTTATGCATCGGGCAGAAGAGTTTGCAATTCTCGCCCGGGGGAACCTCCGCCTTGCCCTCAACCGGCCCGGGGGGAGGGGCGGCGGGGGGATGGCAATGCCGGACGGCACCCTGCCGGAGCTTGCGGATCGGACAGTCCTCAGGCATCCTGAAAGCTCCTGTCGATGAGACCGTACCTGCCAGGCGCCCGGTAACGGTCCGGGACCACCTTACGTTTACTATGGGGTTTAGGGTCGTCATGGCTCCTCCCGACACGTCCCCGATCCAGCGGGCGATGACCGCCCTCTGGCTTGGGCAGGGGCCTCCAGAGCCCGCGTTGTTGCCTGAACCTGATGCGTGGATCCACAGTCTCGCGTCGCTCCCGCTCATGTTCCAGCCGTATGAGAAGTGGATGTGATAACGGGCCGTATGTGCCTGGCGTCAACATCGCCAGGACATCGGGCCGGCCGTTTCCAACCTTCCTGCGCGAGCGGATCTTCGAGCGTTTTGGGATCTCTGACACGGGGTTTTTCGTGCCGCATGAGAAGACAGACCGTTTTGCGACGAGCTACCGGACCGATCCCGGGCCGGGCCTGCCGGAGATAGAAGGTATGATCGATGACGGGCTTGTAACGCTGCAGGATGCGCAGATGATCCGGAAGGTTCCCAAAAAGAAATAAAGTGTGGTATCCCGAATTGATTTTACACATATAACCATTTCTGCGCATAGTTCAGAATCCTCTCCGGGGGTAGACGGTACCAGAATGCGTTATAAGGCTCATCGTAATCGAGACTCATGTGAGGTTTGATGACATTGTGCCAGTGAACAATTTTATCGACAGAACCGAACTTCGCGATCCTTCGTTCGACTTCTCCGAAGAACCGTTCAATTTTGCCGTTCGTTTGAGGGTGTTTTATCCTGGTTGGGATGTGTTTGATGTTGTGATGAACAAGAAACTCTCCGAATTTATGATGGGCCTGTTCACGGTTCCGAGCTGAAACGAATTGTGTACCGTTGTCAGTAAGGATCTCGCGGGGCGTACCGTACATCTGGAATCCCTGATTCAGAACCGTGAGAGTGTTCTCGGTAGTTGGAGAATCGAATACCCCGTAGCAGGTGATGAGGCGGGATGAATCATCCATGAATGCGATCAGCCATTTCTTCGATCCATTAAGTTCGAACTCTTTCCAGTCTCCCTGCCACATCGACATGGAATGAGTACGTTCGTACCGAACATATTTCCGTTGTTGCCGTTTTTTCATGTTGATCTCCACCAGACCGTGGTTCAACAATACCCGATAGATTCGATTATGCGGGATATGGATCCCGAGTGTTTCCTCAATCTTTTTCTCCAGATGGATTGGACCAATGTTGTTGGATTGATAGGTTTCGAGGATCAACTCTTCTGCTCGATCATCGATGGCTTGGGGCTTTCTTCCAGATTGCCTGAGTACCGGATATTCTCCCGATTCTCTGAACTGGTTGATGAGCTGATACACTCGTTGACGGGTAATCTGGAAATACCGGGCAATCTCAACAACGGGTTTCTCATTTACCCATTGCTGAATGATCCTCTGGATATCCCGATTCGATAATTTGCTCACATCGATATTTACATGTGATGTCAAATGATTTCGGGATAGGACAAGGGCCCCGGCAAACCAAAAATTTAATATAACCTCCGACAGGGTATACTAATTAGGAGAGATGAGAGTAAAATGGGTGGGAGACGTCTATTTTCTTTATTCGTTTTGATTATTATCGTGCTTGCCGTTGGAGTACCGCAGGTATCTGGGTTTACCTGGAAACACACCGTGCAATTAAATCATTACTTTTCGCTTAGGGAATTTTCAATGTATCCATTTTCCCCCGAAGGGTACTCCTGGGACCCGAATTATCTTCAAAAGATTAAAGCTTGGAACACGGGCCCTGATTACTACGATATTAAATTTAAAGCTATACAGTGCGGAAATTCGACCGTAGTATTTAAGGGTGTCACCTACAACAATTACTATGAGATAACTGTCACATGTTAGGGTTCTGAAGAAAATTCAGAACCGGCGCAACATTCCCACTGGCATCAGGTGGAAGGGAAGATCACCCGCGCGAATGGCTGATACATTTGGCTACGATCCCCTATATCATGACAACACCCGCGTGGATAGATGTCCTCACATACACGTTTTGGCGATAGTTTTCCAGCCACGTTTTCTTCTGTTATGAGAGATTTTTGAGTGGAGTAGTGGGTAAAGGATGAGAGTCTCTGGGGAAGACCTAAACAAAGCGCTCATTCAAAACCCCTTGCACACCCTCATCTGAGAGGTTTAGGGTCGTCTATCACGGGGATCGAGCGCACGTTCGTGCAGCCGCACCGGTCCGGATCTATGGGTTGGTGAGACACTATGCTGTTTGAAGACGGAATATCTTTTCAATCAGTGTCGCTATACGGGACGGTGATCTCCCCGTCAGACATCTGCAATGGGATCCTGCGTCCCATAACTGCAACCCAATCTATGGATCCATTGCCGGGTAGAGACGGAACCTATTCTGTTACGAGGGTATCCGGGTTCCCGGGAGATCTGGCGATCGGTTTCGTTGTACTAACCAGTCAGTACTCCCCTATCAGATTACTAAGCACCCCGATGATGGCAAGATCATTGTTCCCGCTAACGGTCCCTTTCGCGGTGTGACGCGGATTTATCGCCAGAGAAGGCGAATAACATACAAGATTTACGTGTACTTCCACATAATCCTGACCGATAACTGTAACCTCTGCTGCAGTTATTGCCGGGCAAAAGCGTTCGATGAACTTGCAGAGGGGGCTGGCCTCAGCCAGATTACGATCGATCCTGATGTTCCCGCGGAATTTTCTGAAGATCCGGCGACACTTTCTGCCTTTCTCGAAAAAGATCCGGGGGCGACACTGACGTTTTACGGTGGCGAACCCCTCCTCCGGTCGGATCTTGTCACAACCATTGTCAGGAATTTGCCGGGGGGCCGGTTTATGATCCAGACTAACGGGTTCCTTCTCGATCGGCTCCCTCCGGACATCGTAAACCGGTTCTCAACAATTCTCGTCTCTCTTGACGGGCCCGAAGGGCTGACTGATGACTGCCGGGGTGCGGGAGTTTACCGGAAGGTGATGGATAATATCCACCTGATACGATCAAACGGTTTTTCCGGCGAACTTATTGCCCGGATGACTGTGACGGAAAAAACCGATATCGTCGCGGCGGTCCGGTGGCTTTCACGGAATCCTGATAATTCCTTTACCTCCATTCACTGGCAGCTTGATGCAGACTTTGCCGGTGATTTTCCGAGACGCCGGTTTGAGGAGTGGGCGGAGAAGGAGTACAATCCCGGCATCCGCAGCCTCGTGCGGGACTGGGTAGATCATATGGAGAGAGAAGGCAAAGTTCTCCGCTGGTACCCGTTCCTCGACCCGATGGAAGATCTCCTCCACAGGAGGGAAAGCAGGCTCCGGTGCGGATCCGGATATGCCAATTACAGTATCATGACCGACGGGCACATCGCGCCCTGCCCGGTGATGATTGGCATGACAGACTATTACGTGGGCCACATCTCGGATGCTGATCCACGTTGCCTGCAAACCATTCCGATTGGTGGCGACTGCCGGGATTGCAGGATTCGTGGTTTCTGTGGAGGCCGCTGCCTGTATTCCAACATCACCCGTCCATGGGGAGACCGTGAACGAAAACTCGTATGCGAAACCGTTGAAAACCTCCATGACGCGCTGACCAGTGCACTTCCCCGGGTTCAGGAGCTTATAGAGAAGAACAGGATTTCACTCCATGACTTCTCGCACGAAAAATTCAACGGGTGCGAGATAATTCCGTGATCGTTCAATAACCGCGAGTTGTGTATGCGGCCAGCGGGGTAAATAATAGTGATGTATATATAGTCTTCGCACAGATATATATGCGCAGAACAAACGCTGCATGAGTAATACAATGGAAAGAAGAAGTTTTGGCGGCCCGAGAGATTTCGGTCCCAGAGAAATGACAAAGGCGGTCTGTTCAGACTGTGGAAAAGAGTGCGAAGTCCCCTTCAAGCCCACTGAGGGAAGGCCCGTCTATTGCAGAGACTGCCTCCCGAAGCACCGGAAACCCCGGTTCTAATCTCTTATTTTTTATTTTCCCAAGAAATCTTTTATTATCGGCTTTACCTCGCGTTCCGGAAAAAACTGTTTTCTTAACCTGCCGGGACTCATTTTTGGCCGGGGCCGGGTATAAGGAAGGATAGGTGATTTAAAAGGTCCTGCAGAGAGATTCGGATCCCAAGGTAAAATGTCCGGGCAAATAACAGAAGAGAGGGATGGGGACACAATTTTTTATGGCACGGGCGCCGGTGCATCTGCAAACCACAACCGTAAAAGCGTAACGGGCCTGCCAAAAACAGGATACGGTTTGCCGCAGTTAAAAAAACCGACGTGTGATCGCTCGCAGAGGATCACTTTTTTTTCACTTCTTCACGGAAACGGTGGAGGATCTCGTACATGACAAGCCTGAATTCGGCCCCTAATTCTTCCCACGATTTTACATCTGGAGCCAAGCTGCTTTTCGGTGTTTCATACCCTGGAGAGACAATAACGACATCTTCCGGGCCGCGTTTTGGTTTCCACCATATCCGGCGGAGGATATCAAGGTAGCCGGTTACAAGAACAAGTATGAAAACCAGGGGAACGATCATGAAGGAGAGGTACCAGAATACCGTATAGAGATTCGTCGATGCCATGACATCGATCCATGAGATAACCTTGAGAAGGAATGCTATACTGAATACACTGCCAAATGCCTTGAAAACCGGAGCCGGAAGGTTCAGGGGGAATGACAGGCACATGAAAATATCACCCGTAAGAAGAAGGATTGCGATAAGAACAAGGAGCCAGAAATTTTCATCGACCAGGGCAACCACAGAGTGGTAAACCGGGGCTGAGATATAATACAGCAGGATATTGGCAATTACGAGGACGATAAGAAAACAGATAATTCCGATCATCCGGGAAGCAAAAATCCATCCAAGTGATCTGTCCTGACAATGACGCATCGCGTTCCCTCAGAAAAATGTTGTTAATGGTTGGTCAATGAAATATAAAGGGTTTAATGTCGGTCTCGTTACCGAAAAGACGTTGCCCGTATCGCAACATGTATCTTCCGGACAAGGGGATGATACGGTATGCAGGTCAATTTCAAACGTTATGGTCTTTACCTTCTCCGGTGGCAGGCGAGCACGCCCATTCTTGCCGGGGTTGGTATCATCCTTGCTTACATGGGCCAGCTCATTGCGGCCATCGTTGCCAACCTCATCGGAGGTCTGATTTTCTTCTGGGTTGATCAGTATATCTTTACCGCGCAGTCTATTGCCGCACAATGGGAAGTTAAGGAGAATATTACCTGTGTGGATTGCGGCAAAACAGCACGGGGTTACCGGCTCGTAAGATCAGGTAACTATGATAAGGCCCACGATCACGAGCCCGAGTTCCGGTGCGAAGTGTGTTCAGAAAAAAAATCGGAAGATCTCAAACGCCGGGGTATCCGGACCGAATGACAGGCTTTTTTGATCAATCATTTTTCTTTTCCAGGCCGCCACCTCTTCCATCGCGGAACCGGAACATTTCCCATTTAACACGCTTTTCCTAAAAAATTCTCAATCGTGCGGCATGCTCGGGATCCGAGTAAACCCGGATAACGCCAAAACTCACCAGATTTTCAACACTGTTCATCAGTAAATAAGATAAAGTGTGCATTTTTCAGGAGAACTCTCACGCCATTCTCGTTCCCCAACGTGTAATAAAATCTACATCAATACCTAAAAAAATACAATAATGTATAAATATGTACAAAACCCAATCAGTTAGCAGAACATAACTAGAGATTCGGAAGTCTTCCGGATCCTGCTGACGATGAAGAAAAACTCGGGCTTACGGCCGGTAACCGAACCGCCGGTCATATTCAGGGCAATCGATTATGGTCTCAGTACTTCACTAATTTTTAGCCGAGGCTAATCAAAACCGGCAGATCTAAATAGGCAGCGGGCGCCGCATATGGCAAATAGACGACAATTCACCCGCCGAATAAAGAATGAGATCCGAGCAGAAGATTGTTCCGAAATAGCAGTGGATGCAATCAACCGGAATCTCACCATTTCCATCAACGGAACACTGAGACAAAAGACCCTTATCCAGTCACTTGTTGGGATGTCAGCAACCAAACTATCCGTGCATTCCATCAATAAGGCCGGAGAAAAAGTCCCGTGTGAAACGTCAGTCAGATACCATTTATCGAAGGTGGATTTAGAATCGCTTTTCGAAATACAATCAAAGATCCTCACCTATTCAAACGATCAGATCCTTGTTCCCGGAAAATCGTATCATTTTGCCATAGATTTCACCGACGATCCTTATTATGGCGAAATTATCGAAGCGAACAAAGATTACGTTCTCAAGAGCAAAATGAAGAAATCAACAACCACATTTTACTCGTATGTTTCGCTCTCCATCACAACAAAAGGTCAACGGCAGACCCTTGCAGTTTTCCCGGTGAAGAAGGGTGTGTCAAAGGTCGAGTACATCCGGAAATTTTTGGCCATAATCCACAACGCAAAAGTGAACACCCAAGTACTCTGTCTTGATCGGGGATTTTACTCAAAAGATGTGTTCTCATTTCTCCAGAAGGAAAAGATCCCGCACATTGTTCCGGTGAGAAAACACGGTGAAGAACTCAAGAAAATACTCCGGGGAAATCATTCCCGGTATGCACAGTATACGATGATGGGAACTGGCGAACCTCTTTCTCTTACTCTGGCAATTGATGTCCAGTACCTTCTGGGAAGGAATAAGAAATACGGGAATGTGAACCTGGGTTACGTCGTGTATGGTATTAACTGGAAACCCCGTCGGATCTACCGGGTCTACAAGAACCGGTTTGCGATCGAGTCTTCGTACCGTATCCGGAATATCGTGAAAGCAAGGACATCCACAAGAAACGTTGTGATCCGGTACCTGCTGACGATAATCTCTTTCCTTCTCAAAAATATCTGGGTCTCTCTTCAATGGATGTTCTTCTCTAAGGTTCAACGAGGACCAAGAACCGTTGCTGAAGATTTGTTCCGTTTCGATTTCTTCCGGCTATTGGTCTGGGAAGGGATTCGGAAAAAACTCAAATTTGTCTCATTTGTTTCTGTTCTTCGACCGTTTGGTTGATCAGAGGTTGAGAGAATTGATGACTTGCCAAAATTCACGGAGGTAAATTTAGAGAAGTACTGATACCGGCATCGGTCCGGTAAGTTCGGTCTCGAACTGAGGAATCGTGTGGGAATCAAGAAGAACAACCGGGGGGGCGGTCTGACCGACCCCGGCGAATGAGAGCGTGAGGAACAGGGCAATACCAATGATCCCAATCCCAAATGCCATGGGAACCGGGCCCATTCCTCCCGTTTTCTTTGTTGTTTGCTGTTTTTGCGTCATAGATAACCCTCATGGTAAGGACGGGAACAAGCTTGAGAAGCATTATACTCCGGAATGCAGGCGCCATCTCTCGTTTTGACCCCGGAAATACTGCTGCGCTCATTCGGGGGCATTATCGTCCTGCGGGATCCCGTCTAACGGGAACCACTCATATCAACAAATATATTTATAGTATTGTATGAACTCGGGAGATCAGAACCCGCGGTATCCTGTAATTTTTTTGCGTTTACTGGTCCGGGTTGCACCCGGCACGGCTCTGATATTCTGGTGGATATTTAATACCACGGGCGAATTTGCACGGCCGGCCGGTTAAAAACCGATCCTCCCCCGGTCAATCGGGAGAATTAAATAGGTTGGAGATTCATCAACGCGCGTATCGATGATGAAATTCAAGCATGTCCTTGTCGTAATCGTCCTCGCCACCCTTCTGTTCAATACCGTTATACTGACATTCCTTGCCCTGAATCTCTCTCAGGAAGAAAGGGAAGAGAAAAATTCCACCGTTATAATCCCGGCAGCAGGTACAACAAGCCCGGGTATGCGGTCACCCCCGTTTTTACCTTTGGAAACAACACAAAGCCCGGAAAAAAATGCTTCCGTTGTTCCACGGGAATCCCGGTTTAACAATTCTTTTGCGAATACCTCGGTTTTGTCCAATTCTTCGGGAATTCCGGGTGGAATGGTATCTCCTTTCCCCTACGTTACTATCAGGTCTCCTTCGGGGGGGATATTCCCGTTGTCTGCAACACCGCAACCAACGGCAGCAACGCCGGAATACGTGACCATCTACGCTGTCAACAATGTTTCACTCAGCCGGCAGTGGCAGGTCATCACCTTCAGTCTTGTCAACCCCCCCTCATCATTGATTATTCGGTTACACCATTCAACGAGACCGATATGAAATACTGGGAATACAAGCTCAAGAAGACCTATTACTCGGTTACGGAGAATGTCACCCGCCCGTACGGGCACAGCTGGTTTTTGCTGAAAGTGCGGAACAAATTGACCGGGCAGATCGAGGCTGAAGACGGGTTTGGGAGAACGTACGGGTTTCAGTCACCCCGGAAAGTCAAAATTATGCAGAGCGGAGTCTACGACTTCGAACTGCAGGGTGATTTTGGCTGGCTCACTCTTGCGATGACCGTGAAAAAAGAGGAGAACATCCCCGGGCTCCCGGGATCCCATAACACCTCCACGATTACCTGAAAGCATTACTATTGAGGAGACCGGGATTGTTTTTCGTCACGGTTTTAACGAGGACGAAAACCGTGCCGGTTTTCCCCGAACATTCCCTACGATATCAGGTAAACCGGTAAGCGCCTTCAGGTACTGTTATCTCGAAACGCGCTCCTCTGCCGGGGACACCGTTCTCTTTTACCGTGATTCCGGTGAGCGACAGGATCTCCCGCACAAGGAAAAGCCCAAGGCCGGTATTCTTGCCGAAATTCCGGTCAAATATCCTCTCCTTATCTGCCTGCTCAATCCCGACCCCATCGTCTTCCCAGGAGAGGACAAGTCCGGATCCTGTCTTTGTTGCCGTTATGGTAACGGTTGTTACTTGCCCGCCATGACGGACCGTATTATCGAGAAGATTGGTAAATACTTTCGAAAGCAGGGGATCTGCAAAGATCTTAAGGCCTGCAACATCGCTAACGATCCGCAGGGGCCCGGCGTGCAGATTGTTAACGAGGCTGGTAATTTCCTGCCACTGGGGATTTTTGAGACCGATCTCCTGGTAAACCCGGGTGAAGGCAAACAATTCAGCAAGATCATCTGCAATCTGTACCATCCTGGAAATTTCATCACGCTGTTTCGGATCCGTTATGCCCTCTTTCATGAGTTCCAGCCGGGCCATAAGCGCAGAGATTTTATTGCCGGCATCGTGCTGGGTTATGGAATTTAAAAGGGCGAATTTCTCTGTTATCTGGTCGACAATAACCTGCACCTTTTTCTGGCCGCTGATGTCCGAGATGTAGCCTTCAAGGTAAACGGGTTCTCCCTGTTCGTTAAAGGTTCCCCGTCCCTGTTCCCATACCCACCGGAGATTACCGCATCTGTCAGTGATCCGGTATACCAGCTGGAAGAGTTTTTTATTCTTCAGCGCGTCCTGGACCATTTCCCATACCAGATCCCGGTCTTCGGGATGGATGAGTGAGCCATAGCCTATGACGGCATTTTCGATCAATTCCTTTGGTGTGTATCCAGTAAGCCCGGTACTGCCTTCGCTGACGAATTCCATGGTCCACGCAGCATCGTTACGGCACCGGTATACCATGCCGGGAAGGTTCTGCACCAGGTTTTCAAATCTCCGCTGGCTTTCGATAAATCTCCTCCTGTCCTGTTTCCGGGCCGAGATATCGCGGGCAAAGACCAGCGCCCCGTTCATTTCCTGGTACCTGATGGGTACTGCGGACACTTCGACATCAACAGCAGAGGAATCCAGGCGTAGACAGATTTCTTCCAGTTGTTCGACCGGTATTCTTTCATCGTTGAGTTTGCGGATCCTCTCCCGGATAACGTCACGGAAGGCCGGATGGAAACGATCGGGAACCGGTATTCCAAGAAGATCCTCTGCGGAAGATGCACCAAACAGCCGGATTGCTGCAGGATTCACGTAGGCAAACCTGCCACCGGTCTGGATAAAAATTGCGTCCGGGGCAGTGTCGACAACCAGCCGGAACCTCTCCTCGCTCGCCCGGATCGCCTCCTCCCGGTTTTTCAGTTCGTTATAGTTCTGGCGGAGCTCTTCTTCAATAGAGGTTATCTGTTCGCATGCAACCTGAAGCTCATCATTCTTCCGGAGCAGCTCGTTCTCGATCGTTTTGCGTGCCGTGATATCCTTGACAATGGTACGACTCTCGGTAATTTCTCCCGCCGTGTTCCTGACACCGTTTACCGTAAGGCTTATCCAGATAATCTTCCCGTCGGCACGCTGCATCTGGAGCTCTTCGCCGGAAATATCCATGCCGTTCTTAAAGCCCGAGAATATCTTCTTTGCCCGATCTTTTCCAAGCGGCGTATCGGCATAGAAAGAAGAGATCCTTCTCTCGATAAGCTGCTTGCAGGGGAGGCCGAGGATGAGTCCCGCCTGGTGGTTGCAGAGGACAATACGCCCTTCCGTGTTTACAGAATAATACGCGTTCGGGGCGTTCTCGTAGAGATCGCGGAAACGCTCCTCGCTCTCGCGGAGTGCCTGCTCACCCTTCTTGCGGTCAGTGATCGACCGCGTTGTCGTGACGATCCCGCCGATTGCACGGTTTTCAGTCAGGTTGGTCGCAACCGATTCAACGCTGATGTAATTTCCCCGGGCGTCGAGGACACGGAATTCGGTGGGTGTGCCGGGATTTTTCCCATACATTACTTCGTTGAGTGCCAGTTTTACCATTTCCCGGTCATCGGGATGAATAAAATCGAGGGGCGATTTCCCGATGAAAAAGCCTTCAGGATAGCCAAGGATGCGTGTCGTCGATGGAGAATCATAGATGATCTTTCCCTCGGTGTTGAGTATCCGGATAATATCTGATGAGTTCTGGATAAGCGAGCGGAACCGGATCTCACTCTCTTTCAAAGCACGTTCTGCCTTCCGCTGGGTAACGGATTTACGGATTTTATGGGCCAGCTCGGCAAACTGTGATTTCGGCTCACCGCCCTTCTGTACATAAAAGTCGGCCCCGTTCTCAAAGGCAGCAATAGCAACCTCTTCTCTGCCTTTGCCGGTAAAAATCAGGAATGGCAGTGAAGGGTACTCCTTCCGGAATATTTTCAGAAACGCAATTCCATCCATCCCCGGCATCTGGTAGTCGGAGACAACAGCATCGTAACTGCCACATCTCAGTTTGTCCAGCGCTTCGGGTGCAGAACTTACCGTATCGACAGCAATATCCC
Source organism: uncultured Methanoregula sp. (assembly GCA_963666355.2). Classification (GTDB taxonomy): domain Archaea; phylum Halobacteriota; class Methanomicrobia; order Methanomicrobiales; family Methanospirillaceae; genus Methanoregula. Next base: position 158,336 of record CAXXCP010000007.1, read on the forward strand.
CCGTCTGCTCAAGATATATTTTACCGATTTCGAGGAGCGCCGGTTCGTCGTCTGCGTATAATACGGAAATCATGGTCTGCCTGTTGATAATCTTTTAACCAGGACTATTTTTTATTATTGATACTTTTTTATTATTGATATTATACTCCTTTGTTTGTTCCATGTGCATACTGAGGAAGCAGCGATCATGTTATACCAGTTGATAGAAAGCGGAACTTCGTATATTTCGGAATGAGCAGAAGGTTCGATCGAAACGGAAAATTTTTCGGTTAACCCGGCAGGGTTTTCTCTTCGACGCCCCGGAGATACAATTTTCGTATTGGCAGCCGTAACAGTAGTAAGATGAATTCTTTCCCCATCGGCGATTTTGGAATTCATATCCGCACAGCAAACACATTCGGGATACTGATAATTCGTGCTCTTTTCCTGACATTGTTCATCGCATTTTTTATTGTCATCCCTGCTCCTGCGCTTGGAAACGCCTATGAGCCTCCCCTTTCTCTGCTGCCTTCAACGGGAAGCCAGCACCCTGTACTCACGGGCCATGCACCTTTTCCGGCCTCCGGGACACTTACGGGTGATGTGGAAAACCCGTTCATCGTACTAAACAATAGTCCCGGAATGATCAACCGGTCGTATACCTTTCCATTCCTCGACATGAACGTAACCGTCAGGGCTCATGCGAGTGCTGCTGTGTATGAAGGGGCACGAAATGGGATCACCTATACCGTCGCTCCGAACGGGAGCCCGGTCGATCTGCTGGCACCGGGATACTACCATGCTTTTATCAACGACCCTCTCCAGGACAGCTTTTACACCGGGCTCATCGAGGATCTCTCCGCAACCCGTTTGCGATACAATCTCACGGACGATAAATATCTTGAACTGATGACGGTTTTCGTCCAGAGTCTCCCTTACGATAATGATACCGTGTTGCACCCGGACAACCCGCCACGTTTTCCGGTTCAGACCCTTGTTGACGGCACCGGGGATTGTGATGACAAGAGCGTGCTCCTTGCGGGGCTTCTCTCGCGCGAAGGTTATGATGTTGTCCTCTTTCTCTTCATCCCTGAACATCATATGGCGATCGGCGTGAGAAACAGCAGTTTCGCATTCCGGGGCACCGGGTATACATACATCGAGACCACGGGGCCGGTCATCATTGGGGAAGTCCCCTCGCGCCTCGCAGTAGCAGAAAAATATGATCCGGATAGCAGGATCGGGAACGTGACGATTGCGAACAGTACCCCTCTTGTGATCCGGGTGGGGAACGGGACGAAGGGCTACACGAGCGCTGCGGAGACCTCGTATATTCTCGGTGCCCGGAAGCTTATCGACAGCCGGATCGCGGATTTAGTGCCGCGACTCGGGAACTGCACGTACGGGAACTCCAGTTGTAACCACGCAATCGAGAGAGAGTATAACCGGTATGCAATTCTCCATAATTATATCGTAACGCATTCGTACGATCGGGAAGGGGTGTATCGGGTTCTCCGGAAGTACGATATGCACGGGACCCCGGGAATCCTGTCCACTGCATCCGATCCCGTTTTCAATGTCTTTTCTCTGCCCGTGTTTTCCACAACGAGGGGATCTGGGCAGGGCGTTCCGGAAATGATCCGTTTTCGTCTCCCTGGTGCTGGGAGGAGCTTTTAAAACGGGTTAACGTCCTGCCTCCCCGGCCGGTATGAATACGAATCCGCAACACCTTCCCGAGAGAACGGAGCACTCACATTCCGGCCCCGCCTGAATTGGAAATCCGTAAGGCCGGCTTGCCCAGAACTAATTTTTTTCGATCATCCCGTGGATTAAACCTACAAACCGGGTAAATTCTCCCTCAACAGGTTCATCCCGGGCAAATTCCACATCCATGCACCGGGAGAGGATCTCTTCGACAAGTGAGAGATCGCCCGGGGATACCTCCTGTATGAGGGAGATCGCTTCCGTTGCTGTTATCTCACTCCCCGCACCATACCGGGATGAGACGAGGAGCCGGAGCGCCCGGCTGGCAAATCCGTACGCTTCCGGGTAGCGGTTCCCTGCATACGCTTCCTGTGCGGACGCGAGAAGCCGGAGTACGGCAGCAGGTGTGTCAACTGGACCGGTATTTTCCGTTTCATGTACCGTGGCTCTCGCACCGGTCTTTCTCCGGGCAGAGTATCGGGCAAGGATCAGACAACTGACTGCCAGCACGACAATCCCGACAGCTGCCATGAGTGGGAACGGGGATGTATCGCCTTCAATTGCCATGGTCACGGTTACGTTTCCCGAGTTGTCGGTCCCGTTGATAAACGCTCGTTTGCCCCCGGAATTCGCAAAGCTCATGTTGACCGATGTACGGAATGGCGTTGCCTCAAGTGTTGTCTCGGTAAGCTGGAACTCTTTTGTCACGAGTTCCTCTTTGTACAATGCAAGGTTGGGGCTGGAATCAAGTTCCGGTGTCGTATTGATTGCTATATTCGACCGGCCGTTGATTTCGGGTACAATACCTGCATCCATGGATCCCCCGAGAACGACCTGTTGGTCCGTACCTTTCCCGTACACGGCGGTGAACGTTCCGGTGTCATTTGTTGCCGGTCTTGCATCCAGGGACCGGAGAGCAAATCCCTGGGCACCAAGGCTTTCGTTGAACCGGCTGAAGAGAGGATCCCGGTTCAGGCTGTCGCCAAATGCTGAAAGCATCCGGTCCTGCTGATCCTGGGTTGATGACGCATTCATTCCACCTCTTCCGCCCTGCGATGTCCGGCTGCCAGTATCCGCTCCTATCTGCTGCCGGACACTCACGGCCTGCTCCCGGATGCTGACGGAACTGAATTCCGGAGCCCCGGAGCCTCCGGGTCCGCTGATGCTTGTAAGAGAAGAGGGGATGTTCTGTACCTGTCCCGGGGTAGTGACAATCCGGACGATGATCTCCGGGAGGCTGATATGGATACTTGCCGGATCCCGGTAGTAATAGCTGATATGGACTTTGAAGCCTCGGGATACATTGGAACCTGCCATCGAGAGGTTGAGGAAAGCTGTTCCCGGTGGGATTACCTGTTCGGTAACACGGTTTTCAGTCTTTACCAGAATCGTGCCGGTTTTCTGGAGTTGTTCATCGGTCGAGAACAGGAGAGTTCCATTAATTTCCTGGGAATAACTGCTCGTTGTGGTCAGGGGGAGGACAACGGGCTGGCCGGTGAGGAAATAGTATTCCTGCTGACCGGCGGTTATCGTGATGTTTGCTGCAACTACCGGAGTGGCGAGCAGACAGAGGATGACCAGGCATAGTGCTACGCGGGTCATGGGATAATCCTGCCCCGCCCGTACCTGAGCACAAGGCCGATCCCCATCAGGAGGAGGGCACTAACGATAAAGAAGTCCTTGACATTTGTCTCTTCCGGCTCGTGCACAATCTCGTTATTCAGGCCTGCGTAGATCTCCGACAGCGTCTTTTCATCCACAGCCCTGAAGTACTTCCCGCCCGTCCGCTCCGCAATTGACCGGAGAGCTGTTTCGTCGATCTCCGCGTACTGGGGAGCTCCTGTGAAGTCATACCCGAGGATCACCGGCTTTGACGAACCCATACCGATTACGAAAATCGGGATCTCTGCTGCCTGCGCCGATGCGACTGCCTCGTCGGGAGTTACCACCCCTGCGTTGTTCACGCCGTCCGAGAGAAGAATTACAACGTTTCTTTTGTTCGGGATCGATCTCGCCATATCGAGGGCAAGGGCGAGCCCGTCCCCGATTGCGGTCTGGCCGGCACGCGGTGCGATCGCTGCCAGTTTCTGCCGGACCCTGTCCTTGTCGGGACTGAGGTATGCTGCGGTTGTTGCGCCTGATTCGAAGATTACTACCCCGGCGTAATCGTGTGAATCGAGATTCCGGATCAGGATATCTGCGGCACTTTTCGCTGCCTCAAGCCGCGTTGGTGCATAGTCGGTCGCCTGCATGCTCCCGGAATCGTCGATGGCAAGAACAACATTGACCCCCTCATGTGTCTGCGTGAGCGGAAGGTGCGGATCGGCAAGACCAATAAAGAGCATGCTGATTGCAAGGAGCGAGAGGATAAAGAGGATGTGCCTGCGCCGGGCCCCGGTCTTTGTGCCCATCGCCGATTTCACAAACGAGACCTGCGAGAAGAGCAGGGCATCCTGTCGTTTTCGTTTTATTGCGAAATAATATCCAGCCGTGATGACCGGCAGGAGGAGAAGTCCGAGAAGCCAGAGTGGATTCGAGAAGCCTGCCACGGTCACATCCTCCCCGTCTTCATTCCCTGGAAGAATCTTCGGAGCGGGACCTCATAAGGCTCGTCAGTAGAAAGGGTCACTTTCCCTACGCCTGCACGGGAGAAACCTGCGGTTGCCTGGCTCCCGTGTTCCTGGACCAGCGCCGCGTACCGGTCCCTGAATCCTTTGTCGGATGTATTGGCAATGACCTGTTCCCCGGTCTCCGGGTCTTCGACAATGATGCGGCCGATATCCGGAAACCCGAGTTCCCTCTTGTCGGTGACCCGGATGGCAATGACCTCGTGGCGTTTCCGCAGGATAGCGAGTGCTGAAAAAAAATCCGGCGATGCAAAGTCCGAGAGGATGATGATGGAACTTCGCCGTGAAAGGATCCGGAAGGTGAACCGAAGTGCCGCGGAGAGATCGGTTTTCCGCGATCCTGGACGGTGCCTGATCAGGGCATCAATTGCTGCGATAAGGTGTTTCTTTCCTCTCCCGGCCGGGACAAATTTTTCCACCCGGTCGGAGAAGAGACAGAGGCCGATCTGGTCGTTGTTGCGGAGCGCTGCAAAGGCAAGGCTTGCAAAGACTTCGAGAATCTTCCGCTGTTTGGTGACTTCAGATCCAAAGTCCCCGGAACCGGAGACGTCGATAAGGAAATAGAAGGTCTGGTCGCGCTCCTCGGTGAACTCCTTGACGAACGGCCGGTTGAACCGTGCGGTAACCTTCCAGTCGATCGACCGGATATCGTCGCCAGGGACGTACTCCCGGATATCGGCAAACTCTACGCCATGTCCCCGGAAAAGCGAGTGGTGTGGCCCATGCTGGAGTCCTTCGACAAGGATCTTTGTACTGATGGCGATCTTCCCTAGTTTTTGGATCAACTCGTCACGGTCTTCCATGCCTCAACCTCATCCCGGAGCATTTGAGCCGGTCGTCTACGGCACCTTCACTGCCGGGAGGATACGGTCGATGATCGCATCGGGGGTCACCCGTTCCGCTTCCCCTTCGTAGGTCAGGAGGATCCGGTGTCGAAGCACGTCATGCGCAACAGCCTTGACATCCTCAGGGATGACATAGCCTCTTCCGGATACGAGGGCATGTGCCTTTGCTCCGAGAGCGAGGCAGATCGACGCCCGGGGAGATGCCCCAAAGGCAACAAAATGGGCCGCGTCGATGCCGTACTCGCCCGGGTGACGGGTCGCATCGACGAGTTCGGCAACATAGTGTTTGATAGCGGGGCCGGCATAGATTTTCTTCGCGAAATCCTGGAGTGCGAGGATATCCGAAATCCCGGCCACAACATGCACGTCATGATCAGCACCTTCCGTGAACCGGTCCAGTATCATCACCTCCTCCTCCTTCGAAGGGTATCCCATCAGCAGCTTAAACATAAACCGATCGACCTGTGCCTCAGGGAGCGGATATGTCCCCTCGGACTCGATCGGATTCTGGGTAGCGAGAACGAAGAATGGTGAGGGCAGGCTGTGGGTCTCACCCTGGATTGTCACCTGCTTCTCCTGCATTGCCTCGAGAAGTGCTGACTGTACCTTGGGCGGGGCACGGTTGATCTCGTCGGCAAGTACAAAATTGACAAAGACCGGGCCCCGCACGGTCGAGAAACCAGCATCTTTCTGGCTGAAGATCCGGGTTCCCGTGATGTCGGCAGGGAGGAGGTCGGGGGTGAACTGAAGCCTTGCGAAACTGCAGTCTATGGTCCGGGAAAGGGTCAGGATCATGAGGGTTTTTGCGATGCCCGGCACACCTTCAAGGAGGACGTGACCGTCAGCGCAAAGCGCGAGCAGGAGCCGGTCGATTGTCCTGCCCTGGCCTACGATCACGTTCTTTACTTCGTTTCGGATTGCATCGAGCTTTGCCGCGTGTTGTTTTGCCTCGTCAGTTAGTCGTGATATCTCCGGGTTCATGCCATCACCGGTTTTTTTGGGGCCGCACTTGCATGTGGATGTGTTTTCCGGGTATTACAGGAAGGAGTCAGACCGGTCTTTTGTACCATTCGGCTCCCTGGGTTGTTTTTGGTATTTTTGGTATCCATTGGACGGTAATCTCCGGGCGCTGCATGCCCCTCGTACTAATCCACGATTTTATACCATTTGATAAATGCTTTGCGAAGTGAGCACGCTTTTTGGCCCTGTTTCCGGGATCCCATCACTATCCCCGCTTACCCGGCCTGATGTGTAGACGAATTGCTCATAATGGATATATATCAAAGGCCTGAATATTCTTTAGCGGAGAATAGCTTCTTAGGATCCGGATGCCGGGTGGGGAGAGACATCATGATGACGAGGACATTGTTCAGTGGATTTTGTATTCTGTCTCTGTGCATGTTCGCGATCCCCGCCCTCGCATTTCCCTCGGATTATGTTGTTGAACCGGGATATGGCTCTTTGGGAATGCCCGCACCGGACCTGAATCCAATAACGTTCTGGGACCTCTCTCCCCGTGAGATGGCCCTTGTTCTGGCGCTCGTGATCTTCCCTGCGTTTGTCGCCCCGGTCGAACTTCTCTTCGCGTTCAAGATCATCTTCTACCTCGGATTTAAGAGGATCGCCCGGCAAAATATCCTTGACAGTTCCTCGCGGAGCTTTGTATATTCCTGTATCAAAGCAGATCCGGGTACCCGAATCGCTGATATTATAATGAACACCGGGCTCTCCCGTGGGACGGTCAATTATCACCTTGCAATGCTGGAGATCACGGGAAAGATAACGGTGCTCCGTACTCATGGCGATATCAGTTATTTCGAGAATTCAGGAAAGTATACTCCTGCTGAACAAAGAGTTATCCGGCACCTTCGCAGTGACACCGGGCGGAATATTCTCTCAACCCTTTATGCCAGATCTCAGGTTACGAGGACAGAACTTGAAACAATTCTCTCCCTGTCAGGGCCAACGGTCACCTGGCATATGAAACGTCTTTCCGATGATGGGATTATCGCAGTTGCAAAAGATGGCCGGTTTTCCTCGTACACGATTCTGGATGGGACCCGGGGGTATGTCGGAAAATACCTGACGAATCCTCCGATATATTCCCCGGCCATCCCCGGGAGTTTCCCGTCAGGGTCTCTCCCGCCAGCCCTGAAGGCATAAGCAGAAAGAAGGACGTGTTTTAAAAAACCGGTTGTATTCTACCGGTCAAAATTATAAATGCCCGGTCTTCTCTCTCCGTTTTCCTGCGGAAAATCCGGTGGGAGGACAACTAAGCCCCTGCTGGCGGCCGTTGGATCTCAATGTCTGAGTCGTCTCTTGTGGTGTTTTCATCTTTTGTACTGTTTGCGATCTTTGGCACCCAGTTAAAGATAGCGATATCTTTCTCACTCTGGACCCGGAACTTCCAGACCCCGGGAGTCAATCCGGTGCTCCGGGAGATTTTCAAATAGATCCTCCCGTCTTTCCTCCCATCGGAGATATCGGTAAACGGCCCGAGAGTCCTGTCCGGTGCGATGATCGAGAGGGTTACCGGGTCATTTGGATCTCCGCTGTATAAGTCTACGATGATAAAGGGGGTGTCGGCGGATATATTCTTGGAGTACATAGCGGTGACCGGGGAATGAACCGTGTGATTCACATATACCGGCCCGCCAGGCAGTTCGTTTGGACCCGGCACGGTTACGGGGCCTTCGCCAAATCCCGGTGCGATCGCAGCTGCGGTGAGGAGCGCAGCGATACCGGCCACCAGCACCGTAACTACGATCAGCCATCTCATACTACACCGGGCATTCTCAAAACCGATTAAGCTTGTCATTCCGACCCGGATCCGTGGGGAAATTTATCGATGCGTTGACGATTTGTCCAGAGATCGTTTAAACGGACATGATTTATGCTCTCTTCAGTTATGGGCAGGATCACCCTGCCCTGTTTCACCATGGAGTGATCATGAATGAATCTCAAACATAGTGCAATCCTGATAACAGCAGGAATTATTGTTGGTATTGTTATTGCCCTGCTCGCCCAGTCGGCAGGTACCCTCTCCGCGGGCAGATCCGAAACCCCGGCTATTCCCGCTGCGGATACCATCAAGGGGATGGTTTCTGACAAAAATCTGTCAAAATTTGTTTCACCCGCCGATGAACTCTCGTTCCTCCGGACCCACACCGATCCGGCAGGAAATTATCCAAATCTCCCGGCAATTACGCCGGAGTCTCCGACGTTGATTGCCCCGGCGTACAGCAATAATACCCGCACCTGGAGTTTTGATGTCGATACGTCTACGTTCAAACCGGATGAATATCTCGTTACGGCTAGTGCCGTACTCTATGAAGCCACGGGCACTGCCCTTTTCAATGTCCTGGAGCCGGGAACGCCAATCCCCTATCCACAAAATCTGCAGGGACAAATGGTCTCCACCGGTCCGGGAGACGTTCTCCGGATCAACTCGCTTGGGGATCACTATGTAGGGGAGAAATTCACGATAACCGGGACAACAAACCTTCCGAAGGATGCGGATATACTCGTCACTATATACTCTTCATCATTCAAACCTACCGATAAGAGCCAGAGCGGAGAGTTCTCCGGAGCAACCGGGACCATAAAAGTCTCGGGCTCGCAACGCCCGGCTACGGCACCCGGGGTGACAGGTGAACGGTCACATTCCGACACAAATGTCCAGGTTGAGGGTGTAGATGAAGCGGATATCATAAAGACCGACGGGAATTACCTGTACGTTGTTACCGGAAATTCCCTTAAGATCCTTACGGCCTATCCCCCGGAAACTGCGGGAATTATCGCGACCCGGGGATTCTCCGGAAAGCCGATTGCTCTGTATAGTGCGGGCGACCGTCTCGCCCTCATAGCATCAGACTCCGGACCGGCAGATTCATGGGACTGTGGATCCGGCAACTGCCGGGCGAATGTCCCGACAAAATACGTAACGAAGATCTACCTCTTTTCGGTGCGAGATCATGCAAACCCGGAGATTGTCCGGAAAATTGAGATTGAAGGCCAGTACAAGGACTCGCGAATGATCGGGTCCGAACTGTTTTTTATGACCACACTGGTAGCCGGATCTTCTTCAGAGAATCTGGAATTTCCGGACATGCGTGACAGCATTATGGGAACCTCTGTCCTTCCTCTCTATTATTTTGACCGGAAAGACCGGGCATTTTCGGTGACAACGATAGGAGCGGTCGATATCGCAAAGAGCGATATCGTTCATGCTCAGGCGTTCCTGATTGGATCCGCAGGTACCATCTACGTCTCCCCGAACCACCTTGATATTGCAATCTCGTCGTACGATAACGGCGGAACCCGGCCCACTACCGACATATACTCGTTTGTAATTGAGAGAGGGCTGGTCTCGTTCGCCGCAAAAGGAACCGTCGTTGGTACTCTCCTCAACCAGTTTTCAATGGACGAGTACAACGGGAATCTCCGCGTTGCAACAACTGTCCAGGATTGGTGGTCCCGTGGAGGCACCACGTACAGCCAGGTCTCCATTCTGGATAAGGATATGAAGGTGCTCGGGGTTGTCGACAATATTGCGCCTACTGAAAAGATCTACGCGGCACGTTTCCTCGGAAACCGGTTGTACCTGGTCACCTTCCGGCAGACAGACCCGTTCTATGTCATTGACCTCTCCAATCCGCAAGAACCCCGGATCCTTGGCGAACTGAAGATTCCGGGTTTCTCGGATTACCTTCATCCCTACGATGACACGCGGATAATCGGCATCGGGAAAGAGTCGGCGAACGGCGCCCTGAAGATGGCGCTCTTCGATGTTTCTGATGTGCATCACCCGCAGGTTATCGCTGAAGAGAGAATTGGCGAGGCCGGCAGTGACTCGGAAGCGCTCAGGGATCACAAGGCATTCCTCTTTGACAAGGAGAAGGATCTTCTCGTTCTGCCGGTCAGCCTCGTTGTTGCCCCGGTATATCGTCCGGACAGACCCTCGTCATCCTATGGGCCAACGTGGGGCGGTGCCTATGTCTATTCCGTGGATCCTTCCCATGGGTTCAATCTCCGGGGGACTGTGGAACATTATTCCGGCGCGGGCAAATCACATCTCCCGGTACTGCGCTCCCTGTACATTGAGGACACCCTGTATACGATGTCCCCGGATTCTATCGTAATGAGCGATCTGAAGGACAAAATCCGCAGGATAGGCTCGATTAACCTTCAATGACAATTTTTTTAACAAGAAATTCCGTTATGGTTTACCCTGCGCATGAAAAAGATAATCGCGAACAGCAGGCAGTCGAGACCCGGTAACCAGCATCCCCAGAAAATCTTCTCTCTCCCATTTTCGATCAGAACCAGCTCTCAAGCGTCCTCTGCCCGGCCTTGACGCAGAAGTTCTCCATTGCCTTCTCGACCCGTTCCTCGGAGAAATCGTAACCCTGGCAGAGCATCCACTTGATGCCCGGGATGTCCGGATGGTTCCATTCGAGAGTGTACGTGTCAGTCACGTTTGGGTGGAGGAAGATCTCCTTTACCGGAGCAGGATCAAAATCCGGCAATTTTTCGGCAAGCTTTGATGCAAACTCCCCCTGACGGACGATCTTCAGGCCGGTCTTTGCCCCTACGCCCTCAACACCCGGGTTGAAGTCAGTCCCGATCAGGATCCCAATCTCGATCAGCTGTTCACGGGTGAGCTTCAGCCCCGCAAGAACCTCATTAAGGAGGATCCGCTCGGGGTTCACGGTTATCTGCCGGCCCCGTATCTTCCGCTTTCCACTGACAGTCAGGTTCCGGACCAGGTCCGGGGCGCCAAAGAGGAGGTTATCGTAATCCTGGGAGACCACGTACCGGGCATCTCCTTTTGCCACCATGTGGCTTGCCTGCGCCTCGCCTTCCCCCGGGGCCTGAACGGTGGGAAGGCCCATCAGCCGGAGCAGTTCCTTCGAGGTCTCGATGATCGTAGTATCAACCCGGGTCGCGGACCGGGCCTGCTTGTATGCCTCTGCCTCGTCGCCACGTTCGATCGCCTCCTGCCATTTCACCTCTGCAGTATCCCGGAGCTTCCGGCGCTCTTCGACCGTGGCCTGCTTGAGAACGGTTGGTTTCCCGTCAAAGACAAAGACCGGCCTGATGCCCTTCTCCATGAAGTTCGAGACCCGGAAGAGGATACCGGAGAGGTGGGAGGTCACCCGCCCCTTACTGTCCATCAGGGGCGTCCCGTCCGGCTGCCGGATAATCGTCAGGAATTGGTACAGGGCGTTGTTCGCATCAACGGCTGCGATTCCCGGGAGGGACTCCCAGCTCACCGGCGTCTTATAGTCAGCAATAATATCCCGCAGTGCAACACCCATGGTTTTTCACCCGGAAAATTCAGCGGTAAGCCCGCCACGAGAACTCTGCGATCAGTTCGTCAAGATGTGTGATCGCCATATCGTATTTTTGCACCATCCGGGTCGAGATCTTCTCAAGCCCTGCCCGCAGGGTCCGCTCCCGCGCTGTCGCGTTCCTCTCCAGTTCCCGCATTCTTGTGTGGAGCGAGAGGAAGAGGCCCCCAAGGGAGAGCATCATGAATGCTGTCGCGATAACGATCGGGAGATCCTGCCAGAACCGGAGGGCAAGGAAAAGGGTGGATATGACAAGGATGACGGTAAGCAGAATATCGAGAGCATATTCACGAATCTCCATGCTTTTAGATGATGAAGGCACAGATATTAATCTAACGATATCCAGAGAGACTAGAGACAATGGACATAAAACAGATTATCCCTTTCCTCGCGATGCCGCTTCTCCTCCTTGCGGTTGAGTTCGGTGCGCTCCTGATCTCCCTGCCGGTGCAGGCAGCAGGCCTCGTGGCGTTCCAGGATCCCGAATCGATCGCAAATCCGCTTATCTTCATCGTGATCCTGCTCGCCTTCACCGCTTTCCTGCTGGTCCTGATAAAATTCGATCTCCGGAAGGTGATCGCAGCCGTCATCGGCATCTCGATCTTTTTAACATTCGGGTACATCTTCGCGGCATTCGTTGCGATGGTGACTTCTGACCCTCTTATCTCCTTTATGGCTATAATCGTCCTTGCGGTCCTTGCGACCCTGCTCCTGTACAAGTACCCGGAGTGGTACATCATCGACATACTCGGGATCCTGATAGGCGCCGGGGTAGCCTCTATCTTCGGTGTCTCGCTGGATATCCTGCCAGTCCTCATCCTCCTCATCCTGCTTGCTGTCTATGATGCGATCTCCGTGTACAAGACCAAGCACATGATCACCCTTGCCGAGGGAGTAATCGACTTAAAGACGCCTATTCTCTTCGTCGTCCCGAAGCGACGTGATTACTCGTTCATCAAAGAAGGGATCGGGAAACTCGGCGACGGAGGAGAGCGGGCAGCGTTTATCATCGGGATGGGGGACATGATCATGCCCTCTATGCTCGTGGTATCGGCAAATGTCTTTATTACCTCGGGCCCCCGGCTCCTCGGCCTTGTCAACCTGCCAGCTCTTGGTGCTGTTATCGGCTCGCTCGCCGGACTTGCGGTTCTCCTCCATTTCGTAAACTCGGGGAAACCGCAGGCGGGCCTCCCGCCCCTGAATGGGGGGACAATCCTCGGTTTTGCGATAGGCTGGGCGATCCTGACGCTGATGGGGTAACTATCAGCGCCCGGTTCAAAATCCGTTTCACTCGAGCGCCGGCACGGTGTCCGACCACTTCTCAACCTTTTTCTTAATCTCGTCGCTCATGTAGGACGACAGGGTAATCCGGTCCCGGGCGAGGCTCAGGAAATAGAGTTCTCCACCCGGATCGTGGCACGTAAGGATAACGGAATAAAGGTCCTTTTCGGGAAGGTGCCGGACCTTCCCCCGGTGAGCGGCGATGTTTGCCATATGCGTCTTTACTGCGGCGATTCCGAGATCGTATCCTTCCAGCGAATCGTACATCTCCTGGCCGGTCCCCGTCCGCTTTCCGACCGGGTTCACGTACTCGAATTTTGCCGTATACATCTCCCTTACCTTCTCGACCGGCGGGTGATTCTTCCGGTTGGCAAAGTACGATGTGCAACCGAACGGGTTTCTGAGCGCAATCGACCTGACAATAGCATCGAAAGTGTTCACATCCGGAAACGGTTTTTTCAGATTCCGGAAGGAACTTTTTGTTCCGGGCTTCTGGTTGAAGTGGGCCATGGTTCGCGTCCCGATTGGATCGTTCGGGTGTTGCCAATAAAACCTTGATGGTTGGGCTGTCGGGAGAAGTGATGGGTCTGACGGTGTACTCAATAGCATGTAATCAGCACGGATTTGCGTGGTCGTGTCTGCTATTTGGACCGTTTACCGAAGTAGATCTCTTGACAATTTCGGCTGCTTCCCGCCCATGCTTTAATCATTTAACAACAATTTATCGGTCAGTACACCGCCTGACCCCTCACATCTCTTCTGGATATTAAGCTCAAAATAGCACAGAAAAAATAAATTTTTTCGACGTAAATTATGCAACTTTATCACAAGCGTTAATCTCTTTCCCTCTGTGAGGGGTCGGACGGTGTACCTGTTCGCGATGCAGGACTTCAAAAATTCCTGGGGTCTTCTGGAAGAATAAGGGGCTAGAGGCCCCCGTGAACCCGTCGCGATAAATGGTACCCGCATACCGAACCCGGTGGGGGAAGCGCGAACGGGTAGTAAAACCGGGTTTCTTTTAAAAAAAAATCAGAACTCTTCCCGGGGAACCGGGGCCCGGGGCTTCCGGACCCTCTTTGGCTTTGCCCGTCTCCGGGGCGCTTCACCGGTCCCGGTGAATTCATCCCCGCCCGGCTCTTCCGCCGGCAGCGGGAGCGGAGAGCGGATGTCAACAACCCTTGTCCTCTCGACACGCTCCGGCTTGCGCACAAGAATTTCGGCGAGCACATCGCCAATTCCCTCACCGTTCTGAGTAGACATGGTGAGATAGCCTTCCGTAGTTGAGATATCTGACTTGCTGGCAACGATGATGAGTGGCACGTCAACCATGCCCTTCACTTCATCGAGCAACCGGAGCTGGACATCCATGGGAAAACCGCAATGCTCGGATGGGTCGATGATGAAGAGAATAAGGTCGGCCACATTCATCATGGCCGAAAGCGCCTGCCGCTCGATCTGGTTCCGCTCTTCTGCAGGGCGATCGAGAATGCCGGGGGTATCCACAAACTGGATCCGCTCCCGCCCGATGTTGCGGTGACCGACAATGATTCCCTTTGTCGTAAACGGGTACGATGCCACCTGGGGTTCTGCCGATGAGACCTTCCGGATAAACGAGGACTTACCGACGTTTGGGTATCCCGCGACAACGATCGTGAATGCGTCCTCAATATTGGGCAGCTTCCGGAGGACATTCCTTACCTCGTTTAAGAAAATGAGATCCTTGTCGATCTGGTGGACCATGGAGGCGAGCCGGGCAACCGTTCGTTTCCGCAGGATTGTCGTATCCTCTGCCTTCCGGGTCTGGAGGGCGAGCTGGTTTCCCACCATCTTGGTATGCTTTGCCGCCCACCCAACAGCCCCGAGGGATTGCTTGATGTTATCGATCCCGTACAGGATATCGGCAAGCTCCCGGTATAACGGGGGGATCTCGTCAAATTCGGGGAAACCCTGTATGATAGAAACCAGCCGGTCGTGGACTGCTGCCCCGACTGCACGCACGAACTCAACATTGGCGCGCTCTTTATTGTCCTTTTCTTTCATCTTCTTTGCCGCACGGCGGAAGCTCCGGTCAAGGATCTCGTCTGCTGTTGGCACCGTCGGCATCTTTTCGAATTCCACAAATCGCCTACCTATATATTTATGGAAGGTCATACGGTTTATCGTTATGGACCTGTCCCTGATCCAGAAGGATATCCTCATCACCTTAATCACTCTCTACCACAACCAGTCCCACTCCATCAAGGGGGAGGAGATTGCGGATATCATCCAGCGCAACCCGGGGACCGTGCGCAACCAGATGCAGTCCTTAAAGGCAATTGGGCTTGTGGATGGGGTGCCGGGGCCGAAAGGGGGGTACGTTCCCACAGCTCTTGCCTACAAGGAACTCAATCTCGATACCTCCGCCGGGGACTACGATGTCACGATAAGCAGGGACGGGGAGATCATCAGGGGGGCAAACGTCAAGGAGATCGATTTTACCACGCTCTGCCATCCTGATGTCTGCCACGCGGTTATCAAGCTGGTCGGCAGTGCAAAGCTCTTCGAGATCGGGGACCGGATCACGATTGGCCCGACCCCGGTCAACAAGCTCCTGATCCGGGGTGAGGTCTTTGGAAAGGATGAGGCGAAGCAGTCCCTCCTTATCGCGACATCTGAGATGATCTCGCTCCCCAAACAACCCATCAAAGCCTACATGAGTACCCCGCTTAAAACCCTGAAGAGCTCGGATACAATCTTTGATGCTCTCGTTCTCTTTAACCACAACCATATCCATGGGGCCCCGGTCATTGATGACGGAAATCTTGCCGGGATTGTTACGTTAAGTGATCTGGCAAAGGCACTTGAAGAGGATCGACCAAGAACCACGAAAGTATCGGAGATCATGACCCACGATGTTGTAGAAGCGCCTTCGACAACCCAGCTGTTTGAGGTTGTCGGCAGGTTTAAAGAGCGGGAGATCGGGCGCCTGATTGTCGTCGAAAATGGAAAGCCGGTCGGAATCCTCACCCAATCGGACATCATCCGGGTCTTCCCTTCGAAATGAGCAATTCGTCTGGAGATTCCTTGAGATTCACTTCCCGGGGTTTTCAGAAGTTTCTTGATTTTTTTTGCTCTTCCTGATCAGGAGAGCAACACGATCCGGTTTTAAATTGAGAATATCTTTAAGAATAGTCGAAAGCAAATTTTATGGGAGGATTATTGTGACCGAGTTATCACAGGCCGCAGTCGAGCGCATCATTAAGAAATCCGGTGGCGAACGTGTCAGTGCCGATGCAACAGAGACCCTGACCGAATTGATGGAAGAATACGGAGCATTCCTTGCAAAAGAGGCCAAGAAGATGTCAGATCATGCGGGACGAAAGACAATCCGTGGCTCCGATATCCGTATGGCTGCAGAGATGTTCCGGTAAACCCAGGCCAGAAAAGCCGCCCCAAACGGGTTATATTCCCGGAAAAACACATTTTTTCGCACCTTTTTAGAACACTTTAAATATTTATACGTGTCATAATTTTTTTATGACTCGTGTATTTGCCCGCAGCCTTTCCCGAAAAAAGATTATGAGTAATGATGGAAAGCTCATTGGCACGCTCAAAAATATCAGGGTGGATTTTGACTCTGGCCAGGTTATTGAGATGATCGTGCACCCCGACCAGACATTTGACACGTCGAGCTACAACCTCGAAGACGATAAGCTCCTTGTCATCCCGTTCGAATCCGTAAAGGACATCAAGGATTATATCGTCGTCGATCGCTATCTCGCAAGAAAATAAGGAAAGTATTTTCTGACGGCTTCGACAAACCCATCCCCATACGCTTTTTCTGCAATATAGTGCGCAACGGCTTTTGTCTCCGGGTGTGCATTTGCGACGGTTAACGGCATCCCGGAATTTTTGAGCATCTGGATATCATTGACCGAGTCACCGATCGCTGCAAAATCGGACTGCTGGAGCCCCATCTCCCGTGCGAGTGCGACCATGGCTGTTCCTTTGTTTATCCCAGGGGATTGCAGGTGGATCGCATAGCCGGTATCGATGACCTGGACCGGGTGATCCCGGAGAATCTCTTTAACCTCGTCAGAAGGCACAGTACGGGCGAATGCAAGGTCCGCAAACCGGTAGCTGGGGCTGAGGAGGGTAAGTTCAACCCCCTGTTTCCGGTAGTGGGTCTGCAGGATGTCAAGTGCTTTCCGGCACACGGCCTGGTCTCCCTTAATCTGGAGGGAGCCGGTAAACCCGGCCCGGAAGACTCCCCCGTTCTCCGCAATGAATGACCCTTGTGTCCCGATCATCCTGCAGAGTGATTCCATGAAGCAGGAGGTGTTCCCGCTCGCGAGCACTACTTCCACTCCCCCATCGACAAGGGACCGGATCGTCTCAATGGATGCGGTGTTCAGTCTCCGCGTGCGATCCGTAAGTGTCCCGTCAATGTCCGTGAGGAGGGCCTTCAGCACGGCTTGAGACCACCCTCTTCCACAATGAACGGTGCCTCGCCTTCTGGCAGGTTCGGGCTGTCAACGAGCCGGGCAATACGTTTGCCGGCCTTGCTCTTCCTGAGGTAGAGCCGGAACGTCGCGGTGTGGCCGACAATATTTCCGCCGATGGGTTTTGTCGGGTCGCCGAAGAAGACCGCGGGGTTGGACATGACCTGGTTGGTAACGAGACCGACCGCGTTGTGCTCGTCGATGAGCTTGAAGAGTTCGTGCATGTGCCGGTTCAGTTTCTGCTGGCGGGCAGCGAGCGTTCCACGGCCCGCGTATTCAGCCCGGAAGTGGGCGGTTAAGGAGTCGATGATAAAGAGCTTGACCGGCTTGTCGCTTGTCTTGAGCTCATTTGCGAGCTCGCGGGAGTTGTCGATCAGGAGCATCTGGTGATCGGAGGTATGGGCCCGTGCGATATGGATATTGTTGAGGAAGTCCTGCGGATCCAGATTGTCGATGCCGAGGCCATTGACCATCTGCTCGATACGCTCTGGACGGAAGGTGTTCTCGGTATCGATGTAGATGGCACTGCCATCAAGGCCGCCTTCATCGATAGGGAGCTGGACGTTGACTGCCATCTGGTGGACGATCTGGCTCTTACCGGAACCAAACTCACCGTACATCTCGGTTATCGCCTGGCTCTCCATACCTCCGCCAAACAGGGTATCGAGTTCGGGAACACGGAACGAGAGTTTCCGCACGTCCTTTCGCTGCTCAAAGATGTCTCTTCCGGTCTTGAACCCGCCGACATCTGCTGCCTCGCGTGCAGCCTTGATGATCTTCTTTGCGACAGACTCGGATATCTCCGAGACCTCGGAGAGTTCTGCGGGCGATGCCGTTGCAATGCTTTCCACCGAAAGGTATCCGGCTTCGCGGAGCTTATCTGCGGTGCTCGGGCCAACGCCCGGTAAATCTTCGATCTCTAATGGTCCTTCAGCCATTTCTTATACACTCCTATGGCATAACAACATCATAAACGCTCACAAATAACCCGTTGGAGTGCGCTCTGTGAAAGTGTCAAACCAGACGGGTCATCGCCGATCCAGTTCCTCCCGGAACCTGCGGAGATGTCCTGCCACATCTTCGGGACGGACGACAACAGGTTCCACCCGGTCGGGGAGTATCCGGCAGCCTGCGAGGAAGCCCGTAACCTGCATTTCACACCCGTGCTGGTACTCTCCCTCGATGATATACCGTTCCTTCCCGTTATCGATGAACATGCATCCCGGGCAAACGATGACGGTACCGGTAAATGTGATGGGGTGCGCCTCTTCCCGGGGCACGGAGAAGATACTGCCTCTGCCGGCACCGAGTTCTATTCCCCCGAACCTACCCGTTTTTGCCGTTGCATGATATACTGTTACATCATCTCCGGGAACCACCGGTACCAGCGCATGGTCCCCCCAGAGTACAACCCGGAGTTCATCGGTTCCATCCGTGATAACTATGTTCCTGACCCACGAGGAGGTACCACTCCGGGTCACAAACGATCGTGCCTCCTTCACGTCACGGATCTTTCCCTTTACCGAGCAGGTACCCTGGTCCGCGACTGACCCAAGCGGGGTAAATGGAACTGCGATCTCCTTATCAGTAACGCTTACCGAACACTTGTCATCGATGCTGTACCCCCGCCCCTCGCTGCGCCGGTCGGGTTTTGCACCATTGATCCGGATGGATGTTCCGGTTGGGATCTCCCGGATGAGATCCGGTGCCCATACAACGAGTCGTGCAGTTCCCTGTGCATCTCCGATAACCGCTTCGACCATCTCTCCGGTCGACCCATCCTTCTTGCTGAACGCCCGGGGTTCGCCAAGACCGATAAGAACCACATCAAGGTCTACCGGTTCGAAGGAGAGGCTCTCACCCGGCAATCCGTTCACGGGCAAAGGGCAGGTTATCTCGCAGCTTGCCTTCCGGAGGGCGAGGGCATAGATCTCTTTCGTGCTCTTCCCCGGGTGACGGCCGATGATCTCCAGCACGTCGCCGATTGCGATCTCGATCGCCGCCCCGGCTTTCTCATCCCAGAGCACGACACGGGTAGTCCCGGTCTCATCCCCGAGAAGCAGGGTGGCGACCCATCCTTTCTCGCCGTCAGTACGGTCAAACTCCTTCGGTTCGGTCTTGTCAATAACTTTCCCGAAAAACGAAAACAGGCTTGACTTTGCCGCAAGCCCCCGGATCTTGACGTGCTGGCGACCGAGTTCCCCGACAACAAGCATCGCCGCGGTCGGCTCATCGATAAGGTCGCCGCATTCCTCAATCTTCGCATCTACGCGCTGTTCAAACTCTTCCCGTGTTATAAGGTCATCGACCAGTGCGTGGTGGAAGAGCACAACTTCCTCCTACTGCCAGGGAGGGCGCTGCATAGTTGCGGTGAGGTCTGCAACAGTCTCCCCTCTCCGCATCAGTGCAGCCTTGGATCCGGTGATAAGGATCTCGGGGCAGCGGGGCCGGCTGTTGTACTGCGATGACATGGCAAACCCGTATGCACCGGCATCGAGAACTGCAATGATGTCCCCGGCTGCAAGCTCCGGAAGTTTACGGTCCGGTGCAAGGATATCCCCGGTCTCGCAGATCGGTCCGGTCACGGTGTATTCCGCGTTCAGCGGGGCATCCGCCTTGTTTGCTGCTATGACTTCATGGTAGGCATCGTACATCGCAGGGCGGATGAGAAGGTTGAAGCCTGCATCGACATTCGCGAACCGCTTGTGCGCCGATTTTGTGGAGTTAACCCTGGTCAGGAGTACCGTTGAATCAGCGACCAGCGACCGGCCCGGCTCGACCCAGAGTTCAGGAGAGATACCGCAGGCCTCGACCCCGGCCTTGAAGACCGGCACGACCTTTGCTGCGTAGTCCTCAGGTGTTAGGACCGGATCGGAGTCGTGGTGGTAGGGGATGCCAAGCCCACCGCCGAGATCGATAAATTCGAGTTTCACGCCCATCTCCGTGAGCTCCTTTGCGATCCGTACCATGACCCCGGCAGCCCGGGCGAAGGGTTCGGTATCGAGGATCTGGGAGCCGATGTGGCAGTGGATCCCGACCGGTTTTATGTTTTTGCACGCGAGGGCTTCCCTGTACGCTGCTGGGATCTCCTTGTGCGGGATCCCGAACTTGCTGGTCGCAAGACCGGTGGCGATCTTCGGGTGGGTTGGCACTTCGAGCGCAGGGTTGACCCGGAACGCGATCTCCGCGGTCTTCCCGGCAGCCCGGGCAGCAGCATCGAGCTGGTGGAGTTCGTCGAGGGAGTCTACGGAGACCTTCACGCCTTTTTCCACAGCAAGCCGCAGGTCTTCCGGGGTCTTGGAACTGCCGTTGAAAAGAAGTCTGCCCGGCTGCATGCCGGCTTCGAGCGCAAGCTGGAGTTCTCCTGATGAGAAGACATCCGCACCCGCACCGAGTTTTGCAAGAGCACGCATCACGGCGAGGTTTCCGTTTGCTTTTGCAGCGAAGAGGACCCGGACCCTGGGGTACCGGCTGCCAAGCGCCTGCTCGTAACTCCGGAACCATTCGCAGATCCGGTCTTCGTTTGTCACATAGAGCGGTGTGCCGTACTGCTGAGCGAGCCCGACGCAATCGTGACCCCCTATATGGAGGTGGCTGTTCTTTATCGTAAGATGGGCGGGAAGTCTCATAGGGAAAGACCCCTCATGCGTTCGATAGCCTCACGAATCCGGGAGACCGGGCGGGTGATAGCAAACCGGACATAGCCTTCGCCGCTCGATCCAAACCCGACACCGGGAGTCACCACAATGCCCGCCTCGTTCAAGAGTTTTGCCGCAAAAGCCATGCAGTCGTTGACCGGCATCCAGACGTAGAACGTAGCTTTGGGTGCGGGAACATCAAAACCGAGACCGCGGAGCCCGTTGATGAGGACATCCCTGCGCTCCTGGTAGATGTCACATGCCTGCTTTACGCAGTCCTGCGGCCCGCTGAGCGCGGTGATTGCGGCGTGCTGCACTGCGTTGAAGACCCCGGAGTCAACGTTGGTCTTGACCCGGCCGAGCCCGGCAAGGATTTCTGCGTTGCCGACCGCCATCCCGATCCGCCAGCCGGTCATGTTGTAGGTCTTCGATAACGAGTGCATCTCGATACCGACTTCCATCGCGCCTTTTGTTTCGAGGAACGAGGGTGCACGGTACCCGTCGTAAGCGATCTCCGAGTACGGATTGTCGGAGACCACGACAAGATCGTTTTCGCGGGCAAAGTCCACGACCTCGCTGTAGAACCCAGCCGGGGCAATGGCAGCAGTCGGGTTGTTCGGGTAGTTGATATAGAGGATCTTCGCCGCTTTTGCAATCTTCTTCGGGATGTCCGCAAGCACCGGGACAAAGCTGTTCTCTTTTGTCAGCGGCATCTCGTGGATCTTCCCTTCCGCAAAGAGGGTGCCGGTCCGGTACACCGGGTAGCCGGGGCTTGGCGAGAGAACGTAATCGCCGGGGTTGACGAATGCCTCGGCGATGTGGGCGATCCCGTCCTTCGAGCCCATCAGCGCAACGACTTCCTTCCCAGCATCGAGCGAGACTCCGAACCGGGTCTTATACCAGTCGGCGACAGCACTCCGGTACGCAGGCATCCCGAGGTAGGAGGGGTAGTGGTGGTTGGACGGGTCCTTCGCAGCCTGGCAGAGCGCGTCAACAATATGCGGGGGAGTGGGAAGATCCGGGTCTCCGACTCCGAGGTCAATAATATCGACACCTTTTTTCTGCTGCTCTGCTTTCATCTCGTCGATCCGTGCAAAAAGGTACGGCGGGAGATTGTCCATTCGGCTTGCGTACATAGGTAGTACACTTTGGTGCTGTACTCTATAGAAATTACCGCTCGTCACACGCGCCGGATTTTGTGCTGGTCCGGTTGGCCCGGCCGGTGAAGTACTGGTGCCGGGTTAACGGACAAGTGGCCTGGACCACAGAGGCGGTGTGTGGATATATACCGATGCCGGGGGTTGATTCCAGCCGGCATTTTTGCAATGCATTTTTCGTCACGCTCTTATCGAAGGAAGGTATACAATCTGCCATACGGAGTGCATCAGAACATGAGTGCCGCTACTGACATCATCGTCGTCTTCTGCACGGTCCCCGGGAAAGAATCCCCAAGTCTTGTGCAGATGCTGATCGAGGAGCGGGTTGCTGCCTGCGTGAGCACAATCCCGGTCCGGTCCTGTTACCGGTGGAACGGGGAAGTCTGCAATGAAGAGGAACACCTGTTGATCGTGAAGACCACGCAGGGCCGGAAGAACGATCTGATTGCTGCGATTAAGGCACAGCACCCATATCTTGTCCCGGAGATCATCGCGCTGCCTGTTCTTGCGGGTTACCTTCCCTATCTCGAATGGGTGCGCCGGGAGACAACGGGCGATGCTTGATCACCACCGCGGCATCCAGGTCAGTGGCGCCAGGGCAGAGGAAATCGACGATGCGATTGTTGTTGAGGACCGGTTCCAGCTTATATTCAACGGGCGGCCGGTAACCGAGATGATCGCGAGCCGGGACATGCTTCGCGAGCTTGGGGCAGGTTTTGTGATCACCGAAGGGCTTGCCCTGAATGTCGACAAGGTCCGGCTCGATGGTGACCGGATTCTGGTATACTCAGATCTCGGGTGCGAGGCCGGGGCGGGGAGAAAAGTTATCGATACCTCCGGCGGGACGAGTTTTCTGCACGATCCGGAAACGGCATTAACCGGTCCGTCCCCTGAAATCTTATCGCCCGGTCTCCGGTCGACCGGGATCCGGGCATCGGGCATCCGGATCACCCGGGACGATGTTATCTCCACAACCCGGGAGATCGAGACCGAGATCTGGAGGAGGACCGGGGGTGTCCACTGCTCGGTTTTAATGTGCGATGGAAAATGCCTCATCAAAAGCAGCGATATCGGCAGGCACAACACGGTTGACAAGGTAGTGGGTTATGCTGCGCTGAATGGGATCGATCTCTCCCGGTGCGTGATTGGCTGCACGGGACGGCAGCCTGCCGGGATGGTACGAAAGAGTGCGAATGCCGGTATACCGATCATTGTCTCGCGTGCCGCGACAACTGACCGGGGGATCGCGACTGCGGAAGCTGCAGGCATCACCCTTGTCTCATTCTCCCGGGGAGACCGGTTCACGGTCTACACCCATCCCCACCGGATTACCGGGATCCCGGATTTCCGGTGAACGCGGGAGCTGTTAAGTTCAGGAGAGGTATCGTTACAGCATCGCAGGCAAAGTTAATGCCTGCGGCCGATAATGAAAAGTACCAGATTTAAAAAAATAAAGGGACTGAACCTATCGTGGAAGAGACAACCCGTATTCCAGAAAATCCCCCCCGGACCGCGCTCCTCGTGCTCGGCTGCCCGCAGGTGCCGGTGCAGACGAGCATCGCGTTGTACCTGATCAACCGGCTCAAAAAAGCGGGGATCGCGCCGATCGTTGCCGGCAACAAGGCGGCAAACACCCTTCTCCTCATCGCAGACCCTGAGCGGCACTATCTCGGCGAAGTTATGGATCTTGACCGGGCGGTCGCGATGGTCTCAGATGGGAAGCGCGATTTCGACTGCTGCTTCGTCTTCATCCACAACGATGCCGGCATCAGCTATGCGGCAACGATGGGAGCGATATCGAAAGCGAAACTCTACACGCTCGTGTATGGGGAGCACTATGACGAGCTGGTAAAACAGATTGATTTCCCCTGCACCACCTTGGCAGCAAAAGCGGTGCACAACCCCATGCCCTTAAAGAAAATTATCGAGGAGGCGGCACCATGGGCTGCGTAGAGTCGATGAACTACGAGATCCTTTTGCGGGATGCGACATTCAAGGAATCCCGGGACTTTATCAAAGAACATTTTAAGGAGTTTATCGATGTCCAGCCGGGGTTCAAGGTTTTCGATGTCCATGTTATCGGTCTGCCGCCTGTCGCGATCGGGCTCGATGGTGACTTTGTTATCTTTCCTTACACCAAACCCTGCCACGGGACGTTCCTTCTCCGGGTCGAGGACAAGAAGGAAGCTACCCGGCTCCGTTCCCTTAAAAAATGACCATTTTTTTGCTCTGTAGAAAACCTCTTCAAAATCGACGGCACCATGGACCGAAAGATCTAAGGTACATTGTCTCCATACTAGAGTGTGTGCTCAAAAAGTACAGAGACTAGTAAGAAATCGACGAGCCGGAATATCAGGTTTATCCGAGCAGCGATTTCGATCGTGAAAGCAATACGACTCAGTCCGTATTCCTGTAAATATTCGAAAAAGATCTACACCCGGTATCAACTTCTCGTCCTGATTCTCTTCAAAGACTATCGGAATCAGCATTATCGCGAATTTGTTGAAGATATCGGAGACATGGAGTCGATCCAAAAGGAGTTGGAACTATCAGTCGTCCCTCATTTCACGACTCTTCAGAAATTCTTCTGTCGGATAAAAACCCTGTACCTCCGCTACGCATTCAGGAAAACGACGAGTCTGTTCTATTCCAACGATGATCCAATTGCGATTACCGCTGTCGATTCGTCCGGGTTTACCAGCGGATATTCGAGTCACTATTACTCAGCCAGAACCGGCAAAATCCGAAAACATTTCCTGAAAACTTCGATCTCGGTTGACACCGACACACAAGCGATCACCGGATTCATCACTTCGAAAAGCCGAGTTCACGATACCCGGCATGCAGCCAGGTTACTCCCACAATGTCACAAGATACGACGGTCAGAGTGTTACGTTATGGATCGGGGATACGACTCCGAAGCGATTCATCGTCAGGTTCGGGAGGAACTGCTCGCTGACTCCATCATCCCGATCCGTTCCTGGAACAATCAGATTATCGGAGGAAAGTACCGAAACGAGATGGCTGGAGAATTCGATGATACCAGATACCGGAGAAGACAACTTGTCGAGAACAAGTTCTCTGTCCTGAAAAGAAAGTTCGGTGGCGATCTAAAGGCTCGAATATTCTCAATTCAGAGAAAGGAAATCGCAGGGAAAATGATTGTTTGTAACATCCACAAGTTCTTACAATTTCTCGTCATGGAGGTTTTCTACAGAGCACATTTTTTATCTTCGTTTTAAAGCATTCCGGGAAATTGTTGGATTTGCATAAAACGATCATCCAGCTCATCCCGGAGTTTGGAATCCTTTGTTTTCGATTTCTGGATCTTTTTGAAAAAATTCTATGGTTAACACTGAATGCCATGGGAAAGGTTCCCGCACAGGAATTTAGGCCGGACCACACTCTCCTGGTATCATCCTATACATCGGGAACGTTTTAACTCCGATAAAATTTCGCATATTTATAAAAAAATATTACTTACCCATTATATACACATCACACACGATTTATTACTGAAAAACCAAACTTATAAAACCACTTCGGATTTGTATGGCTGACAAGGGAAAAGTTCTCCTGATGGATGATGAGCAGATCATCATCGATGTTACCAATGAAGTACTCCGTTTTCTCGGTTACGAAGTAGTATTTGCCAGGGATGGCGCAGCGGCGCTGGAAATTTACAAGAGAGAAAAATCGGCGGGAATGCCTTTCGATGTTGTTATTCTGGACCTTTCTGTCTCTGATGGTATGGGGGGGAAAGAGACCATTGAAAACCTGAGAGCCTTCGATCCGGCGGTAAAGGCTATCATTTCGAGCGGCTACTCGAATGATCCGGTGGTTCAGGATTACACAAAACACGGTTTTGTGGGAAGACTCAATAAACCCTACAAAATCAATGACATGAAGCTGCTTCTGGAACAGTTAATAGGAAAATAAAAAGAAGAAAATTTTGGAAAACCAGAACGCTTACTACTCGCTCCTTTCCGTACTCATTTTTACCTTAATTTTCTGAACCGCCTCTTCGGCTGCTTTGCGTACATACTCATCCTTGTCTTCAAGAAGCTTAGTCAGCAATTCAAGGGCACGCACATCGCCGATATTCCCAAGTGCCTCCGCAGCACCCCAGCGAACGTACCAGTCAGGATTTTTCAGGGACTGCATCAGAGTCTCTACCGGGGCACTGCTCCCAAGTTTTCCGAGTGCCCATGTTGCTGGTACCTGCACATAGGAATCAGATTCCTTGAGTGCCTTTCCAAGACAGATTGCCGCCTTTTTGTCCCCGATTTTACCCAATGCGTCCGCAGCGCTCCAACGGACATACCAGTCCTGGTCGTTTACTGACTGTATGAGTGGTTCCACGGCTCGCGGATCCTTGATCTCCCCCAGTGCCCACGCAGCTCGTACCCGAACCCACCAGTTTGCATCCTTCAGCGTGCGGATGAGGTCATCGACCGCCGGCTTTCCAATCAGTGACAAGGCAAATGCACTTCGCCACTGGATATCACTATCCTCCTCCCTGAGAAGCCCGATAAGGGGGGTTATGGATGGAGTGCCGATGCCCGCAAGAACCCGGGTTGCATGCCAGCGAACGGGGCCTTCCACCGGGCTTCCCACGTATACCGGACAGACCGAACTGGATTTTGTCCGGAGCGCCGGGCAGGGCGAGTTCCCCCGGTTCATTGTCGCCCCGGGTGACGCACAGGAGGCATTATACTGGTCTGCAGTTGCAGTAAATGTGGCATGGAAATTCCAGGTTCCTGCTTTCATCCTTCCTGATAAGACGCTCTCGGAAGGGACGTACAGCGTAGATGCTTCTGCCGTTGCTGGGGTTCCGTATGAGACTTCCCCGGAGTGGGACGGGACCGGGACCTACAAGAGATATGCTGATACCCCCTCGGGAGTCTCGTCCCTTGCATTCCCCGGCCGGGAAGGTGCGGTGGTCAAGGCTGACAGCTATGCCCACGATGAATGGGGGATTACCACTGAAGAACCGGATATCGTGGAGATGATGGCTAAGAAACGCCTTCGGAAAGGAGAGATGCTGGCCCGGGAGATGGATGACTACCTCGGGGTTGTTGTCTCCGGGGATCCGGGATCCGGCACGGCATTGCTCTGCTGGGGATCGACAAAAGGCGTCTGCGATGAAGTAGGCACCCGGCTTGGGTTCCGGGTTGTCCGGCCGGTCATCCTTTCCCCCTTCCCGGTGACCCGGCTGAAAAAATCGCTTGAAGGGGTGAGCCGGCTTATCGTTGTTGAAGAGAACGCAACCGCCCAGCTTGCGTCCCTTGCCCTGCTGCACGGAATTGTTGCGGAGACGAAGATCCTCCGGTTCAACGGTCGTCCCTTCACCCCGGACGATCTCCTTGCAGAGGTACAGGAGGCCGTCGCATGACCGGGCGCCCGCTCATAACCGAAGCGCAGAACACGTGGTGCCCGGGTTGCGGCAACTTCTCGATCCAGTTTGCCCTGAAAAGTGTTCTTGAAGCGCTGGAGAAAGACGGAGTGTCCCTTGATAATGTGGTCCTTGTAACCGGGATTGGATGCCACGGGGAGATGTCCGACTATCTCAACATCAATACCTTCTACTCGCTCCACGGCAGGGCAATCCCCGCTGCGACGGCAATCAAGCTTGCGAACCCGGAACTTACTGTCATCTGCTGCTCGGGCGACGGGGACTCGTACGCGGAGGGGCTTGACCACCTGGTCTTTGCAGCAAAACGGAATATCGATATCACCGTACTCGTCCACAACAACCGGGTCTACGGTCTCACAACCGGGCAGTACACCCCGACATCCCCCTTGGGGTTCCGGGGGAAATCTACCCCGGGGGGGACCACCGAGTACCCGTTCAACCCGGTCGAGCTCATGCTCGCAAGCGGGGCAACCTACGTGGCTCGCGGCTACACGAAGAAGATGGACCAGCTGAAGAAACTGGTTCTCGGCGGAATGACCCACAAGGGATTTGCGTTTATCGACACCCTGCAGATCTGCGCGACCTTCTTCCCTGCAACGGATTATTATACGCCCCGGGTGTATGAGCTCCCTGAAACAGATACCGGCGATTTTGAATCGGCGTGCATAAAAGCAAGGGAGTGGGATTATAACAGTGACGCAAAAATTGCCCTTGGGGTATTTTACCGGCGGACACTCCCGACACTCGGAGACCGGCTCGCTCCTCCTGCAACCCGGCCGGACCGGGAGAAAGCGGTGAGCGATTTCCTGGCCTCGCGGACGTGAAGGGACCGGTCTTTCGGATCGATCCCCTGTTCAGGATGTCCGGAGCATTTGACGCATTTCCCTGATGACCGTGAGAACATGAAACAGAAAGAACAAGGCCCCTTTCCATCATTGAACGAACCGTCCTCCGCATCCCGCAACCCCGAACTCCGGCTCATCATAATCCCCTTTGCGATATACGTGGCATGGGTGTTGGACATATTCCTGCTCGAAGGGCGCGCGCGCCTCTTCTCCCACGCCGACCCCACCGGTCTTTTGCTCTATACTATCGTTTCGTGCATTGTCATCGGCACGGTTGTCCCGGTTCTCTGGATACGCGTCTCCTTCATGTCCGGCGTCGTGAACATCTTCCAGATCGGGTTCCGCTCCCTCCGGCGGACACTGGCCGCCTGCTCCTGCACAATTCTCGCAGGCTTCGTGACAATTGTCATCCTCGAACCGTTTGGACAAGACAGGATGGCATTCTTGAACGCGTTCCTGCTCCTGCTTCCGACCGGTATCGCGGCGGTGATGATCTGCTGGACCCTGCTGGGGACTCACGTTCAGGCGTACGTCCGGGCAGGAGGGGCGCTCATCTCCATTCATGTCGGAGTGGCAGTCACGACAATCGCGTTTGCGCTTATGGCGCTTGCTTTTGCTCCAGTTGGATCTGTCAGGGATGCCTTAGTATGGTTTGCGTGTATCGGCATCCTTTCGGCACTCTTTTTCTTCGCGGTCCGGGATATCTATGCGACAACGATTGTCGTTACGGGGCTTCTTGTCCTTTTCATGCAGGAACAAATCGATACGGTATATCTTACCACACAGTCTGCTGCCGTATACGCTTCTGCGGTCACCGCCACCGGGGCACTCGTCCTGCTGCACGGGTATTTCTCCCGGCACTTTACCACGATTCTCGTTCCGGTGAGACCCGGGAATCCCTGATCCTCACTTCCTCCCCGATCCCGAGCTTCGCCCAAAACGTATTAACATGATAACGAACGGGATGGAGCACTACCGGAGGCCGGTTATGGGGGAACAGAACGAGAAGAATCTTTTCGCGACGATAAAACAGCACATATGCACCTGTTCGGGAAACCTGATGCTGAGCCCTGACATTGAGGAGGTCTCAAAGATCCCAAAACGCGAGCTCCATGTATCGGGTCATTGTCTCGTACTTCGAGATGGTCCAGAACTCGAACCTTGATCACGGGGAGATTGGGGAGGTCGACAACCGGCTCAGAAAGAAGGTGGCCGAAGCTTACCACGCTGCCTTCGATCTCGCAAAGAACAACCGGGTGGACCTGCGGCAGGCTGCCTATACAATTGCGGCCGGCCGGGTTGTTGCCACAACGCAGCTCCGGGGATGGATCTAGTAATCAGGACTGAAGTTAAAATGTCCAGGCCCCCGGAAAAATCCTTCATGGTCAGCCTGCTTAAAAAAAACTGGCCGATCTTTTCCTGAATCTATGCCCGGTTTAAAGAGGAAATGATACCGACGGGAAACCTTTTTCCTGCCCCCTGTCAAAAATAGAGTATGGCGTCGCACTTTTCCTGTACCCTTTTCATGAGTCTTTGCCTTGTCATGGGTATCCTGGTGGCCGGGTGTTCAAGCCAGGCACCGGCTATCGTAACCCCTGTGCCCACAACTGCTCCCCTTGCGAAATATGTTGCCGGTGACATTATCGCAAAGTCTTCGGCCACCACAGACAAATCCCTCTATCTCATCCTCGGGTATGATCTGAAAAGTGACCAGTATACCCGTGCCTGGATCTACCGAAATGCGGATGGCTCCTGGGGACACCGGATCGATAATGCGACAAGTAAAACCACGAGAGAGATAATCGAGAAAACGTACCCGGCAAAAGTAGGTCATATCACCGTTTCTTCTGTACCGATCGTCACTCCTACAATATCCGTGACAGCAACACCTGTCCCCGGACTCACTCCCGCGGTATCGAACGTCACGCCGGTAAATGCGGCTGTCGGGTCGATCGTGACGCTTACCATAACCGGCAACAACTTTCAGACCGGGGCAACGGCAAAACTTATCCGTGGTGGCGGCGGGGTAGTGCAGGGAACCGGTCTTTCGGTATCCTCATCGAGAATTACGGGAACGTTCAACATCAGGGATCTTGAGGAAGGCCAGTATAATATCGTCGTTACCAATCCCGGTGGGGGAACCGATACGCTGATTGGAGGTTTGACCAAAGGTGCGGCACCGCCAATAATTGCAAGCGTCTACCCCCGCTCGGGGTCCTTACTTACCACGATATCCCTGACGATTACCGGGCAGAATTTTGCAGATCCGGCGAAAGTAACGCTCTCGAAAGGATCACTTACTTTCGACCAGACATACATCTCCAGTGTCAAGACCATATCCCCGACACAGATCACCTGCAACCTCCAGATACCGGCCACAGCCTCTGTCGGGGACTGGAACGTCAAGGTGACAAATATTGCGAGCCAGGAATCGGGAACCTGGACACAGCCATTCCGTATAACAAATTCCACGTAACCATTTTTGACGGTTTAGCCCATCTTCGCTTCTTTTAAAAGACCGTTAGCACAATGCTGAGAAATGGGACACGTACCGCAAACTATTAACCCGATTTGATGGGAAATTAGTTGGAATGGCGGAGTTGGTCTTATCCCCGGTTATTTTTGCCTATGTCGTCCTGCCGTTCCTGATTTTCTGCGCCCGTATCTGTGATGTAACACTCGGTACTATACGGGTCATCTTCATCTCGAAGGGGATAAAATACATTGCTCCGATGATCGGTTTTTTTAAGGTCATCATATGGCTGCTTGCCATCGGGCAGGTAATGAACAACCTGACCAATTTCGTTGCGTATGTTGCGTACGGGGCCGGCTTTGCTTCCGGGACGTTTATCGGTATGCTTATAGAAGAGAAGATCTCTCTTGGTCTCACGAGTGTCCGGATCATTACCCGGGAAGATCCGACAGAGCTTCTCGCGTACCTGAGATCGCATAACTACGGGGTCACAAGTGTCGACGGTGAGGGAGCGACCGGGCCAGTCAAGATGATCTTTACCATCATAAAACGGCAGGATCTCCCGCACGTCATTGGGATAATCAAGCAGTTTCACCTGACAGCATTCTATTCGGTTGAGGAAGTAAAGTCGGTGGCAGAGGGCGTCTTCCCTGAACGACCGTCCCGCGGGGTATTCAGCTGGATGGATTCGCTCCGGTTTTACCGGAAAGGTAAGTAAGAAAATCAATAAATAACCGCTGAATTTAACCCCACCATTTTATCTGCTGAAATACCGATCGGGGATAGTGAGTCTGGAATCTCCATGGATGTCGCTATTGCAACCGTTATCGTTCTCCTCCTGACCGGAATCCTTATAGGATTTACTTCCGGGTTCCTTGGTGTCGGTGGGGGATTTTTAATGGTGCCGGTTCAGTTCTGGCTCCTTACCACGGGCGGTGTGGATCCCACCCTGGCGATACGAATTGCGTTCGGAACGAGTCTCGCTGTCGTTGTCCCGACAGCACTTTCGAGCTCCTACGGCCATCACTGCCGGCAATGTGTCCTCACACGGCCGCTCTTCGTCATGCTTGTCCCTTGTATTTTCGGTGCATTCCTCGGGGCCGCGATATCGACCCACGCACCCGGCATGCTGATGGAAGTAGCATTCGGCCTCCTCCTTCTGGTGGGGAGTGCCCGTATCCTCGTGTCGGAAGTCCCTGGGACGGGACGGGAGCATAACGAAGCAGTAACGACGCTTATCCTGTGGGGTTTTGTCTTTGGAGGGGTATCGGGCCTCTTTGGGGTTGGCGGCGGCATCGTCATGGTGCCGGTGATGGTAACAGTCATGAGGTTCACGATGCATGAAGCCATCGGGACTTCTACTGCCCTCATGCTCGGTTCTTCCGTTGCAGGTGTCGGGTCGTACATCATCAACGGTCTGAGTGTCCCGGACCTCCCGGCATTCTCTCTTGGGTATGTGAATGTCCTCCAGTTCCTGGTACTTGCTTCAGCAAGTGTCCCGATGGCCCAAATCGGGGTTCGGGCGGCCCATCGCCTGCCTGGAAAAAAGATGCGGCTGGTGTTTGTCCTGCTCGTGGGAATTACCGGTGCTTACATGATTTTTTCCGGATTAACCCGCTAAACGTTTCTCCCGCCCCGGTTGCCTTATCGCCAATAACCATTTATTCTTTCCTACCCTTCAGGATTTATTGAATCGGGACCGGGAGGATTATTCTGCGAGAAAAATCCGTGGGAAAGAAGATTCTCGTACTTCTCCTGTCAGTGGGGATCTGTCTCCTGGCAGGATACATTGGGGCATATTTTACCCAGCCCTCCCTCTCGACATGGTATGCAGGGCTTGCAAAGCCAGACCTGACCCCCCCGTCATGGATCTTTGGGCCGGTCTGGACGGTTTTGTATATTCTTATGGGCTTTTCCTTGTATCTCATCCTGCAGTCCGGGGGCCGGAGAAAAGATGTCTCCCTCGGTCTTGCGCTTTTCCTGTTCCAGCTCTTCCTGAATGTTGGCTGGTCCTGTGTTTTCTTCGGGCTTCATTCGATTGTTTTTGGTTTCATCGCGATCATAACGCTCTGGATTGTCCTGCTGTTCACAATTATCCGGCTTCTCAAGTTTTCTCCCGGTGGAGCCCTGCTCCTCCTTCCCTATCTTTTCTGGCTGACCTTTGCGGTATTTCTTAACTATGCGATAATGACACTCAATCCGACCAGCCTGAGTGCCCTCATATAAGGACCGCGGGCTGGATGTCTTGCACCATCGCAGTCCATCCGGTTTTTTAACCAATACCTTCTTTTTGTTAAAAGGTAACGATGTCACCGGGAGTTATATGCCGATACGACGGATCCAGGTAACGAATTTCAAGAGCTTTTCCGAGATCGACATCTAGCTGTGCGGTTTTGACGTTGTTATCGGCTCCAATGCTGCCGGAAAATCCAATTTTATCAGCATCTTCAAATTCCTTCGGGACATTGCACGCAATGGGCTCGTCAATGCAATCGCGATGCAGGGGGGCGTCGAGTACATACGAAACGCGAAGATCGGGACTACCCGGGAACTTGGCATTAAGGTCGTTTACCAGCCAGATCCCACGGCGGAGATCCTCGATCGGCACCGGGCTGACGAACCACCTCTCTCCATGGAAGCGTGTGAATCCTCGTATGAATTTGCAGTCAGGTTTGATGGGGAAGGTGACGGCTTTGAAATAACGGAAGATCGACTTACCATCGGCTGCGATATATCGTCCTGTCCGGGTCCGGCAGCGGAGAAAAAAGACCGGATCGGGCGGGGGGAGATTGTTGTCACGAGCGTTAACGGGGAGGTGAATTATACCGTCAGTCTTCCGGAAGAATGTCCGCTTACCGAACAGGAGGTTATTCCCCTCTTTTTCCAGGGAAAGCATCTCCCGGAGAAGACCCTGCTTCTCGAGACCCCGTATGCGTACCCGCTCCCGCACCTGGAGAAGTTTTTCGAGCGGATTGCCGTGTACGATATCGACCCGAAACTGCCCAAAAAAGGAGTCGTTGTCACCGGCAAACGGGAGCTTGAAGAGGACGGGAGCAATCTTGCCCTCGCTATGAAAACTTTCACGGATGATCCCGAAAAGAAGAGGAAGTTTGCAAACCTTCTCCGCGATGTCCTTCCGTTTGTCGAAGACTTCTCCGTGCAGAAATTTGTCGACGTTTCGCTCATCCTGACCCTGAGGGAACGGTACGCAAAAGAGCAGTCCCTCCCGGCATCCTCTCTTTCTGATGGAACAATTACGATCTTTGCCCTCATCATCGCCCTTTATTTCGAGGAAAAACCCTTCATTGTCATCGAGGAACCCGTCAGTCATATCCACCCGTTCCTTGTGGGACGCCTGATGGCCATGATGAAGGAGGCCTCCGGCAGAAAACAGGTCATGCTCTCTACCCACAGCACCGAGGTTGTGAAACATACCTGCCTTTCGGACATCCTGCTGATATCCCGGGACAGCGAAGGTTTTTCCATTATCAGCCGTCCGGCCGATAAGGAAGAGGTCCGGACATTCCTTGAAAACGAGATCCAGTACTTCTCTAAATTTACCTCCGTGAATTTTGGCAAGTCATCAATACTCTCAACCTCTGATCAACCAAACGGTCGAAGAACAGAAACAAATGAGACAAATTTGAGTTTTTTCCGAATCCCTTCCCAGACCAATAGCCGGAAGAAATCGAAACGGAACAAATCTTCAGCAACGGTTCTTGGTCCTCGTTGAACCTTAGAGAAGAACATCCATTGAAGAGAGACCCAGATATTTTTGAGAAGGAAAGAGATTATCGTCAGCAGGTACCGGATCACAACGTTTCTTGTGGATGTCCTTGCTTTCACGATATTCCGGATACGGTACGAAGACTCGATCGCAAACCGGTTCTTGTAGACCCGGTAGATCCGACGGGGTTTCCAGTTAATACCATACACGACGTAACCCAGGTTCACATTCCCGTATTTCTTATTCCTTCCCAGAAGGTACTGGACATCAATTGCCAGAGTAAGAGAAAGAGGTTCGCCAGTTCCCATCATCGTATACTGTGCATACCGGGAATGATTTCCCCGGAGTATTTTCTTGAGTTCTTCGCCGTGTTTTCTCACCGGAACAATGTGCGGGATCTTTTCCTTCTGGAGAAATGAGAACACATCTTTTGAGTAAAATCCCCGATCAAGACAGAGTACTTGGGTGTTCACTTTTGCGTTGTGGATTATGGCCAAAAATTTCCGGATGTACTCGACCTTTGACACACCCTTCTTCACCGGGAAAACTGCAAGGGTCTGCCGTTGACCTTTTGTTGTTATGTAGAGCGAAACATACGAGTAAAATGTGGTTGTTGATTTCTTCATTTTACTCTTGAGGACGTAATCTTTGTTCGCTTCGATAATTTCGCCATAATAAGGATCGTCGGTGAAATCTATGGCAAAATGATACGATTTTCCGGGAACAAGGATCTGATCGTTTGAATAGGTGAGGATCTTTGATTGTATTTCGAAAAGCGATTCTAAATCCACCTTCGATAAATGGTATCTGACTGACGTTTCACACGGGACTTTTTCTACAGCCTTATTGATGGAATGCACGGATAGTTTGGTTGCTGACATCCCAACAAGTGACTGGATAAGCGTCTTTTGTCTCAGTGTTCCGTTGATGGAAATGGTGAGATTCCGGTTGATTGCATCCACTGCTATTTCGGAACAATCTTCTGCTCGGATCTCATTCTTTATTCGGCGGGTGAATTGTCGTCTATTTGCCATATGCGGCGCCCGCTGCCTATTTAGATCTGCCGGTTTTGATTAGCCTCGGCTAAAAATTAGTGAAGTACTGAGATCGGAATTGAAGAGCTCTACATCCAGAACCTCCTGGGCCTCTAAAATATGAAAAAACGGCTCTTTATCCTCGTCGAAGGGGAAGACGATGTACGGTTCTTCGGCAGGATTATCAAACCCCTTTTTGTCTTGCGCTATGATTCCGTAGAAATCCTTCCTTATGCCTGCATCAAGCGTTTGAAGGTGAATAATTTCTTAAAAAGTGTTGTCCAGATGGGTAACGATTACATTTTTGTTGCGGATATTGACGAAGAACATTCAGTCCGGGACAAAAAGCAGATCCTGTATTACCGGTTCCACAATATCAATGGTCATAGCATCGTCATCGTCATTAAAGAGATCGAGAGTTGGTACTATGCAGGTCTTCCGGAAACGGCACTTGCGACTCTCGGTGTCCCGGCACTTTCTACAACGAATGGCCTGACAAAGGAGGGGTTCAATGAGCTCATGCCCCGTAAATTTGACTCGAGAATTGATTTCATGTTCGAGATACTCAAGTACTTCTCCCTTGAGACTGCCGAACAGAAAAACCGGTCGTTTAAGTACTTCTCCGACCGTTTTCAGCTGGAACAACAAGGAGACGAAACGATCGAACCTGACGAAAACAATCCGGTGGTGCAGGTTCCTCGAGCCAGATAATTTTTGAATACTTTTTTTAACTCATCCTGCGATTCTGGTACGATTTATTCAAAAAATTTTACAAAAAGGGGCGAGCCAGACATGGTAACACAGGAATTAAAACCCGGAGTCTCGTGGGTAGGGGCAGTTGATTTTGACCGGAGGATGTTCGACGAACTGATTCCCCTCCCGAACGGGACGAGCTACAATTCATATCTTATCCAGGGCAGCGAGAAGACCGCTCTTATCGACACGGTTGATCCGACCAAGGAGTTTGAGCTTATCTCGAACCTCGTCAAGCTCGGCATCACCCGGATCGATTATATCGTTATCAACCACGCTGAACAGGATCACTCGGGATCCCTGCCGATGGTTCTTGAGTTTTTCCCGGATGCAACCGTTGTGACAAACGAGAAATGCAAAGACTTCCTCTCCGATCTTCTCCACATCCCGCTCGAACGTGTTAAGGTCATCAGAGATCGTGAGACCCTCTCGCTTGGGGACCGGACGCTCGAATTCCTGGTTACCCCCTGGACCCACTGGCCGGAGACCCAGCTTACCTATCTCCGCGAGGATAAGATCCTCTTTCCCTGCGATCTTTTCGGAGCCCATCTTGCACAAAGCGATCTCTTCGTCAGTGATGAAGCGGAAGTTTACCGGCACGCGAAACGGTACTATGCGGAGATCATGATGCCGTTCCGGAGCAGCATTAAGGGGTACGTGGAGAAAGTTGGAGCGCTTCCTCTCGATATGATCGCCCCAAGCCATGGACCCGTCTACCGGAGGCCGGCACTCATTCTCGAAGCCTATGCGGACTGGGTATCAGATGCGGTAAAAAATGAAGTCGTGATCCCCTACATCTCCATGCACGGGAGCACGGCAAGGATGGTTGAGCATCTCACGAGTGCACTCGTTGAACGGGGAATCACCGTTAAGCCGTTCAACCTCACGAAGACCGATATCGGCGAACTTGCGATTGCTCTTGTCGATACCGCAACCATCGTGGTTGCGACCCCGACCGTTATTTTCGGTCCGCACCCCCGGGCCCTGTATGCAACCTACCTCACCAACCTCCTCAAGCCGAAAGTAAAATTCGTATCGGTCGTTGGCTCCTATGGATGGGGAGGCAAAACCGTGGACACTCTTGTAAAAATGCTGGACCATGTCAAAGTCGAGGTGCTTGAACCGGTAACCGTGAAGGGAGCCCCGGACGAGGCAGCCATGCAGGCAATCGAACGCCTTGCCGATGACATCATCGCCAAACATAAATCGATCAACATCACCTGAAAACACTTTATGGCCCCTGAAAAACGGGATATACCTTCACCTTTTGAGGGGAACTCGATTTTAAAAAACGCCGTTCCATTTTTCTGGCAAACACTAATAGAGCACAAGCGGTAACCCTTTAGCAATGTACCGGCGCGAGCATCTTTTCACGATCATTGCCGATCTTGGTGACATATTCACCCTGATCGCGCCGGCTACCTGCCTCCCGCTGCTTGTCACCCTTATCTATGGTGAATGGGAGATGTTCATCCCGATGGCCACTGTCCCGGTTTCGTTCTTTGTCCTCGGGACTGTCCTCAAAAATATTCCCCGGAGTGAACGGGGAAGCCGGCTCTCGACCGCGATGTGCTCGGTTGCACTCTTCTGGTTCATGTGTGCATTCGTGAGCAGTATCCCGTTTATGCTCGGCCTGCACATGGGGCTCTCCGATGCACTCTTCGAAGGAATGGCCGGGTGGACAGGGACCGCATTTTCCCTTATCCCATCCGTGGATACGGCTCCGCACACGCTCCTTTTCTGGCGGACGTTCATGCAATGGATCGGTGGAATCGGGATCATCGCTTTTGCCATTACACTTGCGAGCAACACGGGACTCTTCCGGTCCAAAATGTTCAGGACCGAGAGCCGTGAAGAGTCTCTTATGCCCAGCGTCATTGCAACCGGCCGTGCCCTCTGGAAGATTTACGGTCTGCTTACCTTTATCGCAATCGGGCTCATCCTGTTTGCGGGACTCTCGCTGTGGGAATCGGTCAATCTTGGACTTTCTGCAATCTCAACCGGGGGCTTTGTTATCCACCAGGGGGGGATACCGTACTACAACAATCTCCTCCTCGAACTCCTTCTCATCCCCATCATGATCGCAGGAGCCCTTCCTTTCAAACTCTACTTCCTGATCGTAGATAACAAAAAGCTGAGTCTCTTTGGCGATGAACAGATCCGGCTCTTCTTTCTGTTCCTTGCTATCGGTATTGGCGTACTTATCTATGACCTGTTCTTTTTTGCAAATCTCGACGTCCTGCCGGCGCTCCAGCAGGGGGCCTTTACCGCGGTATCAGCACTTACCACGACCGGTTTCCAGACCGCGAATCTTGACAACTGGGCGAGTGTAACCATCCTCTTCCTCGCGATGCTTGCTTTCATCGGGGGTGCTTCCGGGAGCACGGCAGGCGGGATCAAACTCAGCCGGGTCGCCCTCTCCTTCCGGGCCCTGTACTGGTGGTTCCAGCGGCTTTACGTAACGGGAAAAGTACTCATCCCCTTTAAGATTGAAGGCCGGGTTATCCCGAAGGCGACCGCCGAGCTTGAAGCAGCAAAGAATATGCTGGTCGTCATTCTCTCCGTTCTCACCGTCTTTGTAGCTACGCTCTGCATCTTCCAGTTCAGTAATACCCCCTTCTCGATTACCGAAGTTGTTTTCAACGTTGTCTCTGCCTTCTCAACTGTCGGTCTCAACACGGGTTTTGTCTCCCCGGAAATGCCGGTTGTTTCAAAATGGATCTTCATTGGCGTGATGTGGCTTGGGAGACTTGAAGTCATACCGGTCATCATGCTCTTTATGGCCATTTTCCGGCGACCGGATTAGACATTCTCTCTCCCGGATCTTTCCGAACGCAATTTTACTTTCCTTAACATCAGGAGATCTAATATAAATTGGACACACAAGGTACGGGTGATGAAACAGATCGCCCTGTACGGCAAGGGTGGGATAGGAAAATCCACGACATCGGCAAATCTCTCTGCAGCACTTTCCGCCCGGGGACTCGATATTCTCCAGATCGGGTGTGATCCCAAACGCGACAGCACCCGGATGCTGATGCACGGGAAGCTCATACCGACGGTGATGGATCTCCTCCGGGAACAGGGTGAAACGAAGATTTCGCTTCAGGATATCGTTTTTACCGGGTTCAACGGTGTACGGTGTGTCGAAGCAGGTGGGCCGGAGCCCGGGGTCGGGTGTGCGGGACGCGGGATCATCGCGACCTTCCAGATCCTCCAGAAGCATGGTGCGCTTGAAGGAGACGTAATTGTGTACGACGTCCTCGGGGATGTCGTGTGTGGCGGGTTTGCGATGCCGATGCGCGAGGGATACGCACAGGAGATCTATCTCGTAACTTCGGGCGAGCTCATGTCGCTCTATGCAGCGAACAATATCTGCAAGGCGATCCAGCGCCTCTCCATCCGACCGAAAAGCAGGTGCCGGCTTGCCGGTGTGATCTGCAATGCGAAGGGCCAGATTCGGGAAGAGGAACTGGTGGCCGAGTTTGCAAAACGGGTAAACAGCGAAATGGTGCAATTCATTCCCCGGAGCCGGACGGTGCAGATGGCGGAGCTCAACCGGAAAACCGTGATCGAGTACGAACCCGAATCTTCACAGGCCGACTGCTACCGGTCGCTCGCACAGCGTGTCATGGAAAATACACATCTTACAATCCCGACCCCGATCGAGTACGATGAACTTGAAGCCCTTGCAATCGAATTCATGTAGGCACGGCGGCTGTACTCTCACCGGTGCTCTTTCCGCAACAACTCATGTACGGGATGCGGTAACCGTTGTACACGGGCCCAGGGGGTGCACCCATCACAATTTCTCACTTCTGCACGCCACCGGACTTGATAACAATGAAATGATCCTGCCGGACATTATCTCGACAGGTCTTTCCGATATGGAAATTATCTTCGGTGGTGAGGAAGCGCTGGCAGCGACGCTTACCTCAGTTGCCCGGAACGACCCGGCAGCAGTGTTTGTCCTTACGACCTGCGTGGTCGATACGATCGGCGACGATGTGCTGGAGGTATGCGGGCGGGACTACGGCATGCCGGTCATCCCCATCCCCACGGCCGGTTTTCTCGGGGGATCGTTTCAGGATGGGATGAACAAGGCTCTTTGTGCGATCGCAGCAACAATCCCTGCCCGGAGGGAGGATCCGGTGCAACGCCGTATGACATACCCCTGCGTCAATATTATCGGTGAGAAAAATCTCGAATTTGAGGTTGAGGAAAATTTTACTGAGGTATTCCGGCTCCTGGATGAGCTGGATATCCAGGTCAATTCAAGATTTATCCGCAACTGCTCGCTGCAGGATCTCGACCGCTTCGGAGATGCACGGCTGAATATTCTTCGGGATGAGGAACTCCGCCCGGTAGGTGACTTCCTCGAAGAACGGTTCGGCACACCCTACATCATCTCCTACCCGGCGGGCCTTGAAGGGACTATCGGTTTCATGCGAAGTGTCGCAACCGTGTGTGGTGTCCCATGCGGGGATGCCATCGACCGGGAGCTTGAGATCCAGCGGGAGATCATCGCCGCATTCCAGGATTTGGCGGGATCGGAAATTCTTCTGGATGGCGGTTACGGGAACACGGAAACCCTTCAGGTAACCGGAGAACTTGTCTCCCGCCTCGCGCTAAAACCGGGAACCTGTGGCAGCCGGGTCCCGATGCCAATCTCGCCGCCGGTGGGGAGCATTGGTGTGCGGCGCCTCCTGCACCGGTGGAGGTGTGCTATCCATGCCTGAGTGTGACAACCCGCTCTGGCCCTGTGCGATGACCGGCGCTGCGGCGTGCCTTGCAGGTTTTGAAGGAATAACGGTTGTCATCCATGGGTCGAGCGGCTGTTATTATTACCCGACCACTCTCCTCCGTGCACCCCTTGAAGGCACGTTTATCCTTGAGAATGAGGTGATCTTCGGTTCTGATGAACGGATCCGCGAAGTTATTAAGGGCCTTAAGGGAACCGGTAACCGGATTGCCGTTATCACAACCTGCGTACCTGCTATTCTTGGGGAGGATATCCAGTCGATGCTCGCATCCCATGATGTTATTCTTGTCGACAGCCCGGGATTTTCCGGTGATGTCGAGGCCGGGTACCGGAAGGCGCTCGAATCACTTGCCCCCGCGGTTAATCCTGAAACCCCCGGGATCAATATTGGTGGGGCCTGCCTCTTCGATCCCTTTTATCTGGGAAACATCCGGGAGATCCGTCGCCTCCTTGCCATGGCGGGCGTTCCGGTGGGAACGGTTTTCTGTGCAGATAATGTGGCAAACACGAAGAACGCGGCTTCGCATACCATTGGCACCAATGGAGATTTCTTAAGTGGTGTCGGGAACTATCTTGGCGGGACGCTCGGGTTAGACGAGATTTCCCGGACGTTTGGCACAATCGGGAGGATATGTGATGACCCCGATGTCGATCCTGTTCTCCGGGAAACGGAACGCGAGGAGGAACGGGTAATTGCCGCGTGCGACAAGTTTCTCCGGAGATCGGATCCCCCTGAAGTTGCCATCTTCGGGGGATGTTCCTACGCTCTTTTTGCCGCCCGGACCTTGAAAAAATATCTCGATGCAGAAATTCTTTGTATCGGTACGCGGAATAAGCCGGATGTGTCGTTGTATCCGGCATTAACGAATTTTCCCGTCATGCACACCCCCGGAATGGGCAGCGTGAAAACTCTCATCGATCGATATTGTCCCGATATTGTGCTTGGTTCATCGTTCGAGCAATCAGTCAGCCAGGATCGGGGTTTTTTCGGCCTGATCCCTCCAATCCGGGGAAAGGTGCGTCTTGCACCCCATACAATTGCGGGGATCAGTGGATCGCTCTCCTTTATCGAGGACGTGCTCAATGAGTGCATGGACTCAAGAAAGAACCGCCCCAAAAAACCAGACTGACCCGGGTCGGGCGGATTTCCGGTTACTACGTTCACTTTCACCCTGCGCACGCTCCCGCGTTATATAGCTCTCCTGCTGACTTCGTTGTACGACAGAAGGTGGTCGTGTATGATGGAAAAAGCAGGATATTTCCAGAAGTCCGGTGCCAGTGCGCTCGACAGCGAAGAGATCTCCCACGAAGTTATCGAAGTCCACATCCAGGGTGCGAGATATGCAATCCGCATGCGGAGTCTTGCTGCGGCAATCACCGGAAAGGTCTTTGTTCAGGTCGAGGCTCTCACACGGAACTGGAACTATTATCTTGGAGACACCTGCGGCCTTGCGCAGGTCTCTGCTTCCGGAAAAGCCCTGAACATCGAGATCTTCCAGAAGGGGATCTTTACAATTTCCCTTGGGGCGCTCCGGGGTGTCATGTACGGGAGGGACCGGAATGCTGTTGTGGTGAAGATACCGGATCATGCAGCCCAGCTCATGAAAATGCGCAGGCTTGCGCAGGACCAGCAACAGATTTCGGCAATGGGATAATTCATTTTTTAAACCCCTGACCACTCGGCATTAATAGATTCGGAGCAGATCTTTCTAGAGAGATTCTGGCGGCATCTTTTTTCGCACTGCCACGTTGATCCGGAAAGAGTCCAGGGGGTGCATGAAGCACGGTTTGCACAGATGAACAATACCGGGATCTTATTGAGTCCCAGCAGGATCTTATTGTCAGGTTCAGCCCGGAAGGACGCCTCCAGTACGTAAACCCGGCGTACTGCGATACGGTGGGGAAGAAGAGAGAGGAACTGGAAGGTGGCATCTTCATGCCGGTTACTTCGGAGCGGTACTCCGATGTTATCGCAACCCAGATGACAAAACTCTTCCGGCCCCCGTTTGCCTGCACGGTGGAGCAATGGATCCAGACAACAAAAGGGATGCGGTGCTTCAGCTGGTCGGCCCGGTCGGTTCTTGACGAGACAAAATCAGTGGTCGCAATCGTTGCGATCGGCCGCGATATAACCACACTCCGGCACGAGCTGAAGGCAATCCGGAAGAAGGATGATGACCTCATGCTCGTCATCGAGAGCGGGAGTCCAATGTATTACTCGCACAATCCTGAGCACACGATGATGTTTGTCAGCCCCCGGATCCGTGCACTACTCGGATGCAAACCCCACGCAGGTCATTGGGTGTGGACTGATTATCTCACGGACACCCCGGCCAATGCGGCCGCACTCGAACGTACGATCCGGGCTGTCACCACCGGCAAACGCGAACCCCCGTACCGGCTGGAGATGACCGGAGCGAACGGGAACCGGATCTGGTTCGAAGTCAATGAGATCCCGGTTGTGAAGAGCGGGAAGGTGACTGCGATAGTCGGGTCAATGATCGACATCACCGAACGGATGCATGTCGAGGATGGGGCTGCGGAGGCGGAGGTACTTATGAAGGTCTCGGAGTCGCGAAGGAGAGAGGCTGCGGATTCCGGGAAGTCGGGGTTCGGTTTCCTGAAAGGGATCTTCGGCAAGGGTGTTGACGGGGACCCCGGGAAGCGGGAGTGAGGGGCGGGGTTTTTACCCGGGGCGGCAGCTTTAGGCAAACCTTGTCATCCTTCCGGTATGGACGGCGTTGCTTGTTGCTTGTGCGATGATTTGAATTCCCGGAACCTAATTACCCCTTCGCGTCGTACCAGATCAGCAATGGGTCTCCTGAAAGAAATTACCAGGTTTTTGAAGAAACGTTCCGGGAAAAACAAGTATCCGGTTTACGAAATGTGTTCGGTCTGTGGGGAGCGCGTTTACCTTCCGTTCCTGTGCGAGTATTGCAACAAATATTATTGTGCGAAGCACCGTCTTCCCTTCAACCACGATTGTGAGAACCTCGATCAATGGAAGAACAAACCGATCGAATCGAGATCCGGGAAACGCACGTAATTATCCGGCAGTGAAAGACGGCTTCTTCATTTTTTCGGGAGAATTTTCCGGAATTTTTTGTTGCGATGCGACACACCCGCTCATCACCACGCAGGATTTGGCCAGTTGAGCATGCAAAGTTTTAGTCAATTAAGAAAATTTTCCTACCTCACCAGCGCATAAGGGGTTTGCCCGCCAGGTCCCGTAACGGGAGCGGAGCCAGAGTTCGAGCGAGTTCCCCTTA
This sequence comes from uncultured Methanoregula sp., assembly GCA_963666355.2. Taxonomy (GTDB): domain Archaea; phylum Halobacteriota; class Methanomicrobia; order Methanomicrobiales; family Methanospirillaceae; genus Methanoregula. The sequence continues at coordinate 202,680 of CAXXCP010000007.1, forward strand.
TCGCGGGAGATCATCCTGAGAAGGCCGATCTCTTCCCGGTACAGCCGTGCGATCATCGCGAGATCGATAAGCAGCCGGTTTGCGAAACGGAGCCGGACAAAGGCAACCGGAATCTTCCCGACCATCGCAAAATCGTTCAGTCGTTTGGGTCCGTTTACCGTTCGCCGGACGATACCCCTGAGCTGTGCGATGACCCGTGCTCGTAAAGCGTACTCCGGAGCGGCCGGCCCTTCATACGCAACGCCTCCTGCAAGCTGGTCCCGGATTGTACCGCACACAAACGAAATTGTTCCCGTGGGTTTTTCGGATCATCTTCTCGATCGTCTTCTGGATTTTTTTAATCCGGTTACTGCTCAGAAGATCCGGCCGTGCACCCTTACGAAGTGTTTTCCAGAACAAAACCCCCTTCGCGATGCCGGTCATGACAAACTGACGTATTCGTTCAATGGTACCAAACGAGCCATCTGCTTCTGAAAACTTCTGCACTACGAGCGCTCTCAAAAGTAAATTGCATGCGAGAACATGCGTCCGGAATTTGATTTTATATTGTATCGATTGACCTGTTTCATTCAGCTAACAACCCGGTTCTCTGTATGCGTCCCGGAAATTTTGGCGACCACCCAGGATGTGTCAAGAATTTTTCCGGAACTATGGTACCGGAGACCCGGACAGGAATCTTTTACGAAGTTTCTGCTGCCGAAAACGCAGCGGAAAACCGGTAAATGAATTATTGCCTGTCAATCTCACATTCCGCAGATGATTTTTTAAAACAAACCATTTTTAGCTAAGTTCCAAACATTTTTCCCACTCCAATAAAACAGCTACCGTTGCTATGACCAAAATGGGCCTGGTAAAAAACCTCATCCCAAATAACCCCAAATCGGCATCCGTTTGCCAATCGGACGAACCCGTTTCCGGACGGGAACAAAATCCGGTCCACGCTCAAAAAAATTCCCGATAAAATCAGGTATTTTTTGAATTCATCCATTTTACGCAGAATTAAACCCTGCAATTTAGCGGGCCGCTAACGCCCCCGGTTTTCCGGACAGGTAATTGGAGGTTTTCGGAAAAACGGAAAATTTCAGGCCCTGGGGGACTTGCACCGGACCCCCTCTTTTGCCACCGGGACAGTTCGTCCCATGATTGCCCGAAATAGGGGAGATCTGCCTCCCATAAGCGTACAATAACGTTTTCTTCCGGGGTAATTTTACGCTGCGATTGCCGAATAAATGGGAAATCTGCGAGTTCTGAAAACGGTGTGTAAAAAAATGCCAAATTTGGCACCCTCACTGACCAAAAGTTCCTCCCCGGGGGTCATATCCGGCAAGTCTCCGACGGAGAGCCGATCCATGCAGAGCGTCGATCCCGGAGTGATTCCCGGAGCGGTTACCGGGAGCAGACAGAGCATATCCCATCAGCACTTTTCGATTACGTGAGAACACTCACCAGAACAGGCTTGATCCGGCAGAAAACCTTATCCCAAATGCGCCCAAATCAGGCTCCGTTTGCCAATCGGACGATCCCATTTCCGGGTCCACAGGAAATGGTGCCAACACGCGACAAAATTCCTTCTATAATCAGGTATTTTCGAAAAATATTCATTTTACGCGAAATAAAACCGTGCTATTAAACGGGCCGTTAATGCCCCCGGTTTTTCCGGACAGGTAATTGGAAGTTTTCGGGAAAACAGGAAATTTCAGGCCCTGGGGGACTTGCACCGGACCCGCTTTTTCCCCACCGGGACGGTTCGTTCCATGATTGCCCGCAATGAGTGGAGATCTGCCTCCCATAAGCGTACAATAACGTTTCTTTCCGGGGTCATTTTGCGATGAGATTGCCGAATATACCGGGAAATCTGCGAGTTCTGAAAACGGTGTGTAAAAAAATGCCAAATTTGGCACCCTCACTGACCAAAAGTTCCTCCCCGGGGGGTCATATCCGGTAAGTCTCCGACGGTAGGTAAACCAGGGGGGAGAAGGAATCCCGGCACTTCCCCGCGTGTGTCTCTTCCCGTTTCGCAAAATGCGTTCGGCAAGGGTGCGGGTTGCTGCCCTCCGGGAACCCTCCGGGCATTTAGCAAACCGTGCTACGAGAGGATGGGGCTGCGCTGGATGCTGAGCGTGAAGCCGGGGGAGAACCGCGCGAAAACCTGAGGTGAAGCAGAAAGGATTTGCCGGTCTTTTCGCCTGAGGTATGATTCAATAAACGGGTATTTAGCCTGAGCACGAATAATTCAGGAATCACCAGGAGCTCGACCCCCTGTCACCTTCGACCGGGAATGAGGCTCTCCAACCCGGTGACCTGCAAATAGTATGAGATCCGGGACAACTCCAGCAGGTAAGGAGTAAAGCCATTGGATAAATTCTCCGGGTTTTTCAGCCAGGTATATCGAGTCTTCCTGAGAAATTTTATTGTACTCCGGTTCCTGCCGCATGCGTTCATCAATCGCACTATTGATGATCTTCATCACAGGAAATTTGCCAAAAATAGTATGCCGGACCGGGAGATCTGCGGAATGGGGGATCAATAATAAAGATGGGAATTTTTTTTAAACAGAAAAAAATCCGGGAAGAAATATTCCGGCCAGCGGTTACTTCCCCTTCCTTACGCACTCAGCAATGTAGGATCCGGCCTTTGCAGTTCCCACAGAGCCGCCCATGTCTTTTGTCACAACGCCGTCACGGATGCTCTTCCCGATCGCGGTGACAACCGCTTCTGCTGCCTTATGCTCCCCGATGTGGTCGAGGAGGAGCGAGCCGGCCCAGATGGTTGCTATCGGGTTTGCGACATCCATGCCCTTGTACTTCGGGGCGGAACCGTGGATTGGCTCGAACATGGAGGTTCCCTTCGGGTTGATGTTGCCGCCGGGTGCAAGGCCGAGCCCGCCCTGGATCATCGCGCCCAGGTCGGTAATGATATCGCCGAACATGTTGGGCGTGACCACGACATCGAACCACTCCGGGTTCTTGACAAACCACATGGTGATGGCGTCCACGAAGTTGAACTCGGTCTTCACATCCGGGTAACTCTTTGCAGTCTCGGTGAAGACATCGCGCCAGAGCCCGTACACGTCCGAGAGGACGTTTGCCTTGTCAACCGATGTGAGTTTCTTCTTCCTCCGCTGCGCGAGATCGAACGCGTACGTCTGGACCCGGCGCGAACCTTCGCGGGTCACGACCCCGATCTGGTACGCGATCTCCTCTGCATCGCTCTCAACGTCAAGGCCGAACTTTACGTTATAGAGGTCTCGTGCGACCGTGAGATCGATCTTCTGCCGCTTCCGGAACCGGGAACCGATCCCTACGTAGAAGTCTTCCGTGTTTTCGCGGACAACGATAAAGTCGATATCGGCCGGTCCTTTTCCGGCGAGCGGTGTCTCGACCCCGTCAAGGAGCCTGATGGGCCGGAGGTTGATGTACTGGTCGAAGTGGAACCGGAGGGCAAGGAGGATCCCTTTCTCCAGGATCCCCGGCTTCACCCGCTCGTCCCCGATGGCACCGAAATAGATCGCCTTGAACTTCTTCAGTTCACTGAGATCGTCTTCGGTCAGGAGTTTTCCGTTTGTAAGGTAGCGGTCAGCCCCGATATCGAAATCGGTCCAATCGATATCAAAATTGAACTTCTCTCCCGCTGCTTCCAGCACTTTTTTTCCTTCGGCCACGATCTCCGGGCCGATCCCGTCCCCACCTATGCTTGCGATTTTGTACATACTGGCACCTCCTTCAGATTCTTCGCGTAGGCCACAAGCCCGCCGGCATCGATGATCCCCTGCATGAACTCCGGTACCGGCTCGATCGCGAGACGTTCCCCGCCGGACTCAATGTATCCCTTCTTAACGTCAACCTTGATCTTTGCGCCGTCAGCGATCTGGTCGGTGTCAGTGCAGACTACCGGCAGAACACCGACATTTATCGCATTCCGGAAAAAGATCCGGGCAAACGATTTTGCAACAACGATCTTCACCCCGGCCCCGAGGATCGCGATCGGTGCGTGCTCCCGGGACGACCCGCAGCCGAAGTTGCGCCCGGCCACGATGATATCCCCTGCCTGTGCTTTCTTCACAAACTCATCCCGGGTTCCTTCGAACGCGTGCTTTGCGAGTTCCTTTGGTTCATAGATCGTAAGGAAACGGCCCGGGATGATCGCATCGGTATCGATATCGTCGCCAAACCTCCAGACTCTCATCTTACACCTCCCGTGGATCGGTGATCTCGCCTTTGATCGCGCTCGCTGCCGCAGTTGCCGGTGAACAGAGGTACACCTTGCCTTCAGTGCTGCCCTGCCTTCCTTTGAAGTTCCGGTTCGAGGTCGAGAGCGAAACCTCGCCCGGCGCGATGAGCCCGAATGCCCCGCCCATGCAGGGGCCGCAGCACGGAGCCTCGACAAGCGCCCCGGCTTTGACAAACTTCTCGACAAGCCCTGCCTTGAGCGTCTTCATGTATTCATCACGTGATGCGGGGATGATGATGGTTCGGATCTTCGGGCTGAACTTCTTCTTCCCGAGCACTTCGGCAGCCTCTTCGAGATCCTCGAACCGTCCGTTCGTGCACGAGCCGATAAACACCTGGTCGATGTGCGTGCCGGCTACCTTGCTGACCGGGACACCGGTATCGACGTTGTGCGGAATTGCGACCTGCGGCTCCATATCAGAAACATCGTACGATCGTTTCTCCGCGTACTTCGCATCGGGATCGCTTGCGAGATCGAAAGGTTTCATCTTCCGCCGGCCTTTCAGGTGCTCCCATGTGATCTTGTCAGGAGCCACAATCCCTGCTTTAGCACCCATTTCGATTGCCATGTTGCAGCAGGTCATCCTGCCCGGCATATCGAGTTTTGAAATGGTCTTCCCGGTGAACTCGATCGCCTTGTAGGTCGCTCCATCGGCACCGATGTTCGCTGCGATCGCGAGGATGAGGTCTTTTGCCCCCACCCGTTTCTGGAACTTCCCGGTAACGGTGGCCTGGATCGTCTCCGGGACCTTGAAGTAGAGAGCCCCGAATTTCAGGGCAAACCCCATGTCGGTTGAACCGATACCGGTTGCAAACGCACCGACTGCCCCATACATGCAGGTGTGGGAGTCAGCCCCGACCACGATTTCACCCGGTGCGGCCCGGCCTTTTTCCAGCACGACCTGATGGCAGACTCCCTCGTTGATATCGTAATTATAAATCTCCTGTTCGGCTGCAAATTTCCTCATGTACACATGGTTCTCGGCAGCTTCGATGGAGTCTGCGGGAATCTGGTGGTCGAAGAGCATGATGACCTTTTCGGGATCAAATACTTTCTTTCCTCCCATTTCGTAGAACTTCCGGATGGCAAGAGGTCCGGTAATGTCGTGAATCATTGCCCCGTCAAGAGGAGCCATGACCACTTCGCCAGCCCGGATATCCTTCCCGCACTTCCTGGAAAATATCTTTTCTACGATTGTCGTTCCCATGATCAATCGTCTCAACTATTCGCGCTCACGTATAATGTAGTTTGGGAGAACGGGGGAAATTTCCCACACCGGGAACACGATCCGGCCGGGACGAAAACGGTGTTGTGGTTCGCGTCTCCCGTTTGTTTCTTCAATAACTGCGGGTTTTTTCGCAGTCAAAGTAATCTTTAATGATTCCGAGCGGTAAGATTCATGCGATAACTATGCAAAACCGAATGAAGTTCTTGACAATCGCCCTTGCGCTCTGTGCGCTTATGGCGTTTGGCGGTATTGTATCCGCCCAGGACACGACACCTCTCCAGAATGTTATCCATGCATCCGGCAGCGGATCGGTCATGGGTACTCCCGACCGGGTCCAGATCTCATTCTCCGTCCAGACCGAGAATGCCGATGTCAAGGCCGCCCAGACAGACAATGCAGCCCGGATGAACCAGGTCATTACGGCCCTTGCAGCCGCAGGAATCCCGAAGGACTCTATGAAGACAACGGGTTATACAATTTATCCAACGTACCAGGACCCCGCCAACCCCCTCACTTCGAAGGTGCAGACCTACCAGGTAACAAACACCCTCCAGGTTACCCTGAACGATGTCAGCCAGTCCGGCAGTGTGATCGATGTCGCGGTATCGAATGGAATTAACCAGGTCAGCTCAATCCAGTTCAAGCTTTCCGATGCGCAGTCGCAGGCACTCAGAAGCCAGGCACTGAAGAAGGCTGTTGCAAATGCACGTGCAGATGCTGATACGGTTGCTGGAGCACTTGCGGTGAATATCACGGGAACGGCAGATGTCGTTATCAGCCAGGGATATACCCCGGTCGTATACGATAACTATGCATCCGTAGCAATGGCAAAGAGCGCAGTCGCCCCCACCCCCATCCAGCCTAATGACGTGACGGTAACTGCACAGGTCGACATCACGTACACCTACCGCTAAAAACCGGCAGGCAGATAACCAGGGATCCTATCAGGATCCCTTCCTGATCCCTTTCACAACTTTTTTACATAAGAAGCATCTGAGTATTCAATAAAACATGCAGGGCAAAACTGCCCGGCATGGCCATACCCCGACCCCCAACCGGCCGGAAATTTCGAATATCCCCCAAACAGCGGATACAATTGGATTGATTTTGATATGGAGCGCAATATCGGTTTTAAAGAGCGAAGGTATATTGAAGAGCTGAGAATTCTTACCAAATCCACCGCACTCGATTGTGTCATTGACGACCGGTTCGACCGGGTGATCTACGTGATCCGGCAGGGAGACATGGGTCTTGCGATCGGGAAGAAAGGAGAGAATATCAAGCGGCTCCAGAATGTTCTTGGCAGACGGATCGAGATGGTCGAGTATGCTGACTCTCCCGACGCGTTTATCATTAACATCTTCAAACCTGCCGAGATCGTTACCATTGAGCGTGCACCGGAGAACGGCCCGGTGAACGTCCGGGTCAGGCAGCGAAGCGATCTCGGCATTGCAATCGGAAAGGCAGGATGCAATATCGAGAAGGCGCGCATCCTTTGCAAGCGGTTCTTTGGCATTGAAGTAGGTGAAGTTCTCTTAATTGAGGAGAACGTATGACCGCCAAAGTCGACCCGCGAGTGATAGCGGAGCTCTGGGAAGTTATCGGGAAACGGTCCGAATCGCCGGATCCAAATTCCTACACGAGCAGGCTCCTGAACGATAAGAAGGGGATCGACAAGGTTCTTGAAAAGGTAGGGGAAGAGTCAACGGAATTTATCCTTGCCGTAAAAAATGGCGTAAACGAGCGAACCGTTGAAGAGACAGCGGACCTGCTCTTTCATCTTCTTGTCGCGCTCCGTGGGGCAGGCATTGATCTCGCCGATGTCATGCACGAGCTTGAACACCGCCGGAAATAACCGGCCTCTCCCTTTTTTAAATAGCCTCTCACTTCCGGAGAAACGTTTCCAGATCGACAACCGCTGGCAGGTCACCGGCCCCCTGGCCTGATAATTCCAGTACGCTTTCTTCCACAAAAATGGGAACGTTTGCACGGAGGGCTAGGGCGATCCCGTCGCTTGGACGGCAGTCAAGGAACTCTTCCTTCGTCTCATCACGCAGGACAAGCTGGGCATAGTATACACCGTCGATCATACTGTCGATCTGGAGCGAGGAGAAGGTAATGGCGAACTTCGCAGCAAGGTCGAGAAAGAGATCGTGCGTGAAGGGGCGGGAGAGTACCTCCCGTTTTTTTGCGCTGTTGATAGAGACTGCCTCCCAGAGGCCGATAAAGATGGGAAGCCGACGATCTCCGTTGTCAGTGAGGATAACCAAGGGGACGGTTGTGTCCCCGGAGGTGACAAAAACACCTTTGACCTCACAGCTGACGAGATCCATATGCAAGAGAGAATTGGTGGTATTCCTGATAAGATTTCAGGTAGTGGTTTTTAAAAACCCTGCCCGGAAATCTACTTGCTCATCTCCGCTTCCCTGCGGACGATAATGATACTTGAGAGGATGCCAAGCGCGATATTGAAGTAATAGAGCACGATCCTCCAGATAACCACAAAGATTCCTACTATCGATGCAGGGATGAAGAGCGCATACATCGATGTTGCACCCACTTCAGCGATCCCCGAGCTTCCCGGGGTCAGGGGCAGCATCATCAGGATCGCAAGGATGAGCTGGATGACAAACGATTCAAGGAACAGGGGGGGCTGCCCGAGCCCGACAAGGATAAGCGAGGCAGTCACGATCTCTGAGACCCAGTAGAGGAGGGTGAATAAGAATCCCCATAAAAGACCGGTCTTGCCGGTCCTGATGAACCTGCCGACAGCATCGTGGAAATTATCGATCTCCTTGTCGGCACGCTCGGTGAACTTAGCGATCCGGCTCTGGTCCCATTTCTTCATAAACGCACGGGTGATCTTACTCACGATCCGTTTTATGACATCGGGCCTCCGGACCGAGAAGTAGAAAAGGAGGAGACAGCCGGCGATAAAGAACCAGGTCACAAAAACCATGAGTTCCGAGACTGCCCCAAGCATCTTCCACTGGTCGGTGAGAACGAGCATGGCGAATGCCGCGAGCCCGGCAAGTGCAATGCCGTCAAGGACCCGTTCCATGATGACGACTGCGGTCGCGTCGCCGATGGGAACGTTTGCCCGGTACAGCTCATGGACCCGGACCGGCTCGCCCCCTGCCTGGGCCGGTGTTATGGCGGACGCGAGAAGGTTTGCAAAGACGAGGTTGAGGCTGTAGAGAAACGGTATTTTGTAGCCAAGGGAGAAACTCATCTTCTTGACCCGCATCGCCCAGAAGCACATGGTCAGGAGGTGAGTGAGGAACGCGAGGAGAAGGAAGAAGGGATTGATCTCTTTTATGTATTGCAGGGTATTCTCGTTGATGGTCAGGTAGAGGATTACGATGAGCACCGCAAGGGAGAACCCGATCGAGATATAGAGCCATTTCCACTGAGACCGTTCCATCGTTTTTCCCCCGGGTGCAAATGTCTTTCCTGTAAGATATTCGCTCTCTTAAACGTTATTGGGCATACTATAAACCTTTATTACTTGGAAGACCGTGCCGATCTCCCTGCGGATCCCGGAGGTCAGACCGTAAAAATGTCGCGCTCGGCAACAATACGAAAGAGACCGGAAGTTACCGCCGCATCCAGCCAGCCATGCCCGTAGCTGAAACAGGCAAGGGCATCTTCGTATTTTCCCAAAGCCAGGAACGTTTTTCCCAGGGTCGCATAGGATCCGGCGATGCATAAGACCCTCCCGGAGAATGCAAATGCATCAGTTGCGGGATCCGGCCCTTCGGTGACTGAGGATCTGGCGGTATCGAGAAGCCGGCAGTAACGATTTGTTTTCTCCGAAAGCCGCTTCTGGTATTCCTCCGGAAGAATTTCAGAAGGCCCGGAAAAGGGGCACACGGCTTCTGCTCCTGAGCTCAGGACTCCAAAGGCAAACCCGAAGTGAAGCCAGCCGAAACCGTAAAAAAATGCTGCGTGGCCGTTCACGAGATCCCCCGATGCGCAGAAGGTCAGGCCGTCACTTTCATACGCCGCAGCCATCCTGTATACCTTCCGGGCAAGTTCCGCGAGAACCGATCCTTCCTCCGGGGCAAACCTTGTGGCCGAGAGGCCCGATGCAAGGAGTTTCTGGCATTCGATGATCTTCATAATCCGGCAAACATCTCCAGGTACTCACGTTCCATATCGTGAAGATCCGCGGGAATGACAAGGATGTGCAGGGGAGGCCCGAAGTCCTGTGCTTGCACCCGTTCAGCAGTGCCGGCCCGCACAACCGGGCAATCGGAACCGGCCCGGGCGATACCGACGTAGAGAGGAATCTTCACACCATTTCCACCGGCGATCTGTTCAATGAGGGAGACTGCTTCAGGAACTGTCATGTACCGTTCATTCTGGATATCGAGGTAGACAAGCGTGTGGAGATTGAGTGCGAGATTCTGTGCGATAACATCGACCGGTGTTGTGGGGAACCAGTTCTTCTGGGGGAATGGGACCGAACAGGATTTTCCGAACCGGTAGTTCTGGAGGCCGGAGAGTCCACACACAGCACTCACGATAGAGGCCGCGTGAACAATCGCGGTCTGTATTCCCCGCTCTGCAGCCCGCATGCGAAGGTCCGCATGGGTTGTTGAGACCATCGGGTCACCTGCACAGAGAAAGACTACATCCTGATCCATTGCCCGGTCCAGGACCTCTTCCGGGTGCTGTTCCACATCTTCCCGGTACAAAAGTCCCAGCTTCCTGCCATAGTATTCCTCGAGTTCGGGAACCGATGTTCCCATAAGGCGCGAGGTATAGCATTCGAGATAGACATAATCCGCCTTCCGAATCCTATTGAGACCTTTTTCGGAAACATCCGTCTTGTCAAAGAGGCCGAGCCCGACAAAGGTCAGCATCTTGTCACTTCCCTCTGTGCTATCAAATTCATATCCGGTAATCTCATGATGTCTGTTTCTCCGGTTGCGGGAAGGTGCTAAGGCCCCAATTGTCGTACATGCAGGGTTACTAAAATCATGCTCGAACGATCATACACCTTATGGAAGAATCGCGACCAGCCCCCGGCTGACCTTGTATTTCTGCCACTCGCTGCCAATACCCCGGATGCCAAGGACACGGAAATAGTTCGCGGTATCATCGCTTTTTATCTCGATGACCCCGCTCATCAGCTGCTTGAGGAGGGAGAGCGTTTTCTCGTCAAATGATTCCCGGTTGATGATATAGAACCCGACTCCGTCAATTTTCTTGAGTTTTGCGGTTAGGACATGAAGGAACTGGTACAGGACCTCAAGCCTGCGGTACATCAGGAGTGTTGAGATGGAATTCACGCAGAATCTGACCGGCGGAGGGAAAAGGCCCGGCTCTCCCTCAGAGAAATCCCCTTCGAATATAGTCTGGACCATATTGGAGAACTTGATGCCGATCCCGGTGAGATCGGTAGGGCTTGAAACGAACATCAGACGATTAGTATCCACAATTCCCGGGGTGGAACTCTTGGTTATCGCATCGATAACGCCAATAAACCGTTTATCGGTTCCGGCAATCTTGAAAGATTCGATGACATCCGCTGCACGTTCGTTTGTCGAGAGAACAATTGCATATTCCCCTGCGGCCGGCTTTGTCAGGGCATATACCAGTTGTTCGGCATCGCTCATGGCGGGAGCAAGAACGAGGATATTTGTCCCGGCTTCAAAACCGCCGCTTGCAGTGTCAATATAAGCAATTCCCGACTTATACGAATACATCTATCGTCAGATCATTTAATGAGAAGGTTTATAATTGCTCCTATTAAAAGGCCCAGAATTACGGAGTAAACTGCAGTAAGGATGGCTATTTTTGCCCCGAGTTGTTTATACAGGACTGCAATGGTCGACACGCACGGGACAAACAGGACGCTGACAATTGCAAACGTATAGAGCTGGATCGGTCTCATCACCGAACCAAGATTCGCCGTACCGGCAAGAACTGCGAGGGTTTCGAATGCCAGTTCCTTCCGGAAGATGCCGAATAAAAGTGCTGTTGATGCATATTCCGGGAGGCCAAGCAGGGTAACGGTTACCGGTGCAACCAGCTGTTGGAATGCTTCTATCAGGCCAAAGTACTGGAAAAGACCCAGGCCGACACTGGTGATGATGAGGAGTGGCATTGCGATGAAGAGGAACTCCTTGATCCTGAGCCACGATTTTTTGAGCACAAGCTTGCCCTGGGGCAATCGGAGGGGAGACATCTCTACGATCATCCCAAATTGTTCACCCGGCGTAATATGGCTGAGCATGATTGCCGTGAGAACGATCAGGACAAAGATCAACAGGTAGATAGAGAATGCCCAGGCAAGTCCGACAAACGTTGCGACGATGCCTGCAATAACAACCGTCCGTGCAGAACAGGGAACCATGGTTATCAGGAATGCGGCGATGGTCTGTTCGCGCCGGGTCTTGAGGATCCGGAGACTCATGACCGCGGGAACCGTGCAGCCAAACCCGATGACCATCGGGATAATCGCCTCTCCGTGAAGCCCGAGACGGTGCATTGCCCGGTCCGCAAGGAATGCAGCACGGGTCATGTATCCCGTATCTTCAAGGAGGGAAAGGCCGATGTAGAACGTGAAGACGAACGGGAATGCGATCCCAAGCCCGGCCTCGATGGCAACCAGCACGGAAAATCCGATTTTCTGGATAAATGGTGAGAACCCCGCGGCATTGAACGGGTCGATAATCCCGCTGGTGAATGCCTGGACGATGATCTCTTCCATCCATGACCCGATTACGAATACGGAGAGCAGCAGGAGAAAGAGGATTGCACAGAGTATTGGCACACCCGGGAAGACCCGGGTCAGGACACTGTCGAGATCGAAGGACTTCTTTCCGTCCCGTTTGCTGACCGCCTCTTCCGCAATATCCCGGGAGAAATTGTGCCGGTTGGTAGCAATGATCTGCCGGACCGACATCTGGTGGCGCTGCTCGATCTCTTTTGCGATCCCCTCCGCAGCCCCGAGGAGGAGCGAGTCTTTGCCCGTTCCCTGGAGTGCGAGCAGGTTTTTTTGTTTGGGTGTCCCGAGTGTCTTTTCCAGGCTCCGGAGAGCCGCTTCAACATGGTGATCGTAGGGAACGCTGATATCCGGCACTGCCGCTGAGCCAAGAGCAAGGGGGATAATCCGATCAATGTTCCGGCCTTCCGAGGCAGCAGTGAGAAGTACGGGTACGCCAAGGCGACGAAAAAGCGCATCGGTATCCAGCAGGAGACCTTCCCGTTCGGCAAGATCCGCCATGTTGACGACAGCGATTATACGGGGGGAAAATTCTGCAACCTGCGTAAAGAGATAGAGGTTTCTTTCCAGTTTTGATGCATCGAGTACTTCGATGATAACATCTGCACCGCCCGCTTCGAGAAAGTCCCTGACCAGTGTCTCTTCCTCGGAATTACCATCGAGCGAGTAAATTCCCGGAAGATCAACTACCTCGATCCTGTCTTTTTTAAAGCAGACATTGCCGGTCTCCAGGGCGACCGATGATCCCGGGTACCGGTTGACTTCCACGCCAAGGCCGGTGAGCTGGTTAAAAATGAGAGATTTTCCCACCCCGGGATTCCCGAGAAGTGCGATCTTCATGAACACCGTTCCACGGAGACTGCTGCGGCGATCTCGGGTGAAAGCGCCACATCGCACCCCTTGACCATGAGGACGATCGACCGGTTCCCCAGTTTTCTCCGGATCTTTACTTGTTCTCCCGGGACAACCCCAAGATCGAGAAGCCGTTTGGCACAGGACTGCCCGAGAATACAGCGGACAACCACTTCATCACCTTCGTTGCAATCAAGAAGCGAGCACGGGATCCGGGGGTTATTACACCGGAAATTTTTCCCGTGTCCTCTCGATCGTGATCCCTGCTCCGCAGGCCATGGCTTTTTCAGGTACTCTCCAAGCCGGTCGATTGTCTCATCGGAAACGGTATGCTCAAGGGTACATGCTTCGCTGGATGCGACCTGATCGTCCATCCCGAGAATCTCCGAGAGGAAACAACGGAGCGTCTCGTGTTTCTTGATTGTCGAGGCGGCTACAATCCTTCCCTTTTCCGTAAGAATGACTTCATCATCGCCCGCAATGGTCACATCTCCCCACGAAACAAGTTCGTCGATATCGAATTTCACATCCCGGCCGGGTTTTCCAAGAATCGTTCCCAGATCCTGTATCCGGGGAGAATGGCCGCTCTCCTCAGAAAAGATCTGGATGGCTTCAAGGTAGTCTTCCCGCAGGGATGATTGCATGGTACTCTTCTCTAATCTTTGTACCTCACCTCTTAATTGGTTTGGGTTACCGGGCTTGTTGCTTTTGTACCGGGATCCAGTACTTCACTAATTTTTAGCCGAGGCTAATCAAAACCGGCAGATCTAAATAGGCAGCGGGCGCCGCATATGGCAAATAGACGACAATTCACCCGCCGAATAAAGAATGAGATCCGAGCAGAAGATTGTTCCGAAATAGCAGTGGATGCAATCAACCGGAATCTCACCATTTCCATCAACGGAACACTGAGACAAAAGACGCTTATCCAGTCACTTGTTGGGATGTCAGCAACCAAACTATCCGTGCATTCCATCAATAAGGCTGTAGAAAAAGTCCCGTGTGAAACGTCAGTCAGATACCATTTATCGAAGGTGGATTTAGAATCGCTTTTCGAAATACAATCAAAGATCCTCACCTATTCAAACGATCAGATCCTTGTTCCCGGAAAATCGTATCATTTTGCCATAGATTTCACCGACGATCCTTATTATGGCGAAATTATCGAAGCGAACAAAGATTACGTCCTCAAGAGTAAAATGAAGAAATCAACAACCACATTTTACTCGTATGTTTCGCTCTACATAACAACAAAAGGTCAACGGCAGACCCTTGCAGTTTTCCCGGTGAAGAAGGGTGTGTCAAAGGTCGAGTACATCCGGAAATTTTTGGCCATAATCCACAACGCAAAAGTGAACACCCAAGTACTCTGTCTTGATCGGGGATTTTACTCAAAAGATGTGTTCTCATTTCTCCAGAAGGAAAAGATCCCGCACATTGTTCCGGTGAGAAAACACGGCGAAGAACTCAAGAAAATACTCCGGGGAAATCATTCCCGGTATGCACAGTATACGATGATGGGAACTGGCGAACCTCTTTCTCTTACTCTGGCAATTGATGTCCAGTACCTTCTGGGAAGGAATAAGAAATACGGGAATGTGAACCTGGGTTACGTCGTGTATGGTATTAACTGGAAACCCCGTCGGATCTACCGGGTCTACAAGAACCGGTTTCAGTACTTCACTAATTTTTAGCCGAGGCTAATCAAAACCGGCAGATCTAAATAGGCAGCGGGCGCCGCATATGGCAAATAGACGACAATTCACCCGCCGAATAAAGAATGAGATCCGAGCAGAAGATTGTTCCGAAATAGCAGTGGATGCAATCAACCGGAATCTCACCATTTCCATCAACGGAACACTGAGACAAAAGACGCTTATCCAGTCACTTGTTGGGATGTCAGCAACCAAACTATCCGTGCATTCCATCAATAAGGCTGTAGAAAAAGTCCCGTGTGAAACGTCAGTCAGATACCATTTATCGAAGGTGGATTTAGAATCGCTTTTCGAAATACAATCAAAGATCCTCACCTATTCAAACGATCAGATCCTTGTTCCCGGAAAATCGTATCATTTTGCCATAGATTTCACCGACGATCCTTATTATGGCGAAATTATCGAAGCGAACAAAGATTACGTCCTCAAGAGTAAAATGAAGAAATCAACAACCACATTTTACTCGTATGTTTCGCTCTCCATCACAACAAAAGGTCAACGGCAGACCCTTGCAGTTTTCCCGGTGAAGAAGGGTGTGTCAAAGGTCGAGTACATCCGGAAATTTTTGGCCATAATCCACAACGCAAAAGTGAACACCCAAGTACTCTGTCTTGATCGGGGATTTTACTCAAAAGATGTGTTCTCATTTCTCCAGAAGGAAAAGATCCCGCACATTGTTCCGGTGAGAAAACACGGCGAAGAACTCAAGAAAATACTCCGGGGAAATCATTCCCGGTATGCACAGTATACGATGATGGGAACTGGCGAACCTCTTTCTCTTACTCTGGCAATTGATGTCCAGTACCTTCTGGGAAGGAATAAGAAATACGGGAATGTGAACCTGGGTTACGTCGTGTATGGTATTAACTGGAAACCCCGTCGGATCTACCGGGTCTACAAGAACCGGTTTGCGATCGAGTCTTCGTACCGTATCCGGAATATCGTGAAAGCAAGGACATCCACAAGAAACGTTGTGATCCGGTACCTGCTGACGATAATCTCTTTCCTTCTCAAAAATATCTGGGTCTCTCTTCAATGGATGTTCTTCTCTAAGGTTCAACGAGGACCAAGAACCGTTGCTGAAGATTTGTTCCGTTTCGATTTCTTCCGGCTATTGGTCTGGGAAGGGATTCGGAAAAAACTCAAATTTGTCTCATTTGTTTCTGTTCTTCGACCGTTTGGTTGATCAGAGGTTGAGAGTATTGATGACTTGCCAAAATTCACGGAGGTAAATTTAGAGAAGTACTGGTACTGGCTTTGTCGTGAACAATGACATTCGCGCCCACGGAGTATCAGCTTATGTTGACATTTACAACAGAACTGAGAATGTCAAGATCGACCATTTACTTATTTTTAAGGATCTTGATGCAAAATGGAAAAACCGCATTTGATGTGACGAGTGCGGATGCGGAGAAGTACAAGGGGAAGACAAAATACCGATATTATATCGATATCTTTATCGCTAACAAAAATTTTTGATAAATGTAAAGGTGTGATCGGAATGAGAAAACAAAAAATAAATCTAACATTCTTCGCTAAAATTTCAAAAACCCTATAGGTTGGTGATGACAGAAATGGATGGTTTTGACAAAATTGAGAAAATTTCTGATAATGAATTCGAAAAAATGACTGAAGAACAACAGTCAGCCTATAACCGACAAATCCGTGCGGAGAAAGAATACGAAAAAACAATGAATTTGAATGGGCCACTAAACGGGTTTGTTGTTGGTTTAGGTATAGGAGTTATAGGGTTTTTAGTATTTTTTAATGATACTATTGGGACAATCGCTGGCTTTCTTTGTATTATAGCATTTCTTTGGGCACTCATGCTTGTAATGGACAGAGCTCATCGCTATCAACGGTTGAAAGACGCCAGTAATGAATTTAAAAGAATATTCGAAGTAAAAAATTAGAAATTACATGTTCGAACAAAATTTTTTACATTGAATCGCATGAGGGCGAATCATTACGCCTTTCCTCATACGATAAAAAATGGGAAGCACTGATGGCCTTGATGCGAGGAGCCGGATTCGAACCGGCGAACCCCTACGGGATTAGGCCCTGAACCTAACGCCTTTGACCTGGCTCGGCGATCCTCGCGCCTGTATAGATTACCTACCGGAATAAATAAAGATAGGGGGTCAGGCTTTTTTGCCGTTCGACTCGTTCATGAACTTCTTCATCTCCCGGTCCCGGAGCTCGTTGCGCCGGATCTTCCCGGAGATGGTCTTCGGGAGCACGTCAACAAACTCGATCAGCCGGGGATACTTGTACGGGGCCGTGACCTTCTTGACATGATTCTGGATCTCCCGCACGAGCGCCTCGGAGGGTTTTGCATCCGGTTTTAAGATGATGAACGCCTTCACCACGAGCCCCCGGATATCGTCCGGAGAACCCACGACCGCTGCTTCCTGCACGGCCGGGTGTTCGATAAGAGCGCTCTCAACTTCGAACGGCCCGATACGGTAGCCGGAAGCCTTGATCACATCGTCATCGCGGCCGATGAACCAGAAGTACCCGTCCTCATCCTTGTATGCCTTGTCACCGGTGTAGTACCAGTCGCCGACAAACGACTTCTTGTTCTCCTCAGGATTGTTGAGGTACTCGCGGAACATCCCGACCGGGCAGGGGTTGATCCTGATTGCGATCTTCCCCTCTTCGTGGAGGCCAACGGGTTTCCCGTGATCATCGTGAAGCTCGATAACCCACCCGGGTGATGGCCGGCCCATGGAGCCAAACTTCGGGGTCATCCCCGGGAAGGTGCCGATGCAGAGTACGGTCTCGGTCTGGCCGTAACCTTCAAAGATGGTCAGGCCGGTCGCATCTTTCCATGCCTTGATGACCTCAGGGTTGAGGGGCTCGCCCGCGCTCACGCAGTGGCGGAGCTCGGTGAAGTCGAACTTATCGAGATCAGCGAGGATCAGCATCCGGTAAATTGTCGGGGGGCAGCAGAAGGTGGTGATGCCGTACTTCTCGATCAGGGGCAGGAGCTCCGTTGCGTTGAACCGGCTCCGGATATCGTACACAAAGATTGCCGATCCCTCGATCCACTGGCCATAGAATTTCCCCCACGCACTCTTGGCCCAACCGGTGTCCGAGACCGTGAAGTGAAGATCGTTGGTGCGGAGGTCGTGCCAGAACCGGGCGGTCACGATATGACCGAGCGGATAACTCTGGTCGTGGAGCACCATCTTTGGCTCTCCCGTGGTCCCGGAGGTGAAGAAGATCACGAGCGGGTCGGTGCTCCTGGTCTTCTTCTGCCCGGGCATGGGGACGAGCTTCGCAGAGACCGGTGCCGGGTAGTCAAGCTCGACCGGGTAGCTGATCCAGCCCTTCCGCTTCCCATCAATAAGGAGCTTGCAGGAGAGCGAAGGACACTCCTTCTGGACCTCCTCTATCTTGTCCGCATACTCCTCGCTCGTGATGATCATCTTGATGTCCGCAAGATTGATGCGGTACTTGAGATCCTTTGCGGTGAGCATGGTGGGAGCAGGAACGTACACTGCACCACGCTTGATGAGCGCAATGGTTGCGGTCCACCATTCGGGGACCCGGGGCAGCATGATCATGACCCGGTCACCCTTGTTGACCCCGTACTTGATCAGCATGTTCACGATCTGGTTCGAGAGGCGCATTAAGTCCCAGAACGTGAACTTCTTCTCCTCGCCCTCCTGGTTCACCCAGATCATGGCAAGCTTGTTCCGGTCCTTGTTTGCCCATGCATCGATCACGTCAAATCCGAAGTTGAAATACTCCGGGACATCGATATGGAAATTTTTGTACGTGGTCTCGTAATCCGGAATATTGCGCTGCTCGCGGGCGGGCACATCCCCCGGCGCCGGGAGCATCGTGAGCCCAAGCGCACTTGCACCCGGGCTCGCATGTATCTGCCGGCCGCAGGCCTCGTTCACCCATTCAGAGCGCGAGATCTTCCGCATCTCGCAGAGCTTGTCGATATTTTCGGTGAGCGTATCGTCCATCGAAACAGAGTATCGCACCATACCGGATAGTTTTGTGGTGCACAATATCATCGTTTCGCTTGTTTTTGCACCACACAGTTACAAAAACGTGCATGTTTACCCAGGAACACGGGCACGCGTGCAAAAAAATTATGGCGTAAATTTTTTAAAAAAATCAGAAAAAGAAAGTGGTGCAATGATATTCCGGGCTCGTTACCGGGGGTTCTGGTATTTCATGAGCTCTGCTGCGCGCAGTTCGCCCCGCTTGATCTTTCCGGAGAGCGTCTTTGGGAGTTCCGGGACAAACTCGATCTCGCGGGGGTACTTGTACGGTGCGGTCGTGCTCTTCACGTACTTCTTGAGCTCCTTAATAAGCGACTCAGAAGGGACATGCCCGGTATTCAGGACGACAAATGCCTTCACGATCATCCCCCGGATCCGGTCGGGCGAACCCACGACCGCCGCTTCCTGCACGGCCGGGTGCTCGATGAGTGCACTCTCAACCTCAAAGGGGCCGATCCGGTACCCGGATGACTTGATCACATCATCGTCCCGTCCCACGAACCAGAAGTACCCGTCATCGTCTTTGTACACCTTGTCCCCGGTATAGTACCAGCCGTTCACAAATGATTTGGCGTTCTCGGCCGGGTTATCGATGTACTCAACAAAGAGGCCGGGCGGCCGGGGGTTGCAGCTGATGGCGATCCTGCCCTCTTCGTGCGCCTCGACCGGTTTTCCGGTCTCGTCATGGATCTCGATATTCCAGAGCGGGGATGGCTTGCCCATCGAGCCGGGCCTTGACTCCATACCGGGAAACGCGGCAACGCAGCACGCGGTCTCGGTCTGGCCGTACCCTTCGCAGATGGTAAGCCCGGTCCCTTCCTTCCAGACCCGCATCACCTCGGGGTTCAGGGGCTCGCCCGCGCTGCAGCAGTGCCGGAGCGAGGTGAGATCGAAGCGCTCGAGATCGGCAAGTATAAGCATCCGGTAGATTGTCGGGGGGCAGCAGAACGTTGTGACCTGGTATTTCTCGAGGAGCGGGAGGACCTCGGTAGCCTGGAACTTGCCGTCAAAGTGGTACACAAAGTTGCAGGCGCCTTCAATCCACTGCCCGAAGATCTTGCCCCGCGCACACTTGGCCCAACCGGTGTCGGAGACCGTGAAGTGGAGATCGTTGTGCCGGATGTCCTGCCAGAGCCGGGCCGTCACGATGTGGCCAAGCGGGTACCCGTTGTTGTGGAGAACCATCTTGGGCTCGCCGGTTGTCCCGGAAGTGAAGTAGATCAGCATCGGGTCGCTGCTCCGGGTCTTCCGGGAGTCCGGGATGCTGACGGACCGGTGGGAGACCGGGGCCGGGTACAGGAGCTCGTACGGGAAGCTTGCCCAGCCCTGCTTCCCGCCATCAGCAATCATCCGTGCAGTAAGACTCGGGCACTCGTTGCAGATCTCCTCGACCTTGCCGCTGTTTTCAAGATCGGTAATGATCATCCGGAATTTTCCTACATTAATCCGGTATTTTATGTCCCGGGAGGTGAGCATGGTCGGGCAGGGAGCAAAGACCGCACCGAGCTTGATTAACGCGATGGCAAAGATCCACCACTCCGGGATCCGGGGGAGCATGACGAGCACCCGGTCGCCTTTGTTAATCCCGTACTTAAGGAGAATGTTTGCAGCCTGGTTCGAGAGGTTGGCGAGGTCGAGGAAACTGTACTTTTTCTCCTCACCTTTCTGGTCTACCCAGATCATCGCAAGCTTGTTGCGATCCTTCTTTGCCCAGCTGTCGATCACATCGAACCCGAAGTTAAAATATTCCGGGACTTCGATAGAGAAGCTCTTCTTCATCTCTTCGTAACTGCCTGGAGCGCTGCCGGTCTTTGCCATACAATCAGGCACTAATGTTTCATGGGACTTCTCATCAATTTTGTTAATCCATCCCGGGGTACATCCAGGGAGCCGGATTGCAGGCCGGAAAAGCTGCCCGGATCGACGGTGGCGGAAGGGCCGGACAAGGATGGCAGAAAGCGAGCCAGTGAGGGGACATAAAGGTTGTGCATTAGTATTATGATTCAGGCACAATCATAGTATAGTGGATGGCTGATAAAAAGTACGAATCATTAAAAATTGAGAACATCGTAGCATCCGGTGTTATCGCCGATTCCATCGATCTTGTCGAGGTCTCAAAGAAGATCCCGAGCTGCGAGCTCAATACCAAGAGGTTCCCCGGTGCAGTATACCGTATCGAGAACCCCAAGATTGCTTCACTGATCTTTTCCTCAGGTAAAGTTGTACTCACGGGCATTCGGGACAAGAAGGCGCTCACGGACGGCCTTGGGATTATCATAAAATCGTTAAAGGAGGCGGGTGTCGATACCTTCGATGAACCGAAGGTCGCAATCACCAACATCGTCTGCTCGTACGATATCGGCAAGTACATCAACCTCAATAAAGTCGTGATCACGCTCAACCTTGAGAACATCGAGTACGAACCCGAGCAGTTCCCGGGCCTTGTCTATCGTATCAAGGACCCGAAGATCGTTGCGCTCCTCTTCTCCTCCGGAAAGATCATTCTTACGGGCGGAAAGAACCTTGAAGACATCAAGAAGGGCCTCGACTTCCTCGAGCAGAAACTCGAGAGCATAATGTAAGATAAACCTATACGAAAATTACCTTTTTTCCGGTGAAAAATCCGGGGATATACTCCAACGAAAGTCACCAGACTATGGTGCTTCATTTTTCTCGTACCGGCAAAAAGTCGCGAGGGGAAGAACAAGAGGGGAAACCCGGCAGTCAAAGTCCATCCGGGACCTGATGAGAGTACCAAAAATTACCGGATTTATCGTTTTTTTATGAACCCCAGTACTTCTCTAAATTTACCTCCGTGAATTTTGGCAAGTCATCAATACTCTCAACCTCTGATCAACCAAACGGTCGAAGAACAGAAACAAATGAGACAAATTTGAGTTTTTTCCGAATCCCTTCCCAGACCAATAGCCGGAAGAAATCGAAACGGAACAAATCTTCAGCAACGGTTCTTGGTCCTCGTTGAACCTTACGGGCGGAAAGAACCTTGAAGACATCAAGAAGGGCCTCGACTTCCTCGAGCAGAAACTCGAGAGCATAATGTAAGATAAACCTATACGAAAATTACCTTTTTTCCGGTGAAAAATCCGGGGATATACTCCAACGAAAGTCACCAGACTATGGTGCTTCATTTTTCTCGTACCGGCAAAAAGTCGCGAGGGGAAGAACAAGAGGGGAAACCCGGCAGTCAAAGTCCATCCGGGACCTGATGAGAGTACCAAAAATTACCGGATTTATCGTTTTTTTATGAACCCCAGTACTTCTCTAAATTTACCTCCGTGAATTTTGGCAAGTCATCAATACTCTCAACCTCTGATCAACCAAACGGTCGAAGAACAGAAACAAATGAGACAAATTTGAGTTTTTTCCGAATCCCTTCCCAGACCAATAGCCGGAAGAAATCGAAACGGAACAAATCTTCAGCAACGGTTCTTGGTCCTCGTTGAACCTTAGAGAAGAACATCCATTGAAGAGAGACCCAGATATTTTTGAGAAGGAAAGAGATTATCGTCAGCAGGTACCGGATCACAACGTTTCTTGTGGATGTCCTTGCTTTCACGATATTCCGGATACGGTACGAAGACTCGATCGCAAACCGGTTCTTGTAGACCCGGTAGATCCGACGGGGTTTCCAGTTAATACCATACACGACGTAACCCAGGTTCACATTCCCGTATTTCTTATTCCTTCCCAGAAGGTACTGGACATCAATTGCCAGAGTAAGAGAAAGAGGTTCGCCAGTTCCCATCATCGTATACTGTGCATACCGGGAATGATTTCCCCGGAGTATTTTCTTGAGTTCTTCGCCGTGTTTTCTCACCGGAACAATGTGCGGGATCTTTTCCTTCTGGAGAAATGAGAACACATCTTTTGAGTAAAATCCCCGATCAAGACAGAGTACTTGGGTGTTCACTTTTGCGTTGTGGATTATGGCCAAAAATTTCCGGATGTACTCGACCTTTGACACACCCTTCTTCACCGGGAAAACTGCAAGGGTCTGCCGTTGACCTTTTGTTGTGATGGAGAGCGAAACATACGAGTAAAATGTGGTTGTTGATTTCTTCATTTTACTCTTGAGGACGTAATCTTTGTTCGCTTCGATAATTTCGCCATAATAAGGATCGTCGGTGAAATCTATGGCAAAATGATACGATTTTCCGGGAACAAGGATCTGATCGTTTGAATAGGTGAGGATCTTTGATTGTATTTCGAAAAGCGATTCTAAATCCACCTTCGATAAATGGTATCTGACTGACGTTTCACACGGGACTTTTTCTACAGCCTTATTGATGGAATGCACGGATAGTTTGGTTGCTGACATCCCAACAAGTGACTGGATAAGCGTCTTTTGTCTCAGTGTTCCGTTGATGGAAATGGTGAGATTCCGGTTGATTGCATCCACTGCTATTTCGGAACAATCTTCTGCTCGGATCTCATTCTTTATTCGGCGGGTGAATTGTCGTCTATTTGCCATATGCGGCGCCCGCTGCCTATTTAGATCTGCCGGTTTTGATTAGCCTCGGCTAAAAATTAGTGAAGTACTGAACCCGGGTATTTGTCCAGGAATTTTAAAAAAGAAGAATCAAAAAATCAGCTAGTTTCTTCGCTGCAATGGCGGTCACAATTTCTCATGCAGCTGATCATGCACCATCCATCGCTACAGACGATTGCACATAAATGATAACAGTCATGCTGGCAGTCTGAGATTTCCGAAAACAGCGTAGGGTTTCCTGCAGAATGGAAAGAGAGCAACGGACTGCAGGCATCTGTGCCGGACGCAATGCTCATTGCCATGGCAGGAGCCGCAAGGGCAAGGAGTACCACGGTGATGACAAAACCTTTTATAAAAAGGGAATGAAACGGGCAGGACATAATTGTGTTATCTGTCCTTTCCATTAAAAAAAAAATCTTTAACTGAAAATTTTTTTTCAGTCATCCGGTTTCAGCAGTGATGCTCCCGTCCTTTTTTTGGGGAGTTTTTCAAGAGAGAGGTTTCAAGCAAGCCACGAACACTTGACAAGACATACCCTATGAGAGAGAAAACGCTCCCGGTTATGCCCAGCACCAATGGGTCTGAATGAAGCTCCTCCCGGCCATTATGATCTCCCGGTAGAATGCATCACCTTCCGTGAGTGTCGCAAGGATGCGGGACGCATGTTCGGGGCCGACACCCCGTGCGGCAAGGGCAATAACCGCTTTCTTCCCGCTCGAAATGACGATGTTTGCATTCTTCAGCATCCGTTGTTCGATGGCACGCACCTCGCTGTTCTTATCCGGTTTTTTCATGAGTCCATACTCGTCCTCTTCGTATAGCTTCCAGCGCAGCGATGAGCCGGGCATCGCATTTCGGGCACCGGGGAACATCGGGCACTTGGGCAACCGCTGTTTTGCTCTTCCGGTTCCGGTAGTTCATGCACCCGAAAAGGATGCCGGTCCGGTCGGGTATCCGGGGATTTACTCCAACTAAAAGTCACCTGACTATGGTGCTTCATTTTTCTCGTACCGGCAAAAAGTCGCAAGGGGAAGAACGGGCGGGGAAACACGGCAGTCAGAGTCCATCCGGAACCCGATGAGTACCAAAAATTACCGGATTTATCGTTTTTTTTATGAACCAGGGTATTTGTCCAGGATTGTTAAAAAAGAATTCAAAAAAAAATCAGTGTTTTTCCCGGTTGCAATCGAGTTCACAGTTTCTCATGCAGGCGATCATACACCATCCGTCGGTACAGGAGATTGCACATAGATGGTAACAGTCCTTCAGGCAATCCGTGGTTTCTGAAGACCGTGAGTTCACTACCGAATGGGAAAAGATCGACGTACTGCACGAACCAGCGCTGGTAATAGTTTTCATTGCCGCAGCAGGAACCGCAAGGACAAGGAGTATCGCAATAATGACTGACGCGGTTACAAAAAAAGAATGATGTTGACCGGACATAATTCTGTGATCTGCACTTAATGTTTAAGAATACTGTATTGAGTGAAAAAAAAATTTTAGTCATCCGGTTTTCGTGACGTTCCGGTCCTTCCGGGCGCGAAAGTTCCATATGGGCCGTGACCTTTTCTTGAGAGACGGGAAACATATCCGGATTATAAGGTAAATGCTGCCGGTTATGCCCAGTACCGGTGAGTCTGGATGAAACTCCGCTCGGCCTTCATGATCTCCCTAGAGAATGCATCGCCTTCCGTGAGTGTCGCAAGGATGCGGGACGCATGTTCAGGGCCGACCCCCCGTGCCGCAAGGGCGATAACCGCTTTCTTCCCGCTCGAAAGGACGATGTTTGCATTCTTCAGCATCCGTTGTTCGATGGCACGCTCCTCGCTGTTCTTATCCGGTTTTTTCATGAGTCCATTCTCGTCCTCTTCGTACGGCTTAAGGGCAGCAATGAGCCGGGCGTCGCATTTCGGGCACCGGGGAACATCGGGCACCCGGGCGACCGCTGTTTTGCTCTTCCGGTTCCGGCAGTTCATGCAGCCGAGAAGGATGCCGGTCTTGCCGGGCATCCGGGGATTTACTTGAGCTCCAGCCATCTGAATGTGGTACTTCGTTTTTCTCGTACCGGCAAAAAGTCGCAGGAGGGGAGAACAGCAGGGAAAAACAGGCAGTCAGAGCCTTCCAGGGACCCGGTGATGAACAAAAATTACCGGATTCATCGTTTTTTTCATGAATCTGAGTATTTGTCCAGGAATTTTTAAAAAAAAAGAATCAAAAAATCAGTGTTACTTTCCCTTGCAATGATGGCTACAGCCCGAAGCACAGCCAAATATACACCATTCATCAATACAGGAGCCTGCACATGAACGATAACAGTCGGTAAAGCAGTCCGTGGTTTCTGAAGACCGTAAGTTCACTGCCGAATGGGAAAAGATCGACGTACTGCACGAATCTGTTTTGGTAACCGTTTTCATTGCCGCAGCAGGAACCGCAAGGACAAGGAGTACAGCGATAATGACAGAAGCGGTTACAAAAAGAGAATAACGTTTACCGGACATAATTCTGTTATCTGCCATCCACATTTAAGAAAATTCTATTGAGTGAAAAAAAAATTTCAGTCATCCGTTTTCGTGCCGTTTCGGGCCTTCCGGGTGCGAAAGTTCCATATGGGCCGTGACCTTTTCGTGAGAGACGGGAAACATATCCGGATTATAAGGTAAATGCTGCCGGTTATGCCCAGTACCGGTGAGTCTGGATGAAACTCCGCTCGGCCTTCATGATCTCCCTATAGAATGCATCGCCTTCCGTGAGTGTCGCAAGGATGCGGGACGCATGTTCGGGACCGACACCCCGTGCCGCAAGGGCGATAACCGCTTTCCTCCCGCTCGAAAGGACGATGTTTGCATTCTTCAGCATCCGTTGTTCGATGGCACGCTCCTTGCTGTTCTTATCCGGTTTTTTCATGAGTCCATACTCGTCCTCTTCGTACGGCTTGAGCGCAGCAATGAGCCGGGCACCGCATTTCGGGCACCGGGGAACATCGGGTACCCGGGCGACTGCGGTTTTGCTCTTCCAGTTCCGGCAGTTCATGCAGCCGAGAAGGATGTCGGTCTGGTCGAGCCTGCGCTGGAGGGTCGAGAGTATGACCTGGTCCGCTGTGGGAGGGGGGATCTGGTCGCGGGAAGACAGGAGACCCCCGGCACCGATCAGCGAGAGCGGGCCAATCCCGACCTGGATATCCCCTTTCTTCACGAGGCCGACAACTGCCGCGGCGGTATCGATGTCCATATATCCTGAAAGGAGTTCCCGGTACGCTTCCTGCTGTACGACCGTGTTATCGAAAAATTCGAGGAGCCGGTGGATACTGATCTTCTCGTAATCCGCATCGGGATCGATGGCACCAAACTTCTTTGCAATCTGGACGAGCTTCCACTTGAAGAGCGCGGTGCGTTTGAGAGCGAGGCGGAGGATACCCGGCATGTGCGCGGGTTCAAGACCGTTGATGACGTCCCGCACATCGGCAGCCCGGATAGCAGAAGGCAGGCGCAGGAGCATCCGGTACGCGTCGAGTTCGAGCCCCACGGTCGTCCCGTACCGGGCGGAGATGAGGATCGAGATCACCCGGCCCAATGCTTCGTTTGCCTTGTGACCAGCACAGACATTGCAGACAACACCTTCTTCGGTGTTCTCCAGCGTGATGAGCCGGTCGGTGGGAACAAGCGACCGGTTCTTGTCCATCTCGATGAGGAATTTCCCTGCAAACGTGATGCTCTCTTTATCCGGCGTGTAATCCGCGATGTTCCGCTCCCGCCGCATACTGCCGACTTCAAGCGAGACATTGTACGGGACCGGGATCTGTTCGCCCTCCCATGACGGGAGTTCGCCCATCGCCTTTTTGGTGGGTTCCACGGTGAGCCTCCCGTCCGCAACCTCGAGGACGCGCCAGAGCTGCCCCTTGGTGATGAATATCGCCCCGGTATGGATCCACCCGACTACGAACGATTCGTCAAGGGTACCGACAGTACGGCGGGAGACCATATCGAAAATCGGGACCTTGCGCTCGTCATGGATCATGGAGAGGTTGGTCATGAGATAGCGCCGGGCCCGTGCGGTCGTGACGATCCGGCTGCCATCGATCCGGATCAGCCGGTGCTCCTCCATCTGGCTGCAAACATCGTCGAGGAGTTTTCCGCAGCCGGCAAAGATCGACGAGCGTTCGACAATCTCCCGGATCCGGTCACGCTCGATCTCCCCGTACTCGACCATGATCGCGGCGATCTGGTTTGCAAGCACGTCCGCAGCATTGGTATGGGGGGTGACCCGCTCGATCTCGTTTGCCTTTGCTTTCTTCGCGATGACGAGCGATTCGAGCAGGTCATCGAAGCCGGTCGCAAGGATCGTGCCCCGGGAGATCGTGTTGAGCTGGTGGCCGGCACGCCCGACCCGCTGGACAAGGCGCGCGACTTCGCGGGGCGAACCGAACTGGATGACATGGTCGACCCGCCCGATATCGATCCCGAGTTCCATGGATGATGTGCAGATGAGGGTCCGTATCTCACCTTTCTTGAACCGCTCCTCGGCATCGATCCGTACCTCTTTCGAGAGTGAGCCGTGGTGGACTTCGACATCCCCGCGCTCGAAGAGGGCATGGCCGAGTGCCTCCGCGGTCACCCGGGTGTTGACGAAGACAAGAGTCGATCCTTCTCCTTTCAGCATCGATGAGAGCACCTTTGCCTGGTGGTCGAAATCGTCGCCGATGTACCGCACCGCGATCTCCAGCTGTTTTGCAACCGGCACCTGGACGATCGAGAACGGGCGCGATCCGCAGAGGAACTTCCCGATATCGTCCGGGTTTCCTACCGTTGCCGAGAGGCCTATCCTCTGGAAGTTCCCGGCGTACACGTGAATCCGTTCAAGAGCAACGGCGAGCTGGGCGCCGCGCTTGCTCCCGGCAAGCTCGTGGATCTCGTCAATGATCACGAATTTGACATGCGCGAGGTGTTTCCGGAGACGCTTTCCCATGAAGATGGCCTGGACGGTCTCGGGGGTCGTGATGAGCAGGTCGGGCGGCGAGAGGGCCTGCTTCCGCCGCTCGTTCATGGGAGTGTCGCCATGCCGGACCCCGACCGTGAGACCGAGCTCCGCGCACCACCACTGCATCCGGGCAAGGATATCCCGGTTGAGGGACCGGAGCGGCGTTATGTAGATCGCTTTGAACCCGCCACCGGCCGGCATCTGGAGGAGCGCGTTGAAGACCGGGAACATCGCGCTCTCGGTTTTACCGGTTCCCGTAGGGGCGATCAGGACGATGTTGCTCCCTTTGAGAATGAGGGGGATAGCTCTGGCCTGGGCAGGAGAGAGCCCGGTAAAGCCGCGCTTCCGGATACATTCACGGACCCGGGGGTCAAGGGCTTCAATCGGTGTCATCGGATTCGATCGCGCTGAGCGGACCGATGAGTGTCCCGTCGGCAAGGATGATCTCGGCCCCTTCTTTGCAGATGTATTTCGATAAGGGGGCAAACGGTTTGTTCACGATCTGGAGGATGTCGTAGCCGGCGATCTCGTTGAACGCAGGTACGAAGAGGACCCGGGTTGAGGCGTCACCTTCAGCAGGTTCACCCATCCCGAGTGCTTTTTCATCAACGGAGGCCCGGAGATAGGCCGGGGCCCGGAGCGCACAGCCGACCTCGTCTTTTAAGAGAAGAAGCGGGTGATGGTGGCCGATGACAATCAGATTACCGGCAAGGCTCTTGTCCGGGATCATATGTCCGTGCTGGTATGCGACCCCGTCAATCACCGCTCCTTCCCTGGGTTGGAGTTCCCCCTCGCGGAGAAAGCGTTCGATGCCGATATCGTGGTTCCCGGGAAATACCAGGATCGGAACATGTTTCCGGATCGCGGCAAGAATTTCAGGCATCTCGTAGTATTCCTGCCGGGTCAGGGCAGGGATGCTGTGCTTGATATCCCCAAGAAGGATCACGTCGTCCGGTTGTGCAGCAGCGATAACCCCTGTAAGCCGCCTGAGCCGTGATTCGCTCCTGCTCCGGAAATGGATACCATGGGCTGCGAGATCTGCTTCAATCCCGAAATGGAGGTCAGCAACTACGAGGTGGCGTCTCTCTCCCTCGATAACCAGTGCCGGCCCCTCTTCAAAAAATTCAAAGTTCATAACGGTTTGACAAATCCCTTCTGGGGCTGGTAGCATTCATCGTCTGCAATAAGGGCCTCGATAGCGGCAATGACAGTTGCCTGCGATACCCCCCGCTCCGCGGCATTGGCAATGATCTCTTCCACTGCGATGCCCCGGGGACCACTACCGGTCTTCGTGATCTCCATCACCAGCTCCTGAGCATCCTTACCAGGTCCCGTGGCCTCTGAGTGCGGACTGTTGTCGGGAGGGTGTATGCTCCCGATTGCCTGCTCAACCATCCCGCACAGTTCCTGCAGGGTTGCCGCGGTGACCCGGTAGTGACGAAGCGGAATGAGCGCTTTTTCATCATGAGTCTTTCCGTCCAGGGCAAGCCGGAGGTTTTCAAGACGGGTTATGGTTGCTTCACCGGTAACAAGCACCCACTGGTCGCGAATCACCCGGTCGACAGGCCGGACATCATCAGGGCGTACGGATAGAAACGATCTCCCGTTTTTCTGGTATATCCGTGCCTGCCCGATAACCGTAACAAACGAAGGAACCGGTATACCCCGGAATGCTTCGGCGACTGCAGTTCTCCTGCCGCCGATAACGATGTCGAATACTCCGGTCGGGTCGGCTATGCGGCAGCGCACCATGTCCCCGTCTTCCGAGAGCTCGGTCAGGGCGCCTGCCAGGTAAACCGTGCGGCACCACGCGCCACCCGGGGTTACGACACAGGTATCATCAGCCTCGTTCCCCCGGACCGGGAGGGTTGATGCATTGAATTCCCCGGCAAATAACCGAACTGCCCCGTCCATTCTTTTCCCAACAGAATTGTCGGCGGTTGGTATTCAAGATATAGTCAGTGCACCACGCATGGTTTTCCGGAGAGTTGATCAATCTTTAACGAAGATTTTTTTTTAGAGACAAAAAAAAGTCAGGGCTGTTCAGATGGGCGATTTCAATGATGGATCCAGCAGAGTTGCATTTGCATATGCAGCGCGGGCCGCATCGATCTCCCCGAGGTTCCGGAGTGCATTTCCTTTGTTGAACCAGGCAATGGAATGGCTGGCAGTAAGATTTCCCGAAACAGCAAGCGCTGCATCGGCAGCAGTGATCGCTTCGCTGTTCCTTCCGAGCATCACGAGAATTCCGGCACGGTTCGACTGTAAAAGTGAAGTATACATCGTGTCGTGAAGGGCAAGCGCCTGGTCAGTGGCGTCAAGTGCCTGCTGGTATTTCCCGGCGTTTGCAAGATCCACGCTTTTATCGTAAAGTGCTCCTGCACTGCCGGCACCGGAACCTGCAGGAACCGGCAGGAAAAATAAAAAATATAGTGCAGCTATCGCAAGAATTACAACGACGAGCCCGATTACGGGATAAAACCGGGATTTCTGTTTTTTTGGAGATTGAGCCTTTTTTTCGGGTTTCATGCGTACCGTACGTACGCCGGGGATCTATAAAAGGTTAAATTCCCGTTACCTGCGAGTCCGCCAGATCATGAAAATACCAGCAATCAATATACCGAGCAGGACAATTCCCCCCGAAAACGGGGAATAGGTGACCTTTTTTGCTGTCGTCGCTGATGTAGCAGGGATAACAGGAGAGGAAGTCGTCGGGACGGTTTGCTGCGTCCCCGAAGTTGAGGTGACAGAGGGAAGGGTGGTTGTGGTGGAAGACGGGGAAGGGGTGACCGGCTGGAAAAGGGTGAATGTTGCAGATTTTGACAGCGTTCCGGGGGAATCAAATGCACTGCCCGCGTAGATGGTATCCATATTGTTCAGGTTCTGGGTGACCGTTACCTTGTACGTACCCGGGGGATAGAGGGGATCGCCCTGAATATTCCGGGCATTCTTGTCCCATGATTGCATATTGGGTTCATAGTATGTCGGACCCTTGATAAGCGGGTGAACATCCAGAGGAATGATCAGGGTCGTGGGATTACCGGCACTCCCGGTATAATAATTACTAACCGGTCTGCCTTTTGGGTCGGTAATCGTTACCGTAAAAAATGAATCGCTCGGGTTGTAATTGGGACGGTTCGCATACTGGAGCGCAGGGAACATATTCGTATCGATCCGGTAGGTCAGTTTTGTGGCAAAAGAGACAGATTGGCCGGTGATATCCTCATTTGTATCGAGATTCACGATGCTGATATTGTTCTCAGGCTGCTGTACATCAAACACGGAAAAAAACGGCTGCTTATCCTGGCAATACCAGGTACCGGTATGATTGGAAAAAACGCTTGGGCTGAAATTAAAATGGAAGTTTCGTTGCGAAGCGGTATTTATCTCCGATATGGTTACGTTGGTACCCGCAGGATCTTTTGTGATATCGGCGCCGGTTGGCCACCACGCAATAGCGTGACACCCGTTTAAAGCAGCCGAGATATCTACATCGGTTTCGCCAACAAAAACAGGAACATTGGGAGCAATTTTATTCAGGCTGCCCGAGACTGGTGCGGTAAGCAGAAAGAGGATGATCAAAAAGGGCAGGATATACCGGATTTTCATGAAAGTAATTTCGAAGTCATTATGATAAAGATTATGACATTCTTTACCGGAAATATCCAAGTGCCAACTGCTTTGCCTTTTGTCGCGAGGATTCACAAGCATTGAGCCCCAACAGGTACTGGTAACGATAAAGTCAGGATTGACACGGGGGATACCGAATGGAAGACAGCCATACCATCTGGATAGAGAAATACCGGCCAACGAAACTTTCCGAGATCGTAGGCCAGGATGAGATCGTGGAGCGGTTGTCATCCTACGTTGCGACCGGCAACCTCCCCCACCTCCTTTTCACGGGAAGCGCCGGAGTGGGTAAGACTACGGCGGCAGTAACGCTAGCCCGCGAATTTTTCAGGGATACGTGGCAGATGAATTTCCGGGAGATGAACGCTTCCGATGAACGGGGAATCGATGTTGTGCGCAACCAGATCAAGCAGTTCGCCCGAACATCGCCACTCGGGGATGCAACATTTAAGATCCTCTTTCTTGACGAGGCTGATGCCCTGACAACCGACGCGCAGGCAGCCTTGCGAAGGACAATGGAGAGTTACGCGCAGACCTGCCGGTTCATCCTGTCCTGCAACTACTCATCAAAGATCATCGACCCGATCCAGAGCCGGTGTGCGATTTACCGGTTCAAACCGCTTGGTAGCGAGGCTGTGAAAGAAGAAACCTGCCGGATCGCTGCCCGGGAAGGACTGACGATAACCCCGGCTGCCATGGATGCCATCGTGTATATTGCCCAGGGAGATATGCGCAAGGCAATCAACGCACTCCAGGGGGCTGCAATCATCAGCGCAACCATCGATGAGAAGATGGTATACGCGATTACGTCAACCGCCAGGCCGGATGAGATTAACGAGCTGCTGGACCTGTCGCTTTTGGGGGAGTTCGATGCTGCGGAATCGCTCCTCTCGAACCTCCTCCACGAGAGAGGAATCGCACCAAACGAGCTGATCAACCAGTGTTACCGGGCAATTGTGAAAAAGAACATGGATAAGAGGCTCAAAGTCGAATTGATCGATCATCTCGGGGAGGCCGATTTCCGCCTCTCGGAGGGGGCCAGCAGCGATATCCAGATGGAAGCGATGATTGCCCGGTTCGTGCTCTCTTCGCAAAAAAGTGCGAGATAAAATATGGAAAATATCCCCGATTTGCACGAAGGAGACAAGATCGGCGACTGGAGCCGGCTCTTAAAAAGCAAGTACAAGAAAGAGCTCGGCGAGATCTCCCGGGAATACCCGCACAAACGGTCGCTCTACATAGACTATCGTGATGTCGAACGTTTTGGTAAAGTCGGGATCGGACTTGCCGATGAGCTCCTCGAAAGCCCGGGGAAAGTTATCGAAGATGTCGGGGACGCTATCAAAAATAACCAGCTCATCCGGACAAAGGACGGGAAAGAGCCGAAGAACATCAATATCCGGTTTGTTAATCTCCCGAAGAAGACTGCTGCAAGGGATATCCGGTCAGATGACATTAACAAGTTTATCTCGGTCGAAGGCATCCTGCGTAAGACCACCGAGGTACGGCCGCGGATTGTTGAAGCGGTCTTCAAGTGCCCTGCCGGTCACTTCACGCACAAGATCCAGAAATACGGGAAATTTATCGATCCTGACGGATGTGCGACCGATGGCTGCACGTTCAAAAAACTAGACCTTGTTCCCGCCCGGTCGCGATTTGTCGATTCCCAGAAACTCCGGGTCCAGGAATCTCCGGAAGGACTTCGCGGGGGTGAGCAGCCCCAGACGCTGGATATCGATGTCACGGACGATCTCTCGGGCCAGGTATCAGCGGGAGACCGGGTTATTATCAACGGGATTCTCCGTTCGATGCAGCGCGTGATCAAGGGGGAGAAGAGCACGGTCTTCGATATCTTCCTCGAATGTAACTCGATCGAGGTAGCAGAGAAGGAATTCGAGGAAGTTGAGATTGACGAGAAGGATGAGAATGATATCCTGGCGCTCAGCAAGGACCCGATGATCTACCGGATGATCCCCCACTCTGTCGCCCCAACCATCTACGGGAGCGATGATGTCAAGGAAGCGATCGCGCTCCAGCTCTTTGGCGGGATCGCAAAGGAGATGCCTGACGGGAGCAGGCTCCGTGGCGATATCCATGTCCTTCTTATCGGGGATCCGGGTATCGCAAAGAGCCAGCTGCTGCGGTACGTGGTCAAGCTCTCGCCCCGTGCAATCTACACGAGTGGCCAGTCTTCGACATCAGCGGGTTTGACCGCGACGGCGGTCAAGGATGAGTTTGGCGAAGGTCGCTGGACGCTCGAAGCCGGGGCGCTTGTCCTCGCCGACATGGGTGTCGCCGCTGTCGATGAGATGGACAAGATGCAGAAGGAGGACCGGTCTGCCCTGCATGAAGCTATGGAGCAGCAGTCGATCAGCGTTGCGAAAGCCGGCATCACGGCGACCCTGAAATCCCGGTGTGCACTTCTGGGTGCCGCAAACCCGAAGTACGGCCGGTTCGATATGTACGGGGATATTTCAGACCAGATCAACATGCCCCCCTCGCTCCTCTCACGGTTCGACCTGATCTTTATCATGACCGACCAGCCGGAGCAGAAGCGCGATCTCGCGATTGCCGAGCACATTCTCAAGGCGCACACGACCGGAGAACTTATGGCCCAGCACAAGAGGACGCCGATTCCGGGGATGACCGACGAATATATCCTGCAGCAGCTCAAGCCGGTCATGCCGGATATCGACCCATCCCTTTTCCGGAAATACGTGGCATACGCAAAACGGAACTGCTTCCCCATCATGTCCCCTGAAGCGAAGGACGCACTGGTCAACTACTATCTCAAGCTCAGGGGCATAGCTGAGCCGAACAAGCCGGTCCCGGTAACGGCCCGGCAGCTCGAAGCGCTCGTCCGTCTCGGAGAAGCGAGTGCGCGTATCCGGCTCTCGAACACGATCGAGATCCGCGATGCAGACAGGGTTATCCATATCGTGGATGCCTGCCTGCGGCAGATCGCGTATGATGCAAAGACCGGTAACTTCGATATCGATAAAATTGCAACAGGAATCTCAAAAGAGAAGCGGGATATCGTACGGGTGATTAAGGATGCAATCCGGGATGTCGGTGGGGAGAACCGGCGTGCCTCTATAGACCAGGTTATCGAGACGGTCACCTCAAAGGGCTTCTCCCGGGACAAAGTACGGGAGGGTATTGACATGCTCCTCCGGAACGGCGAAGCGATGGAACCAAAACACGGCATAATCCAGTTAATATGATGGAAAACGAGAAGGGTGAAGGAAGGGAAAACATTACATGATAAACGACCGGGAAAAAGCGGTGTTCGAAGCCGGGATCAAGCTGGGGGCGCTCTACCACCAATGGGTGGGAACCCCGATATCGCGCGAGTCTGCAGCAAGCGTTGAGAAAGCGATCGAAAGGGCTGTGATCCTCCAGCCCTTTGTCGAAGAGATTACGGTCCGGCTTGACCGGAACCTGATGACCGCGAACAGGTTCGGGTACAGCGAGCTCTCCGGCCTGATGTATAACGTCGAGATCATCACCCGGGTGGGTTTTACCTATTGCCGGGCAAAACTCGCACCCTCTCTGACCTATCCACTCATGGAGATCGTGGAGATCCATGAAATCCAGAACGTATCCGGTCACTGACGATCACATCCATATCGACCCGGTCAATGGCCGGGGGATCGAAGCAGCGAAGGATTTCTTCCGGGCAGGCGGGACGCACATCTTCCTTGTCTCCAAACCGTCCTGGTCGCTCGGCGTCCACCCGTCTTCGGGCCAGGACTACGCATCGGTCTTCGATGAGACACTTCGGGTTGCGGATCTTGTCCGCGAGACCGGTATTATTGTTTTCCCCGTCCTCGGTGTCCATCCCGCAGAGATAAACCGGCTCGCGGAGCGTATGCCGCTTTCCGATGCGGTCGCGGTGATGATGGGCGGGCTCGATTGTGCAGCACGCTATGTGCAGGAAGGAAAAGCGGTCGGGCTGAAGAGTGGCCGGCCCCATTACGAAGTTCCTCCGGAGGTTCTTTCGGCATCAAACCATATCCTTGAACACGCTCTGGTTCTCGCAGCCGAACGCGGATGTGCTCTCCAGATCCACGCGGAGACAGGGCCCTGTGCCGATATCGTTGGAATGGCGGAACGCGCCGGTGTCCCCGTGGACCGGGTGGTGAAGCATTACGGTTCACCGGATACTCCTCTGCATCCTTCCCTTATTGCAAAGCACGAAGCCATCCCGCAGGTGGTGAAGGAAGGGCGCAGGTTCACGATGGAGAGCGACTACATGGATGAGAACTCGCGGCCGGGTGCGGTTATCGGTCCGAAATCGGTGCCACGCTATACTACCCGGCTCATCGGGACCGGGGCCATCACCGAAGAGGATTGTTTCCGCATCCATGGTGAGACCATCGAGCGCGTATACGGCGTTACCATCTCGATCGGCTAGGGCAACGAACTCACCTTTTTTATTCCGACCGGCCAATGCATAACCAATGTATTTAAAGGTCCATCGTGCCCCCGGAATGGGCGATGTCGTTGCAGTCTGCGATCGCGAATTGATGAATACGACGCTATCTCACGACAAGCTCCTTGTTACGATAACCGAAGCATTCTACGGGACCGGTGTTGCTTCGGAGTCGGAAGTGAGGGATGCGCTGAAAAACGCCGGCAACGCAAACCTCATGGGAGAGCGGGCCATAACCATTGCAATCGACATGGGACTTGTGACCCGCGAGGGCTGCATCATGATCGGGAACGTCCCGCATGCCCAGATCTATGAGTTGTGAACATGACAATCAGGGACAGTTTCTGCCCAAAGTGCGGCAAACCTTCACGGGTCTCCGATGACGGGCTCTGCACCGGGTGCAGGATTGGAAAGACACCATGGTTCACCTGCACCCCCCGCGTGCAACATGTCCACTGCCCGAGCTGCGGTGCAATGAAACAGGTTAACACGTGGACAGATTCGGAGATGGACAAGAGCGACATTGCACCGGAGCTTGCGAAAAGCGCGGTACATTTCCATCCCGATCTCAAGAAACCCTCCATCAGCGTAACCATCCACGACCTGACCGTAAACCGGTCTCGGGCCGACATGACCGTTCGCGGAACATTGTATAATTCACCGGTTGAAGGGACCTGTTCGGCAGAGATCCTCTGGCACAAGGAGCAGTGTGACCGGTGCAACCGGATCAGCGGCAGTTACTACGAGGGCGTCGTGCAGGTACGGGCCGAAGGGCGGCTCCCGAGCAGGCACGAGGTCCGGATGGCGGCAACAATTGCCCAGCAGGTCGAAGACTCCCTCCAGTCCGGGGGGGAACGACTCTCGTTCATCTCGGACATCAACCAGATCCATGACGGTATTGACATTATTGTCGGATCCCAGCATATCGGTATGCTTATCGCAAAGACAATTACCGGGAAACTCGGGGGCAGGTGCACGACCCATCCCAAACTTGTTGGTGAGAAGAACGGGAGGCAGCTCTTCCGGGTCACCTATTCCGTCAAACTTCCCCGGTACCAGCAGTACGATGTCGTCCGGGTAAAAAAACGGTACTACCAGGTTGAGCGGGTTGAATCGAATATTCTCCGGGCCACCGATCTCGGTGACGGGTCCAGCAGAACGGTTCGCGAGGACGACGTGGAACGGGTTATCGGGAACTCCCGGTCAACAGAATCGGCGTTGGTAGTATTTGCCGACGGAAAGACCATGGGCATCATGGATCCGGATTCCTGCAGGACAGAGGAGTTCCGGCAGCCTGCGTGGATGTATATTGAAGCAGGTATGAAACTGCGTATCCTGCGCGATGAAAACCAGATGGTAGTTGTCGGGTAAAACGGAAAGATTATGCGCGTGCGAGCGGTCGAGAGTACCCGGATACACGAGATACAATCCGAGAACTGGGTCGACACACGGCGCCGCCCCTTTGTTGAAGGAGCGATCGCGTGGGTGCCGGTGAGAGACGGTGAGCCATGCGATTGCGAGATCCCGGAACGCCACCCCTACCGGGGCCGGGGCTTTTTCATGGTCGGGGATATCGCGGTAATTCACGGGGAGAAACCGGGCCACGGCGAGCTGATGAAGATCATCGGGTTTCGCCACCCCCGGGGGATTGTCTGGATAGAGTCGCTTAACGATGTGACGCGCGTTCCGCGAACCGAGGTTCTCTGGGGGGAAGCAGGCGAAGTCGAACACCGGGAGAGCGGGTACATGTACATTCTCGATCCCTGTCAGGTTATGTTCTCGCAGGGAAACCGGAACGAGAAGATGCGGCTCGCCCGGCTCGTCGCGAACAGCGGGAAGACCGAACGGATCGCTGACATGTTTGCCGGGATCGGCTATTTCACGATACCGATGGCAGGTGCCGGTGCAGATGTTCACGCAATGGAGATCAACCCGGTGGCTTTCGGTTACCTGAACCGGAATATTGCGGCGAACGGGCTTGATGGCCGGGTCACAACATCGCCCGGAGACTGCCGGGATCTTCTGGTTGGAGTATACGACCGTGTGGTCATGGGCCACTTCGAGGCAATCGGAATGCTTCCGCATGCGCTCCGCCACACGTGCGCGGGGAGTATCATCCACCTCCACAGCATCGGTTCATGTGAGGAAGAAATTCAAACGATCGCTGCGGGGGCAGGTTTTTCTGCCACCATCCACGTACATAAGGTGAAGAAGTACCGCCTGCATGCCTGGCATGTGGTGCAGGACGTGATCCTCTCGTGACACCAGTACAGACCCTTGCCGGGAAAGAGATTGTCATTGCAGTTACCGGCAGTATCGCCGTGGTGGAGATCGTCAGACTGATCCATATCCTCCGGAGGAAAGGTGCGACAGTCCAGCCCGTCATGAGCAAGGCTGCCGCCGGGATCCTCCATCCCGATGCTCTCACGTATGCAAGCGGCAGGGAAACGATCACCGGGTTATCCGGCCTTGTCGAGCATGTGACATTCTGCGGTGATGAGCGAACCGCGGATCTCCTGCTGATAGCTCCCTGCACCGCAAACACGATAAGTAAGATTGCATGCGGGATCGATGATACGCCGGTAACCACGTTTGCGACGACCGCGATCGGCAGCGGTATGCCAATTGTCATTGTTCCTGCCATGCACCACAGCATGTACCGGCATCCCATAATTCCAGAGAATATCGCAAAACTCCGGGGATGGGGAATAGAGGTTGTCGATCCACGGATTGAAGAGGGGAAGGCAAAGATCGCAGATAACGAGGAGATCGTTCTCTTGTGCGAGCGGGCTATTCTTGGGCAACCGCTCAAAGGTAAACGCATTCTCATCACGAGTGGTCCCTGCCGGGAGCCGGTGGATGATGTCAGGATTCTTACGACACGGTCGAGCGGTGCGATGGGAAGGGAACTCGCGCTGCAGGCATTCCGGCTCGGTGCCGGTGTAACGGTTGTCCACCGGGACCGGTTCCCCCTGGTAAAAAATATCCCTGCAGAGACTGCCGGTGAAATGAGGGAGGCAGTTCTCCGGGTCATGGGGGAGGCCGGGGCGGACATCTATATCAGCGCCGCAGCAATATCGGATTTTTCCCCGAAACGAGTGAAAGGAAAGATTCCCAGCGGAAAAACCACATCAATCG
The DNA here is from genome assembly GCA_963666355.2 of uncultured Methanoregula sp. GTDB lineage: Archaea > Halobacteriota > Methanomicrobia > Methanomicrobiales > Methanospirillaceae > Methanoregula. Next base: position 242,150 of record CAXXCP010000007.1, read on the forward strand.
AGCTGCTACCGTCTCCCAAACTCCTCGATGAAGTCAGCTCGAAATTTTCACCGGTCACCATCGCGTTTAAGCTGGGAAGGAACGAGGAGGCAAAGGCCAGGGAGATGATTGCACGGGGAACGGAGATGGTCATGATCAATGCACCGGAGACCATGGGAAGCGAAAGCGGGGAGTACGTGCTCATGAGCTCAGCTGATTCGACACCGGTGAGCGGCACGAAAGAAGAGATCGCGGCAGCGGTCTGGGACAGGATCATCCGGGGAATATGATCCCGCCAGCTGCGGTTCTCTCCCTGGCCTGATTTTTTCCACGCGCACGTAAAAACCGCACGATAGTGCATACCCTGCATTTCAGGATTTATTATACTCCTTGAGCACCATACATTCCAGTTACAAACGAGGCATCCGATGAAACCTTCTGCCGTCATTGCGTTCTGCCCCGGACATATCTCCGGGTATTTCAGGAGAGTTCCCGGGAATTCCCCGGCCACGACGGGCAGCATCGGTTCGGGAATTGTTATCAGCGAAGGAGTCACGGCAACGGTACGCCCGGCTCGCGAGACCAGTATTGCGATCCGGATGACCGGTCCTTCGGGCATCGTCTCATCCTCATCAGGTTCTCCCCTCATATCTTCGGCGCTGGACCGGCTGGAGGTAACCGCATCCATAGTTACCGAATGTCACCTCCCGATCGGGGCCGGCTTCGGGCTCTCAGCCGCTGCCGTGCTCGCCTCGCTGATTGCCACAAACCGGCTTCTCGATCTTGGCATGGACGACCGGGAGATTGCCCTTCTCGCACACGAGGAAGAGGTACTTCACCGGACCGGCCTTGGGGATGTCTCTGCCTGCCAGGGAGGCGGACTTGTGGTGAGGACAAAACCAGGCATCGATGGTGTCACCGAGCGAAGGTTCGATCTTACCGGACCACTGTATGCGGTGAGCTTCGGACCGATTCCCACTCCCCGGGTACTGGGATCGGAGGAACGGATGCAGCAGGTCTCCGCGGCATTTCCGGCAAGCACGCCAAAGGATACCCGCGACTTCTTCCGGCTTTGCCGGGAATTTACGGAAAGAAGCGGTCTTATCACCCGGGAGGTAAAAAATACCCTGGAGCAATGTGATGCAGCGGGTGTGCCCGCGAGCATGACGATGCTGGGAAATGGCGTCTTTGCCTGCGGGAAAGATGCACGCGGCGTCCTGGAACCCCAGGGAGATACCTATGAATTCCATGTTGCACAGGAAGGCGTGCATATCGTGAGCGAGATACCATGATTCCGGCAGACCATCCCCGCTATCGTTCTCTCGTGACCCGGGAACGGCTGGCCCGGTGCGCCCAAAAAGGAATTGTCGCTTGGGAAGGGCTTACCGCGCATGGACGCGGTGAGGCTTTCGATTATCTCCTCGGGGAGAGGACGACCGGGAGCGCCCGGCTGGCCGCACGGATCGCGGCAGCGATGCTCCTTTCCGCCCGCCACCCGGTAATATCGGTCAACGGGAATACTGCAGCGCTCGCCGCAAAAGAGATCGCCGGGCTCCAGAAAGCGACAGGAGCACTCGTGGAGGTCAACCTCTTTCACCGGACCGGGGAGCGTATCCTGATGATCGAGAACCTGCTCCGCGATGCCGGTGCAGATGTCTTCTCCGGCCCTGCCGAACGGCTGTTGCCATTATCGCATGACCGGGCATGGTGCCGGCGGGAAGGGATGTATTTAGCCGATGTCGTTCTCGTCCCTCTCGAAGATGGCGACCGGTGTGAGGCTCTCGTCGGCATGGGCAAGAAAGTGATAGCGATTGATTTAAACCCACTCTCCCGGACAGCACGGGCAGCGAGTCTAACCATTGTTGACGAACTTACCCGTGCAGTGCCTCATATCACCGGGTCGTGTGCCGATATGGGAATAAAAGAGCGGGCGAGGCTGAATGAGGAGGCCGACAACCATTATCTTTTGTCGGAAGCAATACGTGAGATGACAGTGAGGTTGTCCCATGCTCTGGACTGAACGGTACCGGCCGGAAAACTTTGGTGATATTCTGGGGCAGGAACCGGTGATCCGTCACCTCGCATCTTTTGCTGCATCCGGATTTGTCCCCCATCTTGTCCTTTCCGGGCCTCACGGGACGGGTAAGAGTATCGCGATTGAATGCTTTGCAAAATCCCTGTACGGGGAAGCCTGGGAACTGAACACGTCGATCTTCCAGACGGCAGACGTCTTTCTCCAGGGAAAAGCATTTCTCGAACAGGACGAGCGGTATGCCCACCTGTACCAGAAGAGCCAGTCTCTTATCAACAACTTCAAGTATATTCTCAAGGAATACGCCTCGATGCGGCCCCTCGATACACCGTTCAAACTTCTTATCTTTGAGGATGCTCATGCCCTTACCCGGGATGCGCAACAGGCTCTCCGCAGGATTATGGAGCGATACAGCCAGACATGCAGGTTCGTCTTCACGACAACGACCCCCAGTGCACTCATCCCCGCCATAACATCACGGTGCCTGCCCCTCTTCTTCTCTCCGGTCGATCCTGGTATTATCCTGAAACATCTTGCAGCGATCCGGGCCCGGGAATCCGGTTGCAGGCACACCTGTTCCGATGACGACCTCGAACTTATCGTCCAGGCTGCCCGGGGGGATATGCGCAGGGGAATTCTTCTCCTCCAGGTTGCGCTCGAGACCGGAAAATGCGGCGAACTCCTCATCGCCTCCCAGTCCGAGACCGCAAATATCGCGTCTTCTGCGCTTCTGGTTCTCCGGGAAGGAGATATGAAACTCGCCATGCGGCAGTTTGAATCGCTGATGATCGATTATGGTCTTTCAGGGCGTGAAGTATTCTCCGAACTCAGGAATATCGTACAGCGGGATTACAACGATCCCTCACTGGTGATTTCCCTTGCCGACGCGGAACACCGGCTCATGCATGCGAACAATGAATATCTCCAGGTCAGCGCGTTTGCGGCTTCTGTCAGGGACGTGTTCTGAGGTGAGCTCCGTGAAACAGGAGAAGATCCGGGAGCACTACGATACTATCGCGGATATCTATGATTCGCACTATGACTGCAGCAAGGGGAAGACCTACCACGATCACATCAGCGGGTATGTCATGGATGCGCTGCCCGGAGAGGGAGAACTTCTCGATATCGGGTGCGGTACCGGTCTCTTCGTGGACAGGTATGTCAGGAACGGCGGGACAGCAACCGGCCTCGATATCAGCAGGAAGATGATCGAACGGGCACGCCACCGTTGTCCGGGCTCGGTATTTACCATGGGAACTGCGGATTGCCTTCCCTACCGGGGTAACTCCTTCAACGCGGTCTCCAGCCTTCTCGTATTCACCTACTTAAAGAACCCGGAGAAGATGCTTGCGGAAGCGTACCGGGTTCTCAAACCAGGCGGAAAGATTGCGGTCTGCACGCTGGGGAAAAAATTACTTACCCGCGGGATCCCCGTCCTCTACCATATCAGCGAGAAGATCCGGGTGAAACATGTGGTCATGAAAAATTTCGGTGAGCATTATTACGACGAACAGGAGATGCATGAACTCTTCTCTTCAGCAGGATTCGAAGACATCGAGATCCAGTGGTGTTCATTTGCCCACATCAACATGTTCGATCCCCTCTTCTCGCTCGCAACCCGTATGGAACCCTTCGTGGAAAGACGGGTGCCCCAGCTGACTTATAATATCTGTGTAAGCGGGAAGAAGCCGGTGGACTAAAAATCTTTACTCCTCATCATTGGCCGGGCATACAGATCCTCGCGGGAGGTTTTGATCCTGATACTCAGATCCTGACAGAACATCCGACCCGCGGCATACGACGGCAAAAGCCTCGGGAACAACTTCATGCTAATTTTAATAAACCATTACGTTCGTTCGCGCTATCCATGGGTTGCCAGCCTTTCCTGCCGGCCCTTTGCCGGGTTCCTTGTTTCCGCTACAAAACCACAGAGATACGAAACAGGCGAATCCCGGAAATTCAAACCCCTGCGATCCAGGATTCCGTTTTTCGCTTCCCCGGATCGCGCGCAGGGTATGCAGACGGGTTATCGATCGGTTCCGGTAAAAATCAGCGAAAACATTCCGGGGAAAACCGGATCACCTGATGAAAAACCAAAAAGAAGATCAGGGGCAGGAGGAGGACGCTTTTTAAGTCTTCTCGTATCTTTGGGTAAGAATGGGAATCGTTTCCGTCGGATTCGAGGATCTATGCGGACGGGTGAAATGAAGGATTTTGCCGGAGCTTGAGATCAGGTATGTTTCTCTGCCATCAGGCGCGCCAGCACCCGCTTCTTCTTCTGGATTGCTGCCTCCGATGCCCGGAGGACTCCTGCCTGCATCTCTTCGAAATCGCGGACATCGGTGTCGACAACCTTCTTCACCGGGGTATACGCGGACTCCCTGAACCGGGGGGTAAAGTCCTGCTCCTTCCCGTCAACAAGGAGAACAGATTCCGGTTTCCCGGTCACTACATAGCCAATCTTGTGCATCCGGACTCCGGATGAGTTCACGACCGAACAGATGCGATCCGCCGCGTCCGCAGGTGCGACAACGAGCAGGGCATCGAGCGAAACACCGAGGTAATCGATCTTAAGAGTCTCGAGCATCTCCATGACATGCGGTTCAACAAGGCTCCCTATCGCCTTCTCGTCAATGATGATCCTGCATCCCGCGGTCTCGGCCATCTCGAAGGCATCGCCCCGCAGGCCGCCATTCGTGACATCGGTCATGGCATGGATCTGCGGGAAGACATCGCTCTTCATCAGGATCTCGCACGCGCTCAGGAAGTTTAAGTTAATCGTCTGTTCGACAACATCCGGGAACCCGGAGTAGATTGCTGCTGTCGCGATCGTCCCGCCGCCAGCTCCCTCGGTCATCAGCAGGACATCGCCCGGGGCGGTTGATTTTCTTGCAGTGAGGTGCTCTGCCACACCGACAGCCCCGACACAACCGGTGAGCCGGCTCCCGAGCACCATGTCCCCACCGATCCGGAGCGTAGATCCCGTAACAAGGGGGACATCCATCGCTTCACCAACGGTCGTGATCCCGGCAGTGTAATCGAAGATCTTTGCGACATCCCCATCATCCGCGACATGGATATCGGAGAAGAGTATAATCGGTTTTGCGCCCATGACATAGGTATCCCGGAGGGTGGCGCGGGTGACGTGGAAGCCGGCGAGGAAGGGGTAATCCGAGAGACGTGAGTGCATACCGTCAACCGTGCAGACGATATACTCCCCACCTGCCCGGACGGCGCCTGCATCGTCCATCTCGTCGACCCCTACTGACGCTGATGTCTTGCCGATAATACGGGCGATCTGCCGGTGGGCAAAAAAATCTCCCTTACCCCGGGAGCCAACCCCAAACTCACCCATTTTTACGCCGGCTGGCTCGAACTCAAAGAATTCTCCGGAAAGGCCCCGGGTATTTTTCACTTCCTGGATAACTGCACGCGCAAACGAGGAGGCGTAAGAAGGGTTCACCGATTTTATTTCGAGGATCTGTTCGACAAGTTTGCGGTGAATCGTCTCTTCCGGCACGCGGTCCGCAATCCTTTTACGGACAAATTCCTCTACATCCATGCTTTTTCTTTTCGCCCGGAAACAATAAAAAGCCGGTGCCGGCAGATAGGGAGGAAAATTGCTCGTCCACTGGATTACCTGAGAAGAACGCCAAACACGTCGGAAAAGGAACGCAGGGCATCATCGAACTTCCCGGTCTTTAACAACGAGAGACCCTTGACGACACTCGCCTTCACTTCTTTTGCATCGAGGTAATATGCCTCGTCAAATGCCTTAGCCGATTCTTCAAGCCTGCCGAGCATAAAACACGAGTTGCTCAGGACAACCCACGCATCCGCAATCGAGGCATTGATCGCAAGGGCCTTTTCAAGACAACCGATTGCTTCGTGATGCCGGCCAAGAAGGCTGAGGGCGAGACCCTTCCGGTAGAGAGCCTTTGGGTTTTCGGGTTCGATCTGGAGGCTCCTGTCAAGAACCTCAATGGCTTCTCCATACCGTTTCAGGCTGGTGAGTGCGATGGCTTTTTTGAGCAAAGCCGAATGGTAATAGGGATAGATCCTGAGTGCCCGGTCATAACAGGTGATCTCCTCTTCGTGGCGTTTGAGTTTCCCCAGCGCAAAACCCTTGTTTGCCCAGGCTGACAGGTATCGCGGGCGGATTTCTATCGCACGGTCACAACAGCGGATCTCGGCTTCAAATTTTCCAAGCATTCCAAGAGCAACTCCCTTGTTGTTCCATGCAGGGGCATTTTCCGGGTCCAGCTGCAGAGCGCGCTCGCAACAATACATCTTGTCCATGAACATGTCCAGCATCCCGTACGCAAACCCCTTGTTTACCCAGGCATCGATGCAGCCGGGATCGAGTGCAAGCGCCCGTTCACAGCATTCTATCTCCTCTTCGAACCTGCCAAGCTTTCCGAGCGCAAATCCCCGTCCGGCCCATGCTGGTGCAAAAGCCGGGTCAATCTCAAGAGCACGGGTGAATAAAACAAGGGCTTCTTCATGCCGACCGGCCCTCCCGAGCATAACACCCTGCTCGTAACAGTCCCTGCACGCACGATTGAAATTCCTGACATAAATGGGATCCGGGGAGGCAAACATAGATGATTTTCCTTATTATACGACGTTGAATCCGGGATAAGAAAACACTTTAGCCGGCCAGATATTAAGGGTGATGATCGACCCAACTTCAGACTGTCGGCCGGTCTTTTTTCAGGGCAAAACCCGATTCATCCCTGTGAGACACCGGATCGCATGGGACCGGCTCATGGGATCCATCTAAAAAGCATATCATCCCAGAAAACGAATAGGGAGAAGGATATGTGGTAACATGGGAGATCTCTATCTTAATCCCGGTGAATCTATTGTCCTTACGGCAAACAAAGTAAGGGTAAACTTTGTACCGTTCGACGTAATTCTTACCACGAGCCGCCTGATTTTCGTTGACAGCACGTATGCCCGGTTCGATCCACAGATGATACCGCTCGAGGATATTTTTTCGGTTAAAGGGGGAAAGATTGCTACCGGCGAATCGACCATTACCCTGACAATTGCCCGGGCAGGGTCTCCCGGGAATCAGGAATCGACGGATCTTTTGTTCACGCAGCAACCGGGTGAGCGGAGAATGCCGGAGAGTAAAGAATGGCTCAGGAAACTCATGGAGAGTATCGTCGCCGTGCGCCAGAAAAACACGGGAACAGACAGCCCGGTTGCTCCAACAGAAACCGGAATGCAACCATCGATCCGGAGGTGGATTGCACCGGAAATTCTTGCCCCCCACAAGGTTATCACGGATCATCTGCCAGAACCTCTGCCAGAAACGGTTCCGGAGCCTTCAGATAGTGTACCGGAAACCGTGGAGGAAGATCTTCCGGATAACAGGGAGTTACAGAATATTCCCGCCCACCAGTCTTCCGGGACAGATGAGGTACTGTCTCCTGTACCGGAGGTTAGCATACAAGAGAGCAGGAGAGGGGAAACACCGGAATCCGCGGCGATGGATGAGGTTGGGGAGATGATCCCGCCGGGTCCGGTATCCTCTCCGGCAGAAGAAGCGCAGAGCCTGCCGGTTCCCATTGACTCTGTGGGTTCGAATGCAGGGGGGGAGGAAGGGCAATCCACGGAGCCTGACGGATTATCGGATTCCCCCGCCTCCCTCGATGAGAAAGCTGAAGAAGACGACCCTGAATTTGAAAATCCGTCATTCTCTCAGGTGTTGCCTGAAACGGAAATTCCTGATGATGACGTGACGGGAAAAGAACCTGATGAAACATTGTTCGAGAAGGTGCAGCTTCCAAATCAAGAATATGAATCCGGGAACGTAACCCGTGGAGAGACCGAAAATTCCCCAAAAACGCCGGTAATAGTGAACTGGCCGATAATTCCGGCTCCCGTAATTGAAGATGCATCAGCACATGTCAACACATATGCAGGTGAGCCGGGGGTGGGTTTACAACCGGAAGAAAAGATCGTTCCTGAAAAAAACGGTGAAGAAATCACCCGGCATTTAAGGATGAAAAATGAAATTCTTTCGGGTTCCCCAACGGCTCACAAAGAGATGGAACCAGATTCCCGGACTGATTTCCTCAAATCGGATGAATATTCCAAAGAAGATTCCGGCTCCGGAAATGACCAGCCTGGTGAAATACCGGGAGCAAAAACCGGTGATGGTGCAGAGAAAGAGTACCAGAATCACCGGATTCAGGAAATAACTGTTACGTCCCGGACGGACCAGAATAACGAAGTACCGGATCAATCAACCGGGATCGGCAATCAGGAAATTTCTTTGATCGCATCACCGGTCCAACCGACAATGCCCGGGGACCTGGTTTCTGAAGAGAAGGCTACTCCGGAAATTCCCGGGCAAAACTCCCTGCCCCCGCATGATCAGAACACACCCCTCCGGGGAAGAATGATTACCGGGATATTTGTCATTATCGTTATCCTCATCGCCCTTGCGGGTATTGCCTTCATTGCATCCACCACATTCAACGATAATACTAAGCCAGTCATACCTCCGGTGCCAACACCATCACCCACACCGGGGACTTCCCCGACAATGGTATCAATTCCCGGTAACGGAGTCTGGGTACGGGTAAGCTACAACCATCATTATTATGGTCAGCTGGGGAATCCGGGAGATCTCCAGGAAATTTCCGATACCGGGGATAAATTTTATCCCATTCGGAATGAGGGGAAATTTGTCCAGGTACGTGTTGAAAAACAAGACAATTCAGGAGATACTCTGAGGGTAGATATCTATCGCGATGGCACCGTTATCGATTCGGAGAATATCCGGACACCCATGGGTGAGATCAGCCTCCTTATCGATCCGGCGACCGGAAAACCACCCGTTGTTGTCACACAAAACAGTAAACCGTGACCGGGCAGCCTCCAGACCCCATTTCCGGGAAAGACCATAGTGGTGCCGGATGAATAAAATGTAATAAAAAAGTTTTTATCACCGTTACGTTGTTTTATCGACTCATACAATTTTGTTCCTCCCCGGGTTGTTCAGAGAGGCACAGTCAGGCCGGATTTAATTCAACAGAATTATTAGTCCTCAACGATGAATTTGTGTATTGTCCTTTATTAAGCCTGATTCCCATGGAGCATCGACAATTCTCAGTACTTCACTAATTTTTAGCCGAGGCTAATCAAAACCGGCAGATCTAAATAGGCAGCGGGCGCCGCATATGGCAAATAGACGACAATTCACCCGCCGAATAAAGAATGAGATCCGAGCAGAAGATTGTTCCGAAATAGCAGTGGATGCAATCAACCGGAATCTCACCATTTCCATCAACGGAACACTGAGACAAAAGACGCTTATCCAGTCACTTGTTGGGATGTCAGCAACCAAACTATCCGTGCATTCCATCAATAAGGCTGTAGAAAAAGTCCCGTGTGAAACGTCAGTCAGATACCATTTATCGAAGGTGGATTTAGAATCGCTTTTCGAAATACAATCAAAGATCCTCACCTATTCAAACGATCAGATCCTTGTTCCCGGAAAATCGTATCATTTTGCCATAGATTTCACCGACGATCCTTATTATGGCGAAATTATCGAAGCGAACAAAGATTACGTCCTCAAGAGTAAAATGAAGAAATCAACAACCACATTTTACTCGTATGTTTCGCTCTCCATCACAACAAAAGGTCAACGGCAGACCCTTGCAGTTTTCCCGGTGAAGAAGGGTGTGTCAAAGGTCGAGTACATCCGGAAATTTTTGGCCATAATCCACAACGCAAAAGTGAACACCCAAGTACTCTGTCTTGATCGGGGATTTTACTCAAAAGATGTGTTCTCATTTCTCCAGAAGGAAAAGATCCCGCACATTGTTCCGGTGAGAAAACACGGCGAAGAACTCAAGAAAATACTCCGGGGAAATCATTCCCGGTATGCACAGTATACGATGATGGGAACTGGCGAACCTCTTTCTCTTACTCTGGCAATTGATGTCCAGTACCTTCTGGGAAGGAATAAGAAATACGGGAATGTGAACCTGGGTTACGTCGTGTATGGTATTAACTGGAAACCCCGTCGGATCTACCGGGTCTACAAGAACCGGTTTGCGATCGAGTCTTCGTACCGTATCCGGAATATCGTGAAAGCAAGGACATCCACAAGAAACGTTGTGATCCGGTACCTGCTGACGATAATCTCTTTCCTTCTCAAAAATATCTGGGTCTCTCTTCAATGGATGTTCTTCTCTAAGGTTCAACGAGGACCAAGAACCGTTGCTGAAGATTTGTTCCGTTTCGATTTCTTCCGGCTATTGGTCTGGGAAGGGATTCGGAAAAAACTCAAATTTGTCTCATTTGTTTCTGTTCTTCGACCGTTTGGTTGATCAGAGGTTGAGAGTATTGATGACTTGCCAAAATTCACGGAGGTAAATTTAGAGAAGTACTGATTCTGGGCAACATACTGGTAATAGTAATTACCATAATTCTTGCCGCAATTTTGCTAGCCCAGATTTTTCAATTGCCGAATTTTGTTACCGGTTCCGTTCCTGCAATTTTCAATATCACAAATATCCGGCATGTAAATGACAACGGAGTCCTGACCTACGATAGCCGGATGGTGATCAAAAATACCGGAACTGTTTCCTATCCCAATCGAAACCTTATGGCAAAAATCTACAAAAACGGCATATCCCTGAATTTCATGATCACAACGCTGAACGGCCATGATTACATAGCGTTTGCCCATACCCAGGGTGTAGACATCATCGGGGGGTTCCGGGTGTTCCGGAGATACCTGGTCGGCGGGGGAGATGACATATATTGATTTTAGTGACCGGACATTTTATCCCGGTGATACTGTCCAGCTGGAAGTGATCGATAAATCGAGCCGGCAGATCATCTCACGTCATACCTATATCGCGTGAAAATACGAGAAAAGATTACGGTTTTAATCGAGGCGCTTGAATACGCCTTTCTTTGATTTCAGGATCTTGCACTCGGGACAACGCCAGCTATCCGGTACATCTTCGAAACATGTCCCTGCGGGAACACCGTTCTTCGGATCCCCTTTCTCCGGGTCATAGATGTAGTGGCATTCGAGACAAACCCATTTTGCGTGTTTAAGATCCTGCGTCATTATTTCCTGCTCCGTAGAATTCCGGACTTTGATTACATTTTATTTCGCCGGTGTTGTTATGAAGTCTTCCCTGACAGAAGTTTCCGGAGCCGGTGAGATGACCGATTAACGAAATGGCTAAAAGGCCGATCTCGCGCGGGCACAAAGCCTTGCAACCCGCAAAGGTTCCGGTATCTTTCCTTCGAGCGTGAAATCCCGGACAAGTTGTTCCGCATCAGAACCTGAAATTCCCCAGCCCCGGAGAAAAATCTGTTCTCCGGTGCCGAGACAGACCGGATTACGGATTCCCAGCTTCCGGTAAGCCATTAGTCGTACATCATCACCGGGAAAATGATACCGGATATCCTCTTTTAGTCCCTCGGACTCTTCATAGGTGACACAGATTACCGGGATATTTAAGGTGTCAGCAATTTCCTCTGGATCAATGACATTGAACCATGCGATAACGCACCCGGAGAGCAGGATGACGTTGATATCGGGCCGTTCGAGATCCTGGATCATGCGAACGATATTCCTGGTCGCATCCATACCACCGACCGTAACAGAACAAAAAGAGAAGCCATCGATACGGAGATCCTTTCGCATCACGACGCCGGCAAGTATCGAGCGTTCCCGGCCGGAATAACTTTCCGCAATACCCAATGCGCGTATCCCTTTTTTTGGGATGTGCATAGAAGCACTTATGTCACCCGATTAAAAATAGTATACCGATGAAATTCAACAAAGATGAGGTTTGTATTTTAATTCCCACCTTGAATGAAGGGCCGACAATTGGCGGCGTGGTCCGGGAGTTCAAGGCGCTTGGGTATAACCATATCCTTGTTATTGATGGCAAAAGCACAGACAATACCGTCATGTCAGCCCGGGAAGCTGGCGCAACCGTCCGTACACAATCAGGAAAAGGAAAAGGAAATGCCATCATTGAAGCATTTGAGGTGATCGAGCAACTGTATATCCTGATGCTTGACGGGGATGGCACCTACTCTTCGAAAGATGCCGAGAAAATGTTAACACCGCTTTTCCTCGGTTTCGACCAGGTAATCGGGGATCGCCTCATCAACGCTGAAGAGGGATCATTTTCGCGAATGAATCTTTTTGGGAATCACATGCTCAATCTCCTCTTCAAGGTCGCCCACAGCAGGGATCTTCACGATATCCTCTCAGGCTACCGGGCATTTACCCGGCTTGCAATCCAGCAGATGCACCTTAAAGAGAAAGGATTCGAGATCGAGACCGAGATCTCGGTCGAAGCAGTCCGTAACGGACAGAGGATCATGGTCGTTCCCATCCGTTACTCCCACCGGCCCGGGGGAGCAACCAAACTCTCGCCGTTCCATGACGGTTTCAAGATAATGAGCACGATTTACCGTCTTGCCCGGGTAAACAACCCGATGTTCTATTTTGGGATGATGGGGCTGTTTACAACACTCCTCGGGCTTCTTACCGGACTGTTTGTTCTCCTCGAATGGTTCCATCACGTGGACCATATCCCCCTTACGATACTTACCGTGCTCCTGATTGTCGTCGGAATCGAGATTTTTATGTTCGGTATGATCAGCGATATGCTGCTCGTCTTTCACCGCGAAATTATCCGTGAGATCCAGCTGCTCCAGCCGCCAAAACCACCCAAATAATTTTTTGATTTGTTACTGAAAAATTACAGGATCACAGAATACCGGCGACCTGTTTCTGGCAGACAGGTAATAATTAATTTTATGCTCTGTAGAAAACCTCCATGACGAGAAATTGTAAGAACTTGTGGATGTTACAAACAATCATTTTCCCTGCGATTTCCTTTCTCTGAATTGAGAATATTCGAGCCTTTAGATCGCCACCGAACTTTCTTTTCAGGACAGAGAACTTGTTCTCGACAAGTTGTCTTCTCCGGTATCTGGTATCATCGAATTCTCCAGCCATCTCGTTTCGGTACTTTCCTCCGATAATCTGATTGTTCCAGGAACGGATCGGGATGATGGAGTCAGCGAGCAGTTCCTCCCGAACCTGACGATGAATCGCTTCGGAGTCGTATCCCCGATCCATAACGTAACACTCTGACCGTCGTATCTTGTGACATTGTGGGAGTAACCTGGCTGCATGCCGGGTATCGTGAACTCGGCTTTTCGAAGTGATGAATCCGGTGATCGCTTGTGTGTCGGTGTCAACCGAGATCGAAGTTTTCAGGAAATGTTTTCGGATTTTGCCGGTTCTGGCTGAGTAATAGTGACTCGAATATCCGCTGGTAAACCCGGACGAATCGACAGCGGTAATCGCAATTGGATCATCGTTGGAATAGAACAGACTCGTCGTTTTCCTGAATGCGTAGCGGAGGTACAGGGTTTTTATCCGACAGAAGAATTTCTGAAGAGTCGTGAAATGAGGGACGACTGATAGTTCCAACTCCTTTTGGATCGACTCCATGTCTCCGATATCTTCAACAAATTCGCGATAATGCTGATTCCGATAGTCTTTGAAGAGAATCAGGACGAGAAGTTGATACCGGGTGTAGATCTTTTTCGAATATTTACAGGAATACGGACTGAGTCGTATTGCTTTCACGATCGAAATCGCTGCTCGGATAAACCTGATATTCCGGCTCGTCGATTTCTTACTAGTCTCTGTACTTTTTGAGCACACACTCTAGTATGGAGACAATGTACCTTAGATCTTTCGGTCCATGGTGCCGTCGATTTTGAAGAGGTTTTCTACAGAGCATAATTTTAAAGAAATTTCTTTTTCAGGGCAATTACCCGGCAGGCGTGTTCGCAGAGTGATGTCAGGACAAAAACTTCATCGAGAGTCGCCCCCGCTGCAAACGTCCCGTGCCCCCGCACGATGACCAGCCTTGAAATCCGGAGGGCTCCTGCGACATTATCTGCAATCTCCCGGGAACCGGGAGCTCCTTCGACTACCGGTATTACCGGACAGAACATCTTCCCCTCACAGTCTTCCGGGACGATCTCGTCTTTTACGAGGGAAGCAGCGACCGAAAAAGGAGGATGTGCGTGAACTACCGCATGAAAGCCGGTATTCTTATACACCTCACGATGGACGCGGTATTCGCTGGAGGCAGTACAAGGTGCTTCACCGTTCAGCGGGACGAACACCAATTCCCCTGCAATATCAAGATACGCCCCGGTCTTTTTGATAAAAAAGCCTGCACCCTCCCGGATGCTGATGTTCCCGAAGTTTGCACCGACAAGATGCTCGGAAAACAACCTTTTTCCAATTCGCTCGAATTCACCAGAATGCACACATATCACCTACACACCCGGAAAATGATAATGGGAATCTCAGCCGGAGTCCGTGCTTCTCAATTCCTGAGGGATCGAATAATCAGCTCATCCTGCCCGGGCGCTGTCCACCCTTTGTTCGCCCTCTCAAAGGGACTTTTCCAATCCCACGACCTTACCGGAATTGTATTCCAACGTCTCGCATCTTGTTATAACGGGCAATATTGAGCAGGAGCGGCGTGAGTGCCTCGACCATGGATGAAGCCGCGAGCGGACCGGCATCGAAGGCCTGGAGCTTCGAGATCCGGTTGACTATCCCCATGACTTCACGTTTCGCTGCTGCATCATCACCGGTTACCGGCACCGAGTAATCGAGTGTCTCATCAAGCGCACGCCACTTATTTGCTGCAATGGTATTGAATGCGGAACAGATCCGGGTATCCGGGGGAAGAAGACGTTTCGCAAGGAGGGCGGCAGATCCCTCCGGGGGAGGGACGAACGTGAAATAGTCCCGTTTCTCCATGGGGTTTACCGGACAGATTACGATCTTGCCTTCAAACCCGGTGACCGTCTCGAGCGTGCTCACAAGGTTTTTGAAGGGGACGGCAAGGATGACGACATCCGCTTCATCTACACATGACTGGTTGCCTTCCCCGCTCAGGCTGCATTCCTGACCGCGCTCTTTGAGGATATCCTTACAGGTAGTGCACGTAGCTTCAGCCTTATTCTTCTCCCGGGAACCAACGACGATATCAAATACCGGGGAAAGGCGCATTGCCATCCCCTCGCCAATATCACCGGTCCCGCCAACAATACCTATCTTCACCTAACCCACCAGCGGTGCAAGAAGTTTCTCAAGCGTTGCGGCATCCGTAACGCCTTCCAGGGACTGGACGAGCTTCCCGTCTTTCTCGATAATGAGGGTTGGGACGACACGGATCCCGTACTTTTCCGCAAGCCCCATATTCTGGTCGACATCGACCTTCCGGAAATCGACCTTATCGCCCATCTTTTTTTCAAGTTTTTCGATGATCGGTGTCTGCATCCGACACGGACCACACCATGTCGCAAAAAAGTCGAATAAAACCGGTTTACTCATGAAACATACCCGGAAGATTAGTCGATTAAAAAAAAGATAAATGTATGGTTTCCTGATTGTATGGCTTACTTGGAAAGGATCTCCATAATGATCCTGCCGTATGCCGGACGGGTGACAATCACGCCGACAAGTACACCCAGGATCGTGATGATGGCAAAACCCTTGAGTGTCGAGAGATCCATCAGCGCGAGCGGGAGCATCGCGATCAGCACGGTTGCTGCTGCAATCACGATGATGCTCAGCGCACGTGACAATCGCTTTAAGTAAATATTCGGCGACGGTACCTTTCCTTCGTGCAGGATCTCATCAGTAATAACGACGAGCTGGTCGATACCTGTACCCATGACGGCAATCAGACCGGCGATTGTCGGCAGATCCATCTGGAACCGGATGAGGGCGATGAATCCAAGAAGGATGAGCACTTCAGATGCATTGATAAGCACCATCGGGAGGACTATGCTTGGCTCGCGGTACCGGTAATAGATGACAAACCCGACTGTTATCAGGGCAAATATGCCGGCAAGGAGTGCCATTGCCTTATACCGCTCACCCATCGGTGCCGACTGGCCGCCCGAACCTGCAATGGCCACATCAACCGGCAGGGCGCCTGCCCGGAGGTGAATCTCAAGGTTCGTTGCTCCATTTTTCCCGTAATCACCCTGCCCGGTAGATGCATAGAGCTGTTTTATCGGCGCGCTCTGGACCTTTACGGCAAGATCCGACGACAACGGGGCTGAGTAAACGGTCTTGTTATCGAGGAGCATCACGAGGTTGTGATGGGCCGGATCCGTGGTTGCCCCGTATTTTATCGCAGCGGACTGGAAAGCCGATGCGCCCGCTTCGCTCAACGTGAAACTGACGCCCCAGTGATTACTTCCCGGAGGCTCCTGGCTCGGGACCTGGACACTCGTGATTGCATCGCCCGAGAGGACATGTTCGGTCTGGTTTGCGGTTGTTTCGATACGGATCTCGAACTTACCCTGTTTACCGACAATCTGCTGGGCCTGGTTCATGTTTACACCAGCCAGCTCGACACGGATATACCGCGCGACATTGTTCAGGCCGGTGAGGGTATTGACTTTCGCATCCTGGGTTCCAAGCGTGTTGATCTTGTTTTCAAGAATCCGCTTTATATCATCGGCTGTCGATTTCGAAACACCCTGCTGGTAACTGGTTACCTTACCATTCTCAGCGGCGAAGATCGGTTCGAGTGCTGCCTGCGTGTACAACTTCCGAATCTCGAGGTGATTGGAGTCGATAACGGTTACCTCGGTATCCAGTTTCTTCGAGAGATTTGTGACAAACGTTTCGAGCGGTTCGTTTGTGGTAAATCCGACAACTTCTGCCTGGATATCGAGCTGGAGCCAGGCCCCCTGCTGGAGGTCAAGACCATACTGGAGATTGGTCGCGAGGTTTCCCTGGTTGTCGAAATGCGGGAATATCGCAATAACCGACAGAATAACAAGGATAAGCAGGGCCGCAACACGCCAGTCAAAGATAAGTTTTTTCCACTGTGCCGCGTTCATTTGCCACCTCCTTTCAGGACATACCATTTCAGGATCCCGGCATTCGTGAGCCAGGTGTTCAGGACATCAGCAACGAGGCCGATGAGAAGGACCGCGGAAATCTCCCAGAGGATCTGGACGGATCCAAGCCAGGAAACGATGAACATTGCCGCTGCTGCCGCAAGGGTCGTTGAGGTCATGATAATACCGGTATGGAACGCACCCTGGAGCTTATCGTGCAGTTTTCCCTGGCGTTTTAAGACCCGGTTTGTCAGCAGGATATCGCTGTCTACCGAATAACCAATTAACATTAAGAGCGCGGCAACCGTTCCCAGGGTAAGGGGAAGGCCAATGATATTCATAGCCGCGGCAGTCATTGCCATATCGGCAAAAGCCGAGAGTACCACTGCGCCTGCCGGAACAAATGTGCGGAACGAGATGAAGATGACGATTGCCATCCCGATGAACGAGAATATCAGGGCAAGTACTGCCTGGTTCTGGAGCGTTTTTCCAAATGTCTCGCCTATCTGGTTTATCTGGGCATCAGGATATTTCTGGCTGATCAAAGCAGAGAGCTCCTTAAATTTCGCATCGTCCATTGCGCCGAATGTCAAAAATTTCCCGTTGTTCACTCCTTCGCTCACACTGTTCAAGGGATAGTCGGCAAAGAGCGACTGAAGTGTTTCCTTACTGTCAGTCGTGTAGAGGTTGACGGCCGTACCTCCCGAAAAATCGATCCCTATTGTGAGGGGGATGAAAGCGAGCAGTACCAAGGATACCGCAAGAAGTACAAGAGGGATTATCACCAGTTGTGCTGGTGTGTATTTCTCGATGTTGTAGTTGAACAATCCCATGTCGTAATCATCTGTCAATTGAGAATTAAATAGTTACGAGATGATCCGGAATTGTTGTCCAGAACTTAAATACAAAACGTTCCTCAACTTCCTGGTTTCCCGGGACCGGAAAAAGAACAAAATGTGAAAAGAGCAACAAAAAAGACCGAGAAAGAAGGAGAGGGAAAAATTTCGCAGAAAATTTTTGTTCCTTTCAAAATCGGCGGGATTTCCATTCAGGGAATCCAAAACGCCCAAAAAGAAAAAATTTAAATATCGTCACAATGAGTCTTATCGTATGAGATCTCCATCAGAGATCAAGAGAGTAATCGAAGGACGTCTCAGATCCTATCTTTCCCGGGACAGAACGGGAATACGGCGTGAAGTCCTCCGGCTTTTTCTCCATTCAAAATCGATCACGGTTGCCGAACTGGTTGCTGAACTCCAGAAACAGTTCACGGTAACATTCCACGCGATCGCATCCATGGTTGGCATTATTGCTTCCCGTATCGGTATCCTCCGTTCTGCGCGAAATACAGACGGAGTGAACACGTACGAACTCAAGGATAAGTACGTGGATATTGTCTACCGGATTGTCGGCGTCAACTAGAGCCTGCAGATCCATAACCGTTTTTAGCGAAGTATCCTAATGGTATTAGCATGTTTTCCAATCCCCGCGACCACAACGGTTTGGGTGAAGTCTCCGTTGCTCCGGAGGTAATCGAATATATAGATCGTCGGGGTTGTGATTTTCGCATCTGCACGTCATGCGGGGGACCAATCCTGCTGCCTACCCGCATCAAACCGCAGAAAAAAAGCGATCTTCTTCTCAAGGCCGGACGCCACACCATCTATGTTTCCATTCATCAGGCCCGGTTCCTTCACAGCATCCGGATGGACATGATCCCGTTCTATGATTCCTATAATACTCTCGGGCACGATCCGGATGAGTATTGAAGAACTTCCCCACACCGCGGATATTAAGATCCGTGCACGCGCTGCCACGATCGAGGAACTGTTCTCCGAAGTTTTTTCCGCCCTCATGCAGGTGATGTACGGGTCTGATCGCAACGGGAGTGTGTCACGGGAGATTCGTATAGAGGCAGTGGATCCCGAATCGCTGCTCACAGACTTTCTCTCAGAAGTGCTTTTTATCTCTGAAGTTGACGGGCTTGTATTCGCAAAAGCAGATATTCAGACAGATGGAAGACACCTGTTTGCACAACTCGATGGAGAGTTGTTCGATCCTGGGCGACACTCCGGGGGAACGGAAGTAAAAGGGATCTCGTACTCCGGAATGTCTGTGCAGAATGATGGGAACGGATATATGGTTGATATCGTATTTGATGTATAACAGATCCAAAAATGGAATTGGTGTGAGATGTCCGAGGGTGTAGCGCAAAAAGGACCGTATGAATGGGAGGTGCCGGTTGGTTTTGTGCCCGGCATGCATGTCCCGGGGAGATTTTTCCTCTCAGAGCACCTTGAGAGCATTCTTGAATCGGGCGCGATCCACCAGCTGGCAAATGTTGCAACCATGCCCGGGATCCTGAAAAATTCCCTCGCAATGCCGGATATCCACCTGGGATATGGATTTCCCATCGGGGGAGTCGCAGCATTCTCCCTGGACGGGGGGGTAATTTCTCCCGGGGGAGTGGGTTTCGATATCAATTGCGGGGTCAGGCTCTTCACAACACCGGTCCCGGAAAAATCAGTTACCTTAAGGCGCGATCTTGTCGAGACGCTTTTCAAAACCATCCCGACCGGTGTAGGTGGAAAAGGCCAGTCACGTCTCTCTCCAGATGCACTTGATGCTATGATGACAAAGGGGGCCAGCTGGGCAGTCAGCGAAGGGGCCGGAGTTGAACGGGATCTGATCCGGTGCGAAGAGAACGGGTACATGAAACAGGCAAGCATCCATGCAGTCTCTACCCATGCAAAACAGCGGGGATACACTCAGGGGGGGACCCTCGGTTCCGGGAATCATTTCCTGGAGATCCAGGTTGTTCGCGAGATATTCGATCCTGCGGCTGCCGTTGCGTTTGGCATCGAACAGGGCCAGGTAT
This sequence comes from uncultured Methanoregula sp., assembly GCA_963666355.2. Lineage (GTDB taxonomy): Archaea > Halobacteriota > Methanomicrobia > Methanomicrobiales > Methanospirillaceae > Methanoregula. Next base: position 262,000 of record CAXXCP010000007.1, read on the forward strand.
GCTGCATGATCCATTGCGGTTCGAGAGGTCTTGGCCACCAGACCTGCACCGATCACCTCAGGATAATGGAGGGTGCGATGCGGAAATACCAGATCCATCTCGCCGACCGGCAGCTGGCGTGTGCCCCGATTGACTCTCCGGAAGGACGGGACTATTTCGGCGCCATGGCGGCTTCTGCAAATTACGCCTGGGCGAACCGGCAGCTGATCACCCATGCGGCCCGGAGGGTTTTTGCAAAGACGTTCCGGATCGAGTACGAAGAGATGCCCCTTGTGTACGATGTCGCCCATAACGTGGCAAAGATGGAGGAACACACGGTCGATGGAAAGCGGATGACCGTTTGCGTTCACCGCAAAGGAGCTACGCGCGCATTCGGCCCGGGTTCTCCTGACATCCCTCGTGGCCTCGGGGATATCGGCCAGCCCGTTATTATTCCCGGGAGTATGGGAACCTCTTCATACATTCTCTGCGGGACTCAGGGGGCTATGGACAAGACATTTGGAAGCACTTGTCATGGCGCAGGCCGGGTGATGAGCAGGACTTCAGCAAAGAAGCAGTTGAGTGGCAAGGATGTAGCGGCCCGGCTCCTGCAGAAAGGGATCATTGTCCGGGCTCACAGTGAAAATGCGATCGCTGATGAGGCTCCGGAAGTCTATAAACCCAGCGATGAAGTTGTGCAGGTTGTCCATAACGCAGGGATCTCCCGGCTCGTTGCCCGGCTCTCTCCTCTTGGAGTGATCAAGGGATGAGCTGCCGGGCCGGGTTTGTCTGGCTGACTGCCCAGCACTTCAACCGTTATATCGAAGATCTCGGGATCGGATGCGAACTGGTTACACCCTACATCCTTGCTGCCCCTTTCTACCGCGGGAGATTTAACTGTCTCATTATCCCGACCGGTTTTGGAAATCCCCAGTTTTCAAATCTCCTTCCGGCCCTGCGGGCATCGTCAGACCGTATCCTGAAATTTGTTGAAGGCGGGGGATACCTGCTTGTCTTCGGGGCCGCTGCTGACAAACCGGACGCGTATGACTGGCTCCAGGTTCCGCTTACCTATCACCACGATATCCATCCTCGCAAAATCAGCTGCGCCTCACCATCCGATGCGGGATCGATTATCGATGATTATGACCCGGACAGGATCGAATGTGATGGCTCATTTGCCGCGCAGGAGTGGGAACCTGTCTGTGTGGCGGAGGGTGCCCCGGTTGTACTGGAGAGACGGTTCGGGGACGGAAGGATTGTCGTAACGAGCGTTCACGAATATCCTTCCCGGGAGTTCCTGAAAAAATTTTGCTCTTCCGGAAAAGAGACGGTGTTCTGACCGGTCGGTATTCTCAAATATAAAAAACCTGCAGATATCGTGTTGTCAGTAGTCTCTGCTGAAATAGTCTTCTTTTGATCCGGCTTCTTTGGCCCTGCTATAACTGCATCCCTTAACCGAATTCCCCGATCCTGCCGATTGGCAGGGTGGTTGCGCAATATTCTTCTAGATAGAGAATGACCAGACTTATGAGGCTCCCGTCTTATGGATAGTTACACGTTGTCATGCAGTGCAGAGGCAGTCGATCTTGAACCCTTTGTTCTTGCCGTACACAATTTAATCCACCGGCTTCCCGTTACCGCCAAATCGCGTGACCGGGACGGCATTCGGGTAGAAGACGGGAGAGTTATCGACCGGCACTACAATGGGCCGGTCCTGCTTGAAGCAATCCGGACGAACAGGATCATCCGGACAACCCCGCAGGAAGGAGCATATACCGGTGTTCCGGTTACTGTGGTGCCAATACGAGACCGGGAAGGAAAAGCCATAGGAGCAATCGGTGTGGTGGATATTACCGGAATATTTGACCTTGCGACCCTTATGGAACACCAGTCTGCCATTCTCAAACAGGTGTGCGGCAAGGATCCCTGTCCGCTCCCCTCCGAAACAATCGACTCAAAACGGTGATCTGCTTGCCGGAAACCGCATTTAACGTATTAGAGATCCTTGAACGAACGAAAGAGCCCATCTCCGGGGAAGCCATCAGCAACGAACTGGGGATTACCCGTTCCGCGGTCTGGAAACAGATCAACGAGCTCCGCATGATGGGATATGACATCTCCTCTTCCCAGAAAAAAGGGTACCAGATTACCCATACCAGCAACCGGCTCCTTCCCTATGAGATTCACAAACGATTGAAGACGCAGTTTATCGGGAAGAAGATGCGCTACCTGGAAAATACCCCTTCGACGAATGTAATCGGCAAACAGGTTGCAGCTGAGGGAAATATCGAAAAACTCAACGGGATGGTTATCATTGCCGAGCAGCAGACCGGGGCGGTTGGCCGGATGGGACGCCCCTGGGTCTCTCCCAGCGGAGGGATCTGGGTAACCATTATTCTCAAGCCGCATATTCCCATAGACCATATTTTCATGATAACCATGGCTGGATCCGTGGCGGTTGCCCGGGCGATCCGGAAAGAGTTCGATCTCGGTGCCCTGATCAAATGGCCAAACGACATATTTATCGGGAGTAAGAAAATATCGGGTCTCCTCCTGGAATTATCCGCCGAAGCCGATGAAGTTCATCACTGCGTCCTCGGAATTGGGGTTGATGTGAATGTCCCCATCGATCATTTCTCACCGGATTTACGGAAGATGATAACATCGATCAGCGCCGAGCTTGGACATGAAGTGGACCGGGCCGGATTCCTTGCGAGGATCTTAAAAGAGTTCGAGAGCAGGTATCTCCTGCTGGAGAGCGGTGAATATGATGCCATCATCCAGGAATGGAAGAGCCTTTCATGCACGCTCGAGAACAGGGTCCAGATCCGGACCCTGAAGAACAGCTTTGAGGGCGATGCGATCGATATCGATGAATTCGGGGCACTCATCGTCCGGAAGGACAGCGGGAAGATAGAGCGCGTAATTGCCGGTGACTGCTGCCACCAGTGATCTTTTTTCGTCCAGTCAGTATTTCAGTACATATTTATCGTCAACCGATCAAATTTTTATGGTTGACGATGTTTGGGGATCCGGAGAAGTCACGGTTTATCGCGTATTCCGCTGCCTTTGTCGGACTTATCACGCTCGGGGGCTGGATCTCGCTTCCGTTCTTCCCGGTTCCCTTAACGCTCCAGTCGCTCTTCGTGATTCTTGCCGGCATTGTCATGAAAAGATCGGCGGTCATCCCGGTCATCATCTACATCCTGCTTGGCGTACTAGGGGTTCCGGTTTTTCATAACGGGATTGCCGGGATCGGGGTTCTGCTCGGACCAACCGGGGGCTTCCTTATCGGGTTTATTGTTGCCGCGCTGATCACCGGCCTTGCATATGAATCAAAACCGGATTTTATTCGTATCCCGGGAATTGTTGCTTCCACGATCGCCATTTATTGTTTTGGTATCCTGTGGATGATGTACTCCCTTGGTCTTGGGCTTGTTCCGGCAATTGTCGCAGGCGCTCTTCCGTTTATTCCCGGGGATGCCATCAAGGCGGGGGCGGCGTACGCGATCGGGAAACGGTTCCCATGATCACAATCGATAAGCTCCGCTCCGGCACGCTTGAGATCGATGCACTCACGATACCCCCCGGGATTACTTCGATAATCGGGGAGAATGGTTCCGGCAAGACCACGCTTCTTAAGATCTTATCCGGCATCGCAGTCCCGGAATCAGGGATTGTCCTCATCGACGGGAAAACCCCGCGTGATTCTGATATAGGATGGGTCAACGAGTTTCCCGACCGCAACATTATCTTCGGAACGGTTTTTCATGAAGTGACAGCATCCCTCCGGTTCCGGCATGCGGGTTGTACCGGGATGATCCGGGTATTTGAAGATTGCACGGAATCCCTTGGCATCCTGTCCCTCAGGGATCGTCCGGTTCGCGAACTCTCCGGAGGGGAGAAGATTATGACAGCACTGGCAGCAGCGCTGGCGCACGATCCCGGGGTCCTTGTCCTCGATGAGTATGATTCGCATCTTGATGCAGCCCGGATACACCGGATCGAAGACATCCTCAATCGATCCGGAATACCCTACATCATCCGGTGCACCCAGCAGATGGAGACCGCGGCGCGAAGCGACCAGGTTGTCTTTCTCGAACGCGGGCGCGTCCTTCTTTCCGGCCCCCCGGAAGAGGTCTTCCCGCATCTGTCCGGCTCGCCATTCTATCCGCTTTCGTGGATGTGTGCCCGGTGAACCTCGTTCTCGATACCGTACAGATCAGGAGGGGCACCTGGTCGATCTCCGCGCAGGGGATATTCGAAGAAGGCATTCACCTTGTCAGCGGCGAGGTGGGAAGCGGCAAGTCCATGCTCGCGCTTGCACTGGCCGGACTGCTATCAGCGGATTCAGGAAAGGTTATTCCCCGGGGAATTTCCACCCGGATGGTCTCGTTCCAGTTTCCGGAGTACCACCTTACGGGGTTGAGTGTTGAGGAGGAGTGCAGGTCATGGGGTCTCGATCCTGACGGGATACTTCCCCGGGTAAACCTGGAAGGAAAACGTTTGTTGTCGCCCCTTGCGCTCAGCCGGGGAGAACTCAAATGCCTGCACCTTGCCTGCATTCTCTCCAGACCGTACGATCTCCTTATCCTCGACGAGCCCTTCAGTTCGCTCGATTGCCAAAGGAAGGAGCGGGTTTCCCGCAAACTTTCTCAAACTTCGGGTATCACCATTATTTTCTCCCATGAACAGGCCGTCTTTCCTAAAGTTGATTTCCTCTGGGAGATCCGAAAGGATGCACTTGTCTTTCTCGAAAAACCTCCATTGGCGCTGGAGAAATGGCAGCTCGCACCGGAAATAATGAAAAAACTGATCGCGGCGGGCAAAATTCCCCGAAATATTTCAAAAGACGATCTCCTGGAGGCGGCATGCAGGACATAAGAATCCGGGTAGCCTCGGCATCCATTCTTTCGGTCACCGCCTTCTTCAGCGTTCCAGGCGCCCTGGCGGCACTTGTATGGTGGCTGGTGTTCACGCCGGGCCCGCGGCTTCTGAGGAAGGGGTGGGGAATTGTTCCGGTGTTTGCCCTCATTGCGTTCTTCAGCCTCGTACTCGGAATCACGGGTGGCGGGGGCCTGTCGTATTTTATCCGGATGTCGGCAATCATTCTCATTGGGATCTGGATGTACAGCGAATACATACCCGGTGAATTTCTTGCACTGTGCGGATGGCTTCTTGGAAACCGTTACGGATTTGAACTGGGAATGGTTGCCGAGATGGGAATGCAGGGTCTGGACCAGCTCATTTCTGATGCCGGCCGGATCCGCATTGCAATGAGTCTCAAGGATCTCCGGTGGGGGGTCAGGACACTTATCCCGGCCGGATTAATCCTTATCCATGGAGCACTTACACGGGCAGATGAGGTTGGTGAATTACTTGCAGTCAGGGGTTACCGGTCCGGGGGAACGGTCTGCCCGATGTTCAGAACAGGAAAATGGGATTGCATTGCGGGAATTGCGATAATTTTTGTGATGATTGCCGGTTGTGTTCCCGCTAGTGAATTTTTTATACTTTACCGGTGAATTTTTGAGAGGCTAAACCTGATCATACGGAGGCCCTGAGGTTTCCTCCATGCACAATGCCTCTCCTCAAAAAGTTCTTATCACCGATACAACACTCCGTGATGCCCACCAGTCGCTGATAGCGACGCGGCTCCGGACCGAGGATATGCTTCCTCTTGCGCGTGAAATTGATGACTGTGGGTTTTTTTCCGTGGAAGCGTGGGGCGGTGCGACTTTTGACACATGTATACGTTTCCTCAATGACGATCCCTGGGATCGCCTGCGGGCGCTGAAATCGGAACTGAAAAGGACGCCGATCCAGATGCTCCTCAGGGGACAGAACCTTGTTGGTTACCGGCACTATCCTGATGATGTTGTCGACAAGTTTATCGACGCATCGTTCCGGAACGGTGTTGAGATCTTCCGTGTCTTTGACGCTTTGAACGATATTCGGAATATGAAGCGATCGATGGACCGGGTAAAGGACGTGGGGGCCCATCTCCAGGGAACCATATCCTATACAACAAGTCCCGTCCACAACACCCGGACGTTTATCGAAATGGCAAAAGATCTCTACTCCCATGACTGCGATTCCATCTGCATCAAGGACATGGCAGGGCTCATCATGCCGGATGCAGCCAGAGATCTCATAACCGGCATAAAAAAGGCGGTTGATGTCAGGATCAACCTTCACAGCCACTCTACGAGCGGGATCGCTCCCATGAGTTACCAGGCCGCCATTGAAGCCGGTGTTGACATCCTCGATACCGCGATGTCTCCGTTCTCCATGGGTACCTCGCAACCTCCGACCGAGAGCGTTGTTGCATCCCTGATTGGAACGCCGCGGGAGGCCGGGATAAACCTGATAAAGCTCCGGGCAGTCCGGAATCTCTGTCTCCAGGTCAGGGATAAATACGCCGGGCTCGTGAGCCCAATCTCGGAGCGCGTCGACTCGGATGTTCTCATTTACCAGCTCCCAGGAGGGATGATCTCCAATACCGTTTCCCAGTTGCAGGAACAAGATGCACTTGACCGGTGGGACGATGTGCTCGCCGAGATTCCCCGTGTTCGTGAGGATCTCGGGTACCCCCCGCTTGTGACACCAACAAGCCAGATCGTCGGTACCCAGGCAGCCCTTAACGTGCTGGTCAACGGACAGAGGTATCGGAACGTTACAAAAGAGGTCAAGGATTATGTCCGGGGACTATACGGGAAATCCCCGGCTCCTGTCAGCGATGGGGTACGGCACCTCATCATCGGGGATGAGGAAGTCATCACGGTCAGGCCCGCGGATCTTCTCGAACCGGCCTATGAGAAGATGAAGAAAGAGGCCGAGGCTGCCGGACTTGTGAGCAAAGAGGAGGATGTGCTCACCTACATCCTTTACCCGGCTATCGCCCCCTCATTCCTCAAGGGAGAACGGTTGCACGAAGAGATCCCCAAAAAACAGGCTGTCACGAAATCACAGCCCGATATCCCCAGCCAGATGGAGGTCGAGGTCGATGGAGAAGTCTTCTCTGTCCGAATTGTTTCCGTTGGCGGGAGCCAGGTCGCTGTCACGAGCGTCACTCCCCAGAAGGCGCCCCGCGGCGAATTTGCCGGCGGTGTGAAGAGCAATATGCAGGGGATGGTCCTGCAGGTGCTTGTGAGCCGGGGAACACTCGTGAAAAAGGGAGAACCGCTTGTTGTTCTTGAAGCCATGAAGATGGAAAATCCGATCCACAGCCCGGTTGATGGCAAGGTCACCGAGATCTTTGTCGATGCCGGCGATGTCGTCCAGAATGGCGATGTCCTGCTGGTGGTCCAATGAAATATTTTGAAAAACTCTTAATCGCGAACCGTGGTGAGATAGCCATCCGCGTGATGCGAGCCTGTCGCGAGTTGGATATCGAAACGGTTGCGATTTATTCGGAAGCCGATAAAAATGCTCTCCACGTGAAATATGCGGATGAGGCGTTCCCGGTGGGTGAGGCACATCCATCCAAGAGTTACCTCAACATGGAGAGGATAATCGAAGTCGCGAAGAAAAGTGGAGCCGAAGCTGTTCATCCGGGGTATGGTTTCCTTGCGGAAAACTACCGGTTTGCAAAACTCTGCCTTGATGAAGGTGTCACGTTTATAGGTCCGAAATGGAAGACTATCCAGGCCATGGGATCGAAGATCGGCAGCAAACAGATGATGAAGGATGCCGGCGTTCCCGTACTCCCCGGTACTGACAGCGGAATAAAAAGCATCGATGATGCAAAAAAAGTTGCTGAAGGGATCGGGTACCCGGTCATCGTCAAAGCAAGCGCGGGGGGTGGCGGGATTGGTATGCAGATCGTCAACGATGAGAAATCGCTTGAAGAGGCTATCACCGCGAGCATGCGGATTGCCCAGTCTGCTTTTGGCGACGCCACCGTTTTTATCGAGAAATACCTCATCAAGCCACGTCATATAGAATTCCAGGTCCTGGCTGATGAACATGGGAACGCAGTTCATCTCTTCGACCGGGAGTGCTCGATCCAGCGCCGTCACCAGAAATTGATCGAAGAGGCTCCCTCCCCGATTATGACGCGCGATCTGCGTCGTAAGATGGCAACCTCCGCACTTAAAGTCGCAGAGGCGTCAGATTACTCCAATGCCGGTTCGGTAGAGTTCCTGTACAGCGAAGGAAATTACTACTTCATGGAGATGAACACCCGGCTCCAGGTTGAACATACCATCACCGAATTTGTAACTGGGGTTGATCTTGTAAAGCAGCAGATCGCGATCGCAGCCGGGGAGTCACTTTCCTTCGACCAGTGTGATCTCTCGATCCGGGGTCATGCGATTGAATGCAGGATCAATGCAGAAGATCCTCACAACAATTTCGCTGCGGATCCCGGAAAGATCGTGAGATACCGTTCGCCGGGAGGCCCGGGTATCCGGGTTGACAGCGGAATTCATATGGGTTATACGATTTCTGCAAACTACGATTCCATGATTGCAAAACTCTGCGCATGGGACAGCACCCGGGAAGATGTGATACGGCGTATGCGCCGTGCCCTGTCGGAGTATATCATTCTCGGTATCAAAACCACGCTTCCCCTTCATTACGCGATAATGAACAACGAGCAATTTGTGGAAGGCAACACCCACACCCATTTCCTGCAGGAAGAACATATCCTGAGCACCCTTGACCGTTACACCAAAGACGAAGAGACGAGAATGCAGACACTCGCCGGATCTTTCGAGCAGGGCAAGAAAGTTGCAGCAATTTCTGCCGCAGTCAACACCTATCTTCAGCAGAAAAGAGGCTGATGAGCTGGTAAAAATCTTCAATCAGAACCTTTAATAATTTTTACCGCGTTTTTATTATGCAATTTCGTGCTGCGGTGGCCTAGCTGGTTAGGGCGCCAGACTCATAGGGTTTAAGGCGCAACGGTGCGCCTGTGCTTTGAGACATCTGGAGATCGGGGGATCGTAACCCTCCCGCAGCATAATTTCCTGCGCTTTTTATTTTACTTTCCGATATCGGCTTTCCCCGCGCCAAATCTGGATTTATGGGTAATTTTGGCGATTCCAGAGATTCCCCGGAGATAAATTTATCTTCCGTTTACGCGTACACATATTCGTAATTTGAGGTGAAATGAGATGGTTCTTCTTGCAAATGCAGTCGTTGGCTTGGTCCAGCTGGTCATTGCCATCATCTTTGCAGTAATTGCACTGTACATTGGCTTCTCCGTACTCGGGAAGATCACAAAGGACATAGATGAGGAAAAGGAACTTGCAAAAGGCAATGTAGCGGTTGGTATCATCGTTGCTGCGGTCTTTGTTGCAATTGCTCTCGTTGTCCAGTCAGGGGTTTCAGGAATTGCAGTTGGTATCAACAAAGCAATGAGCCTTGGGCTCTTCTCCCTTGACGGGATGCTCGCTGTTGCAATTGCATTTATCCAGCTGATTCTCGGGATCATCCTCGCAGTCGGAGCAATCTACCTTGCTCTCAATATCCTTGACAAACTCACAAAGGGGGTCAAAGAATTCGAAGAGCTCAAGAAGGGCAATGTTGCTGTAGCTCTTGAGATGGCCGGTGTCATCATCGCTGTTGCAGTCATCATCCAGTCCGGCGTCATCGGCATTACTGCATCAATTCTTTAATCTTTTTTTGTTGCGAAGACTTCTCTGACGACGAAGGATCTGTTTCCGGTTAGTCATCTGGGAGATGTCTGTCACGCTCCTTGGATGTGAAAAAAGGATCAAAAAAGAGATCACGATGTCCGATTTCCGGTATCGGAAAAATCGGGGACTGGTATTTCAAAAATTTCTCTTATCGCCCGTAACGATTGATGGTCCGGATCAACTCAGCAAAACCCTCCATTTCCATTTGCAGCACCTGATTCCGTGTCATTCCCATGCTGGTCTCGGCGTCGGCAGTAAGCATATCAGGGCCCCGGACGATCAACCGCTCAACCCCATCCCGGGTAAGGATTGTTGTAGCTTCCGATTCATGCACGAATGCACGCCCGGGGATGATGACGACAGGTTCAAGACGGGATACGGGAATCTCTTCAAGATCTTCTGCGGTTATCAGGCATGCAATCTCTTTCCCGACAGGAAGAACAGGGACATCAGATCCGCGGATTGTCAGAACTCGCTCAATAAATGGAGCGGCGACGCTTCCGCTGATAACCGATGCTCTCTTCTGGATCCCGGGGAGTTTTTTGAGGAGATGCGGTTCAGTCAGGATCGCAAATGGCGACCCGATTTCCGGATCCCATAATGGCGTTCCGGATATTTTCATCCGGAATCTCCCGCTCAGATCGGTTATCGTGTCCCGGAATGATTCAACCGATTGGACTGCCTGCTTCTCAATGATTGGCCCATTGTTAAGGATCAAACCCTGGGGGGTCGCATTTGCAAATCGCATCAGGATAATTCCTTTTGCTCCCCGTTCCTCGAGCCATTCACATGTTTCTTCAAGAATTTTGCCATCGTTCACTCCGGGAAGAATGACAGCAGCTGCATAGACATTCACCGTATCGCAGAGGGATTCGAGGATTTTTAACGAGACTTCAGGTGTTGGGTCGTGCATGTACCGTTTCCGGAGAGCCGGATTCGACGCAAAAACCGTGAATGATATCTCTGAAAGCCCATTCCCGACCAGCAGATCAGCTACCTTTGGATCGTCCCACCCTTTTCCGCTGGTATATCCTATATGCAAGGGAGCTTCTGTACTTCCAAGCAGCTCGACGAGATCGTTGAATTGGGGATAACAACTGGGATCACCCCCACCGCTGATAGTTATCCGTTCAATTTCACCATCCTTGAGCTGAAGATTCGCAAGTGTCTCATTCGCAATGGTTTTGAGATCCTTGAACCCGGCATAATCTTCCCGTATCCCACGGGAACAATAGTCACAACCCTTCTTGAAGGGCAGACAATACCGGCAGCCGAGCGGTTGCAATCCTTTTACTCTCTTAAAATAGCAGTATTCGCAGAATCCGCGGCAGTTCACGCCCGGGCTCCCGCCAATATCTACGGTCAGCTGCGCCATTTCAGTACTGTAATATCCATTCCGGGGGTATAATTTGTTTGGGAGGTTATTGGGACTTCATCATGAGGAGAAATGAAGGATCTTTTTTTGGAAAGAAATCGTGAACGCCATCTTTTTTACACTATAACGTGTATGTATTATGGCGCCTCAGTGGCTTAGTTGGCAGAGCGGCTGACTTGTAATCAGCAGGTCCCGTGTTCAAATCACGGCTGAGGCTTTGAACATTCCGGTGCCGGGTAATTTAAATCGGCAAAATTTTCCCGTAATTTTTTGAAAATTATTCTTGGTTTTTCTTTACGAGATCTGTTGCATAGTATCGTCCCGAATTGCATTGCTTTCACAGGTCAATTACCCTGAATAGTTACTGATCCGCCGCGGAGGCCCCGTCGGCGGCGGCGGTCGTTCATCACATATATACTTCAATGATTCCTCCCTGGCGACGGAGTAGGCCTAGATTATCCCCAGTACTTCTCTAAATTTACCTCCGTGAATTTTGGCAAGTCATCAATACTCTCAACCTCTGATCAACCAAACGGTCGAAGAACAGAAACAAATGAGACAAATTTGAGTTTTTTCCGAATCCCTTCCCAGACCAATAGCCGGAAGAAATCGAAACGGAACAAATCTTCAGCAACGGTTCTTGGTCCTCGTTGAACCTTAGAGAAGAACATCCATTGAAGAGAGACCCAGATATTTTTGAGAAGGAAAGAGATTATCGTCAGCAGGTACCGGATCACAACGTTTCTTGTGGATGTCCTTGCTTTCACGATATTCCGGATACGGTACGAAGACTCGATCGCAAACCGGTTCTTGTAGACCCGGTAGATCCGACGGGGTTTCCAGTTAATACCATACACGACGTAACCCAGGTTCACATTCCCGTATTTCTTATTCCTTCCCAGAAGGTACTGGACATCAATTGCCAGAGTAAGAGAAAGAGGTTCGCCAGTTCCCATCATCGTATACTGTGCATACCGGGAATGATTTCCCCGGAGTATTTTCTTGAGTTCTTCGCCGTGTTTTCTCACCGGAACAATGTGCGGGATCTTTTCCTTCTGGAGAAATGAGAACACATCTTTTGAGTAAAATCCCCGATCAAGACAGAGTACTTGGGTGTTCACTTTTGCGTTGTGGATTATGGCCAAAAATTTCCGGATGTACTCGACCTTTGACACACCCTTCTTCACCGGGAAAACTGCAAGGGTCTGCCGTTGACCTTTTGTTGTTATGTAGAGCGAAACATACGAGTAAAATGTGGTTGTTGATTTCTTCATTTTACTCTTGAGGACGTAATCTTTGTTCGCTTCGATAATTTCGCCATAATAAGGATCGTCGGTGAAATCTATGGCAAAATGATACGATTTTCCGGGAACAAGGATCTGATCGTTTGAATAGGTGAGGATCTTTGATTGTATTTCGAAAAGCGATTCTAAATCCACCTTCGATAAATGGTATCTGACTGACGTTTCACACGGGACTTTTTCTCCAGCCTTATTGATGGAATGCACGGATAGTTTGGTTGCTGACATCCCAACAAGTGACTGGATAAGCGTCTTTTGTCTCAGTGTTCCGTTGATGGAAATGGTGAGATTCCGGTTGATTGCATCCACTGCTATTTCGGAACAATCTTCTGCTCGGATCTCATTCTTTATTCGGCGGGTGAATTGCCGTCTATTTGCCATATGCGGCGCCCGCTGCTTATTTAGATCTGCCGGTTTTGATTAGCCTCGGCTAAAAATTAGTGAAGTACTGATCCCCTGTTTCTGATTAAAAATTATGTCTTACCGATATACGCCCCATCACTAAAACAAGGGTTCTTTCTAAAACTGCTACCCGTACCCAATCGGACACGCGATCGGCAATCCAGACGCTTCTGTCAGTTCCCTCCATAATTCCCGTCGGAGAGGGACCGTTAATTCCGGTCTTAATTTCGCGTTTTCTGGATTTGTTCCCTCCCGGAAAGGTTCCCAGGACATACCAGCCGGAAGGTCTCTGTCGAAGAGTCATACTCTTCTCCACCCCCAGATCGAAGAACAAAAAGACTGGAATTGTTCCGGAATTTTTTGCATGGGACGTTTTCCCGGGCATCCGGAAAAAATTCCCGGGAAATTACGAACAATCCCCTATTCCGGGGTCTGATCCCGGGCTCCGCCCGCACTTCCTTCTTCTCCTTTGAGATCATCTTGGCTAGAGCGATTGTCCCGGTAGTATCCCCGAGTATCATCGTATTGAGTGCGGTTGACGGGACGATCACGATCGTTGACTGCCCGCCTTTCAGCCCCTCGTACAGCATGTTCATCGCCCGGAGGTGCAGGGCGGTGGGATTGTTTTCGTAGCTCTTTGCCGCCTGCTAAAATTTCTCCGCGATCTGTCGTTCGGAGTCCCCGAGGATGACACGGGCCTGCCTCTCACGTTCGGTCTGTGCCTACATGGACATCGCATCCTAGAGTGCACCGGGGATGATTACATCGCGGATCTCCACGGAAAGAATCCTGATGCCCCACCCGCTGACCCTGCTCTCGATCAGCGCTGGAGTTCCGCATCGATCGCTTCCCTGCCGGTCATCATATCCGCAAGGATCGTCTTGCCAATTACGTCAAGGGGCGTGCGATGCAAGGGAGATCGAACCCTGGTAGTCCTTTACTTCAAGCGCTGCCTTCTCCACATCGACCACCTGCCAGAAGAGGACCGCATCCACGTTGACCGGCACAGTGTCTTTTGTCAATGTCTGTTCCGCCGTGAATGAGGTGGTGATCACGCGGAGATCGATCATGTACGGGACCTTGTTGAGGAACGGAGTGACAATGAACAGTCCCGGGCCCCGGATGCCGACAAACTTCCCTAGGAAAAGAACTACTGCCCGTTCCCACTGGTTCGCTATTTTTATTGCCATTGCAAGGAGCGCAACGATCACAATCAGAATTCCCGCAACAATAGATGAGATTCGTGTCCATTCGATATTCCTCCCGCGATCGTTCAAGATTACCGGACGCGTGTGGGTATTAGCTAGCGGATATTATCTGAGTGAGTATATAAGTGTGGTGATGGTGGCGTGATGGGCCGAAGTAACCAGCCCAATTGTTTTTACACCAAAAAAACAGTACCACTAATGAGAAACCCAAATGGCAACGATCCGCTTTATTCCACGACTTGACATCAAGGGCCCGAACCTGGTGAAAGGGGTTCATCTCGAAGGGTTGCGGGTCCTTGGGAAACCGGAACGTTTCTCTGAATATTACTACGAACAGGGCGCTGACGAACTGATCTACATCGACGCTGTGGCAAGCCTCTATGGCCGAAACAGCCTGCTTGGCCTGATCCAGAAAATTTCCCGGAGAATCTTCATCCCGCTGACAGTCGGTGGGGGCATACGTTCCATTGAAGATATTCAGAGTGTGCTCAAGAGCGGGGCTGACAAAGTGGCGATCAATACTGCAGCGATCCACAACCCTGAACTTATTGAGGAGGCTTCAAACAAGTTCGGCGCTTCGACTATCGTAGTCTCGATCGCGGCAAAACGGCAATCTGACGGGAAGTATGAGGCCTATACAGACAACGGCCGGGAGAAATCAGGGATCGAGGTCCTGATCTGGGCAAAAAAAGTGGAGGATCTTGGCGCCGGTGAGATTCTTCTCACGTCAATCGACCGCGACGGGACGGGTCAGGGATTTGACCAGGAACTCGTAAGAGGCGTGGCAACGTCCGTCGGCATACCGGTGATTGCCTGCGGGGGTGCGGGACGTATCTCTCATGTCCATGATGTGATCGCTGAAGGAAAAGCAGATGCTGTTTCCGCCGCGTCGATGCTGCATTATAATTTTATCCAGAACCATTACACCGACGACGATTATTCAGCAGAGGGGAATATTGAATTCCTCAGGAACATCCGGAAATACACCCGGGTCGAAGGCGCAACCATCCCCGAGATTAAAACATACCTGGACGGAAAAGGAATCCCGTGCCGGATTGACTGAGGTGAAACCGTGACACATACCAAACCTCCCGCAGTTGCGATCATCGACATGGGTCTCGGGAACCTGTTCAGTGTCAAGAGCGCCTGCGAATTCGTGGGTCTCAAGGCATATACCACGTCATCCCGGAACGAGATCGATGATGCCGATGCCATAATTATCCCCGGTGTGGGTGCATACGGCGACGCGATGGGGGCACTGGAGACACTCGGCCTGATCCCGGTCCTGCACCAGCAGATGGATGACAAAAAACCACTTATGGGCATCTGTCTTGGTATGCATATCCTCATGACTACAGGTACGGAGTTCGGGAATTTTAAAGGGTTGGACTGCGTGAAGGGAACGGTAGTACGTTTCGAAAATCCACGTACGGAAAGAGGAATCCTGAAAGTGCCTGAGATCTGCTGGAACCGGATGACACGCGTTGTTGATGCGCCGGACAATGCCTGGTCCGGAACTCCTCTCGATGAATTGCCCAACGGGGTCTTTATGTACTTCAACCATTCCTTTTATGTAAAACCGGAAGATCAGTCGGTCACAATCGCAGAAACCGTGTACGGGGATATAACATTCTGTTCTGCATTCCGGAAAGAGAATGTATTCGGCATCCAGGCCCACCCCGAACGAAGCGGAAAGAATGGATTGAAACTCTATGAGAACTTCCTCCGTATGATCGAATGTTCTATGTAAAAAGAGATTCAATACAAAAAGGCCATGGATAAGATAAAAGAGACCCTTGACCGGCAATTACAAAATCAACCAAAAGAGGTTTTTTTCTGCAATAATTGTGTGGTCTCCAACCAGAGACCACGGATAGAATTTGACGAACGGGGTGTCTGCAGCGCCTGTAAGTTCGCGTACGAGAAGCAGCATGTGATCGACTGGAAGCAGAGGGAGAAACAACTCGAAGAACTTTGCAATCTCCACCGAAAGGACAACGGCGACTATGATGTGATCGTTCCCTGCAGCGGCGGGAAGGACAGCTCGATGGTTGCGCACCGGCTCAAGCATGACTATGGCATGCACCCGCTGACCGTAACGTGGGCACCATTCATGTACACGGAGATAGGGTGGAAAAATTTCCAGAACTTTATCAAGTTGGGTTTCACCAATATCACGGGCAGTCCCAACGGTCACCTTCACCGCAAACTCTCAAGAACTGCCTTTGAAGCAGTAGGCGACCCATGGGATCCGTTTGCGTACGGCCAGATGAGTTTTGCGTTCCACATGGCACTCCAGTTCGATATCAAGCTGATCTTTTTTGGCGAAAACGGTGAGGCTGAGTACGGCGGATCCACCAAAAACAATTACAAGCCGTTCATGCCGATCGAGGATTGGGCCGATCTGTACTTCAAGGGTACAACGATCGATGATCTGGTGGACTTCGGCCTGAAACATGGTCTGATCACCAGAGAAGATTTTGACAGGAGTGACCTGCGGTTCTACCGGCCCCCGCCAGTCAATGTCCTGCAGGACAAGGGTATCCAGATGCACTGGTTCTCTTTCTACCAGAAGTGGGTACCCCAGGAGAACTATTACTACGCGGTCGAGCACACGGGGTTCCAGGCGAACCCGGACGGCAGGTCCGAGGGGACGTACTCAAAGTACGCAAGTCTCGACGATCGTATGGACGGGCTGCATTTCTATCTGGCATATATCAAGTTCGGCATTGCCCGTACCACTTCTGATGCAGCCCACGAAGTTCGCGACGGGCATATCACCCGGGAGGAAGCCGTGGCACTGGTACACCGGTATGACGGGGAGTTCCCAAAAAAATACTTCCAGGACTGCCTGGAGTACATGGATATTTCTGAGGAGAAGTTCTGGGAGATTGTCGATAGTTTCCGGAAACGGGCTCCTCATCTCTGGGAGCAGGTAAATGGGGAATGGACACTGAAGAAGCGCGTGGAAAATATCTGAATATTTTCTCTTTTTTTGTCGGTACTGTTGAGAATCCGGGGCCGTATAACCCTTGACGGCAGCACGATAAATAATATCAGTCATGTAATTCAATCTGTGGTACTAACAGGCTGACAGGAGTAGTTCCCGGTTTTTTATGGTCGCGATCCAGCATAATACGATAGGAGATGGCCAGCGCTGCTTCATTATTGCAGAAGCCGGCGTGAACCATAATGGCGAGATCGGGATTGCGAAAAAACTCATAGACGCCGCTCATGCCGCCGGTGCGGATGCGATCAAGTTCCAGACATTTGTAACAGAGAATCTGGTCACCGGTAGCGCTGATAAAGCCCGTTACCAGAAAGAGAATGATCCGGACTCAACGTCACAGTTCGAAATGCTCCGGAAACTGGAATTATCGGAGGACGATTTTTCCCGGCTCTCGGCATATGCAAAAAAGAAGGGAATTCTCTTTCTGTCCACTGCGTTCGATCACGAAAGCATAGGAATTCTTTCCCGGATTGGTGTACCGGTATTCAAGATCCCTTCCGGCGAGATCACAAATCTTCCGTACCTGAAGGAGATTGCCTGCCAGCATAAGCCGGTGTTACTCTCGACAGGCATGTCGACCATGGATGAAATTCGTGAAGCCGTCACCTGCCTGAATGAAAATGGTTGCACGGTAATCACACTTCTTCACTGTACAACCAGCTACCCTGCCCCGCTGTCTTCCGTGAACCTCCGGGCTATTACAACACTCCGGCACGAATTCGGCCTGCCGACAGGATATTCAGACCATACGGAAGGGATTCTCGTACCTGTTGCCGCGGTCGCCCTGGGGGCCTGCGTACTTGAGAAGCACCTTACGCTTGATCGAAACCTTCCCGGCCCGGATCATATGGCATCGCTTGAGCCGGAAGATTTTACAAAGATGGTGCATGCAGTCAGAGATGTGGAGCTTGAACTTGGAACCGGGGAAAAACGACCCCAGGACTGCGAACTCGACAACCGCCGGGTTGCCCGGAAGAGCGTCATCGCTGCTTTGGACATTCCTGCGGGAATGCACCTGACATTGGAGATGCTTGCCATAAAACGTCCGGGCACGGGGATTGAGCCAAAACATCTCGAAAGCCTGGCTGGAAAACAGACCCGGTCTGCGATCGAGAAGGATGCTGTCATCACCTGGGATATGATCGAATGAAGAGAACCATCCTTTATGTCAGCGGGAGCAGAGCAGATTACGGGCTGATGAGAACGATTCTCCAGGCAATACGAAATCATCCGGACCTGGAACTGGAGATCGGTGTGACGGGCATGCACCTGATGCCGGAATTCGGTTCCACGCTTGAGGAGATCCGAACGGACGGATTCTCCTGCCACATCATCAATGCAACATTCCGGGACGATTCCCGGGAAGCGATGGCCAGCTTCGTAGGAGAATGCATACATGGGTGTGTCGGGTTGATCCGGATCCTGAAGCCGGACATCATTATGGTACTCGGGGACCGGGGCGAGATGCTCAGCGCGGCGGTGGCAGGTGCATATATGGGAATCCCCGTGGTTCATATTCACGGGGGGGATCGTTCTTCGACCGTGGATGATATCGCCCGTCATGCAATCACGAAACTCTCCCACGTCCACTGTCCTGCAACACAGGATAGTGCGGACCGGATTATACGGATGGGAGAGGATCCCGGACAGGTTCATGTAGTCGGTTCACCGGGCCTCGAACAGATTCTGGAAGAATCCCCGTCTGATCTGGCAGACCTCGCACAAAAGTACTCCATAGACTGGTCCCGCCGGTTACTTCTCGTGATTTTTCACCCGGAGTCTTTTGGCTCAGGCGATCCCGCGGACCTTATGGAACAGGTTATATGTGCCGTAAGAGGTTTTGGAGAGCAGGTTGTCGTCATTTACCCGAATGCCGATGCCGGGGGAAGAGCTATGATAGAGGTTATCAGGAAACATGAGCGGGACCCGGACTTCCAGGCATATCCCAGCATCCCCCACCGGGATTATCTCGGGCTCCTGAAAAAATCGTCAGTAATCGTGGGAAATTCCAGCAGCGGGATCATCGAGGCTCCTTCTTTCGGCATCCCCGCAGTGAATATCGGCTTACGCCAGTCAGGAAGGCTGAAAGGAAACAATGTTATCGATGCCGGATACACATCAGATGACATCAGTACCGCAATAAAAAAAGCACTGTACGACCAGGCGTTCCGGGAGTCAGCAAGGAAGTCCGGCAATCCCTACGGGGACGGAACGACCAGCAGCAAAGTCATCCGGGTGCTTGCAGATCTGCATATCACCCCGGAACTGCTCCAGAAAAGGATGATGTATTAATGAGATTCCAGAACTGGGTATATCCGGAAATTATTGATGGGCAGCCGACAAAATACCAATGGATTGTCCGGCACAAGGAGCATTTCCATCTCGGGAAGTTTACCGACATCGGCGCTTTCACGTATATCAATGCGAGACATACTGTGACCATCGGTGATGAAGTCCAGGTAGGATCGCACTGCTCTATCTATTCTGAATCCACCATTGATGACAAGGCAGGACCTGTCACGCTCATGAAGAATTGCAGGATAGGAACGCATTCGGTTATTATGCCCGGAGTCACCGTTGGGGAGAATGCCATTGTCGGGGCGTTCAGTTTTGTCACTGCCGACATTCCGGCAAACTCCCTTGCGTTTGGAGTCCCTGCAAAGGTGATCCGTCCGCTGACGGAAAGAAAGATAGGGGACATTCCCGGGAAGGAGGACTAAAAAATGAAATGGAAGATCCCGCTATTCAAAATGTACTGGGACGCGGGTGACCTCCAGCTTGTCCAAGATGCCATTTCAGCAGGAATGAACTGGGCAGTCGGCCCCGAGGTCACAGCGTTCGAAGATCGCCTGGCCCGGTATACCGGTGCAGAATACTGCCTCACGTTTAACTCCGGGACATCTGCGCTCCATGCGGCAATGCTGGCCCACGGAATCGGTATGGGGGATGAAGTGATCGTACCTTCATTCACGTTCATCGCAACGGCAAATGCCCCGTTATTTGTCGGGGCAGTGCCGGTGTTCGCCGATATCGAACGCGAGACATTCGGTCTCGATCCACTGGATGTGGCAAAGAAGATCACGCGGAAAACCAGGGCGATCCTTCCCATTCATTACGGGGGGTGCCCGTGTAAAATCAATGAGCTCCGTGAACTTGCGGACGAGAAAGGACTGGTTCTAATCGAAGATGCAGCGGAGGCGTTCGGTGCGAATATCAATGGAAAGCAGGCCGGTACGTTTGGCAATTCAGCGATCCTCAGTTTCTGCCAGAACAAAGTGATCACGACCGGGGAGGGCGGTGCTATCACCACGGACTCACGGGAGGTGTACGAGAAACTCAAACTGCTCCGGTCACATGGACGCCAGGACAACGGGGATTACTTTTCCACTACTACGGTGATGGATTATATCTCGCTCGGGTATAACATGCGGATGTCCAACCTCTCGGCCGCACTCGGCATTGCCCAGATGAAAAAAGCGGATTATATCATTGCCCGCAGGCGGGATATCGCCCGACACTACCGGGATCTGCTGGAGGGCACGCCCGGGGTTGTCGTACCGGAAGTCCCGCGGGGATATGCACATGTGTACCAACTCTTCACCATACTTGCGGAAAGGCGGGATGACCTTGTCAGCCATCTGGAGAAGAAAGGCATTATGACAAAGATCTATTTCCCTCCCGTCCATAAAACGCATTTCTACCGGTGTGTCAGGAACGACATGTCCCGGCTTCCGGTCACGGACGAGATCGCCGGAAGGGCACTCAGTCTTCCGATCTTCCCGGGGCTGTCTGGAGAGGAAACCGCCTATGTAGCTGAAGAAATCAGGAGTTTTTACCGGAGATCACCATGATTGCATCTGCATTTTACAAAAACAAGAAGATCCTTGTGACCGGGGGTGTGGGATCGATCGGGAGCCAGCTGGTCAGGAATCTGCTGCCCGCAAATCCGGCAAGTATCAGGATCTTTGACAACAATGAAACCGGGCTCTTTGAGATCGAACAGGAGCTGAATTCCCCAAGGATCCGGATTCTCATCGGCGATGTGCGGGACAAGGACCGGGTGGATATGGCGATGGATGGTATCGATATCGTCTTCCACGCCTCGGCACTCAAGCATGTGCCGCTCGTTGAGTACAACCCGTTCGAGGCGGTAAAGACCAACGTGATCGGCACTCAGAACATCCTCGAATCCGCCCTTCGTCACCAGGTAGAGAAAGTGATCAACATCAGTACCGACAAAGCCGTGAATCCCTCGAATGTGATGGGTGCCACGAAGCTGCTGGCTGAACGCCTTGCAATTTCAGCCAATTATTACAAGGGGAACAAGCGTACGATCTTCTCAAGTGTCAGGTTCGGGAACGTTCTCAACTCCCGTGGTTCGGTCATCCCCTTGTTCAAGAACCAGATCCGCGAAGGAAAATGCGTCACGATAACAGACAAGGAAATGAACCGGTTCTTTATGGATATCCCCTCCGCAGTGAACCTGATCCTGACTACGGGACAGATCTCGCGGGGCAGTGAGATCTTCATTCTCAAGATGCCGGCACTCCGTATTCTGGATCTGGCAGAAGTGATGATCGAGCACTATGCCCCGGAATTCGGGTTCCGACCGGACGAGATTTCCCTGAAGATCATCGGGAAGAGGAATGGAGAAAAATTATATGAAGACCTGATGACGGAAGAGGAGGCGGAGCGGGCGTACGAGAGGGAGGATATGTACGTCATTCTCCCGCACACCCCGGGCCCGGATGACCCCTTGGGAGAGAACATCATTCCCGGGTTTACCAAAGCCCGGGACCAGAATTATTGTTCGAAGAATGCACCGGTCATCAGCAGAAAAAAATTGAAAGAACTTCTGAAAGATTATTAATTTTATCAGGTTTGTAGGACCCGGGGATTTACCAGACCGTAAATCCCCCGTCAACAACCAGATTGTGGCCCGTGATGTACGATGACAGGTCGCTTGCAAGAAAAACTGCCGCTCCTTTGATATCTTCCTCGTTCGCCATCCGTTGGAGAGGGGTCTTGTTCACATATCGCGAGAGGAACAGCTCCGGCTGATTCCGGTAGACTCCCCCGAGGGTGATTGCGTTGACACGGACGCGGGGGGCAAGAACCGTTGCAAGGTACCGTGTCAGCTGCATCAGGCCTCCCTTACTCGCAGCATATGCAGCGGGATTTCCCATAGTGGTTCCCTCGTATAACTGCATATCGGGCCCGTTGATCCCATATATTGATCCGATGTTGATTACGGATCCATGCCCGGAACCTGCCAGGTGGCTGGCACACACCTGCGTGAGGATGAACGGTGCAGTCAGGTTTACCTCGAGTGCCAGCCGCCATGTCTCCGCATTCTGTTCCGGGAACGGGACACCCCAGCCTTTGAGATCGGATGTCCCTACGAGTGCTGCACAATGCACGAGAACATCCAGTGTCGGGAACCTTGCAGTCACCCGCCCGGGGATAGCCCGGATAGCTTTTTCATCAGTCAGATCTACGACGAGAGGGAGCGTCTCGATCCCCTGATCCCGTTCAAGCCGGGCGCAGGTTTCACTGCAGCGGGGCGCATCGGTATCAACGATCACAATCGTGGCGCCCTGTTCAGCCAGAGCATCACACACCACCGATCCGATATGACCCGCTCCCCCGGTTATTACGGCAACCCGCCCCTTCATTCCCTGCAGTTCCTTCACGGTCTTCATAGAATTTTCTCCGTTTGTTTACTACGTTGTTTCTCAGATATCAGGAATTCCGCGAACCGGAAATCCAGCTCTGTATCAATATCTATCGCACGTTCCGACGGAATCTCTACGGCCTTCACGTTACCGGCGAAGATCCCGTCTTCATTCAGGATGAATGCAGGCCGGGCTGCATAGGCAACCGTCGTCATGTCGTACACAACAGGCGCATCCTGCCTTCGGATTACGGTGCGGCCGGGCTGGATAACCAGCTTTGCGTAACCATCGTTATCCAGGGTAACCATGTTAAAATAGGGACTTCGGTCTGCAGTTTTAACAGAGATTACAATATCCGCATCGCCCTCAAGCAGGCATGCGATGCATCGATCTACGTCGGATACATTCCGTAAGGGAGAGGTCGGGGGGATACTGACAAAAACATCTGGCAATTGCCCGGATATTCGCTGGATCTCCAGAAGTGCATGTCTCCAGGCAAACCATTCCGGGGCCTTATCACCGGCAAGTTCCGGGGGCCGGAGAAATGGAACTTCTGCACCGTACTGTCGAGCAATCCCCGCAATCTCCTGATCATCCGTGGAAACGATCACACGATCAATATACCTGCTCTCTTTTGCAGTTTCTATCGCATAGGCAAGAAGGGGTTTCCCGGCAAAAAGGCGGATATTTTTCCGGGGAATTCCTTTCGATCCTCCCCGGGCGAAGATACAACCAGTGATCTCCGGGCTCACAGGGCAACACATCTCCCGGTGACGGATGATTCACGTGCTGCCAGTGCGATCTCGAGCACACGGTTTCCATCGGATAATGAGACCACCGGTTTCGTCCGGTTCCTGCAGCAGGCAATGAGATGTTCCATTTCGGATATATACATCTGATTGCGATCACTCTTCCCGGCCGGGTTCATCCGGATCCACTGGCCGGTCCCGGTGGTGAATACCATAACCGTATCGGACATCCCGTCCCATACGGCAGTTCCAAGAGTCCCCACGACCTTGCAGGTGCGGGACGGAGTACGCTGGAACAGGTCCAGATGGACGCTGCCGATCGCCCCGGAAGAAAACCGCATGGTGATCTCGGCAATATCTTCCACATCGATCTCCAGGTCGCTGACATGATCCGTCATTGACATTACAGACTCGATCTCGCCGCCAAGCCAACGGGAATAATCGATCTCATGGCTGAGTTCGAGCACTGCACCCCCGCCCAGCTCATTTTGAGCGCTGCCGGATTGCCGGTAATCGGTTCCCGTGCGCCAGTCCGGAAGATACTGGCCGACTTCCGCACGGATACAGAGTACCCGTCCTATCGTTCCATCAGTGATACAGCGTTTGAGTTCTGCAAGAGCGGGGTTGAACCGGAAATTGTATCCCACCATAACCAGAGAGCCGGTTTTTTCCAGGATCTGCTGAAGTTCGGCAATACCATCCAGGGTCGAAGACAGCGGTTTCTCAATAAAGAGATCGATGCCCTCCCGGGCAAGTTTTAACGCAACGGGGAGATGAGCGGATGCGGGGTTCGCAATAATGGCGATGTCGGGTCGCGGGGACAATGCATCTTCAAGGCAGAATACTTCGCGCACACCGGTTATTTTGTGTTCCGTGCGTGAATGGGTATGCCAGAGGGTGATCTCACCATTCGGATCAAGTATGCGGAGGTTGGCGAGATGGCGCTTTCCAATACTCCCAAAACCCACGATAAGAAATTTCACGTATGATCTCCGTTGAGAAGTTTTCAAACCCTGTGTTGAAATATCTTTTTACCCGGGTTCTACCGGAGATCTTTTTTTTATTGAAATGCCGGGTTTTTTCTGGTATGCTCTCTAACGAAAAATTTGTTCATAGAAGATTGATCGATCAGACCAAAAATTCGGGAGTTTTACGAACGCAGAAATTAATATTCGTTTGGGATCAACACTAAAACCATGGACCTGTCGTTAAAAAAAGAAGAACTGGCCCGATATGTAACAGAACAGCTCAACTTTTTTTTCCCCGATAACAACCGTATTCAGCAGAACGACATTGCTGAATTCACGCCGGCAACCCTGGATAATCTCGATTTTTGTTTCTCCCATGTGAATGACAAGTACTTCATGAAGGGAGATACGACCAGGTTCAGTCATCTCAACAGCGACCAGTACGCGATGTTCCTGTACCGGCTCTCGAATATCATACATAAGGAAACCGGCACGGTCGACATTCCAACAAAGTTGTTTCTGTTGAACAAATGCCTTCATGGGATCGATCTGTTTTACGAAGTGGAGATGCCTGCCATTTTCCTGATCAATCACCCCCTTGGCACCGTTCTCGGACGAGGGAATTATGAAGATTTTTTTATCGCTCACCAGAAATGCAATGTCGGCAGTAACAAAGACAAATTCCCGAGGATGGAGAAATACGTTAGTCTCCATCCGGGAGCGGCCATCCTCGGGGATTGCCATATCGGGATGAACTGCAAGATAAGCGCCGGATCCCTCGTAATCGATCAGGATCTCGGGGATAACTCCGTGTATATCGGGACGCCCCGTGATCATATCATCAAGACCTCAGAAACAAAACTGAGTATCTGGAAATAATGGAAACCTCTGAATGTGTGCTAGATAACTCAAGAATGACA
Source organism: uncultured Methanoregula sp. (assembly GCA_963666355.2). GTDB lineage: Archaea > Halobacteriota > Methanomicrobia > Methanomicrobiales > Methanospirillaceae > Methanoregula. Next base: position 287,234 of record CAXXCP010000007.1, read on the forward strand.
CAGGGTTTTCATTAACGGAGAAGGAGAAAAATCTCCGGCGGGGAGAAACTTATTTTTTTCGTAAGATGCAAAAGAAACCCGCAGATTGAACCGGGAACCTGAGTTCATAGTGATCCTGGTGGCTGGCATAAAATTCATCCACGGCTATTCTGACCCCATCTGAAAAAAAATTATAATCGTCAACAATAACAAATCCGCCCGGTTGAAGGACACGATCCAGGTATTGTAGCGCAATCAGGATTGGCTCATAGAAATCAAAGTCAATATAGGCGAAACATACTTTTTTGGGGAGAGTTGGATCAAAGATTGTTTTCTCAATAAATCCAGGAATGATCTTCGTTCTTTCCTGAGGGAAATGTATTTCTGTCAGTCTGGATTTGACCATATCCACCGGACATGCCATTTTTCCCTGATATGCTTCCATTGACCCGAGATTAAAAATATCATTGATCAGGCTGTCTTTCCCGGTGGGTTTCGGAAGACCCTCAAAGGAATCAAAGAGCCAGAGATTTTTTTGTGTATCTTTTAATTCGTTTGCCATGAATGCGGACGTTGCGCCCTGGGCCACGCCAAATTCACATACATCGCCGTCGAGATCGAGAGATTTGTGGAGGGAGTCCAACAGGTATAACCCTTCTCCATATCCGGTGCCGATCAGATTTTTCGGCAATTTGAGCTGGATTTCGTCATATTTTTTATCTTCCCTGAAAACACATTCGTTGTAAAGGGAAATAATTTCGTTAACCGCCTTCGTAAGTTGATCGTCGGTAAATGTGTTCCCATCTTTATTGGATTTCTCAATTTTAAGATTCAGTACTTCTCTAAATTTACCTCCGTGAATTTTGGCAAGTCATCAATACTCTCAACCTCTGATCAACCAAACGGTCGAAGAACAGAAACAAATGAGACAAATTTGAGTTTTTTCCGAATCCCTTCCCAGACCAATAGCCGGAAGAAATCGAAACGGAACAAATCTTCAGCAACGGTTCTTGGTCCTCGTTGAACCTTAGAGAAGAACATCCATTGAAGAGAGACCCAGATATTTTTGAGAAGGAAAGAGATTATCGTCAGCAGGTACCGGATCACAACGTTTCTTGTGGATGTCCTTGCTTTCACGATATTCCGGATACGGTACGAAGACTCGATCGCAAACCGGTTCTTGTAGACCCGGTAGATCCGACGGGGTTTCCAGTTAATACCATACACGACGTAACCCAGGTTCACATTCCCGTATTTCTTATTCCTTCCCAGAAGGTACTGGACATCAATTGCCAGAGTAAGAGAAAGAGGTTCGCCAGTTCCCATCATCGTATACTGTGCATACCGGGAATGATTTCCCCGGAGTATTTTCTTGAGTTCTTCGCCGTGTTTTCTCACCGGAACAATGTGCGGGATCTTTTCCTTCTGGAGAAATGAGAACACATCTTTTGAGTAAAATCCCCGATCAAGACAGAGTACTTGGGTGTTCACTTTTGCGTTGTGGATTATGGCCAAAAATTTCCGGATGTACTCGACCTTTGACACACCCTTCTTCACCGGGAAAACTGCAAGGGTCTGCCGTTGACCTTTTGTTGTGATGGAGAGCGAAACATACGAGTAAAATGTGGTTGTTGATTTCTTCATTTTACTCTTGAGGACGTAATCTTTGTTCGCTTCGATAATTTCGCCATAATAAGGATCGTCGGTGAAATCTATGGCAAAATGATACGATTTTCCGGGAACAAGGATCTGATCGTTTGAATAGGTGAGGATCTTTGATTGTATTTCGAAAAGCGATTCTAAATCCACCTTCGATAAATGGTATCTGACTGACGTTTCACACGGGACTTTTTCTCCAGCCTTATTGATGGAATGCACGGATAGTTTGGTTGCTGACATCCCAACAAGTGACTGGATAAGGGTCTTTTGTCTCAGTGTTCCGTTGATGGAAATGGTGAGATTCCGGTTGATTGCATCCACTGCTATTTCGGAACAATCTTCTGCTCGGATCTCATTCTTTATTCGGCGGGTGAATTGTCGTCTATTTGCCATATGCGGCGCCCGCTGCCTATTTAGATCTGCCGGTTTTGATTAGCCTCGGCTAAAAATTAGTGAAGTACTGAGATTGAAATGCTGAAATATTGCCCGTATTTTTTTATTGAAACCTGTTTTTATTGACATGTATCCCCCGGAATGACGTAGATCTTCTGCCGCTGAATGTGTCAGAAAGGTTATTTTATTACTATTTAGTTTTTCTATTTGTAAGAAGCCGATGCCGATAATAGATCCGGGCTCCGATACAGTTTTCATCTCGCGATTCCTTATTTTTTATCACAGCAGATGTCATGGATATAGATCCTGCAAGGCAGGTGTTTCCCGCCGGGATCCGCAAGGAGGATCCGGCAGCAGACAGGTACCGTCAATTCTGACAGGATGGGACTCCTGCAGGGATCCGAATACCATGATTTTGAAGACGAAGGAAAATATTGCTGTGAGGTGTTCATATTTCATTATTCGAATTTTTTGATGAGATCACATCACATTTTCTATCATTATTGCCTTCGAGCAGGTCTTTTTCCTGGTTGAGATACCGGTATTACTCTAAGAAATTGAAAAAAAACAAGGGATATTTTATCAGCTGTATCGGATTTTACATATCAATACCTGAAAATGTGTCGATAGGATCCGATGTATTTTTCAGTCGCAATGTGTTTCTCGGTACGATACCGGGACAAAGATCGGAAATCATTATCGGAGATTATTGTATGTTCGGAATGAACGTCTCCATTATTGCCGGAAACCATGGTGTCCTTGATTTGAAAGTTCCAATGAGGTATCAGGAAAATGTCCCATCGAAGATTGTCATAGAAGACGACTGCTGGATTGGTGCAGGCGTGGTAATATCCAAAACCGTTACTATTGGAAAAGGTTCGATAATAGGGGCGAATAGTGTCGTAACCCATGATATCCCCCCGTATTCAATTTGTGCCGGTTCACCGTGCCGGGTTATCAGATCACGAATTAACTGATATCTTCATTTGAAAATGGACATATCAGAAATACCTGAATTGAAAGGTTACTTCGGAAGAGATCCGAAGAAGCGATCTGTTTCAGGACACGGATTAAAGAAAATATGACGATTCCGGGATTATCCGCTCCTTGCCGGGGCTGTGAAGAGTCTCACCCGCTATGATGAATCGTCCCGCAGGAGTGTATGGATTACGGTCCCATTATTTTTTTTAACAGGGATTTTAATCGGGGAATCTCAAATTTTATTACCGTGACATTAAAAATATTGAAACCTTTAAACACCTTTCTCGAGGGCTTTTTGTGAATTGTTGTCTTTTGTGCAAGAACATTAATCACGAGTACCTGTGATCCTGATTCTGTTATCCGCAATGATTCAATATTTCCGGCAATGCTTCTGAATCCCTGACTCTCAACAAGCGTTATGAGAGAATCCAGTGTGAAAAAATAAGCATGGGTAAGATCAGCACGTAAATTTTTATGCCGGATTTTACCCGCTATGAGCCACTCCAGTACGAGGGGGATTTCAAAGGGGACCTGGATAAAGATATAACCATCATCATTCAGAAGATGGCGGCATTTCGAAATAACATCCACGGGATTTTTACAGTGTTCCAGAATATTACAAAAAATGATGAGATCGGCACTATATTTTTTCGCATCAATATCATCGAGGAAAAGGTATTCCTTTTTGATCGCCTCATCGCAGGATTTGACAGGGATCGGATCAAAGACATAGCAATCAAAATCCATCTTTGCCAGGTCCCTTAACCTGAATCCGTCCCTTCCACCGATATCGAATATTTTTTTTATATGCGAGGAGTGGGAACGGTTTAATTCTGTAACGAGATCACAGGCCTGTTTCGAACAATTTCCCAGAAAAAATTCATTCGAGTACACAAATCCCTCAAGATTTTTCATTTTCGCTTCCTGTGACAGATATTCATGGCGATATATCTCTTCTAATTCGATATCGGAAAAAAAAGTCTCTTTGAAAAGTAACTGGCAGGAGGGGCATACCGCAATATTGAAATTATTCCTGGTATCGTTTTTCCGGGATTTCAGATACCCCTCAAGTTGAATATTGAACACATCATCAGAAATATCGTCGGGATTTATTCTGTTCTCCAGAAAATGGGAGATAGCGGAGCTGCATACGGGACATTTTAATGAAGTTTCCATCTTTACCCTCACGAATCTTTTTTATTGTATGATAAAACACGTTCTTTGGACAGTAGTATTGACAACTCTTTTTATTTAATTTGCCCATGTCCGAGGGCAAAAATCGAACGAGCGCCAATATAATGCAGAGGGAAATTAAGGGTAAAACTCCCGGATTGACTGGATATAGATCTCCCAGAATGGGATTTCCGGAGTCCCGGTTTTTTTAATAAAATCATTTTGGTACTTTGTGTATGACGGGAGATCAACCTGCAATTCTCCAGACCAGTCGGGTTCATTCACGGAATCAATATTGATCGGCATCTTTTTCAGGGATTTTGCAATCGATTCTATACTGAGACCCACGGTCAACCTGCCAGAATCGCATTTTTGCATTTTATCCATAGTGATAAACATAACGGGTTTGCGGAACAGGACGGCATAATTAATTGAAGTACTGTCATGGGCAAGAACGAATGATGATTCATGCACGAGTCGTACGGTCTGACCCTTGAACACCGGCCTGTTCCCAAAGTACTGGGTCGCTTCAGGGTAATTGGAGCGGGGGTGCGCCGCAATCACAATCCGTACGTTATGAATCTGCTCCAGATGATCAAAAAAAGTACGGAGTTTCGAAAAGTACTCTTCAACTCCGATAGGTGAGGAAATACCCAGATATTCAAGATCTGCATGCAGGGGAAAATATTCATCCAGGAAAACCCCCTGGTCCGGATCCGGATTTATCTGATTTTTACGCTTCTCGAGATAAGTATCGTAATCCCATGCATGACCCCAGATGATATGTGTCTTCATGCCTATGGGATCCCGTTCGACCTCAAAGGATCGTTCCCCTGAGAGGAAGGCGATATCTGCCGGCCGGATACCCGCAAGGAAATAATATTTTAACAAAAGTTTATTGCAAAGACCGATGACAGCATGTTTCGGCTTGAGGGAGAGTGCTCTCTTGGCAAGAGAATGGAAATATCCGACAGAGGCTCCTTTCGGTGGCAGGGGAGGGGGAGGAAAGGAGATCATCTGACCCACACAATAGATAATATTCCTTTTTGACAGCTGATGATAAATGAAATAAGTCCGTATGTCGAGGGAAATGAATGAATTCACTATTGTTTCCTTTGATATCTCCGACAACGCACACACGATATCCTTTTTTCCGGTAAATTTCCTGCATTTGTTAAAGACAGACTCACCATCTCCGATAATTTTTCTGTCCAGTAATTCTTTATGGAAAAAAGGAGTGAGATCCCATACCTCTACGTCAAATCCATTGAGAACAAGGGTATCAATCCCAAGGAGTCTGAAGTATTTTCTATCAAGAGGAACATCGATTAAAAATATAATTTTTTTTATTGATCCGCTCATCAATGCATACTCCGTGTAGATTTAAGATATGTCTCTGTTCAGGGAAAATAATTTAGTGAGTTTCTTATGGATAGACGATATCCCGCAGAATAAGTTCGAGCCCGCAGTCGTTTAAACAAAACCATTCCTTTCACCTCAAATGCTGCGGCAACGGTCATAATTAATCCGGGTAAACCATAATGACAGAATTCGTATGAAATACATTCGATTTCACGATCAGACTGGATCTCCGCTCCATAATCGTGAAAGACACCTCCCTGCATTCCTGGAACAATTCCTCGAATGATATAAAAGATAACAAGAACAGAGTTACTTTGATGAGATCACTGCTGGTCAGCACGTACGAGGATATTGGCGGAGCCTCACTCGCAGCCAAAAGACTTTACAGTGGTTTAAAAAATATCGGCGCCGAGGCGCAGATGTACGTTCAGGTAAAAACCACGGATGATCCCGGGGTCCACACTTCTGATTCACGATTTTACAGAAGTACGACGATGCTGCGGGATTATGCTGATTCAGCCCCCCTTATTTTTTACAGAAACCGGCAGAAGACATCCTGGAGTGTGGGGTGGCTTCCCTACAATATCACTAAAAAAATACAGAACCTGAATCCCGACATTATCAATTTTCATTGGATCAACGGGGGGTTTTTCCCTGTCACACAGATGAGAAAAATCAAGAAGCCAATGGTGATGACCCTCCACGATCTCTGGACATTCACCGGGGGGTGTCACTACACAGGGGATTGTGAAAAATACCGGACACATTGCGGTTCATGCCCCCAGTTATCCTCAACCCAAAAACATGATCTCAGCTGGTTCCTGTTTGACAGGAAAAGGAAATGCCTGGCCAGTACAGACATTGAGATTGTCTCCCCTAGCAGATGGCTGGCGGAGTGTGCCGGGGGAAGTGCATTGCTCCGGGGGAAAAAAATTCACGTAATCCCCAACGGGGTGGATCTGAGCGTGTATAAGCCTGTGAACCAGCAGTGGGCGAGGGAGATCCTCAATTTACCCAAAGATAAAAAACTCATCCTTTTTGGAGCAATCGGGGCATCAAGCTTACCCCGCAAAGGATTCCGGTACCTGCAAACAGCCCTGCAAAATATTCCGGCATCCATCGGATCGAACTGCGAACTTCTCACCTTCGGCGACACCGTGTCACCGGTGATTGATGCACATGGAATCCCCCACCGTAATCTGGGAAAGGTTGCCGGGGATATCGCATTGTCCCTTGTGTATTCGGCATCCGACGTGTATATTTCACCGGCGATCCAGGAAGCATTCGGCCTTACGGTGCTGGAATCAATGGCATGCGGAACACCGGTAGTTGCCTTCGATACCGGTGGCGCCCAGGATATCATCGACCATAAATCAACGGGATATCTCGCGAGGATGGGTGATGCCGGGGATCTGGCAGAGGGGATAGAATGGTGTCTGACGAATAATGAGAACGAGAGGCATCTTTGGCAAAATTGCAGGTCCCGGTCCATTACCCACTTTGATATCAACCAGGTTGCACGACAATATGCCAGTCTCTATTCAAGGATTATAGAGAACCGGTAGGCCGGGAACTGAAACACTGATTCAAATCCAGATGGGTGTTAAATCACAAATACAGGGAGTAACAAAAATATTTCCTAAAATGATGATTGGCTATTGAAACCATTCTCCGGACGGTTACTACTCTGTCAGGTACCAGCCAGTCCAGGCCATTATTTAATAAACATCCGGTCATCCCGTTACCGATTGATGAGTTCCCGGTAAAACTGAACACCTGAATTTACAGCATCTCTTTTTAAGGGGATATTACAATAATATAAAAATACATTATCCCGTCAAGCGTATTAATGACGAAGAACAATATCATGAAAGACTTCTCATACTAAAATTCTAGGAGCCTCCGAACGACATGAAAGTTGCGATATTATGCGGCGGGTACGGAACCCGGATCCGGGATGTGGCAGAAAACATCCCAAAACCGATGATCCCCATTGGAGAATATCCTATTCTCTGGCATATCATGAAATATTATGCCGGCTTTGGCCACAATAATTTCGTTCTATGCCTTGGGTATAAGGGAGACAGCATCAGGGATTTTTTTATGAATTACCGCTCCCATACAACGGATTTTACGATAGATGTGAGCGGGAAGATGCCAATAGAGTATCATACCCGGGAGATTGCGGAGAACTGGAAAGTGACGCTGGCTGAGACCGGCCTGAATGCGATGACCGGGGCCCGGATAAAACGTGTCAGGAAATACTTCGAGGGCGAGGACAATTTTATGCTGACCTACGGCGATGGTGTTGGCAATATTGATATCCAAAAACTTCTTGACTTCCATAATTCTCATGGTAAAATTCTGACAGTCTCTGGAGTAAGACCCCCCGGCCGGTTCGGAGAACTCCAGTGCAATGATGACGGGCTCATCACAGAATTCAATGAGAAGCCCCAGACTACCGGAGGAAGAATTTCCGGGGGATACTTTGTCTGCCGGAATGATATTTTCGACTATATCGATGACAATGAGGGCACGGTTTTCGAACAGGATCCACTCAGGAATCTCGTGAAAGATAGCGAAATGATGGTCTATAAGCATGACGGGTTCTGGCAACCGATGGATACTTCCCGCGAATTCCAGCTCCTCAACCAGTTGTATGACCATAAGAGAGCTCCCTGGGTGATCTGGTGAACTCCGATTACGGGATATTCCGGAATAAAAAAGTATTGATTACCGGAGATACGGGATTCAAAGGTTCATGGCTTTCCTATTGGCTCCACTATCTCGGTGCCGAAGTGTACGGATTTGCCCTCCCTCCCCGGAGGGACATCGACCACTATGTATCCCTGGGGCTTGAAAAGAAAATTTGCCACCAGGACGGGGATGTACGGGATTTTACTACGGTCCGGGAGTTCATGGAAACAACACAGCCGGAATTCGTTTTTCACTTGGCGGCCCAGCCCCTGGTACGAAGATCGTATCTCGAGCCGAAACTGACTTTCGATACCAATATTGGCGGTACGGTCAATGTTCTCGAATCCGTGAGACTTACACCATCGGTAAAAGCCCTGACAGTAATAACGTCCGATAAATGTTACCGGAACAAGGAATGGTGCTGGGGCTACCGGGAAAACGATGAACTGGGGGGAAAAGATCCTTACAGCGCTTCAAAAGCAGCGGCTGAGATGATTTTCTCATCATACCGGGACTCATTTTTTTCGGACAGGGCACATTTCGGTGCAGCAAGCGTCAGGGCCGGAAATGTAATTGGCGGGGGGGACTGGTCGGAGGACCGGATAGTTCCCGACTGTATCAGGGCACTCGAACAGAACAAGCCAATCGTGTTACGGAATCCGAACGCCACCCGGCCCTGGCAACATGTCCTCGAACCCTTGTCCGGATATCTCATGGTCGCATCACGACTGTATAACAGTCCGGAAAAGGTCAGCGGATCATATAATTTCGGTCCCGACGATCAGACAATGCATACGGTGAACGAAGTGGCAGATGAACTGATCTCTGTGTGGGGTTCCGGAGAGATCTCGGTTCAAAAGGATCCGACAAATCCACCGGAGGCCGGTCTCCTTCACCTGAACTGCGACAGGGCTCACGGGGAACTCGGCTGGTACCCCCGGTGGGGGTTCAGGAGATCCATCGAAAAAACCGCCCGGTGGTATAAATCGGTAAACGAGGGGAAAAATGCTGAGTCGATCACAAAACAACAGATCGTCGAATATATGGAGGATGCCGCATGATTGAAGGGGTCGTAATCAGGCCACTTCGCCAGATACCTGACGAACGTGGCAAAATTATGCACATGATACGGAATGATGATCCGGAATTTCTCGGATTCGGGGAAATTTACTTTTCATGTGTCTATCCTGGGGTAATAAAGGGATGGCACATCCATAAAAAAATGACCCTGAATTATGCAGTCCCGTTCGGTATGATCAAACTCGTTCTCTTTGATGATCGGCCATCCAGTGGAACCTGCGGAGAAGTACAGGAAATTTTCCTTGGGCCGGATAATTATTGTCTGGTCCAGATTCCACCCTACGTCTGGAACGGGTTTAAAGGAGTGGGGATCACACCATCAATTGTGGCGAACTGTTCGACAATTCCCCATGACGCAACAGAAATTGAACGAAAAAGCCCCGACGACCCCGTTATACCATATAAATGGGAGCTCGTTAACAGATGACCCGGTCAATTCTTCTTACCGGGGGTTTGGGGTATGTCGGGGGAAGAGTTACCAAGTGCCTAGCAGGAAATCCGGATTTTGAACTTTTTGTCACATCACGGAAACCGGCACGGGCCGATTTACCGGAATGGCTTGACAAAGATCACTGCCTTCCTCTGGATGTCCTCAATGATGAAGAGATCGAAAAAGCCTGTAAGAATATCGATATGGTGATCCACTTCGCAGCGTTAAATGAGATAGAATCCGTGCAAAATCCGGAGAAGGCTCTTCTTATTAACGGGCTCGGATCACTAAAACTCGTAAGATCCGCCGAAAAAGCCGGTGTTACCAGATTTGTGTATTTCTCAACTGCACATGTTTACCGGTCTCCTCTCGAAGGCACTATTACTGAATCAACTATTCCCCGTCCGGTTCACCCGTATGCAATCTCGCATCGTACGGCAGAAGATTTTGTTCTTGCTGCAACGCGCCCGGATAGATTCCAGGGGATTGTCCTGAGGCTGTCGAACAGCATAGGAGCCCCGATCAACACCCGGGTCAATCGTTGGTCCCTTATTGGAAATGATCTCTGCCGTCAGGCCGTTACTGCAAAGGCTATGACCCTGAAAACATCCGGAGTTCAGGAAAGAGACTTTATCGCGTTATCGGATGTTGGCCGGGCGGTCTCTCACATGATCGGATTACCCGAAGACCTCCTCGGGGACGGAATTTTCAACTTGGGAGGAGAGAACACTTTATCGGTTCTGCAGCTTGCAATAAAAATACAGGACCGGTGTAACCAAATGTTCAACTTTATTCCCCCCATCTCCCGACCGGAACCAGTCCCCGGGATCGGGAGCATTCCGTTGGACTATTCAATCGGAAAACTGAAGTCTACAGGGTTCTGCCTTATGGGGTGCCTGGATAAGGAGATTGATGAAACACTGATATTCTGTCAGGACCAGGATCCGGGTTGCTGATTAAGATGGTCTGTCCGCCACCCCTCGTATCGGTCATCATACCCAGTTACAACCAAGCAGATTTGTTGAAAAATGCTCTGCAATCCGTTATCGGCCAGACATTCAAAGACTGGGAAGCTATCGTCATAGACAATGATTCCGTGGACAACACAAGGGAAACAGCGGAGTCAATTGGTGACGAAAGGATTCACTATGCGAGATTTTCCAACAAGGGAGTGATCGCTGCATCGAGAAATCGAGGAATTCTTCTCGCACGCGGGAGATATATCGCATTCCTGGATTCCGATGACCTCTGGGACCGGGAAAAATTAGCCAAATGCCTTGAGTTTATGCAAAAGGGGACTGCCGCGGTATGTCACGGACTCCGGATACGAAAAAACGGCATTCTGCAAAAACCATTGATCCCCGGTAAACCCGGTGAAAATTTCTATGAAACTCTTCTTTACCGGGGGAATTCATCAATTGCCACATCCACGGTGATGATCAGAAAAAAATGTCTTGAACAGTTCGGCACATTCTCCGAAGATACAGATATCATAACTGCCGAAGATTATGAACTCTGGCTGCGACTGGCAAAAATGAACGTCCGGTGGGAATGTATCCCGGAACTCCTCGGGGAATACACGATCCATGGTAAAAATGCCAGCAGCAATGTGAGAAAACAGATGTTTGCCGAGGAACAGGTAGTCAACCGATATGTAAAGAAGGACATATCTCCGGACCTGAGCAGGCGGATTGCATACCGGAAAAGGATGATAATGTCGGCATCCCGTGCCGGGATTCGTATCTGGCGATCAGGAAACCACGGGGAGGCTCTGCCTTTTTTCTGGAAAGGGATTTGCAGAATATTTATCCGGGGCTGTTGTGCCCGTGGATGATGATGGCTGAACTTCAGCCATCGGAAACAATTGCAGAGAGAATTCTAATACGGGCGTATCAACGACGGAGAACTTCTTCCCGCAGCATAAATGACCAGGAGAACAACCGGATCTTATGACCATGACTGATATTCACAGTGAGATACAGAGGCACGGTACCATGTACCTGATATCGTCGATGGGTATCACGATAACCGGGTTCCTTGCAACGATTTTTTACGCACACTGGGTCGGTGCCGGCATTCTTGGTGCATATTTCCTCTTTCTGTCTTTCTTTAATATTCTGAGTTTCCTTTCGGATTTCGGTATAGGCTATGCCGGAACTCAGCGTATCTGCGAAGGAAACGACCCGGATAGATTTTTTTCTGCAAGCCTCCTACTCCGGATGAGTATATTCTTACTCATTACAACGGGACTGGTTATATTCCGGGACCGGTTCGTTGATCTCAACCAGACGGGATTATTCTGGGTACTGATTATAGCCGTAGGAATTGCCTCTATCCAGACATCGTTCGGGATGGCGATCAGCGCAAGCAACCGGCTGGGACTGGCTGCATCGACGACACTGATCAATAACATAGCACGTATCCTGGTTCAGGTGGTGGTAGTCTTTCTCGGGTACCAGGTATACGGTTTGGCCGGCGGTCTTATCTTCGGTATCCTTCTGGAACTGATCATCCAGTTCAGGTTTATCGATTACCATATTAGAAAATTCACCAGGACTCATATCAGAAGTCTCCTCTCGTTTTCCAGCTGGGCTGTTCTCATAAGCGGGGGGACCATGCTTTTCGATAACGTCAGCCTGATCCTCATCGCACATTTTCTCTCGGTTTCGGACGTCGGCATTTTTGGCGCGTGCTGGTCATTTTCCTTTTTTGCCCTTTTTATCAGTACTGCTCTGGTGAATACCCTTTATGTCAAGGTAAGCCGATGGAATGCCCAAAAGGAAATGAACGTGATTGGAATTTCTCTTTCCCGCGCAACAACGTACTCGCTCATTTTTGCTCTCCCCATATTTACCGGGGGAGTTTTGCTGGGCTACAACCTGTTGTACTACCTGTACGGGGCATCATTTGCAGCGGGAGCAACAGCATTGATTATAATTATCGCCGTCAGAGTAATCCAGTCAATCCTCAATCTCTACACAAATTTCCTGATGGCAACCGATCACGCAAAACAGGCCGGGATGGGAATTCTTACAGGACTTGCGATAAATATCATTCTCTGCATAATTCTGATCCCGATACTTGGTATTACAGGCGCTGCAATCGGGGCGCTGGCTAACGTCATTATCAGTATTGTTATTGTCAGGAATTACCTGTCCCGGATAATCCCGATTACCCTTGAAACAGGATCGATTATCCACATTATTCTTGCAGCGATCGTCATGACTATCGCCCTCCTGGCATTCGGGGCACTTTTCGTTAACCAGAGTTCGATCCTGACAATTGCAATGGTGTTGACGGGGGCAGTAATTTATTTTGCCGTTCTTCTGAAACTTAATGCACAGATCCGTGAGGATCTGTTCAGAACGTTTAAGATCACATGGTTACCAAAATAAAATAGGTCCTTACCGATGAAAAACCGCGAACGGTCAACTAGGTTCATTTTTTTAGAATCCGTAGTCAAAATTCCATATTCCAAAAGGAGACCTGACACGTGATCCTGCTCCTTATCGCTGACGGCCGTAGCATCCATACCCAGCGCTGGGCAGAATATTTCGGGGGGAGAGGACACGACGTTCACCTGATCACGTACGATCCCATGAACCGCGAACTCCCGGGAGTCACCGAACATATCGCATCCTCGCGGTGGAAGAACCTTTATCTTGCCTTCCTCCCCCGCCAGCTGCAGATCGCAAGAATCGTCCGAGAGATACGACCGGATATCATCCATGCCCATTTCATTGCAAAATACGGGTTCCACCTGCCGGGCCTGCACTTCCGTCCCGCCATTGTGTCGGCATGGGGCGATGATGTCCTGATCCTGCCATTGAAAAACCGGTTTATCCGGTATTATACGCGGAAGGTTCTTGGTTCCGCAAGCCTTATCTATGCAGTCTCACGGGATATCAGGGATCACCTCCTGCACGACTTTAATGTCCCCCCGACCCGGGTTAACTACCTTCCGTTCGGTATCGATACGGATCTCTTCAGGCCGGATGGGACACGGAACGAGCGGGACGGGAGCACCATCGAAGTCTTTTCAAACCGCGGGTTCTATCCGGTATATGACAATGAGACGCTTGTCCGGGGATTTGCACTTGCCTGCGCACGTGATCCTGGGTTCCACCTGACACTCAAGGGGGAGGGGCCAGAGGAGCAGAAGATCCGGGCGCTTGTTGCAGGACTTCTGCTGAAGGATAAGGTCACGTTCAGGAACAAAACTGCATACGCTGAGGTCCCCGTGGATTACCGGAACGCGGATATCTTTATCACGACCTCGGTATCCGACGGGACGCCCGTCTCCGTGCTTGAGGCGATGGCAAGCGGGCTTCTCTGTATTGCCACCTCAGTGGGTGGAATACCGGAGTGGGTAACATCCGGTGAGAACGGGATCCTCATTGACCCGCGTTCACCTGCACAGGTCGCTGAGGCACTACTTTCACTTGCCCGGGACCCGGGGCTCCGGACACAACTTGGAGCGGCAGCCCGGGATATGGTCGTGAGGAACGGGAACTGGAAGACGCTGATGATACAGGCAGAGAAGGATTATCAGGAACTCATTAAAACATATAGACAGAGTTGACCATGAAGTGGGAGGGCAGGCAGGTACTGGTGACGGGAGCCGGGGGATTTATCGGCAGCCACCTCGTCGACGAGCTGCTGCGCAGGGGAGCGGACGTGACGGCGTTCGTGCATTACAATGCCAGAAATGACTGGGGTATGCTGGAAGGGCGCTATACAGATGCTACGCCACACCTGAAGGTTATTGCCGGCGATGTCACGGATTCGCTCTTTGTAAAAACGGCAGTGGAAGAGAAGGATTATGTCTTCCACCTCGCAGCACTTATCGGGATCCCGTATTCCTACGTTGCACCGGAGTCCTACATCAATACGAATATCAAAGGCACGCTCAACGTCATGCAGGCCTGCGTTGACGAGGGCATCACGCGGGTTCTTCATACATCAACAAGCGAAGTGTACGGAACTGCACAGTATACGCCCATCGATGAGAAACACCCGCTGCAGGGCCAGTCCCCGTACTCCGCGAGCAAGATCGGGGCCGACAAGATCGCCGAATCCTTTTACTGCTCCTTTGGCCTGCCGGTCACGACCATCAGGCCGTTCAATACCTTCGGCCCCCGACAGTCAACCCGTGCGGTGATCCCCACGATCATCACCCAGGCACTCACATCCAACAAAGTGAGACTCGGCTCGCTCACTCCGGTCCGCGATCTCACCTACGTGGCGGATACAGTTGCCGGGTTTATCAAGTTCGCGGAGAGCAGGAAGACCATCGGCTTGACGGTTAACACCGGGACCGGGCGCGGCGTGACCATCGGCGAACTTGCCGAGATGATTATCCGCAAAGTGAACCCGAAGGCAAAGATTGTCTGCGAACAGAAGCGTGTCCGGCCGGAGAAGAGCGAGGTAATGCAGCTGCTCTCGGATAACCGGTTGGCAAAAAAGCTTGCCGGCTGGCAGCCGGCCTACACGCTCGAAGACGGGCTCGGCCTGACGATCGGATGGATGGAAGAACACATTGCATCGTACAAGACCGGCGTATATACCGTATAAGGGAACTTTTGCATGCAGGCAATCATTCTGGCAGGAGGGAAAGGGAGACGGCTCATGCCGTACACCACGGTGCTTCCTAAACCCCTGATGCCGATAGGGGATTACGCGATTCTCGAAGTTATCCTCAGGCAGCTCAGGCACAGCGGATTTACCAAAGTAACGATCAGCACCGGGTACCTGCACGAGCTTATCCACGCGTATATCGACAGCAACAAGAACCTGGGACTTGAGATCAGCTATGTCCACGAGGATACGCCACTTGGGACCATCGGTCCGCTCCGGCTGATCGGGCAGCTTGACGACACGTTCCTCGTCATGAACGGCGACATCCTGACCGACATCAGTTACCTGGATCTCATCGCCAGCCACCACAGGAACAACGCCATCGCGACGGTCGCCACCTACCAGCGGGATGTCAATATCGATTTCGGCGTGCTGGAAAAAGACGATACCCGCAGGATAACCGGGTTTATCGAAAAACCGACGTATCACTTCGATGTCAGCATGGGGGTCTATGTCTTCTCAAAGAAGATTCTGGACTATGTTCCCCGGGGTGAGCCTTTCGGGTTCGACCAGCTGATGTATGCTCTGACCGCAAAGAAGGACGCCGTATACAGTTACCCGCACATGGGGTACTGGCTCGATATCGGGAGGCCCGACGATTATGCCCGCTCGATCGAGGAGTTCGAGCGGTACAAGGATCGTTTCCTCCCATGAGACTGCTCGTTACCGGGGCAACCGGGTTCACCGGGACGGCACTGCTGCGGTTCCTGTCCAATAAATCTGATGTACAGATCACCGCAGTAACGCGAAATGCCTTCCGGACCACACCAGATAACGGCGCAAGCTGGGTTACGGCAGATCTCCTCGATAAGAAGGAACTCTGTCGCCTTCTGACAATAGTCCGGCCTGATGCCGTGATTCACTTGGCAGGTTTGAACCGCGGATCACCGGAAGAACTCTTCCTCGCCAATGTCTTTGTCCTCCGGAACCTCCTTGATGCAATCGCGGTAACCTGCCCATCATGCCGGATCCTTGTCACAAGCTCCTCAGCTGTCTACGGGTACCAGGGCCCGGATCCCATCACTGAAGATAGCCCGTTCCAGCCGGTCGCGGAGTACGGGTCATCCAAGGCAGCCGGGGACCTGCTCGCGACCATGTACCACCGGGAGAAGGAGCTCAGCATTGCGATCGCTCGTCCATTCAATCTAGCAGGTCCAGGCCAGCCAGACGTCTTCATCTGCGGTAAGATCATCCGGCAATTCGTGGAATGCGAACGGGGTCTGCGGAATGCCATTAGCCTTCTTGAGGCCAGATCCTGCAGAGACTTTGTTGATGTTCGGGATGTTGTCCGGGCATACTGGAGCATTATCGCGCATCCACAGTTCGCCGAGTGCTGCACCGGCCGGGCATTTAACATAAGTTCAGGAAAGGCTTGCCCGATCTCAGAGATTATTGCAACCCTTGAACGGATTACCGACAAGACCTATCCCGTCACGCTCGCTCATGACTCTCCGACGGTTGCAATCCCTTCCCAGCAGGGAGACTCCTCGCGGATATTCCGTATCACAGGCTGGAAACCGGAAATTTCCTTGGAACAGACCCTGCGGGATATGCTGGATGCGGAACGGGACGCCGGGGCACAGTTCTGAAAAGATCCGGACCGGTTGATTCCCCCGGGGGCTCCCCGCGAGTACCCGCATGATATCATCTTCGACGGAGAACGGGAAACAGGAATGGTTCCTGTCCGGAAGACTCACGACTGCACTCCCTTCATGGTCCCCCGGGTGCCATATCCCCCGGATTTTCCGGTCTGGAAAACCCTTTCCTGGTTCCTCTCATGAGACGGGTAAAGTTTGTCCGCTGACTTCCCGACAAGTGATTGGACGATCGTCTTTTGTTTTAGCTTCCCGTTGATGGAAAGGCTGAGGTTCCAATTTATTGCTTCAACTGCAATTTCGGAACAATCTTCTGCTCGAATCTCAGTCTTTATTCGGCGGGCAATTTGCCGGTGTTTGACCATATTCGGCGTCCGCCGCCTATTTAGATCTTGCTGTTCCATTAAGTCCGAGCTAAAAACTAGAGTACTGAGCCCGAGAACATCTACCATTCATGGATAGTTTTCTGATGTTTCGATGATTAAAAAAAATCAGATGATCCCCATATCTGCAAGCCGGTCCGGCAAATACTTCTTCGTAACAAAATCCAAACCCCGGGCCGCAAATGCCTGCTGTTCTGACTTAAGACCCATCTCAATCTGCAGGTTTATCTGCTTTCTCCAGTAGTCCGTTGCAAATCGGGGATCTGTTAATTCAGATCTCAACGCTTCGACATCCTTCTCAGTCAATTTATCGGAGGGCAGGTTATAATCACGGATATCGCTTGGTTGCAGCCCGAGGAACTGGGCTTTCGGGGTTGCGAGAATTTCTGACATGTGAGCGCTCTTGATCGCGCCATAGGCCACGGAGCCGTAAATCCGATAGGACCAGGGGTCGCCATCAGTGAATACAAGAACCGGCAGGTCCCATGTCAAACAGATACGATTCAGCATCCTGCGGGTCGACCGGGCTGGCTGGCCCTTAAGATGGACAAGGATTGCGTTATGCTCCTCATCAAACCCGTTCTCGATCAACCGGTCGTACATTCCACCGGTCTCTATTGCAATAACAAATTTCGCATCATGATCAACAAACTCAATGTTCTCGACGCTGTTTGGTATTGTGTACCCGGCCTGGCCGACATCATCCTGGCAATGGATGGTTTTCATCCCGCGCCTTGTCTCTTCGCGGATCCGCATGGGGCCGTAAATAGAGGCTCCGTTCTCTTCGGGATGAAGATGGAAGCCCTCGCGCGGTACATCGGAAAGGATCTCAAGATCTTCTATGAGAAAGTTGCTCTCATCCTGGGCACCGAACTTCGCTCTCTTCCAGCCTTCAGATATGTAATACATCTCTCTCAGTGTCGAGGAGCGGTTTTCCTTAAGCTGTTGTTTGATGAACCCGATAACATAGGCCATTTTGAGGAGATGTGTCGCACTCTTGGCCGATGCAGCTGTGCGCATGCTCTCTTTGTCCCCGTACTTCCAGACCTCGCTTGTATCGTCGAACTCGATGTTGTATTTCGTCCGGGTAGGCAGCGAGATCGATGGGATTTCCCCAATTTTCATCTGGTCGTACCACGCGGTAGCGATCCGGAGCAGCGCGACCATCGATTTCTTCTCCAGTTCTTCCCTAGACATCGAGATCCACCACCATCTTCTTTGCGTCGTCTATTCCCCGGATCTCAAGAATCCCGCCGCCTTTGCCGGTGTATGAGATTCGGGAGACTTCCTTTGGGGGTACAATTATCTTCCAGACCTTCGTGAACTGGCCGTCAAGTTCACTCACAAAGTCTGCCTTTGGTGTAGCATCTGAAGCACCATCTGCAGAGATGTCATAGATCGAGAACTCGCCATTGAAGCCGCTGTAGTTGGCAAGTTCGATGGAGACCTTCCCTTCACGGGTTGACTTTTTGACAATAAGTTTACGCATCAGCTTTCCTTCAATAGGCGATGTATCGACAACCGGTTTTTCAACAATCTCGCTTACCTTCTCCGCAATCTCAGGAATGATCGCACATACCGCACGGGCACGATCTTCAGCAAGCTTGTTCTTGTCCCGGTGAGAGACGAAGAGTTTGAGATCGCGCCCGAGATCCTGGAGTGCAAGAACAATCTCCTTCTCAATCTCGGGTATACTCGCAATCGCATCCTTGCTCTCACTGGTAAAGGGTACATTTGTCGAAGCAACATGAACAAGAATAAGGATTGGGCCTGTCGGAAGTCCCTGCTGGGATATGTTATACTGTTTCCAATTCACCCGCGAGACGCAATCCGTGATGGCACAAGCCCCCTGCTGGTACATAAGCGGCACCCTGTTGGCAAAACGAAGAAGGATCGCATTGCCATCAGCGGTCAGTTTCCCCCCATAACCGATAGCCGCTTCGACCATGAATGAGTGTCCCGCGAAAACAGAACTTGCCCGGGTCCGCGCGGCAACAAAGTCCATCTGGAACTCCTTGTCAAGCCCTCGCCGGATGAGCTCCTCACCGATAGGGGAAAGACACTGGGAGGACGGGGGGGCGGGAACAGCTACGGCCTGCATTGCGGCAAGGAGAGTCTTGAGCTGATCGGTATCGAGACTGTTTGCCTTTATTGCAGCCTTGAGACCTGACAGCTCACACATCTCCTGCGCGGACTTCTTGCCAACCCTGCTGAAACCATTCACCAGAAAATCAAGGAGTTTCTCGCTGCTCACCAGGGTCATCCGCTTGAGCTGGCCGAATTCAATTCCATGAGGATGAGGCTGGATCGCCACCGGGCAGGCAATTACTTCCTGGCTCACCCGTTCGAAGGTAAATGCCTCATCATCCAGTTCCACGCGGAACCGCGCGTGGGGATTGACGATCGAAGTGTAGCGAAGATACTCGATGAGCCTCTTCCGGGCCGCCATCGTACTCTTGAATTCGATCTGGACGCGGGTTCCATGAATTCGGTCCCATTCGAATACTTCACTTTTAAGAACATCCGGTTCGTTCGTCTCGATCTTTATCTGGATCTCAAGCCGGTAGGCAGGCTCCTTTGCACCGGTACGGGAGATGACAACCGTAGGAACCCCACTGGTCAGCTGGGCATACAGAACAGCGGCCGATATCCCGATTCCCTGCTGGCCGCGCGTTTGACGGATCTGGTGGAAGCGTGAGCCGTACAGGAGTTTTCCAAAGACAAATGGTATCTGCGCGGGTACGATACCCGGCCCGTTATCCTCGACGATTATCCGGAAGACGTCATTACCCGTTTTTCTGATGCTGATGAAAATATCGGGAAGAACCTGCGCTTCTTCGCAGGCATCAAGCGCGTTGTCAACCGCTTCCTTGATTGTGGTGATGACACCGCGTGTGGGAGAATCAAAGCCGAGGAGGTGCTTATTCTTCTCAAAAAATTCTGCTACGCTGATGCTGCGCTGCTGTTTTGCAAGCTCGTCAGCGAGCACCATACGCTTCCACCTCAGCAAGTGCCGAAGCAAGGTCTGTGATTTTCTGCTCCCCGGACTGGAGATTTTTGAGGGTCACGTGCCCCGATTCCGCTTCACGGGCTCCGATAACGACCACAAATGCAGCTGTTTTCGAGGCATGGGAGATCTGGGCACCAAGCCCGCGCTCCATAAGATCCATCTCCGTACGGACTCCGGCATTCCGGAATGCCATGGCAACTTCAATCGCGCGTTTCCTTCCCTCTGATGTGCAAACAACACCAACAACCGTATCCTTCCTGCGGACAGACTCGCCCAGAGAAACCATCACCCGGTCAAAACCTATCGCAAACCCGCAGGACGGCGTATCTTCCCCACCAAAAAGATGTGCAAGACGGTATGCCCCTCCACCGAGGATCTGGTTCTCGGCACCGAGATTCTGGGCAAATCCCTCAAAGACCATCCCGGTATAGTAATCGAGCCCGCGTGCTATCCCAAAGTTCAGGGCGTATTTTATTTTTGATGCGTCGAGAATCCCGACCATCTGTTCAATTCGCTCCTTTTCCGGAACATTGCCCACAATATCGAACGCGTCGAGGAGATCACGGCATTCCACGAGTGCGCGTAGTGATTCACCTAAATCGGGTTTGATCATTGATTCGAGGGTACATCTGAGGCCGTCGAAATCCTTCTTGTCAAGATGAGCCATAATCCTGCGCTGGGACTTGGGATCAATCTCTTTCAGGAGCGTTTTCATGAAGGAGAGATGACCGACCTTGAGATCGTAGGTAACACCGGTTGCGTCGAGCATCTGTGAGGCGAGGGATATCGCCTCTGCATCGGCAAGAGCGGTGTCAGCTCCTATGAGCTCAGAGCCAAACTGCCAGAACTGTCGATACCGCCCTTTCTGCGGGCGTTCATACCGGAAACAGTCGGCGAAATAGCACCAGCGGATAGGTTTTGGCGCAACACTGGCTTCGTTGATATACATCCGGATAACTGCCGCGGTTATTTCCGGGCGGAGCGCAAGTTTGCGTCCCCCTTTATCCTCAAAAACATACATCTCTTCGATAATCCCTTCACCGGATCGCATGGTAAAGAGATCAAGGTCCTCGAACTCCGGGGTGCACACTTCACGGTATCCCCACCGTCGTGCAACCTCTCTCAGACGCCACTCGACCCCACGCCGCGCTTCCATTTCATCCGGTAAAAAATCCCGCGTTCCTCTCGGTTTCTGGAGCATTTTCAAAAATCCCTGTTTTTAGTATTTTAGAGTATTCAGTTATCTCTTATTCGTAGTTCTCCGCGGAACACTGCCGAGGAAGCGCTGGAGCGTACCTTCGTTTCCCCATACTTTCTCACGAACGATTCGTCCCTGGAGATACAGGGCGGCAAGAACAAGCCCGAGGCCCAGCAGATCAAGGGCAAACATTGCGAAGAAGATTCCAAGCGTTGCAAGTGCGCTGTAGATAACTCCCCAGTATGCGGCCCTCCGGTAACCGAAAAGACCGGTCCGGAAAAAAATCCGCGCGTCACGCAGCCAGAGAAAGAGCGTGGCGGCAGCGCCGAATATTGCAATATAAACCAGGTAATCCATAGGAATGAACTAACTTATTATACGCAGTCCCATATCTGTATTATTACCACCATGCCCCTGCCGAATCCTTCCCTTCACGATGTTCTCGCGCGCTATAAAAGCGGTGAAATCTCTCTCGAAGCAGCCTCAGAAGAAATTGACGGGTTGCGGCTCGAACGGGTCGGGAATTTCGCCTGTATAGATCTCGGGCGATCCGTCCGGTGCGGGATGCCGGAAGTAATTCTTGCTGAAGGAAAGGACGCCGCGCATCTGGCCGGAATTGTTTTGCGCCATACAGAATCAGCCGGGCGGTGCGTGGTCACCCGTATTACCGCTGCGCAGGCTGAAAAGGTGCAGGAGATTGCACGCGGCAACAGTTTAACTCTCGAAAACCATGAAATCTGTAACGTACTCGTAGTTTCAAAAAACGGGTTTGACGAACCGAAGAAGACCGGAGGGATCGTTGCAGTGATTACCGCTGGGACATCAGATATCCGGGTCGCTGAGGAAGCGAAGATTATAGCAGAAGAGATGGGATGTGAAGTCCGGTCCGCGTACGATGTCGGGGCTGCGGGAATTCACCGCCTTTTCCCTGCACTCAAACCCCTGCTTGGGGCACATGCATTCATTGTTTGTGCAGGCCGCGAAGGGACGCTCCCTACGGTCGTTGCCGGGCTGGTAGATAAGCCTGTCATTGGCGTCCCGGTAAGTACAGGTTACGGATATATGGGAGGAGGCCGTGCGGCACTGGCGAGTATGCTTCAATCCTGCTCAGTGATCGCTGTCGTGAATATTGATGCAGGTTTTACCGCCGGGGCATTCGCAGCCCGGATTGCAAATCAGGGAGTTCAGCAATGAAACGAGGGTTCTCTATCGGACGGTTCCAGCCGTATCATAAAGGCCACCAGTCAGTGATTGAGCATATAGCCGAAGAAGTCGACGAGATTGTTATAGGAATCGGAAGCGCCCAGCTCTCCCACCAGGTCGACAACCCGTTTACTGCCGGTGAGCGTGTACTTATGATCACAAGGGCGCTTTCATCGCTTGAATGTCCGTTTTACGTAATTCCCATCGAAGATATCAAAAGAAATGCTCTCTGGGTGGCCCACGTCAGATCGATGACCCCCCCGTTCGATCTCTGCTATTCATCAAACCCTCTTGTCGTCCAGCTCTTCCGGGAGAGTGGAATGACGGTGCAATCTCCGGCGATGTACGAACGGGAAACCCATAGCGGTACGGAGATCCGAAGGCGGATGCTCAATTATGAACCCTGGAAAAATCTCGTTCCCGGTGAAGTTGTCAAAGTCATTGAGGAGATAAGCGGGGTTGAAAGACTTCTCCAGATTGCCGGCGATGACTAAAACACTTTATTGTTCTTCTGGCAATGTTTGTGTAGTTTTGAGTTTTGGATCAGGGAGAGACAATGTACAAATTCATCAAAAAGATCCTCTCACCAAAAGTGGCGGGAACGATTACGGTCAGGTTTGATGCAATTCCCGGCTGGATACAAGAGAGGGAAAGCAGGGCACGGGACAGACTCCTGTCGGAATCACGCGAGCCGATGCAGAAAATCCGGAATGCACAGGCCCAGCTCCAGCATATCGTAAACGGGATAGCGGGAGCCGAACAGGAACCCGCACTTCATCCCAAACTCAAGAGCATTGCGAAAAATTCTCTCCCCCTCTTTGTCCGGGCGATGACTGTTTCGCTCTCGAAAGAATTGCCTGATGACGTT
This sequence comes from uncultured Methanoregula sp., assembly GCA_963666355.2. GTDB lineage: Archaea > Halobacteriota > Methanomicrobia > Methanomicrobiales > Methanospirillaceae > Methanoregula. The sequence continues at coordinate 310,882 of CAXXCP010000007.1, forward strand.
GAAGCGTTTTATCCTGCAGCGGTAGAGAGTGTGAAAGGTTGTCTCAACAGCACCCGCGGGCAGGGACGGTATCTCCAGATCGTCTTCCCGGAGGAGATGAAAGAAGTGAGAGCAGGTATCGATGCGATCGGCAGGGATCTGAATGCAATTACCGGTTCGCTGGGGAGATTCCGGAAAGAGCAGGAACAGCTCAATACCGCAAAGGAACTCTGCCAGGAACTTCACAACATACGGATTGATTTAGAGAAATCGACAGGGAAAGAGCAGAGAATCAACACCCGCATTGAAGAAACCCAGGGAAGGATCCGGGGAATCGAGCGGGAACTGGATAAACTTGCGAGTGATGAGAGGATTAAGGAACATGAGACAATACACGCTGCACTCGAAGCAACCGGGAAATCACGGGATGAAGCAACCCGCCATTATGCATCCCTGTCCATGACTGCCTCCCATGTATTCGGAAAAGCAGAGAAGATAGCGGTCAAACAGCACCATCCTTCAGAAATTGCCACGCTTCGTAAAACGATGGAGCTCCTTTCCGATCATGCAATTCCGGATAGTCATGACCTGGCCGCTGCAATTTCAGCAGCGATCCCTATCGCAGCCCGGATGATTGAAGCAGATGAAGTCACGCTCAAGAATAAAGAGGAGCGATCCATCTTCTCCGATATTCCCCGGTTCTTACAGGAGATCGCGCAAGCTTGCGACAAGATCAAGGAGCTCGAAGAAAATTACCAGTCACAGGAACTTGCGTACGGGTCGCATCCCCTTTTTCTCCAGATGAACGCGCTTGGCCGGGAAAAAACACAACTTGAGGTTATGCTGGGAAAAGAGCAACGGTCACGTGAAGAACTTGCCCTGTGGAGAGAGAAAACCTCTGAAAAGATCCCCATCCTGGCGGACCAGCTCAGGAAAAAAATAGAGGATATTGGAGGGGAGAACGTGCAACTTCAGACTGAGGATCCCATAATGATGAAGAACAGCACTGACAAAACCGCTGGCACTTAGTACGTGTCATTCTCGTTTTCGTCTTCGCTGTCGAAAATTTCATCAAGATTTTCGATGATCCAGTTCATTTTTTCCTGGTTAAGATCATCGGTAAGCATCTTTTTCATTAAGCCCGACACCGCTTCCTGACTGGTTTTCCGGTAAAATCCTGTTTTAACCCCCTCCATTTTTAGCATATCAACAAAGCTAGAAGTGCCCTTTAATACGTGATTACCTGCATAACGGTACCTCCGTTTGTAAAAGTACAGTTAAAAACCGAATAAAATTACAAAATATCGAGAATTAGACCGCAAAATTGATCGTACACGAAGGGGAATACAAGTTTGGACATAAAATGCATCCCCCACTTATTGTAGATCCAGTACTTCTCTAAATTTACCTCCGTGAATTTTGGCAAGTCATCAATACTCTCAACCTCTGATCAACCAAACGGTCGAAGAACAGAAACAAATGAGACAAATTTGAGTTTTTTCCGAATCCCTTCCCAGACCAATAGCCGGAAGAAATCGAAACGGAACAAATCTTCAGCAACGGTTCTTGGTCCTCGTTGAACCTTAGAGAAGAACATTCATTGAAGAGAGACCCAGATATTTTTGAGAAGGAAAGAGATTATCGTCAGCAGGTACCGGATCACAACGTTTCTTGTGGATGTCCTTGCTTTCACGATATTCCGGATACGGTACGAAGACTCGATCGCAAACCGGTTCTTGTAGACCCGGTAGATCCGACGGGGTTTCCAGTTAATACCATACACGACGTAACCCAGGTTCACATTCCCGTATTTCTTATTCCTTCCCAGAAGGTACTGGACATCAATTGCCAGAGTAAGAGAAAGAGGTTCGCCAGTTCCCATCATCGTATACTGTGCATACCGGGAATGATTTCCCCGGAGTATTTTCTTGAGTTCTTCGCCGTGTTTTCTCACCGGAACAATGTGCGGGATCTTTTCCTTCTGGAGAAATGAGAACACATCTTTTGAGTAAAATCCCCGATCAAGACAGAGTACTTGGGTGTTCACTTTTGCGTTGTGGATTATGGCCAAAAATTTCCGGATGTACTCGACCTTTGACACGCCCTTCTTCACCGGGAAAACTGCAAGGGTCTGCCGTTGACCTTTTGTTGTTATGTAGAGCGAAACATACGAGTAAAATGTGGTTGTTGATTTCTTCATTTTACTCTTGAGGACGTAATCTTTGTTCGCTTCGATAATTTCGCCATAATAAGGATCGTCGGTGAAATCTATGGCAAAATGATACGATTTTCCGGGAACAAGGATCTGATCGTTTGAATAGGTGAGGATCTTTGATTGTATTTCGAAAAGCGATTCTAAATCCACCTTCGATAAATGGTATCTGACTGACGTTTCACACGGGACTTTTTCTACAGCCTTATTGATGGAATGCACGGATAGTTTGGTTGCTGACATCCCAACAAGTGACTGGATAAGCGTCTTTTGTCTCAGTGTTCCGTTGATGGAAATGGTGAGATTCCGGTTGATTGCATCCACTGCTATTTCGGAACAATCTTCTGCTCGGATCTCATTCTTTATTCGGCGGGTGAATTGTCGTCTATTTGCCATATGCGGCGCCCGCTGCCTATTTAGATCTGCCGGTTTTGATTAGCCTCGGCTAAAAATTAGTGAAGTACTGGGTTTAACATATTCCGGTATCCTGCGATCTCGGTCTCCATAGGTTGTGTTCCTCGTCTTCTGGCAGATGCGTTTTTTTATGTTCTTTCATCATCTCGCATGGTATGCAGGGCGAAAAGATGATCCAATGAGACAAACCGGTCTTACGCCCGCAGGATCTTCATGCCTTTTTGGCTTTCAGCCCCGGGGAATCATGGCCCCGGGTACGGCGATAGGGGTGGCGCGCCACCGCTTCCCCGACTCAACAAAAAAATGTGTGCAGGATACCCTGCGTGGTCCCGCTCATCGGGCCTTAAGCGTGAACTCATCCCCGGTCTCCCACGTACCGGTCGTCGCGTTCAGCACCTTCTGGACACCACTGAACGTAGAAGCGTTTTCGTTTACCGTGACCACCAGGTACCCGGCTTTCTGGTCCGCTGCAGTGATGGGGAAGAGAGGGTATCTGAGAACGAATGCGGGATCGGCAGTTGCCGGATCGAATCCCAGCATCGGTGCCCCGCCGTTCCCGCTCACGATCTGTGCAAGGCCCTGCCGCTCCCCCCGGACATAGAGATGGGTGTGCCCGCAGAAATATGCAGAGACATTATTGTTCACCATACTGGTCCAGAACGCATCGCGTTCCGCAGGGTGGACCGGGAGGCTGAATGGCAGCTCTTCCGTATCGTTATCCACAAGATACGCGGGGGAATGCCCGAAGACGAAGATGAATGGCTGTTTGTCCTGCGTGAGTTGTCCGTCTACCCAGCTCTGGTTCACGGTCACGATCTTCCCGTTGTGAGCTATGTAATCATCGGTTGCAACAAATTTTGCACCTTTATGGGAAAACGAGTACGACAACTTCTCCTCTCCCGCCGGGCCGTTTGCCGGGAGGCCGGCTGCAACAGAACCCCGGTAGGCATCGAGCAGGGGTTTTGCCTCCGGACCAAATCCTGATTCATGATTTCCCCGTATCATAAAGATCGGAATCCCCGTCCCGGTGGTAAAATTGTAAACCGGAGAGACCGAGGCCTCCCAGTTTGCGAACTGGGCGGAGAAATTTCCCTGCACCGGGGACGCGTTCGTCAGGTCCCCACCATTGATCAGGTCGCCCACGTACAGGGTGAGATCGGGTTTCTCTGAAGCGATCGCACGGGCTATCGGTGCCAGTGCCGGGCTGACACCGGTTGTCGTGTTCGCCGCAGGATCGATAGAGTCGCCAAATACGATAAAGCTCCAGGTCCCGGAGCCGGAAGAGGAGGCGGGCATGGTTGTCTGCACCGGTTGATGAGCGGGAGATTCTCCCGGCGTGGCACAGCCGCATATGCAGGCGGCAAGGATAAGAATAACAGAAAGAGTCAGCGGAAAGAATCGCATGCTTAGTGATTCCCGCCGGGAATGAATAAGGCTCTCGGTTTTTTTATGGAACGCCAGCTGCACCCCGCACTCCGGCCGGATCAGCCGGTGGTTCCGGAGATCTGGTGTTCTTTTCACTCGTACCACTATCATTTCCAAAATAGCCAGCATCATTAATTTCTCCGGCGTTCCACCTTTCACCAGCACATGGAACCCGATCTCCCCGAGACCGAAGAGCGCTTAACGCCCATCATGAAACTGTACCGGGATCTCAAGATCCAGTACCCGGAGACCATCCTCCTGATGCGGATCGGGGACTTCTACGAGACATTTGAGGAGGATGCGGAACTCATCTCCCGGGAGCTTGAGATCGTTCTTACTTCCCGGGGGAAGACCGGCGACCGGAAGATTCCGCTTGCCGGTGTCCCGTACCATTCAGTGGACAGTTATATCGCAAAGCTCATCGGCAGGGGATACCGGGTCGCGATCTGCGATCAGGTCGAGGATCCAAAAACCGCAAAAGGGATCGTCAAGCGGGCGATTACCCGGGTCATCACGCCCGGAACGGTCATTGACTCGTCAATGGTTCCCTCACCTGCGGCCTCGTACCTCATGGCGCTCTGCCCGGATGCTCACCGGGGGGAATGGGGGATCGCGTTCCTCGACATCTCGACCGGGGAATTCTTCGTTACCATCGTCCCGCTCTCTGTTGCCGGGCTTGACGGTAGTTTTCAGAACGTTATCTCCGAGATAGCCCGGTACCGGCCCGCGGAATGCATAGTATCCACAACCGTGGATGGCGAGCTTCGGCAGAAGATAACAGATACCGGTGTGCTTGTTACCCTGTTCCGGGATGAGGCGTTCGGGCACGAATCTGCGTTCCGCTGCCTTACCGGGCATTTCAATGTCGCATCGCTCGGAGGCTTTGGCTGCGGGGAAAGTGCTGCAGCAACGGGTGCCGCGGGTGCAGCTCTCACGTACGCCCGGGAGACACAGTTCTCCGACCTCAGTCATATCGGTAACCTTGCGCTCCGGACATCCTCGCAGAGCATGATGCTCGATGCGATTACGCTTCGCAACCTGGAAGTAAAGGAGAGCATACGCGGCGGGAGCAGGGGCGCAACGCTCTTCTCCTCGCTCGATTTTACGAAAACCCCGATGGGGAGCCGGTACCTGAACCGGCAGATCAGCCACCCGCTCACGGATATCGGCGCGATCAATGCCCGGCTCGATGCAGTTGAGTTCCTCGCCGGCCACACCGTGCTCCGGCTTGCCCTGCGCTCACAGCTCGGTCGCTGCGGTGACATCGAGCGGATAGCGGCCCGTATCGCGTACGGGAATGCCGGCCCGCGCGACCTTGTCGCCCTCGCAGACTCACTCGCGGCCCTGCCGGAGCTCAAGAGAACTGCCGCGGATGCCGGGAAGGATCCGATCCCGGACGTTATCGCAACAGCAGTTGAAGATATCCGGGAACTCCCCGTAACAATTGATCTCATCCGGAAGGCTATCGCTGACGACCCGCCGGCCGTGGCGCGGAACGGCGGGGTGATCCGGACCGGCTATTCACCCGTGCTTGACGAGATCCGCGGGGTGCTCCATTCAGGAAAGGGCTGGATTGTCGCACTCCAGGAGAAAGAGCGGGAAGCGACCGGCATTAAGTCCCTCAAGATCGGGTACAACCGGATCTTCGGGTACTATATCGATGTAACAAAACCAAACCTGCATCTCGTTCCTGCTCACTACGAGCGGAAGCAGACGACCGCGACCGGCGAGCGGTACACTCTCCCGGCACTCCGGGAGAAAGAGTCGATCATAACAAACGCGGACGAGCGTGTCCTTGCTCTCGAACGTGAACTCTACACCGGACTGATTGGGATTCTCCGGGAGAAGATCCCGGAATTCCAGGCAACCGCCCGGGGGATCGCGGTGCTCGACTCTTCCGCGAGCCTCGCGGAAGTGGCAAAGACCCGGGACTATGTCCGGCCCCAGCTCAACAATGGCGATGCCACCATTATCCGTGACGGGCGCCACCCGGTTGTGGAACAGGGGGTTGCCGGCGGCTTTGTGCCAAACGACACCGAGCTTGCGGGAAGTAAAACCCAGATCATGATTATCACCGGTGCGAACATGGCCGGCAAATCGACCTATATGCGGTCGACTGCGCTGATCTGCATCATGGCCCAGGCGGGGAGTTTTGTCCCCGCACGTGCTGCATCCATCGGGATCATTGACCGGATCTTCACCCGGGTTGGGGCATTCGATGATCTCGCAAGCGGCCAGTCCACGTTCTTTGTCGAGATGCTCGAACTGGCAAACATCCTCAACAATGTGAGCCCGAAGAGCCTTGTTATCCTCGATGAAATCGGGAGGGGAACAAGCACGGCAGATGGCTCGTCGATTGCCCGGGCTGTCCTCGAATTCCTGCACGGGAAGTCATCTGCCGGACCAAAGACCCTCTTTGCCACGCACTTCCATGAGCTTGTTGCAATGGAAGAAAATTTAAAGCGGGTGAAGAACTTCCACTTTGCCGTGCAGGAGACCAACAACGAGGTCATCTTCCTGCGGAAACTTATCCCCGGTGCAACCGACAAAAGCTATGGTATCCATGTTGCCCGGCTTGCGGGTATCCCGAAGCGAGTCACCGAGAGAGCCGAGGCACTCCTTGCCGAGAACCTGAACAGGAATGTTCCCGCGGGAACAAAACCCCAGCGGTATACCCAGATCCTTCTTGTCGATGACCGGCTGGCGGTGCATTCACCGGCCCCACAACCCGCTGTACCCCAGCCGGCTGCGGCACCTCACCCGGTTGTTGAAGATCTCCGGAAGCTGAATCCTGATGAGATGACACCGCTCCAAGCTCTTGCAAAGATCGCAGAGTTCAAGAAGTCGCTTGACAAGGATAGAGTGCGCCATGAGTAACCGTCACTCCAGGTCTCCCATCAGGATTCTCGACACGGCAACGGTGAACAAGATCGCTGCCGGCGAAGTAGTCGAGCGGCCGGCATCGGTCATAAAAGAGCTGGTGGAGAACGCAATCGATGCCGGGGCCCGTTCGATCCGGATCGAGATCTCCTCAAACGGGGCGATCAGGAGCATCCGGGTGACCGATGACGGGAGTGGCATGTCGCATGACGATGCCCTGCTCGCGTTCACCCCCCATGCAACCAGCAAGATTTCGGGGATAGGCGATCTTGACCATATCCGCACGCTCGGGTTCCGGGGCGAAGCACTGGCAAGCATCGCCGCAGTAGCCCGGGTGACCATGATCACCAAGCCGGGCGAAGATGCAGGCTCTGCCGGAACGAAGATTATCATTGCCGGCGGGGAAGTGGAGGAACATTCCCCCACCGGGGCCCCGGCCGGAACGAGCATCCTTGTGGAGGATCTCTTCTTCAATACCCCGGCCCGGAAGAAGTTCCAGAAGAGCAAAAACACCGAGCTTTCTCACATCCACGCGATTATGGAGGGGATCTGCCTTGCAAACCCGGAGATTTCGTTCCGGCTCTTTCATAACAGCGCTGAACAACTCGTTACCGACCGGACACCGGATATCCTCGACACGATTGCCCGGATCTACGGCAGCGATGCGGCATGCGAACTCATCCCCATCTCATCATCCCTTCCTTTCCTGACAGTCACGGGATACATCTCTCCTCCCTCGCGTGCAAGGAAGGATACCGCCCGGATGCTTGTTGCCATCAACCAGCGGTACGTCTCTTCGCCCCTTATCAACAATGCGGTGAAGGAGGGATACGGAACCCTCCTCTTTAAGGACCGGTACCCGGTCACGTTCCTCCGGCTTGGGATCGATACGGAGCTTGTCGATGTCAACGTCCACCCGACCAAGAAACTCGTGCGGCTGACACGGGAGAAGGAGATCGCCGATGCAATCCGTGAAGCCGTGAACCGGGCATTACTGAGCCATGACCTTGTTCCCGCTGCAGGTTCTCCTTCTGCGGGCGTACAAGACTTCACGCTGCCGGTGGAGGCAGGCACGGGTACCGCAGGACCAGGATTTTCCGGCAGCATGAATACTGCGTATGCCTTCCCCGATCGAGCACCTGCGGGAGTACGCGAACCGAGCCACACGGGAACCACCATCACGGACCGCCAGCTGCGGCAGACCGAGCTTGCGACCGGGATTCACCCGGTAAATTCCCCGGTCCCCGCAATGGACGTAATCGGGCAGTTTGACGGAATTTACATCCTCGCGACCACAAAAACCGGGGAACTGATGATCATTGACCAGCATGCTGCACACGAACGGATCCTGTACGAGATCGTCAAGCGGAGAACAGAGGCCGAATGCTCATCGCAGGAACTGATCGTTCCTGTTGTTATCCAGCGGACAGCAAAGGAAGCAGCCCAGCTCCGGGAACTTATGCCCTCGCTTGAAAAAGAAGGTCTTGTTCTCGAAGAGTTTGGCCATGATTCATTCCTTGTCCGGGCAATCCCCGCTATCCTGGGAAAGCCGGACGAGACATCGACTATCCGTGAAATTGTCAGCGATCTTGCCGGAGCAGACCGGGTCCGGGGAACAGACGATCGGGAGCGTATCACGCGGATCATTGCCTGCCGGGGTGCAATAAAAGCCGGGACGGTCTGTACGCCGGAACAGGCATCGCGTCTCACCAACCAGCTCAGGCTTGTTAAGAACCCGTTCACCTGCCCCCACGGGAGGCCCACCATGATCCGGTTCACCCGGGCCGAACTCGATGGAATGTTCAAGCGGACCGGTTTTTAGTGCAGGTTTTGTTGTGCCCCGGGGTTAGCGACCAGATGTCATACCCGCAACGGGTATCCATTCCCTTGTTCATGATCCCGGGCACGCTTAAAAACCCGGCATGAACATTCCCCATCGGAAACACCGTATGAAAACAAACCAGTCGACACTCGATACACAGGCTGCCGCACAATTCTCCGGGCATCAATGTGCATCCGGGGACCAACCGGTTCTTCCTGGGATTCCTGAGTTCCGCGAGATGGTACTCCGGCACTACGAGCACCACGGAAGAACGATGGCGTGGCGGGAGAACACCGATCCCTACTGGATCCTTGTCTCGGAGATCATGCTCCAGCAGACACAGGTCGAACGGGTTACCATAAAATTCCCGGAGTTTATTGAAACATTCCCGGACTACGCATCGCTTGCGGAGGCACCCCTTGCCGATGTCCTGAAAGCCTGGCAGGGTATGGGCTACAACCGCAGGGCTATTGCCCTCCAGAAATGTGCTGTCCGGGTTGTCCGGGAGTTCGGGGGGAAACTTCCCGATGATACCGGGATCCTCGCGACGTTTCCCGGTATCGGGCACGCTACTGCATCATCCATTGCGGCATTCGCCTTCAACAGCCCGGTTGTTTTCATAGAGACGAACATCCGCAGGGTCTTCATTCATTATTTCTTTAAGGACGTAACTTCCGTGAGCGACGCAGAGATCCTCCCGCTTTTGGAAGAGGCCCTGTACCGCAAGAATCCACGGGTGTGGTACTGGGCATTGATGGACCTTGGAACCGCTTTGAAAAAGATGATCGGTAACCCGAACCGGAGGAGTACGCGGTATACGAAACAATCAGCATTCGAGGGTTCCGACCGGAAGATCCGGGGCATGATCCTGAAACTGCTCGTGACCGGCAACGTGCCGGTTCAGGATATTATCCAGAAGACCGGGGAAGAAGAGAAACGGGTACTGCGAATCCTCTCTGCTCTTGAGCAGGAGGGCTTTATCGAGCAGTATGAGAACATATGGTCCATAGCCGGGAAGCGCAGCACCGGCATGTGAGCCGGGGATACCGGTGTACCGGAAGCGTGTGGATCGCGGGGGACGGCTCAAAAAACCGGTCGCCCATCCCCTCCCGTATACATCATTCCTGCGCCACCAGAGAAGGTTATACCATTTCCCCGGTTTTTGCACAACAGAATAGTCAATCCGGTTTTCTATCCCGGCAGGGAATTTCCTCGTCCCAAGAGTTCATATGCACGTTCTCCCTATTCCGGTACCACACAGAAGAGGAGAGAAGATGCCCGGTCTCAAAGATATCCCTGATGACGTAAAATGGCGCCTTGCAGCCGAGAACGCAGCCCGGATCCCTGCCCTGTACGACCGGGCGTTCCGGAGCGTTGTTGGCAAACGGTACGAGGGAATCGAAGAGGAGATCTGGATGGAACTCTCCCGCACAGCGTACCGGATTGTCCGCGACTTCTCCCTGCCGACCCGCAACGCATTCGAGCTTGCTGAAACCATGAGGACCGTGATCACCATTCTCTTCGGGCCCGGTTACCGGAGCGAAGCCCTTCCCCTGTCCGATGATGGTGCTGTCGTTATTGTCAGGCACTGTCCCCTTCTCGAACACGGGTTTGAACCGGGATGCACGGCCGAATGCTCCTTCCACAGGTGTATGGCCCTCACCCTCACCACGATTCCGCTCCTCAATAAAAAATACCGGGCACGTTTTGTCAGGACCATGTGCACCGGGGACCGGCAGTGCGAGATCAAGGTAGAGATCGATCCTGAGCCGGACGTAAAAAAGGAGCCGGAAAAATAACGTTTTTTTTTCCTCGTGGGCAAGAGCCCCGGCAGGATTTTTTTTGGTTTATTTCAGGTAATAACCGGCAATGATGCAGACCAGGCCGAGATAGAACATGATCCCGAAGTACTGGGAGATCCCAAGCGGTATCGAATCGAGATGCTTGAGATCCGGAACAAAGAGCATGACAAGACCGATAACAAAGAATCCGATGCTGAACTGCGTTTTTGTCGCTTTATCCATGGAGAACTCCCCTCACCGGAAGTATCGGATCCGGGAGGATTAGAAGTTTTTCGTTTGAAATGACAGGTGTCCTATCCCGAAATCATTTGACATCACATGTAAATATCGATGTGAGCAAATTATCGAATCGGGATATCCAGAGGATCATTCAGCAATGGGTAAATGAGAAACCCGTTGTTGAGATTGTCCGGTATTTCCAGATTACCCGTCAACGAGTGTATCAGCTCATCAACCAGTTCAGAGAATCGGGAGAATATCCGGTACTCAGGCAATCTGGAAGAAAGCCCCAAGCCATCGATGATCGAGCAGAAGAGTTGATCCTCGAAACCTATCAATCCAACAACATTGGTCCAATCCATCTGGAGAAAAAGATTGAGGAAACACACGGGATCCATATCCCGCATAATCGAATCTATCGGGTATTGTTGAACCACGGTCTGGTGGAGATCAACATGAAAAAACGGCAACAACGGAAATATGTTCGGTACGAACGTACTCATTCCATGTCGATGTGGCAGGGAGACTCAGTACTTCACTAATTTTTAGCCGAGGCTAATCAAAACCGGCAGATCTAAATAGGCAGCGGGCGCCGCATATGGCAAATAGACGACAATTCACCCGCCGAATAAAGAATGAGATCCGAGCAGAAGATTGTTCCGAAATAGCAGTGGATGCAATCAACCGGAATCTCACCATTTCCATCAACGGAACACTGAGACAAAAGACGCTTATCCAGTCACTTGTTGGGATGTCAGCAACCAAACTATCCGTGCATTCCATCAATAAGGCTGGAGAAAAAGTCCCGTGTGAAACGTCAGTCAGATACCATTTATCGAAGGTGGATTTAGAATCGCTTTTCGAAATACAATCAAAGATCCTCACCTATTCAAACGATCAGATCCTTGTTCCCGGAAAATCGTATCGTTTTGCCATAGATTTCACCGACGATCCTTATTATGGCGAAATTATCGAAGCGAACAAAGATTACGTCCTCAAGAGTAAAATGAAGAAATCAACAACCACATTTTACTCGTATGTTTCGCTCTCCATCACAACAAAAGGTCAACGGCAGACCCTTGCAGTTTTCCCGGTGAAGAAGGGTGTGTCAAAGGTCGAGTACATCCGGAAATTTTTGGCCATAATCCACAACGCAAAAATGAACACCCAAGTACTCTGTCTTGATCGGGGATTTTACTCAAAAGATGTGTTCTCATTTCTCCAGAAGGAAAAGATCCCGCACATTGTTCCGGTGAGAAAACACGGCGAAGAACTCAAGAAAATACTCCGGGGAAATCATTCCCGGTATGCACAGTATACGATGATGGGAACTGGCGAACCTCTTTCTCTTACTCTGGCAATTGATGTCCAGTACCTTCTGGGAAGGAATAAGAAATACGGGAATGTGAACCTGGGTTACGTCGTGTATGGTATTAACTGGAAACCCCGTCGGATCTACCGGGTCTACAAGAACCGGTTTGCGATCGAGTCTTCGTACCGTATCCGGAATATCGTGAAAGCAAGGACATCCACAAGAAACGTTGTGATCCGGTACCTGCTGACGATAATCTCTTTCCTTCTCAAAAATATCTGGGTCTCTCTTCAATGGATGTTCTTCTCTAAGGTTCAACGAGGACCAAGAACCGTTGCTGAAGATTTGTTCCGTTTCGATTTCTTCCGGCTATTGGTCTGGGAAGGGATTCGGAAAAAACTCAAATTTGTCTCATTTGTTTCTGTTCTTCGACCGTTTGGTTGATCAGAGGTTGAGAGTATTGATGACTTGCCAAAATTCACGGAGGTAAATTTAGAGAAGTACTGGGTTTGGAATACTTTTCCTTGCACTTGTCCTTGTTCTCGCGGGGGTTGCCGCAAGCGCTGCGGGAAGTACCTCTGCCAGTTCAGTCAGTGCAGTAACAACAAGCAGTGCATCGGCCGCAAGTTCCTCCTCTTCGCAGGATGCTGCATCTCTCGTGTATATCTCCGGCGTCGATTACTCCCCGCAGGTTTTCTATCCCTACGAGAAGGGAACCATTACGGTTCACCTGGCAAACAGTGCGACAACAGCAATCGGATTGTCCGAACCGGATCTCCTTGACAATAATATAAACGTCCTCAATAAACAATCGTATCAATCCGTATCGTATATCGGCCCCGGGTCGACCATGGATGTCTCATTCGTTGTTTCAGCAGATCCCCCGGATGGAACATATTTCCCCCTCTTCACCATGGCGGTTAAAGGAGCAAATTCCATCCGTTATCCGGTAAAGGTGCAGGTTGACTCAACCGATATCCGGGCGAGTGTCTCATCAAAACCGGATAATTTTGCAATTTCGAGGTCTGATACCGTTAATCTGAGCATCACGAACCCCCGCGATGGTGCAATCAATAATATTCTTGTAACAACGTCCGGCGCTGGTGTTGATGTCGCTCCCACTGAATCCTTTGTCAGTACCATTGCTCCGGGAACATCGATCACGATCCCGTTCAAAGTCACACCAAACCAGCAGTCCGATCTCACGTTCAATATCTCCTTCCAGAATGGCGACAACAAGCACGCGACCAGTGTCGTGCTGCCCCTGAATATCGGCGACGATAAGACCGGGGCAAACCCGGTTGTGAATAATGTTGAACTCACCCCCCAGGGTTTTTCCTACCAGCTCAGCGGGGATGTCAATAATGCCGGAATCACCGATGCAAAATCGATGGTCATCACGGTTGCACCCCCGGCAAAAGCTGTTGAGCCGTACGCAGAATATGCCATCGGTACCCTGGCATCGGATGATTTCTCCAGTTTCCAGCTGACGTTTACCGCAAACGATCTCTCCTCAGTTCCCCTGCAGATCAGCTGGAAAGATGCATCGGGCAATACCTTCAGTACCGTTAAGAACCTCGATCTGCGGAACCTCGGTGCCGGATCCGCACTACGGACCGGAAGTACGGGAACCGGGGGGAGCTCCTTTTCCGGAGGGGCAACAACCGGTGGCGCAGCTGCCGGAGGGAACGCTGCACGCGGGGGCGGCGGGGGCATGAGCATCTTCGGGGGCAGGAGCGGAGGCGGCCTGAGTTCATTCTATCCCCTGATTGCCGGAGCGATCATTATCGTTGCGGGAGTAATCCTCTACACAAAACGAAAATGGATCCTCTCGAAGATCCGGAAACAATGAGCGGCCACTTATGAGTGAAATCCCGCTTATCCGGCTTGCCGATGTCTCCAAGGTATACCATCTCGAGAGCGGTGATTTTACCGCTCTCGACCATGTCTCGCTTGACATCCAGGAAGGGGAATTCATTGCGATCATGGGCCCATCGGGTTCCGGTAAATCGACCATGATGAACCAGCTTGGGATCCTCGATGTCCCCACATCGGGAGAGCTCTTTATGAATGGGAAGAACGTTGCCCGGACGTCAAACCTCGAACGGACGCACATGCGCCGGGACATCATCGGCTACATCTTCCAGAAGTTTTACTTAATCCCGCATCTCTCCGCGTACGAGAACGTCGAATACCCGCTCATCCTGAAATACAAGAAACGGGACGAGTCCGGGAGGGCGGCGGCGATGCTCCGTGCGGTCGGCTTCGACGAAGCACTCGGTGCTCACCGGCCTTCGCAATTGTCAGGCGGTCAACAGCAGCGTGTTGCAATCGCACGGGCGCTTGTCAATGATCCAAAAATCCTTCTCTGCGACGAACCTACCGGCAATCTCGACCGGAAGACCGGCCTCCAGATCATGGACATCCTCTGCGGCCTGCATAGCGAAGGCAAGACCGTTATCCTGGTTACGCACGACCAGAAGATCGCCGAATATGCCCACAGGACCATCCAGCTCGAAGACGGGAGGATCATCGAATCATGAGAGACATCTTCTTCGATCTCTCGGTCCGGAGCGTCCGGCTCAATTTCCTGCGTTCGCTTCTTGCTTCCATCGGCATCGTGATCGGTGTTGTGGCGATATCTTCGATGGGGATGCTCGGTACCAATATGCAGCTCTCGGTCAAGGACCAGCTCTCCTCCAATGTGAATACCGTCATGATCACGTCCGATACCGTGAGGACGAGTTCCACTGCCGGGGTACCAACGACTTCGCAGGGAATCGACAAGAGCCAGCTCAATGATATAAAAAGTTCCGCAGTGCCCAACCTTGTCGTTCCCCTCCATCGCACCAGTACCCAGTTCACCATCGGGTCTACTGACGGGAGAGGGGGGATCTATGGTCTCGACCCGAATGATGTCCAGAAATTCCTGACCATCGACCAGGGAGACACTATCAAGGGAGTCAACGACGTTCTTGTCGGGCCGACCATTGCCGCCAATTTTAACCTGAACGTGGGGACCCGGATCAAGATCGGCCAGCCGGAAACACAGGATCGCCCGACTGTCCGGGTATCGGGGATTCTTGCAGCCCGCGGGTTTGCATCCGACGGCGTAAACACCGATAATGCCATCGTTGCGTCCGATACATGGTACACGTCACAATATGGAGACAAGGATGTTTACAGCCAGGTAAATGTGATCGTGAAAAATGTTGACACGATCAGCGATGTCGAAGCAGCGATTGACAAGAAAGTAAACCGGAATTCACAGCTTGTCCGGATCGCCGATGCCAGTTCACGCCTTTCGAGTATTACGCAGACCCTTGGCACCATCACGACCTTCATCCTTGCAATCGGGGGAATTTCCCTTGTCGTTGCTGCAGTCAGCATCTTCAACGTGATGATGATGTCGGTCAACGAGCGGGTACAGGAGATTGGTATTCTTCTTTCTATCGGAACCGAGAAAGGCGAAGTCCGTCGGATGTTCCTCTATGAAGCGCTTATCCTTGGTCTTATCGGGGCTGCGGTCGGCGGGGTGATGACGCTTGTTATCGGGTACTCGGTCGTGAGCGCAATGATCGGGAGCACGGCGTATTTCTTCCTGCCGGAGAGTCTGCTCTTTGTACCCGAAGGAATGATAATCGGCATGGTGGTCTGCGTGGCATCCGGGCTGTACCCTGCCTGGCGGGCATCGAATATGGATCCGATTGATGCGCTGAGAAGCGACTAACGTCAACCTGACTTTTTTTCATCCCGGTTTTTTCCTGTCCCCTTTATTTCGGAAACGTATCCTGGTATACCTGAAAATTTTTTATTCTCATGCAGGGAGTTTCTGCGTCCGGACTCCCGGTTTACTCCAGGGATTTGTTCTTACCTTCATGGTGCAAATAATGAAGGACTGAACAACGTTGTGGTGCAATAAATAATAGATACACTACAATATGATGAAAATTTTTTAATATTCTGCACCACAATGTTTATTGGATGGTGGGAAATGGCCTCTGATCGCACCAGCGTGCCAGTTGAACAGGTGAATTTTGGTGCAGAACACTCATTTCACGGTAATGTTCCGTGATGAAATGGTGCATACCTGAATTCACATCAAAGCCGGCTGGTGCAGCATCACGCATGGAGTTATGAAAAATGCAGCATATGGAAGAAAAAAGCAGGAATAACCTGTTTCTTGACGATAATACGGCTAATCCCGCACCCCTCGGGCTGTGCGCATTCGGTATGACAACGATCCTCCTGAGCCTTCACAATGCGGGACTCATTGCGTTAACGAGCCCGATCTTTGCGATGGCGATCATGTATGGTGGTGCTGCACAGGTCATCGCCGGCATTATGGAATGGAAGAAGAACAATACCTTTGGTCTCCTCACCTTCGGCAGCTTCGGGTTCTTCTGGATATCATTTGCAACACTCCTGATGCTCCCCGCACTGGGTCTCGCAAAATCTCCGGCACCCGCTGAACTCGCCGCATTCCTTGCAGTATGGGGAATCTTTGCCATCGGCCTGTTTGTTTGTACCTTAACGATGCACCGGATTCTCCAGGTAACGTTTATCGCAGTCGTTGTTCTCGTAGCCCTGTTGGTTGCAGGACAACTGACCGGGAGCACAACGATCCTTACCCTTGGCGGCGTCGTTGGCCTGATCGCCGGGGGTCTGGCGCTGTACATCGGGCTCGGCCAGGCAATAAACGAAGTTCACGGGAAGAAGATCTTCCCGGTTTAAAAAAAATTCTTTTTCTCATCTTTGTGTCGGACCATGTTCCGGGAAAAAATCCTTAAAAAATATACGCACCGGGTAATTTTGGAAATACTCTTGAAGAGGGAGGTGCCAATTACCGTATCGTATACGTGACGCGTGTCATTTCAACAATTCCCCGGGGTAAATTATGCTCTTTCTGTCGGAACAGGAGAAAAACGAATGGGCCGGATATGCCCGCAGGATAGCCTGGAGGAGTGAGATGCCTGATGAATATGACGGCAAGGTACGGTCGAATCTTGTCCCGGCATTTTACTTTTATATTGGAACGCTCCTTGCCGCACACGGCGACGCCCGGGCCACCGCGTGGCTGAAAGCCGGCGCACTCTGCGAAGAGGACGGGCTGTTCTGTTCGACATACCTCCTCGGTTTTCTCGAGCGCCATGAGGGAAAGATGATTGCGCCGGCGGTTGCGTTCGAGGATCCCCGGCCATTTGTCCATTTCTCGAACGTTCCGACCATGAAAGATGCGAGGACCCAGCTCATCAGCCAGCTGGCTCACTCTCTTCCGGTATTCGAAAAGCCGATCCGGTTCATGGATATAGGGTGCGGTGACGGGGCACTTACCGCCCGCCTTCTTACCCGTTTGGTGGAATCGGGAAAGGTCAACCGGATCGAAGAGATCCTGCTGGTCGATTCATCACCGGCGATGATCGAACTCGCGAAGAGAACGGTCGGCGAAGCTTTGCCGGGGGTCCCTGTTGCTTGTGAAAACGCGAGAATCCAGGATTGTTCTGCAACGATAAACAAGCACTACGACATCGCATTCAGCTCGCTTGCCTACCATCACATGCCCGTCGAACACAAGAGAATTCACCTCGCCCGGCTCAAACCGTGGATAGATCATTTCCTTCTCTTCGAGATGGATGCCAACAACGATACCCCGGAACTTGATTCCCCTGAACTCGCGTTCTCGGTATACCAGTCATACGGCCGTATCATCGATTTCGTGCACGCACACGATGCTCCCGTAGATGTAGTCACCAGTTGTGTCGATTCGTTCCTGATGACCGAAGTACTATCGATCCTTACCCAACCCCGGGGTGAGCGGACCGATTATCACATGCTGCGCAGCCAGTGGAACGAGCTTTTCGGAGAGGAACTCGGGCCCGAATTTGAACTCTGTTCCGATTCAGCCTGCTATGCGGACGAGTACATGGCCCTCTTTACCCTGCATTACAGCCGTAAGAAATAATAAAATCGTAATTTCCGTCCCGCCCGAAACGATTACCGGAGAAGGGAATACCATCCAAGCCCGGCAATTGCAATAGCCGAGCAGACAATAATGAGTATGGCGTTGAACCGTTTTTCTGCGGGCGTCATTTCCGATCAGGCAGGCTTCTGCTTTCCGAGCGCAAAACCGATGAGAAGGCCAAGCACACATCCGGCCAGCAGCCCGAGTGCAATTACCATCAGAACCGAGAAGATCGTATCGTACATGGTTTCGTATGCACCGGTATTCCTTACCGGAAGATAAAACTAAGGCTGTTCGCTGCTGGTTGTTCCCATGGTATCAGCCATCCCTTTCGAGATCGAAGACCCACCTGCTGACACCGGGCGCGACATTCCCGCACGGCCGGTAAAACGTGACGCTGAATCCTTTTTGTGTATAATCATCCAGAAGACCCGGGATCTGGTGCTTCTTTTTGAACGTGTAAAAATGGATCAACCCGCCTTTCATGATGTGCGGTGCTATCACATCGAGGAAACCCTCTGTCCCGTACGGTGTGGGAACGATCGCCCGGTCAAACAGGGTGGGGGGAAGGAGGGAGGTGTCAAATGCGTCTCCCATGATGACCGTCATGTTCGGCCTCACCTTGTTGAGCCCGATATTTTCGTGGAGCCAGTGATACGCATCAGGATTTTTCTCGATGGCGACAACCTGTGCACCTTTTGCAGCAGCGGGAATGGCAAAAGGTCCGACCCCGTAGAACGGGACAAGAACCCTCTCCCCCGGCTCGACCTGGTCGGCGACCCGTATCCGTTCGTAGGCAAGGTGGACACTAAAAAAAACCCGGCGGACATCGAACCGGTACCGGAACCCGAACTCCTGGTACAGTGCGACCGTGGAGGTTCCCGCGAGAATCTCGTACGATGCGGTTCTCGAATCACCGCTCACCATCGTTGTCTTGTTGAGAACGGTATAGATGTTCCGCCGATTGGTGATTATCGCAGCAGCAATGAGCTGCCGGTAGGGCAGGAGTTCGGGGGGGGAGGGAGATTATCGCGACATCGCCGATGACATCGAAGTGGTTGGAGAGATGCGGTAAAACATCCACGGGCAGGGTTCCGGCCAGCAGTTCTCTCAGTTTCATTGCCGGAAAGATAAGGGATGGCTGGATAAAAATGATCCTTTTTACCGGGGGTTTTGTGATCAGCCAACAACCCCCGGTGAACAAACCTTATATAGCGGGAGTGACAGTAGAACCGATCATGACAGAGGTGAGGAATATTGAACGTCTCTTCCGGGCGTATGAGACAATCGAGGGTGCCGGGGTTCGGCTTCACCGGGCTTTCGGGTACGAGGAAGTGCCGCTTTTCGATCCGTTCCTTATGCTCGATGATTTCCGGGCCGGAAAACGACCGGAGGATTATCTCGCCGGGTTCCCGTGGCACCCGCACCGGGGAATCGAGACGGTGACGTACATGCTCGAAGGGAGAGTTGAACACGGGGACAGCATGGGCAACGCCGGCAACGTGAACGCCGGCGATATCCAGTGGATGTCTGCCGGGTCGGGGATAATCCACCAGGAGATGCCAAAGCCGGTTGAAGGTCGCATGGGCGGGTTCCAGCTCTGGGTCAACCTTCCGGGTAAAGATAAGATGATGGACCCGAGGTACCAGGAAGTGAAGAGTCACCAGGTCCCGGTTGTCTCCCCGGACCGGGGTGTCAGCATCCGGGTTGTCTGCGGTTCTGTTGAAGGGGTAAGAGGGCCGGTGGAAAATATTGTCGCAGAGCCTGAATATCTCGATATCACCCTTGCACCGGACACGGCCTTTACTCATCCGGTACAGAGCAGTCACACGGCCGCTGCGTACATTATTGGCGGGGAAGGGTTGTGCGGCGGGGGTGATGACCGGGCAATCCAGAACCGGGATCTCATCCTCTTTGGTGAGGGGAATGAAGTCAGGTTTGCATCTTCCCGGAATGGTATGAGGCTGCTCTTTTTCCGGGGAAAACCCTTCCGCGAGCCGGTTGCATGGCGGGGTCCTGTTGTCATGAATACACAGGATGAACTTCGAGAAGCTTTTCGCGAGTACCGAAACGGTACATTCATCAAAAAGAAGGCCGGGGTTTAACGACGATTTCTGGAGCGAATGTCCATCTTTTTTATCCTGAAAAAACCTTTGAGCTATCACCGGGATAATGAATGCTTTTCCCGGTGTGCCGGTACTCAATAACACTGGCAGATCCTGTTCATTTTCCCTAAAGGAACGATAACGTTGAAACGCCTGAAGCAATTCATTCCGGGCCAAAAAACAGTCATCTCCGAAAAAAACTGTGCCCGTGGCCCGGAACGTGACACGGAGGGGGTACCGGCTATCCCCGCAAATACCGCCGGACTGAGCCCGGAAAAACGGTTCACGATTTCCCGGGACGGGATAACATTTCTTGCTACGCCCTCGACGTTCCGGCAGATCACCGAAGTACCGGAATACTGTTTTACGGACCTGGCACCGGATGATTTGGTGATCGATATCGGGGCAAATGTCGGTGCTTTTTGTTTGCGGGCAGCCCGGGTCGCACACCATGTCACCGCAGTTGAACCGGTTACACCCGATATATTAAAGGAGAACATCCGGCTTAATCACGCCCATGTTACGGTTATCGAAGGAGCTCTTGGCGATGGTGCTATCCGGGAGATCTGCTGGGACTCCCTTTCAGTCCGCATGAAAACGTTCCCGCTCAGAAATATCATCCGGCTTTCGGGGGGATGCAGCTTCTTAAAATGCGACTGTGAAGGTGCGGAATGGAAAATTGATCCGGAAGATCTTGCCGGAATCCGCCGGATAGAGATGGAACTCCACCTGCCTCCGATTTCCGGCCCGCCCAACCCGGCTCTCCTCGATTATCTCGACCGGCATTATGACTATGCAATCGAACGAAAACCGGTTCACGATACTCTTGGCGTGATGGGAATCCTTCACGCAGAACGGCACTGAAATTCCGCCGGGTCCGGCAGGAGGGATCTTTTTATCCCGGATGAGGGTAACTGCGGGAGTTATGGATACTGTATGGAAGAAGTACCCTGAAAGAGGTACCCTGGAACAGGTTCATTCCACGAGCGGGATTTCTTAGGCCTGCCCGGGCAATTCAGTAAGCGGATGGTTGCAGGGATATTTTCAGCCGGTTTCACAAAAATGCAGCTTTTTCATGCCAAATATTTTATCCCCATCAGCCCGAAAAGCCAAATCTTTATATTGCACCATTACTCAAGAGAGGTAACCAAAATTGAATGCACACCTGAATCCTGATCAGGCGGTTTTTGGTGAAATTAAATTCCGGTGAAAATTCTATTCACAAAAAAAGAGATACCATGATGTCGGGCAGTTATTCTGAGTTCCAAACAATTTATCATGATATAAATATAAAACAGTGGATTGCCCACAAACCTGCGGGGAAACAAAGGCAGGAGACCTGCGATGCGGGCAGGTTTGTTACCAGTTTATCCATACGTATACCGTCCGTCTTTGCCGGACGAGAAATGCCTGGAGAGATATCATGATTGGGGAATCCATTCTTATTGTCGAGGATGACGGAGTCATTGCCCTTCGGATGCAGGAGATGCTGGAAAAATCCGGCTATCGCGCTCCCGATCCGGTTGCATTCGGTGAGGATGCCCTTGAGCAGATTGCAGAATCAAGGCCCGGTCTTGTTCTCATGGATATCGAGCTTATGGGAGAGATTGACGGGATCGAGACCGCCCGGCTGATCCAGGAACGTTTTGACATCCCCAGTACTTCTCTAAATTTACCTCCGTGAATTTTGGCAAGTCATCAATACTCTCAACCTCTGATCAACCAAACGGTCGAAGAACAGAAACAAATGAGACAAATTTGAGTTTTTTCCGAATCCCTTCCCAGACCAATAGCCGGAAGAAATCGAAACGGAACAAATCTTCAGCAACGGTTCTTGGTCCTCGTTGAACCTTAGAGAAGAACATCCATTGAAGAGAGACCCAGATATTTTTGAGAAGGAAAGAGATTATCGTCAGCAGGTACCGGATCACAACGTTTCTTGTGGATGTCCTTGCTTTCACGATATTCCGGATACGGTACGAAGACTCGATCGCAAACCGGTTCTTGTAGACCCGGTAGATCCGACGGGGTTTCCAGTTAATACCATACACGACGTAACCCAGGTTCACATTCCCGTATTTCTTATTCCTTCCCAGAAGGTACTGGACATCAATTGCCAGAGTAAGAGAAAGAGGTTCGCCAGTTCCCATCATCGTATACTGTGCATACCGGGAATGATTTCCCCGGAGTATTTTCTTGAGTTCTTCGCCGTGTTTTCTCACCGGAACAATGTGCGGGATCTTTTCCTTCTGGAGAAATGAGAACACATCTTTTGAGTAAAATCCCCGATCAAGACAGAGTACTTGGGTGTTCACTTTTGCGTTGTGGATTATGGCCAAAAATTTCCGGATGTACTCGACCTTTGACACACCCTTCTTCACCGGGAAAACTGCAAGGGTCTGCCGTTGACCTTTTGTTGTTATGTAGAGCGAAACATACGAGTAAAATGTGGTTGTTGATTTCTTCATTTTACTCTTGAGGACGTAATCTTTGTTCGCTTCGATAATTTCGCCATAATAAGGATCGTCGGTGAAATCTATGGCAAAATGATACGATTTTCCGGGAACAAGGATCTGATCGTTTGAATAGGTGAGGATCTTTGATTGTATTTCGAAAAGCGATTCTAAATCCACCTTCGATAAATGGTATCTGACTGACGTTTCACACGGGACTTTTTCTACAGCCTTATTGATGGAATGCACGGATAGTTTGGTTGCTGACATCCCAACAAGTGACTGGATAAGGGTCTTTTGTCTCAGTGTTCCGTTGATGGAAATGGTGAGATTCCGGTTGATTGCATCCACTGCTATTTCGGAACAATCTTCTGCTCGGATCTCATTCTTTATTCGGCGGGTGAATTGTCGTCTATTTGCCATATGCGGCGCCCGCTGCCTATTTAGATCTGCCGGTTTTGATTAGCCTCGGCTAAAAATTAGTGAAGTACTGATCCCGGTCATTTACCTTACCGCGATGTTGACGATCGCCGGCTTGCAAAGGCAAAGGAGACCACGCCCTACGGGTATATCGTCAAGCCTTTCATGGACCGGGAACTTCTTGCAACCATTGAAATGGCTCTTCACCGCCATTCCCTTGATCGGAAACTCCGTGAGAGCGAACAACGGTACCATGCAGTTGTCGACAAAGCAGCTGAAGGGATAATCCTGATCGATTGCAACAGCCGGCATATTGTCGAGGCAAATCCTGCGTTCATCCGGCTTATCGGGTACGACAGGAAAGAACTGTCCGGCCTGGATGTAACCACGGTAATTACTGACGAACAAGGGAACGGGGAGGCCATCATGGCAAAGATCTGTGCAAACACCGGATATAATGGGGAAGTCCGGATCCGGTGCAGGAACGGAACCCTTCTCGATGCCGAGATAGCAACAGGGGTTATCTCGTTAAAAGGGGCAATTCCGATGGTAAGCCTTGTCGCCCATAATATCACGGACCGGAAACGCGTAGCAGAAGCGCTCGGGCAGGTCAACCGCAAGATGCATTTCCTTACCCAGATTACCCGTCACGATATTGCCAACTCTCTGACGGTAGCGCTTGCGTACAATGGTTTTATGAAAAACGTTGTCAGAGACTCGGAGGCAAAGACCTATCTGGCAAAGCAGGAAACGGTCCTCAATACCATCAACCGGCAGATCCAGTTTACCAAACTCTACGAAGATATCGGGGTCGAATTCCCGGCATGGGTCTCACTTGACAAGGTTGTCCGTTCTGCAATGACACAATTCGAACCGGGTCTTTTCGATCTCTCCCCGGATAATTCGAAACTGCAGATTTATGCAGATCCTCTCTTCGAGAAAGTTTTCTACAATCTTTTTGAGAATGCCATCCGTCATGCCGGGACGATAAAAAAGATCCATCTCTCAAACCACGAATCCGGCGAGGGCCTCATCATTACCGTGCAGGATGACGGAAAGGGCGTACCTCGCGAAAACAAGGAGAAGATCTTCACCCGGGGATTTGGCAGTAACACCGGTCTTGGGCTCTACCTGAGCCGGGAGATTCTCGATATCACCAACATTACCATCCGGGAGACCGGGGAAGACGGGAAAGGTGCAAAATTTGAGATTATTGTTCCGAAAGGAGCGTATCGTTTTTCTGATAATCCAAAATAAATTTTCTCCGCTCCTGATTTTGTATTTTTTTTCTTACTTTGATATGGTACGGGTGACTGGAGATCCGGCTTGTGCCATATCACAGGATCGTTATTTCTCTCCCGGGGAGGAATTCCTGCCCGCGTGTGAAAATGTTCCAGATGGCCGATCCGGGACGAGTTTTTTAAAAACGCACGTTTAATTATTCCCGCACAGATATGTTTCGTCACATGGACGAAACTGCACAGGCCCTCGCTGCGGCAAAACGGCAGGCAGGATATCACGCCGCCGATATGGTGGAAGACGGGGTGGTGGTCGGCCTTGGTACAGGATCGACCGTCTATTTTATGATCGAGCGTCTCTACTCGCGGGTCAGGGAGGAAAAACTTTCGGTCCTCGGGATACCGACATCCTACCAGACCGCAATCCGGGCACGGGAGTACGGGATACCGCTCACAACGCTTGACGATCACCCGGTTATTGACATTGCCATTGACGGTGCCGACCAGGTCGATCCCCAGCTCCGGATGATCAAGGGCCGCGGGGCCGCTCACACCCGGGAGAAGTGCGTAGCCGCTGCTGCCTTCCGGTTTATTGTTGTCATCGACGAACAGAAACTGGTTCCCCGGCTGAACGGGATCGTCCCGGTCGAGATCATACCATTCGGAGCACGCCCGGCCATGAACCAGCTGCGGGGACTCGGGTGCCTTCCGGTTATCCGTGAAGGGGTAAAGAAGGATGGGCCGGTCATCAGTGATAATGGGAATTTTATTATTGACTGCAAATTTCCCGAAATCGGAAACCCTGCCGAGCTGGAAGCTGCAATAGCAGCAATCCCGGGAGTTGTCGAGAGCGGACTCTTCACCGGCTTTTCGGAGAAAGCCACGATCATTGTGGGTGGCGAAAAAAAATGTAAGATTATCAGCTTAACTGATATAGTCCCGTAACTTCTTGACGAGGGCGAGCTGGTTGTTTGCCTCTCTCTTCTTTTCTCTCTCGATGCTGTCCATAATTTCAGCAATCGGCTTTGCAAGCTCGTAAATCTTGACCGGCCTGCCTTTGCTCTCTGCCTTGCTCTCCCTGCTGCGGATCCAGCTCTGGTCAAGGAGATACCGCATCGCAATACTTACTTCCGGCTGCCGGAGATCGGTACCCCGTTCAATCGCACGCGAAGTTGCCTCCGTAGTGCTTGCGAGAAATACCAGCACTTTTGCTACATTTCTCTTCGTTCCAATCTCAATGAGGAGATTGGCAAATTCCGCTTCCTTCTCCGTAAAAAACAAAACGTTTTCTGATCTCATGCATCACACCCGATTCAACTGAACAATTGTTCCTACTAAGTAATTATCCCAAGACCAATATATAGGCTGGGATATTACAATTGGAAAAATCCTGCAACAATATTTTTTTACATAATTCTATTTTAAGACAATTGAAATGGACCCGGTTTTTTACAATTGCCAGATAAAAAAAATCCTGTTCGCTGAGCAGGAGCGCAGAAAAATAGTTCTGATGAGATTAGACCAGTCCGAGGCTCTGGAGATCGGAGAGGATCTTGATGACCGCTTTTTTTGCATCCTCCGGCACTTTACCGCCCGTAATGATAAGTTTGCCGGACCCAAAGAGGAGGACTACCACTTTCGGGGTTTCGAGCCGGTAGACAAGTCCCGGGAACTGTTCGGGCTCGTATTCTATCCGGTCGAGGTTGAACCCGACTGCGATCTTGTTTAAGTTAATTGCTGTCGCAAGATCGGCAGAGGTAACGATGTTCTGGATCTTATATTCAAGTTTTTTGGGGATATCGATCCCAAGCCCGCGGAGTTTGTCGCCAAGAATATTGAGACCCTTGCTGAGTGAATCGATACTCTTTGCACCGGTAAGAACGACTTTCCCGGAACCAAAGACGAGCGCTGCAATCTTCGGGTCCTGCATCCGGAGTACGACGCCCGGGAATCGTTTCTTGTTATATTCCGCACCGGGGATCTTGGATGCGAGCTCGGGCAGATCCAGATAATCGGTCACCTTTGCCGAAGCAACGATGTTTTCAATCTTCAGAGAATCTTCTGGCCGGACCTTCATATTTATAAATAAACCTAAACAGTATTTAAAAAGTTGGGTATGATCCGGGATTTATTCATCCAGCGTCGATATATCCCCGGGATCCACGCCCATATCGCGGGCCTTGAGAACACGGCGCACGATCTTGCCGCTCCGGGTCTTCGGAAGTGAATCAGCAAATTCGATCTCGGACGGCATGGCGATCGGCCCCAGCGTGATCCGCACGTGGTAAATCAGTTCGTTTTTCAGTTTGTCGCTGGGCGCATGCCCGACCCGCAGGGTAACAAACGCCTTGATGGTATTGCCCTTGAGCGGATCCGGTTTCCCGATCACCGCGGCTTCTGCCACAGCCTTGTGGGAGACAAGGGCGCTTTCAACCTCAGCAGTCCCGATATTGTGGCCGGCAACGACGATCAGGTCGTCTGAGCGTCCGATGACCATGATGTTCCCGTCCGTCTCTTTGATCGCAAGGTCCCCGACCGTGTAGCAACCGGGGATCGCTTCCCAGTACTTGTGGTATCGTTCTTCGTTATTGTACACTGTCCGCATCATGGAGGGCCACGGTTCCCGGATGACAAGGAAGCCGCTTCTGCCCGGCTCCACTGCCTTTCCGTCCCTGTCTACCACATCGACAACAACCCCGGGTATTGATTTTCCCGCAAAACCGGGCCGCATCGGTTCACCAAGGACGGTCGTGATCATGTGCATGCCGGTCTCCGTCTGCCACCAGGTATCGACAATCGGGCATTTCTTTTTCCCGATTACCTCGTAGAACCATTCGAATGCTTCCGGGTTGAGCGGTTTGCCAACCGATCCAAGGATTCGCAGGGAACTGAGATTGTACTTATCCGGCCATTCACGCCCGAGCTTCATGAACATGCGGATCGCGGTCGGTGCGGTATAGAGGATGCTGACCCCGTATTCTTCGACCATCTTCCACCAGATCCCGGGGTCTGGATAGTCCGGTGTATTTTCGGAGATGAGAATGGTTCCCCCGACCGAGAGCGGCCCGTACACAACGTACGAGTGGCCGGTAATCCAGCCGGGATCTGCCGTGCACCAGTACACGTCGCTCTCTTTAAGATCAAAGATGTATTTGGTCGTGTAATACACGCCGACCATATAGCCCCCGACCGTATGGACAATTCCCTTGGGAGCTCCGGTGGTGCCGCTCGTGTACAGGATGAAGAGCGGGTCTTCGGCATCCATGACTTCCGCAGAGCAGTCGAATGATGCATCCTTGACGACTTCGTAAAAGTCAATCTCCATCTCCCCGTGAATTTCGACCGGGCGCCCGAGTTCCCGGCGCAGTACGATAAGGTGTTCAACAGTCGGGGCGTTGATGATTGCCTCTTCGATGACATGCTTGAGGGGGATCGACTTTCCGCGGCGGACAGCCATATCGGCGGTGATGACAATCTTTGCACCGGCACCGACAATACGCTGGTTGAGGGCCGCTGCCCCGTACCCGCCAAAGACAACACTGTGTACAGCCCCGATCCGGGCGCAGGCGAGCATCGCGATAACCTGTTCGGGAATTACCGGCATGTAGATGCAGACCCGGTCGCCCTTGACTACACCAAGCTCCTTAAGCCCGTTTGCAAACCGGTTGACTTCGCGGTAGAGCTGCCGGTACGTGAAGACCCGTTCTTCATCATCAGTCTCGCCCTTCCAGATAAGTGCGACCTTGTTCTTCCGCTCACCCAGCACATGACGGTCGAGACAGTTGTAGGTGATGTTCGTCTTCCCGTTCACGAACCATTTTGCGTGCGGGAAATTCCATTCGCGAACCTTGTCCCAGCCGGAAAACCAGTGGAGTTTTTCTGCGATCTTCGCCCAGAACGCTTCCGGGTTTTTCCGGAACTCCGTATAGGCCCAGGTATAATCGCCTATCCAGCTGTTCTGCCGGTACGAGGGATCGGGAGTGTAGTACTTCGTTTCTGTTTTCAGTACTTCTCTAAATTTACCTCCGTGAATTTTGGCAAGTCATCAATACTCTCAACCTCTGATCAACCAAACGGTCGAAGAACAGAAACAAATGAGACAAATTTGAGTTTTTTCCGAATCCCTTCCCAGACCAATAGCCGGAAGAAATCGAAACGGAACAAATCTTCAGCAACGGTTCTTGGTCCTCGTTGAACCTTAGAGAAGAACATCCATTGAAGAGAGACCCAGATATTTTTGAGAAGGAAAGAGATTATCGTCAGCAGGTACCGGATCACAACGTTTCTTGTGGATGTCCTTGCTTTCACGATATTCCGGATACGGTACGAAGACTCGATCGCAAACCGGTTCTTGTAGACCCGGTAGATCCGACGGGGTTTCCAGTTAATACCATACACGACGTAACCCAGGTTCACATTCCCGTATTTCTTATTCCTTCCCAGAAGGTACTGGACATCAATTGCCAGAGTAAGAGAAAGAGGTTCGCCAGTTCCCATCATCGTATACTGTGCATACCGGGAATGATTTCCCCGGAGTATTTTCTTGAGTTCTTCGCCGTGTTTTCTCACCGGAACAATGTGCGGGATCTTTTCCTTCTGGAGAAATGAGAACACATCTTTTGAGTAAAATCCCCGATCAAGACAGAGTACTTGGGTGTTCACTTTTGCGTTGTGGATTATGGCCAAAAATTTCCGGATGTACTCGACCTTTGACACGCCCTTCTTCACCGGGAAAACTGCAAGGGTCTGCCGTTGACCTTTTGTTGTTATGTAGAGCGAAACATACGAGTAAAATGTGGTTGTTGATTTCTTCATTTTACTCTTGAGGACGTAATCTTTGTTCGCTTCGATAATTTCGCCATAATAAGGATCATCGGTGAAATCTATGGCAAAACGATACGATTTTCCGGGAACAAGGATCTGATCGTTTGAATAGGTGAGGATCTTTGATTGTATTTCGAAAAGCGATTCTAAATCCACCTTCGATAAATGGTATCTGACTGACGTTTCACACGGGACTTTTTCTCCGGCCTTATTGATGGAATGCACGGATAGTTTGGTTGCTGACATCCCAACAAGTGACTGGATAAGGGTCTTTTGTCTCAGTGTTCCGTTGATGGAAATGGTGAGATTCCGGTTGATTGCATCCACTGCTATTTCGGAACAATCTTCTGCTCGGATCTCATTCTTTATTCGGCGGGTGAATTGTCGTCTATTTGCCATATGCGGCGCCCGCTGCCTATTTAGATCTGCCGGTTTTGATTAGCCTCGGCTAAAAATTAGTGAAGTACTGAACCAGGATAAAACACCCTCAAACGAACGGCAAAATTGAACGGTTCTTCGGAGAAGTCGAACGAAGGATCGCGAAGTTCGGTTCTGTCGATAAAATTGTTCACTGGCACAATGTCATCAAACCTCACATGAGTCTCGATTACGATGAGCCTTATAACGCATTCTGGTACCATCTACCCCCGGAGAGGATTCTGAACTATGCGCAGAAATGGTTATATGTGTAAAATCAATTCGGGATACCACACACGGGAAAGTCCCGGTTAAAATTTTCGGGGCTTTTAAAAAGATTACCTGCCATTTTTCAACCGTACGAGAAAACCGTTTTTTTTAAAAAGCCCGCTCCAACCTGGTGTTCTCATCGTGCGATTCTGCCGGTGATTTCAACAACGTTTTACATTTTCCTAAAAGAACATACCGGAAAATAATGATCATTCTCGCTCTGGGTTAAGTACCAATCCAGCTCCAGACCCTCTTTAATTTTTTACAATCATTCGCCCCCTCAAGCGCCAGCCCTGCCCCCCGAGGGGGGCGGGGGCGCATGCGATTCCTCCGGATTACCTGGACGTCGAATCTGAGATACCCCGTTATCGCAGTTGGGGCGCCACAGCGGCGGGGGGCAAAGCCCCTGGAGCGTTTAGTGTTTTTGATCCAGGCGGATGTACTTTTTTCCATCGCATTTTGCAAGTCCGATTATTATCATTTTCACTTTCGTAAATCCTTCCTGGATTGGAGGGGCTGAAATCGTACATTACCCTTCGCTTTATAGTCCTGCACCCAGATGGCATCGGTAACTCCGGACCGGTTACCTCAAACCAAATTCTCTTTGCCAAAAAAAACAAAATCATTGAACGCATGAGCCCGGAAAATCCCCTGTCATCCATCCGGATTCTTTTATTCGATATGGACAACACGCTGTTTGATCTCGAGGGAGCCCAGGCTGCATCCTGCTGCGAGGTCGCCCGTTTTCTCGGGAAAGACGATGGTAAGGCATTGTATGACTATTTCCTTCGCCCGGTCCGGGGTTTTGAGTCGCACGAGAATATCCTTGATTATATCCGGGACCGGAACATTCCTGCCGGGCTGACGTTTCGCAATGCCTGCCGGATCTTCGAAGAGCGGAAACTTGAGAATATCACGGCGTACGATCAGGTGGCAGAGACCCTTTCTGAGCTGAGGGAACGGGGATATCCTATGGGAATTGTCACGGATGCACACTCCCGTGATGCAACAAAACGGCTGGAAAAGACCGGGCTCCTCCCGTTTTTCTGCGGCATGGTCACGTACGACATGATCGGTGAGAAAAAACCCTCCCGGGAACCGTTCCTTGCGGCACTCGAGATGATGAAATCCGGATTTCACGAAACGCTTTTTATCGGTGACAGTCCCCGGCGGGACATAGAACCGTGCCGGAGTCTTGGGATACGGACAGTCTACGCCCGGTACGGGGATACGGATTTTTCCCCGGGCGACCGTGTACCCGCCGATTTTACCATTGACTCGGTGGCAGAACTGCTTGATATCCTTCCTCGTGCGTAGTCTAAATCCAGTAAATCACTAATTTTTAGGCGATCTGCAAGAAGAGCGTAAGATCTATCTATAATGCCAAAAGGGAGATTGTCAAATCTGCTATCGCGGGATACCTGGCACAGCCAAAAAATGTACTCTGATTTTTTCCCAGGATCTGTGCGTAAGTCCTATGATTTCGGGATACTCCCGACGACTTTTTACTGAAAAACTTTTTTTTCACTTATCATTACGATCAATGTCAGGACGCCGCAATATTACCTGTAGCGTGCCAGAGTTTCTGTCCTAAAATAGTGACATAATTTATGCCCGCTTTCAAGAGCACCAATCAGGTGCTTGCGGGTGAAAGCGACAATGGAGATCAGGACCAAAGCAGTTGTATTCTATGAAGAGGGAATACGAATGCCAAAGAGATAGGAGAGACGTACAATATCTCCGAAAGAACCGTGAAGCGATGGGCGCAAAATCATCGTGACGATCCTGAGAACGGTTTGAAACAAAAGAATAGTTACAAATTTGTTACAGTTATTTCCGTTCTTCGTCATATTAGCTGATGGAGGTAGTTAGGTTGTCGACAATCAATGGATCATGGAGGAAAATTTAGAGAAGTACGGGACCCCGGCACATTTCATGCCTTGGCGGAAAAAACGGCAACAGGGTTAATGGTTGAGGGGATCCAACCCCAGTACTTCTCTAAATTTACCTCCGTGAATTTTGGCAAGTCATCAATACTCTCAACCTCTGATCAACCAAACGGTCGAAGAACAGAAACAAATGAGACAAATTTGAGTTTTTTCCGAATCCCTTCCCAGACCAATAGCCGGAAGAAATCGAAATGGAACAAATCTTCAGCAACGGTTCTTGGTCCTCGTTGAACCTTAGAGAAGAACATCCATTGAAGAGAGACCCAGTACTTCTCTAAATTTACCTCCGTGAATTTTGGCAAGTCATCAATACTCTCAACCTCTGATCAACCAAACGGTCGAAGAACAGAAACAAATGAGACAAATTTGAGTTTTTTCCGAATCCCTTCCCAGACCAATAGCCGGAAGAAATCGAAACGGAACAAATCTTCAGCAACGGTTCTTGGTCCTCGTTGAACCTTAGAGAAGAACATCCATTGAAGAGAGACCCAGATATTTTTGAGAAGGAAAGAGATTATCGTCAGCAGGTACCGGATCACAACGTTTCTTGTGGATGTCCTTGCTTTCACGATATTCCGGATACGGTACGAAGACTCGATCGCAAACCGGTTCTTGTAGACCCGGTAGATCCGACGGGGTTTCCAGTTAATACCATACACGACGTAACCCAGGTTCACATTCCCGTATTTCTTATTCCTTCCCAGAAGGTACTGGACATCAATTGCCAGAGTAAGAGAAAGAGGTTCG
The DNA here is from genome assembly GCA_963666355.2 of uncultured Methanoregula sp. Classification (GTDB taxonomy): domain Archaea; phylum Halobacteriota; class Methanomicrobia; order Methanomicrobiales; family Methanospirillaceae; genus Methanoregula. The sequence continues at coordinate 343,332 of CAXXCP010000007.1, forward strand.
CCAGTTCCCATCATCGTATACTGTGCATACCGGGAATGATTTCCCCGGAGTATTTTCTTGAGTTCTTCGCCGTGTTTTCTCACCGGAACAATGTGCGGGATCTTTTCCTTCTGGAGAAATGAGAACACATCTTTTGAGTAAAATCCCCGATCAAGACAGAGTACTTGGGTGTTCACTTTTGCGTTGTGGATTATGGCCAAAAATTTCCGGATGTACTCGACCTTTGACACGCCCTTCTTCACCGGGAAAACTGCAAGGGTCTGCCGTTGACCTTTTGTTGTTATGTAGAGCGAAACATACGAGTAAAATGTGGTTGTTGATTTCTTCATTTTACTCTTGAGGACGTAATCTTTGTTCGCTTCGATAATTTCGCCATAATAAGGATCGTCGGTGAAATCTCTGGCAAAACGATACGATTTTCCGGGAACAAGGATCTGATCGTTTGAATAGGTGAGGATCTTTGATTGTATTTCGAAAAGCGATTCTAAATCCACCTTCGATAAATGGTATCTGACTGACGTTTCACACGGGACTTTTTCTCCGGCCTTATTGATGGAATGCACGGATAGTTTGGTTGCTGACATCCCAACAAGTGACTGGATAAGGGTCTTTTGTCTCAGTGTTCCGTTGATGGAAATGGTGAGATTCCGGTTGATTGCATCCACTGCTATTTCGGAACAATCTTCTGCTCGGATCTCATTCTTTATTCGGCGGGTGAATTGCCGTCTATTTGCCATATGCGGCGCCCGCTGCCTATTTAGATCTGCCGGTTTTGATTAGCCTCGGCTAAAAATTAGTGAAGTACTGAACCCCCAAACGGCTGGGAGCCCGGCCATGCCCCGGTGGTAGCCCCCCCGCTCCGGTTTGCATAGGTGACACCGGACCGGATGGTAGTGAAGAAATATTCAATATCAGCAGGATCTTCTGAGAAGATTCCGGCCGTAAGACCAAAGTCCGTTTCGTTTGCTTCGCACAGCGCCTCTTAAAGCGATCTCACGGGTTCAACGATCAGGTAAGGCACAAAGAGTTCGCGCTTCGTGAGCGGATGGCCCCGCCGGATGCCGGTGACAATTGTCGGCTCTACAAAATATCCACGGGAGAGGTCGTCCCCCTCAAGCACCTTCCCGCCCGTGACGATGGTCCCGCCGTCACGGAGCGTGCGAATCATGCTGTCACGGAAGACATCAACTGCTCTCTTGTCAATGACCGGCCCCATGAAGGTACTGCGGTTGCGGGGATCACCGATGGCTAGTGCTTCGGTCCGGACCCTGAGGACGTCGAGGAACGGTCCTGCGACCGTTTCATCGACATAGACCCGGGACGTGGCACTGCATTTCTGCCCGGAGTAGCCAAACGCCGCCCGGACTATCCCCTCAACCGCTTTTGTGAGATCCGCATTCGCGGTAACAATGACCGGGTTCTTGCTCCCCATCTCCGCAATAACGGGTTTTTGGTACGGCTGCCGCTCTGCAAAACTACGCTCAAGCCAGATCCCGACGTACCGCGAACCGGTGAACGCGATCCCGTCAATCTCCGGGTGTGCAGTAATGACATCACCGAAACTCCCGCCGGGCCCGGTGAGATAGTGGACAGCATCGGCAGGAACGCCGCCGGCAATGAATGCCTCGTAGAGTTTCAGGCAGGAAAAGGGAGCCTCGCTCGTTGGCTTGAGGATAACGGTGTTCCCGGTAATCAGGGCTCCTGCTGCCATGCCGGTTGCAAGGCTTAACGGGAAATTAAACGGGGAGATCACCGCCCTGGTGCCGTACGGCTGCATTACGCTTGTGTTTAACATGCCCGGTGATTCGGGTACCATCGGGACGATGAAACCTTTGTTCTTCGTGTAAACCGCGGCATGGTACCGGATCATATCGACTGCCTCGCTCACCTCAGCGATTGCCTCAGCCCGGGTCTTGCCGGATTCGTACGTAATTATTGCCGCGAGCGGGAACCGGTTCTTCTCGATAACTGATGCAGCCTTCCGGAGAATTTTTACCCGGTCGTTCCATGGCTGTGCCCTCCATGCCGGGAAAGCGTCCTTCGCGGTCATAATTGCAGACCGGATGAGTACCGGTGGCGCGGTCTGGAACCTGCCGACCAGGATCCGGGTATCGAACGGTGATCGAACCTCAAACACAGGCTGAATGAAAATTTCACTGCCCCCGATATGCAGCGGGTGAGACTTCCCGAGCTCAGGAAGAGCCTCATCGAGTGCCCGCTCGTACCCGGCATGGATCGATTCGTCATCAGGAAGTGAGACATACGTCAGTTTCTTTCCGGTCTTCATGGCAATCACGTAATGGGCTTTGCCCGGGCGAAAGAACTGCCGGGATTCGGCAACCGGATATCCAGGAGCGAACATGGGGTGTTACCTGCGGCAGTTTCCGATCGGTTCAGCTCCTTACCACTCCATACCTTGATGAAAAAGATGTCGGTTCTTTTTGCCCATAATTAACGGTAATTAACCGGAAATACCCGGAATCATCGGTGATGATCAGGGACTTCCCGGGTATGGCCAGAACGGGATGGAATGGAGGGGGATCAGAAGTGAGGGGGAACCGGGCAGACCGTACCGGGGGTGGGCATATATTTTTATTCCCCGGTACGTAAGGGAAGAATGCATTATGGCACAGTGGAAATGTACCGTCTGCGGCTATATCTACGATGAGGAGAAAGGAGACATGGCAGCCGGGATTCCACCCGGCACGAAATTTTCCGCATTACCCGGGGACTGGACCTGCCCGATCTGCGGGGCTGCCAAAAGCGAATTCGTGCGCGAGTCTTCGGAGGATGCCCACGCAGAAGCAGCCACGACCGTCTCGGATGTGATAATCAGCGAACTTGCAGCAAGGGGGGTGCACCTGATATTCGGGATCCCCGGCACTTCCTCGCTCGGGCTTGTTGATGCGATCCGCAAGAACCCGGAGATCCGGTACATCGTTGTCCGGCATGAAGAGAACGCAGCGATGGCCGCATCCGCGTATCATAAGCTCACGGGAAAAGTCGCCGGTTGCCTCACGATTGCAGGACCCGGCGCAACCAACCTGACCACCGGCCTTTACGATGCGAAAGAAGATCATGCCTCAGTCATCTCGCTGAACGGGCAGGTCGAGACGCAGTACACCGGGCCCGGCGGGATCCAGGAGATTGACCAGGACGCGTTCTTCCGGCCGATTGCAGTATATAACAACACCATCTACGAGAAGAACAACGCGGTCCTTCTTTCGAACCGTGCCATGAAATATGCCCTGCTCCAACGGGGAGTCGGGCAGCTCTCAGTCCCGAACGATGTCCAGAAACAACTGCTCGATGCCTCCTGCTGTGCCCGGGAGTCCTGCGTACAAGGTTTCGACATCATGCCATCGGATACATCGCTGAAGGCCGCCGCGGATGCAATCAATGCAGCAAAGAACCCGGTTATCCTCGCGGGATGGGGGGCATACGACTCCGCTGACGAGGTTCTTGCTCTTGCAAAGGCAATAGATGCCCCAATCCTCACAACGTTCCGTGCTAAAGGGATCATACCGGAGGAAAACCCGTGGGTCATGGGTATCCTCGGTTCGGTCGGGTCGCCACAGGCCCGTGCACTCGCGAACGGTACCGATCTGCTGATCACGCTGGGTGTAGGCTTCTCAAAGTTTACCAGCGTGCCGGTTGACCGGCCCATGGTCCAGCTGGACATCGATCCGATAAAACTCGGGAAAAATACGAAGAACACCCCCCTCTGGGGCAACTGCCGGCTTATCCTCCCCCGGCTCCTTCCTCTCATAAACCGGCGGGGAGAGACCACCCCGAAAACGCTTGCTGCCCTGAAGAAGGAATGGAATGACCAGCGCGATGCGGAGGCCGATGCAACTGCAATACCCATCCGGCCACCATTCATCATGAAAGTCCTCTCGGAGGTCATCCCGGAGAACGCGGTAATATCTCTCGATGTTGGCGAAAACCAGTGGTGGTTCGGGCGGAATTTCCGGATGAAACACCAGCGGTTTGCGATGTCCGGCTACCTTGCAACGATGGGCTTTGGTTTTCCCGGGGCGATCGCGGCAAAGCTCGCGTATCCCGGGCGTCCGGTCTTCTGTATCACCGGGGACGGCGGTTTCTCTATGGCGATGGCAGACTTTGTCACCGCAGTCCGGTACGATCTCCCGATGGTCATCGTCATCCTGAACAACAGACAGCTCGGCATGATCCAGGTGGAACAGATGACCGAACACTACCCTAACTTCGCAACCGAGCTCCGGAACCCTGATTTCGCCCGGTACGCAGAAGTATGCGGAGGGGTCGGTATCACGGTGGGGAGACCAGAGGAGCTCGCGCCGGTACTCCGGAGGGCGATC